>CALSLN010000015.1 GCA_943787205.1 uncultured Rhodospirillaceae bacterium
GTTTCAGCAGTTTCATCTTTTGCCGCGCACCAATGCCATCGAGAATGTCGAAATACCCTTGGTCTATTCAAACGCCGACAATCCGGAGCAACGGGCCATTGACGCGTTGAAGAGTGTTGGCCTGGGTGAGCGCATGAAACACTACCCGGAGGAACTCTCTGGTGGGCAGCAACAGCGTGTTGCCATTGCGCGTGCTTTGGTAACTGACCCAGAATTGATTCTGGCCGATGAGCCAACGGGGAATTTGGACAAAGCCTCGGGCGAAGACCTCATGGACCTGTTGCAGAAACTCAATGATGACGGTCGGACAATCGTTGTGATTACGCACGATGAAAATTTGGCGAAACGAGCGAAACGGACGGTGCGGATTGATGATGGCCGTTTGAGTGAATTGCGTGATGTTACCAATGAAACCCAAATGGGAGATGTGGCATGAACACGAAACTTCTTTTCGCAGGCAGCGCACGGATGATGATGCGCTACAAGCTGCGCACGTTCTTTATGGCGATCGGTATTATTGTTGGCGTCACGGCGTTGATCTTTATGCGTGCTATGGGCGTCGGTGCTGAACAAGCCATGATGGATACGGTCAATAAGTCGTTCTCGACGGCAACGATTAACGTCGTCGCAGGTGGCGGACATATGGGGCCGCGCGCGGGTGGACCAGTGACGTCGCTCAAGGTGGCAGATTTTGAAGCGATAGAGAACCAGATTAACGGTGTTATGATGACTGGCGCGATGCAATGGTTTCCTGGGCAAGACATTCGCTATCAGGGTGAAACTCGCCAAATGAGCATCTACGGCTATACCGACCAGACAGAAGCGGTCTGGCTGCGTGGCGTGTCCGAAGGCGATTACTTTTCATCTGAAGATATTGAATCAGGATCACGCGTCGCCGTTATTGGGCAACGTGCAGCAGAGGCGCTGTTCGGTGATGAAAATCCAATCGGTAAACAAATCCAAGCGGGTTCCGTTCCCTTACGCATTAAGGGCGTGCTCGAGCTTCAAGGCATAGACACCCACGGCGCTGACAAGGACGACGAGATCCATGTTCCTGTTACAACGTTGATGCGTCGATTGATGAATGTTGATCACGTCTTTGCCGGTCGGGTCATTATCGACGATCCGGATAACGTTGAGACGGTTGCTGAGGATATCAAAGTCCTGATGCGCGAGCGTCATTCTCTCAATGCTGGTGAGCCAGATGATGTCGTGGTTATTACGCCTGAGCTGGTGAAAGATATCGTTGGCAATGCAAACCGTGTTCTAGGCCGATATCTTCCAGCGGCAGCCGGTGTTGCGCTCCTTGTTGCTGCCATTGTTATTGCCAACATCATGCTGATGGCGGTGAAAGAGCGCGTACCAGAGATTGGTATTCGTAAAGCTGTTGGCGCCGAAGATGGGCAGATCAACTTCCAGTTCCTCTCAGAGACGATCTTTGTCGCTGTAACCTCAGGTGTGTTTGGGGCAGGGATAGGTGTGATTGCGGCGATTTTGTACGGCAACATGAGCGACGTTCCCATGGTCGTAACGCCTGGCTCATTAGCTCTTGGATTAGGTGCGGCGGTGCTGGTTGGAATCTTTGCGGGTGTTATGCCGGCGCGGCAAGCCTCAGCCCTCGACCCAGTTAATGCTCTTCGGTAATACGGTTGCTTGAATATGCGGTGGCATAAAAATCTCCGCTTTTCTTTTCGGGCGATCAATCGGTCCCGCGCGCGTGCGATGTTGTCTATCAGTGGCGTCGCGATTGGTATTGCGGCCGTCGCGATTCTGATCGGCGCAGGGGCAGGGGCCGAACGGGCCTTTCAGAAAAACCTCGAGCAACTCGGCGAAAACCTGATGGCGGTGAATGCCGCCCGCACCGAGACAGATGCCTTGCGCGGGTCTAGCCAGCTTTACCGCACGCTCAAGCTGATCGATTGGGAATGGATCAATGCGCTGGATAGCGTCGAACGCGCCGCCCCAGTTGCGGATGGTGGACGGACTCTCAAAGTCGGAAAAATCACACAATCCTTTACCGTGTTGGGCACGACGCCAGAGTTTCAAGAGACCAAAAAGTTTAAACTGATTGCTGGGCGCTTCATCGACCAAGACGACATTGATCAGCACCGCCGCGTCGCGGTGATCGGCGCCAACGTGGTGAGCGATCTCTACTTTGGTGAATGGCCCATTGGTGAGCGTGTGCTGGTGGGTAAGATTCCGTTTAAAATCATCGGTATTCTAAAACGCAAGGGGTTGAACCCGGACGGCACCTCAGATGACGGCCAGGTTATCGTGCCGGTTACAACCGCACAACGCCGTGTCCTCAATACAGATTATCTCTCGCGCATCTTCGTGCAGGCCGTGTCGCAACCAGCTATTGAAATCGCCAATGCAGATATCACCGCCTTGCTTCGTGATGAGCACGGACATGATCGTCCAAACTTCAAAGACGATTTCGAGATTCAAGATCAGGACTCTTTACTGGCCACGCAGGAACAGATGAAGGGCTCTTTTGGCGAGCTCACACTTGGACTGGCGGCTCTCGCTCTCGGGCTCGGTGGTGTCGGCCTTCTGGCTGTTTCCTTGCTGTCTGTGAGGGAGCGCTACGGTGAGATTGGGTTGCGCATGGCAGTTGGCGCTTTACCAAGGGATATTCTGATTCAATTCCTGACTGAGTCCGTGTTGCTCGCTATTCTGGGCGGCATTACCGGCATCGTTGTTGGTGGCGCCTGTATTTTGATCGGCAGCGAGATCACCGGCTGGGCCATGGTGTTGACCTGGGAAGCCGCCACATATCCGTTCTTGATATCACTCGGAATTGCCATTGTTTTCGGGGCATTTCCAGCACTCCGGGCGGCATGCCTCGATCCAATCGTTGCGCTCCGGAGTAAGTAATTGACTCAACTCAAGGGCGCGGGCACCGTAAACTCATAGATGCATATATAAAGCCGAACCAGAGGAGAGACGGCCATGAAAAAACGACCGATGTTGAAATCCATAGGGCTCTGCGGAGCATTGCTCGCCAGTGTCTGGAGCGTGGCGGCCATCGCGCAGCCGGTTCCAGAATTGGTTCGCCCTGATGGCTCATACCCTACGGTTCCGTTAGAGAAGGACGTTGTTGTCCTCAAGGTCGTTCAAAATGAACCGATGCTGCTGCAGGAAGCAGAGAGCGTTGAAGCGGGCCTTAAAGAAAACGTGCGGCGTATGGGCTATTGGATCAACAAAGCCTGCACGGAAGGCAAGAAGCCCGATTTCATTCTGTTCAATGAGTTTCCGTTGACTGGCTATTCCTCCGGTACGCGCGATGAGAAACTGAAGTTTACCATTCAGGTCCCAGGGCCAGAAACCAAAGCCATCGGCGAGTTCGCCAAAGCCTGTGACACCTATGTGATCTTCGGTAGCTATGCGACCGACCCAGACTGGCCCGGTCATATTCTCAGGCCTGAACCCTGTCATTGGCCGCGGATGGTGAGATCAAGCATACCTATTGGAAAACCGCGTAACGCTTCTCGATACACGGATGACGGCGGGGAAATACCAACCACGACCATTGAGAATGTCCACGACAAGTTCCGTGCCAAGTACGGCATCGAAGAAGAATTCCCAGTGTTGCAAACCGAGTTCGGTAATATTGCGGTGAGCACCGTACAGATTGACCCGTTCGTATTTGCAGCCTTTGCCATGCGCGGTGTTGAGATCATGCTGCGTACTGCGACTGGTTTTCTCTGAAGTCGATGTCCAGGCGATCGCGTACTACAACAATGTCTATTCTGGCATGTCGAACATCACGTTCCCCTCAAACCCGAACTTCCCACCAGGCTTTGGCGGGAATTCGTTAATCGTTCGCCCCGGGCGGTAAAATTTTAGCTCAGAAAAAAGGCGGTGAAGAAGCCATCGTTGAGGCTGAGCTCAATATCGGTGAATTGCGGAAAGACCGTCGGATCCCGCGCTACCCGATGGAAGTCGTGAAGCCGGTCTTCGACCAGTTCGTCCAGGAAGTGCCCATGAACATCCTAGATGTTACGCGGGCAGAACTGCCGCAATCCCGAGAAGAAATGAAGGGCTTGATGGATAAGAAAAGCCGTTGGCTGAACCTGCAAGGCGATGCGGGTTAAACGGTTTCTGAAATCACGTTTGAAAAATGCGGGCATGGCAGGGTTTTTCCTTCCATGCCCGTTTTTCGCTTCAGTAAGGTTTGTAATGTGAGCGGAAGCTTTTCAGGCCATAAATCGTGGAAAGAGATTCAAGACCTTTGTGGTCTTTCCATTGTCAGTGGGCCCTTAAAGAAAGCAGGCTTGCAACCGACAGCCGTTGTAAAGCCAGGGGATCAATGGCCTCATATCCGTAGCAGTCGATGGGACGCGGGGATTGGACTTAGGCACTTGGGGCTTTCCGCCGCCAACCGGACGTTCCAGCCTCGTCATCAATGCCCGCTGTGAAACAATGGATGTGTTGCCCAGCTTTGTGAATGCCTTTGAGCATCATCGCTGTGTGGTACCAGTTACCGGGTATTACGAATGGAAGAAAGAGGTCGATGGCTCTCGCACGCCCTGGCAGTTTTCCTTAGAGGGTAAGGGGGCCGGCCTATTCGTTATGGCGGGCCTGTTTATGATCGACTCAAAAAAGGGCCAAAAACGTTTCGTGATTGTGACGACAGAACCCAATGAGATGGCCGCCGAGATTCATGATCGGATGCCGGTGATCCTAACCGATGAGATGACGGACATTTGGCTGTCTGACGGTGCGACGCCTCATGCATTGAAACGCCTATGCCGGCCTTACGAAGGCACGAACCTCATCGCCACACCGGTGTCGAAGAATTTGCACCAACCCCCGAAGGACGTGGATGAAAATCAGCTCGGGTTTTCCCTCTAAGGGCTATTTCCAAGCACCGAACAGATACCAGCTCTCGCCGTTGTAGCCCTGCTTTGCCGGTTCAGGCTTTGAGTGTTCATGATCATGTCGGCTGATCCGGCCTGCCCACGACGGATATTGGTCTGGCTCCAGGTCTGGGTTCACGCCGCTTTCAATACACTTGTCCGGGTGGAACCCTGCCGTGTGTAACGCCGCTTGAAAATCCATGCCGTGCAGCTGAACCCAAAAAGGTTCGTTGTTGTACCAAGCATCCCAATTGCGCAGGAACCGATCAAACACTGGCGTGTCTGGGGTGAAGTTAGGCTGTTCCAGGTTAGTCGTCAGCCCACCTGGGTTAAGCGCCGCGTATATGCGTTTCAGAATCTCGGGCAGGGCCGTGCCTGAGGTTTCATGGAAGACCATCGTTGTCTGAATGAGGTCGAACGTACCCAGGGAGTCATCGATCTCTTCCGCAGCGCCTTGGACGAAACGCACATTCGAAAACCCCATGGAGCGCGCCCGTGCTTGGCCATAGCGCAGCATGGGTGCGCCGGCATCAAGGGCGACGACTTCCGCTTCGGGGAAAGCTGCAGCCAGGGGCAGGGTATTGTTGCCATGGGCCGCGCCGATATCGAGAATGCGCTTGGGTTTGAAGGTCGGGTGGCGCTCAGCCAGCCATTTCGCCATGCCTCGTCCGCCGGAATCACCTTTCGGGCCAAACATACCCATGGCCGTGACAAAGGTGGCCACATCATAGGTGGCCGCAGCCGTCATATCACCAGGCTCGATCTCTGTATGATAGCCGCCGGGCTGAAGATGATTATCGGCATTTGCCAGATAGCGTGGCACGTTGAGCGATGGATCGAGGGTGAGGGCGTCATCATTCGCATCCCCATTCAGAACATCCGCACGCTCCTGTAAGTCGCCCATTTGCCTGAGTGCGATGTGACGGGCTGTCTGCCGGTTCATCTCCTGGATCATACGGCGAAGGCTGGCCCACGATTGATAAACCGGACTTGGCCGAATGGCCTCACGGACCGTCGCACCGGTCTGCGCCTTAGGGTTAGACAGATCAAGATCCTCAGCCGTCAGCTTTGGCAAGGCTTCCTGCTCGTAGGCAAGCTTCACGCCTGAACTGAGGGTCGCCGCCACAGCCGCATTGAGGGAGGCGAGCACGTTGATCCGCGCCGACTCATCATGATTGATATCGGGCGTCATACCGTGCCGATAAAGCGAACGTGAATCTGCAGGGAGAGGGACAGGCATAATATCAAAGCATCCGGTGTGATCGTGATACGCCGTTGCAGACTAGGGAGAGACAGGAGTGGACACAACAGACGGCAAAAAACCCTCTTCGGACTAGGGGGTACCCTGCTGTTCCAGCCATTTTAAGATCACTTGGTTTGTCTCCTCAGGCTTTTCTTGTTGAATCCAATGCCCACAATCCAAATTGACCACGTCTACATTGGGCACGAAATCTGCCAGGTTTTCAGACTTCGCGACCAGATCCCTGTCGCCATAGATCATCAGTGTAGGCTGTTGGATGATCGGGTCCACGTCCGCCAACAGCTGCCAGTTTCGATCAAGGTTTCTGTACCAGTTGATACTGCTGGTGAACCCTGAGGCTTCGAAAGCGGAGACGAAAACAGCCAGATCATTCTCACTCATGACGGACTCCCCAAGGGGTGTTTGCGCTTGGGCGAGATTGATCATCATCATGCCTGGCTCAGGCTCTAAAGCGGGCTGGTTCTTGCGGTACATGTTGCGCAGAAACTGGGCTGTATTGTCGTTCAATACGGCGTCTGCGACGCCCGGCTGTCGATTGAAGTGGACAAAATAAAAATCGCCGCCAAAAATTTCTTCCATCACCTCGATCCAGGGTCTTTCCCAACGCTCTTGGTAAGGGAGGCTTAGATTTATCACCTTATTGACACGGTTCGGATGCAAGAGGGTCAGCCCCCAAACGACCATTGCCCCCCAATCATGACCGACAAATGCAGCCTCTTCGTATCCGTAGTGATGGAGAAGAGCGACGAGATCACCCGACAAGTGTTCAATGTCATAGTCAGTAACTTCGGACGGACGGGATGAGTTGCCATAGCCCCGCTGGTTAGGAACGATGACATGGTAGCCCGCTGCCACAAGGGCAGGCACCTGACAACGCCAAGAATACGCATGCTCTGGCCAGCCGTGACAGAGCACAATCGGGTTTCCTTTATTTTCGCGACCGGATTCAAAGACTTCGAGGTCCACGCCGTTGACTGGAATGAGAGTCGGCTTGGGAAAGTCTGTTAGATGAGACATTCTATTTCCTCTTTAAATATTCGGGGTGATCAGGCGAGGGGCCTTCTGTTTTGGATGGCGTTTGACTAAGGCCTAATGGTGACAAATACTGTCACCATTAAAGGGTAGCCTTACAAAGTGAATGTTCGCCTCCGACATGACGCCATCGTGCGTAGCCTGCGCCGCAACGGCACGTCGACAGTCGCTGACTTAGCGGAGGAGGTTGGCGCATCCCGGCGCACAGTGTTGCGTGACATCAACGCGTTGCGCGACGAGGGCTTTGTCATTCATTCTGAACCTGGTCGCGGGGGCGGCCTGCAACTTGATCCCCAATCGGTTCAAGCCAAAGCGCGGCTCTCGGTCGCCGAGGTCTTTGCACTTCTCATCAGTGTTGCGTCGATGCGTGCAGCCGGAAATTTGCCCTTTTCGGATCTCGCAGACGCCGGGCTTGCCAAGATCGAGAAAGCCCTGCCGCCGGATAAGGTCCGCGACTTACGCCGGTTTCTGGATTGCCTGTACGTCGGGACGCTCGCGCCACAGGTCAACATAGCCGACATGGGCGTGATGGACTCTGCGCTGCTGCCCGCATTCGAGACAGCCTTTCTGCAACGGTTACATCTGCGGTTCCAGTACCATGACGCAAAAGGGACCCTAACCAGCCGAACTGTTGAGCCGCAAGCGATGCTGATCTTGCCACCACTCTGGTATTTGGTGGCTTGGGATTCTACGCGCAAAGACTTTCGTCATTTTGAATGGATCGGATCACCGAACCGGAATACGTCGAAGGCTTAACCTTTCGGCGACGACATGTGCCGTTCGAGGATCACGTCCGCCCAGTTCGACACCAAGCGCGCTGATCATCTCATATTGTGGGACGCCAGGGCGTTGGTGCGCGTCTGTGCTTGGCTGCCGGATATCAACGACCGTAGGTGCGATAGCAACCGTCGTAATGTAGGTAGGTTAGTCCTGATATAGCGACATCCATTTGTCGCATAATGTATATTATGGATTTAATCTATATCCGAAATACGAGGTAAAGCGCAGTTGACAGAACTCCTCCTAGTCCAATGAAGAAACCTGATGCACTTGCCAACAACAATCTTTCTATCATCTTACGCTCTCCATCCGTGAGTTCCTTCATAGTCTTGCCAATCGGCACGGAACCGACGGCTAGCACTCCATATACCGATAGAAAGATTGATACGCCGAAGACTAAGGTCGCGCCTTTAAATATCGTTTCTTCAAAGCTGTTAAGGCTCAGCGCTTCCGATTCAGTAGTCAACATCGTGGCTAGCGCAATAAATCCGATCGTATTCCCTGTAAGGCATTTAGAAGCACCAAGCCTTAACTGGGCGACTTTCTCGTCGCTGATTTGTTTATCCGCAGCATTACGAGCGCTCTTACGTTCCTGGTAGTGTTGTATCGACTTAAGGTTTTGATTCAAGAAAGCCCTCCTAAGCCGTTGTTCAGAATCATATTTCTTCAATTGCGATGTTACCCTAGATTGCGGGTTGCACCACAGCCCAACCTGAAGCACTGGAGAGACGCACATGTCAGATCAATCAGAGATGCACGGCAAATGTTTGTGTGGCGCGGTTAGCGTGACGGCAAAACCCGAGAAACACGAGGTTGGCGCGTGTCATTGCGACATGTGCCGCAGATGGGGTGGCGGTCCGTTTATGGAGATTGATTGTGGCACAGCCGCATCCTTTACCGGCGATGACAACATTTCTGTGTTTTCGTCATCCGATTGGGCTGAGCGCGGCTTCTGCAAATCCTGCGGCACGCATCTGTTTTATCGACTGAAAGAAACAGGGCAAACAATGGTTCCTATTGGGCTATTTGACTCTGATGAGGGTTTAGCATTCACCGGACAAGTCTTCATTGATGAGAAGCCGTCCTTCTATGAATTTGCAAATAAGACGGAGAATTTCACTGGTCCAGAGATTTTCGCGATGTTTGGCGCGTCACCGGATTAGCGGCCGTGAGGCTTAGACCTCAATAATCAGCCCGTCGTACGCCGGTGTCACGTTGGCTGGGCATTTTTTCAAGACGGCCTCGTAATCAAGGTCTGGCCCCATATGCGTGATGATCGCCCGTTTGGGTTTGAGCTCCTCAATCCACTCCAGAGCTTCGTCCAGGCTCACGTGAGTCATGTGGTCTCGGATGTTGGTCAGAGCCCCGATAACCCATAAATCCAGGCCTTTGAGAGCGTTCTTCGCTTCCTGGGATAAGGCTTTTAAATCTGTCGAATAGGCAAAGTTTCCAATCCGAAATCCGAGAGTATCCATAACCCCATGATCTTGAATGATCGGTGTCACCTCTACGCCACCGGAGCAGAACGGCATAGGTGCGGATCGATGATGTTTGGTGTCAGCCATGGCCGGAAGATGGGCTGCCCCGGAGCGCGATCCCTTCAAACGCGTAGCCAAAGCGGGTCTCAAGATCCCTCATGGTTTCGACATCAGCCCAGATATCCAATGGGCCGCCCATGGCGCGGTTTATCTCGCGCAATTCATCAAGGCCATTGGTGTGATCGGCGTGGCCATGGGTGAAAAGCACCGCATCCAATGCATTGATACGGTAGTCGAGGCATTGGGCACGCAGGTCGGGTGACGCATCAATCAAAAGCTGGGTCTCGCCAGACTCAACAAGGACAGATGCGCGGCTGCGGCTATTACGCGGGTTCTCTGGATTACAGGCACCCCAGCCGTTGGAAACCGTGGGCACGCCCCCTGCTCCGCCACATCCCAGTATGGTGATTTTCAGATCACCCTCAGGTGTGAGCGTTTCTTGCGGTTCTGCCATGGTCGTCGTTACACGGTGGCTTTACTGAACAAGCGGAAGAAGTTCTCTGTGGTTTGGGTCGCAAGCGCATCAGGCGTTAGGCCGTGCAGTTCAGCAACGCAGGCTGCGGTGTGCGCAACGAAGGCTGGCTCATTGCGTTTCCCGCGCTTTGGAATGGGCGCCAGGTATGGAGAGTCCGTTTCAACGAGTATCCGGTCTAGTGGAACGTGCTTCGCTGTCTCACGCAGCTCTTCGGCTTTTTTGAACGTCACGATGCCTGAAAGTGAAATGTAGAGACCTAATTCCACTGCTTTTTCAGCGAGTTGTGGGCCAGAGCTAAAGCAATGTATGACTCCGGTGAAGGTGCCCTCCGCCATTTCATCCTCTAGGATGCGGGTCATGTCGTCATCGGCATCACGGGTGTGGATGATGATCGGCAGTCCGGCCTCGCGAGAGGCTTGGATATGGGTGCGGAACTGGCGCTCTTGAATCTCGCGCGGGCTGTTGTCGTAGAAAAAATCCAGGCCTGTTTCG
This sequence comes from uncultured Rhodospirillaceae bacterium, assembly GCA_943787205.1. GTDB lineage: Bacteria > Pseudomonadota > Alphaproteobacteria > Rhodospirillales > Rhodospirillaceae > WLXB01. The sequence continues at coordinate 10,441 of CALSLN010000015.1, forward strand.
CCAAAGGCCACGACCTTGGGTTCGTTGGTGGCGATATCGATCAGCCGGGCTTTGTCGATTTCCGGTTCGTTTTCGGCTTCGTGTGGGTGAATCCCAACCGTGCAATGCATGTCATCGAACCGCTCTGCAATGGCGCGGACCTGCTCAAATTTGGTGATATGGGTGCAAATGGTCAGGAAATGGCCGACACCGGCCTCACGTGCGCGCGATACGACGCCTTCCAGGTCATCCTGGAAGTCTGGAAAGTCGAGATGACAGTGACTGTCGACGAGCATCGCTATGAGGCCCCTACTCTGCTTCCGGCATTTCAAGCCGCTGGAAGACTGGCTCTGGCTTGGGTAAGTCTTCTCCTGGCACTGGCGCATGTCCAGGGGCAAAAGCCTCAAAATCACGGCTGTCCATGGGGATCGACAATTGATCCAGAATGTCTTCAGAGGCATCGCGGGGTGAACGGCTGCATCACCAAAGCGAGCAGACGAATAACATCTGTTAGCACGTAGAGCACCGTGGCCATGCGATCTGGGTCTTCTTTACGCAAGACCCAGGGCGCTTGCTTGTCCACATAGCCATTGGCGGCCCGAACTACGATCCAGACAGTTTCCAGTGCATCATGGAAGGCCTGACGATCAATGGCCTCGCGAACAGGCTCCAGCATGGAGGCTGCCGCATTGAGCAGTTCAGCATCGTCTTCTGTGAAATCACCGGGCGTTGGCACCTTGGCATCACAGTTCTTGTTAATCATCGAGAGCACGCGTTGCGAAAGATTGCCAAATTCGTTGGCCAGTTCGCCGTTGGCCCGCTGAATCAAGGCCGTTTTGGAGAAATCTCCGTCATTCCCGAACGGCACTTCCCGAAGCAGGAAATAGCGCAGTTGATCTAGTCCATAGGCCTCGATCAGAGCGTTGGGATCAATGGCATTGCCCAAGGATTTAGACATCTTCTGACCTTCAACGGTCCACCACCCGTGGGCGAAGATGCGTTTCGGCAATGGCAGGCCGGCAGCCAAGAGAAACGCGGGCCAGTAGACGCAGTGAAAGCGAATGATGTCTTTGCCGATCATGTGCAAATCGGCTGGCCAGAAGGCTTTGTAGTCTTCTGCGTTCTCATCGGGATAGCCGGCGGCTGTCATGTAGTTTGTGAGTGCGTCGATCCACACATACATGACGTGTTTGTCGTTACCCGGGACCGGAACGCCCCAATCAAACGTGGTGCGCGAGATCGAAAGGTCTCTGAGGCCACCCTTTACGAAGCTGGTAACCTCGTTCCGGCGGCTCTTTGGCGCGATAAAGTCTGTGTGGTTGTCATAGTATTCGAGAAGAAGAGGTTCAGCGGCGGATAGCCTGAAGAAATAGCTCTCCTCTTCGACCCATTCGACCGGGTTGCCATTGGGCGCTAGTTTCGTGCCATCTGGGCCTTTGGTGAGCTCATCTTCAGTGTGATAGGCCTCGTCTCTGACGGAGTACCAACCGGAATAGGTATCCAGAACAATCCACGGCTTACCGTCTGGTGCGTTATTCTCCGCAATCCGGGTCCACAGGGCCTGACACGCCTTGGTGTGGCGGTCTTCCGTTGTCCGAATAAAGTCGTCGTTGGTAACGTCCAAAGCTTCAGTGAGGTCACTAAAGGTTTTGGAGACCTCATCCGTAAAGGCTTGTGGGCTGACGCCTTTTTCAGCGGCTGCTTTGGCGACCTTTTGGCCGTGCTCATCAGTCCCGGTTAGGAACTTCACCCGATAGCCATCGAGACGCTTAAAGCGTGCCAATACATCGCAGGCTATGGTTGTGTAGGCGTGGCCAGTGTGAGGCTTGTCATTGACGTAGTAAATCGGCGTCGTGACGTAGAAAGTTTTGTCTGATCCGGCAGTCATAGCCAACTCCAGCGCTGCGCCAAGGCCGGGGCTTCCGGGTTATCCGGCTGCCCGTTGCTCGATGGCGAGAAGCGCGTTGAGAACGGTTCGCTTTTTGTCGAGATGCACTGCATCAGCGCGCTCGAATAAGCGGGCGATCTTTTCCCACACCTCTACCCATTGATCAAGGCCAGCACTGGCACACAGGCGGTCAGCGATGGCGTGTTCGCCGGGCACGATTTCCTGAATCTGCGCCCAACCATCCTTAGCCGTCACTGTAACCATCCGGGCAAGCCACCACGTCAAAAGGTCGGCAACGGTCCGGAACCCCTCCCCCTTAAATGTCGCATCAGATAAGGCGTGGGCCATATTGATATCCATTTTAGGCATAGTTGCGAGGACACCGATAAGATTTCGGAATAGGTCTAACCCTCCCGCATTCGCCAATTCTATGGCGCGGCCAATCGACCCGTCCGCTAGAACTGATAATGGTCCGGTATCTGAGCTCGATAAGTCCGGGCGATAACGGGTCAACAACGTCGAGACAGTCTGTGCGGGCAAAGGCGACAAATCCAAACGTCGGCACCGTGACCTGATCGTTGGCAGCAATCGCGCGGGATTATGAGAGACAAGGAATATCAGCGCTTTCTGTGGCGGTTCCTCGAGCACTTTCAATACTGCATTCTCGGCATTGCGGTTCATTTCATCCGCTGCGTCGATGACCACGACACGCCATCCTCCTTCCGCGGGAGTCAAACGAAGAAAGCTGCCGATCCCTCTGACCTCGTTAACGGATATAGAGGCTTTGCGCTTGCTCTTCTTAGTATCGGCCCAGGCCCGTTCAATGGCTCTAAAATCGCCATGGCCCTGAGCTAAGATACGCCTGAAGACTGGATGCTCGCCGGACATCTGCAAGGTATCAGATTGAGGATCAGGGTCGCCAAATAAGCTGGCACCTTGATCGACATCATTGGGTTGTGACAATGCGAAACGGGCCATTCGATAGGCCAAGGTTGCCTTGCCAATTCCACGAGGGCCACAGATCAGCCAGGCGTGGGCAAGACGCCCAGACGACCAGGCGTCCAAAAACGTGCGTTCCGCTTCATCATGTCCGCTGAAGTAAGGGTTATCCCGTGATAGAGGAACGTCATCATCGGGCACAGAGGCTTTCGGTTTTTTAGCCATTCCTAGATTTCACCAAAGGTAACACGACACTTTGAAGGCGAGAGGCTACGTCCTTCCTCTGAGCCGGTCGCGTCGATGATATGGCACCGGTTCGGATCACGTTTCGAGATATCTATGAAACCTTCGCGGAGCCGATGATGAAAGGCGACATCCATATCTTCATATCGTTGCTCGTCACCACCGCGTGAAACTGCGCGTTTAAGGCCTTCTTCAACCGCTAAATCCAAAATCAAGGTGATGTCTGGTTTGATGTCATTAAGAGCAATCTTGTTAAGCTGCTCAACGGGCTCACGGCCAAGATCATGACCATATCCCTGATATGCCATAGTGGAATCTGTGAACCGATCGCAGATCACGATTGCGCCTCTGTCTAGTGCCGGTTTGATTGTTCTTTCAACATGATCGCGACGTGCGGCAAACAAAAGCAAGGCTTCTGTCATACCATCCCAGCGATCTGTCTCTCCCGTGACGAGAAGTGATCGTATCGCCTCAGCTCCAGGTGAGCCGCCGGGCTCACGCGTTATCACAACGCTATGCCCTTCGGATTCCAGAATAGCTTGAAGCCGCTTTGACTGCGTTGATTTGCCGCTGCCTTCGCCGCCTTCTAGCGTGATGAATAGGCCTCGTGTCACGAGACTGTTCCTATTTCTAATGTGCTGATTACAATTTTAATTACTGGTGGAAAAGCCAAACAGTATTTGCGAAGCGGCGGCTTGAATGCGCCCGGTAAAACCAAGCTTAGCAACCGATGCTCCTGAGACAAGGTCGTATTCGAGAGGAGACATGCCCTCACCATCAATCACAAGTTTTGCAATCTTAGTGCCCTTCTCTACTGGCGCCGCAATCGGGCCGTCGTAAACAGCTTTAACCTCAAGCGTGCGCCAGGCCTGCCTCGGTATGGTGACAGTAATATCTTCCTCGATAATCAGCGGAACAGTTGCCTCAAGGCCGAGCCAGACCTCGGCATCTGAAACCATCTCACCAGCGCGAAAGAGATCTTTATTCGTGAAGTTACGAAACCCCCAATCCATAAGCTTGGCAGTTTCTTCTGAGCGGGCATGCGTACTTTCCATGCCATTGGCCACGAGGATCAAGCGTTTGCCATCTCGGACCGCAGACGCGGTAAGACCATATCCGGCAATGTCAGTATGCCCCGTTTTAAGGCCATCGGCACCGCCGGGACGGTAAAGCAGTGGGTTCCGATTGAATTGTTTGATGTCGTTGTAGGTAAAATCGGTCTCTTCATAGAGAGAATAGTATTCAGGAAAGTCGGTAATGATGAGCCTGGCCAGAAGAGCAAGGTCGCTAGCCGTCATGTAATGATTGGGATCCGGCAATCCGGTCGCATTGGCAAAATTACTACCTGTTAGACCGAGGTCACTAGCCCGCTCTGTCATTTCGTCTGCAAAAGCTTCTTCGCTACCGGCCATATTCTCGGCAACAACGATACAGGCATCATTGCCCGATTGAATGATGATCCCCCGCAAAAGATCTTCGACCCGAACTCGGCTGTTTGGCTCAAGGAACATGGTCGAACCGCCTGAGGCAGCTCCGCCCTGACGCCATGCGTTCTCACTCACCATGAACTCATCGTCCAAGGACAAAGCACCAGAATGAACTGCTTCAAAGACCATATAGGCCGTCATCAACTTGGACATAGATGACGGTGGCATTGAGTCATCTGCCTTCTGGCTATCGAGAATACTTCCCGTTTGGAAGTCGACGAGAATGTACTCGCGTGCCGCAATATCGATGGCCCAAGAGGACGGTATTTGTGAGACACCAATTAGGACTGCTACGAGGGCCGCGGTTAGGTATTTGAAGATATGTGTCATAGGTCTGCTTGTTGCCCCCCAATGCGGCAATGCGATGGCAAAATTATTCTATTCTTCGACTATTCGAGCGCCGTCATAGCCCTGGTTTAGCATTTCTGACAGTAATTGTTCGGCTGTTGCCTGGTCCAACACCGGTCCAATTCTGACGCGATGAAACACCCGGCCTCCTATGTCTGCCATGGCGACAACAGTCTTCCCCATTCCAGACAATTGCGCTTCTAGCCTGCGGGCATTGTTGATGTCCGTAAAAGCACCTGCTTGTACATAGAGCCCGGATCCGAACAAAGCCCCAGGCGCAGGAGCTGCAACCGCAGGTGACAATGAACCGTCGCTCATTGGCGGTGGAGGCAAGGCCGAACTTGTGATGGTCCCGGTCGGTGGCGAAGGTACTGAAGTGACTGCGCCGACGGGAGGCGTTGGAACAGGAGGTGTCAACGTTTCTGCAACAACCAAAGCGCGCGGTGCTGCAGTAACGCTAGGCATTTCTGTAACAGGCGGCTGACCTTTTGCGTCCAGGGCTAGGTTTTTTAGTGTGAGGGAATCCTCCGGCACCAATTCTACACGAACTCGTGCGGTGCCTTTCTTTTGAACATCCAATAGCTCGGCCGCGCGTAAGGATAGGTCGATTATACGACCTTCAACAAACGGGCCACGATCATTGATCCGAAGCTTGAGCGTTCGACCATTCTCAAGGTTTGTGACGTGGACGATAGAGGGAATTGGCAATGTCTTATGCGCGGCGGTTAACGCATTCATGTCATAGACTTCGCCGTTCGCTGTGCGCTTTCCATTAAACCCAGGTCCGTACCACGAGGCGATGCCAACTTCCTTGTACCCAAAATCTTCAGCGGGGTAGTACCAAAGCCCAGCGACTTGATAAGGGTTACCAATCTTATAGGTGGTTACAATCTTACCCTTCGTATCCCGTCCAAGCTGCATGTAAGGCGGAAAATCAGGATTAGAGATATCTGGAGCCCGCTGTTCACTCGCACAGCTCGCTAAAACCATCAGTGAAAGACTGATTATTGCTAGCCTGCGAAGGCCTTGCGTTTCCCGCATATTGTGCATCCTTCCCCGACTCGCCACAGTATCTGGCATTTTATGGCCGAGCACCCCACTAAGCAAGGAAAGGACTAGCGAGGGGCATCAGTTTCTGTGGCGCGCCTTTATAACCGCCTCATACACGGGTTTGTCCGTGTAGCCGTCCGCAGGTAACTCAGTTGCCTTCTGGAAGGCCCGAACCGCCGCTCTAGTTCTAGGTCCTGCTTGTCCATCTGGTTCTCCAGCGTCATACCCCAGTGCGTTTAGCCGTTCCTGAAGTTCTGTCACTTGGCCTCGCGATAACGGGCGTTCTTCTCGCCGCGGAGACTTAAGTGGGCCCAGCCCGATCAACCTGTCTGCTAAATGTCCCACTGAAATTGCGTAAAGTAGCGACCGGTTCCAATTCAATATTGCTTCAAAATTGTCATAAACAAGAAAGGCTGGCCCTTTGTGCCCTGCTGGCAGGATCACAGACGCCTGAATATTCGCATTGGGCAAAGCGCGACCGTCAATTCGGCGAACACCTAAATCTTGCCAGGATGGCAAAGGCTTCTTTGTGCGTAAGGCTGCTAGATCAAGGTTGAAGTCGGCCGGAAGGCGCACCTCCCTGCCCCATGTGTATGCATTGTCCCATCCTAAACCGCTTAAATAGTTAGAGGCAGAGCCAAAAACGTCGGGCAAAGAAGCCCATATGTCTTTTCGACCATCACCATCTTCATCGACGGCATACCGAGAAAAAGTCGATGGCATAAACTGGGGCTGTCCCATAGCGCCAGCCCACGAGCCAACCATGTTGTCTAAGCCGACATGGTCTTGTTCTAAGATTTTAAGGCATCAAACAGCTCTGCTCTGAAGAACTCACTCCTTCGATCATCGTAGGCGAGCGTCGCTAATGACTCGATTACTGGAAAGCCGCCAAGAAATTGACCGAAGTTGGTTTCAAGTCCCCAAAACGCAACCAGGAACCGGCCTTGGACCCCATATTTCTTTTCGATGCCTGCGAGTAGCGTTTTGTTTTGGGCCAGCAGCTTTCGTCCTCGCTCAATCCTGTTGCTAGACACGCGACCGTCCAAATAGGCCCAAAATGTTTGCGTAAACTCCGGCTGTTGCCGATCAAGCTCTACCACGCGTGGGTTTGGCGTAACGTTGCTGAGCGCGGTCTGGACTGTCTTGGAGGTCAGTCCCCGTCCCTTCGCTTGGTCCAATACAATGGAAAGCCAGTCTTCGAAGGAAGGTTTGACGATAGGAGTAGAGGGCTCTTCAGCCCACGCATGTTGCGGGGTCCAGACACTTAAGGCCATGAACAGGCTTGCACAGACGTATTTTATTGTTTGTTTTGAGCGACTTAAGCGTTCTAAGGTCATGAAATCTGCATACTCTGCTGTCTTTGATTAGATTAGATGTAGGACAGCCCGCGCATTTGGCAAACCTTAATCGCCTAAGGTAAACTGTTGTCTGTTGCGTCCTGGGCTAAAATCGCTTCTATTTCAGTCCGTTGCGGCCCTGCTTTGGGTGGGCACTGCTGCAAATCGCTAGAATTTTGGTACAACCCGACTTAAGTGTTCGGGATACATGAAGATTAAGGGGTAGGTCTCATGGAAGAAGTCATGGTGACAGGGAACGATGTGTTCGGAGATGGTGTTAACATCGCAGCCCGTATTGAGCCTAAAGCGGACGCTGACGGCATTATGGTCTCGGACGCTATTCAGTCTGAGGCCAAGAATAACGTCCCGGCTCACTTCGTTAGTGTTGGCCGTTTGCCAATGAAGAATATTGCGCAACCTCCAGAACTCTTCAAAGTGTTTCCACTTGAGGTCCAAGCGGCACCGAGTGGCGGAGGTGGTGCCGGTGCTGCTGCAGCCGCACCGGCTGGAAGCTCTGGAGATTCAGGCGGCGGCGCAAACACCTTTAAAATTTAGCGGAAAGCAGATCATGATCTTTGGTCTTGATCGGGCGCTTATTGTATTTGCAGTCGGTCTTGTCGTCGGTGGTTCATCATTAACGTCTGCGGCCGATAAAATAACCTTTGGCACGGATTGGCGGGCCCAAGCGGAACATGGTGGTTTCTACCAGGCACTAGCGCTCGGGTTTTATGAAGATGCCGGATTAGACGTGACGATCCGCCAAGGTGGCCCCCAAATTAATCACTCACAGCTCCTCGCTGCCGGTCGATTAGATTTTGGGATGTCGCCGAATTCCTTTATCCCCCTCAATTTCGCCAACCAAGAAATTCCTGTCGTCGCGGTTGCAGCCATGTTTCAAAAAGACCCTGCGGTGCTCATCGCTCACGCCTCCCGTGGCCACCAAACACTCTCTGACTTAAAGACAGAGAAAATCATGATCTCTCCCGATACCCGGATCGGTTTTTGGCGTTTCCTAAAAGTTAGGTACGGTTTTACGGACAAACAAATTGCGCCTTATACATTCAACGTTGCACCGTTTCTTGCTGATCCAACGTCGGTTCAGCAGGGGTATCTGACCAGTGAGCCATTCGTGATCAGCGAAACTGGAATCGAACCTGAGGTCTTTTTACTCGCTGACTCTGGCTACGCAAGCTATGCCGCTGTGATTCAAGCATCGCAGAAAATGATAGATAGTGACCCTGACCTTGTGCAGCGTTTTATCGATGCCAGTATCCGCGGATGGTACAGCTTTCTATATAGAGACCCCTCACCTGCTTACACGCTTATCAAACGTGACAATCCAGAGATGACAGACGAGCTGCTGATATATGGGCACGAGATGTTGAGACGATACGGTCTGGTTGACAGCGGCGACGCGGCTCTTAATGGAATAGGCATGATGACCCAATCTCGATGGAAAGCTTTTTTCGATGTCATGGCGGAAGATAATGTGTATTCCGCCGACCTTGATTACACCAAAGCCTATTCCTTGAAATTCATTGGCAAGCGCGTTGGCATGGACGCTGTGCTCCGTGGTGCGGATTAGGGCTGCATGCCGCCGGACAATTCAACGCCTAGATTCCTTACGCTGGCTGACGTCTCAAAGGCGTTTCCATCCGGATTAAACGCGTTAGCACCCACAAGTTTTTCTCTTTCAAACGGCGAATTCGTTTCACTTGTTGGTCCATCAGGCTGCGGCAAGTCAACGTTGCTTCGTCTTGTGGCGGGACTTACAGAACCGACCACGGGTCAATCATCTCTTGCATCAGACACGGCAAAGGTAAGCTTTGTCTTTCAAGACCCAACCCTCATGCCTTGGGCGACCGTCTCCGAGAATGTGCAGTTGCCGCTCAAACTAGAGAACGCGTTGGAAGCCCGGTCTAAAGATCTAGCCTCGACTGTCTTAGAATGGGTCGGGCTAAAAGATTTTCAAAACGCTTACCCACGAGAACTCTCAGGCGGAATGAAAATGCGCGCCTCTATTGCCCGCGCACTCATCATACAGCCAGACTTACTTTTACTCGACGAACCCTTCGCGGCGCTAGACGAATTTACTCGTGCTCAGCTGAACGAAGATCTCCTTGACCTATGGCAGCAACAAAAATGGACTTCCATTTTTGTAACGCACAGCATTCGGGAAGCCGCCTTTCTCTCGAGCCGTATTCTTGTGATGACACCAAGGCCAGGCCGTATCATCGCGGATGTCCAAGTTCCGTTTGATTATCCAAGAGACTCAGACTTACGCAATAGCCATGCCTACACCGGTCTTTGTGCCGAAATTGAAGCGCACCTTGCCGAACACATGAATGGTGAAACCCAATGAGCCGCTTATTTTGGCCGGTTGCGTTTGGTCTCGCTTTATTGGGGCTCTGGGAGACTGTCATAACACTGTACGAAGTCCCACCATATATTTTACCGGGGCCTATCGATATAGCGGCGTCACTTTGGAAGGACGGGCCAAGCCTTCTGGGTTCTCTCGCGGTTACCCTGCAAGTTACGTTAGCTGCACTTATACTCGCCTGTGTTTCTGGAGCGGGAATAGCGATTTTGCTCGCGCAATCAAAGACTCTAGAGCGGATGCTTTTTCCCTACGCCGTGTTCTTGCAAGTCACGCCAATCGTTACGATTGCCCCCTTCGTTATCATATGGGTTGATAGTGTTTTCGTTGTTCTCTTGATCTTGGCGTGGATGGCTGCGGTTTTCCCAATTATATCGAATACCCTACTCGGCCTTAAGAGCGCAGATCGTAACCTACAAGACCTGTTCAGATTATACGGCGCTAACAGATCCCAAACATTGCGACACCTTCTTATTCCGGCTGCCCTGCCCTACTTTCTAGGCGGTTTGCGCATCAGTGGAGGTCTTGCCCTCATCGGAACTGTCGTCGCGGAAATGGTTGCTGGCACAAGTGGTCAGAGCTCTGGCCTCGCATCTCGGCTATTGGAGGCAAGCTATCGCCTGGAGCTATCTAAAGCTCTCGCATGCTTCGTTCTTCTCAGCATCACTGGGTATTGTATCTACGCCGCTTTGAACTGGGTTTCTCATCGGTTGCTTCGCCATTGGCACGAAAGCGTATTGGAAGACTCTGTAACGAGTTAACTACCCGAGAACGCGACTAAGAATAGGGCCAAGAGATTCTACCTTCTTTAGATCACGTGCATCTGGCGAAGTTATGATCGCGTTATCAAGTGCAGTTTGACATCCCTTCGCGCATAATTCCGTTCTCTGAGAGAGGAGCGGAATTACGGCTTTGACCAGACTTCTGGCATGATCAGCGTTAGACAGCAGGGTCTGAATAACTTGATCAACGGTGACGGCATCATGATCTGGATGCCAGCAATCATAATCAGTCACCATCCCGACCGTCGAAAAACACATCTCCGCTTCGCGGGCTAACTTAGCTTCAGGCATATTAGTCATACCAATCACATCGCAGCCCCATGCCCGGTACAAATTTGACTCTGCGAGAGTTGAAAACTGGGGCCCTTCCATCGCAAGGTAAGTACCGCCTTTTTGATATGGAACCCCAAGGCCTTTAACAGCTGATTCTAGGTCATCGCTCAACCTTCCACAGGTCGGGTGCGCGACCGAGACATGCGCGACAAAACCCTCACCAAAAAACGATTTTTCTCGGGCAAATGTTCGGTCAATAAATTGATCGACCAGCACAAAAGTGCCAGGCGCCAATTCCTCTTTGAATGATCCACAGGCGCTAAGAGAGAGAATCTCTGTGACACCAAGCGACTTCAACGCGTAAATGTTGGCCCGGTAGTTCAGGTCAGAGGGTGAAAGTTTATGACCCCGGCCATGCCGTGGCAGAAATACAACCGATTGCCCCCCGAACTTGCCCGTCAGAATCTCGTCCGATGGCGGCCCATATGGCGTTTCGACCGCCTTCCAGGCCGTATCGCTTAGCCCATCAATGTCATAAAGCCCGGATCCACCGATGATTCCGATGACTGGTGCTGGACCTGCTTGCGTCATAATTTGCTCCGATAAATGATGCTGGAGTGTCGCACAGGCATTTATTTGCTGAAAGCTGTCTTGACCCCGCCAAGGCCCTCTTGTATCCCGCTCCTCATATTGTTGGATCGCTTCACTTCATGCGGATGGGTGGCCGAGCGGTTGAAGGCACTGGTCTTGAAAACCAGCAGGCGTGAAAGCGTCTCGTGGGTTCGAATCCCACCCCATCCGCCATACTTTCCTAATTTGTTTCTCATTTATGCGCGTCAGGTTCGACTTCCTTACTGCGCCAGAGAGCTTCAAACGTTAGCTATAAAGTCGGACACGGCTTTAACCCAATCAACCGGATGCTCATCGACTACGTCCCAGCTACCTCCTTCTATCACCGCGAACTTGAAATCAGGTCTCAGCTTTTGTGCCTGAAGCGCATTTTCATAAATGCTATCCCCTGTATTCGTTAGTATGAGAGTGGGGTGTTTGATGAGTGGTAGTGTGGCCCCATGGTCGTATTGAAACGCAGCATGATGCCCATACCAAAATGGTCCGTACCCAATGAGCGATTCAGCGATGTAGCGACCAGAGAGCTCCCACTTTGTATTTTCGTTGGCGGCGGACATGCGTGTCTGAAAAAAATTCAGCAATCGCTTACCATCCGACCCAGGCGTAAAGCCCTTTTCACTGGTCTCAACATATTCTAGGCCCTCCGCTCTCTCTTTCGCCGATAATGGTAGGGGGCCATTGAGAATGAGTGCGATCACGCGAGACCCAAACTGTAATGCCACTTCAGTTGCGACCATGGCACCGGTGTGATGACCCAATACAAAAGCGGACTCTATTTCTAAGTGATCCAGAACGCTCGGTATGACTTGTGCATAGTCTTCAACGCGAGGGGTAAACTCTGTTGGATCTGAGCCGCCAAACCCAGGCATATCGACCCCGATCGCTCTCATGCCGCTGCCACTCAACAGCTCATATACGCTGTCAAATTGGCGCAATGACATTGGCGCTTGATGGCAAAGAACAAGTGGCGTGCCTTCTCCAGAATCTTGGAAATGAACTTGGCCGAACGGACCCTCTGCGTACCCTCTTTTTTTTCTTAGTCATACCTAGTAATCCGATTCAGAGTCTTTCTGTAAGACAAAGAGGATATTGCCCTTTGTGAAGATCAAGCAACAATGATCCCAATTCATCTTTGTTGGAAATGATAACATTTTCGAATTGGCGATTAGCCAAGGTGCGGCTTAAGATTCGACATGGACTTACTTAAGCGTCTTGCACGGTGTATTTTGAAGTGTGCCTTTTACTCGAAAACATACCTTTATGGCCGAACATGAAACTACGGAACCTAATATACAACTAGACTGATTTTAGCTGCTTACCCCTTCAATTGGTTGATGATACGGAGAAAGCCAATGCACGTCATAAAACAGGCCTTGGCATTGCTCGTATTTCTATATGCCTCACAGACTTGGGCGGACGTACCAAGCCTCCCTCTGGAAGACGTCCGCGAAACATACGAACTCCCAACGTCTCAGTACGTGGACCTCGATGGTGTAAGCGTTCATTACATTGATGAGGGCGTTGGAGACACGGTTATTCTGCTCCATGCCTCCTACCATAGCCTTCGCTCTTGGGACCCCATTGCGGCGCTCTTGAAGGACCGGTTCCGTGTTGTGAGACTGGATTTTGCTAACGCTGGCTTAACCGGTCCCGATCCACAAGAACTAAACTCCATCGAACGCAACATCGACCTACTCGAACGACTCATACAGAAACTTCGACTGGAAAAGTTCGCCCTTGTGGGAACATCAAGTGGTGGCGTAGTTGCGTTTCGATACGCCGCAGAAAACACAGATAAGGTTAGCCGTTTAGTCCTCATCAATTCTGCTGGACTCCCCCGAACCCCACGAACCAACCCTCTCGGCGACCCTGGATCTGCGAGGCGTCAACAAATAGAAGAGGTCAACAAATCAAGGTCATATTGGCACGGCTTGTTAGATAATAATTTTATAGGCGACCATACTCCTCCAACCTGGATGGTAGATATGGCTTACGATATGAATCGACGCGAAGGCCTTGGGGAAGAACTTCAACGATACACGCGAGCCTACAAAACTGGCGATCCGAAAACAGTACTCGCTCAAATCACGTCACCGACCATGATCATCTGGGGTATGAACAATCCAACAGTCGTGCATCTGGAAGCGGACGTTTATCAGCACTGGCTCACCAGCGCGCCTTCTCTGGTTCGTAAAGTACCAAACACGGGGCACTATCCCTATGTGGAAGAGCCCGAGATATTCAACACATTGATAGGCGATTTTGTTACCGGCGCATTGAATGTCCGTCATCAAAGTATTTGGAACAGAAGGGTTGATAAACTAAGAGAGAGTTTGGCCCATCATGTTTGTTGATTTTAAGCGGCGTCTTTGCGGTGTTGCAAGCGCCGTTGTTTGATGGTGTTTCGTTTGATCCTTTCCCTTTCGATTAGAATGGTTTCGCCGCGACCAAAGTAGACATCGGCGGGTGTCAGATTGCTCAGACTCTCGTGATAGCGGTGGTGATTGTAGTAGGTGACGAAGCGTCCGATGTTGGCCTTGAGATCACCCGGTAGAAAGTAGTTTTCCAGCAAGATGCGGTTCTTCAAAGTCTGATGCCACCGTTCAATCTTGCCCTGCGTCTGTGGGTGATAGGGAGCACCACGCACGTGATCCATACCGTTGTCAGCGAGCCACTCGGCCAGTTCACCAGAGAGGTAAGACGGTCCATTGTCTGAGAGCAGACGTGGCTTGTGTTGAACCTCAACCTGATCACAGCCTGAGGCCTGTAAGGCCCGTTCCAAAGTGTCCATCACATCACTGGCCTTCATGGTCGTGCAGAGAGTCCAGGTGATGATGTAACGCGAGTAATCATCCAGGATGGTGCTCAGATAAAACCAACCCCATCCGATCACCTTGATGTAGGTGAAGTCGGTCTGCCAGAGTTGGTTGATACGGCTCGTCTTGTCTTTGAACTCACTGCTTGCCTTGATCACCACAAAGGCTGGGCTGGTGATCAGGTCATGGGACTTGAGAAGCCGGTAAACACTAGCTTCCGAGACGAAGTAGGCCTGCGTATCAGTGAAGCGTACCGCCAGTTCCCGGGGCGACAGCTCCGGGTTCTCCAGGGCCATATGGATAATCCGGTCACGGATGTCATCCGGGATCCGGTTCCACACCCGCGACGGCTTGGGCGACTTGTCTTCGAGAGCTTCTACCCCGCCCTCCAGATACTTGTCGTACCAGCGGTAGAAGGTGGTGCGGGGAACCCCGAGCTTATCCAATGTGCGTTTGGCCGGCAGGTGCGACTGTTCAACCAGCTTGATGATCTCAAGCTTCTCGGAGGCAGGGTATCTCATTCTTCGTCTCCCCCATCCCCGATCATGCTTTTTTTAAGCAGACGCAGTTCGAGGGCCTGTTCAGCCACAACCTCCTTGAGATCACGCGCCTCGCGGCGAAGATCCTTGACCTCGCCTGTGTTGGCCTCACGTGCCGTATCACCAGCCAGGCGCTTCTTCCCAGCTTCAAGGAACTCCTTCGACCAGGTATAATACAGGCCCTGGGCAATGCCCTCCTGACGACAAAGCTCGGCAATGCTGTCCTCGCCCCGCAATCCGGCGAGCACAATACGAATCTTCTCCTCGGAAGAATAACGCTTGCGCGTCTTACGCCGGATATCCTTTACAGTCCGGTCTGCTGCTTCTTGATGACGTTCTGTTCTCTGTCTCATCGTTCACTCCTTACGGTGACGATGAGCCAAAAACGCTCCCTTATGCAATTACCCTAATTAGTTCCATTGGTGCTGACGGGGTACAGCGGAGTATTGAATTCGATAGCTTGTATTGGCGATATAAAATTCTTATCGAAGACGTTTTTATTCAGGCCGTGCTTCCGAAAAGCATATATGTACGGACACGTCACCTCTGTTCTGATCGATTGGGAGCACGCGTTCATATGTTACCTTCAACTCCTCGTGATCTGAAATTTTCAGTTTGCATCCGGTATCAAATGTCATGGCTTTTGCACCGCACACTCCATATTAGAGACCTCCCCTCTCTCTAGAAACGTTCTGTAGCTCTTCGATCATCGCAGTAAGCGCCTTGGAGCGCGGGGCACCCTTAATCGTCAAAATTCCGCCTTTCGTTTCCACGTCATAGAACGCTTGAATGGAGTGATCGAGTTCCTTGAGTAGACCCGTGCTTAACTCCGAATGCGCATAGTCTTTGCCGATGAACGCGATATGATCGGTCGCGCAAACGATCGAAACGATAACTTGCACTGACTCACTCTCCACCGTGTAAACCGGCGCAGCCAGGCCCTCATCCTTTAACTTTTCCGCAAAAAACGCGCCAACTGTCTGCCTGTTGTGTATAGCCCAAGGGAATTCTGAGAGACTGGCTGGAAGGCTTAGCTTTTTTGTAAATATGGGGTGCCCATCCCGCGCACATAAAGCGTACTTCACGGAATAGAGTTGATCGAAATTGATGGATGGATGGGACGAAGGTTCTCCAATAAGCGCACAGAAAGCCATGTCGAGGTCTCCATGCTCTATGGCTCTGGTCAATTTCAGACTTTCTTCTTCGACAACATCGACCAGGACATCTGGCATGCGCTTGGTAAAGCGGTTTAAACGCTTCGATAAATATTCCTCGAGCAAGATAGGGTGAGACGCCGATTTTTATATGGGAGTTTCGCTTTTTCTGCGCTTCCTCAACGTCATGAATGAAATCGTCGCCAAATTTCAAAATGAGCTTCGCCCGAGGTACTAAGAGCCGACCAAAATCTGTCAAATCTACGCCACGTGCGCCACGCAGAAACAGCAGCTCTCCTATCGATTCCTCTAGTTTTTGTATGCTTTGGCTCAGAGCAGGTTGCGTAATATTCAGAATTTCTGAAGCAGCATGAAAATTCTTTGTCTCAGCGACAACAAGAAAACGCCTTAATTGTTTATGTTCCATGCGGACAGCACCCCGGCTTTTCGGTTACGGTTCAGGCATTAGAAAATTCTATCGACTAACCTAGTTTGCCGCTACCGAAAGAGCCTTATAAATTAGGTGCCAAGGCCCTTAGCTAAAACAGAAAAGCACGTAGCAATATCATGGCGGTCTTCCGTCACGATATTGAAATGCTGACCGATACGGTCAGCCCACCAACTACAATCTTCGACAATTAGGTGCGCGTTTCTGCCATCTTTAAGCGTCTTCTGCGCAGGTATGGTGGAAACAACAAGGTAGCCACCATGAGACGTCTTAGAAGCGATATGGGCTAGCACATCGTTGAGGCACGTCGGCTCCACATGTTCAAGAACGTCGGTGGAGTATGTAAACTGACAAACAGGAGGGTCATCACTGAAGTCTGGGATTGCTGGGTCATATCCGAAGATTTTGCTATTCGGCATAGACTTTCTAATATGGTCCAATAAGACACCCTTGCCGCACCCATAGTCTAGTACCGTGCTGAACGGACCTTGTTCTATCAAGCTACAAAGAAACTTCGCATCTTCTGCTGCCCCATTTCCACCAGCCCCATAGTTTGGTTGGTCAGAATGGAGTTCAGCATTGAGCTTTCGATATTCGTCAGAGATAAGCATAAACAATCCTACAATCTTGTATGCCCGAAACACCGGGAAAAAGCAGGGCTACTGGTATAGAAAATTTCCCGCCCACCATTCTAAGCCTCTAACTCTTCTTTCAAATCAAATTTTATGAGCAATAGTGAGCCGGCGATATTGAAAAGTGCTGGAAATACAGAAGCGAGCAATATGATCACAATCAGGGCCGATTGAGGTTGCTCTGGTGGCAACGCATTGCCAGCACCACTTATAAAGCCTGAGGCTTCCAATAAGAGGCCCGCAATCAGCGGGCCAAATGCAGCAGTTCCTTTCTCCACCATACTATAGAGCGCCGCCAAGGTTCCCTCTTGAGAGACCCCGCTCGTTTTCGTGTTGTGTTCCATGGTGTCGGGGAGCAACGAAAAACCCATGACAAGCAGGCCCGATGCGGCGACACCGACCATGAACATGCGGATATTTGTAACCCAGTCCACTTCACCATTCATGGCCATAAGCCAGGTCAACGCAACGATTGCATAAAAGTATCCGGCAGCCATATACGTCAGGCTTTTCCCGTACCGCCTGGATAACCACGACCAGATAGGAAGCGACAACAGCGTTCCCGCAATTTGAAAAATGGTGAACCGCGTTAAGAACGATTCATCTTCCCCCAAAATGTAGCGTGCCATATAAAGAAGTGAAGCACCGACAGCAGCAGTCGCCATTAACTGACACAACTTTACGCCGATAAAAATTTTGAACGGCTTGTTCTCCAGCACGATTTTGAGCTGGCTGATTATGCTGCCTGACGACGGCGCCGCATGAACAACCACAGGCACGCGAGCCATGATCGCTGCGCACCCGATCATCGCGACTAGAATAATGAGACCAAGGACAGCGCCCATTCCAGCGTAGCCGCCACGCCCTCCCCCGAATTGTTGAATCAACACAGGGCCCAAACCGGCAACAATTAGACTTGCGATCGTCAGCGCGGCAACCCGGTACGACATCATCGTCGTTCGTTGCTGAGGGATCGTCGTTATCTCGGCGGGAATGGTGAGGTAAGGCACAACGAATAACGTGTAGCCTGTCGAATACAGGAGAAGCGCTACAAGAACATAACCGTAAAGTTCAAGACCACTTAGACTTACTGGGGTTGCAAACAGCATAAAATAGGCCAGCGCGAGTAGTGGCGCACCGGCCAAGAGAAAAGGAACACGTTTTCCCCAACGACTTTGTGTCCGGTCACTCCATTGGCCAATCGCAAGGCTGGCGAAGATGTCCCATAGCCGAGACACAAAAATTAGAAGCCCTGCAAGAGACGGAGATAGTCCGACATACTCGGTCAAATAAAATAAGACGAGGAGGCTCATTGCGCCTAGCGCTGTACTTGAACCGATAGTGCCGCCCGCCCAAGCCGCGGAAACCCACTTTGAAACACCCACCCCTTGGCGCCCTATGCCGCGGTTTCTGAAGGCGGGTTTATTCTGTTTCCTTTTGCGTGCTCCAGAGCGTACATGGGAAGTTCGGTACGAAGCATAACGTAGTGCCCCCCCATCTGACCGAGATGAATTCTAAGGTCATCGTCCATATAGGCTACATGCGACCACAATTTGGGAGATGGCGATAGCACCGCCTCTAACGGGTCAGACGGTTCAACACCGATTGCTTTTCGATAATCCTCTAGGGACATATCTGGGTCAGACGGTCCGACTTCAAACTTATCAAATTCGACAAAAAAGCGATCCTCGTCTTCGTCTTTTTTTAGATACCGCCCGTAGGTGAAGTGATTCGTTTCAATATTGCCCTCGCCGACACGCAGTCTTTGATAAAAATTATAGGTACCATTGCTTGGCTCGATTTCGAGCCCAGAATACACTTGCGTGGCCGGGATATCCGGCAAGCGGCCCATAGAGAAGACACGAAGGGATGTGGTCACACCAGTCCCTTCGTCCGTCGCGCCTTTTCCACCCACAAGACGTCCGAAGCTCACATAGCTCCCTGCCCAGTGCCCTTTGAAAACATCTGGATGGTTCAAAGCACCTGGATAAAGTGTGTGCTGAACCAACTCATCAATTAGCGTATCAATACGCTGTGTTTCGGGTGTCTCCGCTCCAAGGCCTTCCTTGTTGTCTTTGATCAGTTCGAGCAATTCGGCCCGGAGTTCTTCTCTTTGCGGCATGGAGTACGTCCTTAATTCGGGGTGCGAAATGCTATCTAAATTTCAAGATAGTCTTCAATTTCTGCAATAACGTCAGGGAAATGCGCCTCGTTTTTTGCAGCCAAGTCAGATGGCAGGTATTCGTAGTCAGCTATCACCCTGCCTGCCCCACGCGACATGGTCACGCCATCAACGTCAGACATTTCCATCCATGGCCGCCAGCTAATAACGTTGAACTTGTCCACTGTTGCTGCAACATGAGGCGAATTCGTATTTCTCAATGATGCGCTAGAAGCACGAAAGGCAAAAACTTCGTGGAACTTCAGCGGTGCCCCACCTTCCGTCATCGGCGGCACATAGGAATCTATACGTTCATTAAACGATACGTCGTCCCCTAACGTCGGCAACGGCTCAAGCCAATGGGTATTTACGATGCCTTCCATAGGGTAAGGTTCGTTTATTACCTTAAGGTCGAGTGGTATCTGTATCGGTGTTGGCCCGAGAACCTGCGCGGGAACTGTTACCTTCCGGTCTGTATATGGATTACTCCATTCTTCGAGAACCTCACCCGATTTAAGATCAGTAAAGTAGACGAGTTCCAGGTATACGGCATCGAAGCCGCCATCTTCTCTCCGACGATGGCGGGTGAACACTTGCTGCGAGATTCCAAGTAACTGAGTCGTTTCCTGTTCAACGACGCCAGCCAAAACACCATGAGTCCACCGGATGGCAACACCCCCATCCGTCCGGCCCATAATGCGTATCATTGTCTCTAGACGCTCTGATGGGCTGACACCACCTATTAAGTCTTTTGCGCGCGTTGTAATCGGAGCTAAACCAACAGCTGCGCTAGACGCCAATGCGAAAGTAAAACCCCGTCTTGTAAGACTTTGCATGCCGGCGTCCCCAGTAATCATTCATTTTTGCAAAAGCCGCTTATATAGTAAATATCATCAATAAAAGCTTCGCCATCAAGCTAATGCTCATCATGACGCACACAATGAACACAGACAAAAACGACATCGGGACCTAAAATGTTACTCAGACGTCCAAGGCTCGACACCCATTAGCGTGAACCATGGTGTTGAACGATTATGTGATGCAGAAATAATAACTGTTTGGCCCGCCTGCAAATCGATAGGTTGAGAAAAAAGGTACGCACAGCATTGCCAGTTAGAAACTGGTGACTTATCGCGCGGATGATTTTGATATTCAATTTCATCATCGAGTTCTAATCGAATCCATTGAATAATGCCTGAACAACGACCATCTTTCGTTGCCGTAAGTTGAAGTTCTTTCGCTTCGGCTGGAAACTCCTTTTCCACTTCAAACTCGAATCTAAACGCTTCAAAATCATCCGACTGCATTTCAATATTGAGATCATGCCTCAAAACGGTTTGCTTGCGCGGGACGATAGAATTGAAGTGCTGCAGGTCAAATCCCAATGAGTCTTCAACAAACAAGTTTCGGTCGATATCCTGTCCGCCAAACAGACCAACCATTATACTACCGACCTTCGGTATAATGTTTGCCCCTGGCTTAAGAAGACGCTCTTTCGCATCTTCAATACTTTGCAGAACGCCCTCAGCCAACAGTTCACTGGAGAATATTTCTGAAACAAGGATGTTCGCCTTCTCTGGGAGATCTTCTCCCAGATTCAAATCTAGCGATCTTTTCTGTACGACGGATATTTCCCCCGTGTAGCCATTGTCAGTGATGATCTGCTTAGCTGTATCAGCGAGCAAAGGCTCCACCTCGCAGGTCGTAACTCTTTTGGCGCCCGCTTTAGCGGCCATCATCGCCAGTAATCCCGAACCGGTCCCAATTTCTAAAACATCCAATCCGTTTGTTACGGCCGATTTCAGCGCAGCGAAATACGCTTCATTCCGCGAACCCTCATTCATCATAGGGACGTGCCACCTAGGCACGGATTTACTAAGTACTTTGTTCATCCCTTGTTGCGCGCTTATCAACGTTGGTGACACGTTCAGGGCCTTTTGATAGTGGTGTTTCGCTTTAATTGCATCGCGTTGTTTCAAATACAATTTTGCTAAATTACTGTGGGCTTCAGCGAACTGAGGTTTCAACTGTATTGCTCTTTCACAACACACAATAGCTTCTGAGTGTCTCCCCATTTCATCGAGTAAGTCACCCATGTTGCTATGCGCTTCAGCATAATCGTTGTCGATCGATATTGCGCGTTGATAACAATCAAGCGCGTCATCCAAACGACCGAGGGATTTTAGGGAAACACCCATATTATTGTGAACATCTGCATCCTTTGGCAGAAGTTCTGCGGCTTTCGTCAAGGCACTAAGAGATTTTTTGCCTTGCTTTTCTAGGCTCGCCCACAGCAGTTTCCACAAGTGACCTGCCCCAGGGTATAGGCCCGTAAGACTGAGTGCACGACGCTCTGCGGCACTGTAATTGCCGCTGTTATAGAATTCTAGAACGCTCTCAAGTTCGACGCGTGACGGTAGGTTCTGGGAAGATGTCATACCGCTATACTAGCCTAGAGTCGTGAGTAAGTACCTCAGGATAGATACTAGGTGGAGGTAGACTCTATAGAAACTTCATCTTTGGTAACATCCTCTTTTCCGCCAAATCGGTAAGCGGCCGCGATGAGTCCCGCATTGAAAATTGGTTCTCCGAGGTTACCGAGGACCGGTCCGTAGTAAAAGCTTGGGACCTGGGACACACCCGCCGCAACAAACATAAACAGACAGGAAAGCGCCAGCCACTTAAAGCCATGCCGAATCCATAGCGCAAAACCGACAAGCATTAAGGTCACGTTGACTGAGATGGCTGGAATAGGAGCTACGGAAAGCCCCGCAGGTGGTGGGTTCGCCGGATCACAGATCTGACTGGCTGGAACGTTCGTTACAAGGCGAAAAGTCTCACCATAACAAGCAGGATAAAATTCAACCTGGAAGATGTATGGGACATCCATCACCATGAAAACAACGGCGGCAATGCAAAACAGGCTCATTACAATTTTATTCTGTGCGAAGGCAAACCCTCCTCGTCGTAATAACATGCCGGCAACAATCATCAGGACGGGTAAGACTTGCCAGTGCATATAGTAGCGGGCGTAGCTCATGATCGTGAGAATGAGCCCCTCTCCCACATAAGCGCCGGTCGCTACTGCAAAGTTATCAAGCCATAACAGGGAGAGCGCAGACAGAATAAGGCCGCTCATCCATTCACGTCGTTCTAGCCATAATTTCGCTGAGAAATACAAGGCCACGAGGCACATAACCATAATGATCAGGTAGCTAATTGTAATCATGAGTTAATTCCCATTATGAGACCCCACTTTATATGTGGGAATCAGAGCGATTATCAGAGACTATCGGCTATGATTTCATGCTTAAGCGCAATGTTGGATATTCCACTGTTCCGCATGTGGACAGAAACCGTGTCGCAACGACGCCACTTCAGAGTTTCGATAGCGAAATTGGAAGATATTGATCGATGAGTAACACCAAAGGACTACTTCTACTGTTGTGCTGCCTCATTGGCTTCCCACAAATCAGTACTGGCTATGAAGCGAGAACAATAGTTCCGCCTGGCCCGTTCCACGGTGTTCATGGCCTAGCCTTCGGACCAGACGGTGCTTTGTACGCAGGCGATATTATGGGATCGATAATTCATAGAGTTGACATTGAGTCCGGCAAACATAGATCGGAAGTCTCTTCACCATTCGGTATGGCAGATGATATTGGCTTCGCACCGCATGGAACGCCCAATGCGGGCACTCTCGTATGGACAAGCGTTGCTCTGGGCAAACTCTATGCGCGAGCCCCAGGTGAACCACCTCGGCTGATCGCAGATAATCTCCCTAGCATCAATACCGTCGGGTTTGCTCCAGACGGACGCCTCTACGTGACTCAGACCGGCGGCCGCCATAAAACGCTTTGGCAGGTTGATCTATCCGGCAAAAACCCGCTCGAGAAAATATGGGACGGAACTAAGGGGCTGAACGGGTTTACAATCAGCCAAGATGGCTTCCTGTATGGCCCGCTCGCAGACCTCGGCCAGGTCGTCCGCTTCAACCTAGAAAATAGAGAAATTAAGCTTATCGCCGATGGGTTCGAATGGCCCACTGCCGTAGAAATGGACAGCAAGGGTCGGCTTTACGTCCTTGATTTTGATGCGGGCACAGTAACGCGGGTAAACAAAGAATCCGGTGAAAAAACCCAGCTCGCTCAATTGGAAAGTGGTCTTGATAATATGGCCATTGGACCAATCGGCAGCCCCTATGTCGATAAGCTCTACATTTCGAGTATTGGCGGCAACGGAATTTATGAAATCGATACGCGGACGAATGCCTTGCGAACGGTCGTACGTGGCCAGCTAACCGCACCCGGTGGCATCGCGGTTAGAGAAACTGAATCTGGCACCCGCGCCTATATCGCAGACATGTTCTCTTTACGAGAAGTTGACCTGAGTACACATAAAGTCCGCACTATTACGCCTATATCAGGATCGAGTGCCTACCCAACAACTGTTGGGCTCGGCGAATACAAAAGCAAAAATGTAGTCGTTACAGGTAGTTGGTTCACCGGCAGGGTTCAAATTATCGATCCGCAAAATGGTAAAGTCCTCAGAGACGAACGTAAATTCGCGGCACCACATGGGGTCGGAA
Source organism: uncultured Rhodospirillaceae bacterium (assembly GCA_943787205.1). Classification (GTDB taxonomy): domain Bacteria; phylum Pseudomonadota; class Alphaproteobacteria; order Rhodospirillales; family Rhodospirillaceae; genus WLXB01. Next base: position 34,112 of record CALSLN010000015.1, read on the forward strand.
TGTTGAAAGATGGTTCGATCATTGTCGCTGAGGCCTCTGCTCAGAAAGTAACTCAGGTCATGCCAGATGGTGAGAGACGAACGATCCGAGATGGGTTTGGGTTTCCATCCGGAATTGCAGTAGCCGAAGACCAGACAATATTTGTAACGGACCCAGGCACGGGAACCGTATCCTCGTTGGATATCGCATCCAGAGAACTAACTTTGATACGGGATGATTTTTTGCGACCTGAAGGCATCGCGGTTCTATCCGAAGATAGGTTGGCAGTAGTCGACAGTTTAGCAAATACTGTGTTCGAGCTAAATATCGTAACCGGAGAGAAAAAACCAATCGCGATCAATGTTGACGTCGGCCTCGCCGTAAACCCACCACAGCCCGAAACATGGATTTTCAACGGCATCGCCGTAGACGGGCATGGAGTTCTCTATCTGCCGTTGGATACACAAACCAGTCTCATCGCGCTGACTCCATCGGACAAATTGTTACCTGTTTCTTTAGAGTCAGTGGCCCGCTAGGCTAAATATCAAGCGATTGACCAAACCGTATTCTAGGACACGTCGAAATGAAGTTTTTTTACCACCTCGCCATAGCAGCCTTTGCGATATCCGTTTTCTCTCATCAACCCGCAACCGCTGAGACCAACCTAGAAAAAGACTTTTCGGAATTTCTAAAAACCTGGGAGGGGTCCTACAACAACTTAAGCCAAATGCAGACGCAGGACGCACAAGCCATTCCCAAAGAAGATAGGAACCGTGCAACCTTACTGTTCATTAAGAAAGTAGACCTCCCTGCGTTTGGCCCACATGCGTACTATGGCGAATGGCAAGACGCCGATGCGCCGACTACAGTCATAAGACAGCGCATTTACGGTTTTGAAGTTGATGAAAAAGACCAGAGCTTGCGTCTCAATCTACATATCTGGCCTATTCAATCACCTGAATTCGTGGCGCGCACGGCAGGCTCTCATATAGAACCAAGCAAGCTTGATGGCGTAACGCCAGAGGATATGGCGGACCTCAAAGGGTGTGATGTGTACTTTAAGAAAACGAAAGACGGGTTCGCTGGCACGATGAAGAAAGGACAATGCACCTTTCCCGCTCCTGATGGTTCAGGTTCGCCAGTCTATTCTTGGTCGCAGATGACAGTGAACGAATCACAATTCACCTATTTGGACGGTTGGTTCAACATGGATGGAACCGTGTACCGACAACTCGCCAAGCATTGGAACGTGTTCGACAAGAACGACTAGAGAGAAATACAAAATCGCTTAAGGACGTATTTGGATGTAGTTCTTGGCATCGCTTGGATCTCCCTCACCCGAATAATCGCCGTATGCTGGATAGGGGAACAGAGGCCGGGTTCTCACCGTTTCCTCGCCGTCATTCGAATATGTCGTTGCAAGAAGCTTATCCGGTGCATCTCCGTTCTCTAGCCAGTTTTCCATAGCCGTTAGAAGGTCGATATCTTGGCCCCCTGGTGATCCGCCACCGCATGAAAACTTCCCAGGCACCATAAACAGGCGAAAGAAATTCTGTGTCGCCTCAACCCCACCATTTACCGCTTCCACACGGTCAAAGTATTGGGTGGCATACGTCCCGGGCATGGATGACTCATTCCATCCGTAATTTACCAAGAGTTTGCCACCCTTGGCTTTGAAGCCATCGTAATTAACGAGATCTGCAGCCGACATCTCATCAACGGCAGCGAAGGTTTCTATGGGCTCATCAAAATCGATCTGTTCGATCTCAAAGTTTGGTCCCGGTGCATCAGGGTACAAAAGATAACGATAATGCTCGATTATATACTTTCCCATCACTGAAGGGTTTCCAAAAAACCCGCGGGACCATCCAAGTTCAGACCCTTTCGATTGACCGGTATAGAGTTGCTCTCCGGATGATGTGCTGGGACCATCATAGTATTTACGAATAGCTGAAATTTTTTCAGCCGTGAGGCATTTCCCGTGTGTCTTATTGTAACCGATTGCGCACGAGAGCGACTCAGGGTCGAACATGCAAGCAAGCGGATTGGACACGATGTTTGTTCCTGCCGTAGCGCATTTCTTCAAGACGGCCTCGTGTACGAGCTCTAGGTCAAGCGCGTTTAATATTTGGTCGCCGTTCTCGTCAATATTCGCCTTTATGCCCCACATAATTGATGCGTTGCTTCGCACAAAATTAAGAACAGATCCGCCAGTAATGACTACGCCATCAAAGTCGTCGGGGTAGCGTTGGGCTTCGATTAATCCCGCGCGGCCGCCGGTGCCGCACCCCCGATATAGTGATCGCTCTAGTTCTCTGCCGTAGTACTCAGACACCAGATGCTTAGCAGCAAGCGTGGCAACATGGGTCCCACGATACCAATAGTCTATTTTTGCACTAGGGTCGTTATAGGCCCAGATTCCAGAGCGTGATGAAACCGCGCGATGCCCCATGTCGGTCGTTGCCGTTGCGTATCCTCGCGACAGAGCATCGTTCGCAGCGTCGAGTACGAGTTTGCCGCACATTCCGCTACAGCCTTGCTGCAAAAACTTACCGTTCCAGTTTTCCACAGGCAGGCGGACTTCAAATCCGACTTGTGGCGCTACGAACCCGGATAATTCACAGTAAGCTGGTGCTACGCCATCATCGACTATATGCCCCGCCTTGACCTCGACCGGGGTGCCGCCCTCAATGACGAAATTCATTGGGCCAAAAGACTGACACATGCCAATGCTATCCTGATCAGCCGCCGCAGCCGAAAATGGGCCACTCAGAAAAGCAGTTAGAATAGTCAGCACAACACGGCTTCTAGTTAACATGCGCCCCTCATTTGATAGACGGTGATGAATCTGTTAAATCAGTCTCTATTACTAAGGGTTATTTTGAGCTTGATTAAGGGCTCTGACAAGCAGCCAGACCGAGAGATTTTATGCGTATCGACATCGTTTTTGATTCCGTTTGTCCCTGGTGTTATGTGGGAAAGCGCAGGTTTGATCGTGCTCTGAGGCTTCGGCCGAACCTTAAGCCTGAAATTCAATATCGGTCTTTTTTGCTAAACCCTGACTTACCTCCTGGTGGCGTAGATCGCCGCGAATTCTTGGAGCGTAAGTTTGGTTCCTCTCAACAGTACGATCGTGTTGTCGAGGCGTTGGTTCTCACTGGCAAAGGTGAAGGAATTGATTTCGCTTTAGACAAAATCGACAAAACACCAAATTCCGCGAATTCTCACCGTCTTGTTCGTCTTGCGCAAACAATAGGCGCCCAAGGAAAAGCTGTAGATGCCCTTTTCGCGGCTTACTTCGAACAAGGTATGGATATCGGTGACCCCGAAGTATTAATCAGATTGGCCGAAGATATCGGTATAGATCGACAGGTTGCGACGACACACATGCTCGGTGACGGCGATCTCAACTCAGTCTTTAATGAGAATGCAAGAATGCACCGCCTGGGTGTAACGGGTGTGCCCTGCTACATTTTCGACGAGAGCAAAGCAATTTCAGGTGCGCAAGAGCCAGAGATCATCGTGCGTATGCTCGACATGGCCGCCGCCCAGGAAGCAGGACAGCCTGTTCTTCAAAGCACTAGCTGATTTTAGTCGCCAGTATCTGGTAAATTCACAACCCCTGCCTCTACCATATTCGCTAGAGCTTCTTCCTGAAGCTCCATTATTCTTGTTTTTGAGTCCATGGGGGCATCTGCGAAAGCATTTGGCGGATAAAATGAACTTTGGTTGTAAAGCGGGCGGTACATTTCGATGCGTTGTCGGAGCAATCTATTTCCTGCACCTGGTATTCGGCGTTCTCTCCTTAAGGCTTCCACATCGATCGTAGCTGAAGCGACAGTACTCTCTCCCGGGCCACCAACATCGGCCAAAATACGACCGTGAAAATCGATAATCTTGGAATGCCCTAACGTTTGCCCTTCAGGAATGAACGTCCCTATCTGGCCGGTCGCATTTGTTGAAATCAAATACATCATGTTTTCAGAGGCACGGACTTTCTTTGCTGATTCCCAGCCCCACTTATCGGCAGCACCGTGATCGGACGTCGGGTGCAAGAGCACCTCCGCACCGCGGAACATAAACATCCGGGCGGCTTCGGGGTACATGATCTCGCCGCACGGCATCATCGCTATGTTACCAAGCGGCGTTTTCGCGACAGGGAAAGTTCCTTCCAACCCGTACCGGTCCAGATAGGCATCCATGAAATCGTGTGGTGACGCAGTGTGAACGGTGTTGATCCGTCGGTACTTAAGGATCACATCGCCAGACGGGTCTATCAAATAGGAACAGTTGAAATAGCGCCCGGGCCATTCCGGATCTTTCTCATAACTGTTCGCGCCGATGTAACACTTTAGGTCTTGTGCAGCTTTCTGAAGCTTACTCGTCTCAGGTCCAGGAATCTCAATGCACGCTTTTTCTATCCACTCTTCCGCTGTTTCCAAAAGCGGAAACCCCGTCAACGCAAATTCAGGATAAAGAAGGACGTAAGGCCCTGCCCCACGCGCGGTTCCCTTCGCCAAAGTAACCCAACGATCAAGGCTGGAGTTAACGATAGCCATCGCTTCTTCCCGCGTCGTCGCGCTGTTAACCGTGTGCGTGTAAACCTGCATGCAGGTTGCTGTCCAAGGCTGAACCATCAGACGTAACTCCTGTCTCTTAAGCTATAAATTATTTGGCTGGTGGGAGCATATCCTGATCCCGCATATTATCGAGGGCTTCGTCTAGAAGTTCCCGTATCACCTTTTTTGACTCCATCGGTTTATCAGCAAATCGATTTACCGGATAAAGAGATGTAGACGCATACAAGGCCGCATAGGCCTCAGGGCGCGCCTGGGCAAGACGGTTGAAGCCACCTCTAGTGGACCGAACCCGTCGCAGTGCTTCGACATCAATTAATGCCGAACAGCGGAGAGACTCCCCTGGGCTTGGGCCCTGTGTAAGAACACGTCCTTCCCAATCAAATATCCGAGATTGACCCGCGATATCGTTGATGCCGCGATAGGCCTCTGGCATTCCGCCCGCGTTGGCTGAAATGAGATAGACCATATTTTCTGATGCCCTAACCTTCTTGGCAGACTGCCAACTCCAATTGTCATCTGCACCATAATCAGATGTTGGATGCAGGATGACCTCGGCGCCTCGAAAAGTCAGTGCTCGGGCCGCTTCAGGATACATAATCTCACCGCACGGCATCATCCCGATATTGCCAAGCGGTGTCTTGGCGACAGGGAACATACCTTCGATCCCATAGCGATCCAGGTACTTATCTAAAAAATCATGTGGAGAAGCTGAGTGCGCCGTATTGATGCGGCGGTATTTTAAAATGATCTCGCCCGTATCATCGATCAGGTATGACGTATTGAAGTATCGTCCGGGCCACTCTGGATCATATTCGTAGCTGTTCGCGCCGATGTAGATTTTATTGTCTTGCGCTAATTTTTGAAGCCGTTCCGTCTCTGGTCCAGGAATCTGGAAACAGGCTTTCGCAATCCATTCCTCGGCACTCTCGTGAATAGGAAACCCTTGAAGAGCGAATTCAGGAAACAGCATGACCTGTTTTTCATCGCGTCGGGTTGCAGCACCGACCAACTCAGTCCAACGGTCCAGGCTTTTGTTCACAATCGCCATCGCGTCTTCTCTGGTCGACACTCTATTGAGAATATGGGTGTAGACCTGCATACATGTCGCGCGCCATGGATCAATCATCGGTGAACCTTTCATTAGTCCCGTGCCAGCCCGCTCGATCCGGGCTTTATATAATCAAGAAGATAGTGCAACTTACGCTTTCGGTGATGGTCCTTTGGGTAAGTGTCCGCTAGTTAGCCGTTCCGGTCTGTCCGTTTCTAGCGCAGATTGGGCTCAGCATTCGTCGACCTTCGGGCTCGCTCGCCTAGGTAGCCGCATTCGTAAATCGCGAATAAACCAGTTATCAATGCTCGCAAGACGTAACTCGATACTTTCTGTATCGTTTCGAGTATATATTATGCACCACCAAACTGCGGATTGATTGGTTTTAGTTCTAGTCCTATGGCACTCAACTCAATGCTCACTACGAAGTCGTTCGCATCCGACTTCAAAATACTTTTAGTGGAGCCGGACAAAGCGAGCCGGTCACTGCTAAGCGGTATCATTGAGGACCTAAAGCCTGCGCGTTTTCTTGCGGCCAAATCCATAGCCGAAGCGCGATTAGCAATGTCAGACAGGGTTGAGCAGTTCGACTGCGTCATTCTTGCTCTAAAAAACCCACCATCGAGTGGCTTTCATTACCTTCAAGAAATACGAGCTGGAGGTATTTCGAGAACACCCCACGATACAAAGGTTATTCTCGTCTCGCCCCCATTCAATAGAGCCATGGTTACAATTGCCAAATCACTAGACCTTGATGGCTTTATCTCAGTCCCCGTTACTGTGGCCAGCGTCAGCAATACACTGTCTACGGCGCTTAAGCGTAGCCGCGACCTCCAAGACCCCAATGTCTATGAGGCTGTTAAACTACCAAAACCCGTTGCAAAAAAGGCGAAGGAAGATGAAACCAAAGCCAAGGTTCCAAATGCCCGCATCGTTTGGAGCGAAAAAGAACGAGAGAAAGCGGAACTCCTAAGATCTCTAAAAGAGAGTATCGCGAATAACCCTGACATAACTCCAGCCGTAGATGAATCGAGCATTGAAAACGTTCGCACATTTTGGCTAAAGGACTTGCTGCCCGGCATGATTTTGGCCGAAGACATTACGGGAGAAGAAGAAGAACTCTTGCTGTCTACCGGTACAGTTTTGAACGAAAATTTGATCGAAAAAATCAAAAAATTCAGTGAGCTTGAAATATGCCGCTCATTCTTGAAAGCCGGTTCAACAATTCCCGAATAATTAGTCGCGAATCTGCTTTGCGCTTGCCCGTTTAATTCCGATAACCGTACTTATGATAGCGATCTGGAATACCCCGGCGATTAGGAATACTTCTCCGGCCCGACCAGCATCCAAGAGCCAGCCAAACACGAACGGCGCAATAACGCCGCCCACATTCAGTCCGGTCGAAACAAAACCGAAGACGGTCCCCATAGCGTGCTTAGGGGTCACTGCGCGCACCAGCAAGTCTCGTGACGGCGCTGTGATACCCGAACCGAATCCAGCGATACACATCGCCAGGACAACACCAAAGAATGTCATGTCCATCATCCCCATAGCGAGAATCGCGACACCAGAGGTGAGAGTTCCATAGATCGCAATAAGATCATGCCTATGCGTCTTATCACTCAATATTCCGCCAGCAAGAATTCCTAAGCTGCTCGCCGCAAGGAACGCCGTTAAGGCCAAATTCGCTGTCGCCAATGGCATATCGTACATCTGATCAAATGCAGAGACGGAGAAATAAGACACCCCAGTGTGGGCGACCGAAATAAATAGCCAGAAGACAAAACCCATTAGGATGGGTAAGGACATTAACAAGATTGCTGTCTTTTTAAGGGAATCCTGCCCCTCCACTTTTGCGTCCTTCTCCGCATCACTACTATCAATGCGCTCTGCTAGGATGTGACCGTAAACGTGCAGTATGACTGCTACAACAAGCCCACCAACACCAACGGCCGCCACAGCGAACTGCCACCCTGCTCCAGCCGCAATCGCGACCATCGTCAATGGCGCTAAGGCGCTACCAGCAAAGCCTGACACCGTATGAATGCTAAATGCTCGCCCCATCATACTCGGCGCGACGCTTCTATTCAGAATGGAATAATCGGCCGGATGATAAACAGCGTTCGCTAGGCCACATGGGATCATCATCACCAACAAGACCCAATACGAGGGCGCTAATCCCATCACGATTAAAGACACACCTTGTAATGCAACAGCAGCGGTCAGCAACTTAGGCGCATCGAGCCTGTCGACGAGTATTCCCATCGGCAATTGGGTCAAAGCACTTACAATGTTGAAGACAACGATCAGGACTCCCAACTCCGTGTAACTAACGGACAAATCCTGGCGTAAGAGTGGGAACAGTGGTGGAAGGACAAAGAAAAAGAAGTGGCTATAGAGGTGCGCGAGACTGACCAAGCCAGTCACTTTCACGCTGTCGACGCCTGGTGGAGACCCGCTCTCTGTTGATCTGGATGAGTCCACTGATCCAGACATAACTAAGCGCGCGCTCCTGTTGAGGCAGTCGCACCAACGCGGCCATCAATGATGGGTGTTCCAAGGAACAGAATAAGGGCTATGACCGTAACCACGCCACCAACCGCAAACGGCATCCAGGGTATCATTTGATAGAATATGGCAGCAGACGCTGGAGCCACGAGAAATGCGATGGACTGGCATGACGTTGAAATCCCAGCGAGTCTGCCTTGGGCTTCAGGGCCAGCTGCTAAAGACATCGACGTATTAATAGCAGGCATCGAAAAGCCTTGCCCCATACCGTTACACATCATAGCGATGATAAACATTGTCTGCGTCGCACTAAGCCATAGTAGTCCAATGGATAGGAGCGTGATGCAGACGCCGATCACGATAAGAACTTTAGCACTCTGATTGATACGCCTAAGGAGGAAGGCTTGAACAAAAACGTTTGACGCTGCCGCACACATGAGACCAAGCCCCATAGCCTGTGCGGCCGGAATTGGGTCCAAGGAAAATCGATCTTGAACAAAAAACCCGATCACGGAAAATGTTCCATAGGTGCCAATCATAAAACAAACGGCACTAATAGAGATTTTTAGGATCGGCCCTTGCAGGAGGTGGCGGTAGCGCACAGATGAGGCCGAAACCGACGCACGGGTTTTTGGAAGAAAAAGACGCGCGAGCACCACAGCCAAAACGCCAGCCACAGCAATAATATAAAACGGCGCGGATAAGCCAAAGCCTGTGAAAAATGCAGAAACGGACGGCCCAAGTATTGCACCCGTGCTTGTCGCAGCCGTCAGCATCGAAATAGCACGCAAACGCATCGCAGGAGACGACATGTCGGCGGCAAGGGCCATAGCCGACGGTGTCACGGCCCCAGCCCCAAGAGCAAATAGCGCGCGGGAACCAACGAGCATCCACAACACTGCCATTCCCGAGACCAACCCGCTGATCGCAGCGTCGACAATGAGACCAAACATGACGACCGAAACGGCGAAAACCGATCCCCCAATCACAATGACTCGGCGGCGGCCCCACGTTTCACTGGCAGCCCCCCACATAGGGCCTGTGAACAGCATGAATAGGCCGTGAACAGACATTACTAGGCCAATTTGATAATCAGCCATACCAACTTGGCGGCCAATTGGTGGAAGGATCGTGAACAAGAATGCCTGCCCCACGATCATGATCATCACCGCATAAAAGAGAGTCGCGCTGATCCGAAATGGCATTTTGCCATCTTCGTTTGCGCTCGCAGTGGTGAATGGAGGAGTAGAACCGGACACGGAAAACCTAACTAGGGCGTAGAGCGGGCGATTTGACCCTTTTAACGAAGGCACCGCAAGGGTCACCGGCACCAGCCGTCCACCTGGCATAATCATGACTTGGCGCTTTCCATAGGTATTTCGGCTGCTCGTTTGAATCCTTCTTGAAAGGGTGAGAAGTATCTACCACAAGAAAAAGAACGTTATATTGTGGCTACAGTTTAATGAATGAGTTGGAGATCACACGATGACACGTCCCCGCCGCGGCTATACCGATGGTCCTTTCGGCCAAATTCATTTTCAGGATACAGGCGGAGACGGAGAGCCGTTGGTACTTTGCCACCAGGCTCCCATTACTTCGCGCCAATATGACCTAGTTTACCCCCTTTTGGCGGAAGCCGGAATTCGGGCCATCGGCATCGATACTCCAGGGTTTGGCTTATCGGACGAGCCAGATCACGTTCCATCCGTTGAAGAATATGCGACGGCAATTCCGCCCGTCCTCGATCAGCTCGGACTCACTCAAACGAATATTCTCGGCCATCACACGGGTGGCCTCATCGCCACTGAGGTCTCCCTGCAATTTCCAGATCGCGTCAAGAACCTCATCATCAATGGCCCCTCACCGTTCACGCCTGAAGAGATTGTTGAGTGGAATGGCTTTGTCGACAAGTTTGAAAAAGGCTTTGTGCACAAGGAAGATGGGTCTCACCTCAGTGAATTGTACGCGCGGCGCTGGCAATGGGCAGAAGCTGGGACTGATCCAGCATTGGTTACGCGCTATGTCGTCGAACAGCTACAGGGCTATGGCCCCTTCTGGTATGGCCACAATGCTGCATTCGCATACGACCACAACGTTACTCTTCCGAAGATCACGCATCGCACGATGATTATGATCAATACCGGTGACATCATTTACGAGCACGCGAAAAAAGCCTACGCCATGCGACCCGATTTCGAGTTCTGTGAACTCCAAGGCGGTGGTATCGATATTACGGACCAAATGCCCAAGGAGTGGGTCGCGGCTGTCGCTGGGTTTATTCTGCCTGGAGCGTAAAACCGAGATGGCGCGCCCGTGGGTCACAGCTATGGCAGGCGTAACGATTGCCTGCCCAGAACCAAACCGTCTCATTCGGTTAGCAACTGACGTGCTCGGTTGGGAAGTTTTTTGCTCTGAAAGAATTGATGATGAGCAGCAGTCTTCATGGGGCATCGCGTCTCAAAGCTCTGGCAAAACATCAACGATTTTACGGTCCCGTGGCACGGACAGAGGCATGATTCGTTTAGTAGAAGGCCCTAAGCGCGTTTATCAGTCACCCATGAAATCTCGTTGGAGCGGAATCGAGATCGTCGTGACAAAGGATCTTGATCGGCTATCCGACAAACTGTCAGCCCATTCAGATTTTGAAGTTCAGCGCCCAATTCTCAAAGTCGATTTTACGCACGCGGGGGCGAATATTCACGACTTCTTCTACGGGTATGCGCTAGGCGATGCGCACATTATGTTTACTATGGCCGAAACCCAGCCTGAAACCTATGCCTTTCCAGACTCACCCAATCCTGTCGGTCATATTTTTGACGTGCATTTGGAAGCCGATTCTTCAAGCCAAAGCCAGGAGTTCTACGAGGGTACAATTGGAATGAAGATGGTGTTTGACGACACCCTCAACGACAGCATGTTCTACGATACATGGGGATTATCAAGAGATACACCAAAAGTGAGGATGTCTATCTTCAAAGGCGATGCTGATGGCTTCGGTCTCGGAGGTATCGAGTTGCGAAGCTACGACAGCGCGACTATCGACCCAAGTTCAGCCATAGAAGATCGTTTTGATGGCGGAGTGTGCATGACGTCTTTTACGGTCAAAGACATCGATGGCTTATACGCGGTGCTCAGGGACTCTCCGCTTGCGACCGTACTCTCAAAACCACAGGTGCTTAACCGCGCACCGTACGCAGGTGGACGTGCTTTTTCTGCTCTAGGGCCGCAAGGAGAACGCCTCGAATTTAGTGAGCGATGGTCGGCCTAAACACCGAGGAATGACATCATCGTCACGGCGGTTTCTTCCGGCTTATCTTGGTGCGGAAATGCACTAGACCCTTCAATCGCTTCAGATCGGCCATCTTTCATGAGGGCAATGGCGTCGCCAGCGAACCGTCCATAATTTCCTTTAGCGCCGTATGACATGAGAACCGGTGCCTCAATTCGCGATAGAATACTCATATAATTATAGAGCCCTACACCCCGAGCGCAGGGTTGAATCCATCGGCCGGCGGCCTTTCGACTCAGCGTCATTTCTTCCATATGAGCAGGGTTGCTCATGGCGAAAATTCGTTCCATATAAGATGGATCGCGAGGCATCGGATTTTCATTTGCATCAAAGAACCCGTTGGCAATTGCTTTCTCTGCATCAGCTTTAAGAACTTCGCGCTCTGTCCCGCCGGCTAACGCTGACCCGACCGTAATAAGTGACGTAACCCTTTCTGGCCAAAATGCTGCACAGACAGCTCCGACGCATCCACCAATTGAGCTTCCTGCGATAGCAATACGGTCTTCACCCAAAGTATCCAATGCCGACATGACGTGAGCCGCTAATTCTTCCTGGGTTGCGATGAACGGCGGGTGCCCTTCCATCTTAGAGGCGCCATGCCCGGTTAGGTCGAGTGCAATTATCCGCATACGAGTCGATAAAATCTGCATAACCCATCGCCACTCGGCAGCCCATCCACCAAGCTTGTGGAGCAGGACAAGTGTTTGCTCGCCTTCGCCGCCAGACACGTAGTGAATCATGCCGCCTGTAACGGGAATAGTCCCCTCATCAAAAACCATAGGTTTAGATAACCCTGACATGTGCAACCCACCTTCACTCTAATTGATTGGTTCAACTTCGAAACGTAAGAGAATCCATTATTCGCAGAACCTGTCTTGATCCAGGTGCTAACCGTCGGCCAATATGACCTGGGGAGCAAGATATCGATGGCCGAACCGCCGCAGCATGATCGATCACAGATCGATGACACGGAGCTAGCACCGACCGATTCATATCAGGATCAGGCGGCCCACGATGAGTCTGAAGAAATGCCAGAAGAGGCAGCCTTCTCGACAAGCTTTCAACCGGGGCCCGAACCTGCCTCTGCCGCAGATCCTGAAAATCTAAATCCGTACCTAAGCGAAACGCAGGAAACTGAATTAAAGACCCCAGACGAACATCAGAGTAATGAGGGCGAGGAAGACGCCGCCGATGGAACTCACGAGGCCTCGTTTTCTAGCGAACCTCAACCCACGCCTGACGAATTTTTCGCAGAAGAGAGTGCCGAGCCTACTCACATTCAAGAAGCGACAGCTGAACAGGCTGTAGAGACTGAAACCGCACCTCTGAACCAAGGCGTTCAAGAAAAACCTCAGAATGTTTCGGATGAGGAAGCGTTTTCTACCGACCATCGAGATGCGACGGACGCTTACGCCAAAGAAAACCCGGAAGAGCCCGAAGTTTACTCAGATATGAATCAGGGTAATGGCTCAGAAACTGCCACCCCCTCCATTTCCTATAAGTACGATACCAACCAATCGTACCAAGTTGAAAAAGCTGATGAAGAGATTGAAGGTGACGACGAGGATGAGGATGGAGAAAGAGCCGTCTCATTCAGAAACAAGAGAGTTCTTCTCATTGAAGACGAAAAAGAAACGGCCGACATCATTTCTAAACATCTTAAACGCATGGGATTCGGCGAGGTTACAGTGACGTCCAATGCGACCGGTGCCTTAAACCAACTTGCAAAAGATAAAGACCTTTTTCCCGATATTGTTCTACTTGAGCTTGCCCTTATTGGCATGGATGGCATTCAATTCTTAGCCCAACTCAGAGCAAGTAAGAATAAGCGCGTTCAAAACCTACCGGCGGTCGTTATTACTATGCTGGACAGCCCCAGTATCTATCGCCGCGCTGCTCGCCAAAAGGTCGGCGCTTTTCTTCGAAAACCCGTCTCAACCGAGTCACTTAGAAAAGGTATGCACGATGCACTTGCTGGGCAAATCGTCGAGAAACCTTTTAGCCAACCTAAATCTTGGCTTGATGATATAGACGAAGAAGAACTCCGCGCTAAGCGCGATTCAGTCAAAGCAAAGGCATCCGCTAAAGCACAAAAGTTGGGCTTCTGGGGTCGGTTATTAGATGCTCTAATACCTTGGTCTGGTAAAGCATAAGAAAGAATCTGAACAAGATGAGTTTAAAAAAGTACTTAGTAGCAACACTGCTTTGGTCAGCTTGCATGTCGTCTACAGGTTCTGCCAGGTCTCAGGATAATCCTGGTTTTCTGTTTGTGAATGCAACAGTGACAGATGCCGAGAAGCTCGGGGTCTATGGACGCGCTCTTCCCGCAGTTTATGCCAAGTACGAAGGTGAATATCGCATATTCGGTGGAATCGGTCGAGGCATCACTGTGTTAGAAGGCAGTGCAAAACATGAGTCCGTCATCTTCGCCGAGTTTAACAGCCTAGATGATGTTGAGGCATTTTGGTGGTCGGACGAATACAGAAAGGTCTTCCCCCTTCGCGAGGGCGCAGGCCAATTTGATGTCATTGGTATTGAGGGAACGGGCCTAGAACCGTATGAGGCGAGAGACGGTGTCCAGCCAGCCTATGTGTTTACTTTTATTAAGGTCACTGATCGCGACAAAGCCATGGCTTATGTCGAGGCAACAACGGACCTAACGCAGAACGCTCCGGGCCGAGTGATAGCCCTCGCACGCCCTGACGATTATAAAGTCCTTGAAGGGCCTGCCCCTGACTTCACGATTGAAATATCCTCGTGGCCGAGCGTATCGGCGTTCGAGGACTACCTATCTGATCCTAAGTATATCGCTGCGATACCAAATCGTGACGCTGGAATGGATCTAACCATTATGATTGCCGAGGTTCCGAAACCTCAGCAATAGGACTAAACCCAAGCTCCAAAGATAAACCAGCTCGCGCCGTTACCATGCTGTGGGGCGTCTTTTTCCCCATCGACGAAGGCTTTGAAGTTATCTGGCCCAAATGAACTATAATTCGGGATTAGAAGCTTGATGCATTTATCCGCTTCGAAACCGACGCCTTGGCATAATCCAATCACGTCTTGATTCCGGAACTCTGCGTAAAACGGCTCATTGTTATTTGGGCCAGTATCCCAATCCAGATAGAAACCGTAGTAGGGATCGACTTCCGAATTGGGAGGCAACTCCATGTGCACCATAAGGCCACCTGGCTTCAACACTCGCTTCGCCTCAGCAAAGATCGCTTTTGTGGATTTAACAGGCAGCTCATGGAGAAAGAAACTCGACGTCACAATATCAAAGCTGTCGTCTTCAAAATCTAAGTTTTCCGCATCTTGCTGGGAAAAATGAACCGCCCGATTCTCATGAGACGCAACCGCATGGCCAAACCTGAGTAAAGGTGCGCCGACATCGACGCCGTGCGCTTCAGCCTCTGGATAAACATCAAGATAGGGAAATAAATTTTTCCCCGTATTGCATCCCATATCAAGGATACGTTTTGGTTTGAAGTCGGGGTGTTTAAACTTGAGATAGTGGGCGATAGACTCGCCTACTCCGCCAGGGTTTCCTTTGCGATGCTAAAGCCAC
>CALSLN010000016.1 GCA_943787205.1 uncultured Rhodospirillaceae bacterium
CTGCCAGATGTCGCGCCTATGCAAAAAGAGATGTTGGATGGATTCCAGGGCCAAATGGAGAAAGCGGCAAAAGCCATGAATCCAGAAGACATTATGAAAACGATTTTTCCAACGGGGACCGATGGCTTAGCGGACATGCAAAAAGCATTTTGGTCGACCTTCTCCGGACCGAATACATCTGGGAAAAAGAAATAACGCTGCAGATGCGATTCAACTCATGAATACAGACACTATTTTCGCTCCAGCGACGGCCTCCGGTCGGGCTGGTGTGGCGATCATCCGCATATCTGGGCCAAAGACCAGCAAAGCGCTGGATCGCATGTGTGTGAGGATTTCCAGCCCACGCGTGATGACGCGTGCGCAACTTTGGGACCCGAGTTCACAAGATGTGCTGGATGACTGTTTGGTGGCTTGGTTTGAAGGGCCGAACAGCTTTACTGGTGAAGATGTCGCTGAGCTTCATGTTCATGGTGGTCGAGCCGTTGTTGAAAGCGTTTTAGCGGCTCTAAATAGTATTGGCGGGTTGCGACCGGCAGAGCCAGGAGAATTTACACGACGTGCCTTTGACGCGGGCAAGCTTGATCTTACTCAAGCGGAAGCGTTGGCTGATCTCGTCGATGCGGATACTCGTGCTCAGGCTCGTCAGGCTCTGCGACAAATGGGTGGGGCCTTGAAGATGCGTTACGACGATTGGCGCGACCGCCTTATTAAAGCTTTAGCGCACTTAGAGGCTGTAATTGATTTTCCTGACGAAGATTTGCCAGTCGAAACAGCTAAGGCATTGTGGGACGACGGTTGATGTTTTTAGAAACGGAGATCGCACAGCATCTTTCAGACAACGGCCCGTGGAGAAAGATTACGCAATGGGGTTCAGGTTGCCATCGTTGGCCCGCCCAATGCAGGAAAGTCGAGCTTGCTCAATCTATTGGCCAAAACGCGATGCGGCTATTGTGTCTGAAACGGCTGGTACCACACGCGACGTTATAGATGTTCACTTGGATCTGGGTGGTTACCCGATTTTGATCGCTGACACAGCAGGCTTGCGGGAAGCTCAAGATGCGATTGAGAGCGAAGGTGTTCAGCGCGCAAAAACACGTGCGACAGAAGCGGATCTCGTTATCGCTTTGTTTGATGGCGCAATGTATCCCAATCGCGATGATATGACAGAGTCTATTGTCAACGAAGGAACACTAATCGTTGTCAACAAAGCAGATCTTTTAGAACAGGCGCGTGAACAAGAGATCGATGTTGTTGATCATTGGAAGGCAACGCATTTTATTTCTGTTAAAGACGGATTTGGGATTGAAAGCTTTATTTCAAAACTGACTCAACGGGTTGCTGATCTCTGTGATGGTGCAGCTGACGCACCGATCACACGCGCGCGCCACCGCCGCGCCTTGGAAGAGTGTCGTGATGCAATGGCACGTGCTCGTGACGTCGACCTCCCAGAACTTGCAGCAGAAGATTTGCGTTTGGCAGCGCGCTCGCTCGGACGTTTGACAGGCCATGTTGATGTGGAAGAGTTGCTAGACGTCGTCTTTCGAGATTTCTGTATCGGCAAGTAAAAGAGCGCGGCGTCTTGCTGCGCTGATGGTCGCCTGTTATCACCACTGCGATTTGCACAAACATTTAATAAACCCAAAAGACATGGGTTGATGCCCGGTGGCAATGGGCCGGGGCACAAGAATGACGCGCGCAATTTTCCTTTTGGCTCTTCCCGTTTTTCTCGCCACTGGGGTCTCTATGCTGGCAACGGATTTATACCTGCCAGCCATTCCTAGTTTGCCAGAAATGCTCAACGGCGATGCGGTTGGTGCGCAGTATACGCTGGCCGTTTTCTTCGCGACCTTTGCTGTTGGGCAGCTCGTGTTTGGTGCCCTTGCAGATTTGTATGATCGTCGACTGATCTTGACTGGCGCGCTGGCTGCTTTTGCGGTGGCGTCCGTTGCCTGTGCGTTGGCGGAAAACATGGAAACACTGATCTTGCTGCGTGCTATTCAAGGGTTTGCGGCAAGCGCAGGCACGGCATTAGCACCGGCCTTGTTGCGCGAAGCTGGGGACGACAGCATTGTTGTTAGACTCACCTCTATCGTGTCGTCCATGGAAGCGGTGTTACCGGCGATGGCGCCTATTCTTGGTGCGTGGTTGATTACTGCGTTTGGGTGGCAATCAACATTTTGGTTTATGGCGCTCATTGCGCTTCTAACTATGTTGGCTTTTCAAAGTTTGGCCTTCCCTTCTGCGCCGACGCCTGATCCGGACCGTCCATCAGCGTCGGTACGGTATTGGCGGTTATTAAAGTCGCGGCGCTTCATGGGCTATCAGGTGAGTCATGGATTCGCGTTTACGGGCTTAGTCGTGTTCATCATGGCTGCGCCGTATTTGTTGGTGACCTATCTTGGACATACGACGATGGCTTTCATCGTTATGCAAATATCCCTGGTCGTGGCTTTTGTGATCGTTGCAAACCTTGCTGGTAAAATGACCGACCGCTTTGGCATCGATGCCGTTATCACCGCCGGTGCAATTTGTCAGATGATTGGCGGCGTTGCGATGCTGTTGCTTGTGGTGTTTCGCCCTGACCTTGTCAGCGCCGTAAGCTTGACTCTCGTTATGTTGCCAGTTGCTATTGGTCTCGGCATTCGTGGAGGGCCGGGCTTCGCCCGAGCCATGACGTTTTGCGGCAAGCACACCGGATCCGCTGGCGGTTTGATGATGTTTACAGGGATGGGCATGGCAGCCCTCGGCACGCAGGTTGTTGCCCCTTACTTAGTTGATGGGCCGTTGACTGTGGCGATCACTATGGTGGCGTCATGCACGCTGTCTCTTGTTGCGCTGCCCTTTGCGCTGAAGCCGGATGGTTCAGAACCGGTGACGGTTGAGGAATAGGTTGTTATATAGGGCGCGAATTTCCAGGAGTTTGCGCGCCTCATGTCTTCGGGCACCCAATCATATGATGTGATCGTCGTTGGCGGCGGACATGCTGGCACGGAAGCAGCCGCTGCGGCTGCGCGTGTTGGTGCGAATACTTTACTGCTCACACATAAGCCAGAGACAGTTGGTGAGATGTCGTGCAATCCAGCTATTGGTGGATTGGCGAAGGGTCATCTCGTTCGTGAGATCGATGCGCTAGATGGCATCATGGGCAAGGCAATTGATGCGGGCGGCATTCAATTCCGTATGTTGAATTTGTCTAAGGGCCCGGCAGTTCGGGGCCCGCGCGCCCAAGCTGACCGAAAACTCTATCGCCAAGCAGTGCAATCTCTTCTCGCGGAGCAATCCAATCTCACCATCCGCGCTGGCGCGGCGGAAGACCTGGAGATTGATCCAAAGACAAAACGAGTCACAGCTGTGATTACCGGGGATGGTGAACGTATCTCATGCGGGGCCGTGGTATTGACCACAGGAACCTTCCTGAGTGGTATTATTCATCGCGGCGAAGAGCGGATCCCAGCCGGCAGGATCGGTGAAAAAGCGGCTTACGGACTATCTAACACATTGAAAACATTGAAGTTTTCACTCGGGCGCCTCAAAACAGGAACACCACCTCGGCTCGATGGGCGCACGATCGCCTATGACCGCCTGACTGAGCAGGTCGGTGACAAGCCAGCGGTTCCATTCTCTTTTATGACCGACAAGATCACCACGCCTCAGATCTCGTGTCATATCACTGCAACGACGCGGGAAACCCATGCGCTCATCCTGGCCAATAAGGATCGGGCGCCTATGTACAATGGGCAGATCGAAAGCGTCGGCCCCCGCTATTGTCCGTCTATAGAGGACAAGGTTGTTCGGTTCTCGGAGAGAGGTGCCCATCAAATCTTCCTTGAGCCCGAGGGCTTGGATGACCATACAGTTTATCCCAATGGCATATCGACCAGTCTTCCAGAAGACATCCAGCTGGCCATGCTCAAAACCATTCCCGGGCTTGAGCAAACCGAGATGATTCAGGCTGGCTACGCAATCGAATACGATTTTGTTGATCCGCGCGAACTTCGCCCTACCTTGGAGACTCGTAAGGTTGGCGGCCTCTATTTTGCTGGTCAGATCAACGGGACCACGGGCTACGAAGAGGCTGGTGCTCAGGGCCTTTTGGCTGGAGTCAATGCTGCGCGATCCGTCGGTGGATCCGATATTTTCACCGTCGATCGGGCCGAGGGTTATATGGGAGTTATGGTCGATGACCTGACCACCCGCGGAACCGTCGAACCATATCGGATGTTTACGTCTCGCGCTGAGTACAGACTTAAGCTCCGGGCTGATAACGCCGATCTCCGGCTAACGGATTTGGGGGTCGCTGCGGGCTGTGTTGGCTCCGAGCGGGCAGCAGTCTTCACTGAAAAGAAAGATGCACTCGCCAAGGCCAAGGCCCATCTAGACGGCCTTGTAGTAACGCCAACATCCCTGGCGGCCCGGGGGTACAAGATCAATCAGGACGGGGTTCGCCGCTCCGGCTTTGATCTGTTGTCCTACAAAGATATCGGGTGGTGGCAGCTCCAAGATCTTTGGCCAGAGTTGGAAGGTGTCCGGGCGGATGTCCGCGAACAACTGGAAATTGAAGGCCGCTATGCTGGATATATGGAACGCCAAGACGCGGATATTCGGGCCTTTCGGAAAGACGAAGCGTTGGCTCTCCCCGAGAATCTGGACTATGCAAAGGTCGGGGGCCTCTCGAACGAAGTCCGGCAAAAGCTCACAGATGCAAGGCCGGCTACGCTGGGTGCGGCAGCCCGGCTTCCTGGGATTACGCCAGCTGGACTAACCGCCCTTCTGCGCCACGTCCGCAAACCACCCACATCCGGATCGCTTGCTCAGGCAGGCTGACCTCCACCCTGATGTTTCACGTGAAACAATAACCCGGATGGATTTCTCAATCCTATTTGCTGTGTATGGAGCCTTTGTTTTTGGCCTCATTAGTCCTGGGCCGGACCTGGTTTTGGTATCGGCCATGGCCATGAAGCATGGGAAGCGCGCCGCAGTTCTGGCCTCTCTCGGCATTGGGATCGGTGTTGGCTTATGGGTCGAAGCCGCTGCGGCTGGCCTTAGTGGTTTGGCCAACTCCGCCCCTGAGGTGTGGGAAGGAGCCCGCCTCCTAGCTGGGGGTGTCCTTATCTATGTGGGCGCGCGATCCCTCTCCGCTGCGATACGCGGGCAGAGCGGTCCGCCAAAGGAAACGGAGAGACTTGGGGGTTCGCCTCTTTGGATTGGTCTCACCACCAATTTGGCAAATCCAAAGGCGGCTGTGGTTCTGGTGGGCTTAACAGCCGTCCTTAACGATGCGGTCCCTGATCAATACACGCTCATGGCGGTCGTATTAGGGATGCCGGTGCTGGCCATTGCCTGGTTCGTGGCGATCTCGACCCTACTGTCTCGAGCTGGCGTTCGCATCTATCTCCTGAAGCGACAACGCCTTATAGACCTTGCCGTAGGAATAGCATTTGCCGGCGTGGGCGCTATCCTGATCCAGGCCACGCCCTAGTCCACACTTTATCGAACAGGATTGTTTCACGTGAAACAGACACCCTTTGCTGCAAACGAATTTCAAACTGCTACCAATGTTTCACGTGAAACATTGGACCGCTGTAAAATCTATGTGGATCTGCTCCAGGATTGGAGTGGACGTATGAACTTGGTCGCCCGCTCCACCTTGGACGATGTGTGGCACCGACACATGCTGGATTCTGCCCAGTTGTTCCCGCTCATCCCAGAGGGCGCTAAAACGCTGATTGATCTGGGTGCTGGCGCAGGTTTTCCTGGCGTGGTGATGTCCATTATGGGCGTCCCAGAGGTCCATCTTGTCGAATCGACCGGAAAAAAAGCGGCGTTTTTGCAAACGGTCGTAAATGAAACCGGAATTTCAGCAAAAATTCATAACGATCGCATCGAAGCTCTAAAACCGTTTACGGCTGATGTCATAACCGCCAGAGCCTTGGCGCCACTTGATAAATTGCTCAGTTATGCCGCTCGGTTTTCTGGACCCAACACGCGGCACCTCTACTTAAAAGGACAACATGTAGGGGATGAATTGACCAAAGCACACAAAATGTGGAATATGAAGGTGGATCAGGTACCCAGCAGTACTGATCCGCAAGGTAGTGTGTTGAGCGTGTGTGAGGTATCCCATGTCAAGTCAGGTCGAGCCTAATCCCCCTCAAGCCCATCGATCTGATGAGGGTGCTTCGCCGCGCGTCCTTGCGATCTCTAATCAGAAAGGCGGCGTTGGTAAAACCACCACAGCCGTAAACCTGGCCACCGCTCTTGCGGCCGTTGATAAGCGGGTTCTGATTATCGATCTTGACCCCCAGGGCAACGCCTCTACCAGTCTCGGTATCCCTGCCAATATGCGGGAAACCAACACGTATCATGTTTTGATGGGCGACGCTGACCTGGACCAGGCCTGTGTTGCCACGTCTGTTCCCAACCTCAGTGTTGTGCCGTCCGGCGCTGATCTGGCCGGTGCGGAGTTAGAATTGGTCGATGTCGATAACCGTGAGGGCCGCTTAAAAGCAGCCGTCAGGGACGCTGCAGCCAACTACGACTACGTTTTGATCGACTGCCCACCCTCTCTAGGCCTTCTGACCCTAAATGCCTGGGTTGCTGCCCATGCAGTGCTTGTGCCTCTCCAGGTCGAGTTCTTGGCCCTTGAGGGGATCAGCCAACTGGTTCGCACCATCGAACGCATCCGCCAGTCCCTCAACCCAGGTCTCGAAATCCAAGGCATTGTGCTCACCATGGTCGATAAGCGGAACAGCCTGTCGGAGATGGTCGAATCAGACGTTCGCAGTTTCTTTGGCGATAAGGTCTACACCACTGTAATTCCCAGGAATGTGAGGGTTTCAGAGGCCCCATCCCATGGCAAACCTGTGCTTCTTTATGATTTCAAGTCTAAGGGTGCGCAGGCCTATCTAAATCTGGCCGGAGAAGTGCTGAAGCGCGAACAGGCTGTCGCAGCATGAGCGCCAATAAGCCACGCCAGAGCCTCGGTCGAGGGCTCGACGCCCTCTTTGGTGAAACTGCTGAAGAAGCGCCCGTAACTGTCGCGCCTTCTGATCAACCCAATCCTGCACCTAAGCCGCAGCCAAGTGTGGCTCTGACAAGGGGCCTTACAGAGCTTCCAGTCGAGCACATGGCGCCGTCGCGCTTTCAGCCTCGCCGCGTGTTTAACGAAGCGCAAATCGATGAGCTTGCCGCCTCTGTTCGTGACAAGGGTGTGCTTCAGCCCCTCCTGGTGCGGGCGGCCCCCGATGGCACCTATGAGATCATTGCAGGTGAGCGCCGTTGGCGCGCCGCACAACGGGCCAAAATCCACCAAGTACCTGTAATCATTAAAGAATTTACTGATACTGAGGTTCTCGAAGTGGCCTTGGTTGAGAACCTTCAGCGGGCCGACCTCACCCCACTTGAGGAAGCCGAGGGTTATCAGCGGCTGTCAGATGAATTTGGCCATACGCAAGAAGCCTTGGCGGAAGTGCTAGGCAAAAGTCGTGGCCACGTTGCGAATATGATCCGTCTTCTGGCCCTGCCTGAGAGCGTTAAGCACCTGCTCGATCAAGGGTCCCTGTCCATGGGCCATGCTCGGGCCTTGATCGGCGTGGCTGATGCCGGCGCTCTTGCCAAACAGATCGTGACCAAGGGTTTATCGGTCCGTCAGGTTGAGAAGCTGGTCAAAAAGCACGGAAAAGCAAGTCGTCCGCGTTCTGCTAAGGCTACACAGAGGTCAGCGGAGAAGGATACGGATACCCGTGATCTGGAAAACAGGCTTGAAGAAGTTCTCGGCCTTAAGGTTGATATCAGCTTTGACGGCAAGGGCGGCGTCCTGTCTTTGTCCTATTCAGATTTGGAGCAGCTTGACGACTTGGTCAGCCGCCTGACTCGCGCCAAAGCAATCCGTCCACTCGTCGCAGATCGTGATCCTAATGTGCTCGATATCGAAGAAGTGCTCGCTAAACGCGGAGGTACTTTCAAGCCGGATCACAGCGAAGATGCTCCCGCCTCGGAGCCTCAGCTTGACCCCCGCCTCAGCGATATTGGTAGCGACGGGTCGACAGAACAGGAATAATATTTTTCATAACCATTTGTTCTTAATTACAAATATACATTGATATACACTTAAATGGCTGATCCGAGGGATCTTCAAGAGGTTGTTTCGGCGCTGCCGGCGACACCCTTTTTCTTTCTGCGCCATGGTGAAACAGACTGGAATAAGAACCGTCTTGCCCAAGGCCAGACAGATATTCCCCTCAATGAAGTTGGCCGAGATCAGGCCTCTCTGGCGACACCTCTGCTCGTCGGCCATAGCATCACCAAACTGGTCTCGAGTCCTCTAAGCCGAGCCTATGAGACAGCAGAAATTGTTAACCGAGCGCTTAGTTTACCGATCGAGCGCCATTCTGGCCTGATGGAGCGAGGGTTTGGGCGTGCCGAGGGCCAGCCCTGGACGTCTGGCTTTGTCGAGAGTGACTTGGGCGAAGGATCCGAAAACGTATCTGAATTCCGTAATCGTATTATCCTGGCGTTGTCTGAAATGCTTACGCGCTACCCCGGACCCCTCCTAATCGTCAGCCACGGCGGCGTTTATGGTGCGTATGCAGAAATTCTTGGCGG
The DNA here is from genome assembly GCA_943787205.1 of uncultured Rhodospirillaceae bacterium. Taxonomy (GTDB): domain Bacteria; phylum Pseudomonadota; class Alphaproteobacteria; order Rhodospirillales; family Rhodospirillaceae; genus WLXB01. The sequence continues at coordinate 8,605 of CALSLN010000016.1, forward strand.
ACTCTCAGGGGCGCGTGCGCCAAATTCCGTGCCCTTTCGATTCGATCCGCCCGGAGTCCAGAGTAGTCGATGGCGAATTACCCCGGTTGATCCTGTGCGGATCTAGTCCCCTTGGCGCATTCTCTTGACCTTCCAGCTTCTGGAACCCCCATATAGGCGGCATGCCAGACACCGCCCACCCCATTTTGAAAACGCAGTCTGTCCGCCTCCCAATTGAAGGGATGACATGCGCGGCCTGTGCGACGCGTTTAGAAAAGGCGTTGTTGCGGGTTCCCGGTATCGAATCCGCTTCCGTCAATTTTGCTCTGGAACAGGCAAGTGTCGACTTCGATTCGGATCAGGTTTCTCCAACAGATGTCGTCACCGCTGTTGGGAAAACCGGGTTCACCGTTCCCGATGATGAATTCATTTTTGCACTGGATGGTATGACCTGTGCAGCCTGTGCGACGCGATCTGAAAAAGTTCTATCGCGTGTTCCTGGCGTGTCGTCGGCGGCCGTGAATTTCGCCATCGAGCGAGCAACGGTCTTCGCGCCGCAAGGGGTGGTAACGTTTGATACATTGGCCGGTGCAATTTCTAAAGCTGGTTTTACTGCGCGTAAAATTTCTAACGACACGAGTGCCGACGTTGAAGATAAAAAACGGAAAGCGCTCTTAAGAGATTATTTGACGCTCGCCTTTGCCGCCGTATTGACCATGCCCCTTGTTGCACAAATGGGCGCTCACTTTACGGGTGCTGGTTTTCACCTTTCACCTTGGACGGAACTTGCTCTTGCCCTACCGGTGCAAGTGTTTGCCGGTGCGCGATTCTATCGCGGGGCTTGGAATGTTTTGCGCGCGGGCTCAGGCAACATGGATGTGCTTGTTGTGATGGGCACGACAGCCGCGTTTGGGTATAGCCTTTATCTCTTGGCCACGCTCGGCAAGGCTGCAACCGGTCAGCTCTACTTTGAAGCATCAGCCGTTATTATTACTCTTGTCTTGTTCGGTAAGGTTTTAGAATCGCGGGCGAAGCGCGGAACCACTGCTGCCATCCGATCACTCATGACTCTGCGTCCTAACGTCGCGCGAGTGAAGCGCGATGGCGAGGTTATTGAGGTGCCCGTTGATCAGGTTTGCGCAGGTGACATCGTCCTGGTGCGTCCTGGTGAAAAAATTCCAGTCGACGGTGAAATTGAAGACGGCGCTTCAGCGGTCGATGAATCGCTTTTGACCGGTGAAAGTTTGCCAGTTGAGAAACTGTCAGGTGACTCCGTGACCGGCGGCGCGATCAACGGTACCGGGCTCCTCACCATTCGTGCGACGCGCGTGGGCGAAGACTCAACACTCGCCCGTATTATTAAGTTGGTTGAGAACGCCCAAAGTGGCAAAGCGCCCGTGCAACGCTTGGTCGATAAAGTAGCTGCAGTGTTTGTGCCCATTGTCATCGCCATAGCAACGATCACTTTTGCAGGATGGTTGTTTTCCGGTGGAACGTTTGAACAAGCGTTGGTCGCAGCTGTTTCAGTTCTCGTTATTGCCTGCCCTTGTGCGCTAGGTCTAGCAACACCAACGGCGATTGTTACGGGCACGGGAGCTGCAGCGCGCGCTGGTATACTTATTAAAGATGTTGAAGCGTTAGAGCGCGCTCATCGTGTCGACACGGTGATCTTTGACAAGACGGGTACTTTGACGATGGGTCATCCGGCCGTCGTTGATTTTTTTACCGTGAGCGGCGATGAAAATGAGGTGATTGCTCTAGCATCTTCTGTGCAAGCAGGAAGCGAACACCCACTCGCAAAGGCAATCCTTTCGCTCGCGGACCAAAAAGATATTTCACACTCGCCTGTCTCAGATTTTCAAAGTGTCACAGGTCGCGGCGTTTCTGGCCGTGTGAATGACCAGGCTATCCTGTTTGGAAACCGCGCGTTTCTAGACGACTCAGGTATTAATACAGAGTCTGGTTTGGTGCGGGCGAAGGAGTGGGAACAAAATGCCCACACGGTTATTTGGATGTCTATTGATGGCGCGCTTTCGGCGGTGTTCGCATTGGCGGATCCTGTGCGTGAAGAAGCCAAAACAGCCGTTAGTGTTTTAAAGCGCCTCGGCATTCAGTCTCATCTCCTGTCCGGTGACGCACCGGTCGTTGCAGAAGCCGTCGCAAAAACGGTCGGTATCGAACACGCTCGCGGAGGCGTCCGTCCCCAAGACAAAGCCTCCGCAGTGAACGACCTTCATGCCGATCATCACGTCGTTGCTATGGTCGGGGATGGTATAAATGACGCGCCCGCTTTAGCCGCCGCTGATGTGGGTGTTGCTATGGGAACCGGAACAGATGTGGCTATGGAAACGGCTGCTATTACACTGATGCGATCAGACCCCCGTCTCGTCGCGGCTGCGTTTGGCATCAGTCGAGCGACATGGCGAAAAATTCAGCAGAATTTATTTGGGGCCTTTTATCTATAAACGTGGTCGGCATTCCGCTTGCTGCGTTTGGTTATCTCAGCCCTGCGGTTGCCGGCGCAGCGATGGCTGCGTCTAGCGTAAGCGTTGTGACCAACGCTTTGTTGTTGCGTCGTTGGCGTCCGGTTCTAGACTAAAACACACGTTTGATTTTTAGGAGTTACGATCATGGAAAAAGTTCTTATTCCCGTTGAAGGCATGACCTGTGGTGGATGTACGTCGAGCGTTGAAAAAGCGTTAGGCGCACGTGACGGCATCACGATTGCCACGGCGTCTCTAGAAGCCGCTAACGTGGAAGTGGAATTTGATTCTGCGGTTATTATTCAAGGTCAGATCGAAGAAGCCATTCGTGACGCTGGCTTCGATGTGCCGGGGTAAGCGAAGGAGATCATTCTCCGCGGATAGCTTTAGTTTCTTTTAGCTCGGGTTCTGACGCGCGTCTCAAATAGTATTCGAACGTATCTTGTTTTCGTCCAGCGAAATGCGGGACACGATAGAGCGCTGCCATGCCCTCCAAAATACGGGATACGCGGATTGGCCCCACATCTATTGTGTCAAACCCGAGTGCTTTCGCTTGCTCCATGACCCAAGCCTTTGCGGCATCATCGTTTCCTGCTACTGGCACCGTAACGCGGCCGCCGGCACGCGCGGGGTTTGCTACAATATGAAAGCCAACGGTGTTGAAGGCCTTCACGACGCGGGCGTTGGGCACTATCGCTTGAACGGTTTCTCCGAGTGACGGACCGTCAATGTATTGCGGCAGTCCGTCGACTGCTCCTTCGACAGAATTTCCAATATCTAAAATGAGTTTCCCGGTCAGGTTTCGGTTTTAAATCTGTGACCACCGTCTCTGCGACCGAACGGGGTACGGCGATGATGACAATGTTTCCCCGCCGCAGCTGCTTCGAACTGTGACAGGGCAACGGCGTTGCCTTGTGTTCGTCCTACGAGCACCTTTGCCTTCTCGCTCTCGGGAGCGCGTGTACCGTAGATGATGGTGTGCCCTTGTTCGGCCAATCTCGTGCCCAACGAGCTCCCCATCATACCTGTCCCGATGACAGCGATGGTCTCCAGCGTGGAGTGGATTCAAGGAGAGTACGGCAATGAATGCGGACGTCATCAAAGATCGGAAGATCAATCGCATAGGGGGTCTCCTCACTGTCGATTAAAAACTCAGTCTAAAAATGTTTGCACAAGAGTTGCTTTGGCAATGATGCGCCCATCGGACTCTCTGGACAGCGTTGCTTCTGCAAAGGCCTGTCGCTTACCTTGACCCGTCACTGTGGACTCACCGATTAGAGGTTCGCCGAGCTTGGCACCGCGCAAAAAGGACGTCGACATTTGTGCTGTTGCAAACATGCGTTCTCCGCCCGCATACCATGTCGCCAATCCGGCCACGTCGTCTAACATTGCCGATAGATAACCGCCCAAGACCGTGCCGGCTGGGTTCATCAACCCTTCGTCGGGAACGTATCTGACGGAGCCCACGCCTGTTTCTTTGTTAAAGCCAATCGCTTCACCGCCCAGAAGCTCTCGCGCTTTAATGGGCGGCGGTTTTTCCATCACGGTTTCGCTTTCGCTGCATCATATTCGGCTTTGAGTTGGGCGACTAAGGTTGCAACGGGTTGCACTTTATCGACAGTTCGCACACCTTGACCGGCAGACCAAATATCTTTCCACGCTTTATTCTTCTCCGGCCCATCGTGTCGGCTTTCAAAACTTTTATCTTTGCGGGGTTTCAATGTGTCAGGGTCCATGCCTGCTTTGATAATCGAGGTTTTCAGGTAGTTGGCCGGAACACCCGTGAAGTGTGCGGTCAGCATGATGTCTTCTTCTGTCGCTTCGACCAGCATGTCGCGATAGCTCTCGGGCGCGAGGCTTTCTTCCGTGGCGATGAAGCGGGTTCCCATATATCCGAAATCTGCGCCTAGCACTTCTGCTGCGCGCACACCGGCGCCATCGACAATGCCACCGCCGAGGATAATTGGGCCATCAAAGAAAGATCTGATCGCAGGCACAAAAGCAAACCCGGTGACAAATCCCGTATGGCCGCCTGCGCCGGCTGAGACCAGAACTAATCCGTCGGCACCCGCGTCCACGGCCTTCTTGGCATAGGTCACTGAGTTCACATCGGCAAAGACTAAGCCGCCATAGTCGTGCACTTTTTCGACGACGCGCTTTGGTGACCCGAGCGCAGTGATGACGATCTCGGGTTTGTATTGCTGCAGTAGGGCAAAGTCCTCATCGAACCGCTTAGAGGTGGAATGACAAATGATGTTTGCCGCCCACGGAGCGGTCGTTCCGGGGCTGTTTTTCTCCATCTCTGCCAATTCATTGGTGATCCGTTCAAACCATTCTTCCAACGCAGAGATCGGTCGAGCGTTCATAGTCGGAAACGATCCGATGACGCCCGCTTTGCACGCTGCGATGACCAAATCTGGACCCGACACAAGAAACATGGGTGCGGAAAAGGCGGGGATCGTCAGGCGGGATTTGATGGCCGCGACCTTGTCGGCGACAGTCGCTGTCGGAGATGAACTATCCGGCATAAGTGTCTCTCAATTCTGCTTTCTGAACTTTGCCTTGTGCGCTGCGTGGCAATTTATCTGTGAATGAAACATGTTTCGGCACTTTGTACCGGGCCAGGTGTTCTGTGCAACGTTGCTTCACGGCATCTGCATCAAGGTCAGAGTTATTTTTAAGTACAACGATTGCATGGCCGACCTCGCCCCATTGTTCATCTGATACACCGATCACGGCGGCTTCTGTGATCTCTGGGAATAATGCTAGGGCGTTCTCCACTTCAGCTGGATAAACATTTTCGCCGCCGGAAATAAACATGTCTTTCTTGCGATCAACGACGTAAAGCGCGCCTTCTTTATCGAATCGACCGATATCGCCGGTCTTAAACCAGCCATCGGTGGTGCGACTTGCTGCAGTTAAGTCGGGCGCGTTCCAATATCCAGGAGTGACGCCCTCGCTTTTAATTTGAATTTCACCGTTCTCGCCCTGCGCCACGGGGATATCGGTGTCATCGGCAATCCGAATTTCTGTTCCGATTACCGACCAGCCAACGCAACCTAATTTCTTTTGTGCTTGCTCCGGTGGAAGTGTCGCGACACCAAACACTTCGGTCATGCCGTATGAGTTGCACAGCATGAGTCCTTTGCGTTGGTATTGAGTTAGCAATTCTTCTGTAACCGGCGCACCACCGACACCTGCCCGGACCAGGGATGGAAAAGTCGCATCATCAAATCCTGCACAGTGAGTCATCATCTGAAATTGGACTGGCACACCTAAGGTGTGGGTAATCCCGAGTTTAGGGTCCGATAAATGGGATAGGGCTTCTTCTGCATTCCAGTGCCGCATGATGTGCACCGTCCCGCCGTAATAGAACAATGGCAGGGCAAAGGAATTAAGCCCCGCAGTGTGAAACATGGGAGCTGCAGTCAACGTCCGGGTCGCGCTTCCCAGAATTGTATGGGCTGCTTGATTGACGGCCATTGCCTGCATTCGCCAGGTGCTGATTACACCCTTTGGCCGACCCGTCGTGCCTGAGGTGTAAAGAAGATTGGCTGTCATGTTGAGGTCGAGTTCGACGAAGCCTTCCCACGGACCGGTGGCTGCGATCTCGATTTCGAACGGGCTGTCGTCGCTGTCGTTTCTCCACCAACTTGGTAGATTGAGCCCGCTGACTGCCGCTTCAAAAGCTGTGTCGACAATCATCACGGTGGGCGTGGCATCTTCAACGATTGCCCCGAGCTCTGGTGGTGCAAGGCGCCAGTTTACGGGCATGTAAATCGCGCCCAATCGCCAGCAGGCAAAGAGAATTTCGTAGAGATCAGTTGAGTTGTAGGCGACCACCATCACTCTGTCGCCCGGACCAACAGAGTATTGATGAGTGAGAACCGACGCAATTCGTTGTGATCTGTCGAGCATACCTTGATAGGTCGTGCGTCGGCCGGTCACCAAGTCATGGAGCGCAAGCGCATCCGGTGACGTTTCGCATTGATTCGTGAGCCAATCGCATAGAATTGGCTCTAGCTTTTTGTCATCACTCAAGTTTGCAACAGGTGTTTGAAATACGTTTGATATTGTTCTGACCCTCCCTAAGGTCAGTCACAATAGCAGATTGGTCGCGCCACATGCTTGGACTTTAAGGTCCCGATTTAGGCGACCAGATCAAATTCCCGACCGCGGAAAACTTGCCGCGGCGGCGTATCGCGATTTATTTGATCGACTGGCAGGTCACGGCCGGCGATTGAAATGACATCTACGGGGTCTGGCCGGTTAGCGGGTTCAAACGCGGTATTGTCGTTTGTAAGCCCAAGGGCCTCGAGATCTGCGTCGGGGACTCCCCCAACATTTATAAGATCTAAGCCGCCTTGTTTTTGATTGTCGACATCTGCGTTTCGAGCAATCTGTGCAATCTGACCTGGGTTCAGAACAACTACGGTTGCTGAAGGAAGGGGTGTAGGTCTCATTATTCGCGTGCCTCGCCAAACATTTTTAAATTGGCGTTGTCCCTGGCTGGGGTTCGCCTCTTCTTGTGATCTGAAGAGTAACGATTTGGCTATCCCTGATAAGTTATCCACATGGGATGATTCATCGGGGTAGAGGTATAAGAGTTATGGAAAGACTATGCGTTTGGATGACCGTGAAGCGCTGAATAAACGCATCTGGTACTAAAAGCGTAGAATAGCTGAGCTAATGAGTCCCATATCATCGAACTCCGGCCCGCCAGCAGGTTCTTGGCCCACCCAAAACCCGGTCATTCCGAGTTTGACCCCGCGAACTAGGATGTAAGACGCTTCAAGCTTGCCTTGGTCGATCTTGTCTTTGATGATCGCGCTCGTGGTCGCGTCGGCCCTAACGCGAAGGTAGGACGCGCCAATGCCCCATGGCCCGATTTCGTAAGTTGTGGCAAGGCCAAGAGTGGATGAGTTCAGGTTGTCGTCCGGTGTTGACCGAATGAAACTGCCACCGACCGTAAATCCGCCGAGTTCAGCTTGCGCGCTGACATTCCAGGCGGTCTCACCGTCATTACCGCCAGTGCGGGATTGGCTATCAAAATAGCCACCGACAAAGCCTAGCTTCCCGCCACGGATTCGACCTTCCCAAGCGCCACTGACTTCCCACGAATTGTTATCTTTGGTGCTTTTATCGAACAATCCGTCTTCGCCCTGGGTCGTTGTTGGAAAGTAATTGGCACCGACCGTGAAGCCGGCAATTGTCGGCGACTCATAGCCAATCTGGAAAGCGTCGCCAGTGAATCTCTCAAACGTCATAATTTCTTTGACGCCGATAACTGTTCGCTGTGGAACGACACGGCCAATAATTTCGTCATCCTTATAAGCAACGAAAGGCGTTTCATAGCTGAAATTGTGATTGAAACCCTCGGTTTCACCCACACGCAGCCTCCCAAACGCGGTCTTAATATCTAGGTACTGTTCGTCAACTACGCTGCTGTTCTTATTTTCTGCGTTCACTTCTATTTTGGCAGAGATCTCAACGCCGTTGTCGAGCACGGTTTTTCCAGAGAAATAGACTTCAACGTCCGATAAAGCGCCGGATGAGTTGAGCGATTCACCCGGCAGTTCGTCCGCATCCATAAGGAAGAAGTACTGCTCCATCTTTCCGCCCAAAGAGAGCCTAATTTGCTCCGCAGCTTCGGCTTTATGACTAAAAATGATGGCCAGCCCCTATAAAAAGTACACAAACAGGGGCTAGACGAAGAAGTATGACCATTGGGTCGAAGCTCCACATCGCTAATTGGGAGGACTAAAACTAATCGCCGAAAATAGGTGATATCTGGACCAGTGCAATATGATTTCCACCTTGCGCCAAGGTCATCCGCCTTTTGCCGCATTATCGCAATAGGAGGAATGGAACGGCTATTTGTTGGGTGGTTACGGTATTTCTAGTCGCCAATTCCAAGGGATGGGGCTATTCCTTGCCTCAAATCCCGACTTGCCATTGTGGCCATGGCCTGTGATTGGCTATAAAGCGCGGTTCATAAGGGCGACTTGGCCTACATATCTGACCGGGGTAATGACCGGCCAACCGAGGAGATTTACGGCATGGCGTTTTCGTCTTCTATAGCCACCCTATACAAGGTGGGCATGGCTGCAGTTCTTGCCCTTGCCGTAACGTCCTGCTCTGGCGACGACAATAGTGGCTCGACATATCGGACGTCCCCGGAGTTTCGATCTGACGCCCCGCCTGAAGCCGGTCTCGGAATCACCTTATTCGGAGATTCAAACTCGCAAGGGACGGAAGGTGCTGTAGCGGTTAACGCGTTCCTGTGGCGCGCCTCTCTGGATACCATCTCGTTCATGCCGTTGGCCTCCGCAGATCCCTTCGGCGGCGTTATCATCACGGATTGGTACGCCCCACCTGAAACCCCAGGGGAACGCTTCAAAGTTAATATGTATATTCTCGGGCGGTCACTGCGTGCAGATGGCCTTAAGGTTTCCGTCTTCCGTCAACAAGATGATGGGGCCGGTCGGTGGACCGATGCACCAGTCGGTGCCGATGTCCCAGGCGAATTCGAAGAGGCTGTGCTCACACGGGCTCGTCAATTGCGCATGCAAGCTGTCGCCGAAGAAGGTTAAGTGCAGCTAGACTGCATACGCCCCTACTCCTTTCTCACCTCATTTTGTTAAGACGCTATTCTCATGTCTGACGCACGTTATAATTTCAAAGAAGTCGAACCCCGCTGGCAAAGAGCATGGACCGACAAAAAAACTTTTGTTTCATCCGGCGACGGATCGAAACCGAAATATTTCGTGTTGGAGATGTTTCCCTATCCCTCTGGCCGCCTCCATATGGGGCATGTTCGTAACTATACGCTTGGTGATGTCGTCGCTCGTTTTCGAAAATCGCAGGGCTGTGACGTGTTGCACCCCATGGGTTGGGATTCATTCGGCCTACCGGCTGAAAATGCGGCGCTAGAACGCGGCGTTCACCCGGGAACCTGGACGCGCGAAAACATAGCCGATATGCGCGAACAGTTTGGGCCACTCGGATTATCGCTCGACTGGAGCCGTGAGATCTCCACCTGTGAACCAGAGTACTACCGTCACGAACAGAAAATGTTCTTAGACTTTGTCAAAGCAGGCTTGGCGTATCGAAAAGAGTCCTGGGTCAATTGGGACCCTGTCGAAAACACGGTTCTTGCAAATGAACAGGTGGTTGATGGTAAGGGCTGGCGCTCTGGTGTTGCGGTCGAACGCCGTAAGCTGAATCAGTGGTTCTTGAAGATAACGGACTACGCAGAAGATCTTTTGGCGGCAATTGAAACGCTTGATCGTTGGCCAGACAAAGTTCGCTTAATGCAGCATAATTGGATCGGTCGATCAGAAGGTGCGCGGCTTGATTGGGCTGTATTAAAACCAGAAGGGACAGAGCTGCCGGACAAGCTCGAAGTCTTTACAACACGTCCTGACACTTTGTTTGGTGCATCGTTTTGTGCCATTTCGCCAAACCACCCTCTTGCTGCGGAGCTCTCTGAAAGCAATCCGGCGCTAGCTGATTTTGTGACGGATTGTAATCGTCTTGGCACGTCAGAAGAGGCAATCGAAAAGGCCGAGAAGAAAGGGTTTGATACCGGGCTGACGGCGCAGCACCCTTTCGATTCAGACTTTGAAGTGCCGGTGTACGTCGCGAATTTCGTGCTCATGGATTATGGCACAGGCGCAATCTTTGGCTGCCCTGCACATGATCAACGGGACATGGATTTTGCCCGTAAATATAATTTGCCTGTGATTTGCGTCGTTGCGCCGAAAGATGCCGACCCAGTTGCATTCGCAACAGAATTGGAAGCGGGTACCGAGGCTTTTACCGGCGACGGTGTGGCGGTTAAATCAGAGTTCATGAATGGCATGACGGTTGATGATGCCAAGCGTGCAGCGATCAAAAAAATTGAAACAGCAAAAAGCGGCGAAGGTGTTGTTCAGTACCGTTTGCGTGACTGGGGTGTTTCACGCCAACGATATTGGGGTTGCCCTGTTCCAATCATTCATTGCGATGCGTGTGGCGCAGTGCCGGTCCCAGATTCAGACTTGCCGGTGACATTGCCTGACGATGTGACGTTTGATCAGCCAGGAAACCCGCTCGCGCGTCATCCGACGTGGAAGCTTGTGTCTTGCCCAAGCTGTGGCAAGGATGCCGAGCGCGAGACAGATACCTTTGATACGTTCTTTGAAAGCTCATGGTATTTTGCGCGTTTCTGCGACCCTAAAAACGACACCCTTGGTTTTGATAAAGCAGAGGCAAACAAATGGTTGCCTGTGGATCAATACATCGGCGGCGTTGAACACGCCGTATTGCATCTTCTCTACGCGCGATTCTTCACACGTGCGCTCCAAACATGCGGTTATCTAGATATCGCTGAACCGTTTGACGGTTTGTTCACGCAAGGCATGGTTGGTCACGAGACCTATAAAAATTCTGACGGTGCATGGTTGTCTCCGGACCAAGTCACACAATCTGAATCAGGCGACGCTATTAATAGCGAAGACGGCACACCAGTTGTGGTCGGCCGTTCGGAAAAGATGTCGAAGTCTAAAAAGAATACGGTCGACCCGGCTCACATCATCGGAACCTACGGTGCTGACGCGGCTCGTTTGTTCATGTTGTCTGACTCGCCTCCCGAGCGAGATATGGAGTGGACGGACTCTGGCATCGAGGGTGCTTGGCGGTATCTCAATCGGCTCTGGCGTATGGTTGTTGAAACACCGACAGATGCGGGTTCGCTCCCGGCACTCGATACAATGGATGTGGCCGCTGCCGGGATTGTTAAGGCAGCCCATAAAGCGATAGCCCATGTGACTGAAGCGCTTGAGACGTTTCGCTATAATGCAGCTGTCGCTCATATTCGCGAGTTCACCAATGCGATTGGAGAGTTAAATCCTGATCTGGTTGGCGCTGCGCCGGCGCGTCGGTTCGCAGTTGAAACTTTAGCGCGCTTGGCTAACCCGCTAATCCCTCATATCACCGAAGAAATGTGGGCGACGTTGGGTGGTAACGGTTTACTCGCCGATCAAGCGTGGCCCAAACATGATCCGGCATTATTGGTTGAGGACTCTGTTACGCTTGCCGTCCAAGTGAACGGCAAGATGCGCGGCACAATTGAGGTTGCTGCAGAGGCTGATAAAGAGACCTGCGAGGCTACGGCATTAGCACTGCCGACTGTCCAGGCGCAGATGGACGGCAAACAGGTTCGCAAAGTTATCGTGATCCCAGGTAAAATCGTGAATGTGGTTGTTGGATAGCGACAATTTGACCGGGCAACCGGTTTGGGCGTAGACCTCCGCACAGAAAACACTCCGGGCTGATAAGCAATGACTGCAACAATATTCATTGATGGTGAGGTAGGCACGACAGGCCTGCAAATCCGGGATCGTCTTGTCGATCGCTCAGATGTGACTCTGTTGCAGCTGGATGATGCGGTTCGCAAAGATACCGCTGCCCGTAAAGAGGCTCTCAATTCATGTGACGTCGCAGTCCTGTGTCTACCCGATGATGCTGCGCGTGAAGCGATTGCCCTTATCGAGAACAATGATGTCAAAGTCATTGATGCAAGCACGGCTCATAGAACGGCTGACGGCTGGGCGTACGGTTTTCCTGAATTGGATAAAGACCAGTCTGCGCTGATTGCAGACGCCGGACGGGTCAGCAACCCAGGTTGTTATCCAACGGGTGCGGTGGCTTTGCTCCATCCCCTCATCGCATCGGGGCTGATTCCAGCTGGCTTTCCAATCTCTATTAATGCGGTGTCGGGGTATTCGGGCGGCGGGCGGCAGAACATTGCAGCCTACGAAGACCCCAATGCGCCAAATCCTGTTGGCACACCCATGCGGTCCTACGGCCTAGCCTTGCAGCACAAGCATGTGCCTGAAATGCGTAAATATGCGGGACTGGAGCACGATCCGCTGTTCCTGCCACAGGAAGGCCGGTACAGCCAGGGTATGTTGGTTCAGGTGCCCCTAAATTTGTGGGCATTAGACCGCGAAGTCGCGCCAGCCGATCTACAGGAGTGCCTTTCCTCTTGGTATGCCGACCGGACGTTCGTTTCTGTGGCAGCTGCAGAAGACGCGGCCCAGATGACTCATTTGGGTCCCGAAGGACTTAACGGTACAAACCAGATGACGCTCCATGTGTTCGGCAACGAAGACCGGAAACAGGCCGTATTGGTTGCTCTCTTAGATAACCTCGGCAAAGGCGCATCAGGCCAAGCCGTACAGTGCCTCAACATTATGCTTGGGTTAGAGGAGACCTCGGGTCTTTAAGCTTTTTACAGCTAGCGCTGTTCGAAAACCTCTATCATAAATCCGTTTGGTGCATGAAACGTTGCGGCACGGTGTTTGCCTAGACTCGGTGACTCGTAGGTCTCAGGTCCAGCTTGCACTGGCACACCGGCGGCCACGCCACGGGCGATAATGGCATCAAGGTCTCTCACTTTATAACTCCAAATGGCCATGCCTCGATTGGGTGGACGCGGAGCAACGCCTGTACCGGCAATTTCATGTTCGTCTTCATACTCGACCAATGGGGTGTGGCCGGTTTGCGACCCTTTGGCGTGAATGAGCGAGAACCGGAACGGGATTTCATACTCTCGCCACATCCGGTCGGAGCGTACTTCCATGTCGAGAACGTTGGTGAAAAATGCAATCATCGCATCCGCATCGGGCACGATCTGGGTTGCGTAGACAGGCCCGCCCCGTCCTGTTGCTTCGTTGTAAGCGCCCACTTGGGGTCTGCCGCCACCGCGACCAATGGCAATGATGCGCAAGTATTCTGGGCCGAAGAACGGTGCTTCGCTGACAGGGTAGCTGTCTCCGTTTGGTGCGGTGACTTGGAATACTTCAACTTCTGGCACGGCTCTTTCGAAACCAAGGGCTCGAAGTTCTTCGTCGGCTTCGAACACATTAAGCGTCGGAAACCCCATGCCGTAAGGACCAAGCTGTTGGCGGTTCCAGCTGCTTCGCATGTTTGGTGTCGGCTGATCCGTTACGATCACACGCATTTGAATCGTTCCCTCAACGCTTGGCCGACGAAACAGATAGACCGAGTACCCGAGGTCCTCCGGCATACCCCACAGGCGGTTCTGTGTGTTTCGTGCCTCGTCAGAGAGGGTGTGCGGGCCCGTGACGGTTAGGCCAAGACCCGTTTCGTAAAGTTTACGCAACGCAGTCAAGTCAGGTGTAATCAGCGTAACTGTATGCAGAGGCCCAGTGTTGGCGTCTTCTGCCCGGCTAGTCGAGGCCATCACGTCTTCGGTATTCTGAGCCAGAGCCTGATCGGAGAGGCTGCCGAATGAGATGGCTGCGGCAAGTGCCAAAAAAGCCCTGATTGGATGACTCATAAACTTGGTCCCCGTGACAAGTGAGCGCAGGCAAAACTATGGCATAGGGCTATTGATCTTGACAGTGAAGCTTGGGTGCGGTCCAAACGAACTATGAGAATTTTAACAGTTATTGTTATCGGATTCGGCCTTGGGGCGTGTGGCTTTAGCCCCATGTATGGCTCGAACAGTTTCTCGGCTTCAGAGTCGGTCGTGGCAAATTTATCGCAGGTCAGTATTCGGCCGATTGCCGAGCGACGGGGTATGGTGCTGCGACAGCAACTTAATGAAAAACTGAGACCAAGCGGTGTTTCGGGTAATCGCTATGAACTGCAGGTCAGTTTATCTTCGAACACCCAAGAGCTCGGTGTGCGCCAAGATTCAACAACGTCGAGAGCGAACCTGATTTTGACGGCGAACTATACGCTTTGGGATGGCGTCACCCGGGTAACGCGGGATCGTGTGCGCGCGGTCGCGTCCTATAATATTCTGGATGACCAATACGCTACGATTGCCTCAGAACGAAACGCGGAAGCCCGGGCACTGCGGCAAATTAGTGATGAAATTCGGACGCGGCTAGCGGTGCATTTCGAACGGTCGAGTGCTTCGCAAACGCGTTTGCGATAGATCTGAGATGCACACACTTTTTGGCATGCCGTCATGGTAAAGGTTCAAGCCGGACGGGCAGATGCATTTGCCAAATCTCCTGATAAAAACACTCAAGCTATCTTGGTCTATGGGCCAGATTCAGGTCTTGTGCGAGAGCGCGCTCAAACGTTGCTGAATTCCGTACTCAATGGGGACAACGACCCTTTTCGTATTGCAGATCTTGATGCGGCGACCCTCAAAAATGATCCGGCCCGATTGGCTGATGAAGCCGCGTCCATGTCTCTTACCGGTGGTCGACGGGTTGTCAAAGTGCGTGACGCGACTGATGCCTTGAGTCAGCTCGTTGATGGTTTTCTCGACGATCTTATCGGCGATGCCTTGGTTGTTTTCGCGGCAGGGGATCTTGGCCCAAGGTCTTCGTTGCGTAAATTATTTGAGGGTGCCGACAACGCTGCGGCTTTGCCGTGTTACTCCGACGATGCCCGTGCGTTAGATCAAGTGGTGCGTGAAGGTTTAACAAAAGCAGGCCTTACAGCAGAGCCCGATGCCTTGACGTGGTTGGTGTCTCATATGGGCGGCGATCGTGCACTGAGTCGCAGAGAGGTTGAGAAGCTGGTGCTGTTCAAGGGCGGCGATGAAAATAAGACGGTTACGCTCGATGATGCGATGGCCTGTGTTGGCGATTCGGCTGCATTTGATCTCGATGATCTCGTATACGCTATGGCTGATGGCGATCAGCAAACCGTCCAGCGGGTGTTTGGTCGTATGATGGCAGAGGGCACCAGCCCAATTTCTGTTTTGACGGCAGCGTCCCGCCATCTCATGCGTTTGCATCAGGTATGCGGCATGCGCGAATCTGGTTCACTTGACCAGGCGATGATGAAATTACGACCACCGGTTTTCTTTAAACGTAAAGGTCAGTTTAAATACCAGGCAGGACGTTGGAATCCAAAATTACTGGCGCGAGGACTCGAGGTTTTGACAACCGCCGAGCTTCAGGCGAAGTCGACGGATATGCCAGGTCAGGCGCTTATTGAACGTGCACTCATGCAAATTGCAACGGCCGCCAAAGCGGCGCGCCGGTAGACCACATTGATTGAGGAGACAGTGTAGATGTCCATAAACACACCCTCGTTATCTATCCCAACTTATATTGAAGAGGCCTGTGCCTGTGAGCAGCGCTCTGAACAGGAGCGCAATCGTGACCTTGGTCGCAAACCTGACCAAGTGTTGTCTTTCTTCGGTGTCGAGCCCGGCATGAAAGTCGGTGAGATCCAATCTGGCGGTGGGTATTTCTCGGGGCTTTTATCTGCGGTCGTTGGTGGCGAAGGCCGTGTCTACGCGCATAACGCGCCGTCCAGCATAGCCAGGCGTAAAGGTGTTAACCCCATTGAAGAGCGCATCAAGGAATATGGCCACAATAATATGACTGCGTTGGTTGGTCCGGTTGATGCGCCGGGATTTCCTGAAGGCCTTGATGCGGTCTTTATGATCATGACCTATCACGATGCCTGCTATTCAGAGGTTGATCGCGCGGTTCTAAACAAGACGGTATTCGAAAGTCTCAAACCAGGAGGCATATTCGGTATCCTCGATCACGCTGCACAAGAGGGCAAAGGGTTTGACGATGCGCACGAATGCCATCGTATCGAGAAGTGTGCGTTGATTGATGAAGTGACCCAATACGGATTCGAATTGGCTAGCGAAACGGATTGCCTCGAAAACGAGTCAGACACGCGAGACAAAATTCCATTCGAGAAAGGCCTACGCGATCATACCTGCAGGTTTGTTGTGAAGTTCGTGCGGCCGCAAGGCTGACGTTCACACACGTCTAAAAGCCTCAGTACTATTCCGCGGCTTGCCTCATGGGCTCGCCTTCTGGCGAGAGTCGAGGCACTTCCGGTAACACCCAACCCTTCGGGTCTTCGCCACGTGCCGGACTTGGAATGACTGCCGCTTTGCGATCACCAAATTCGTTTTCATAAGTATGTGTGTCTAAACCCCAGCCTTGCCGGTATAGCTCAGCTCTCTTCTGTCGGAACGAAACCATCATGGCATCTGATTCCATAGAGAACTCGTCACGCAAAGATGCCGGTAGTTCGACGGGGTTGAGCCGATCTAAAACGTCATGGTCTTCAATAAAGATTTTCATGGTGCGCCGGTAAGTGTCGTTGTCGAAAAACTTTTGCGTGAAGAAATTTCGAGACAGCTGCCAGTGAGTCAGCGTTGTGTTCTCATCAATGGGCGTGTTGACGTCAAACAGGGCGTTGTTCCAATCATCGGTGATCTGCAACCGCAGGATCACACTCATGCCGCCAATGTGCCATTCCGGTTTAGCGATCACATCTGATCGCTCTTTTCTCTTAAATCCCCAGATGCCTTTGTATGGCGGCGGTTGCATCGCAATGCGGGCTTTCGCAGACCACTCCTGCTTTGTCATCTGATAGTCTTTGATTTCTGCTCTGTCTCGATCACCAAAAGACGGATGCACGAAAGCGGCGTGGGCAAAGTCTACGCCGTTCTCAACGACACGCCCGTAATTTGCATTCCACGTAAAGGTTCCTCGAATGGTTCTTCGCGATGGATCATCGTATTCGGGAAACTCAGGAATCGGCGGGCGCTGTGATTCTGGCGCGTCACCTAAGAATACCCAGATCCAGCCATAGCGTTCCTGAACAGGATAGCTATCCACACGGACACGTTTAGGAATACGCGCATCTGGGTGGGCCGGGATTTCTGAGGCTGCGCCATCGCCGCGATAGCGCCAGCCATGGTAGGGGCACTCAATGCAGCCTTTGGTTACACGACCTGCCGATAGGGATGCGCCGCGATGAATGCAAATGTCGGACAAGCAATGGAGTACCCCTGCTTCATCACGAAACAGGACGAAATCTTGTGAGAGTAGTTTGACCTGTTTTGGTTTGTCTTTGACGTCGTCTACCAATCCGGCAACGTACCAGGTGTTCATCAGCATGATTCAAATCCCCCACTCTCTTTTGCCACGGGCCATGATTATAGCGCGCGCATCAATCTATCCTGAATCTGTGTACGGAATCACCGCGAAATAAGATTTCTCATGTCTCGGTATGACCGCTGATTGGATGACGAGTGGAGAGCTAGACCATAAGATCCAGGCGTCCGCCGCGGGCTTTCATGAACTCGGTATGGGCCAGGGTATCATCGGATTCATAGGTTTCGGTGTTGGCTAAGTTTGCCCGTGCTTCCTCGATAGAGGGGGCGCTAGTCACCTGGCTAGCTTTCTGGTCATGCTCTTCGCGCACGGCGTCAGAATGCCGAATGGAAGTCGATACAGCTTTCGTCGCTGCCAGAATGGAAGCCTGGCGGGTACTGGAGGAAACGCCTGATATGCTAGTCATATATACAATATAAGCGCTACATATAACCTATACCACACCAATAACGGGAATTCGATCGTCTCGTAACGGAAGTCGTTGCGCCCTCTCGTGTCGCCTATACTCTGGTGCTTTCGGGGAGGGTCCACATGAATCTCAGTTTTACTAGAATTCCAGTCTTAGCCGCACTATTGCTCAGTTTGACGCTAAGCCAGGGTAAGGCTGACGCAGTGTCGTGCAAAGACCTCGCAGGCCTTA
The DNA here is from genome assembly GCA_943787205.1 of uncultured Rhodospirillaceae bacterium. Taxonomy (GTDB): domain Bacteria; phylum Pseudomonadota; class Alphaproteobacteria; order Rhodospirillales; family Rhodospirillaceae; genus WLXB01. The sequence continues at coordinate 26,613 of CALSLN010000016.1, forward strand.
GCTTCTCAGCCTTGCTAGACGCCCCCACACAGATCACGGGGACTCGATTTGTGGAAGCAGCGGATGGCCTTCCAGCGTTTTGTGATGTCATTGGTTACACCGCCCCACAGGTTGGTCTGCACGTTCGGTTACCCGAAGATTGGAACGGACGGTTTCACATGGAAGGCTGTGGCACCATGTGTGGTGTTCGCATTATTGAGAATGCAGACGACCCATTGTCACGGGGGACTGCCGTCGCGACGACCGACATGGGGCGTTCCGCACCGTTGGCGACTGCTGAATGGACCGGTGGCAATCCCGATTACAACACCATCATGAGGTCGGGAGAGTGGGCCTATAACAATACGGAACAAGAACTCGATTTCGCATATCGAGGAACACACAAAGCTGTATTGGCTTCAAAGGCGATTGTTGCTGCGTACTACGGTGCAGATATTGACAGTGCATACTGGCGGGGCTGTTCGACTGGAGGGCGACAAGGGCTAATGTTGGCTCAACGTTATCCTTGGCACTTTGACGGGATTGTCGCTGGGGCTCCTGCCGGTATTGAGCCAGCTTACATCAATATCTTTTGGCGCACTCTGACGAACCTTGCTGCGGATGACCGCGCCATTCTTGGTCAGAGCCAAATACCGATCGTGCACAATGAGGTGATGGCGCAATGTGATGCGGCAGACGGCCTCAAGGACGGCGTAATTGACGACCCATGGGCCTGCACGCCAGACCTATCTGCACTCAAATGCGATCAGGCCAATGGTGATTCTGATCAGTGTTTATCCGATGATCAAATTGACGTGGTTGAGCGGCTCTATGCCGGTGCGTTTCTATCAGATGGTTTGCGTGTCAGCTGGGGTGTTCCTAAGGGTGGCGAGCTCGGTTTGATGCGCTATATCTTGAATGAACCCGGAGAAATGGGAACCTTCGAACCTATGGCGCAGGATCGTCTTCGCTACACGTGGTTCGATTATGATCCAGGCCCGACTTACGATGCAGGGACCTTCGACCTCAATCGGGATTACCCACGCTTATTTACCCGCGGCTTGTTGCCCGCTCCAAACAATCCAGACCTCACGGACTTTAAACGCCGGGGCGGTAAACTCATCACGTATCAAGGTCTCAACGACATGTTGAATGCTGAACCGTTGATTGAATATGTAAAAAAGGTTGAGCGTATTGTTGAGGGAGAACAACAGGCTGATGAATTTTTGCGCCTCTATCTTATTCCGGGCATGAATCATTGTCGGGGTGGATCCGGCGTCGATACGTTTGATTGGGTGTCAGAAATCCAGGCCTGGGTCGAAGAAGGCACGGCCCCGGGAACAGTCATCGGCTACCGTCGTGACAATGATACGTCGTTGCCGGGTGCGAAAGCCTGGCCGTTGGACTCAAAGACAGTACTTAAGTCTCGACCAGTTTATGACTACCCCTATTCTGCCCGCTACTCCGGCCAAGGTGATAAGAACGATGCTTCGAGCTTTGAACCTAAGCCCCTAAGTTTCTAGGGCCTGCTATGACCCAAGAGCCGATTGTTCCTGATGATTTCGTTCTATCGCCCCTCATGAGGTCGACGCATTTCGTGCGAGACCTTGATGAGTCCTTGAAGCTTTATCGCGATATACTTGGTCTTCGGGCACGAGTAGAGAGAACGTTAGAGGGAGAACGCACCGATGCTGTTTTGGGCACGGTCGGGAAACCTGTAAAGCTTGCGATTTTGCAATCCGGTGATTTGGTTTATGCCAACGTCGGGCTTTTTCAATTTGTCGAAGATGACGTCCCGCCCCGTCCCGAACCAAAAACGCATGCCCAAACTGGTGATGCGGCAGTTGTTTTTCTGACCAGCGATATTTTCGGTGTTTATGAAAAGGTCAAAGCTGCGGGCTATCCCATAGTCTCACCGCCTATGGTGTTGTTCCCTCAAGAAGGCTCTGACACACAGTCTTATGAAATGTTGTTCTTCGATCATGACGGCATTGGTGTAAACCTCATTCAGCGGGATGTTCCTGAACGTTAACTTTCTGGTCTCAATGAATGTCAAAGACTGACGCACCCAACAAAAAACCAAAAAAGAAAAAGAAGTCATCCGTATACCCTGTCATCGGGTGGCGGGAGTGGGTTGGTCTACCAGACTTCGGTGTTGATAAGATCAAAGTTAAGGTCGATACGGGTGCGCGTACGTCAGCGCTGCACGCGCACCGCATTACTAAATTCACCAAAGATAATGCGACATACGTTCGATTCTTTGTCCATCCGACACAACGTAAAAAGAAGCCGGAAATTGAATGTACGGCCCTTGTTGTGGACGAACGAGAGGTCAAAAACTCGGGTGGCAAGGCAACAAAGCGCTTTGTTATCCGGACTCAAATCAAAGTTGGGGATGCAACGTGGCCTATTGAGCTCACGCTCACCAATCGAGATGAGATGGGGTTTCGTATGTTGCTTGGTCGGCAAGCTGTGCGTCGGCGGTTCTTGGTTGATCCTGGGCGGTCTTACGCAACTAAAAAAAGATAGTCGCCATCAACGGCCAATGCTACGTGATGTGAACGGAAAACAGATCCGGCATCGGCTCACGGAGCACCCAAATGAATCTCCTAATGATGGCGCGCAACCCAAACCTTTATTCACACAGAAGGTTGGTTGAGGCTGCCGAGCAGCGTGGTCACGATATCCGGATCGTCGACACTTTGAAGTGTTATATGAATATTGCGTCACACCGGCCAGAAGTTCGGTTCCGCGGGGAAGTCCTCAAAGACATTGATGCTGTCATTCCAAGAATTGGTGCCTCCATTACGTTCTATGGTCTGGCCGTTTTGCGACAATTCGAAATGATGGGGGTTTATCCCCTCAACGAATCCGTCTCCATCGGGCGTTCGCGAGATAAGCTACGCAGCACTCAAATTCTTGCGCGCAAGGGAATCGGCCTACCGGTGACCGCGTTTGCGCACCAAACTAGCCAAGCTGAAGAACTGATCGATCTTGTTGGCGGCGCCCCCTGTGTCATTAAGTTGCTGGAGGGCACACAAGGCATCGGCGTTGTCCTCGGTGAAACCAAAGCAGCAGCTAAGTCGATGATTGAAGCTTTCGGCGGCCTTAAAGCAAATATCTTGGTTCAAGAGTTTATTAAAGAAGCAGGTGGCAGCGATATCCGAGCTTTCGTGATTGGAGGTAAGGTCATTGCGGCAATGTTGCGCACCGGCGCGGAGGGAGATTTTCGCTCTAATATTCATCGCGGTGGTACGGCCAAAATGATTCGCATTACGCCGGAGGAGAGATCTACGGCGGTTCGTGCCGCAAAGGCGCTTGGTCTTAATGTCTGTGGTGTGGATATGTTGCGCGCCAATCACGGGCCGGTGGTGATGGAAGTTAATTCGTCACCGGGGTTGGAAGGAATCGAGGGCGCTACCGGTAAGGATATTGCAGGCATGATTATCGATTTTATCGAGAAGAACGCGAAGCCAAACAAAACCAAGACCAGAGGCAAAGGCTGACGTAGGGTATTACCATGCCACGTGCCCCATTTGAATTTGGCGGAGAGCTTATTAAGCCCGGATCGAGGGCGTCGCTCAATCTTGCCCTCCCCAATTTGTCGACCTACACGCCAATGGCGATGCCGGTGCATATCGTCCATGGTCGCAAAGATGGGCCGGTGCTTTTCGTTTCAGCGGCCATTCATGGGGATGAAATCAATGGCGTTGAAATTATCCGGAAGCTGGTGAAAAGTTCATCGATAAAAAGTTTACGAGGCACTCTAATCGCCGTGCCCATCGTCAATGTTTATGGCTTTGTGACTCATTCTCGATACTTACCGGACCGGCGTGATCTCAATCGGTCGTTCCCAGGGTCGGAGCATGGTTCCCTAACGGCGCGTCTGGCGCACACCTTTACACAGGAAATCCTGGATCGTTCCGACTACGGGATAGATTTGCATACGGGCGGATTGCACCGGTTTAATCACCCACATATCCGCGCCAATTTAGATGATCCGGAAACTGACCGTCTCGCTGAGGCTTTTGGGACGCCGGTGATTATCAATGCCAACCTCCGCGATGGGTCTTTACGTCAAATGGCGGCAGAAAAAGGCATTCCTACGTTGCTCTATGAAGCGGGTGAAGCGTTGCGGTTCGACCCACTTGCTATTCAGGCGGGCGTGCGTGGAATCCGCAATGTTATGCGAGCGATCAACATGCTTCCAGAACGCTCGCGACATTCAAAGAACAAAAATGTTGAGCCAGTCGAAGCGAAGGGGTCTGCATGGGTGCGCGCACCCCAGGCCGGGCTATTTCGTTCGATCGCAAAAATCGGAGCGCGCGTCGTTAAGGACGACAAAATCGGCGCTGTTTCCGATGCATTTGGAGATAACGAAACTTTCGTCTTTGCATCGTCCACCGGCATCGTTATCGGGCGCGCTCATTTGCCAGTCGTGAATGAGGGAGACGCCCTCTATCACATTGCTCGATTTAAGGAATCTGCGCCTGTTGCAAACGCGATCGAAAGCTTCACAAGCGATCACTTGGAGGGTCTAGGACCGGCTGACTACGAACCCCACGAGGCGGTTTAGAATTCATACCCAAAGGCAACCGAGTCGATGATTTGCCAGTCAAAGCAAATTTGCCCCTGATTTGGTTGTTGCAAAACGGCCCATTTATGGCTTTTGAGCCACAGTTAATGCCTGAAACCAGTGGTTATGTGGGCCAAATGTCACAACCTTTAGACATAGCAAATCTTTAATATTCAAAGGCTTGACCCGTGTTGGGTCCGCGGCGCATTTTCACAATAGTTAATAAGATCAAGGACTGCCTGGTTCACCATGAGCGCGTATAGAACAGGACCTGGAATATTTAGCGTGGCAGCTTTAGTTGCCATGCTTTCAGTGCTGATTACGAGCCCCTCCCAAGCGACCGATTTCTTCGTCGGTGGCGCATGGAGCGCCATGGACGACAACGGCATGGTTTCCACCGAAATATTTTCAGCGCCCAGTCGTGAGGCCGTTGAACTGCCAGTTTCATTCACGGTTGGCATTGATGTTGTGGCCGACACAGACCTTACCATCGGCCAATCCCTGCCGGCGCTTAGTCTTGTTACTCTGGACGTAGATGGTGCGTCTCAATATTGGAACGATGCACCTTCTCGGCTCTCGCAAACGACGTCTACTGACAATGCTTCTGGTAGTTATGCCACTTCGTTTATGGGCGGCCAGTTTGGTGTCTTTGGCGGTGTTAAAGACCAGCAGAGCGCTTTCTCGATGGAGCTCACAACGTCTCGGACAGTTGGCGCGTCAGTGGGGTATGCAGGCTTTTACCTTCGGGGTGCTTATCAGGATGCTGGACCCGACGGTTTGTTGGATGGCCGCCGTGCGTGGCAGGCTGGCCTTGGGTATGGATCCGGAGACTTTGATGTCCGCCTCACCTATGTCGAATCAGCGTTTGTTCAAGGAAGCCCCACTGAGCTTGAAGGTAAGCAATGGATGATCGGCGGTTTAATGCAGGTCACTCCTTCCATTTTGTTGAATGCGAATGCGTTTATCGTTGATCGTGAATTGACTATGCCAACCGTTGAGCCTCCCGGCACGGGTGCACGTGTTGGCCTCCAACTTCGTTTCTAAATTTCTTCCTTAGACAGACTAATCCCAGCCAGACCCGCTGCGCCCAATGCATTCAGCCGCAACGCGTCGGACGAATTTATGCCGCCGAGTGCATAAACTGGAAGGTGGCTGGCTCGAGCCATAGCAGCAAACGGTAGAACGCCGATAGGTGAAGTATTGGCGTGACTTGACGTGATTTTCACAGGCGACAAAAATACAGCATCTGCATTGAGTGATGATGCGAGATGAAGTCCGGTGGGGCCGTGCGCCGACGTGGTCAACAGCAGAGTTCTGGCTGCATTCAGTATTGGTGACACGGTGCTTGTTCTCAAAACACCTTCTGGCATATGGACACCGTCAGCATGGACTTCACAGGCCAAACGCCAATCTTTTGCAATTAGAAACACTAGGCCGCGAGCGTGACAGACTTTGGCCAATTCATGTGCCAACGATCGACGGTTTTCAGACGCATAGTGGCGGAAAACTATACCCCAGTTTTGCGGCAATGTTGCTGCAACATGAACTGGGTCAGGTAGACGCACATCATCGGTGAAGACAAAGGTGGATGGCAATTTTGGCAAGACCGTTATATTCCCATCAAAGCTTTGTACGGCTCTGACTTGATCGTCTCAGCGGTTTTGTGTTTGGTGTCATCGTCCCATCTTAAGCGAGGTTGATCTGCTGTGTCTGTCCCGCATGCGCCTGAAAACGTGAATATCGTTGAGAATATTGAATCACTTAAGACTCTTATTGCCAAAGCAGCGGGCAGTGTCGAGCGAGACGTGTCTGATATTTCATTGGTTGCCGTATCAAAAATGCATTCGAGTGATGCAATTCGGGCGGCGCTTGATGCGGGGCAGAGGGTCTTTGGTGAGAATCGCGTGCAGGAGGCAATGGATAAATGGCCACCCATAAAGGCGGAGTACCCAGATGTTCGCCTTCATCTGATCGGGCCGTTACAGACCAACAAAGTGCGGGAAGCCGTTGCCCTATTTGATGTGATCGAAACTGTTGACCGGCCCAAACTGGCAAACAAACTCAGTGAAGAGATGAAAAAGCAAAGCCGTATGCTTCCGTGTTTTATTCAGGTGAATACGGGTGAAGAAGATCAAAAGGCAGGTGTATTGCCTGCGGAAAGTGACGCATTCATATCAAGCTGTCGCGATAAAGAGGGCCTTAGAGTTGACGGCTTGATGTGTATCCCGCCGCAAGATGAAGAACCCTCGCTTCATTTTGCATTCTTGCGAGAAATCGCGACGCGGAATTCCATTAATAACTTGAGCATGGGCATGTCTGCTGATTTCGAAATAGCGATCACAATGGGGGCAACCCACGTGCGCCTTGGGACGGCCATCTTTGGATCGCGGGCTAAGCTTCTGTAGCCGATCGTATGTTGATTGCGTCCCCAGGCTCACATTGAGATAGGACGCCAATCAAATCATCCCGTTGTATCGCGATGCAGCCTTCTGTCGGGCGAAAGTCCTCGGCTGCAACATGAAGAAAAATTGCACTCCCTGCACCTACGATCACAGGGTTATCGTTATAACCCAGAATTACGATGACATCGTACCGGTTGTCTTCTCGCCATAACCGTTCAGCACTGGCCACATAGGGATGAGTGACTGGTTGATTGTAGAGCGCGTCGTCTGGATCATCACACCAACCATCCGTGTCTCTTAGCGCGCTTGTTGGCAGGTCGGTTTTCGGAACTGCGATTCTGTCCGCTCGGTAAAGGACGTTCCTCAGAGAAAATCGGCCTAGTGGCGTCGCTCCGTCCCCTTCGAGTTTCGCGTGTGAGTACCCGCCCCGGCCTAGGGCGCAGTCATAGACAGCTTGGCCAACATGCATAGAGCCATGGGTCGGTTTAAGCCGGTCCGGAATTACAATGATGTCCATAAGGGTAGTTTAAGTCACGGGGCGGCGTTCTGCATCGCATCATATTTGCCCATGGCATCCATCATCGCAGAATCGAACCAAGCGGGTACCATCACAGGACTAGCGTCTTCCGATACAAAGCGCGCTGCGGCGAAGGGGTCTGCCGCGGGCATCTTGCCCGTATCCCCGGTGGGTCGCGTTGCGTCCAGGAGCGGGTCTAATTCATTCGAATTTTGAGAAAGTCCAGCAGGGACAGCACCTTGGGCCTGAAGCTGGGCGAGTGCGGCTTGATTGATTTGTTGTCGTGATGTCTCAGCATTTGAAGGGACGCGACGTCCAGAACGGTCGATTGCCATAAACTGGGAGTCCGGTGCTTGGCTCGCTGTCGCTCTATAAGTGGAGGCCTCTCGACCAGGCAATGGCATAAACACTAGACCTTGTGGTGTTGCCGCTGCGGCGGCTGCGATTGCAACTTCTGTTTCTTGGTTTGCTGACTGCGATGTTCTCTGGGCGGCTTTCGTGTCGTTTGCGATAGAGGTGGCGGTAGCATTTGATTGAGCTATCGTAAGCCCAGCCGGAATGAATTCTCTAGCGCTGGTGGCCGCTCTAACTTGCGGAGCCGTTGTCACTGCGGCAGCGACTTGAGTGGCGGCATTAGATTCTGGTGCGACATTTTGCTGTTCCGGAGAGTCTTTGAACATTGCCATCGCGTGGCCGCCCAAATCTTTTCCTGTCGCGTCTTCAATTGCAGTATCGATCATGGCTGCCGCGAGCCCAATGGGACCTCCAATTATGGCGCTGCCGAGCATTTTGGCCGGCGCCTTAATTTCATCACCTGTCATTTCACGATAGATGGTGTTCACGACCGGGATATGCTGAAGAGGATTAATAACGTCTAGGAAATCCCAAAACGTAAATTCGCCCTCTTCTGGTTTTTTCCCCTTTACCGTCAGCTCTTCAACCGCCCCTTCTGGGCGAGCGCCAACAGGATAAGCTGCAATAGATTGCAAGTCGTTCATCGGGCAAAGGTCCTTTCACCTTTACCGAAGCAAGATTTATGCCAATCTAACAGCGTTGTGGGTCAACGGCTTAAGCCAGAGAACGGTTGCTCAACTTACAGATTAGGCAATATTTGCCGGTACGAAGCGGTCCAATCGCATTGGTTCTATGCCGCATGATGTCTTAAGTGCGGGTGCCCTAAAACAAATGGCCAGAGCGTTTGGATTTCGTATCCAGATAGGACCAGTTGTGTTGATTGGACGGAAAGACATGGGTTACGCGTTCTGTCACGGCTATGCCATGTCGAGCGAGGGCCCCAACCTTTGCTGGATTGTTAGTTAGCAGTTTGACCTTATCAATTCCCAAACTTGCAAGCATTTGAACGGCGGGTAAGTAGATACGCTCATCATCATCGAAGCCTAGTTGCTCATTAGCATCGACTGTATCGAACCCTTTTTCCTGGAGTTCATAGGCGCGCAGTTTGTTGACCAAACCTATGCCACGTCCTTCTTGGGCGAGGTATAGCAGTACACCTGAGCCGCCTTCGGCGATGGCGTTGATGGCACCGCGCAGCTGGTCACCACAGTCGCATTTTAAAGACCCAAGCAAGTCACCCGTGAAACACTCTGAGTGCAGCCTGGTCAATACCGGTGCGTTGGTGTTTGGTTCGCCGATTATGATGGCCAGATGCTCCGCTCCGCCATCTCGTGGCCGGAATGCGATGATTTTCGTATTTTCGCAACCCGCCAAAGGAACGCGCGCTTCAGACACAGGAATCAATGTGTCCGCTTGGAGGCGGTCGTAGGCCAGTACGGCCGATGCCGATACGAGTGTGCGACTATTGGCAATAGCCCATGCCGCCACATCGTCCGCAGTGATTGGCGCGACAACGACAGCAGGCAAGAGTCGCGAAATTTTTGTCAGACGGATGGCTGTGTATTCGGCAGATTCAGTCCCTTTGGTTTGACTGGTTATGCCCGTCGGCGGAATAGGGCCTTGATCGTCAGCCTTGGGGTCAATCAACTCAAGGATCGTCTGGGAACTAAAGCCGTCGTTTTTCTGAAGTATGACGGCCGGAGCTGCTGGATCCGCTAGCCCTAGAATGGCTGCTCTACGGCCGGTCACAGCGACAGATATTTTGCCAACACCAGGACGTGCAAAGAACGGTAGGAGTCCAGAATCGATAGTCTCTGCAGGCCTAGCTAAGACCGAACCTGTATCGGACAGGACAACGACAGCTGACCCGCGACGTAGCTCTGCCACAGCGCGATCGACGGTATCGAGCACGGTCGTCACTTCGACCTCAGACTCTGACTGGATTTTGACACTCATGTATCTGTTATAGCTTGTTTTTCTTGTTTGTGGAGAGAGGCGATTTGGCCTGTTCAGGGCTGGAAAACAACCCGCCACACTTTATTGTGACCACTAATCGGGTGGTTTTAGCGTCGAAACAGGCCGTACATGACTGGTGTATCGCTTGGTTTCTCGTAATATCCCGCCTTATTCGTATTCACCCATTCGAGGATTCACATGGCGTCAGGCAAATCACTGCTCATTGTAGATGATGATGAAATGCTGCGGCATTCCTTAGTAGAACAACTCCAAGATCAAGATGACTTCGATGCAATCAGCCAGGCGGCGACTGGTGCAGAAGCTCTTGAAATGGCTAAGGGTAAGGTGTTCGACGTCATTATCCTGGATCTTGGATTACCCGATATGGATGGGCGCGATGTGTGTCGTACGCTAAGAGAGACAGGGGTGCGATCACCGATCATCATGCTCACCGCTGCAGATAGTGACGATGATACCGTTACGGGCCTTGATGCCGGCGCTAACGACTATGTGACTAAGCCTTTTCGTCTGACAGTTTTGCTGGCACGCGTGCGTGCGCATTTGAGGCAGCATACTCAATCAGATGACGCCATATTTGTCGTTGGCCCATATAAATTTCAGCCTGCTGCGAAGATGCTGATTCACGATGAGACGGAGAAGAAAATACGCCTGACTGAAAAAGAGACAGCCATACTCAAGTATTTGTTTCGCGTCGGAGACAAGACCGTGCCTCGTGAAACGCTCTTAGATGAGGTGTGGGGATATAATGCGGGGGTCACCACACATACGCTGGAAACACACGTCTACAGATTGCGTCAGAAAATCGAACCAGATCCGTCTAATGCGCAGTTGCTCATTACAGAACCTGGCGGATATCGCCTTAAGCCCTAGGCAAAACGATTGCGCACAACGTCTTTAGGGCCGACCTGAGACAGGCCGCCCTAAAGAAACTGTTTTGTCCTGGTCGCAGATAAACGCGGTTTAGTCGCGTTTTGACATATTGATGAGCAGGTCAAGCACATTGCGGCGCAGTTCTGCACCATGTAATCGCCAGTAAGCTCGCACCAATTCAAGCGTTTCAGTCCGCTGCATCGGGTCATCATCGAAGCCGGCTTGAGACTCTGAGAGTCCTTCATTGGTGCGGGGTTCTGGAGTGGCCCGACCGGTTGTGACTTCATCACCGATGTCTTCAAAGAAGTAGGAAATCGGACAATCAAGAACACGAGAAATATCGTAGAGGCGCGATGCGCTTACACGATTATGCCCGCTCTCATATTTTTGCACTTGCTGAAATGTCACCCCAATGTCACCGGCCAATTGCTCTTGGCTGATACGTAAAAGGGTTCTACGGAGCTTGACGCGCCGCCCAACATGTATGTCGATAGGATCAGGAGATCCCGCCCGAGATCCGGGCGGTCTGCCTCTTCGGTTTGCTGCCATATTGTTCACTGCTGTTAGTTCCATTTGGTTTTATTTTTGTACTTATTTTTGTACTTATTTTATATTTTTTGCGCCCACCTCACCGGGCATATTTTATTGTAACTTCTCCGCCTAAGCGTGTCGCTCCTTAAAAAGTGCGGACTCACTCAATTGCTGGTTATAATTTGCTGTGGAATTGAACCAAGCCGAGAATAGTCCGTCTGTGGCTTTGGCTAGTGCGACCTGCTAAAAGGTCGCGGAATCAATGGAAAAAGGGCATCGCAATGCGTGCGGCAACGGTTACCCGAAGCACAAAGGAAACGGATATCTCCGTCACAGTGAATCTGGACGGAAGTGGTCAATATACGGTCGCGACTGGGATTGGTTTTCTGGATCACATGCTCGAGCAGCTCTCTCGGCATAGTTTGATGGATATCACCGTCGAGGCGAAAGGTGATCTGCATATCGATTTTCATCACACCACTGAAGATGTCGGCATTTGTATTGGTGAAGCTGTCGCACAGGCTCTGGGTGATCGAATGGGTATTACCCGCTATGGCGCAGCGTCTATTCCAATGGACGAGACCCTGACGGAAGTTGCGCTCGATTTATCCAACAGGCCTTATCTCATCTGGAAAGTTGATTTCTCCAAGCCCAAGCTTGGCGATATGGATACGGAGCTTTTCAAAGAGTGGTTTCAGGCCTTTGCTCAGGCGGCGGGGGTAACCCTGCATGTTTGGAACAAATATGGCGATAACAATCACCATATTGTTGAATCCTGTTTCAAAGGATTAGCCAGAGCCTTACGAACGGCGATCGAAATTGATCCACGTAAGGCTGATGCAGTTCCTTCTACTAAGGGTAAGCTATAGGCTCTTTTTTACGTCGGGTGTCCTCAGGTTTTGAGTCTCCTCGAAAGATTCACCATGCAAACAGTTATTGTTGATTACGGATCGGGAAATCTACGATCTGCTGCTAAAGCCTTTGAGCGGGCGGCAGCGGACTCTGCCGTAAATACGTCTATCCTAGTGACAGCGGATGCTGACCTTGTTTCTAGGGCGGACCGCGTCGTACTTCCAGGTGTTGGTGCTTTTGCAGACTGTAAGTCGGGGTTGGATTCGGTTCCTGGTTTGAGCGAAGCATTACACCATGCGGTTATCACTAATGCGCGCCCGTTTTTTGGTATCTGCGTGGGCATGCAATTGATGGCCACGACAGGCTTAGAGCACGGAGAGACGAGCGGGTTCGATTGGATTTCCGGGACGGTTGAAGCATTGCAGCCATCCATCGATGCGGGGCCGGGTGGGACAGGCCCGCGCATTCCGCATATGGGTTGGAACGAGCTAACTATGACTACACCTCACCCTGTGTTGGATGATCTGGGTGAGAACCCGTTTTCGTACTTTGTTCACAGTTACCAGTTTGCTGTTAAAGATCCGACGATGGTCTGTGCGACAGTCGATTATGGTCAAGCCGTTACCGCTGCGGTCGGTCGGGACACGCTGTTCGGAACGCAATTTCACCCCGAGAAAAGCCAGGGCGTTGGATTGAAAATTATCGCTAATTTCCTGCAGTGGGCGCCATAACCATGTCGAAAATTATTCTTTACCCAGCAATTGACCTCAAAGACGGACAATGTGTGCGTTTAGCGCAGGGGGATATGGCGCGTGCGACGGTGTTTAATGATGATCCAGGCGCTCAAGCCCGCGCCTTTGCGGATGCCGGGGCGGACTGGATTCACGTCGTTGATCTCAATGGTGCTTTTGAGGGAAAACCAGTTAACGCTGCAGCGGTAGAGGCAATTATCGATGCCGTCGATCAACCGGTGCAATTGGGCGGCGGTATTCGGGATATGGCAATGGTGTCCCATTGGTTGAGTTCCGGTGTAGAGCGTATTGTTCTTGGCACGGCCTCCGTTAAGAACCCCGACCTTGTCAGAGACGCCTGCGCTACTTTTCCAGGGCGAATTGCGGTTGGTATTGATGCGCGCAATGGCCGTGTCGCTGTTGAAGGTTGGGCTGAAACCTCTGATGTCACGGCGATTGATCTTGCGACACAATTTGAAGACGCTGGCGTAGCGGCGATTATTCACACAGACATTGATCGCGATGGTGTGTTGGGCGGTCCAAATCTTGATGCGTCTGCTGCCCTTGCCGATGCTGTTAAAATACCCGTGATTGTTTCTGGTGGCGTTGCCACGATCGAAGACCTCCATGCAATCAAGCTGCGGGCCCAAAACTCGCCAGGGATCGCAGGTGTGATTTCCGGCAGGGCTCTTTATGATGGCAGGATAGATTTATCCGAAGCCATTATCGCGCTGGCGGAGTAAGTATCGAAGATGTTGACTGTGCGCATCATCCCTTGTCTCGATGTTAAAGATGGCCGGGTCGTCAAAGGGGTAAACTTTGTTGATCTCCGCGACGCCGGTGACCCTGTAGAGCAAGCGCAAGTTTATGACGCTGCGGGTGCAGACGAATTATGTTTCCTCGACATCACCGCTAGTCACGAAAAGCGAGATACATTTTATGATGTGGTCGAGCGAACCGCTGAGCATTGTTTTATGCCCGTTACTGTTGGTGGTGGCGTGCGTACCGTAGAAGATATTCGCAAGCTACTCTTGGCGGGCGCTGACAAGGTTTCAATCAATACAGCCGCAGTCGAGCGACCTGAATTCGTGCGCGAAGCCGCCGAGAAGTTTGGCAGCCAATGTATTGTCGTCGCGGTTGACCCAAAGTCGACTGGGCCTGGAAAATACGAAATCTTTACACATGGTGGTCGCGCACCGACTGGCCTAGATGCCGTGGATTGGGTGCGACGCATGGCGGACTATGGCGCCGGGGAAATTCTTCTAACATCGATGGATCGTGATGGGACCCGAGACGGGTATGATATTCCGCTCACACGAGCAGTCTCTAACGCTGTAAATATTCCTATCATTGCTTCGGGCGGCGTTGGGACATTGGACCATATGGTAGCCGGTGTGAAAGAGGGGCATGCGACAGCTGTTTTAGCGGCGTCGATTTTTCATTTTGGTGACTTCTCAATTGGTGACGCGAAGGCTCACCTTGCTGCCGCTGGACTGCCTGTGCGGCCAGTGGAACCAAGACGTACGGAGGCGGTATGAGTAAGAAAAAAGATAAGATAGATGCATCTGTTCTTGAACGTTTGTATGACGTGCTGGTTACGCGCAAAGATGCAGATCCTTCCACATCCTATACGGCGAAAATGTACGCCAAGGGCTTAACCAAAATCGCCCAAAAAGTTGGCGAAGAGGGTGTTGAAACCGCACTGGCCGCTGTTGCCGAAGGGCATGAAGAGCTACTCAATGAAAGTGCAGACTTGCTCTATATGCTGCTTCTGTTGTGGGCGGCAAAAGATGTAAAGCCAGAAGAAGTTTTTGCAATTCTCGACAATCGTTTTGGAAAGACTGGTATTCGTGAGCAATCTGGTGATTGACGGCGAGAGAACCTATGCCCGCATATGACGACAATAATATTTTCGCTAAGATCCTGCGCGGTGAAATCCCGAACACGACTGTGTATGAAGATGAAGAGGTCCTTGCGTTCGAGGACATTGCGCCTCAGGCACCAGTCCACGTGATCGTTATTCCTAAAGGCAAGTATGTGTCCATGAGCGAATTCATGGAGAATGCATCCGATGTCGAGGTCGTTGCTTTAAATCGTGCAATCTTGAAAGTAGTCGATGCGAAGGGGCTGCGGGATTCCGGGTATCGTACGCTTGTGAATAACGGCGACCATGGTGGCCAAGAAGTGCCACACCTTCATGTTCATGTCTGTGGCGGAAAACCACTCGGGCCTTTATTCGTCAAATAAAGTTGCGATGTGCACGGATGCTTAGGGCGTCGGCTGGCACGGATGATTTTCTGAATTTGGCACACAAACAACTGCTGTGGTTAGGAACGCGACGCCATCATTAATGGTTGACGCAGAAAGGGCCGGCCCATCTCCGCCAAATGCCGGTGTGCGCCATATGCGAGTTAATACGTACAGAGATGTGCTTCCCTGTATGGCTTTGGTGTAATGGGTTTCGCCGACTCCTGCTGTACCGCTATCATTTATGTAGCGACAGCCAAGAGTCCAGAACGCACTTGGATAGCCGTTATTGAGTCCAGATTGTAGAGGGCCTTCAATAACGCCAGTGCATCGGTTGCGATTTAGGCCTTGCATGCGTCGTTGGATTGCATCCAACGGCAAATCATTCAACTCGTTATAGACTTGAAGTAGTATTTTATCTTGCCAATCTGTTGGCGTCTGGTCCGCAGGCAAATATTCCACCACCTCTACGGAACTGTTGTCGCGATAGATTTCTTTCCACCCGGCTGGGAACAGAGGCATAACCAAGCGCTCGGCCGCCAAAGGTTTTCGATCAGGGGAAACGGGCCTTGTCTCTTGAGCTATGACTGGCATTGTTACCAGAGCAAAATTCAAAGCCGCACATGCGATGAAAAATTTAATCATGAGACAGGCTTACCGGTCAGTGACTAATCCGGCAAGGGTCCCCTTGCTGGCTGCCTTAGTGTTGCGTACTTTGCTGGACGTTCAGAGGAGTAGGATATGCGCGACTTATCAGTTTTAGTTATCGGTGCCGGCATGGGTGGATTAACCGCTGCCCTCGCCCTGCAGAAGCTTGGTTTTAAGGTTAAGGTCTACGAGCAGGCTCCGGCCCTTGGTGAGGTTGGCGCCGGCTTGACCATTAGCCCTAACGCAACGCGCGCCCTCGAATTTGTTGGTCTTGGCCCTTTCATGGCGGAGGCAGCAGACAAGCCATCATCAGGCGCTCTGGTTCATTATCGAACAGGCGACGTTCTAACTAAGACACAGCGTGATGGCAGCTTTCTCGAACAGTATGGGGCGGAGTATTATCAGATTCATCGTGCCGACCTGCATGATGTATTGGTTGCTGCGGTGCGTGCGAATGATGAAAATGCCATTCTACTGAGCCATGCCTTTGACACCCTCACTCAAAATGAGACCGGCGTGACCGCGGCCTTTACCAACGGCGAAACGGCTTCTGGTGATCTGTTAATTGGTGCGGACGGTTCAAGGTCTGCGGTTCGCGCTTCGATCATTGATACCGTTGCGCCCAAGTTTACAGGACAAGCCGCGTTTCGTGGGATGGTGCCTGCTGAAGCCGTGAAGCCATACATGACCATTGCAAATTCCACGACGACAATGGGCCCTGGGCATATCTTTACCCGTTATTATTTGCGCCATGAAGCACTAGTCAACGTTGTTGGAATCGCCAAAACAGGGGCTTGGAAAGAAGAGGGTTGGTCAATACCAGCGACGCGTGAAGAGTTCCTGACCGAGTATCAAGGATGGAATGAGAACGTCATTGGCATCATCAATGCCATCCCAAAAGATAAACTTTTCAAGTGGGCGTTATTTGATCGCGATCCACTCCCGGAGTGGACCGTTGGCCGGGCAACGCTTCTCGGGGATGCTGCACATCCCATGCTGCCGTTCCTTGGTATGGGAGCCGCCATGGCGCTGGAAGATGGCGTTGTTCTCGCGCGCTGTTTGGAGAAATACGACTCACCAGCAGAAGCGTACGCAGCTTATGAAGAGGCTCGCAAAGAACGAACCAAGGGTGTTTTGTTAGATTCGAGAAAGCAGGGCGTTTGGTATCAAACGTCTGACCCTGACAATTTTAAAGGCTTCTCAAGCACCGGCGAAATGCGCATGCCTCTTATGGGCTATGACCCTGGCAGTGTTCCAGTCTAGAGGGTTTAAGATTGAGCGCCTGGCTCGGTTAGGATTCTTTTTTGCGCTCTTTGTGGTCAACCCGTATCGCTAGGTTGTTGCCTTTACGACCCATGCGACCGGTGAACATGGCCTGATCGCCACACCGCAGCAGAACCTGAGAATCTGGTTTGGCTTGCAAAAGCAATTGAGACCCGACCTCTAGATTTAAGACGCGGTTCAAGGACAGATTCTGCGTTTCCAGTTCTGCCTCTAGCTCTACTGTTGTCAGCCACATCTCTTCGGAGAGGTGAGTTTCCCATATAGAATCCCGGCCGAACTTTTCTCCCATGAACCCTTGGAGGAGCAGTTCGCGAATAGGTTCTAGAGTCGAGAATGGAATTAGAATTTCAAGGCGACCGCCACGGTCTTCCATATCGATTCTAAGGCGTGCAACGATACACGCATTGGATGGAATGGAAATCGTTGCGAAGCGAGGGTTAACCTCGAGCCGTTCAAATCTAAATGTTACGGGTGATAAGGGGTCAAAAGCGGCTGACAAATCAGCGAGAACAACGTGAATAAGGCTCTCAACCAATGTCTGTTCGATAACCGTGTAGGGTCGCCCTTCAACGCGCATCGCAGCTGTGCCGCGCCGTCCACCGAGCAACACGTCAACGATAGAATAGATCATCGAGGAATCAACAACGAGCAGACCGTTGTCATCCCACTCTTCTGCCTTAAAGATGTTGATCATCGCAGGCAGCGGAATTGAGTTCAGGTAATCACCGAACCGTTGAGACAAAATATCATCTAATGAAACTTCAACGTTGTCGGATGTGAAGTTCCGCAATGACGTCGACATTTGTCGGACGAGACGGTCAAAGACGACCTCCAACATGGGCAGGCGTTCATAAGAAACCAGCGCTGAATTGAGAATGGCCTGAATACCGCCCCTATTAAGCCATAAATGCGAATCCATGGCTCTATTTTATTTGTAGGCAGGCCGACCCTAGGTCTAATTCTCTATTTTTCCGTTAACGGTCGAAACCGGTCAGGTCTGGCCTGGGGCCATGCGTCTGTAGCTCAAGGCTTCAGCGATGTGTATGCGCTTAACGCTATCTTGTCTGTCGAGGTCAGCCAAAGTGCGGGCCACACGGAGGATGCGGTGATAACCGCGTGCAGATAGGTGCATCTTTTCAGCGGCCTGCGTGATTAACGACAGCCCCTCTTCGTCGGGCGAAGCCACAGCATTCAAAGCATCTCCGTCTACTTGGGCGTTGCAGGTTACCCCGTCGAGGGACATGGATTCATAGCGTTCGCGTTGAACCGCCCTGGCCGCTGCTATGCGCGCCGCGACTGTCGTTGAGTCTTCACCGGGCGGTGGCGCTGATAAATCTAATGGATCAACGGCCGGGACTTCCACATGAAGATCGATGCGGTCGAACAGCGGGCCAGAAATTTTACTCTGATAATCCAAGGCGCATTTTGGCGCTTTGGAACAAGCCAACGCAGGATTATCCAAATGCCCGCAGCGACAGGGGTTCATTGCGGCGATGAGTTGTATTCGTGACGGATAGGTCACATGGGCATTGGCACGTGCAATAACGGCCCGTCCGCTTTCTAAGGGTTGGCGCAACGCTTCCAAAGCTTGTCGGTTAAACTCAGGCAACTCATCTAAGAACAAGACGCCATTATGGGCGAGACTAATTTCCCCAGGCTTGGCGCGCATGCCCCCACCAACCAAAGCCGGGACGGAGGCAGAATGGTGCGGATCACGAAATGGGCGGCTGGAAAGAATAGCGCCGTCTGTGAGTTGTCCGGCAACAGAATGAATCATTGAAAGGTCAAGGGCTTCAGCAGCGCTAAGCGGCGGAAGTAGGCCGGGAAGCCTGCTCGCCAGCATTGATTTGCCTGATCCTGGCGGCCCAATCATCAACAGATTATGGCTTCCAGCCGCAGCTACCTCTAATGCCCGTTTCGCGGTTTCTTGGCCTTTTATATCTTTCAAATCAGGGGCGGTCGGGCCTTCCTTTGGGGCTGCTGGTATTGGTGGTTGGAGGGGGCTGGTTCCCTTGAAGTGATTGATTAATGCCAGTAGAGAAACTGCCGCCAGGACCTCTGCTCCGCCCGCCCAGGCCGCTTCGCCGCCCTGATGTCCCGGGCAAATGAGGCCTCTGTCTTCTGCGTTGGCCGATACGGCTGCCGGGAGAACGCCAGCGACAGACGCAAGGCCGCCATCGAGGCCAAGCTCTCCAAGCGCGACATAGCCGTCTAGTTCTTCCCGTGGCAGGACATCCATGGCAACGAGGACGCCGAGTGCAATAGGTAGGTCGAAATGGCTCCCCTCTTTTTGTACATCTGCAGGGGCTAAATTTACGGTGATGCGTTTGGGGGGTAACGCTAGGCCGATGGCACCCAGCGCAGCTCGCACGCGTTCTCGGCTTTCGGCAACGGCTTTGTCTGGTAATCCGACAATAGTAAAAGCAGGTAAGCCGCCAGCAATGGCCACCTGCACTTGAATCGGCCGAACCTCGACCCCGGAAAACGCAACAGTACGGACAATGGCGACCAAGTGGCCCTCAATAAACGTGAACTAGAGAAGTACCACTATCCTAACGGGCAATTACCCTGCTGCAATCCGTCTTGTTTGTTGTTTGTGGAATGAAACGCGCATTTATCTACGAACCGACTGATAAAATTGATTTCGCAGACGCATACTTGGCGTCGATTGGCGCAATGGAAGTCTGTGACAGGTTATCCGGTTACTAAAAAAGAGACGTAAATTGCAGCGCCATTTCGTTGCCCGGTTTGACCACGCCTAACACTGCTTCAATAAATACAATGAACCAGATGAATAAGACCCAAGGCTTCGCTTTTTTCAGCCCGGCGGCCATTTTCGTATTCTCTTCGTCGGTAATTGAGCCTTTTGCCAGGGCTTGAATCCCAGCAATATAGTCCGGCAAATATTTGCGGATCATGACGCCGCACAGAATCAACAAGCCAAAAAGCCCTACTTTCGCCGTCAGCCACGGCGTGTCAGCCAACCGGCCGGTATAGAGCGTGTAAATCACAGACGCGGCAATTCCGGCGATCAAAATGCGACGCAGCCAAAGGTCGATCGGCGCAAGAGTTTTCGCGAGCGGGCTACCGTGACGGAAGTGCATGTAAAGCACCATGAACAACCAGACGGGCGAGAGGATCCAAAGCGCCAGCATCTGCCCTGGATAGTGGTCAACGCCTTGCATACTGGCCAACGTGGCGCCAAGGGTCAGCATGAGCGTCATGCAAATTCTCGGAATAAGATCCAGATCCATCATGATCTTCGACGCTGTCAGCCGCGTTTCCGCTGAATATTTGGGATTGATGACGAAGTTGCTCGAGTAAAAGACGCCCACGTCGCCGCCGAGCCAATAAACAAAGCCCAAGATATGCAAAATGAGAAAGAGGTCGTAGGCGAATTCGGTCATAGATTGTCCCCTAAAGAAGGCCCTGGGTTATGCTTGCTACGGGCGCCGCCCCACCAATTTTGGAGAGTCGTTTTTGATCCTTGGCACAGCTTATACCAAAGCTCTCGGGCATAACTAGCCCGCTTTGAGATGGCAAACGAGCAACCCGTATTGAAAATTTGAAAAATCACCGCATGTAAGCCTGTTGCAATCACCAACAGAAAACAGCCATTAGAATTTAGTGGTGATACATCTGGCTTGGGTCAGAATCGAACAATCGACATCTAGCGACGGCTCGTTCTGATTACGCCTGCACCACTTCGTATAACTCGCCTACAGCGCCGCGTAGGGTGAATCCATCAGGCCGGTCATGGGTAGCATTAGGCAACGCTCCTTCGCCGACCGGCTCAATGCCTGCGTCCGCCCACATGGTGCGGCACTTCCCCAAGTCATTGACGCGTAGGGTTAACATAGCGAGGCCGGTCTTATCTAACGAACAAGGCCGAACAGTGCCTGACTCAGCTTTGACCTCCCAAACTTCGATGCCTACACCGGCGCCGACGTTACCCCCATAAGAAATAGGAACCCGGTGGCGCACCGATCAGTTCACTAACGTTATCTTGATAACATTCCATTTGTGATGTGCGTTTGAGGCCAAGCGCTTTTTCAAAGAAGGCGTTGACCGGTCGTTGATCCAACGCAGTGATGGACGCGCTGCCAAAGCCGTTGTGAATACCAACAGAGCGCACCAATTTTTGATCGCTGCGAATGCTGGCGGTAATGAACATTTGCTCACCGCCTGGGCCAAACGGAGCATAGCTCATGGAATCTACATCGGTGCCCCACATTGTGTTTCGGAAATAATAATAGCGCGGCGGTGAAATCATGGGCGTGCCAGCGCTAGCAAGGGCGTGATAGGACTCCGCTGGATCGCGGGTTCCGCCTTCTAAAACTAGAAGGCCGGGATCGTTCGGGCCGGATTCCGGCCGTGGCCGGATCGGTTTTGCACCGGGCGGTGCTTCGAGTATGCGCACGGTCTGGCTGAAGGCTGATTCTGGCATGGTTAAGATCACATGCCGACGTTCTGCATGGCCGATTCCGGGCGCCGTAGTAATTCCGTCTGCCAGCAGCGTATCGCTTAGCACTGACATGCCGATGACATCGCGGTAAAATCGGATGCTAGCATCCACGTCCGGTGACACTGTTGTGAAAGCGGTGACTTTGGTTTCAAGCGGATTAGAATTCTGTCGGGTGGAGAAGGTGTCGCCTTGAACCTCCATGGCTTTGTCAGGCGCCGGGATTGATTGTGGTCGCACTTGAGCCCTCGCCCCTTGTGGTGCTGAAAGAGCAGGCACAGCCGCAATGGCGGCGCCTACCCTAAGGGCATCGCGTCGATTAACTTTGTCCATTATGTCTCTCCCTCGACTACGGTATTGGTATCTGGAACAGATAGGTATTTGCGCTCTATTTTTTTGATTTCCACGGCAATCAAGTCGCGGGCGTGCCGATAAGAGTCAGTCGCACGGCGGTGGTGCTAGGTACCCTGTTTCGGCAAAAGCCGATTTACCGTCACGAATGGTGTCATAAATTATATCCGCCTGCCCACCAATATCAGCCACCATGGCTTGGTGGGTTGGGGTAACGGCATTTTTCCACGCTTGTTCTTGATGAGGAGTAAGCGTGTGAATGGTGATGCTCCGTTTCCTAAGAATGTCATAGGACTCGCAGGTCTGGCGGCGTGTGTCATCGCGTAGCACAGACGATGATGCATACGCGTCCTTCACGGCTTGTTGATTTTTTGGAGACAAGGATTCGAACCAGCGAGCGTTTGCGATGATGGTACCGGGATTCAAAGCATGGCGTGTCAGTGTCAGTTCGGCCGCGTGTTCGTAGAGCCCGCCAGTTAAGAACATAAATGGGCTCGTGGCTCCGCCATCGACCAAACCAGTTTGCAGCGCGGGAATGATATCTGCAAAGGTCAGAGGTATGACGTCAGTGCCCAGCGTTTCTAAGAATGCCTGGGCCGTGAGCGCTGAAGCGGATCGCATGCGATATCCCGCTGCGTCTTCTGGCAATAAAATGGGTTTGCGCCCGTAAATCACCGCCCAGCCAGAATCCAACCAACGGATGAGTGTTAGGCCCTTGTCTGCAAACAGCTCTTGGAATATTTCAAAGACAAAATTGTCGAGAACGAAATCTGCTTCTTCATCACTGTCGAAGAGATACGGCATCATCAAGATGGATAATTCTGGGACAGCCGTTGCTGCTGCTGCGACTGACACTGCACTAAAGTGGATGCGCCCGCGGCGGAGGCCAGATAGCGATGTCTCTTCTGACCCGGCCTCTCCATCCACCAATAAGGTAATCGTGAGGTCACCGTCAAAAGTTTCACTTAGTGTTTTTTCAAACGCTATGAAGTGATCTTTTATGGTGCTGCCTGGTGCAGCTGACGAAGCCGCGATCAGCTTTGTTGTTTGTGCGTTTAGGACAGAAGGGTGAACCCAAAATAGTACAGCAAGCAGTAACGCCCGGACCACTATGACTGTGCGTCCAGAAACTCTGTAATGCGTTTTGCTTTTTCCGTGACGTATTCTTTTGGCGCACTCACGGCTTCACGGAAAGGCATATCCAAGAGCGTTGCGCTTGGCACGATCTCGGCTTCTTCCGCTGTTGCTAACGTGGGTAGGTTGAGCTGTGCAAGTGCGGTTCGTAGGTCGTGTCGAAACACGGCGGCGAAAATCACGGGCATGCTGTCTTTGCCTTTAAGCACTTCCATGGTCTTGCGAAACAGAACCTCGGGCTGTGGTAAGTCCATATTGCGCCAGTGGTCCTTGTCCCGTGCGTACCAAGGAAAGTAGATGTATTGATCGCGCACCCACTGAAACAAACGATAGAACTGATGGCCGTGCGTATCTATGGACAGGTCGGGCACATAGTTAGCGACGAGGTCAGGGATGTCCTCGTCCGGAATCAAACCCGCCTCGTCGAGCACAAGGGCATTGATGTGATCACTGTGAGCGAGGGCGAGTTCTGTTGCGATGTGGCCGCCGGTGTAGGTGCCGTAAAGATCGAAATCTTCAAATCCTAAGGCCTTGATGGCTGAGAACGCGATCTCAGCTAGATCCTGGACTTCCAAAGTCTCAACATGAAGCGGTGATGAATCACCGGCACCCAAGGTGTCGGGAGCATAGACCGGTCGATATTGCCCTAAGGCTTCAATCGTCGGTTCCAACACATAAGACGAGGCAGGTTCGCCGTGAAGCATAATGAGCGGGCGTTTACCGGTGTGGTTTAGGCCAGCACACCGGTAATGGATTTGGCCCTGAGGAATATCGGCAAAGCCACGGCGGATCTTATTTGCCTCCACCTACTTTACCTAGCCCTGCTCGTTAACGTGATGCACCACCGTTTGTGGGAACGGAATATCGATTCCCTCATGATCAAAGGCTTCCTTGAATGCTTTGGTCAGCTCGAATTTTACGCCCCAGTAGTCCGGTGCATTCGTCCAGACGCGGACGATGATGTTGACGGAACTGTCGGCCAGTTCACCCACAGCGAAGAAAGGTTCGGGGTCTCCATGCACACGGCTATCTGCCTTAACAAGGTCGGTCATTGTTGTAATGGCATGGTCAATGTTGGAGCCGTAGCCAATACCCATCACCATGTCGACGCGACGTGTTGTGTTGCCCGAGAAATTTTTAATCGTTCCGCCCCAAACAGCGCCATTTGGAACGATGACTTTAACGTTATCGCCAGTCGCCATTTCAGTCGTAAATAGACTAATGGCCTTCACAGTTCCTGAAACGCCAGCCGTGTCTACAAAGTCACCAACCTTAAAGGGGCGAAACATAATCAGCATGACGCCGCTGGCTACATTTGACAACGTTCCCTGGAGCGATAATCCAATCGCAAAACCGAGGGCGCCAAGGACAGCAACAAAGCTCGTTGTCTCTACACCAAAACGGGAGAGTACGGCGATGAACGTGAAGGCGAGGATCGCGTACTTTGCTATGGAAGCGAAGAATGAGCCGAGGGTTGTGTCGAACTTTTCTGATTTTGTTGAGGCCTTTCGAATGGCTCCAGAAACCCAACCAGAAATGATCCAGCCCACAATGAGAATGACCACGGCGCCAATAACCGAAAGGCCATAGGTTGTGAGGGTGGCCATCAACGCTTCGACCGTCTGCGCCACCTGTTCTTCAAGTTCCATGTTCATTCCCTATTCAATCTATTTGGTCCAATATGCCAGGCTAGGTTATCGGCATCTGTAATCTGAAGACTTGTTTACTTAAGTTTGCCTTCGATCGCATCCCAAATCTGCGCCTCTAAACAGGCATCGTCAAAGCGGTTGATCTCTTGCAGGCCAGTCGGTGAGGTGACGTTAATCTCGGTGAGATAATCTCCGATTACGTCGATGCCGACGAAGATCAACCCTTGGTCCTTAAGGGAAGGTCCGATGGCCTCACATATCTCTTCTTCTCGAGCCGTTAAGATTGATTTTTCTGGGCGTCCACCGACGTGCATATTGGAGCGGGCTTCGCCGGCCGCTGGTACACGATTAATGGCTCCAACAACGACACCATCGACGAGGATGATACGTTTATCTCCTTCGCGTACGGCTGATAGGTATTTCTGCACGATCATGGGTTCGCGAAAATTCTCTGTAAACATCTCAACCAGAGACCCCAAATTTTCGTCACCGGGTGGAAGGTGGAATACACCTGCGCCACCATTGCCGTAGAGGGGCTTAATTATGATGTCTTTCTGTTCTGCTCGGAACGCCTTGATCTCATCCGGATCTGACGTGATCAATGTCGGCGGCATCACGCCCTCGAAATGAGTGACGAATAGCTTTTCAGGCGCGTTTCTAACGCTGACCGGGTCGTTTACCACCAGTGTGCTCTCGGTGATGTGCTCAAGAATATGAGTGGCCGTAATGTAGGCCATATCAAAGGGAGGGTCTTGGCGCATCAAGACAACGTCCATTGAAGATAGGTCAACTTCTTGTGTTTCACCGAAGGAGAAATAGTTCCCGGCTTCGCGCCGAACTTCCATTGGGTTAGCCTTAGCGATTACCCGCCCGTCCCGCAATGACAAGCGGTTCGGCAAATAGTGAAATAGTCCGAAGCCTCGCTTTTGGGCCTCCAAGGCTAAGACGAATGTTGAATCACCATTGATGTCTATCCCATCCATTGGGTCCATTTGTATTGCAACGGTGCGCGTCATAACGTGACTGTTCCTTGTTGTTCTGCAAACACTAATGAATGCGTTGTTTTAAATCGTTGACCACAGTGTCGATACGAGATCGTTCCGGTCCGGTAGGCGCGCGGGTCAGATACTCTTCAAGTGCGGTCAATGCTTCAGTAAGCTGTCCAAGCCGCAAATGAAGTAAACCGGCTTCACGGCACAAAGCGGCGCTATCTGGCAAAAGCAATTGCATCGTCTTTAGAGTATCAAGTGCATCTTCCATTTGACCAAGATCGAGACGACGGGTCTTAACGTTATTCTGCAGGCGGACGAGAATGTCTCGATCACTTACCGTTTTATAGTGACGCGATTCTAATTCTTCAGCTGGCCCTGCGACAACCTTTAGCAGGTCGCGCAAAGCGGGGGCGTCGAGAACATGCCCATCATGAAAAGGATCGAGAATGACGCGGTTACCATCGAGGCTTTCTAGGCGAATAAGGAAGTGGCCGGGAAAATTTAACCCTGCAACGTTCCAGCCTTGAGACCGTGCCGTCGCGATGTATAAAATTCCAAGCGTAACTGGCAAGCCCTTACGCCTATCAATGGCGCGCATAAGGTTAGCATTGTCTAAGTCGTCATGATTGTCCTCATCTCCATGATAGCGAAATGTTGAACTGATTACGGTGGAGAGGACGTCGGCCATCTCGTGTGGCGTTGGGTTGATTTCATCCAGCCCCAACTCTTCGGCACAGCTTTGAGCCGCGTCATACAAGCTCTTGAGATGCGTTCGATAAGCATTGATATCTGTGGCGGATGTGTCGCGCGCTGCCAACAAAAGCGCCGCTTCGGCGAGGTCAAATGCACCGTCCCCGCGAGTTAATAAATCTGCGAGAGAAGCGTCACTTGATATTGATGATATTTTCTTGGGGCTCATTTTATCGGAAGTCCTGTCAGGACATTTTTAGGTTTGGCATTCATTCTCGACACACTAGTCATACACATAAGGTGGTCAATTGTTGTCCGTTTTAAGATCATGCCTGCCACGCGTTTATTAGGCGCATTGGCCATCGCCAAGGCCGCACAATCATAACATCGAACCTCATTTCCTTGTGAGCCAAGTGAGGGTTTGCCGCGATAAAGCGCTCGGCACCACGAATAATTCGCCGTTGTTGCTCCTTAGAAACAGCCGAAAGGCCAGCGTCAATGTCTTGTCGAGCCTTTACTTCTATAAATGCGATCACGCTTGCACGGTGTGCGATTAAATCGATTTCACCCGCACCACTTCCGCTTTTACTCACGTATCCTTGAGCAATAATCCGCCAGCCCGCTAGATTCAGAGTGATCCTGCATAAGAACTCTCCCCACCGACCATATCTTTGGGCCTTCAGCTTTCGTGAGAAAGGTTTAGTGGTCATTCGAGTGTGTTGCCTTCAATTCTAACGCCCGTGCGTAGATTGAACGTTTTGTTCGCCTCGTGTGTATAGCAACTGTCGCGCTTGCATCGCGTACCGTCATTGTCTTTAGCGCCTCAAGCAATGCCTCGTCTATGTCCTTAGGGCTCATTTCGTCTGATTCGGTCGGCGGACCAACGACGATGACCAACTCTCCCTTAGGCTGCTCAGCTTTTTCGTATGACTCTGACAAGTTACTTAAAGTGCCCCGTGTCACTTCTTCATATAGTTTTGTTAGTTCTCGGGCGACGGTTGCTGAGCGTTCCCCGAGTTGAAGTGATAGGGCGGCCAAGGTCGTTGCCAATCGAGGACCGCTTTCATAAAACACGAGTGTTGCATCGATGCCCACTAAGGGCTTTAGGGTGTCCTGTCGCGCTTTTTGTTTTGATGGGAGAAAGCCAATAAAGAGAACTTTGTCTGTAGGTAGAGCAGATACGACCAGGCCGGCTAAAAAAGCAGAGGCACCGGGTATCGGGACGACCTTTAGTCCTTCGTCTGCGCATGCGGATACGAGTTTAAAACCCGGATCTGAAATCAGAGGTGTACCGGCATCCGAAACGACGGCGATACTTTTCCCGGCTTGCATATCGCTTATAAGCCGTGGTCGGATTTTTGGGCCATTGTGGTCGTTATAGCTAATCATCGGAGTTTTGATGCCAAAGTGTTTCAGTAACTTTCCGGTGACCCGCGTGTCTTCACATGCAATCAGATCGGCTTGCCGGAGCACATCGACAGCCCGGAACGTCATGTCCATAAGATTGCCGATCGGCGTTGCGACCACATAAAGGCCACACTCCAACGGCTGACTTATGATAGAGCTGGGTGGGGCCTCAGGTTGCGTTCCCGTAAGGCTAGCGTTACCGTCCAGGCCAACGTAGATGGGCGCTTTGAGAGGTTTTTTAGATGACCGTTTGGCGTGTTTTGCCATTTTTGGTACTGGCCAGTTTTGTTGTATCAGGGTGTGAAGGCACCGATGTACCACGCCCTACTGCTCAGGCAAAACCAGCGTCTGCCCAAACGGTAATTGCGGCCGCACCGGTTTTTGAGCAACAAAGCTTTCCCGCTCTAACGCGCACGCAACTTATTCCAGGTCTTAATGCTGTTTCGGAAGAAGCAGTTCCGGTCCCTCCCCGTGACCCGTACGGGCTAGTGCGTGTTGGTCTCCTTTTGCCATTGACGGGGTCTGCTGCCGATGTCGGCCAGGCCCTCCTTAATGCCGCGCAGATGGCATTATTTGACGTGGGTGATGAACGGTTCGTGTTGCAGCCCTATGATACGCGCGGCACGCCAGACGGCGCTGTTGAGGCTGCTGCTTTGGCTGTTGCGCATGGGGCGCAGCTTCTTTTGGGTCCAGTGTTCTCGGCCTCGGCTAAGGCCGTCGTGCCTCAGGCCCGGGCGGCTGGAATCAATATGGTGCCTTTCACCACCGATTCTACCGTTGCTGCGCCGGGCGTCTTTGTCATTGGGTTTCTCGCTCATGAACAAGTTCGTCGCATCATATCGTTTAGTCGAGCCCAGGGTATTGAGCGGTTCGCCGTTTTGGCGCCGGCTACGCCTTATGGCGAGACAGTTGTAGATGCAGTGTCGCAACTTGTGCCTCAGACTGGCGGGGTTTTGACGCGGGTTGCCTATTATGATTCGTCTGGCGAAAACCTTAATGACGTCGTGCGGTCATTCGCCGACTATGACCGCCGACACAGCGCCCTTCTAGCACAACGTGCAGAACTAGAATCTCGTAGTGACGCAGTCTCCCGCGTTGCATTAAGGCGTTTGGAACGCCTGGATACGATCGGTGAAGTTCCGTATGACGCTGTACTGATCCCGGCCCAAGGGGGCAGATTGACAGAAGTTGCTGCGCTACTACCATTTTACGATATAGATCCCGGTCGTGTGCAATTGCTTGGCACAATGGTTTGGCACGCTCCAGGCCTAGGCAAAGAGCCAGCTCTAGTTGGCGGATGGTATCCGGCACCATCCCCCCAAGGTAATGCGAGTTTTTATAGTCGGTATCGTGAGTTATATGACGCAACACCGCCTGCCATAGCGACACACGGATATGATGCAATTGCCTTGGCAGCCGTTCTGGGCAGAACGCGGCCAAACGAACCCTTCGCATCGAATGGTTTGGCGTCACCAAGCGGTTTCTCAGGTGTTGACGGCGTGTTTCGCCTACTCCCAACTGGATTGTCTGAGCGCGGCCTTGCTGTTTTGGAAATTACCCGTGACGGTTCAGAGCCAATAGACCCTGCACCTGCAACGTTCGAAGCGACTCAGTTCTAAAACAAAGTTTATCCCTCGGTGCCAAACCGCTGGGCGACGATGGTCAAAAGACCGCTGCCATTCGCAACGATACGCACCAGTACCGTTAAGATGGTCGCAGCCCCAAATATTGAAATCACTGACAGAGACCATTTAACGGATGTGCGCCATCCCGGTTTATCTAAAAGGCGCACCCGAAAAATGAGGGGGACATACCAGAGAAAGGCGCCTATCAGGCCACTCAGTGAAAACCGTGAGATCATCACATACAAATCCACTAACTCTGGCTTGTTTGACGCTGTCGGCAACACGGACAGACATGTAACCAGTGCTGTACCGAAGGCGATGGCCATTGCCAAAAATACGCGGGACAGCATCGCGATCGCTTGCTCAGTCGGCAAGCCCGTCTTGTTTGAGGCTGCGTTCAATTGAGCTGCGGTTCCTGAGAGTAAACTTCTGTTACCAGTGTTGCTTTTAGTTCGTCGGCGTAAACCAATTGGTTGCGTCCAACAATTCCGTCTGTCCCGGCAAGGTCAACGCCATATACTGCAGCGTTCCAATCCTTGCGTGGTTTAATGACGCTGCCTTCAAAACTACCGCCGGCGAACAAACCGGTATTGCGAGAATACGCAACGATATCGTTACCCACATTGGTTGTGGTTGCCGCTTCTGCGCCGGCACCAATTGCGCCGATACTTATGCCGACATTGGCTCCGATCTTGAATTCGTCATCTAGAACGGCCTGCATGCCGTTATCTGTTAAGATGATAAAGATGATCTCTGCGGATTGCATGCCCGCTTGCAAACCGATTGATCCCGATGTCATGCGATAGAATGCGGGGTCACCGAACATTCCCTCTTCATTTCTTTTCATCAGGACGCCGTCGCCAAAGCTGCCTCCAATGATGAAGCTCGCTTTGTAGTATGACGGTATTACCAATACCCCACGTGCGCGTTTAAGCAGAGAATCCAACTGTTCGGATGGGCGGTGCTCAGCCCTGACTCTTTCGACCGCCACTGCTGCTGTGTCTATAATATGCCGAGCATCCATTGCATCGTCTGCCCGTGCGGGAGCGGCCATACTTATCAAGGTGGTCGCTAGCGCGATGATCATTGTGCGAAATGTGACGAGTGTTGTTTGCATTAATGGCCTCGTTGGTATGGGGTTACGTGAGCAGGACTCAGACTCATTATAGGTTCCGGATTGGTCATCCAGCGTCATAGATAAGCCAGCCCAATTCTCTGGCAAAAGTGAGTCGATTTTGTGACCGCTTCTGTGCGTTTAATGCATCTGCAGCGGTGCGTCCGATTATTACTGTTATTTAGCAATAAAGATGGGCGTCGGGCAACGATCAAGCGAGATAAACCTACACTTAATCTTAGTATCGCTCTCGAATCAGGCTGTCGACATAACGCCCCTGGAATAGGGTAATGCCCAGCTGTCGGCCAGCTCGAATGGCTGCTTCTGAATCGCAACGTGCCAAAATCGTCCGGCCTCGTTTTCGCATCATAATCATGGCTTTGAGCTCTTCTCCCCGCTTAGTGCCGACCATCCCTGCAATTTCTGTTGACCAGCTTAGTTTCCCATATGTGACGCCCATTCGTATTGGATCTGCATATGGAAATGTGTCCAGCGTTAATCCATCAATACAAATGTGATATCCGCGCTCGTTTAAGAAATCGCGAGCAAAGGCAAAACTTGATGGGTCTGAAAAAATATCTTCAATTCGAAGCTCAAGCACTGCCTCGTAATTACTCGGACTCAGGTCACTATCGAATGCCAGAAAATCTTCTGACATTATTGTCGCGACATTAAGGTTTATGCTGAATCCTTCTTGCAACAAACTGCGGTCATCGCGACGAGACATTTGTGCCAAAACACGCTTGTCTAATGTTTGGGTGAGTCGTTGGAATAGCCAGGGGTTTGCCGTCATGTCGGTGTTTGGCATTAAAGTTTTACGTAGATCACCGATTGATACAAACACTTCTGTAAATACAGTCTCCGGCGTTTCACCGTCCACAAAAGCGCAGACTGGCTGCCGTCGTGTATGACTGGATAAATCAACTTGAGCCAAAGCTGTTTCAACCCGCGCTAATTCTGAAGGAATTAGCGGATGACCACGCTCCGATTTTTGTCGCATGGTTTCTTTTTCTGTAATCAGCTCCTGCAGAGTCTTTTTCTTTTTTGTACCGCGAGCTGCCGCCTGCCTTTCAGCAAAGGCGAGCAATTTATCGTAGTCCGTATTCATGTCGAACCAACTTGATAAACGGTTCTTGCGTGGGTCGCTTTTGAACCGCTTCATGAGTTCGTCGTTGCCCCAAAGCTTGAGTAGTTTAACGACAGATTTTTCGATCGCAGCAGTTTCTGAAGATTCGAATATCACCATTAAGTCGGTATTGCGTAGTCGATATAACCAGGCGGACCGTGTACGTGTTAGTTCGTCAAAAGATGTTTCTGCACTCAGTAGATCATCTTCGCGACGATTATCAGGTTCCAAACGTGACAAATGCAGCCGAACAACGCCTCGGTTTCGGGCGCCCATGTCAAGGCCACGTATATCCTCCAGCAGCTTGCCTTCGTGGCTGTCACCCAAGGGGTGTATGGCTGTTGCTTCTGGTTGTTGTGCTTCTTCAGACATGCTTGTGATCTACCGTGTTGCCGCGCGGCCAGCGGCGCCACTGCCTTTGGGTTTACCAAATGAATCTAAAAAGTGCCCTTGGAAGATGCGAATACCGGACTTCAAACCCCACGCCATTGCATCTTGTGAATCGCAGCGCGCTAAAACAATTTTCTCGGGCCCTACTTCGTCAATCATTTTGCTCGCAGTTTTATTGCTGTCAGGGTTTAGCAAGTCAGTGAATTCGGGTGCCCACATGATCTTTGCGTAGTCTGGCTCCAGCCGACCCACGTCAAGCATTTGCAATGTTGTCGGATTCAATCCGTCAATTAACAAGGAGTGGCCCATGCCAGAAATAACGTCGCAAACATCAAAGTAGGTTCGAATGTTAGCAAGAACATCAATAGCTTGAACCTCAACAATCAGTTTCTGATTGTCTGGGGATCGCTCTAGAAATTTTTCGAACGCAAGCGTCGCTACTGTTTCGAGGTTAAGATTTAAGCTCAAGGTTTTGCATTGTCTTGCGTGAGGGGCGCGGACCACCGTCTCTAACATGCGCAAATCCATAGTGCGGCTTAAGTCTTGGAACAACCAGCGATCAGCAAAAATATTAATATCCGGCATTATGGCCCGCTGCAGATCACCGACGGAAAGAAAGAACTCGAAGAACTCAATCGCTGCATCAGATGCGCCAGGATTGATGCGCATGGCGACTTGATCTTTAACAAACGGAATTATGTTTGTAGAAGCCAACTGCTTCTGAACGTAATCCAGTTGCACGGGTGTCATTGACGGTAGACCGGTAGCAGGCGGCGGGCGTCGTAAAGTTTCTCCCGCTGATGCTTTCAAATCCTGCGCCATGCCGATGGCTAACGCTGAATCGACTTCCAAGTCATACCGGGCGACGAACTGATCATTGCCTTGGTCGTCCTCTGTGTA
Source organism: uncultured Rhodospirillaceae bacterium (assembly GCA_943787205.1). Taxonomy (GTDB): domain Bacteria; phylum Pseudomonadota; class Alphaproteobacteria; order Rhodospirillales; family Rhodospirillaceae; genus WLXB01. The sequence goes on from CALSLN010000016.1 coordinate 59,421, forward strand.
GGTCACAGGATCGTCGTCAAATAAGGCCCGAATACGTTTACAAATCGCGTTTACAAATCGCGTTTACGTCTCGCTGCGACCCGGCATTAACCGTCATGACGAGGTCTTGATTTACCATCGGAAAGACCTGGACATGCATTCCACTCTCTAGATTGCCAAACATGCGTGAGACGATCTTAGATTTTACGGGAGTTCTGTTCGCGGGCAGCAATTTGGAGATATGCATATGGACCACTTTGCGCCCTTCCGGGTTGCGTCGCATCCGGTCGAGCGTGTCACACAGCAGATTTTCCTGATATGCGGAGGTTGTTTGCATAAATTGACTAGGCGAAAGTACACCGTATTCCTCTAATTTCTAACGGTCCTGGGCACAAGAACGCCCTACCAAGGACGCTTTTATAGTCGCGACTAGCGATATACCCAAGGGCCTATACCACCCTTAGGCGGTACCATGGTAACCATTTGGAAAAGGTTAAGGAATACAGTGAGTTGATCTTCGAATTGTGTACTGTGCGGTTCGGATCTGGTGAGGGTAAGGGGAGTCCCTGTGAAACGCATTCTGATTACCGGTGGGGCAGGCTTCATCGGCTCTCATCTTTGTGAACGGCTGATGGCTGAGAATCACGAGATTCTCTGTGTCGACAACTATTTTACAGGTCGTCGCCACAACGTGGCTCACCTGATGTCGCAAGCTGGATTTGAGCTGATGCGCCATGACGTCACATTCCCGCTCTATGTGGAAACGGACGAAATTTACAATCTGGCCTGTCCGGCGTCGCCGGTTCACTACCAGTTTGATCCGGTACAAACGACCAAAACCAGCGTTCATGGTGCAATAAACATGCTTGGACTTGCTAAGCGCACCCGATCGAAAATTTTACAAGCGTCAACGAGCGAAGTTTATGGCGACCCGGACGTCCACCCCCAGGTTGAGGGGTATAATGGCAACGTTAATCCTATCGGGCCCCGCGCTTGCTATGATGAAGGAAAAAGGTGTGCGGAAACGCTGTTTTTTGATTACCACCGCCAGCATAACCTCCGAATAAAAGTTGGACGTATTTTCAATACCTATGGGCCACGCATGCTGCCTAACGATGGCCGAGTGGTCTCGAATTTTATCGTCCAAGCTCTCAATGGCGACGACATCACAATCTATGGTGACGGTAGTCAGACCAGATCTTTTTGCTACGTTGATGACCTAGTCGAAGCCCTCATACGCCTCATGGGTTCTGTTGATGGTTTCACTGGCCCTGTAAATTTAGGCAACCCCTCTGAAGCAACAATACTTGAATTGGCTGAGCTCATAATCAAAATGACAAAGTCACGGTCGAAGATTGTTAACAAAGCTTTGCCACAAGATGATCCAGTGCGACGTCGGCCAGATATATCACTCGCAAAAGAAAAGTTGGATTGGGAGCCGCGTGTGAGTCTAGAGCAGGGTCTAGAAAGAACCGTACACTATTTTAAATCGCTAGCGACGGCATAGGGTTGCATTCACCTATGACCCAATACGCTGCTGATTTATCGCATTACTTAGCTCGCTTTAAGGGCCGGCGCGTGGCTTGCGTCGGTGACGTTATGGTGGATCGGTTTATTCATGGTGATGTGCGCCGTATTTCACCCGAAGCGCCGGTCCCCGTTTTGAGAATAACAAGTGAGTCTTCGCAACTTGGTGGTGCTGGTAACGTGGCACGTAATGCGGCGGCCCTTGGTGTTTCTGTTGCCTTCTTTTCCGTTATTGGATCTGATCGTGCCGGACGGGAAGTAACAGATCTATTGTCTCAACTTGAAACCACAGAGCCTTTTCTAAGGGTGAATGCGGATCGTGAAACAACGATCAAAAATCGTTTCTTCTCAGCGAATGGTCACCACCTGTTGCGCGCAGACCGTGAAACAGCAGCTCCGTTAACTGTTGCAGACGAAGAAGATCTTACCGCAGCTCTTGCCCGTGAAATTGCGCAAGCAGATGCAGTTATGTTGTCTGACTATGGGAAGGGCGTCGTAACCGAGTCTTTCGCGCGCGCGGCGATTGGAGCTGCTCGTGATGCGGGGAAGCCTATTGTCGTTGACCCCAAGGGTACGAACTACAAACTGTACGATGGCGCGACCGTGGTTACGCCAAATCGCGCCGAACTAGCTCTCGTCACTGGCCGTTCTGTCGAATCAGAATCAGACCTAGTTGTGGCTGCGCAGGCATTATTCGAATCAGTTGACCTCGGCGCTGTATTGGTCACCCGATCTGCAGACGGAATGACGCTAGTGCAGCGAGATGGTCAAGTTGATCACCTAAGCGCTGAAAGTCATGAGATTGCAGATGTAACGGGAGCTGGTGACACTGTGGTCGCAACTCTCGGTGCGGCTTTGGGGGCTGGTGTTGGCCTTTTGGATAGTGCGCGCCTTGCTAACGCGGCGGCTGGCGTCGTTGTGAAGCGCCGTGGAACAGCTGTTGTGCTAATTCGTGAACTTGCCGCCGCATTGTTGCGCCGTGACTTAACTGCCGTCGAAGCAAAGGTTGCAGACGATACTACTGCATCAGCCCGAGCTGCTCTATGGCGGGCAGAAGGATTGAAGATCGGTTTTACGAATGGGTGCTTTGATCTCTTACATCCAGGCCATGTATCGCTACTCGAACAAGCGAAAGCTGCAAGCGATAAACTTATTGTGGGGTTGAATTCTGACGCCTCCGTTCGTCGCCTTAAAGGCCCAGAGCGGCCGATTCAAAATGAGATCGCAAGGGCAACTGTTCTGGCCTCTATGGAGGCTGTTGACTTGGTTGTTGTCTTTGACGATGACACGCCACTATCACTTATTGAAAATTTGCGGCCAGACGTTCTGGTCAAGGGGGCCGACTATGCGAAGGTTGATATCGTCGGTTCGGAGCATGTTGAAGCGTACGGTGGACGGGTAATTCGCGCTGAATTGGTTGACTCTGTGTCGACAACCGCGACAATTGCTGCCCTAAAGGAGGGATAAAGTATGCGCAATTCATTTGTTCTGTTCGCGTTGACTGTAGCCTTGTCAGGCTGTGGAGCCATGGGTGAGTTTTTCCCAGACTTTGATCCGTCTAGTAGGGAGGGCGCCTCCATGATGAATGACAGAGGTGGTCGTGGTGCAGCAGCTATGAATTCGGTCCGCCCCGAAACACTGATGGGTTGCCGTGGTCATGTATTAGCTCCGGCGATTGGAATGACTTTTGTCTCTTTTGGAGGGCAAGCGCCTTCGAATGGGCAATTCCTTCGTGAGGAAAGTCTGACGCCACCCTATCGCGTTCTTCCACCTGGTGCTGCGACGACAATGGATAACGTGCCGTCACGTTTAAATGTCGACCTTGATCGCAATAACCGCATTGTGAATTTGCGCTGCGGTTAGGGCCGTTAATCGCCTACCCGCGGATCCGCAAGTGCCATCAGGCGCTGACCAGCGCCATGGGCAAACCTAACAGTTAAAGCTTTGCGTCGACCTGGATGCAGTCGGTGGGGTATGGCTGGACGAACCACTGTTGCATGGTGATGATCAGCGACAATCACCCCGCATGTCTCAGGAAGTATTTTTAGTGGAAAATGATCCGGGACGGCGAACGAAAACCCGTCGCAATAGGGTACATAGTCAAGCCACTTATCGTCTGCGCGGAAATCCGCCACAGTGCTTTTCACCTCAATCATGACAATAGTCCCGTCGGGGGACAGCCCAGCTACATCGGCCCGGCGGCCGTTACCAAGTTTAAATTCTGTGAGGGCTGCATAGCCCAACTCTCCAAGCCACCGGCATACACCTCGTGTTACGCCTGCCGTTATGGCGGCGGCGTCAGTATAGCGAATGACACGACTTTTTTGCCGGACAAGGGATTTGTTCATCATATGTTCCTGTAGGTTTTACTTTAGGTAGCGGCGGTGTCACAGGCAAGTTTCTCGTTTCTAGCCAGGACTCTGCCACTTGTTCTGGCGGCCAAAAGGTTTATGGTGCGCCGCGTTTTACGATCCCAAAAAGGACTTCGGCTGTGGTTAGAGTGTTACGCGCCAAGCTGCATGGAATCCGGGTAACCGGGGCAGACCTGCACTACCATGGGTCGATTACGCTCGATCCTGAGCATTGCGCTAAGGCAGGGCTTCATCCGACAGAATTTGTAGATGTTTGGAACAAAAACTCCGGCGCTCGTCTTACGACATACGTGATTTATGGAGAGCCGGGATCACGATGCTGCATTCTAAACGGTGCTGCGGCGCGGACATGCCAAATGGGCGATGAACTGATTCTTGCAGCGAGCTGCGATATGGAACCGTCAGAGCTTTATGGCCATAGTCCTCGAATATTGACGTTCACGCCGGGCAACGAAGTCGACCAAGTTTTGCAATATGACGTGTTTAAAAGCGATGATTTTGAGCACGATTTTCGCATTACGGATCTTAGCGAGGCTGAACAGCCTGTTAGCGTACACAACTATGCCAATGTCGACGTTAGAGCCATTCGCTCAGACCTTGAGGCGCAGGGCTGGTCGCGCAATGACATAGACGCGTTTATAGCTAAGCACCTGACTCGATAACGATTTGAAGGTTCAGCGTTGCTTGAATAGACGCTCAAGCCTTACTCTATGCGTATGAATACCTCATCTATTGAAATCCCTAGTCTCTCCTTGCCGATAAAAACCCGGCGTCTGACAATTCGAGAATACACAGACGATGACTGGTCTGACGTATACGCCTACGTAAGAGAAGAGGCGTTCTGGAAATTCCAGGCCGGTGAGGCGCCGACGGAAGAGAAAGTAAAAGCGCTTATTCAATGGGCTGTGCGAGAACAAAAGATAGCGCCGCGCGTGAATTACTTTCTCGCTGTCACTGAGACAAATTCTGGCGATCTTATTGGCGAAGCCGTTTTGAAGTGTCTTCCGCCCGGCCATGGTCAGGGGGATGTTGGCTTTGGTATAGCTCGGTCACAGTGGCAGAAGGGATATGCGACCGAAGTTGCCCGCGCCTTGGTCGATGCGGGTTTCGAAAGACTTAAACTCAATCGCATTTCGGCGCAATGTGCGCCTGAGAACAAGGCTAGTATTCGCGTTATGCAGAAACTTGGTATGGCCCGCGAAGGACTCTTACGCGAACATTACCAAGCCGGCGGGAAATATTGGTCGAGTGTGATATACGCGTTGCTAGCTCGTGAGCACGAGAAAATAAAAACAAATACGACCAAGTAAAACGAACATAAATCGGTCTACTGACCAATCTTAATGCGGTCCACAAGTTCTTTTACTGTTGGAACGAATCCATCCTTGTACCAAGGGTCTTGAGTGAATCTATAGGCGTTGTGCCCTGCAAACATAAGTTCTTGGTCTACTTCGCCATCGTGGACAATGTTTTGTAGGGTTTTCTGAATACAGAAAGAGCGTGGATCAGCTTTGCGACCGGTAGAGCCCTTGTCGTTTTCTGCCCAGTTAGAAAATTGGCACGCGGATAGGCAGCCCATGCACGCGATCTGATCTGCGCGGATTTCTTCCGCTTTATCGGAAGAAACATAGATCAAAGTAGAATCTGGAGTCTTAAGGGTATCCGTCCTGCCTTCAGCGACCCAGCGGTCTGCCAGCGTTTTGTCTTCAGCTGTTACAAATACTTCTCGTTTCCGCGCACCGACGCCCAGGGCTGTGTCGTGTGCCCCCACAGGTTCGGGAGAATAAGAAATTTGATGCTCTGACCGCTGAACCAATTCCTCGATGAAATCATTCTTAACGGCAGACGAATAAAACCCAGTTGGGCTAAATTTATGAAGCAGTACGTCTCCTGGATCCAGCGTTAGCAGACGCTTCTTCCATTGATCGGAAATTTCACTTTCTTGGGTGAGTAGAGGGCGCGTGCCGAATTGGAAACATATGGGCCCAACCTCGGGGTTATCGAGCCAATCTTCCCATTCACTAAGCCACCAGACACCGCCAGCCATAACGATCGGTACGTCATTGAGGCCCGCTTCGTTCATAACTTTTCTTAGGGCTACGACACGCGGGTATGGATCTTCAGGGGTTTTCGGATCTTCTGAATTTGACAAACCATTGTGTCCACCGGCAAGCCAAGGGTCTTCGTAAACAACACCGCCCAAGTACTCAGAACATTTATGGTAGGCCCGTTTCCACAACGCGCGGAAAGCCCGTGCAGAAGAAATAATGGGGTAATAATAGATACCGTATTGTGTTGCGATTTCGGCCAAACGATAGGGCATTCCAGCACCGCACGTTACGCCATGCACCATGTCGCCACACTTCTCCATGATGCCATGGAGCACGCGCTCAGCGCCGCCCATTTCCCACAAGACGTTAACGTGCAGTCGGCCTGCGCCATTTCTGGTTTCGTGGGCAATTCGCGCTTGTGCAATACCACCATCGATCGCGTATTTAACGAGTTCTTCGTGGCGTTCCTTGCGCGTCCGACCGCTATAAGTCTGCGGCAAAATACTTCCGTCATCCTTGAACGAATCTGCATTTACACCTGAGAAAGTGCCGATGCCACCGGCGGCGGCCCATGCTCCTGAACTTAGTCCGGTCGATACCGCAACACCTTTTCCACCTTCAATAAGTGGGTAGGTTTCGGCGCCAGAAATCATAAATGGGTTGAGTGTTTTCACGCGGTGTCCTCTCCAGTGGGCTGCTTCACGTTCTGTCAGCCCGTGCCGCTGTTGTGTTTAAAATATAAGGGTTTCCGCTCTCTAAACCAAATCGTGTTTAATAAGGGCGGGTCTCAATTCTTGAGGAACGTCCGTACACAGACTGCTAACACCCCATTGGATCAGTTTTCTTGCTTGATCCAAATCGTTCACCGTCCACGCCATAACTTCTAGGCCTGCGGCCACCATGGATGCCGCTTGATCAGCGGTTAGGCGGTCTGAATTGGGACACACAATGGTTGCCCCAAGGGCATCAATTGCTTCTGTCCAATCTTCCGGCAAAAGTTCAAAGCACAGGCCACGTGGCCACTCTGGCATCGCGTCTTTTGCTGCTGCCAAAGCAACCCTAGAAAAACTTGTTATTACGGGTGGTTGTTTGTCGGACGGCCAACACTCTGAGGCGACAGCAAGTGTAATTTGAGCTGTTTCGACTTCTCGCCCAGGGTCAGGTTTGAGCTCTATATCTGCGCTAAGACCGAGCGACTCTATGAGATCAATGGTTTCTTCAAGGGTTGGCACGACTTCGCCAGAGAATGTTGGGTCGAACCAACTTCCTGCGTCGAGGCCACTTACAGATTCTAACGTCGATTCGGATAACAGTCCTATGCCATCAGTCGTTCGCTCTAAACTGGCATCATGAATGATGACGGGGCGATTATCGAAAGTCAGTGCAACATCGAACTCGATAGCTGTAACGCCAGCCGCCGCCGCCGCCTTAAATGACGCCAGAGTGTTCTCTGGTGCCAAGTGAGGCGCGCCGCGATGGCCAACGATACGTGGCAGCAAGCTCATAGCGTGCGTTCGCGCTACTGTATGCTTTAGCTATCAGCAGGAGCGTCTGCTGCTGCCTTCTCGGTTTCTTTACCGTCGATATCTTCACCGGTCTCTTGATCGACCCGCTTCATCGACAGCTTAACCTTGCCGCGATCATCAACGGCTAAGCACTTAACCTTGACGGTATCGCCTTCGTTGACAACATCAGAAACTTTCTCGACCCGCCGCGGTGCAAGCTCAGAAATATGAACCAAGCCGTCACGTTTGCCGAGGAAGTTTACGAATGCACCGAAGTCCATCAGCTTGACGACCTTGCCCGTATAGATGACACCAACTTCCGCTTCCGCGATGATGTCACGAATCCGGCCTACCGCATCATCTGTTGCAGCTTGGTCAGCTGACGCAACCTTAACGGTGCCATCATCATCGATGTCGATTTTACACCCGGTTTCTTCTTGGATTTCGCGGATGACTTTACCGCCGGTGCCGATGATGTCGCGGATCTTGTCCTTAGGCACGCTCAACGTGGTAATGCGCGGCGCGTGGCCTGAGACCTGCTCGCGAGACGACGTAATGGCGTTACTCATCTCGCCAAGAATGTGGAGGCGGCCGCCTTTGGCTTGATTGAGGGCAATCTCCATGATGTCTTTGGTAATGGATGTGATCTTGATATCCATTTGCAGAGACGTGATGCCTTGATCCGTGCCTGCGACTTTGAAGTCCATATCTCCGAGATGGTCTTCATCCCCGAGAATGTCGGACAGGACAGCGAAATCATCACCTTCTTTAATTAAGCCCATCGCAATACCGGCGACCGGACGACCTAAGGGTACACCGGCATCCATAAGTGCGAGTGACGTGCCACAAACTGTGGCCATCGAAGACGAGCCGTTGGATTCGGTGATCTCAGAAACGACCCGCAACGTGTATGGGAAGTCTTCCTTTGACGGCAGCAAGGGACGAATGGCGCGCCATGCAAGTTTACCATGGCCGACTTCACGACGACCCGTTCCACCCATGCGGCCCGTTTCGCCAACTGAGTATGGAGGGAAGTTGTAATGCAACATGAAGTTTTCGCGGAACTCACCTTCAAGAGCATCGATGATTTGCTCGTCTCTTCCCGTGCCAAGCGTTGCCGTTACGAGTGCTTGTGTTTCACCACGGGTGAACAGCGCTGAGCCGTGTGCGCGACGCAACACACCAACTTCCGATTCGATCTGACGAACGTCTACGGTTGTACGACCATCGATGCGTTTGCCTGTCTTGAGAATGCTGCCGCGAACAATGTCTTGCTCCATTGACTTGAAGACTTTTCCGGCAACGGCCAATTCTGCCGTGTTGTCTCCCAGACTTTCAGTTGCCTTACGTTTGGCAGCTGCCAGTGCTTCTTGCCGGTCTTGTTTAACCTGCATCTGGTAAGCAGCTTCAATATCACCAGTGAATGCGGCAAACTTCCCCTTAACTGTCGTGATTTCGGCAGGGGGCTCTGCAATATCAAAAGGCTCTTTAGCGCACATCTCGGCTAGTCCAATAATACCGTCGATGATTGCTTGCATCTCGTTGTGGCCGTAGTTAACGGCGCCAAGCATGATTTCTTCTGAGAGTTCATTCGCTTGGCTTTCAACCATCAACACGCCTTCGCGGGTTCCAGCAAGCACAAGGTCCAGATCGGAATCAGCAACGTCACCCATAAGCGGGTTCAATATAAATTCACCATCTTTGTATCCAACGCGGGCAGCGCCGATTGGGCCAAGGAATGGGATGCCTGAAATAGTAAGGGCGGCTGAGGCCCCGATCAATGCGATGACGTCCGGGTCATTCTCTAGATCGTGCGAGAGAACAGTACAGACGACTTGTGTCTCGTTGCGATAGCTTTCATGGAAGAGCGGACGCAATGGTCGGTCAATCAAACGGGAGACTAAGGTTTCTTTTTCAGTCGGCCGTCCTTCACGTTTGAAGAAGCCGCCTGGGATTTTACCGGCGGCGTATGTTTTCTCTTGGTAATTGACGGTGAGTGGGAAGAAGTCGATGCCAGGCTTTGGTGAGCGCTGGCCGACTGCTGTACACAATACAGATGTTTCTCCGTACGTAGCGATCACGGCCCCATTGGCTTGTCGCGCAATCTTTCCGGTTTCCAGAACCAGCGTTCGTCCGCCCCATTCGATTTCTTTGCGGAACGTTTTAAACATAGACATATCAGGATTTCCTTTTCCTACAGACCGGCACCAAAATGTGCGTGCCGCAGTGTCTCCATGACACGCGGCTATCGGTCCCCTACAGGCAGCGGTGTTCTAAATACTCTTGAAGCCCGGCCGTCCGCTGCACATCGGCAAACAGCGTCAACCAGACCCGGCTCATCCGGGTCTGACCGCTGCTTAATCCGACTCTGGCAGGCCAGTTCATTCGGGTGTTCGGTTCGCGTGAGCGCAACCGTTTAGCGCCTGAGACCCAAGCGCCCAATCAGCGTTTCATAACGCTTCTGTGATTTCTTTTTTGTGTAGTCGAGCAAGCGTCGACGTTGGCCGACCATCATAAGAAGGCCACGGCGTGAGTGATTGTCTTTGCCGTGGGTTTTTAAATGGTCGGTGAGGTTCACAATGCGCTCAGTCAGAATTGCGACTTGTACTTCTGGTGACCCAGTATCGCTGTCCTTGGTGGCATATTCTTTGATGAGTTCTTGTTTGCGATCAGCTGTAATCGACATCGGAGACTCCTTAAATCTACTCAGGTGTTCAAAACACGCACGGGCTTAACAAGACCGTCCGCAACCATGGCAACTGCAATCAACCGATCCCCGCACACTGCCTGAACGGCAGCGCCTGGCGTTAGTCCGCTTATGGGGGTGCGGTTGGCCACGGCAAATAAAGAAATAGATTGTCCGTGGCTCATGCGGCGGGCCTCTTCCTCAGTCAGGGCCAGAGCCGGGATGTCGTCCAGCACGGTCGCAACAGGGAGAAGGATCCCAGAGCCGGCGGCTTTATGCCCTAAAGACTCTAGTTTATCCAGGGAAATCGCCACTTTTTCATCAAAGGGTCCGCAACGGGTCCGGCGTAGGGTCGCAATATGTCCACAGGTTCCCAGGGTCTGAGCTAAATCTCTAATGAGGGCCCGAATATATGTTCCTTTTCCGCAATCCACCTCGAATTGGGCACGGTCTGGGCCTAGATCGGTATTTACTCTCACAAAACGATCAATTCGGACCGTTCTTGGCTTCAGATCCACCTCTTTGTTGGCGCGGGCAAGGTTGTATGCCCGCTCACCGTCAATTTTGATGGCAGAGTATTGCGGGGGAATCTGCTGAATTTCACCTAAAAAACCGCTCAAAGCGTCTTCAATAGCCGCAGGCTCGGGACGAACGTCGGAGGTTTCCGTTACGCCCCCTTCTCGGTCGTCAGTCGCCGTAGCAACGCCCCATATAGCCTCGAAAGTATAGCTTTTCTTCGCGTCCATCGCGTAAGAGACGGTTTTCGTGGCTTCACCAAAGGCGATGGGCAGAATGCCAGTTGCCAGCGGGTCTAGCGTTCCACCGTGACCTGCTTTAGCGGCGTCTAGAAACCGTCTTGCCTTACCTAGGGCTTGAGTTGATGTCAGGCCAAGCGGTTTATCGAGCGCCAGCCACCCTGATATGGCTTGGCCACGTCGCTTACGCGCCATCGACCGGAGCCTCTGGGCCGGTTTCGTCTTCCGAAGAGGAGGGGTCGTCGGTACGCTCTAGGTCGCGCGCGACTTCTGGGCGATGAAGAAGTGTGTCGATGTGCTGCGCCTCATCGAATGTTGTGTCTGACGCAAAATGCAGTTCCGGCACGTGTCTTAATCGGATTCGCTTACCGAGTTCGCGGCGCAGAAAAGATTTAACGCGACCTAGACCCGCAAGAACCGTTGTCATATCTCCTCCACCGAGGCGCATGACATAGACTGTCGCGTGTTTTAGGTCTGGGCTTGAGTCTACTTGAGTCACCGTTAGGGTGACGTCAAACAGGTCAGGATCCCTGAACGTTTCTCTCTCGATGATTTCAGCCAGTGTGTGTCGCAGGGTTTCCCCCACGCGCAATTGCCGCTGGCTTGGCAGGCGGGCTCCGGTTCGTGCCATGTGAGTTCCTCGTGCCCGGCACACTGTGCCGGGATTGGGCTAAAGCTCTACTGCAACCTGCTCGAGTTCAAAGCACTCGATCCGGTCGCCCACTTGTATGTCTTGATAGTTCGCGAAGGCAGCTCCACATTCGGTACCCTCACGCACTTCTTTGACGTCGTCTTTGAAGCGCTTGAGCTGTGATAGGTCACCTTCGTGTATGACTACATCATCGCGCAGAAGGCGAACTTTGCAGCCCTTCTTGATCGTACCTTCAGTGACGATACAACCGGCGACCTTTCCGACCTTGGATACAGCAAAGACTTCTTTGATGTCTGCGTAGCCGAGGAAGCTCTCGCGGTATTTCGGAGACAAGCGACCAGAGAATACGCCTTTAATGTCATCTGCAACATTGTAGATAATTGAATAGTACCGTACGTCGACATTGTCGCGTTTGGCGATGGCGCGGGCTTGTGTGTTAGCGCGGACATTGAATCCAATAATCACAGCCTTAGAGGCGACAGCCAGGGTGACGTCCGACTCGTTAATTGGCCCGACTGCGCCATGGATAACTTTCACTTGCGATTCGTCGGTGCTAATTTTCTCAAGCGTGTTCGTCAACGCTTCCACTGAACCTTGGACGTCGCCCTTAATAACAACAGGCAAGTCTTCGTTTTCGCCGGCTTGGACTTTCGCAAACATTTGTTCCATCGTGCTTGCGCTACCAGCCGCAGTGGCGTCGCGAATCTTGCGAGCTCTAAAGTCTGCAACTTCGCGTGCGCGAGCTTCTTCTTCGACAACGATGAAGTCGTCACCAGCGCGCGGCGTTCCATTAAAGCCGAGCACTTCGACAGGGGCGGACGGCAGAGCAGATTTAATCTGCTTGCCCTGATCATTAACTAGAGCGCGTACGCGACCCCATTCAGAACCAGAAACAAATATGTCGCCAACTGCCAGCGTTCCGCGTTGGACAAGAACAGTTGCGACGGAACCCTTACCTGTTTCCATCCTCGCTTCTACAATCACGCCTTCAGCGGCACGGTCTGGATTTGCTTTCAGGTCCAAAAGCTCTGCCTGCAACTGAATAGCGTCCAGCAATTTATCCAGGTTCAACTTTTCTGTGGCCGAAACCTCAACGGTTAGCGTTTCGCCACCCATTTCCTCAACGACAACTTCATGGCTAAGTAGCTCTTGGCGCACACGATCTGGCGTCGCATCCGGCTTGTCCATTTTATTGATGGCAATAATCATCGGCACTTCTGCCGCTTGTGCATGCTTAATGGCTTCGATGGTCTGCGGCATAATGCCGTCATCTGCAGCGACGACAAGGACGACGATGTCTGTGGCTTGGGCGCCGCGCGCGCGCATTGCTGAGAACGCTTCGTGGCCTGGAGTGTCGAGAAATGTGAGTCTTTTATCGTTAGGTAGGCGCACTTGATATGCGCCGATGTGTTGTGTGATACCGCCGGCCTCACCTGAAACAACGTCAGCTTTTCGCAGAGCATCAAGCAAGGATGTTTTGCCGTGATCAACATGACCCATGACCGTTACTACAGCAGGACGTGAGTCAGTAGCATCGTCATTGTCGGGCCCATTGCTTAGGCCGGTCAAAACATCGTCCTCAGAAACTCGTTTGATCTTGTGGCCGAATTCTTGCGCGACCAGTTCTGCTGTGTCTGCGTCAATCACTTCGTTGATCGTTGCCATAATGCCAAGTTTCATCAGTGTCTTTATAACGTTACCCGAACGTTCCGCCATTCGGTTGGAAAATTCTTGTACCGTAATGTTCTCAGGTACCGTTACCTCGCGGACAATCTTTTCAGATGGCATCGAAGTTCTTTGCTGCTGCATCTGTTTGCGACGTTCTTTTTCTTGAGCACGACGCAGTGCGGCCATCGAACGACCTCGTTCAATTTGGTCGTTCCCTTCGAGTGCCGCGGAGATTGTTAGCTTGCCGGACCGACGTCGCTGGTCGGCACCCTTCTTGGCGGGTTGTTTGTTGCCTAATTTTGCTTGCTTACGCGCTTTTTCTTCATCTGTTTCAGTCGGACGGCGGTGTGCAGCAGATCGATCGACAGGTTTATCCGGATCTGGCGGGATAACTGGCTCAATTGGAATGTCTGCCGGTGCTTCTGGTTGCTCGGCCGTTTCTTCGATTGCAGTCGCGTTTTGAGCTTCAGCCTCAGCTTCCGCTTCTTCTTTTGACATCTTGGCCAAACGTTCTTCTGCGATTACCCGAAGTTCGTCGGCTTCCTTGCGATCTTCTTCCTCTGCACGTTTGGCATCTTGCAGAACTTTAAGTCGGTGCGCTGTCTCTTCAGCACTTAACTTGCGTTGAACAGTATCGGCAGCCACTTCGGCGCTGGCTTTCTTAGGCAAGCTTGGTGCTTGAGATTTTACCTCTTGGACCTTGCCGTCAGCGCCCATCTCGAACTGGCGTTTCCGCTTGCGTTCGACCTGGACCACTTTGGTGCGGCCATGCGAAAAGCTCTGGCGGACCTGACCGGTCTCAACCGTTTTTTTCAACTCGAGCTTGCCGCGACCAAGGGTCAAAGGCTTCTTTGCTTCGTTCGCCATACCGTTTTGTACCATTCTGTTCTGGAAGCCCATGCTTCCCTAAACCGTCGTCTAATATTCTCTCGTAGAGCGCTAGCAATCCAAGTATGGCGCTAAGCCCTTTGGTGCCATCAAAAGGCGACACCGGCGTATCGTTTTGCCTCTGTCACGAGCACGTCAGTTAGGCGATCAGCCTCGAGGCTGACATGCACTGCGTGATCCCGACCCAAGGCCTGGCCTAATTCTTCTCCGGTGAATACATCAATCACCGGTGCTTCGGGAGCAAGGCTAGTCATTTTACGTCGACCGCCTTTCGCCCCATCCGCCGCTTCTAACATCAACACCGTCCGACCAGTGCCGGCCTGTGCACGAACCTTTTCAAATCCAACCGCAACGAGCCCAGCGCGACGGGCTAGTCCAAGGCGATCAAGACAACGGCGTTTGAGGCCTGCTGCGACCAGTTCCAAAATGTCGTCAGGCACCGTAACGGCTTCCCTGGCGGCCTTTGAAAACAAACGCTTAGACGCAGCGGTGTCTATCATATCGCGCCCTGCCTTCAACCACAAACCTCGGCCTGGCAAACGCCCCGCCACGTCAAAGACGAGAATGCCCTCCGGGCTGACCACGAATCGCAATAATTCGTCTTTTGGCCTTTGCTCTCCCGTTACCAAACACCTACGCAGTGGAATGCTGTCAGCGCTAGAACGGTTGCCTGGCCCGCCCAGCGCCCCTTCGTCAGGGGCATCTGCGTCAGTTTGTGTGGCGCCGAAAGTCACTTTGGCTCTTAATCCTCCGCACTCGTTTCGCTGTCAGCATCGTCGCTTTTGGCTTCTTCGCTGTCTTCATCATCAAACCAGTGCGCGCGGGCTGCCATAATCATGGTGTTCGCTTCGTCCATGGACATAGAGCCGACACCAAGGATCTCGATGAGCTCGTCGGATGCGAGATCTGCTAGGTCATCAAGCGTTTTCACGTCCTTTTCTCCCAAAGTGACCAGCATTTCGACTTCTAGACCGTCGATTCCGGCATTCAGCAAGTCTTCTGCAATTCCAAGCTCTGAGAGTTTGGTCATGAGTTTTTGATTTTGTTCTTCGATATTTGCTTGAGCGCGCGCTTTAAGTTCTATGGCAATATCTTCATCGAAGCCTTCAATGCTGAAGAGTTCGTTATCAGGAACAAACGCAACCTCCTCAATTGAGGTAAAGCCTTCGGTCACCAAAAGGTGGGCGATGACATCGTCGACATCGAGTCCGTCGATGAACGCTTGGCTACGGTTCTTGAATTCCTCTTGTCGCCGCGCACTTTCTTCATCTTCTGTCAGGATGTCGATTGTCCAACCGGTCAAGTGAGACGCTAGCCGCACGTTCTGGCCACGCCGCCCGATAGCAAGTGATAGCTGGTCATCTGGCACGACAACTTCAATTCGCCCGGAGTCCTCGTCCAAAACGACTTTGCTGACTTCAGCGGGAGCGAGACCATTAACGACAAAGGTCGCGGGATCTTCGTTCCATTGAATGATATCGATTTTTTCGCCCTGTAGCTCGGCCACGACGGCTTGCACACGACTACCGCGCATACCGACGCATGCGCCAACTGGGTCAATCGAAGCATCCTTAGAAATCACGGCAATCTTTGCGCGACTACCTGGATCTCTAGCAACGGCTTTAATCTCAATAATACCGTCATAAATTTCAGGAACTTCTTGCGCAAACAGCATGGCCATGAACTCAGGACATGTGCGCGATAGAAAGATCTGAGGCCCTCTCGGTTCTTCGCGGACATCGATGATGTATGCGCGAACACGATCACCATTCTTGAAATGTTCGCGCGGGATCAGTTCGTCACGACGCAAAAGCCCTTCGGCGCGGCCCAGATCTACGACAACGTTGCCAAATTCGACTCGCTTAACCAAGCCGTTGACCACTTCACCGATACGACCTTTGTATTCTTCAAACTGGCGTGCACGTTCCGCTTCACGGACGCGCTGAACGATGACTTGTTTAGCCATTTGTGAAGAGATGCGACCGAAATCGATAGGAGGAAGCGGATCAATCAAGAACTCGCCGATCTCGGCATCTTTCTTTTTTCGTTTTGCCTGATCGACTGTGACTTGAATGTTTTCGTCCTCAACAGCGTCTTGATCTTCGACAACCTCAAGGTAACGAGCCAATCGAATTTCGCCGGTCTTGCGATCAATTGTGGCGCGGATATCTTTCTCTTGCCCATATTTTGAGCGCCCGGCTTTTTGCAGCGCTTGCTCCATAATCATGAATACTTCTTCACGTTCAATCGACTTGTCACGGGCAACTGTGTCAGCCACCTGGATCAGTTCCGGTCGGGGCATTGCTATGCTTTGGGACATGATCTTCTACTCACTCTGTGCGTTTATGTTCGGTTGTTGTGTTTGGCTTTGGGTTTTTTCTGCTGCAGCAATGAGTGCGTCATTTAGCACCAATTGCGCGCGATCAATTTCTGACAATGGCAAAGCGATTTGTTGCCCGTCGACCATCAATTCTACCGCGTCGCCGTCTGATAGACCATTGATGAGGCCGCGGAATTTTTTACGTCCATCAATTGGTCGACGTGTTTGAACTTTGGCTTCAAAACCGACATAGGAGTTGAAGTCTTTTGGTCGGGTCAAAGGCCGGTCGATACCAGCTGAGCTGACTTCTAAATTATAGGCGCCGTCTAAGGGATCCTCAGCTTCAAAAACATCATTGAGGGTCACGCTAATAGCGGCGCAGTCGTCAATATTAATGAGGCTACCATCTGCCCTGTCGGCCATGATTTGCAGCGACCGCCGACCGCCTTCACCAGTGACGGCCACGCGCACGACTTCAAAGCCCATGGCCTCAAGAGTCGGGGCAATCTTTTCTTCGAGCCAGGTTAGTCGTTCCATAGCGCTCGCACTCATTCGTCGATGACCGGGGCTAATGGAATTCGTATCCCACAAACAAAAAAAGTGGGCCAGTGGCCCACCCCTCAGGTCAGTCGACATGTGAAGTTAATGGCTTCGTATAGTCGGAATCTTGACTTCAGGCAAGGGTTTAGCCTGCGTTTCTGAGGAACGAGAAGTACATAGGGGTACGGCCTTCTCTGATGGCCTTTTGTTCATAGCGAGTGGCGATCGAGTCTTCTGGGCGCTGCCTCCAGCCTTGAGGTCCCGATATGACCCATTGGAAAGCTGGGTGAATCGGAACGTGACGAAGACACCACCGTGCGTATTCTGCGTGGTCAGTTGCGATACGGAATTCGGCCCCAGGCCTCATAATACGGGCCATTTGATCTAATGCAGCCCGACAAATAAAACGCCGTTTTGCATGCTTATTCTTGGGCCAGGGGTCGGGATAGAGCAAAAAAACACGATCTAGGCTATTATCACCTATCATGGGTAGAAATTCACGAGCATCACTATTTAATATTCGTATATTCTTAAGTGCTGCCGCTGCGCTCTGCTGTAAAAGCGAAGCAATTCCGTTCTCGAAAATTTCAGCGCCGATGAAGCCAACATGTGGGTTAGCTTTTGCTTGAGCCGCTAAGTGCTCCCCGCCACCGAACCCAATTTCTAGCCATACCTTCTCTGGCTTAGGCTCGAAAAACTGGCTCGGGTCGCAGGGCGTATCAATGGTGTCTGCGTCGATGCGAATGCGCGGAAGGTCATGCTCTAAAGCCTGACGCAGGCTGCCACGGAGGCGCTTACCCTTGCGCCGTCCGAACAGGTGTACTCGGTTTTTTGAAGAGTCCGAAAGTGGCTTAGGCACCGAACGCGGATTCAAGAGGCTCGACCAAATCGAGGCGTTCCCATGAAAACCCGCCGCCGCCATCTGCTTCCCGACCAAAGTGACCGTATGCAGCCGTCCGCCCATAAATTGGCTTATTGAGGCTCAGGTGCTCTCGAATGCCACGTGGGCTTAGGTCCATCAGGTCTTGAAGAACGGTAGCAAGCTTGTCTTCTTCGACTTTTCCTGTGCCTTGGGTATCAACGTAGACTGACAAAGGTTTTGATACACCGATGGCGTATGACAGCTGAATTAAACAGCGGTCTGCAAGGCCCGCAGCGACGACATTCTTGGCCAAATAACGAGAGGCGTAGGCCGCTGATCGGTCCACTTTAGTGGGGTCTTTGCCCGAGAATGCTCCGCCGCCATGTGGTGCCGCTCCGCCATATGTGTCCACGATAATTTTGCGGCCAGTTAAACCGCAGTCCCCGTCTGGACCGCCAATCACAAAACGCCCGGTTGGATTCACGTAGAAGGCATCTTCAGGGCACATCCAGCCTTCTGGCAATACGTCTTCCACGTGCTGACGGACCATCGCGCGAATGGTGTCTTGGTCGACGTCTTCAGTGTGTTGCGTTGAAACAACTATGGAAGTCGCGCCGACTGGTTTTCCGTCGCGGTACTGAAGGCTCACTTGGCTCTTAGAGTCTGGGCCAAGGAACGGTGCGTCGCCGGCATGTCGCGCATCTGCAAGGGATTTTAAAATTTGATGTGAATAATGTACGGGCGCGGGCATGAGTTCCGGCGTTTCTGTAACGGCGAAACCAAACATGATGCCTTGGTCGCCTGCGCCTTCATCTTTGTTGCCAGCTGAATCGACGCCAACTGCGATATCGGCTGATTGGGAATGGACATGGCAGTCAACTTGCATGTTATCCCAGTGAAAGCCGTCTTGTTCGTAGCCGATGTCTTTTACGGCGTTCCGAGCCGCTGCAATCATAGCATCTGACGTCACTGACTCCGGTCCACGGACTTCGCCAGCTAAGACAATCAGGTTGGTGGTGCACAATGTTTCCACGGCCACCCTTGCCTGAGGGTCAGCACTTAAAAACAAATCGACGATCTCGTCAGACACCCGGTCACTCACTTTGTCGGGATGGCCTTCTGAAACAGATTCACTGGTGAAAACATAGTTAGACAGAGACACAAATAGGCTCCTTTAATGCTTAGCCGACGACGTTTTTAGACGTCAAATATGCCTCGGAGGTACCGGAACGCCTCAGGATTTGCAAGTCATCATGCATCACTTTGCCACAACGCCGCGTGAATACGTTCTCTCTTACACATAAAAGCGCCCCGCTTTTTCAAGCGAGGCGCTGTAATAGCTATTAAGTTTGCAATAGTCCGTGGACTAAAGCGAAAGCATCAGCCGTCTTCGAGGATCGCACCTTCGGCAGCCGCCAGAGATTTTGCGAGTTCATAAATCCGGCGACGCACTTGAGGGTCAGTGATTTTGTAATAGGCCCTGACCAGTTCTAAGGTTTCCCTTTTAGTCATCGGGTCTGAATCTTTGTGCTCGGGCTCTTCCGTACGCTCCGTTAAGTTTCGGGGGCTGGCAGCCTGAACATCGTCTTCCATGTCTTCAAAGAAATAGGACACAGGGCAATCCAAAACGCGACTCAGGTCCCATAACCGACTGGCGCCGATTCTATTCGCCCCTCGCTCATATTTTTGAACTTGCTGAAACGTCAGGCCAATGGCCTCGCCTAATTTTTCCTGGCTCAGACCAAGCAAAGTCCTCCGCAAGAGCACTCTACTGCCAACATACACGTCGACGGGATTCGGCTTGCCAGATGGCATCCTACCCCTGGAAGAGCGACGGGCGGTGCCTTCAAGATCTTGTTTCTCTGCAAAACCCATGGGTTTGCTCCTTCATTTGCTCAAAGGCCGCAACTGGTCTGGCGGCAAATAGGACTATTTCAGCCTTGATTACTAACCGTTGTAATACTATAACACGAAAACTACTTTTCACTCAAAACTTTTCGGACAAATAACGATAGAAAGTCTCCATCTATGAACGCTTAGGTGTCAGGCTTGGTTCATATATTTTTTTGAGTGGCGCCGACTAATCCATATTGTGATTGCCATAAGAAAAATGACGAATCCAAGAAATGGACCGTGCTCAAAACTAGAAAACAGTGTTGGGTTTAGGGCCTTGGGCAGGCGGTGGTCTAAAAATCCCTTTTTGCCTAGGGGGATGGTGTCCAGAATCCGACCATACCCATCCATAACCGCACTAATTCCGGTATTGGCAACTCTGACCACTGGAAGTCCTTCTTCGACAGACCGCATCTGTGCTGCTGCTAAGTGCTGGTGAGGGCCACTTGAATCACCAAACCATGCATCATTGGTTAGGTTGAATAACCAGCTGGGTCGATCTCCGTTCGATGTCACCGCGCCTGGAAAAATCACCTCATAGCAAATCAATGGGCTGAAACTGGGTAGTCCGGGTAGCGTGATCATCACTGCGCCTATACCGGGCGTGAATCCGGTTCCCCCTGTGATCTGGGGAATGGGGATGTATTCGCGAAGCGGCATGTACTCGCCAAATGGGACGAGATGAGTTTTATCGTAGACAGCCTTAATCTTTCCGTCTGGGGTGACGGCGAAAAAACTATTAAAGGCTTGCCGATCTGATCGCTGTCCGATGACGCGAGGAGCGCCGGTCAGAACATAGCCATTCTTCGGCGCAGCTTGCGCTGTTGCTGCAAGTGCGCCGGCGGCTTGATTGAGTGGAAACGGCACTGCAGTTTCTGCCCACAGGACGTGCGTCACGTTGTCAGCGTTGGTTGTGCTCAGCCTCACCTGTTCAAGAACATGTTGTTCCCGCAAACCCGGTCGCCATTTATCAACTTGCGCAATATTAGGCTGTACCAGACGCAGCATGATGTCCGGAACAAACTCGATGTCAGAAGAGGGCAAGCGAACAGCGCCCCAGACGGTCATGGCGATGAGGGGCGTATGAAAAAGAATGACCGCTACGGGTGCCATTCGTCTTGATGACTGCACCGTGACGAGCACTAAGGCCGATGCCGCGAACACAGTGAGGAAGGATAGACCGTAAACGCCGAATAGACTCGCGCCCTGCAGAGTTGCTGGAACAGTCGTCCACGTGCTGCCAATCGGATTCCATGGCAAGCCCGTCATGAACCAACCCCGCCACCACTCAACAAGGGCCCACACAGACGAAAAAATCGAGATTCGGCATATCGTTGGGATGAAATTGGCACCGGGCCAGTCATTCGCTATTGGCGGCGTCAGTACACGCAACAAAAGCCCTACGATGGCGGCATATAGCGCGAAACCTGCCGCCAAACCTCCAATCGACGGAACTGCCAATGCGGCAAATGTCTCGCTGTCGACGAAGAATGCGTTACCAATCCAAGCGAAGCCGATCGCAAAATAGCCGAAGCCGAAGCTCCATCCGGTATAGAAGGCTTCACGATTGGATTTGGACGCCTCCAGTAAAATTAGAAATGCTGGAAAAGCTACCCATAGCACTGGCCATGCGTTCCAAGGCGGCATTGAAGATGTTGCTAGAGCACCTGCTATGAATGCAATTGCGGCTCTTTTGTGTATTGAGAAGTTGTAAACGCGCGCCAATAGCGCCGCGAAATTTAACGTCACGCCTCACCGTCTGGTTTAGGCAAATGACGCAACCGAAGACGGCGAATGCGCCTCGGGTCGGCATCAATAATCTCAAATTCTAAACCGTTGGGATGGGTTACTAGTTCACCAAGGCTTGGAACGCGGCCAGTCAATCTAATAACCAGGCCACCTAGCGTATCGAGTTCGTTCATGTCCTCTTCGGAGAACACTGGCCCATAACGTTCCGTGAAGTCACTCAATGTTACGCGTGCGTCGGCCATAATCGTGCCATCGGCCCGGTCGGTTAATTCTGGCTCTGAGTCCTCATCGTGTTCGTCAGCAATTTCGCCGACGATCTGTTCTACTAGATCTTCAATCGTAACCAGGCCGTCAATACCGCCGTATTCGTCGACGACCATTGCCATGTGTGTGCGTTTCAAACGCATCTCGAGCAGAAGGTCTAGAACGCGCGCAGTTGGTGCAACAAAAATGACGGGCCGCATTGTCTTGGAAAGATCGATGCTGGCTTCTTGATCAGCATTTCCTGCGATTAGAGCGCCGGAAAGATCTTTGATGTGTACCATGCCTACGACTTCATCAAGGGAGCCACGGTAGACGGGCACCCGTGAGTGCCCCTGAGCCACCAACAAAGCAACAACATCGACTAGGGGTGTGTCTAGACCCACTGAAGCAATGTCGGTGCGTGGCACCATAATTTGTTCGACGGTGGCGTTGCGTTGTTTCAGAACATTAGAGAGTAAAACGCGTTCGTGTTCGTCGATGGCGTCTTCGTGGTCCGGCTGCTCTTCTATCAACTCCTCGATAACTTCGCGCACGGAGCCTGTATCTGTGGCACTTGGAGAGATCCAGGAGCGGACTTTACGCAGCCAGTTTCCGCCGGGCTCATCTCCGGTGCGGTCAAGGTCGGGGCGAGTTGTGTCGGTCATGGTGTTTTGTCGCCAGTGGCATAGGGATTCGATAATCCCAGTCGAGCCATACAATCCACTTCTAAGCCTTCCATCACGGCGGCGTCATCATCACTCTCGTGATCATAACCCAAAAGATGCAGAACGCCATGGATGACAAGATGCGCTAGATGTTCGGCGGCGGGTTTTTCCGCTTGGCGCGCTTCCTTCTCAACGGTTTGCCACGCGAGAATGATATCGCCCAGCAAGACGTCTGCGCCTTGAAAAGCTGGGCTTGTATCGCCCGGAAAAGACAAGACGTTGGTTGGTTTGTCTTTGCAAAGGTGATCTCGATTTAAATCCCTAACTGTTGCGTTGTTGCTTAGCAGCACGCTGATCTCAATCGGTCCAGGTAATTTTTTAGCAAGCGGGTGGCTGGCCGGCAGACTACGGCGGCCTATAGTCCAGCCGCTTTGCGCCGCTTTTCTCGTAAACTGTATCGTATCAGGAATCTCATCGCGCCAGTCTTTATGGTCTATGCGCACAACAGTACGCAGTCTTGCCGCAGTCATGACTTGTTCTTGTTCTCCAGTTTTGGTGCGGCGTGCAATCGCGCATCGCGTGCATCATAAGCTGTCACAATCCTCGTTACGAGATCGTGCCGAACAACGTCCTTACTTGTGAACTTGACCTGACCAATTTCATCAATGCTGTCGAGAATATCGAGCGAGTCACGCAATCCTGATTTTACACCAAGAGGCAAGTCGACTTGGCTCATGTCACCGGTAACGACCATGCGCGAGTTTTCGCCCATCCGAGTCAAAAACATTTTCATCTGGACTGGCGTCGTGTTCTGCGCCTCGTCCAGAATTACGAACGCGTTAGATAACGTGCGGCCACGCATAAAGGCTAGCGGTGCAACTTCAATCTCACCCGATGCTAAAAGCTTTACGACAAGATCCCCGGGCATCATATCGTAGAGCGCGTCATAAAGAGGCCGCAGATAGGGATCAATTTTGTCGCGCATATCCCCTGGCAGAAACCCTAGGCGCTCTCCGGCTTCAACGGCGGGGCGCGATAAAATAATGCGATCCACTTTCCCGGAAAGTTTTAACTCTACAGCCTTTGCAACGGCTATGTAGGTTTTGCCAGTCCCCGCAGGACCCAATGCGAATACCATCGCCTTGTTGGCTAAGGCTTCGAAGAATGTCGCCTGTCCGGCGGACCTGGGCCGGACGTGGCGCTTGCTAGTGCGTATCGCCAACTCATCTTCGTTTGCAGCTGATGGCCGGCCACCTTCCGCCAATCGCGCGGCTCCGTCGACATCGCCATTGTCTATCATCTGTCCTGCCTCCAGGCGTCCATAAAGGCTCTCTAACGTTTGTTGCGCCGTCAAGGCGGGGCCGTCGGGCCCCTCGATCGTGATGGTATTGCCGCGCGTATGAAGGGTGACACCGAGCCGGGATTCAATTTGATCAAGATGCGAGTTGTTGGGGCCGTACAGCTGCTGAATGAGTCCGTTGTCTTCAAATTCACAGGTCAATCTTGCTGTTTTATCTGTCAATGCGCGTTCACTTTTTCCAATGACGGGTTGGGCCCTGACGGAGTGTCAACGGCCATGGCAGATAGGCTGTTCGAGACGACGGCGGTAATATCAGCCATTACGATCATACCATGATGTTCTATCGGAGCGTCTAAATGAACTGGCTGAAGATAAGGGCTGCGTCCAATCATTTGACCAGCATGTCGGCCTGGCCCAGTTAACAGAATAGGAAGTTTTTGACCGACTGTGGCCTGATTAAAGGTTTTTTGCTGCTGGGACAGCAAGGACTGCAATGCGGCTAAGCGCGCTGACTTTATATCTTCCGCTATTTGATCAGGGCTTTCTGCTGCCGGTGTTCCAGGCCTTGGGCTGTACTTGAAGGAAAAGGCCTGGGCAAACTTGATGTCTTCTATGAGCTTCATTGTGTCAGCAAAATCTTGATCGCTTTCGCCAGGGAAGCCGACAATAAAATCCGACGACAAGGCTAGGTCGGGGCGACCAGACCGCAACCGATCAATAATACGGTAATATGTGTCTCGGGTGTGTCCACGATTCATCGCCTCTAAGAGGCGGTCAGAGCCAGACTGCACGGGCAAGTGAAGGTAGGGCATGAGGGCCGGCACTGTTGAGTGTGCATCAATCAAGTCGTCATCCATGTCACGAGGATGAGACGTTGTGTAGCGAATGCGATCAAGCCCACTAATCTCAGCGAGTTCTCGGGCCAATCGACCTAAAGACCACGTCCCAGATCCGGATGTTGCGTCGCCATGGTAAGCATTGACGTTTTGACCCAGTAGCGTGATTTCACGAACACCGTCAGAAACAAGCCCCCGCGCTTCTATCAAAATATCTTTGGCTGGGCGCGAGTATTCTGCTCCGCGCGTGTACGGCACTACGCAAAACGTACAAAATTTGTCGCAGCCTTCTTGTATCGAGAGGAATGCCGTTGGCCCATCGGCTCGAGGCGCCGGAAGGTGGTCAAACTTTGTGTCTGCCGGGAAATCTGTATCGAGAACAGCTTTGGCGCTGCGGTGTGCTTTGGCAATGAGTTCTGGTAGGCGGTGCGTCGTTTGCGGGCCAACCACGATATCGACGTAGGGGGCACGTTGAACCAACGCCGCGCCTTCTGCCTGGGCCACACATCCGGCAACGGCAATTAACATAGGATCGGAAGTGCCGGCTCTTTCGGACTTCATGGGGCGTAACCGACCGAGGTCCGAAAATACTTTCTCCGCCGCTTTCTCTCGAATATGGCAAGTGTTTAGAACCACAAGGTCTGCATCGTCTGGTCGATCCGCTGGCTCATAGCCCAACGGCGCCAAAACATCCGCCATTCGGGCGGAGTCGTAGACGTTCATTTGGCAGCCGTATGTTTTAATGAACAGCTTTTTGCGGCGGATGGGACTGCTTGACGGAGTCCCAGTTTGTTCTTGAGGCATAGTCTCGGTCTATACCCGCTTGAGCCCATGAACGCAAAGTCTCAGCGTAATATTAATTAGCGCCAACCTTTGGTGTCTGTCCGGAGTGAAGCTTACTAAAGCCGCCCCGCACAGCTTGTTCCGCCGCCTGGGCAAGTGCTTTCCGATCCATGTTCTCGGCATCTATAGGTGGTAGGAATGCGATCTCAATCGTGGTTTGGCCGAGCTGCAAAAACGTCCAAGCGTGGCTAAATAAAGCCATGTCCCCATACCATGCAAAAAACGCACGCCAACCAAAGCCCGTTGGAAGGCCGTTGAGTCGCGTGTAGGCGATCACCGCGGGCTGCACCGTAACGCCGTGACCGTCATCTATTGCATCAGCGACGGTGAAGAGAGCGCTCTTGAAGGGAAGAAGGCGATTTCCGTCGCCGGATGTCGCTTCCGGAAAAAAAACGAGTGTGCGATTTTCTCCAAGCCGCGCGGCGATGTCTTGACGTGCAGTGACAGTCTTTGTGCGCAAGCGTTCTATAAAAACGGTATCAGCAAGTTTGGCCAGGCTGCCGATAATGGGCCAACCCGCAACTTCTGCTTTGGACACGAACTCTAATTCTGCGGTTGCGCCAAATGCGATGATATCAAGGTAAGAGACATGATTGCTGGCGATAAGAAGGGGACGTCTCGAATCTGGCCGACCATGCATGACGATGTTCATGCCACAGATGCGACATAACCCGCGGTAAAGAAAGACGCGAACTTTCGCTGAGTTTGCACCGACTGAAGACACCAAGAAACAAATTGGTGCCGTGATTGCGATCCACAGAACAACGAGACTAATTCGAAAAATAGCCAAGATCCGCCCACTCCACCCGACAGGCATTGTGGCGGCAGCGAGTGTGCTCAAGAAGCTTTCCTAAGGGGGCCTTGTGCATGGTTGGGCATGGCGCGCTCTTTCGCTATTTCATAGCGTTTGGAGTAGCGCTCTGAAATCAGGTCTGTTTTCACAATGATACAGACATCAGTGGTGTTAAACTGATGATCGACTACTGCCCCATCGCCGACATAGCCCCCTAACCTCAAGTACCCTTTTATCAGGGGTGGCAGCGCCCTAAGAGCCTGTTTTGGGTCAACGTCCTCTGGCTTAAGAATGTGCATCGACTCATAGCGTTCATCGATAGCGCACGGCCGCAATTCCTTGGGCGCCAAGTGGTGATGATGGAGGTAGGACAGAGGTTGCGCCAATGCATTTAAATCTGTTCCGGGAAAGCTTGCGCATCCAAACATAAGGTCGATGCCATGCGTGGAGACGTATTGGGCAATGCCTCGCCATAACAATTGCATAGTCTGGCGGGACCGAAAATCTGGCGCAACGCAACTGCGCCCTAGTTCCATAACCCGCCCCCCATTCATACTGAGTGGCGATACATCATACTCGTCAGTCGAATAGAAGCGGCCTAAGCGCGCCGCATGACACTGGCGCATGAAGCGATAGGTGCCGACGACTGTCGATTGGTTTGCTTCACGACGGTCGATAACAATAAGGTGATCGCAAATATCGTCGAATGCATCGAAGTCTCGTTCTGTCGCCGCCATTTCTGGGTGGGGTTGGGCACCCATCTCTTCATAAAAAACGGAATACCGCAGACGCTGAGCTGCTTCGACTTCGTCGCGGCTTGCCGCTAAGCGAATAATTTGATTTCCAGCGATGACAGGCTTGAAGGCACCCATAGGGCTCTTATCGCTCATCTGTTGAGGCAGAAATAAGTCTGACCTATTGGTTTGCTTATATCAGAATCGGTAAGTATTTGTCCCGTGACGTTTTACGGAAAACACTGTGACTGTTGTGTTGCGTCTGCCCGCCAGACCAACACGAGAAAAACTACTTTAGCTTTTATCGGCGCCATCATCAGGGACCGCGTAAAGTTCGAGACGGTGATCCACAAGTTTGTAGCCATGCGCCTTTGCAACTTCACTCTGTAAGCGCTCAATTTCTTCGTTGCGGAATTCGATAACCTGGCCGGATTTAATATCAATCAAGTGATCGTGGTGTGTGGATGACGCTTCTTCATACCGGGCGCGACCATCGCCGAAATCGTGCCGAGCGACGATGCCTGCTTCTTCAAAAAGACGCATTGTCCGGTAGACCGTCGCGATGCTAATGCGCGAGTCTACGATGGCAGACCGTCTATGAACTTCTTCAACGTCTGGGTGATCGTCTGCATCGGAGAGGACGCGTGCAATGACACGGCGCTGCTCGGTCATTTTCATGCCCTGGTCAATGCAGCGGCTTTCCAGTGGTGAAATCTCTGAAGTCATTTTGTGAAATTAGTCTTTTCAGCCGTTCGGGTCATCAAATTTAAGGATTGCTCAGGCAACTTTCCATGTGCCGATTGTATAGGTCTCGTGACCTGCGAAATCAATGAATCGAAGGCTTATTAACGGTGTCAGTCACTGGTCGACCTGAAATCGTTGACCTGTTTTGTCATTAAAACTGCATCAGCGTGTCCATTGGGGCGTAGATAATAGCCAGCCCTTCGGCCAGATTCACTAAACCCAAGGCTCTGATACAGCGCTATAGCCGCACCATTGTCGTCTGCAACTTCAAGGTGCCATAATTTCACGGCATTTTCTTTGAGAGACCTCAAAACGTAGAGCATTAGGCTTCGCGCTAAACCCTGCCGCCGGTGAGATGCGCCCACCGCGAGAGTGAGCACCTCGGCCTCGTCCGCCGCTGTCCTGATCAATATGAAGCCCATTGGATTTGTTGGTCCTGCAATCCAACCGTTGATGTTGGGTTGTGCAAGTAAGTCCATGAACGATTGTTCAGACCAAGGCACATCAAAGCCGTCCTGATGCAGCGCTTCCATCACACTGGCATGCTCGACCCCTGCTTGAACGATGTCTTGGATCATGGCCTTAAGCGGCCGCCATGTTTTGGAACAATTGCATCGGGTGGCCGCACATAGGCTGGGCTAGGCGGGACGTCTGGAATTGGTCGAGCGGCAGCGATGCGCGCTAGAACAACTGCGTTGGCAAGACTTGGAGTACCTTGTGTCACCGATGGTCCGCAGTGCGGCATAACGCGCTCTGCACCGTCGCCTGCCAAAACCCACGTCCCATCACCAACTATGTTAGCAGCTGCTTCGGGCAACAGACATACAGGCTTGGTTTGTGCGCTGCCCTGAGAGTCAAAACAATGCAGGTAGACTTCTGCACGCCGGGCATCGATCGCAACAGCTACTGATGACTTAAAGATTTCCGCCGCTTCTGTGGCTATGACGTCCGTCGTAAGAACTCCGACAATGGGAAGACCGGTAGCCACGCCTATGCCGCGGGCTGTGGCCAGCCCAACCCGGACCCCAGTAAAGGAGCCAGGCCCAATCGTTACGGCAATTCGATCTAAATCGTCGTAGCTGGTATCTGCATCAGTCATCGTTTGTTCAATGGCTGGTATCAAGGCTTCAGCTTGTCCGTGCACCATCGCGTCGTGATACGAACCGATGGTTTTTCCGTCGAGCCATATAGCAACCGAGCATGCGCTGGTTGTGGTATCAAAGGCGAGGATACGCATACTGCACTCTGGGTTAATACGATGTTGGTTTAGGGGTACGCTAAAGTGACAGTAATTCCAAATCAGGGACCGACGAAGAATGCTTATTGAAATAGCTGCGCCTACATTTGATGTCGACCTTGAGATTGCCTATGCCACGCCAAACAATTTTACGGGTAAGGCCGTTTATTCCCGGCCGGGGTGTTATTTACACGCTGACGCAGCCGAGTTGATGCAGCTCGCAATTTCATTGGCCAGGCCACTTGGCTTGCGGTTTAAAATTTTTGATGCGTTTCGTCCATCAGAAGCGCAATGGGTCTTGTGGGGCCATACGCCAGATCCTGATTTCTTGGCGCATCCGGAGCGTGGTTCGCCGCATTCCATGGGCGCTGCCATTGACTTGACGTTAGTCGATGCGTCTGGCGCTGAATTAGATATGGGAACGGGCTTTGACGATTTTAGTCCACAGGCCTTTCACGGGGACCTCAGTATTTCACCCGAAGCTCAACGAAACCGAGCGGTGCTTTTGGGTCTTATGACGTCTGCTGGTTGGGACTTCTTTCGCAATGAGTGGTGGCACTATCAACTCTTTAGTCCACGCGAGAGGTACCCTGTGCTTGACGATAATGCGCTGCCAGTTTCAATGATGCGCTGATAGAACCGCCTCTAGGTCGTTAGAGTGTTTGTGACAAAAGCTCTGCAACGGATGTCGGTGCCGGTATGTCCTTGGCCGCGCTGCGCCCTTCCAAGGCAATTACCAGGCATTGAGTTGCGGCTTTTGTATCACCGCTCTCCCCAATTTCAACTTGCGCCATCAGACCTGCTGCTTTGGTTCGGATTGGAGTTGTTGTCCCTTTATCGAGCAGTAATTCGAGACGGCTCCTCGCCTGTCCCCAGAGCTCTGCGTTGAGTGATGCCTCTGCTTGGGCCAACCGGCTTTCAGGATGATCTGAATTTCCCGCCACCAGTTTCTCGATACGTCCGGCTCGTGCCAGCGCGGCTTCGCCTGGCGCTAGTTGTAGATATGCAGCAAGGACACTTGGATGAGGGCTTTTTGCCCAGGCCTTCTCTAGTTCTGCTGCAGCTTTTTTCGCTTTTCCTTCGGCCATTAAGCCGCGCGCAAGAATGGCGGATGCGTCTGAACGAGAAGGCTCTGAAGAGAGAGCTTTGCGTGCCCATTTAATGGCTGCCGCTGACTCTTGATTGGCCAATGCCAATACACCGGCTCTGATGCAGGCTTCTGCGCAAAGCCGTGATTGATCTGCACCGCCGACAAGGCGCGGCGCATCTTTGCGGTCAAGTGTGGTCGCGACGTCGCCCCACTTTCCTAGAGCAACCTGTAAATCTAATACTGTCTTCAGCGCCCAGCGTGGCGCAGCTTTACTCTTGAGGGCGCGTTCTGCATGAGCAAGTGCACCTTCAAGATCGCCTGCCGATATGGCTGTTTCTGTTAGGTCGCGCAACGCGGCCAATTCTGTTGCTGGATCAGACAGAAGCTCACGCGCCTCTGCGCCTGCGCTTCTGACATCGCCCAAAACACTTGCGGTTTGCTGGCGCAGCAAGCGCACGATGTCGTGCTCTGCGAATGCCGCGGACGCTTCTCGAGCGCCTTTTTGGGCAGCCGCGACATCGCCACCCCGCACACCGGCAAAGCCAGATGTTAAACTTCTCAAACCTTTCTCGATCCATTTGTCTCGTCGAGAGTCTTTATACGCGCGGCCTGCACCAATCAATGTCGCCCAGACGCGCACAAGAAACGTGCCGATGATTAAGAGCCCGGCCAAGAGTACGAAGAGCATCGCAACCGACGTATTGATGCGCCATCCCAGCCAATCGACGGTCACGGTGCCAGGCTCATCAGCAAACCAAACGGAAACTGTGACTAGAACGGCTAAACTCACCACGTAGAGTATGATCTTTACCATGGCTTATTCGCTCGCTTCGCCAGACGTGGGCGCGATATCTCGCCCGACATTCATCTGACCTATGGCCTGAGAGACCAAAGCCGTGACGGAGCGCTCTGCCGCTGAGATGATTTTGGCGTTAGACAGCCAGGGTGCCAGTGTTTCTGCAGCTAACCCATTTAAATTTTCTACTGCCACGATGGCCGCTTCAATATCTCCGTTACTCAACCGGTCCTCGATGCGGGTGACGATGGCGCCGACCGCCGCGCTCCCATCATCATCAAGTCGGCGTATGTTCACGACCGAGAGAAAGCGATCAAGAGTGCGCTGAAACCAAGACGCAGAATCTGTTGGTAGCAAGCCAGCTCGCACGACGGATGGTGCAATCTGATCAAACTGATTTCGCAGCTCAACTCTTGTCGGTACACCGTCTCGTTGATGTGTTGCGAGGCCGGTTGCGTCTATTGTTAACCTCGGCTGTTTAGCCGCGAAGGCTTGTATAGTGTCGAGTTCCAATCCAAACGGCCGGCCGTTTGCAACAGCTTCGCGCAATTGAGATGCGGCCAATAGCAATCCAATTGCGCCTGTTTGTTCATTGACCAGTGTATTGGCAGTGGCCTCAACTTGGGTAATACGAGCCGCAAGTGCCAGTACCGCTGCCGCGTCTGCGCTGCGTTCTTCCAAGGCGTCAACGCGACCAGACATGGTTTCTAGTTGCACCGTGTTACCCAATGCGGCTTCCACGGTTGCAATTCTCGCGGTGACAGATGCGAGTTGTTGAGCTTGATTTGCCGCAGCATTGCCGAGTGCAGTTACGGCTTCCGCGTTAATGCCATTGCTTCCAACGCCGGTGACCGTTTGAACGGGCCTCGTCTCAAGAGTTGCGAGACGTTGTTGCAAAGCAGCTAGGGCTGCAGCTGATTGCGCATTCGTTTCTGCCTGTGGCTGTGATTGTATGGACTGCCTAAGTGCTACGATTTCTGACTCGGTCTTGGCTAAGCGATTTTGTAGCGCAGTAATATCCATAACCAAAGATTCAGAGACAGCCCCGTTGGGTGGGCGTAGGCTTTCTGGCACTATATTTTGCACCATTGCTGGCATCCGTCCGTACCACCAAGGCATAGTTCCAAAAGCCGCTGCCATAATGATGATAAGCACAACCAAGTAGGTTATGAATCGACTGAAACCACCAGACCGCCGAGTTGCTGCGCCTTTTGCAGCAGCGGTTTTCTCCGGAGCAGATGGCGCGCTGCGCTGTGTTGCTTGTTGGCTTCTTGGTATTGGAGCATCTGGTATTGGGTCTGGATCCAGATCGTCAGCCACGCTTTCTTTTTGTCTGCCTTGATCACGCGAAGATTGAGACCGCTGATCAGCAGCATCTTCTGCCATAAGCCTGGCTGTTCGACCGGTTGTTAAAGGCTCTAATTTCGACCGGCCTGGCATCTCGCTGTCGAAATCGGTCTGATCTGTTTCGGGTTTATCGGACACGTCTGGCTCCGGTTGAGTAGGTGTGTGCCCACGCTCATTATTAGCTTTAGCTATCATAGCGAGGGACTCTTCTTGTTGCAGTAGGTCAGCGTTAGGACGGGCAACTAATGATTCAGGCTCGGGTTCTGGCTCAGGCTCCGGTTCCGGTTCCGGTTCCGGTTCCGGCTCGGGTTCAGGCTCCGGCTCCGGTTCCGGCTCGGGTTCTGGCTCCGGCTCCGGCTCCGGCTCCGGCTCCGGTTCCGGTTCCGGCTCAGGTTCAGGCTCCGGTTCGGGCTCCGGCTCTGGCTCCGGCTCGGGCTCCGGCTCAGGTTCAGGCTCGGGTTCGGGTTCGGGCTCCGGCTCGAGTTCAGGCTCGGGTGGACGTTCAACATCTTGGTCGAGAGCCGAAAGAAGTGTTTCGATGTCCGGATCCGGCGCAACAACGGTTCTACCGACAGAAAGCGCGCGCATTGGCGCTGACGCGAGTGTGGATGTTGCGTAAACCACCCAATCTTTGACGAGGTGTTCCAGTTCTTCTCTTTGAAGCAATGTCGTAAGAACTCGTGCTTCGTCGACATTCAAAAAGACAGCACCATCGAATAACGCGGCTTTTAAATCTGCGAGCAAATTGGGTGGTAGCGCCTCGGCCCGTTTAAGCGTGTAGAGTTTTAGCGGCCGTATGGCATATCCCATATTGACCAACATGCCCGTGACAGCTGTGGTCTCATTGCTATGGCACGCATGAACCAGCGCACCAGAATCTGGGCTGATCGTTTTCTCAACCATCTCTGCGAAATCAGACGCATCGCCTTTTATCGTAGAAATTTTTGTGAACCCGGCAATGCGGGCCGCAGTTGCAGCTTCAGCATTCTCCGCAAAGATCGGGAAAAACCGAACGGCGATTGTATCGGCTAAGGCGCGCACGCCCTCGGCTGAGGTCACTAAAAACCCTTGTGCACCGTCGAGTTTGATCTCAGGATTCTCGATCCGCTCTGGCATGATCAACGGCACACACGTGACCGTGTGCCCGCGTGCAGAGAGCGAGGTCACTAATTCGGTCGCTTCGGGACCGGGACTGGTAATCAGAATGCGCATAGATTTGACACTATCGTATCACGGCTCTGTTTCGGCGCCAGACTGAGTAGGTACTAGGCATGGCGGTTAGCGTGTTGTAGAGGCTGACTATAGCCAAAACAAGGAAAGCCAGCTTATGCGGGTTCTGGGCATCGAAACCAGTTGCGATGAAACGGCTGTCGCCATAGTCGAGGATGGCGCTGATGGTCGTCGCTGCCTGGCACATGCTCTGGCATCACAAATTACAGAGCACCAGCCTTTCGGCGGCGTTGTGCCGGAAATTGCGGCACGCTCCCACCTTGATCGCCTGGATAAACTGGTTGGCCAAGCAATGGCAGATTCTGGCCTGGGGTATGAAGACCTGGATGGCATAGCGGCAACAGCTGGCCCGGGACTCATCGGCGGTGTCATCGTCGGTGTTATGACAGCGAAAGCTTTATCTTCTGTTCACCGGAAGCCATTCATGGCGGTCAATCATCTCGAAGGACATGCGCTCACCGCCCGTTTTACTAACGGTGTTGAGTATCCGTTTCTCTTGCTTCTTGTCTCAGGCGGTCATTGCCAAGTTCTCGAGGTGCGCGGTGTCGGGCAATACCGGCGCCTTGGGACAACTCTCGATGATGCGGCTGGGGAATGTTTTGATAAGGCTGCAAAAATGCTTGGTCTCGGTTTTCCGGGCGGGCCTGCAGTGCAGCGCGCTGCTGAAAGCGGCCAAGCGGACCGATTTACCCTTCCTCGCCCGCTGAAAAGGCGGGCAGGGTGTGATTTTTCTTTTTCAGGATTAAAGACCGCGGTGCGGCATGCAGCAGAGGCGTTGCCGCCTGGATCCATTGAGCCGCAAGATGCCAATGACCTTGCGGCTGGACTCCAAAAGGCTATCGTCGCCCATATCGTTGACCGCTGTTCAAACGCCTTTGCCATGGTGTCGGGAGAACCCCCAACGACGTTTGTTGCGTCTGGTGGCGTCGCGGCGAACACTGCGTTGCGCCATGCGTTGTCCAACTTGGCAGCAGATCAAGACGTTGCATTCGTGGTGCCGCCAGTGGACCTGTGCACGGATAATGCCGTTATGATTGCTTGGGCTGGTTTGGAACGTTTAGCGTTAGGTCTCACTGACCCGCTTGATTTTAAACCGAGACCTCGCTGGCCCCTCGATGCTGCAACAGCGTGAGCCGCAATCTGGGTCAAGTATTATAAAAAGTGCGATACCAATCTACGAAAGAGGCAACACCCTCTTCAATGCTGATGGCCGGGCGATATCCACAAGCGGCCTCTAGCGCCGTTACGTCGCACCAAGTTTGTTCGACGTCGCCGGCCTGCATGGGCTGAAGGTTTACAATCGCTTTCCGATCAAGAGTCTTTTCTAGGGTTGCAATGAAATCCATCAGCTTGACTGGATTTCCGCAGCCTATGTTGAACACACTGTGCGGCGCCACGCGGCTTGTTGCTGGATCAGCAGGTGCCCCGGTCCATGACGGATTTGATGTCGCCGGTCGCGTTAGCACGCGAACGATGCCTTCTACGATGTCGTCGATGTAAGTGAAATCGCGGGCCAAATTGCCGTCATTGAATACGGGAATAGGGTCACCCGCGAGGATTGCTTTTGTGAACATAAAAAGCGCCATGTCGGGCCGTCCCCAAGGACCATAAACCGTAAAAAACCTAAGGCCTGTCGCTGGAAATTTGTATAGGTGGGCATAGGCATGCGCCATGGACTCATTGGCCTGCTTCGTCGCCGCATATAGGGAAACCGGGTGGGCCGCGTTGTGATGCTCTGAAAACGGCATTGCCGAGTTGGCGCCATAAACCGAACTGCTCGATGCGTAGACCAAGTGGTCGACGTGGCTGTGTCTACAGCCCTCCAAGACATTGAGCATGCCGATTAAGTTTGCATCCGCATAATCATGTGGGTGATCGACGCCATGCCTAACACCTGCTTGTGCAGCAAGATGAATGACCTGCGTTGGTTTGATGTCTTTGAACAGAGCGTCCAGGTTTGACCGATCTGCGATATCCAGCCTCACACCTTGGAACTGCTCTGACTCTGAAAGGATTGCCCAACGGGCGTCTTTTAAGCTCGGATCGTAGTAAGAATTGAAATTATCGAGTCCGACAACAGTGTAGCCGTCCGCCAGCAGCCGCTGTGCGGTGTGAAAGCCGATAAAACCGGCCGCGCCTGTGACCAGAACCGTCATGGCTTCGGTTGTGGCTGACCGGTTGCCTCAATGCAAGGGTCTGTGCCGTCAATTCCTACTTTGCTTGCCATGGACACCGTCCTGCTCATCGTGTCACACAAGAGCGATAAATGATTAATGTGGAGGCCGGTTATGCAGCGTATCGGAGTGATTGGGGCGGGAGCCTGGGGTACGGCGTTGGCTGCTATGGCGCGCCGTGCCGGACGCGATGTCGTCCTCTGGGCGCGTGAAGAGGAGGTGGTTGAGAGTATCAACACCAGCCACATTAATGAGGTGTTTCTGCCCGAGGTCGCTCTTGATCCTGCAATTCGTGCGACGGGCGATTACGCTGAGGCGGTTGACGCTGACTTAGTTCTCTTGGTCGCGCCTGCGCAGCACCTTCGCAGTGTATGCGCTGAATTGACCCCGCACTGGATTAACGGTGTACCAGCCGTCATCTGTTCAAAGGGCATTGAGCAGGGGTCAAAGGCACTCATGACCCAGGTTATTATTGAAGCGTTGCCGGCTGCACCGCCCATGGTTCTGTCTGGGCCGACCTTTGCGAAAGAAGTTGCGGCCGGTCTACCGACTGCTGTGACGCTTGCATGTGAGGATAGCATTCTTGGCCAACGGGCGGCCGATGCCATCGGCACAGCGACGTTCCGACCTTATTTGTCCACGGACCTTGTTGGCGCTGCGATTGGCGGTGCTGTCAAAAACGTTCTCGCTATCGCCTGTGGATTGGTCGAAGGAAAACAACTTGGAGATAATGCTCGGGCGGCCTTGATCACCCGCGGTTTAGTCGAAGTGGTTCGCTTGGCGATGTCCCTCGGTGGTCAGTCGCAAACCTTGATGGGGCTTTGTGGGTTGGGTGATCTGCTCCTTACCGCAACATCGATGCAATCTCGTAATTATTCTCTCGGCGCTGCTCTGGGCCAGGGCAGAACGTTGGATGAGGTCTTGGGGTGAGCGCCGTGCCGTTACAGAAGGCGTCCATACCGCTGAAGCCGTCGTCGCGCTTGCTGAATCCAAGGGCGTCGACATGCCGATTTGCTATGCGATGGATCAGATTCTTAATCGGGGCGTTGCTGTTGATGAGGCAATCGCTGAGCTGCTTGATCGCCCAATCAAAGAAGAACTCGATTTTAGCTGAGAAGCCGGCGCCTTTGCTGGCTTCCTTAGGCCTGTTTGCGCTATGACCATAGACACCAGCTTGGCGACGCCGAGCGTGATACTGAGGACCTAGACGTGGGGCAAACGCCGACCATTTATCCTGTCATCCTTTCCGGCGGTTCCGGTTCTAGATTGTGGCCGCTGTCGAGAGAGCAGTTTCCCAAACAGCTACAAGCGTTGACGGGCACTCAAACGCTGATCCAAGACACCGCGTTACGTCTCGGCCCTGACACGACGCCTTCCGTTGCAGCTCCAATTGTCGTG
This sequence comes from uncultured Rhodospirillaceae bacterium, assembly GCA_943787205.1. Classification (GTDB taxonomy): domain Bacteria; phylum Pseudomonadota; class Alphaproteobacteria; order Rhodospirillales; family Rhodospirillaceae; genus WLXB01. The sequence goes on from CALSLN010000016.1 coordinate 96,298, forward strand.
TGCAACGACGCGCATCGTTTCATCGTGGCAGAGCAATTGCGTTTCGTTGGTATTGAGCCAAAGGCCATCATTATTGAACCCCAAGGTCGCAACACAGCACCAGCGATCGCGGTTGCTGCTCAGGTGGTCGCTGACGATCCTGACGCATTGCTCTTGGTGATGCCCTCAGATCACCTCATTCGTAAACCGGAAGCGTTTCGCGATGCTGTCGGTGCTGCTGTCCCGTTGGCGAAAGAGGGCCGCCTTGTGACATTTGGAATCGCGCCATCAGAACCATCGACAGCCTACGGATATATTAAGCAAGGTGCGTCTCTGCACGGAGATGCCTTTGACGTAGCAGCCTTCGTTGAGAAGCCAAACACAGATAAGGCCCGAGAATTTTTAGAGTCAGGTCAGTACTCGTGGAATGGCGGCATTTTCCTGTTTCCGGCCAAGGTATTTCTCGAAGAGTTGAATCGTTTTGAACCAGATATCGCGCCGGCATGTCAGGCCGCGCTCGATAACGGCTCCAACGACCTTTTCTTTTTCCGTCTTGATGCTGAAGCTTTTGCCAAGGTTCCTAGTCAGTCCATCGATTATGGTGTCATGGAACGCACGGACAAGGCCGCTGTTGTGCTCGTTGATATGGGTTGGTCCGATGTCGGATCGTGGTCGGCGTTGCATGACGAAAGTGAACAAGATGAGGATGGCAATACGCACATCGGTGACATTGTTTCGATCGACAGCAAAAACACGTACGTGCGATCTGAACGACAGACAACAGCGGTTGTTGGATTAGATGGCGCCATCGTCATTGTAACTGACGATGCCGTATTGGTCACCGACCGCGCACACGATCAAAAAGTCAAAGATGTGGTGATCCAGCTTAAAGAGGCTGGCAATGAAGTCGCGACGGCTCACTCAAAAACCTATCGCCCATGGGGGTGGTTCCAAACCGTCGATCAAGGTGATCGCTTTAAGGTGAAGCGCATTGGCGTAAAGCCAGGTTCCAAGTTGTCATTGCAGAAACATTGGCATCGCTCTGAGCATTGGGTTGTTGTTCAAGGCACAGCGATGGTGACCAACGGCGAGGACACAATCATGCTTGGCGAAAATGAATCGACGTATATTCCCGCCGGTACAGTTCACCGCTTAGAGAACCCGGGCAAAGTCGACTTGGAGATGATCGAAGTACAGTCTGGTGAATACGTCGGCGAGGATGACATTGTTCGCATGGACGATGATTACGGTAGAGAAAACGAGCGAGGCGCATGACGGTATGTTGAAAACGATACTCATTAGTTTAGGGCTTTTTGTTTCGGGTTCAGCTCTTAGTGAGGACGGTGCAATGAACGATTTTGAGCCGGAAAAATCTAACCTCCAGCCTTTCGCAAAAGGTGATGTTTTTCTTGGTGCCACGGTTCTTAATAACCCGGATGACGATCATGCTGGCCGTGGCCGTATCCTTCAATTTGACTCCGACCTAAATTTTAAGGGCGCGCTGTGGACGGATGATACGACCCACCTCGTTGGTGGCTTAAACTTTGCACCCGACGGTACGCTCTGGGCGTTCGATACTTTTGCTTGGGCTGTCGTGCGGGTTAAGCCTGACGCAACACCATTGCCCACAAAAAGATTTGCGGATCGCCCCTTCGGGTCTGTGCAGTTTATGCCCGACGGTGGCTTCGCCTTGATCGAATATCTTAAGGGTAGCGCGCAACCCGGCGATCTCACGACCCGGTATCCTTATCTCCCTGATGACCCGGAAAACGTCGGGCAGGGAAAAGTTCATGTTTATGATTCATCTGAAACCTTAGTTCGGACCTTGGAGCTTGACGTCCATGGCGGCGTCAGCGGAAGTATGGGGGCCACGCACACAGCGCTGGCATCTGATGGAAAAACGTTGATCTACACGTCTGAAACCGGCCCGCGTCTCATGCAGTTCGACCTTGAATCTGGCATGCAGCTGGATGATCTGATGACGCTTCCAGCCGGGGCTGGTGGCGGGCCGCCACCCATGATGTTTGATGTGAAGCGCATGAACGACAAGCTCGTCATGCCATTGGGCACCAAACTAACCGTTCTCACTGAATCTGGAGATGTCGTGACCGAAGCGCTATTAGAGGGTTTTGGTTGGGCGCTTGCTGCCCCTGGAGTTGACCAAACTTACGCTTACGCGGCGAATTGGTTTACGGGTGATGTTGTGAAAGTGTCCTTAGAAACAGGCGAGGTTTTGGCCCGCGTTACGATCGCACCAAGCACGTTGTCTGGCCTCATACAATTCCATGGCTAAAGCCGCAGCTTTCTGAATAGGACTATAAAATATGCTGATCGCTATCATGTGTCTCGACAAACCCAATCACCTTGATTTGCGCATGGCCACGCGACCAGCACATTTGGAATGGCTCAAGGCGAATGTGCCTGATGGAGTATATATCGGCCCATTGTTTGACGATGATGGCGAGACCTTTAAGGGCAGTCTTTATATTCTCGATTTTGAAGATATTGCTGCAGCTCGGGCCTGGATCGCTGACGAGCCATATTACAAGGCTGATCTATTTGAAGTCGGTGACCATGCGCCCCAGCAAAAACATTTTCCCTCTTACCTAGTTCGTTGTTTCATGCTTCCTGATCCAGACGAACTGGCCGGTCGGGTTCTGTGCCAGGTTGAAGACTTGGCCGCGACCAAAGCCAAAGATGTCATCATCAAGAATGGTGATGAGCAGTACTCAATCATGGTTGTGCAATGGAAGGGTGACATCCACGCGTTCGTGAACTCATGTCCTCATGCCCGTGTGCCGTTGAATATGCTCGGCGACACGTTCTTTGATTTAACTGGGAACTATTTGTTGTGCACGATGCACGGTGCGCACTTTCGGCCGACTGATGGGTACTGTACGCGCGGCCCCTGTCGCGGCAAAAGCCTCCGTCCGTTTCCAGTTGAGGTAAACGGCAATGACATTGTCGTCGTTCCTGACGCGGCCTAAGTGGTGACGCAGATCAATCTCGTGGCGTATGATCCCTGGTAAGAGAGCAGCTACAACGCTCTTTGATTGACGCATACCGGAGATATCCATGACTGATTCCACCGTAATCCCCGTTTCTGAAGATTGGACGAAAACCTCCCTGGTTTCTGACGCCCAGTACCAAGAGATGTATGCGCAGTCGATAAATGATCCGGAAGAGTTTTGGAGAGAGCACGGCCAGATCATCGATTGGACAACCCCTTACCGAACTGTGAAGTCCGTTAACTATGGGGCGGATGACGTTTCCATTAAGTGGTTTGAAGATGGCACGCTCAACGCCTGCTTCAACTGCCTCGATCGCCACCTCGGTGAGCTCTTGGTGAACTGAAACCGCCATCATTTGGGAGGGGGACGACCCTACCCAGCACAAGCACGTCACCTATCGGCAGCTTTGCACGAGCAGGTTTGTAAACAAGCTTAGGCAATGCTTTGCGCATGCTTGGCGTGTCAAAAAGGGTGATCGCGTTTGCATTTACATGCCGATGGTCATCGAGGCCTCCGTCGCGATGCTTGGCCTGCGCCCGCATCGGCGCCGTCCACTCGGTGGTGTTTGGTGGTTTTGCGCCTCAGTCCCTGGCGGATCGCATCAATGATTGCGGCGCGTCGGTTGTGATTACCGCCGATGAAGGTGTCCGCGGCGGCAAGACCGTACCGCTCTCAAGGCCAATGTCGATAAGGCCCTTGAGTCCTGCGACACGGTTGAGCATGTCGTTCGTGGTCGAGCGCACGGGTGCCGGGGTGCCGATGCATGTCGCCGCGTGATCTCTGGTATCACGTCATCACCGAGTCCTCAGGGCAGCTGGTGTGAGCCCGAGGAAATGAACGCGGAGGACCCGCTTGTTCATTCTCTACACCTCGGGCTCGACCGGTAAGCCCAAGGGTGTGTTGCACACCACCGGCGGCTACATGGTCTACGCCGCCATGACCCACAAGTATGTCTTCGATTACGATGGTCGCCAGGTCTACTGGTGCACGGCTGACGTTGGGTGGATCACGGGCCACACCTATATTGTCTACGGCCCGCTCGCCAATGGCGCGATCACGCTGATGTTTGAGGGCGTCCCCAATTATCCCAACGCCGGGTCGCTTCTGGGATGTCGTCGACAAGCACGGCGTCAACACGTTCTACACGGCGCCGACAGCTCTTGCGCGCGTTGATGCGTGAGGGCGACGGGCCGGTTCAAACACGCCTCGCGCACCACGCTGCGTTTGCTCGGCTCGGTCGGTGAGCCGATCAACCCGGAAGCCTGGCTTTGGTACCACCGCGTCGTTGGCGACAGCCGCTGCCCCATCGTCGATACCTGGTGGCAGACCGAAACCGGCGGCATCATGATTGCGCCGCATTGCCTGGCGCGACAGCGCTCAAGCCGGGCTCTGCCACCCGCCCGTTCTTCGGTGTGCAGCCCTGTCTGGTTGACGCGGACGGCAACGAACTCGATGGCGCGGCCGAGGGCTACTTGTGTCTCAAAGCCTCATGGCCGGGCCAAATGCGCACGCTCTACGGCGATCATCAAACGCTTCATCGACACCTACTTTATTCAGTATCCGGGAAAATATTTCACCGGTGATGGCTGTCGCCGTGACGAAGATGGCTATTATTGGATCACCGGCCGGGTAGATGATGTTCTGAACGTCTCGGGTCATCGCATGGGGACGGCTGAGATCGAAAGCTCGCTGGTGGCTCATAAGGCCGTGGCCGAAGCGGCTGTGGTTGGATTCCCTCACGACATTAAGGGGCAGGGCATTTACGCCTTTGTCACCTTGATGGAAGATATTGAAACAACGCCCGAGTTTGCATGACGAGCTGATCCTGTGGGTGCGTAACGAAATTGGGGCGATCGCAAAGCCGGACTACCTACAATGGGCGCCGGGTCTTCCAAAAACCCGGTCAGGCAAAATTATGCGGCGCATCCTGCGTAAGATCGCTGAAAACGAGGTCGATGCTTTAGGCGATACGTCAACTCTAGCGGACCCATGTGTTGTTGATGACCTGGTCAGCAATCGAGCAGGGGCGTGACGAGTACTAAGTCGCTGGGTGAGGGTTGAGCTGCAGTTCAATCGCTTCCACTTCGGCGTCAACGATGGCGACGTAACGTTCCATGTTGAGTTCGGGTGAAGACTTCACCAGCCTGCCGAAAGGCGTCGATCGACTTCGATAGAATTGCCGTGCTTCCCTGAGCGGTGCCTTTTTCTTTTAGAGCAGCGCCCAGGTTGGCCAGGGTGGTTGCCCAAACCAACGGTGCTTTTGTTCGCGTCCAAACGCTCGCAATCGACAAGAACACATTGATTGCTTTGTCGAAGAGGTCTGGCGCACCACTCAGTTTGCCCATGGTTAGGAGTAGCCCACCCAGTGAATTCTGAATGTCGGCCCAGCGCACAGGGTGTTCTGTCAACGTCCAAACGCGCGTCGCGTCGGTCATCGCATCGGACGCTTGTTGTAAGAGGCTGATGTCTTCGTCAGCGAGGGCGAGGCCATGTAGAGCTAATCCCAATCGAACGTTCAGGGCCGCCCAGTTATCAGGGAACTCGCTGCGATCAATCATGCTGACGGCGGTACGGTAGTAATCTACCGTTTTCGTTGGCAGCTTGGTCCCGGACTTGAGGTCACTAATCACCGCCATAGCGTCGGCAATCCGTGCGCCAATGATCGCCTCTTCATGGGGCGGAAATGCATCTTGTCCCATGATGAGTGTTGCCTGACTCAATGAAACCGCTTTCTCGAGGGTTTTGACATCACCGCTTGCGGCTCCCTGGAGCAGAAGGATGGCTCCGTAAGCGCTAAGCGCGGTTGCGCCTTCTGCTAAAGTACCTGACCGGTCGCCATCGGCAAGATCCCGAACGCTGGTCATGAGTGGGTCGAGTAAAGCGCGCCGAGCTTGGTATTGGGCGCTCGTCTCTGGATCCGCGATGGCTAATGCGCAGGCGAATACGAGGTCGCTGTACGCATCAGGAAACAGCGCCGGCACTTCCAATCTGTCGATAGCGGTCCAAGTCGAGGCTCCGGGCTGAACGGCGACAGACTTACTCATGAAGCGCAGTCGCCACCCCCCGGTCTTAGTGGTGTCGCCCCAAATCAGAAGATCAGCATCGTGGCGCTTGAGCCATGAGCTACCTAAGTCAGCCGCCATCGAGAGGGAAGATGGCAAGAACGTATCTGCTTTAGCTGAAGTCAGGGCTCGGTCCAGAACCTGAAGCTTCAAACCCAAGCGCCCGGATAGTCTGGTCGCAATATGTTGAGCAGATTGGCCGGTCGAGTCACCTGCCATCGGACAGATCAGCAGGGTCAAAGGCTCAACGGCGTAGAACACTTCTTCTGGGTCATAGAGATCCAGGGCAGCGTCCTCGCCTTTCGGCTGACTTTTCAATCGATCAATGAAAGCTGTTAAGATCATGGATTAAGAATGCCGCCTAAACCCTTGAATCACGTTTCTGGATGCCTAGATGTGGATAAATCGAATCTTATTTTTGAATCATATACTTAAGACTACTGGCTTAAAGAAGAGTTTAAGCGCGTTTCGTTTTCAACTGCCTCTATCTAGAAGTCGGAACACCGTCCTTTTTGTTCCCAGTCACCAAACCGGGTCGGTTCGGCCCCCTTCGGTCCGCCGATTTCATCGTCAGAGGGGCGTGCAGTACTTGGTTTCTCCCCACCAGTCTTTGGTGTTTTAGAAGAAGTAGATTCGGCCTTACCAGTGTTGCTCTCGGCAGATTTCGTCATTGCGATCCCTTGTGTTTTGGTCTGCTGCACATAAGTCCAAGTATGTCGTTATTCAATCACCAAGGACATTGTAATGAACACCTTTAGGGTCGGATTGCTAATTGCGGCTATGACCGGGCTCTTCCTCGCGGTTGGGTTTTTGCTCGGTGGTGAGGCGGGCATGGCGTTTGCGTTCATCCTAGCGCTTGGAATGAATGCTTTCGCCTATTGGAATTCAGACAAGATGGTCCTGCGTATGTACGGCGCGCGACAAATTGATCGCGCCTCTGCGCCTGATTTTTATGGCTTGGTCGAGCAGCTAGCCAATCGGGCGAAGCTGCCGATGCCTAAAGTCTATATTATGGAGAACGACCAGCCCAATGCGTTTGCGACCGGGCGTAATCCTGAGAATGCCGCAGTTGCTGCGACGACGGGCATTCTAAGGTTGCTGAGCCGGGATGAACTTGCCGGCGTTATGGCGCACGAATTGGCGCATGTGAAAAACCGCGATACGCTTGTAATGACCATCACGGCAACCCTTGCGGGGGCAATCGGTATGCTGGCGAGTTTCGCCATGTTTTTTGGTGGGCGACGTGATAGCCGGCTTGGGTTTATTGGGGTTATTGCCGTTGCAATTCTGGCACCGCTCACGGCCTCGCTCGTCCAGATGGCGATCTCGCGTACACGCGAGTACGGCGCCGACAAAGACGGTGCGGAAATTTGCGGCAATCCAAGTTGGCTCGCCTCTGCATTGGCCAAACTCGAAACAGGCTCAAGGCAGGTTGATAACTCAGTGGCTGAGGCCAACCCTGCAACTGCCCATCTCTTCATCGTGAACCCTCTGCATGCTCATGCTGCAGATAGCTTGTTTTCGACGCATCCGAAAACGGTAAACCGTATCGCGCGACTAGAAGCTATGGGTGGGCCTAGTTCCTCCCCCTCTCCGGTGCGACGCGGTTCAGTTCCAAATAGCGGCGGCGGCAAAGGGCGGTGGGCGTAGTTTTTTCAGGGCGCTTTAGGGCCAAGTAAAAACCAAAGAATTAGGCCTACGACCGGCAAGAGAAGGATGAGAACGATCCACAGAACCTTTGTTCCGGTTGACGCCGGACTCTGGACGGTTTTCACGATAGCGTAGACATCTGCGATGAGAATAAGCAGGCCGAATAGGCCCCCGACTTCTATACCCATTTTAAAACTCCAATGTGATCGTCTGTCTCAGATCATGCTCTAAAAGCTGTGTTTTGGTTGTCATTCAGCGGCAGCACGCGCTGCGTCGCCGATAGGGAGTAAGTGTTGCCCGAGCATCTTACCGAAGGTTAGGGCTGGAGTTACCAGCATGCCGCCACAGAAAGAACTCCCCATCATCGCGCCCTGTCCCAAGGACTCCCCAGCCGCGTAGAGTCCGGTGATCGGGGTGCCATCTTCACGGATGACTTCAAGGCGGGTGTTTACTTTGAGGCCGACCGTGCTGGATACGGACATTGCTTGTGACCGAATGGCATAGAAGGGGCCATCGGTTATTGGCCGTGGCATTGTCTCGCGCCCAAACTCATCTTTTTCAGACGCTTGCCCAATGTTGTATGACGCGACTGTCTCTTCGAGTGTCGCAGGAAGGTAACCCCGCCTTCTCTGCCAAGGCCGCAACACTGTCGGCCACATAAAACATTGGTTCGCCTTTTTCTGCTGCGGATCGAATGTCGTTCGCGCTGACATCTGCGAACAGCGCTGGAGCCTCGTTTAATGTCACAGAGTCAAAAATGATCCAGTGCCGTAAATCGGGCTGGTCTTGTATTGTGTGTTCACGGACGTCGACGCTTGGCTCATCTTCGCGGATAAAGCGTTTTACCGTGTACGTTGACGTAAATTTCCCAAGGCGTGCGTCGCTCAGGCCAGTGAATCTGGCGCCACCGGACTTTGCTTGGCACATCATAGTTCTGCATCACGCAGCCGAAACTCGTCAGATAATTCTCGTGGCCCCACGCCGTTCCACCAGCATCCAAACCGAGGTTTAAGCCATCACCAATGCAGTAGGGGTATGAATGGTCTCCATAAGCAGGGTGCCCACTCATTTCTTTATACATGGCACCGTTGGCAACATAGCCTCCGGCGGCAATTAGAATTGCGCCAGCTGTATGCGTTTCGGTTGAGCCCGACTCTGACTGCGCGACAACGCCCGTGACGGTTCCCTGATCATTCTGTACGAGTTCTGAGACGCGTGTGTTGAGTTTTAGGGTCACCTTCCCGCTCTCGACCAACTTCTCAAATGGTGTTTTTAACACCGCGAGAATCGATTTCCCCATAGCTTCGCCCCAAACATAACGGTTCACGCTATAGGGCTCGTGAGCCTGTCCTTTAACGGGGTGCTCGGGCAGTGGTCTGAAATTAATGGATTCGAGCCAGTCTAAGGTCTCTGCTGCGTTATCAACGGCCAGCCCTGCGATTTCTCTGTCCGCTGTATTTTTCGATATGCGCATGATGTCTTCGATGTGCTGCGCCGGGGAATCGTCATACCCTTTTTCTTTTTGCAATCGTGTTCCGGCTCCACTCATTTGGCCAGAACTGAGATGAAGGGTGCCGCCAATTTCAGGCGCTGCATCTAGAACCAAAACCTTGTCGCTACGTTCGGCGGCGAAAATAGCGGCGGGTAATCCCGCCGTGCCAGCCCCAATAATAATGATGTCCCAATCCTGACTCACGTGCATCTCCCACTAAATTTATTTGGCAATCATAGCGCGGGATTTTCATTCGTCACGGTTCTGGGTGCATATAGTCCCTGACCGAACGATGGCGGTGACCCTGCCTTTGCCCTTGACCCAGGCGTGTCGGCAGCCGACCGTCAATCCATGATAGATTCAATTATGCCTGTGCGTCGCCGTTACGTTGATGGCCGGTTCGGCCAGATTCACCTTCGGGTTGCTCAACCCGAGCAAGATGCGGGGCAAATCCCGCTTCTATGTTTTCACATGAGTCCCAACTCAAGCCGTATTTACAACACGTTTTTAGGCCAAATTGGCACTGATCGGCTCGCGGTTGCGCCAGATACACCGGGTTTTGGGGAATCCGACCCCCCGTCCTCTCAGCCGTCTATCACTGACTATGCCGCGGCGATGGCAGATGTCATGGACGCGTTGGAACTCAAAAAGGTCGACGTGATGGGTTACCACACGGGTTCCGAAACCTGTGTAGAGCTGGCTCTTCAACAACCCGAACGCGTTCGTAAATTGGTTCTAACCTCTGCCCCGATTTTCTCAGACGAGGAGTTGGCGGCCCATCGAGATCACTACGGTAAACCTGAACTCAGTGAAGATGGTAGCCATGTTGCGGCGAAGTGGAGAGCTTATCTCCACTGGGCTGGGCCAGGGTGGACCAAAGAGCACGTCGCGGTTCAATTCGCAGATGCTTTACGCCGGCCGGATATCTCCTGGTGGGGTCACAACGCCGCTTTTGATTTTCCAATGAAAGACAGGCTGAGTGAAGTCGCCCAGCCCGTCCTTGTACTCAATCCGAACGATGATCTGGTCGAACAATCCCGCCGTGCTGAGGGCGTGATGCAGAACGGCCGCATTCTCGAGCTGCCGGACTGGGGGCATGGTTATCTTGATCTTCATACGGATAAAGCTTGTGAAATTATCCGTGAATTTCTTGATGCTCCGGGCGGGGAGCGCTCAGTATGACGGGTGTTTCTGTTCGCAAAGGATATGTGGATGGTCGCTTTGGTCAGATTCATTATCGTGTAGCTCAACCAGAGTCCGAGCCGTCAAAGCTGCCGTTGCTTTGCTTCCATATGAGTCCGTACTCCAGCATCATCTATGAAGCTTTTCTCAGTGAAATGGGCCGGGACCGCTTGACCATCGCGATGGACACCCCTGGCTTCGGCGAGTCCGATCCGCCGCACGCCCCGCCGCACGCCCCGCCGCAAATTTCAGACTATGCGGGCGCTGCCACGGATTTAATGAAAGCGCTGAATCTGAGCTCTGTTGATGTGATGGGTTATCACACCGGCTCGAAGATCGTCCTAGAGACGGCTCTTCAAAACCCGACCCTTGTGAATCGCGTTGTGATGGTGTCAGCCCCCCTGTACACAGACGACGAGCTGGCTCAGGTGAAACAGGAATACGGTCCTGAGCCTCTTAGTGAAGATGGCTCTCATGTCCAAGCTTGGTGGCAATCTGCGGTGCGCTGGAGCATGACCGGCCGTTCCCTAGATGATATCGGGCGGGTGTTCTGGGCGAAGCTCTTAAACCCAGCTATTTCCTGGTGGGGTCATAACGCAGCTTTCGCTTATGACAGCGCTATGTCGCTGTCCAAAGTGACGAACCCAATTTTAATCCTGCGTCCTGAAGATGACGTTTGGGACGCAACGGCCCGCGCCAACGGTTTAATGGTGCATCCAGACAGTCATATCCAAGATCTTCCTGGATGGAGCCATGGGTTCCTTGATCTCAAAACGGCGGAAGCCGCCCTATTGATTCGGGGCTTCCTAGACAAAGCCTAAACGCTTACAACCCACTCGAAGATTTTCATGGAGATACATATGCGGTTAATTCTACTCGCGATCACACTGATGTTGGCCCCTCTTGCGGCGCAGGCTGAACAAGCCTCGATTGGCGAGGAAGCTCTTGCCAATCTCCAGGGCAAAAAGATTTTGCTTGCTGGAGCAACAGGTAAAAATGGCCGCTATGTTCTTAAGCGCTTGGATGAGCTCGGGCTTGATGTCCGCGCTATGAGTCGTGACATTGAAGACGCGGCAGAAGATTTCGGTAGTCAGTACGACTGGGTCGAAGCGGATGTCACAGCGCCTGAAACGCTAACCAAAGCTGTAGAGGGCGTGGATATCGTGATCTCTGCGGTTGCCACTGCATGGCCCATGGGTAGTAATCGTTCTGAGAAAGTCGACTACGAGGGCACAATAAACCTATCCAAGGCTGCCAAGGCTGCTGGTGCCACGCGCTTCGTCATCATCACCTCGTCGTCTTCAGGCGTGAAGGACCACTTCCTCAATAAGATCGGCGGAGATGTTTTGATCTGGAAGGGTAAGGCTGAACAGGTATTGGTGGACTCTGGCTTGGAATACGTTGTTGTCGGGCCTGCCGGGATTGATGACAGTCCGGGCGGTGAAAAGGCTATTAGCTTGATTCCCCGCAGTGAGTACGAAAGCGGCATGTTTATCGGCCGCGAAGACATGGCGACGGTTATCATTGCCGCAGCTGGCCGGGCCGATGCAAGTGGACGCGTCTTCACCTCAACCAACGCTGAGGGCCCTTCGTCTGATGCGTGGCTAGACCGATTTGCGGTTTTACCAACAGACTTGAATCTACCGGATGACTGATACAACAGCATGAGTCAGCGTCACTCGGACTCAAATGATAAAACGGACACCCTTGCGTCACGTGCCGCTGCGCTGACACTTCTCAGCGGTGCTGTGCGCGAAGGGAAAGCGATCGATAAACGCTTTCAGAAGATTGCCGGGAAGCTAGAGCCGCGCGACCGTGCTTTCGTCCGACACCTTGTTGCCACGACGTTGCGGCGGTTGGGTCAAATTGACGCTGTACTCAAAAAATTTACGACGCGCACACCTCCGGCCCAGGTTGAGGACATATTGCGTTTGGGGACTGCGCAGATTTTGTTTCTCGAAACCGCACCTCACGCTGCCGTCGATACGTCTGTTGGCCTTGTGAAACGTATTCGACAGCCTCGTTTATCTGGCTTGGCCAACGCTGTGCTGCGCAAGGTTGCGGCGACGGGCAAAGACATCATCGCCGATCAAAATTGGCCGCGCCTCAATACGCCTGGTTGGTTGTGGGATGGCTGGACAAAAGCCTACAGCGAAACTGTGGCCCATCGCATCGGCGAAGCGCACCTTACAGAAGCGCCCCTCGACATCACATTGAAAGGCCCATCCGTTTCAAAGACGTGGGCAGAAGACCTCGGTGCTGAAGCTTTGCCAACTGGGTCGTTGCGTAGAACAGAGTCCGGCCTTGTCCAAGAACTCCCAGGTTTTGCTGACGGATCGTGGTGGGTGCAAGATGCCGCTGCCGCGTTGCCTGCACAAATTCTCATGCAAGCGGCGCGGTCGTCAGCAGGGTCACGTGTTGCTGATCTGTGTTCTGCCCCTGGCGGTAAAACGCTTCAGTTGGCGGCGGCTGGCTGCGCGGTGACCTCAATAGATTCCTCTGAGAAACGACTGGAGCGTGTGCAGGAGAATCTAGATCGGATGTCGCTGTCCGCAGACATCGTGCACGCTGACGTCATGCGATGGACGCCACCCGAGCCTTTCGATGCGTTGTTGCTTGATGCGCCATGCTCAGCAACCGGCACGCTCCGGCGCCATCCTGATTTGGGGTACCTTAAGAAACGGCGCGATGTCTTGGCCTACCCTGAAACACAAAGAGCGTTACTAGAACGGGCGGCGACGTTCCTTGCACCGGGTGGCGTGCTCGTCTACGCGGTGTGTTCGTTGGAACCTGAAGAAGGCCCAGGTGTTGTTGATGCGGTCCTCAAAGATTCTGGCTTGTCGCGACAACCCATTGACCCGGCACCTCTTGGCATCGATTCAAATTGGATTGATTCGGTCGGTGCGCTTCGGACCCTGCCGTATTATTGGCATCAGCGCGGTGGCATCGACGGTTTCTACGCAGCAGTTTTGAAAAAAAGCTAAAGCGGCGCGACGTAGCGACGTTTAAGTTCCGCAATAGAGTTATCTGTTAGCGCCAAGGCGCCACCCAGGTAGTGCTCGATAGACCCCGAAATAGTTCTCATTTCATCGAATGCAGCGTCTATCTTTTCTGATTGAACGGAAAAGAGGCGGTGCAAGTCTTCTTGTGTGCAATTGGGTTCGTTCTTGTACGCGGCCCAGTATTTATCGATGTAAAATTGAGTTTGAGCACGTGCGCCGTGTCCCTCAGATGTGAGGAGATAATCGCGCCGTACGTCTATAGGTTCGACACCTAACGCCGTGAGTAACAAGGCGGCGGCAATACCCGTGCGATCCTTACCGGCAGAGCAATGCAATAAAATAGAAGGATGTTCGGCGTCCAGAATGGCTGCAAACATGCCTGCGAATTGCGAGTTCTGCTCGCGCACAAATTCTCGATACGCGCCCGTTTGATCTTTCATAGCCCCGTCGATGTCGATCTCTCCAGACATCAGGCGCGCGACCGTGTTGTCTATCCCTGGTGTAACGACCGGCCATATGGGCAGGTGAGCAAATTTTGGCTTCCAGTTGACATGATATTGATTGGGTTGCTCGTTTCGTTCGTCTTCGATGCGGAAATCACAAACCAGGCTGATACCCAACGTCGTTATATCTGACTGAGAAGAGGGCTCCGTGTCGGCCAGATGGCCAGACCGAAAGAGACGCCTAGATCGAACCCGTCCGCCCCCGGCCGTTTGGTGGTCCCCCATGTCTCTGAAATTAAGTGTGCCTGGGAAACGGAGGTGTGGATCGAACTTATTCATCATTTAGCGGTCCAGTATTTCCCATTCAGCGCGCGTCAGGCCGTAGATATGCAATGCCATACCCTGAAAACTGAACTCTTCTCTGAACGTTTCCCCCAGACGCTTGGCGACCGCGTGAGAGCGCGTGTTGGCCGGGCTGATAATTGAAATGATGTCGTCCCAGCCGAGTGTTTCGAAGGCAAAATCCCTGGCGGCGGCGGCTCCCTCAGAGGCGTATCCTTTTCCCCAATGGTCTCGGGCCAAGGCGTAACCAATTTCTCGTGCTGGCCACGTTTCTGGGTAATACAAACCAAGTCGTCCGGCAAAGAGGCCCGTCGATTTTTCTTCTACGGCCCATTGACCAAAACCGCGTAGCTGCCAATGACCGAGTTGCATGGCCATCGATCGCCAAGCCTCAAGTCTGCCCATGGGCTTGCCGCCCAAACTTATGAATTTGCTGACATCGGTGTCAGCAACCATTGCTGCGTAGGCGTCAATGTCATCAGCTTTGAACGCGCGCAAAATGAGGCGTTCGGTTTCAAGTACTGGGATATCCATGTCGCCTACCCATGTAAAAAATTAAACCGGCTTGCGTGACATTGGGCGCAGTTAGGTGTCTTTCACTGCTCGCACAAAAATGTAGTCACCTTTGGTCGAGCGATTCAGCATAAACAGAGCATAGAGCGCATGACATATGGTTTTTCGAACCAAGCCGAACCGACCCATCGTGCCCTTGTTATCCATGACGTCGAGAAGGTCGCGGTACAGGGGAGAATAGAATGGCCACCCCCAGGCGACAACGTGCTCAATGGTTAGGCCGGCGGAGCGTATTTTTTCCTCCAACTCGCCCAGTTCGTAGTTTCGAACATGTCCGACCTGTCGCTCGAAATTTCTCATTCGGCCTTGCAATGTCGAAATAATGAGTCGGCCACCGGGTGCCGTCATAGCGGCCATGTTCTTAATCGCGGTGACGTCATCAGCGATATGCTCCACCACATCTGCTGAGACGACGAGATCAAAACTCTCATCCAAAGCGTTGGTCGCAACGTCACAGTTTTTGAAGGTGGCTGTAGGTGTGACGCGCTGTGCTAAGGCGATGGCGTGATCCGAGACTTCGAGGCCCGTCCCCTTTGCTCCAACATGCTCTGTCATAAGCGTGCTTAACAAAGACCCTTCCCCACACCCTACGTCGAGAATGGACTTGGGTGATAGATCTGCAGCCAAGAGTCTGAATAACCGGCGGCTATGGCGCGCCATTGGACCATAGAGCCGAGTATCGTCCCAGCCCGCGGCCCATAAGTCGTCATAGGCTTCCGCGCTTATTGGATTTGCTGTCATGGGGCATCGCCATCATCAGCGATGGTCGGCTCCTCGATACCTGCAGCCTCGCACAGGAGGGTTAGGTAGGAGTCCGCCGCATGAGTCCAGCCGAACTGCGCGACAACGCGTTCTCGCGCAGCTTGTCCAAGCTTGAACGTATAATCACGATCTTCAATTACGGTTCGCAAGGCGTGGGCCAGTCCATCGGCGTCTTCGACTGGGACTAAAAGGCCCGTCTCATCATTGATTACAACTTCATCTAGACCGGCGACTTTGCTGCCGATCACGGGGAGCCCTGCGGCCATGGCCTCAAGCATTGCGTTTGGCATGCCTTCGTCACGGGATGGGAGAACGAAGACGTCCGCCTGTTCGTAAACAGCAGGTAAGTGGTCACGCTCGAGCCAGCCTCTGAAAACTACTCGATCACTCAGTCCAAGTTTGTGAGAGGCTAGCGCCAGCTCATCCTTAAGGGGGCCTTCTCCCGCAATCGTCAGGGTCCAATCTGTATGATCCTTCATCGTGGCGAGAGCCTTGAACAGCACGTCTAAGCCCTTTTGATTGACCAGTCGTCCAACAAAAAGAAGTCTCAAGGGCCCTTCTAAAGTTGGGTGTGTCGGTGGTGTCACGGCGTCGAGGTCGGCGCCAGCCGGGATCATATCAATGTCGATGTCTGGGGCATGGCGCTGCGCTAGAGCTGCAAGGCCATTAGAATTGGCGACGGTGGCGTGGGCCGAATCCCAGACCTGTGAGATAACTGGCCCACTTAGGCGATGATACAACGCCATTTCCTCGCCCATAAAGCCTGGAACATCGCCGCCCTGTAAGGATACGACGTAAGGAAGGCCCGTCACTTTTTTAAGCCACCAACCAATAGGGCCTGTCGGCATTCCGAAAAACACTAACGCTGAGTCGGCCTTGACCTGACGGGCTAGTCCAGGCGCGATGAATAGGGCGTGCGCCATAAACATCAGCATTTCTGGAATTGAACAGCGGTCTTGCCGCCGTCTCGCGGCCCAAATCCGGTAGACCTGAACGCCTCTGTCATTATCTCGGCGTGGCAGACTGCCCTGCGCTGCTGTCAGAACCGTAACCTTTGCACCCCGTTTCACCAGGGCACGGCCGATGTGTTGCGTGGCATTGCCGCCACCACCGCCGACCGGCGGATACTCGTAGTTCAGAAAGAGAAAGCTTGGAGGTCGCGGCGCGGACATGGCTCTTCTGTGGTTAAGCGTTAAGACGCGAAGCGTTGTCGCGGCGGAAGTAGCAGACTATACCCGACTTTCTCAAGCGCGAACCGTCTAACCCGAAGGTTGTCGACAAGATGTGGTCAAACCGCTCACTCGTTTTTGTGACTAAAGTAGCCGTTAGTGCTGGGTTGCTAATTTTCATTCTGCGGCGGCTCGATTTGGCTGCGGTTGGGGAGGCCTTGGGTCGATTAACCGCAGAAACCCTCATCGTCGCTGCGGGCCTTTATGTCCTCGCGCATGCTCTCAATGGCCTAAAATTACAGATGCTGATGACCGATCGACCGCTGGCTGATCTGGTTCGCTACACCTTTGTTGCTCTCTTCTATGGCACCGTATTGCCGGGGCAATTGCTGGGGGATGCCATGAAGGCCTTCCGTTTGGTTCGGCCAGGTGATGATGGTGCCACGGTTGTTGCGGCGGTGGTGGTGGATAAGATTACTGGCCTGGCGGCTTTGGTCCTTATTACTGGCGTGGCGCTTTTGATTGATCCGAGCGGCTTTCCAGACGCTTTTCCAGCGCTATCCTTCGCTCTTTTGGCCGGTCTTGTGCTAGCGCTTCTATTGCCAATTGTTATGCCCAGTGTTCCCAGTCTGCTCGATAATGCTCTTGGTCGATTTCTCCGTGCATGGCGCGCCTCAGCCCAGGATTGGGGCCCCTTGTTTGCATCGCTTTTTACTGGGATCGCGTTTCAGCTACTTGCGGTCATTGTCGTCGCCTATATCGGAACAGGAATTGGCATAAGTTTGTCATTCCCGGCCTGGATTGCGGTCGTTGGCCTGGTGTCTCTCGTGCTGTTGTTGCCGGTGACCGTGGCCGGAGTCGGCTTGCGTGAAGGTGGGCTGGTAATTTTGCTTGGCTTTGTGGGAGTCGCGCCGGCAGATGCTGTCGCCCTCTCATTTGCTTTACTGGGGTACACGTTATTTGGCGCTTTGCTTGGCGCTTTAGCTGATTTCACTGGGCGAAAAAGCTAATGGCTAGGCGATTCGTTTTGTTGGCGATAGTCGTTGATACAAACCTTTCCTCGACTGCGCGGCCACATCACTGTACAAGTCGATCTTCATGATCACCTAAGGTGACTCGCCGAGCCGGCAGTCACCTTATTTATTTAGTAAGGAGCGCACTCTGTTGGGCCGCGCTGCAATCTGCAGTTATCCTGGCCTCGCATTGAGCTTGCTCTTTGCTCTTTCGAAGGAGATATCTTGTGAGTCATCACAAATTTAAAGTTGGGCAACACGTAAAGTTTGATGCGCCGTCAATCAGAATGACGACGCGCGTTGCTGATCCTGATGCTCCGAAAGAAAATTACGAAATCATGCAGTTGCTGCCACCTGATGGCACGACGCTGCAATATCGGATTCGGGGCGGCGCGATTGGCCATCACCGGGTTGTTGCGGAAACCGAAATTGATTTGGTCTCCCCAGAATCTTAATTCGTTCTTGAACCGCAAGCCGGTTCACCTAAACGACTAAGACTGTTTTCTCACCGTTATAATCAATGGCGTCCAGCCTTGCAGGGCGATGATGATGCTTGCCGCTAAATGATTGAGTTTTAGTGTTGCTACAAGTTTCACAAGCCGACCAACTTTTCCCAGCGCCATCCAGCGCCCCACGGCGGCATCCCCCATGCGTTCACGAAAGACATCCTGACCCAGGCCTATAATCTCCAGCGGTGTTGATTCCGCGATCTCAATAAGTGCTCGACGAGCCCAAACAGGGTTAACCTCCGTCCGAATGGTGGCAGCGAAAGCTGGGTCCTTGCCGTATACGGTTTTCATCCACCAGCAAAAGAACCGATTAGAAAAAATTGGTGGGTGGAAGGCTGCGTAGTGTCCGTCGAAGTATGAAAAATAATTCGGGCAAACGATCTGAACGATGCCTCCCGGCTTAACAACCCGAATCGCTTCCCGCAAAACTTTGGCAGGCTCGGCTGTATGCTCGAGAACATTTGACGAATAAACAATATCAAAGTGATCGTCGTCGAAGGGAAGGTTTTCACCCGTTGCACCCACGATCTTTAATGGGTCCAAATTGTTTGCCGAGATTAAATCACGCGCGATAGCGGCAGATTCCCCAAAGCCTTCGCCCTCCGGTTCGACAGCCGTGCCCTCGATCCCGAAGTGTTTCGTCCACACAATATGTGTTACTCCGCATCCCGCGCCGATTTCTAGAACGCGTTTTCCATCTATATCGGTAACCCGTTGTAAGATTGTGGCGGCCTCTAGCGCGCGCGCGGGATCAAGTGTGTCTGCCGCAAATTGATCTGGATCCAGACCTTGAAGTGGCTCGAAGTAGACGCCCTGACTTTCACGAACGCGGGAAAAGGCCTCGTCGGTTATGAGGCAGTCTGGCGTGGATATGCTGTCTGCATTGATCATGCTGAAGCTTTTAGGCCATGAGACAACGCCATCCAACACCATAAGGCGGAGCGGTCATCACGCCCACTAGACGTATGGCCGGTCCAGCGGCCCTTTAGCCAAGAAGCATCGGTGTGTGGAACCGTCGTATCGGGTGGATCCATGCTGCGTAGCCATCGTGATAACGGAATTCCAAACCCTTTCTTTTTACGATTTAAAATATCACCAGGGAGTCTTTCTTTAAGAGCGCGCTTCAGAATCCACTTTGTCGCGCGTCCCTTTAACTTGGCTTGCCATGGCAGGCGTTGAGCAAAATCCGCGACGCCGTTTGCAAGAAAAGGGCTTCGCACTTCAAGGCCGACGGCCATGCTCGCCCTATCCGTTTTAGTCAGAATTCCATCTGGCAAATAGTAACGGGTGTAAAAATCGAGTGTCTTGTCGACAAGGTGTGGGCTTGGGCAACTTTCCCATGCTGCAATGGCTTCGCTGTATAGGGCTTCGGCCGCGACCGGTTCACGAAAGAGGTCGCTGATGTCTTCAGGGCTTAAGGCCCCTAGCCAACGTGGGTTCCATTGGCTTCTTGGGTGTTTCAATCCGCGTAGTCCGCGGTTCAGCACGAAATCAAAACTCATATTGGCATCAGAGCGCGGGAGCCAACTGGCGATATGTTTTATTGCGTCGTGTACAGGCTGTGGCACGGCTTTGTCGTATAGGGCGGCTCGGTTGAGAATCCTAAATGGGTCGTAGCCGGCGAATAGTTCGTCACCACCGTCACCGGATAGCGCCACGGTCACGTGTTTGCGTGCAAAAGCACAGAGAAGGTGTGTTGGCAATATTGATGGGTCGCCTTGCGGTTCATCGAGCTTTGACAACAACGGGGCGAGGCTACTCTGAGCGGCGTCTAGGTCGCATATTTCTACATGGTGGGTGCTGCCGACGCGCAATGCCATCTCTTCGGCCCATGGCGATTCATCAAAACTGGTTTCCCTAAATCCGATAGAAAACGTGTCTAAGGTTGAGGGCTGTCTTACGTCTGCGGCGCACGACAGGATGGCGCTGGAGTCAACGCCCCCAGACAAAAACAGTCCTAGTGGCACATCAGAGTCCAAACGCGACGTTACGGCGTCGCTTAACGCAGACTCTAACTCTGAAGCCCAGTCGTCTGGAGTTCCAGGAAGTGTGTTTTGGCCGTCGAGAGAAAATCGCCAGTACGTATCTGTTTGCACGGATAGAGTCTTTGCATCGACGGTAAGATGTTCGCCCGGTAGGAGTTTTGAAACGCCTTCGTAGGGTGTGTGTGGCGCGGGAAAAAAACCATGAGCAAAAAATTTCTGAAGACCAATTTTTGAAACGCTAGCCTGTTTTAAGGAAGGGTGTTCCAGTACCGCGGTGAGTTCTGAACCAAAAACAAAGGCATCTGATAGATCCGCATAATAAAGTGGTTTTTCCCCAAAGCGGTCTCGGGCCAATGTGACGGTGCTTTTGTTTCGATCGTAAATTGCGAGGGCGAACATGCCGTCGATTCGAATGAACAGATCGCAACCCCATTCTTTCCAGCCATGCACCAAGACTTCCGTATCTGCGTGGTTCGATGTGAAATGGTGGCCGAGTTTCTCAAGTTCTGCACGGAGGGCGCGGTGGTTGTAGATCAGGCCATTGAAAACAACAGCCACGGTGCCTTCAGAATCCCACATTGGCTGTGGGCCGCCGGATGGGTCTAGAACAATGAGGCGGCGATGGCCCAGGTAAACCGGGGCGTGATGGTCGCGATAATATCCTTCGCCATCAGGCCCGCGATGAACTAATGCCGCTGTCATCGAGCGCAGTACGTCTTCGTCGCCGCTGCCGACGAATCCAGCTAGGCCACACATAAGCGATGACGGTTTAATGTCACGGATTGTCGTCCATGTTTATGCTGTGGCGCACAGTATATTGCCGCTTGCCTTGAGATTCGAAGTAAACACGAACCATGACCTCGGCGAGTAGCCCCATGAGAATGCACATCACGCCCGTGATGAATCCCAACGTGAATAATAGGGGCAGCGGTGTTTCAACGAACGACGTGTTCTCAAACCACTTCAGGTACAGCGCCCACAGACCAGCGACAAACGAGATTCCAAAAAAACTAAATCCAACGGTTCCGAAGATATAAATCGGTTTCGCTTCGTATTGGGTTAGGAACTTGACGACCAACAGATCGAGAAGAACCTTGAAAATGCGACTGAGTCCGTATTTAGAGACCCCTCTCTCTCGGGCGCGATGGCTGACTGCTATTTCCGCAATCTTCGCGCCTTGCCAATGGGCATAAATTGGGACGAAGCGATGCATTTCGCCGTAGAGACGGAAGTCTTCCAAAACATCGCGGCGGTAGGCCTTAAGAGTACAGCCGTAGTCTTTCAAGCGTACGCCTGAGACCCAGGAAATGATCCAGTTGGCAATACGGGACGGGAGAACGCGTGACCAAAATGTGTCCTGGCGATCCTTACGCCAGCCGGAGACAACACCAAAACCTTCGTCCAGTTTTTTGAGTAGCTTACCAATATCAGCTGGGTCGTTCTGTAGGTCGCCATCCATGGGCACGATAACATCGCCCTTGGCATGGTCGATGCCAGCCATCATGGCTGGTGTCTGTCCGGCATTACGCTTGAAATGCAGGACCTTAAAGCGGGCGTTGTCCGTCGCTATGCCAGATAGTTTTTCGGCCGTGTCATCCGTTGATCCATCATCAACAAAGATTACCTCGTAGGGGCGATCCAAGGCATCTAACGCGGGAGTTAAAGCCTCACAGAGGGGCGTGACGTTATCGCCTTCGTTGAATAACGGAATAATGACGGATACCAGACCCGAATTCTCACTCACTTGATTTTGCACCACTGAGGGTAGCCCCGTTACCGATGTCGTTTAGATAAGTATGAAAGGTTATTTGCGTTATGTCCAAGGACCGTGACGCCGAGTATCCGAGCTACAAATCACACTTTGCGGTCATGTTGGTCAATACGCCACCGGTTTGGTTGTCAACGATGTGCTGAGCAAACCCTGTGAAGCTGCTTTGCATTTCCAGGTTCAAATGGAATTGGGTGCTATCTGGCGTCCCACCAAAAAACTCAACGAGATCGCTCACAAAAACGAAACTGGAGGTGTTCGGGGCTATATCGGACGTCAGACTGAAATTACCTAAACTCGAACCATCTCGGGCGTCCTTAACCACGAACGTGGGTTTGGCAGCCGATGATCCAGAATTATAGACGAGGAGATAGCTTGGATAGCCGTTGATGATGGATGTGTGCACATTGCCGATATCTTGGACCGAGTTGGCCAAGCCATTACCGCAGCCAGAATAATTGGTCAGTGACCCGCCTTCCGGATTCCACAATACGTGCTGAACGTAACCACTAAACGTGGCGTCTGCGTGCAGGGTGTAGCTTTGTGTATCGCCTGCCGCTGGTGTGATTTGGGGAGAGGCATCGTTCTCGATGGTCTCCATGCTAAATTGAACGGAAGCTCCAGCAGGAATGGAGCGAGTGAACCGGCCCACTATTTCACCGGTCAAGTCGTCAACAACGTCCGCGACCACAGAGCCAGCGCCAACGCTGGAGTTGTAAAACCGAATGTTGCTTTGTGCTTTCGTCCGATTTGATCCGAAAACACCGGCAACGACACGGCCAGACACGGTGCTTGTGGCGCCGCTACCTAATGCATCCAAGGCCGCGCCAACATCAATGAGTGGCGTCGTCCAACTCCACGTTGATAGGCTGGTCGCTGTGCCCGTGCTCTCTAGTGCAAATTCAATTTCGTCTGCGGTGGCGGTGGTGTTGGCTGATTTTAAGAGGGCAATAGCTCCGGCCACATGTGGGGTCGCCATTGAGGTTCCAGAAAAAACGGCATAGCTGTTGTTGGGAACGGCGGAGCGTATTTGGACACCGGGCGCCAGAACGTCCACCATATCAGCATGATTTACGGTGTTATCAGGCACAGTAATAATGACCGAGCTCACCGTGATGGCCGTCGAAATGCATCCAGGGTTTTCTACTTCTCCAACTGCTTCTGCGTTGCCTGCGGCTATGGCTGTGAGTACGCCCAGGCTGCGCAGAGTATCGATGGCCGTTTTATGAATATTATTATCGCATGGCGTGTCGGTCAGTTCTGCCCCAAGACTCATATTTGCGGCTGCAATGGTCATTGTATCAGTGAGATCGATAACATGGTTGAGCGCTGCCAGACTCGATGAATCATAAGAGAGCTCGCAGGACTCTTCGCCATCACATGCTTCGCTATCATTGACCCGCGTGAAAACCTGAATGGGAATGAGATTGGCACCGTAAGCGACCCCGCGGCGGGTTGTTGGCCCTGTGGTGTCGTTGCCGGCGGCTATGCCGGCGACATGAGATCCATGCTGGCATACGGTTGTGCCTGAAGGACATAAGCTGGCTGATCCCGTTCCGGTCTGGCTGTCATTGCCGTTCGCACA
The DNA here is from genome assembly GCA_943787205.1 of uncultured Rhodospirillaceae bacterium. Lineage (GTDB taxonomy): Bacteria > Pseudomonadota > Alphaproteobacteria > Rhodospirillales > Rhodospirillaceae > WLXB01. The sequence continues at coordinate 119,825 of CALSLN010000016.1, forward strand.
AAGTGACTCATCGACACTATCAAAGGTGTCCGAGAAACACGCTTCGGCTACAATTTTTCCTGCGAACATGTCGTGGCCGGCATCAATGCCATCATCAAGAATAGCAATTACTTGTCCGGTTCCAATAATGCCCTGATCATAGGCCTCATTGGCGTCAATGTAGGTGACCGAGGTATCGAGCAGCGTTTTTGCGGCCGCGCTAGGTGAGTTGCCGGATGAGGGTGATGCCACAACACCACGCTGGACTCTTTCGATGGCGACTTGGTCTGCCGTCGCTGCGGTTGAGCCCGATGCTGCAAGCTCACTATCCGAAACGATCATTTTCCGGATGACATCTCGATTTGTGGCGCGGGCTTTGTTTAACGTGATGGACGTGATGCCAGGCTCACGCAGCAACACCTCTAGGCCCGCTTCATCAACGGTCGTGACAAAGAACGGTAGGTTTTTATAGGTGCGCTGCATGCGGATGCCGCGGGAGGCCATAGAGCTTTCTAGGCCCGACCGTCGCGATGCGATGCCTTCGCGGACACGGTTTAATCTATCGCGAGGCGCTATAGTGTCGAGAGAGTGTGCAGTCGACCCTTCGCGCGAGCGTTCTACCGACGGTTCCACATCCATTTGAACCAGAACTGTCGCCTGACCACGCGCAGTGATTCGGTTTCTGATTTCAGATAAAGAGTCGGAGTTAAAAGTTTGTGCGAAGCTAGACGTGGATAAACTAAGCAGAACAAGCCCAAGGCCTGCTGAAACGCGCCGTCCAATCATGAGAACGTCCTTTTCGGATGATCGTAATGTGTCATCCTACCCTGTCCCGCTTATACCCTACCCAACGTTTAAGAGTCCCTAAGAGATGCGAAAATATTTGACATTATATATGGCGCAAATAAGGCATGCTCTATCGTGAATTTTGCCAGATACCACACTTAGGGCGAAGGAGACCCCATGAGACTTCTATCTATCCTGGTGATATGTCTTGCTTCTGGATCGGTCCAGGCGGCCTGCACTGTAGATGACCTCTCGTCTGTGGGTGTTACAGGCTTCCAAGAGGCGGTGATCAGTGTCGACGATCTCGATGCGGCCAATGAAACCTGGCAAACGGTCGGCGGATTTGAAGTCTTGTGTGATGGCCCGGTTGAGCCGGGACTCGCAGAGTTTTGGGGACTCCCTTCTCAAACACCTATGCACCAAGTTGTCTTACGCAAGGGAAAGGGCAACCGTGGGCTTGTCCGGCTCGTCAAAATTTATGGCGTGCCTCAGGTGCAAATTCGGTCTTCCGGTATGCCGTGGGATCACGGTGGTTACTTTGACCTCTATGTTTATGTCAGTGATGTTGAGTCTGTATTTGAACAACTCCGTGCGCGCGGTTGGCAGGGCTATACCGATCCAGTCAATTACACGCTTCAGGTGTTTGATATTACCGAGGCCATTGCCCGCGGCCCCAATGGCGAGGCTTTGGTCTTGATGCAGCGCAACGCGCCCCCTTACGACAAAGCCGCTGCCGGGTCGGAAAGCGGTATGAGTTGGCCATTTAACACAGCGCTTATTGTCTCTGACTATGCGGCTAACGAAAAATTCTTTGCCGATGTATTGGGGTGGACGGTTCATCTCAGCGGTGAGTCTGTGACCCCTCCGCCGGGTCTAAACCCCACAGCCATTCCGCTCAATCTTGCCAGCACCTTGCCGCGTAAATTTGCAGCCTTTGCGAATAGTGAGTCAGACCGCAATGGCTCGTTGCAAATCCTGAAAGCTGAAGGGCTAACGGGCAGGGACTTCAGTGAACGCAGCGACCCCCCAAACCTTGGCGTGCTGACGACCCGCGTGCCCGTTGATGATATTGAGGGTATGGCGCGCCGGATCGAAGAAGCGGGATATCCGATCCACGCGCCTGTTTCGGCTTTCTCTCTGCCCCCTTATGGGCCTGTGAAAATAATGGCGCTAAAAGCGCCAAATGGCGCACGGATAGAATTTTTTGAACAACGATGATGACTGAACGATCCTTATGACTATGCGTTTTATTACTCTAGTTTTTGTTCTGATGAGTGTGTTTGGCAGCACCGTGCTTGCGGAAAATACCGTGCGGTGGTCAGCCCAAGGCGATGCGATCACCCTTGATCCCCATGCCCAGAATGAGGGCATGACTCTCGCTACAGCGAAACAAATTTATGAACCTCTGGTTCATCGCGACGAAACGATGGCGCTTCAGCCCGGCTTAGCTCTGTCTTGGGGGCTAACGGCAGACCCCACCGTATGGGAATTCGTTCTGCGGCAGGGCGTGACCTTTCATGATGGTCGACTGTTCACGGCTGATGACGTGGTGTTCTCTTTTACTCGCGCGTTAATGCCGACCTCCGACCTGAAAGATATTATTGGCACGGTCCGTGAGGCTGTTGCTGTCGATGATTTTACAGTGCGGATCACGACCGAAGGGCCGAACCCTATTTTGCCTCAGCAGATCACTGACATCTATATTATGTCCCGTGGCTGGGCCGAAGAAAACAACGTCACTGGGCCGCAAGATGTTGCGTCAGGGGAAGAAACCTACGCGGTGCGTCACACGAATGGCACGGGGCCTTTTATTTTAAACCTACGTGAGCCCGACGTCAGAACGGTGCTGACTAAGAACCCTCAGTGGTGGGGTCTTCAAGAAGACGAACCCCATAATGTCGACCGTATTATTTTCACGCCAGTCTCAAATGCAGCGACACGTGTTGCGGCCCTGCTGTCGGGCGAACTGGATTTCGTTCTCGATACACCTGTTCAGGATTTGGCTCGCATTCGCAGAACCCCGGGTCTCGCTGTGCAATCCACCCCTGAAGTTCGCGCCATTTTTATGGGGCTTGATACGGGGCGGGTAGAGTTGCGGTCGTCCAATATTAAAGGCAAAAACCCGTTCTCTGATCTTCGCGTGCGCCAAGCCATGAATATGGCCGTCGATCGCAATGCCATCGTGCAGCGCATTATGCGTGGCGTGGCCGAACCCGCGGGGATGCTTCTGTCGCCTGGTATTGGCGGCTATACCGAGGAAATCGATGCTCTCCCGAAACTCGATCCAGCGGCTGCTCGCGCTCTGTTGGCCGACGCTGGATATGCCGGCGGTTTTTCTGTCACATTGGACTGCACCAACGATCGTTACATGAATGACGAAGCTATTTGTCAAGCGGTGGTCGGAATGTTAGCGCGTATCGGAATTACAGTTCGCCTTGATGCAAAGACGAAGGTTCTGCATTTTCCTAAAATTCAAAATAATGAATCAGATTTCTATTTGCTTGGCTGGGGCTCTGGAACCATGGACAGTCACTACCATTTAGATTTTCTGGCCATGCCTGATCGCGCCTGGAATCGCACGGGCCTTCATGACCCTGAGCTTTTCACGATGATCGATGATATTGCTATTGAAACGGATCTCGTTAAACGTGACGAGATGATCAACACGGCGTGGTTGCGGCTGAAAGCGGCAGAGGTCTATGTCCCACTCCATCATCAAGGACTTGCTTGGACTATGAAGGACCGTCTCAGTCTTCCGATTCAGCCAGACAACCAGCCACAATTTCGTTTAGCGCGGGTGGCTGAGTAGACATGCGGATATCGCCTGAATACCGCGACCTGAACCTTCAGCTTCACCGTAGCAACCCTGACTACGGTAGGGCAGCCCATGCCATTGCGCCCCTCGTCGTTCACCTTGCGCGAGAAACCAAAGCGCAAACGATCTTAGATTATGGCTGTGGCAAGGGCACTCTGCGCCCCGCAATACTCGCTCTCGCACCAGAATTAGTCGTCACCGAATATGACCCCGCCATGCCGGGTAAAGATTCCGAACCATCGCCTGTGGATGTTGCCGTCTGTATCGATGTGCTGGAGCATGTGGAGCCTGACTGTCTAGATGATGTTCTCAGTCATATCCAAACACTAGGGCAAGGCGGCGCATTTTTCATCGTTGATACCGTCTTGGCTCAAAAAACACTTGCTGATGGTCGAAACGCTCACCTCATTGTTGAGGATGCAGGGTGGTGGCGAAACACCCTGGGTCAGTATTTTAATATTCTGGCCGCAGAGCCGATTGCGCCCGAGATGCCAGAACGCCTTCTTGTTGTCGCCGTACCTTTGCCTCGGCAATGAGTCGGCCCATCTTGACTTGCAACTAGGGCGTGCCACAAACGCGTTATGTCTTCCTTCCTATTCCGCCGTATTGGTCAAGCAGCCCTGGTCATGGTTTTGGTCAGTGCGGCTGCATTCCTGCTGTTCAACTACGTCGGCGACCCGGTTAACAACCTTGTCGGGCAGGAAGCATCTTTTGAAGACAGGCAAGCGCTGCGTGACCGCCTTGGGTTAAACGATCCCGCACCGGTTCAGTTTGTCCGCTTTATGGGAAATGCTCTATCTGCTGATTTCGGCATCTCGTATCGCATGCAAAGGCCGGTTTCTGAGCTCATTGCTGAGCGCTTACCTGCGACTGTTGAATTGGTCATTGCCTCGGCTTTGTTCTCGTTGCTTCTTGGTATTCCCATGGGTGTGTATACGGCGATTCATCGCGAGGGTTTTATAAGCCGTGTCGTGTTGTCGGTCTCATTGATCGGAGTGTCATTGCCAACCTTTGTCATTGGCATAGGTCTTATTTACTTATTCTCTGTGACCCTCGGTTGGCTCCCGTCTTTCGGTCGGGGTGAAACAGTTTCTCTAGGATTTTGGTCGACTGGCTTTTTAACGACGGCGGGTCTAAAGGCAATCATTCTTCCTGCCGTCACGCTCGGCCTTTTTCAAATGACGTTCATTCAACGCCTTGTGCGCGCTGAAATGATCGAAGTGCTTGGCACAGATTATATTCGTACGGCGCGCGCCATGGGCGTTCCTCAAGGTCGCATTCACTATGTTTATGCGTTGAAGAATACGCTCCTACCCGTGATCACCGTGATCGGCCTCAAGCTTGGCGAATTGGTCGCGTTCTCCATTGTGACGGAAACGGTATTTCAATGGCCCGGCCTTGGATTGTTGTTTATCCAAGCCGTCGCGTTTGCTGATATTCCCATTATGGCCGCCTACTTGGTTATGGTGGCGCTAGTTTTCGTCGTTATCAATCTTGCAGTTGATGTGTTGTACGTTTTCATTGATCCGCGCTTACGAACTAAAGCTGAAGATGCGAAATGACTAACGTATTATCAGCTTCGCCTCGTGCCGCGTTATGGATCAGTTTTCGCCAGAGCCCGTTAGCCATAGTCGCGACAGGTCTTGTTCTGACTTTTCTGCTATGCGCGTTTCTTGCGCCGTGGCTGGCGACGCAGAATCCGTTTGACCCGATAAACCTTGAACTTATGAATTCCTTTTTGCCGCCAGCTTGGACGACCGAAGGGAGCTCTACGTTTATACTCGGGACGGATGATCAAGGACGCGATATGTGGTCCGCGATTCTCTATGGCAGCCGGATATCGCTGACCGTTGGCTTGTCCGCCGTTGCCTTCTCGGCAACGCTCGGCATTACGGTTGGGCTCATTGCTGGTTATGCTGGCGGTTGGGCGGAAACGCTACTGATGAGGCTGGCAGACGTTCAGTTAACGATTCCAGCCCTACTCATCGCGCTTATGGTTGATGGCCTTTCTAGGGCCGTTCTGTCGCCGGAGGCTCATGACGGCATTGCCCTTTATATGTTGATCTTCGCTATTGGAATTGCCGATTGGCCGCAGTATGCGCGTGTGGTGCGTTCAGCGACACTCGTTCAAAAACAATCGGGCTATGTGGCACAAGCGAAACTAAGCGGGGCGTCTTCTGTTGCAATCGTCTTCGGCCATATTCTGCCAAACGTCATGACGTCTGTTCTTGTGCTTGCGACATTGGGTCTGGCGCTGGCCATTATTGCGGAAGCGACGTTGAGCTTTCTGGGGGTTGGCATGCCGCCGACAACACCGTCTCTTGGTACATTGATCCGCATTGGCAATGATTACCTGTTTTCTGGCGAATGGTGGATTACACTGTTTCCTTCGTTGGCCCTTGTTATGCTTGCTCTGTCTGTGAACTTGCTTGGAGATTGGCTGCGTGACGCTCTCAATCCACGCCTAAGGTAAGCTATGCAAATTAACTCTCTCTCAGATGTCTGTGGCGCTGAAGTTGTTGGCCTAGACTGCGGCGGCGGCATGGACCCGGAACAGTTCCAAGCGGTGCGCTCTGCTTTCAATGCTCACTCGGTTTTGATCTTTCGTGACCAACACCTAACGCCAGATCAACACACAGCATTCTCCAAACGCTGGGGAGATATCAACGGTCACATTCTCACTCAATACCTTTTGCCTGGTTACCCTGAACTTTTGGTCGTCTCAAATAAGAAGGACGAAAATGGTGAGCCCGTGGGGATTGAAGATGCTGGCCGGTATTGGCACACGGACGTCAGCTACGAGGCGGTCCCACCCATGGGGTCATTGCTCTACGGTTTGGAGGTTCCTCCTGATGGAGGTGACACGTTGTTTGCAAGTCAGTACCGGGCTTATGACAATTTACCGCAAGATCTCAAAGATCGCGTTGCCGGTCTAAAAGCGCATCATCGCTTCAATTACACACAGATTCAGACAGAAGATGGCAGCGCCCGAAAACCGTTGACCGAAGAACAAAAGAAACAGTTGGTTGGTGCTGTCCATCCTATTGTGCGGACGCATCCCGATACGGGTCGAAAGGCGCTTTATGTAAACCCAGGTTTCACAGACCGGATCGTTGATATGGACGAGGGCGAAAGCCAGAAATTGCTTGATGCCCTGTTTGGGTACGCAACTGATGATGCCGTTGTTTATAGGCATAAGTGGCATGTCCGTGATCTCGTGTTTTGGGATAACCGCTGCTTGATGCACCACGCTACACCCTATCCCGCCGATAGCATTCGCCATATGAATCGGACGACGGTAGCCGGGTCGATCCCGGTATAAAGATTAGTCTAAAGTCGTGCGTTCTAGCGCCTGCCCAATCTTAGACCGTCTAGGCAAAACATAAGCTGCCGCGAAGAACGTCACGAGCGCACCCGTTAGAAGGGGTGGTCCGAAGCCAAACAGCTCTGCTGTGGTTCCCATGATCATTGCACCTAATGCCGGTCCGCCGCGTCCAATCACCAGCCAGACGCTCATCACTCTGCCACGCAATCGATCAGTGACGGACGATTGAATCAGCGTTTGTGTGCCGGTGCCGGTGCAGGCTTGTGTGAAGCCGGACACAGCCAGGAGCAACGCACCTGTCCAAATATTGGTCGACATGGCAAAGACTGAAACAGCTGCGCCGTTAATCATAACGCCGATAAACACGATATTCGTCAGCCCGGTTAATCGGCCCCGTTGGGCCAGCCAGATAGACGCACAAATGGCACCCACCCCCATGGCCGAGGTCAAGATCGCGAGGCCCTGTGGTCCGCTTTCGAAGACCTCACCGGCAAAGCCCGGAAGCAAGTCGATCAAGGGCCGAGCAAACAAAGAGTTCACAGCGGTTAACGCAATGATCGCGGCCACCCCCGTGTGAGTGAATGTAAACCGGGCTCCCTCCATCAAGTCTCGGAAGTAAGACGCGGTGGGCCGAACGCTATCCTCCACGCGAGGCATGCGGATCATCGCCATGGCCACAATCAATGCTGCGTAAGACCCTGCATTGACGAAAAACGCCCAGGCAATGTCTGTGGTCGCAATGAGAATTCCCGCAATAGCCGGTCCGATAATGCGCGCAACGTTGAAAATGATGGAGCTGATCGCAATCGCCGTCGACATCACTTCACGGGGGACCATGTTGACCACAAGCGTCACGCGGGCGGCTTGGTTCATCGCGTTTGTGATGCCGCCGATTGACATCAAGACGACGAGACTCTCTGGCGAAATATGCCCGGTCAGGGTTAGGAGCCAAAGTGCGATCGCCTGAAGGCAGGCAAACCCTTGTGCAATCATGGAGACGCGTAATCGATTGAACCGATCAGCAACGACTCCGCCAAGCGGTGTCAAAATCATAATCGGTAAAAATTCAGCGATCGCTATGGCGCCAAGCCATGCGCCGGATTCGGTCAGCTCCCACATCAGCCAACCGACGGCCAGCCGTTGCACCCACATGCCCGTCAACGACAAGGTGTTGCCGGCGGTGTACAGGGCAAAATTTCGGATGGCGAAGGCCTGACGTAGGCCGGAAAAATCAAACAAGGATCGTTTCATGCTGCGCAGAGTTGTATCGGCTCTGTCAGGATGCGTCCATCCGCAGACTTCGGCGTGGTTGTCCGACGGTCAGTGACAGGGTGGTCTAGAGTTTAGACGCGACCTTTTGACAGGCGGTTACAACGTCTGCCGGGTTGAATGGTTTCGCGATGACGTCATCCACACCCATTTTAGTGACCTTAGACATTTCTGCTGTCGGGTCGCTTCCCAGGCTACCACCCGACATAACGATAACCTTGCAGCTCACACCCTTCTCCGCGAGCGCTGTCAAAAGGTCAGCGCCACTCATTCTTGGCATCAGGAGGTCGGTCAATAGAATGTCCGGCGCCTTCTCTTTGCAAAGTTCGAGCGCCTCTGCCCCGTTACCCACATCGAGCACAGTAAAATCGGCGCGCTCCAGAACGATCCGGAGCAGGTCTCTGATGTCCGGCTCGTCATCAACAATCAAAACAGTCGTCATGGGTAACCTTTCTAGTCACGCCAGCTTACGCTGCCGCACCCCCTTCTTTCGTATGGGCTGGGAGGTAAATTTGGAATTTGGCACCGAGTTCTACATTAGGATCTAGAGTAATCACTCCGTCATGGGCCTCCGCGATGCCGTGCACAACTGAAAGCCCCAACCCGGTGCCTTCGTCTACAGCGCGGGTGGTAAAAAACGGTTCGAAAATGCGATTGGCAATCTCAGGGGCTATACCGCCGCCCGAATCTTGCACACCTATCGTGATGTAGCGGCCCGGCGTAATGGGTAGGCCGTCCATTTCACATTGGTCTTGCGTCAAGTCTAGCGCGTTCACATAAACGGACAAGATGCCGGGGTTGTCGCCCATGGCTTGCAGCGCATTGGTGCATAAGTTCATCAAGGCTTGGTGGATTTGTATGGCATCTGCCATCGCCGTTGTGTCTGGAGAGTCGCAAGACACCTCGACGTATACTTGCGGCGGTGCGGATGCTTCAATCAATGAGACGACTTCGTTGGCAATATCTTCAATGCTCACCTGTGCTCGTTTTGGCTCGATGTGTCGGCTGAAGGTGAGGATGCGGCGGATCAAGTCTTTCGCCCGCTCTGCTCCACCAACAATACGTCCGAGGTATTTTTGCAAGGTCTCATCACCTTGGCAGTCACTCTGAGCGAGGTGGGGATAACCAAGAATAGGCGTCAGGATATTATTGAAGTCGTGGGCGATCCCCCCTGTCAGGGTTCCGAGCGCCTCCATTTTTTGTGACTGCAATAGTTGCTTTTCAAGATCCTCTTGTCGTTGCTCCCTCAGTTTTTCTGCGGTGACGTCCCAGCCCAGCCCAATTCCCTCTATCATTTCTTGATTTTTATTTCCAAGAATCTCACCGCGCGTCCGCACCCACTTTGTTTCTCCATTTTTATTGGTGATACGGTATTCCGCTTCGACCTTGCGCTTGCGTCCATCCCATTCCTTATATCGCGCGTCGTAAATGGGTAAGTCTTCAGGTGAGACCAAATTGCGCCACTGTTTGATGTCATTCGTAAACGCGTCACCATAACCGGAAAGCTCTTTGAGCACGGGGCCGATAAACGTGTTACCCGTCGCTGAATCTTGTTCCCAAATGCCAGCGCCGCTGGCTTCGATCACAGCTTCTAGACGCCGTCGGCCAATTTCCAAGTCACGCTGTGCCTGTTTTGTCGCCGTTACGTCTTTTGTGACAAGAATTCTCGCGAATTCGGTACCATCTTCATCGCGCAGGACGCTGTACGTCACTTCCACGTCGATGGCAGTGCCGTCTTTGCGAAGGACGCTGGTTGAAAACTCGACGGTGCCGGCGCTTTGTGCCGCTTCAATCGCTTGTTCGCGGAAGGATTTTTTCTCATCTTCGGTTGCGAGCGAGAGCATGGATATGGCTTGTGTCCCCAATAACTCTTCTCTGGTGTACCGGTAAATTTCCAGAGATTTTGCATTGCACTCGATAATGTCGCCATTGAGATCGAGCACCACAACGGACTCATCCAGTTGTTCCATCACCAACGCTTGAAGTCGTCGCGTCTTCTCAACTTGTTTACGGTCGGTGATGTCCCGGGTCAGCTCAACCCACCCTGTCACAGCACCCGATCGGTTTTTAAGCACGGTCGATGACGATTCAATGGTTCTGCGCACCCCGTCCTTCCGCTGTATTTCAAGTTCTCCAGACCAGTGGCCTTTAGCCATAATCTCGGGAATAGCAGTCTGGAAAATTGTGTCGACATCAAAATCAGGGTGCGCCAAGTCGCGGCTGCTCATGCCAAGCATTTCAGCTCTGGTGTACCCGTAAACATCTTCGACAGCGTCGTTTCAGTCGACAACAATACCCTCAGAATTCTGAACGAGCATCGCTTCCTTGATGTTTTTCAGTGTGGCGGCTTGGCGCTCTAGATGGTCTTCCATCTTGCGTTGGGTGGTTACGTCACGGGCGACCGTGACCACAACTTTTTCATCTTCATTTCCGCCGGGCACGACGGTTAGTCGCGCATCAACGGTGAGTGTCTCGCCGTCACTGCGGCGTAACCGTCCCTCACCAATCCAATGCCCATTGTTTTCTATAGCCCTGAGGATATTGGCTGATGTTTCGAAATCCTCTGCTGCCGTGAAATCCTGCGCATTCATTCCAATGATGTCTTGTTTGTTCCGCCCTATAAGAGCTGCGTAAGCTTGGTTGCATTCGAGAATAACGCCCTCTTGATCAGACACGATCACCGCGTCGGCCATGGCCTGCATCACTGCGGCCTGTCGTTTGAGAAGGGCCTCTCGTTCTTTTTCTTGGGTGACGTCGGTGCTGAGACTTAGCCAGTTAACCAATACGCCATTGTCATCATAGATCGGCCCGACGCGCACATTGCGCATGATCTTACGGCCATCTTTTCGTGTGCTGGGGGTGGTGACCTTGATCGGTTTTAGTGTTGCCTGTGTTTTGGAAGCATCGAAGTCATTACGCTGTGTGTGTTCAACGTTCACTAGGTTGCCAACGGAATTACCGAGTGCTTCTTCACGTGAATAGCCGGTCATTTTCTCAAAGGCTGGATTAACGTATGTCACAGAATTGTTGGGGTCCAAGGCATCAGAAATAACGACTGCCACATCTGCGGCTTCCAAGGCTGCGCGGCTGAGCAACAGTTCTTTTTCAAGGGCTTTGCGTTCGGTGATGTCACGGTTGAGTTCAACCCAGCCTACTACGTTGCCCTGTCTGTCTCTGAGCAGGGTGGATGAAATTTCAACGTCGATTTTCACACCGTCTTTGCGCGTGATCTCAATCTCACCGGCCCAGTGCCCCGTTTCAGAAAGTCCTTTTATGGCTAATTCGAAAAACGGCTCCGCATCGAAATCGGGCGGCAGCAAGTCTCGGCTGTTCATCCCGACCAATTCGTCCCTCGAGTAGCCATACTGTTCTGTAGCCGCGTCATTGCACTCAAGAATGATCCCGGCTGTGCTTTGGATCAGCATCGCTTCCTTAATATTACTCAGGATCGCTTCCTGCTGAACGAGCGAGTCCTCCAGGGTCCGACGAGCCGTAATGTCACGGCATACGGTCACCATTGCTTTGCGATTGCCGTGATCGTCGCGCATGCTTGAGACGCGGGATTCAATGGTAAGAATGCTGCCGTCAGCGCGGCACAGATGCTGTTCACCTGCCCACCTACCCTCTGCCTCTACCGCAGCAATAATACCCTCTGTTTTCGTCGTGTCATCGCCTGGCGAGATGTGTGTTGTGCGTGCGTTAGTTCCTATAAGGTCTGCCTTTGAGGCGCCCACCAAATCAGCGAAAGCGCTATTGCAGTCGAGAACGATACCGTCATCGGTGATGATGACGGCATCAGTCATCGTTTCCATGACCGCCGCTTGCCGTTCGACTAAATCCTCTCTCTTCCTGATTTCTGTGACATCTCTACTCACGCTAACGAGATGAGTTGTTGCGCCGGATTCGTCTTTTATGGGTGATACAATAACCTGACGCTCAAAGTGTGATCCGTCTTTGCGAACGCTACGGATAATAGCTTCGGCCGATTTGCCAGTCCGTATTGCGTTTAGAAACGTGTCTCTTTCATCGTTTTCTGTATCGGGCCAATAAAGGATATCTGCGGGGTCTTGGTCTACCAATTCATCTTTGCTGTAACCGAACATGTGTTCGGCTGCGGGATTTGCAAAAACGATGGGGGTGAAGGGCGGATCCCACTTCACAATCAGGACGCCACCGTCAGTTGCATTGAGTGCCGTGCTACTCAGGCGCAAAGCATCGGTGGCCTGCAGGGTTTCTGTGATGTCCCGGCCGACCAGCATGCGGCCTTCAGTTTTTGTGGTGGGGTCCGCGTATAGAACGACGCTTAAGTCGAATGTTCGAACGCTTTTATCCGCGACTTCAAAGTCCAAATTTCCCCGCCAGGCGCCATGTGTGGCCAGGCCTTCTATAATGCTTGCTCTTGACGTCGCTGGCTCATTCACCTGAGCTAGAAAATCTCGCGTGCGGCGCCCAATAATTTGTTCCTTGGGTAGACCGAACGTGCGTTGAAAACTTTCATTGCAGTCAAAAACCACACCTGTGGAATCGGCGACGGCGATAATTTCTTCAACCTGATCAACAATCTTTGCTTGCCGGGAAATGGTCGCATTGGATCTGTACTGTTCAACCATACGGCCGAGTTGGCCACCGATCACCGCGAGGCAATCCATCAAACCGTCATCAGGTTTGCGATGATCGGTCGAGAAAAATTCAACGACGCCTAACACCGTTCCGTGCGCAGTAAGTGGAAACCCAAAACCAGAGACTAGTCCAATCTCATGGGCGGCGGCAGCACGTGGAAACTTAGGGCCAGGTTGTACGTTAGCGATCCACATTGGTTTCCCAGAGACCCACACCTTCCCGGGCATGCCTGCGGATCGCGCGAAGGTGGTTTGTGCGGTGATCTCCCTAAACGCTTTGAGCTTTATGGGGTCTTCAAGGTGCCAAAGATTACTGGGGGCTAAAACATCTGTGGTGGTGTCGACAAAATACACATGCCCAACGGGCCATCCGGTTTTTGTGGCAATCTGGTGGAGCACAGTCAGAAGGGTTTTGTCTTGTCCTTCGGTTTCGCCTAGCGTTTGGCTGACATCCTTAAATAGATCAAGAAGATCTGACGCCGAAATCGGCTCGCTGAGATCCTCTCGGTCCACTGGCATGGGGGCGTCAGCGGTATTCCCGCGATGCTTGGTGATAGAGGGCATGGATCATCGAATTCCCGACGGGTATGATCAGATGCAACGAAAGTCACCGGATTTTCCCGTTTCCCTATTATCGCTGGGGGAGACGACTTCCTCACCTATCCAAAAGTATTAGAGGGCCAGGGTATCCGTATAGGGCGTGCAGGCGAATTTTCGCGCCGGCCGGCGGTCAATATAGAGATGTGTGGCGAGACGGGTTTTGGTGGAGCCGAGCGGGATCGAACCGCTGACCTCGACGTTGCGAACGTCGCGCTCTCCCAACTGAGCTACGGCCCCCAGGGGAACGGCGCGGATACTGTGCGGACCTGTGCCCTAAGTCAAGCGCGCGGGTTTACCTTTAGTTTGGTGTTTGCGTGAGCTTTAGGAGCCCGTTTTCAGCATCTGTGATGACATAGACGTCTCCGTTGATATCCGCTGCCAGTCCAGTCGGCATTCCAACGCGGTCCGGTGTGCGTGAGATCCGCCCACCGATAGCCAAATCTTGCGCTAAAACAGTCTTGTCGCCGGTGTTTGGGTCAATGGCGGAGACCCGGTGAGCCCCCACTTCAGCAACAACCAGGCGTCCGTCGGGTAGCAGAGCGATGCTTTCAGGGTCGTCTAAGTCAGTCGCGATGCTTTGCCTTGTCCCGTTCTTTAGAGTCGCTTTCGTGATTTCGCCAGACTCAGATTCAACAATGTAAACGGAGACCCCGTCCTCTGCCCAAGCGAGGCCGACAGGCCCTGCAAGCTGGTTGGCAATGACCTGACGTTGGTCGGGATTGTTAGCATTCAACCGGACAAGCGTCCCGTCATTATGGCTCACGACTAACACTGTCCCGTTCGGTTCAATCAGTACGCCGTAGGGCGTCGAGATATTAGTCCAGGTCTGAAGGGTTGTGTTGCTTTCAGAGTCTTTGAGGAGCACCCGGTTGCGGCGCACGTAGCTCAGAGCAAAGCGACCATCACGATGACCTGCATCTGCAGAGGCTCCCCCTTCTAGATCAAAGGGAATAATTTCGGTTTCGCCGGTCTCGGGGTCGACAAACCGATAGCCAAATATATCTGTGACCAAGAGTTGTAGCTTGCCGTTGCGTTTCATCCACGTCATGCCTCCTGGGGCCGCCAGGTCACTTCGGATGAAAACGCGGTTCGACCCGTCGATAGGATTGACGACGACGAGCCCGTTGTCTGCAGACCGTGTGACGTAAATTTGTCCAGCGTCCGAAACGGCCAGATTGTCCAAAGGCGGCTCGAGAGTCGCGATGACCTTATGTGTGCCGGTTCGTGTGTCTACTTGAACGATCTGTCCATCATCCCATGTGACGCCATACAAAAACCCGTCGGGATGAAATTTCACGGCCACGACATTGCCCACGTTCTCGGCGATAGTTGTCAGTGCTCCGGTGTCCGCGTTGATTTTGCCGATGGACTGTTTTTGCGGAAGAGGGGTGTACAACGCGCCATCATCGCCGAACTCAAAGGCGTTCAGGCCACCGAGGTTTTCTGTAACGACGCGAGACGTGCCGGCTTTTAAGTCGTAGGCCCAGAGTCTGTCTGGGCCGAAAAGGGTTGCCGCATACAGAGTCCCATCAGGCGCGAAGGTCACAGGGTTCACAAACGGTAGGCCTGCAGCGACCGTCATTATTTCACCGTTGGGTTTGCGCACCCTCAGTACGCCTTGGTTCAGAGCGGTCCACGCCATGGAGCCATCTGGACTGAAGGCAACGTCGTCAGCTTCTCCAACAGGAGCCGGGATTACCTCCCGTATTGTTCCAGTGCTTGTATCAACTCGGATGATGGACTGCCCCATCACGCTTCCGATATAGAGTCCGCCGTCCGGGCCAAAGGCGAGGCCGTGCATGCCATGTATGGGAATTCCAGAGAGCACTCGCTCTGTGTGCCAAACTTCTGGTTTGCTCGTGCAACCGGCTAGCGCCGTCAGCGTGAGCAGGAAAATTAGCCACAAACTCTGGTGTGCGCGTGCCACGGGTCAGCCTCTCTTCTATTGCTCTTGTCTGTCGAGTCTCTGCTCATTACGGTACGGCTTCACACACCGCCTGAAAATGGCAACCCGGAGGACATTGGGTGGCTCTACTCGTTCCGATCGTTCAGCTTATTCAAATCATACTCGGTATGTACTGGTATGTGGTCGTTGCTGCCGTCATCTTGAGTTGGTTGGTCAACTTCAGCGTGATTAATACGCACAATCAGTTTGTGCACATGATTTGGTCGACTCTACGGCAGATGACCGAACCCGTCTTTGGGAAAATCCGGCAATATGTCCCGATTATGGGTGGCCTAGACCTGTCGCCAATCATTCTTCTACTCGGTCTTTGGTTGGCACAGCGGTACCTCAATATCCTCAGCGTGTGGATGATGAATCAATAGGGTGGGTGGTGCGCTACCGTGTTACCGCATTGAAGACGATGGCATCACCGTACAGGTGCGTGCGTCTCCCAAAGCCTCTCGTACTGCTATTCTAGGGACCATGGAAACCGCTGATGGTGGGGCCCTTAAAGTTGCGGTGACCGCGGTGCCTGATAAAGGGAAAGCCAATGCTGCGGTTGCTTCCCTGCTGGCAAAAACTTTTGGCGTACCTAAATCTAATGTGGTTTTGGTTTCCGGCGGTAAAGATCGGCGCAAAGTCGTGCGTGTGACCGGTGACCCCGTTAAGCTGTCTGCAATTGCTGACCAATGGAGTTTGATATGAGCCAAGCAACCCTCATCGATGGCAAGGCGACGGCCGCTGGATTGCGAATCTGGATCGGTGAACAAATCGCACAGCTCACGGCCGAGCACGGCATCAAGCCTGGATTAGCCGTTGTATTGGTTGGTGAAGATCCGGCCAGTCAGGTGTACGTACGCAGCAAACGAAAGACAGCTGTTAAATTGGGTATGGAGTCCTTTGAACACACATTGCCTGCTGACGCAGACCAAGAAACCGTGATGGCGCTAGTCCAACAACTGAACAGTGATCCCAAGGTCCATGGCATCCTGGTTCAACTGCCTCTTCCAAAACACTTAGATGAGAAGCCCGTCATCCTAGCGATCGACCCGTTGAAGGATGTTGATGGTTTACACCCAGAAAATGCCGGACGTTTGATGGCCGGCGAAGTTGGCATGGTGTCGTGCACCCCGCTGGGCTGTCAGCTCTTGCTCCGCCGTCAACTGGGCGACATGACCGGCAAGAACGCTGTGGTCATTGGCCGCTCGCTTCTTTTTGGTAAGCCTATGGCTCAATTGCTGTTGGCCGAGAACTGCACAGTGACGACCGCCCATTCGCGCACGGCAGATTTGGCTGATCATTGCCGTCGGGCGGATATTCTGGTTGCTGCTGTTGGTCGCCCTGAGATGGTCAAGGAAGATTGGGTGAAGCCTGGTGCTGTTGTGATTGACGTTGGGATTAATCGCTTGCCTGGAGACGGCGATAAAGACCGGTTGGTCGGGGATGTCGATTTTGATGCCGTCTCGAATGTGGCCTCAGCCATCACCCCGGTTCCTGGCGGTGTAGGTCCGATGACCATTGCATGCCTTATGTTCAACGCGCTCAGAGCGGCGCGCTTGCAGAACGGATTGAGTGACGTTGAAATGCCAACGAGCTTTTAGTCGAATTTAGAAAAGTCAGGTGCGCGTTTTTCAAAGAAAGCCGCGATTGCCTCTTTCACTTCTGCACTGTTCAGTTGTTCACCAAACACTTGTGCCTCTTGGTCTATCCGCGCATGAATTTCGTCTAAATTGGCATTCAAAAGTGCTTTGGTTTTACGCAGGGCTGCTGGCGGTTTAGTCGCTAATTTTTCAGCGGCAGAGCGTGCCGTCTCTATGAGGTCGTCGGCACTACAGGTGCCGTTTAACAACCCAATTTCTGTCGCTTTCGCAGCATTAAACATGTCACCAAACATCATGAGTTCCGCCGCTGCTGAGCGTCCTGCAAGGGCAGGTAATATAAGGCTGGAGCCGAGCTCAGGAACGAGGCCCAAGTTCACAAAGGGTAGTTGAAAGCGCGCCGTTTCAACGGCGTAAACCAGGTCACAATGCAGCAGCATGGTTGTGCCGATGCCAATTGCTAACCCATTGACGGCGGCGACCACAGGCTTTGTCGCGCCAGCGATAGCATGCATGAATTTGAATACAGGGCTTGAGCTTTCCACGGGTGGATTGTCGAGAAAATCTTTCAGGTCGTTCCCGGCGGTGAAGCTGTCTTCGCTGCCGGTGATGAGAATGACCCGTACATTCTTG
This sequence comes from uncultured Rhodospirillaceae bacterium, assembly GCA_943787205.1. Lineage (GTDB taxonomy): Bacteria > Pseudomonadota > Alphaproteobacteria > Rhodospirillales > Rhodospirillaceae > WLXB01. The sequence continues at coordinate 137,394 of CALSLN010000016.1, forward strand.
TCATTGTCCGCATTGGTGATAGCGGTCGCCATAGCCGCGTACATATCTGCCGTCAGGGCGTTCTTTTTTTCAGGCCTCGCAATGGTGAGCAGAAGAATACCGTTCTCGGTGGCGCTTTTGATCTGATCACTCATGCTTTGAGGCTCCTGTTCCTATTTTATTTTTGGCGTGCCAGCGTTCCGAGGCGAAGTCGTAAGGCATTTAGCTTGATGAAGCCTTCAGCATCATGTTGGTCATAAACTTCGTCTTCTTCAAAGGTCACGTGCTCAGTGCTGTAGAGGCTGCAGGGAGACTTGCGTCCAACGACGATGGTGTTGCCTTTGTAAAGCTTGAGGCGCACCGTTCCGGTTACATGTGTTTGTGTTGCGTCGATAGCCGCCTGAAGCATTTCCCGCTCAGGTGCAAACCAGTAGCCGGAGTAAATGAGTTTAGCGTAACGCGGCATCAGCTCATCTTTTAAGTGGGCAGCTTCACGATCTACGGTGATGCTCTCTATGGCGCGTCGCGCGGTAAGCCAAATGGTTCCGCCCGGTGTTTCGTATACGCCTCGTGCTTTCATACCGACGTAACGGTTTTCCACGATGTCTACGCGGCCGATCCCATGCTTGCCACCCAGCTCATTCAGCTTGGTTAGGAAGGCCGCTGGTGAAAGGCGTTCACCATTAATGGCAACGGGGTCCCCGCCTTCGAAATTGATCTCGATGTATTCAGGGGTATCCGGTGCGGCTTCCGGCGAAACGCTGAGGCGGAACATGTCCTCGTCTGGTTCGGTCCATGGATCTTCAAGCACTTTCCCTTCGTAGGAGATGTGCAGCAAGTTTGCGTCCATTGAAAAGGGCGCTTCGCCACGCTTGTCCGTTGGTATGGGAATGTCGTGCTTCTCAGCGTACTCGATCAATTTACCGCGAGAATTCAAATCCCATTCGCGCCATGGGGAAATCACTTTGATTCCCGGCTCTAGCGCGTAGGCTGTCAGTTCAAAGCGAACTTGGTCGTTACCCTTACCCGTCGCACCATGAGAAATCGCAACTGCACCAGTGTCTCGGGCAATATCGACCAAGCGCTTACCAATGAGTGGCCGAGCGATGGAGGTGCCGAGGAGGTACACGCCTTCATAGAGTGCGTTGGCGCGAAACATGGGGAAGCAGTAGTCGCGTACAAAGTCTTCGCGCAGATCTTCAATGTAAATGTGCTCGATGCCCATCTTCTCGGCCGTCTTCCGGGCAGGGTCTAGTTCCCCACCTTGTCCGATGTCGGCCGTGAAGGTGACCACGTCACAGTTCTTTTCTTCCTGCAGCCACCGCAGAATGATGGAGGTGTCTAGTCCGCCAGAGTAGGCGAGGACAACTTTGTCGCGGCTCATGGTTTTGTTCCCGTATCTAAGGTTTGCCCCTGGTCTGCCTTAGGGGCTAGGTCAATTTGCGGCGGAGTATAGGGAGACGTAGTGGTAGGGCAAGCGTCCAATCACGACACTGTATCACCAACCCCCGCCACCCCCGCCACCCCCGCCACCACCAGAGAATCCCCCAGAGAAACCGCCACCCCCAAAACCACGACCGCCGGTGCCAGACCCTCTGGGTGCGCCGGGCGGGGAGAGTGAAGACACGACGGATTGACCGAACGCAGGCGCAAAATCTGTGGCGAAGCTGCGTGGCGATGACCACCCGTTATACGAACTATGGAACCATGTTGGCTCGTAATCGCCCGACCAATTTTGTCCGCCGACTCGATTGAGAGCGAGGTCAAATTGGTCACCCCATTCACTCTCGACATCCAAAGCGATGGCAAAGGGAAGATAGCGCTCGAATACCTCTGGCGTGACGTCTGGTGGATTGTGAAAATTCATCCGGCCCTTCTCGGCGACGCTTAGGTAGTGCCGAAACCCTTCAATGTGATCCATGACGCCACGACCAAGATGGCTGGGTGATTTTAGTAAATGGTAAAAGAGTAGATTGGTGCCGATAACTATAGAAACTAACAGGGCTTGAATTGCTGCTGCTGAAAAGAGCCATGTGACAATTTCCGGACCCAGGTCCCCAATTGTAGCGGCTAAGATAATGATCCCAATGGCGGTGCCTGCCGACAGTGTGATTACGCTTCCTTCACCTCGAGTCCATCCCGTCCAAATTCCGAGAACTATGGGGTAGAGCGCAAAAGAGATTAACGCGAAGGTCAATGCGAATACTCCCATCTCTATGCCTGCAACATTGACGGCTGCCATCGCTCCTAGGGTTAGGGCCGAGATCATCGACCCAGGGATCAATAGGGTTCTGTTTTTCACAAAATAGATGTTCTCAAAATCTTCTTTTAAAATTCGGCGCAGAGACGTGCGAGCACGCTCGGTAATGGCATGATGCTCAGATCGGAAAACAAAAGACGTCCATTCATTTTTACCGAAAAGCCTTAGGGCAACGGCTGTTTCGCCTGGCGACAGATTTGACTGCTTTGAGCTCAACGCCGTTCTCGTCATTTTAAACTTGTCCCTATCAAACTCGGTGATGGTAACGAAGCCCTTGGCGGCGAGGTTGACGATTGCGGCCGTGAACCCCTTAGCGTCCCACCCCATGTTTAGGATGTAGCGACAGGCTGCTGGCCCGACATCGTCCGGCGGTGTGTAGCGCGGAATGATTGTGTCGGATTCTGGGTCCTTGCCGTAAGCGTTCCAGACAAACCCGTAGTACGCGATCAACACAATGAGTCCTATCAGCCCAGCCCAAACCGGCGCGCCATCACGCCACAAATAAGAGAGTTGAAGGTTTCGGTCTGGTGGGGTGATGGATCCAGCTGCCATTGCAATCGAAACGGTTAACCCTTCGCGCGCGCCCAGGGCTTGGGTCGTTCTGACTGTCGCGCCGCCCCCAGCGTCTCGTTTAATCACCGCGTTATTGCCGGTTGTCCCAAAAGCGCCTGTGACGGCACGAACAGAGTCAATAAGGGCGCCGGGCGGCGGTGTAACCGTCGCAGTGGCGATATCGATGGGAAAGCTCCAGAAATTTCCGGTGACATTCCAAACCAACGCATCGTGGTCAGAAAAGAAGCCAACCTGGCGATCCGTTTTATAGGTGATCGTATACGTGTATTGGCCAGGTCTTAGAATGCGATTGGCATCCCCAATGTAAAGGCGCGCAGCATAACTTCCGGGCACGAGCCGCCAGCTTTCACGTTGCCCGTCGCGGCGCACATCAACGATATCAAATCGCACACGATGGGGGCCGTACCAATACCGCCCTCGTTCCGTTGGGAAGTCTCTATAGATGCCGCGTCGAATCTGTTTGCCGCGCGCGTTTACAGTGATGGTTTCGGTAACCGTGATGTCGCCAGTGCGATCAATGCTGACCTGGCTGTCGAAGGAGGTGATGCGCTCTGGTTGGGCGTGCGCCTGCGTGGTTGAAAGTAGAAATAAGAGAGCGATCCAACGCATGATAATACTCGGCCGCGCTAAAATTTCACTGCGACCGGGCTTCTGGCCGCCCCTTCGTTGTCGTCAATCTCAAAATATTCCGCCACCTCATAATCGACCAGACCAGCGACCAGGTTTGAGGGGAATTGCTCAATCAAAATGTTGAAATCACGAACAGACCCGTTGTAATAGCGCCGCGCTTTCTGAATGAGATCTTCTGCTTCGGCTAAGTCATCTTGAAGCTTTAAAAATTGCGTGTTGGCTTTGAGGTCCGGGTACGCTTCCGATAAAGCGAAAAGAGATTTAAGTGCGCCTGTCAGCATGTTCTCTGAAGCCGCTTGGTGTTCTGGGTTGCTGCTATCACTCATCGCCATGTTGCGCGCTTGAATGACTTTTTCCAGCGTGTCTTTTTCGTGCGCTGCGTAACCCTTTACCGTTTCGACCAAGTTGGGAATCAAGTTGTAGCGGCGCTTCATCTGCACCTCGATATCGCTCCACGCTTCTAGGACACGGTTCTTAAGTTTGACCAGGCGGTTGTATATGGACACACCATAGAACCCAGCGATGACGGCGATTCCAATTACAACGTATGCAGATGTCATAGTAAAATCCCTCAGCTTCCCGATTTGCGTGTAGAGAGAAACTTAAGGGAGAGAAAGCCTGAGCGCCAGTGCAACGAGAGGCGGGCTTCGTTGGCTAAAGAGCGACTTGCGCTTCTTTGTCGGCCCAGGCTTGCTCGGCTTGAACGCGCCGTTCCTTGGCGGACAGCTTTTCTGAATCAGTTTTCAATTGTCCGCAGGCCGCGAGAATATCGCGTCCGCGCGGTGTGCGGACGGGGCACGTGATGCTCGCGCTCGCGAGTATCTCTTGGAATCGTTCGATGGTTTTTCTACTTGAGCACTCGTAAGGCGTTCCCGGCCAAGGATTGAATGGGATCAGATTAAATTTGCAATGGACATCTTTAACCAAATTCACCAATGCCCGCGCATCCGCTTCTGAATCGTTGATGTCTTTCAGCATGACGTATTCAAATGTAATCCGTCGTGCATTGGAGACGCCTGGATAGGTTCTACAGGCTTCCATTAGCTCCTTGAGCGGGTACTTCTTGTTGATGGGCATGATCTTGGATCGAATCTCGTCGGTTGCCCCGTGTAGTGAGATCGCCAATTTAACCCGCAGCTCTTCGCCGCAGCGTGCAATCTCTGGCACGACGCCGGATGTTGATAACGTAATGCGGTGACGACTAATGGAAATACCATCGCTGGCCATGACAATCTGCATGGCTTTTTTGACGGCTTCAAAATTGTAAAGCGGCTCGCCCATACCCATCAGCACGATGTTGGTGAGGGCGCGGGAGTCATCCTTTGGGGTTGGCCATTCGCCAAGAGCATCTCGGGCCACCATGACCTGGGCGACAATCTCACCGGGGGTCAGGTTGCGCACGAGGCGCTGGGTGCCTGTATGGCAGAAGCGACAGGTCAGTGTGCACCCCACTTGAGAGGAGACGCATAAGGTGCCGCGGTCGTCTTCTGGGATGAGCACCGTTTCGGCTTTTTGGCCGTCGGAAAAGGCATGAAGCCATTTGCGGGTGCCATCTTCAGAGATCTGCTCTTGGTCAATAACAGGCCGTTCTAGGGTGAATTTGTCCGACAGCTGGGCGCGACACTCCTTGGAGATGTCGGTCATTTCCTCAAAATCGCGGGCGCCTCGGCTATAAATCCACTGAAAGAGCTGGGTGCCACGGTACGGTTTTTCGCCTATTTCCAACGATAAAGCGGTCAATTCGGCTTTATCCAGCCCAATCAAAGGCAGGCGGCCATCAGTCGTTGGGGTGCTGTTGGCAGCGAACGCGGTCAGGTCAGGGCGGTCATTATCGGGCATGCGTCCTCTTACGCTTAATCGGCTGAATCGCAAAGGGTTCTTGTCACCCTCGGAACACGACGCTAAAAAGACTGGCAGGTCCCGTTTCCTGGGGATTTCGGACCCTTGGCCCTGACTGGGTTGCCTGGGTGTCCGAAGAATGGAAAATGGGAGCGTTGTTCAAGGGAGAGGGAATTCATGATGTTTCGTTCTGTGATGTTGGCGACTGCTGCTCTGACGTTGGCAGCCTGTGGCGCCAATTACGACGTAACGGGGGCTCGATCCCTACCCAATCGCGGTGATGATTTTCACCGTGCTTTGCAAACCGATTATGCGGATCTTGCTGCAGCGGAGAAAGCTGAGGCAGATTGGGGCGACACCAGAACTTTTGTCGAGCGCGCACGCCGCGCCGCCTCCGGCGAGACTTTTTCTCCGGAAGCGCTAACCACCCGAGACCTGCCTGGCCACGCGTCTAAGTCATTAAGTGATGCACGCGCGCGTTTGATGGCTGTGCTTTCGAATTCTGCGCGTTCAGATATGCCGGTGATGGCCGCCATGGCTCAGTCGGCATTTGATTGCTGGATGTAAGAACAAGAAGAAGACCGTCAGCCGTCTGATATTGCGGCCTGTCGCTCCAGTTTCAACACCGCGATCCGTGCATTAGAAGCAGCAAGGCCAGCTGCAACGGCTGCGGCTGAGCCAGCCTCAATGATGCCAGAGCAGTTCCAAATCTATTTCGATTTTGATTCCTCTGATTTAAATGCGGAAGCCCAAGCGGTTGTGAATCAAATCTCTGAAGCCCATGACAAGTACAACCCGGCAACGGTCTTGGTGATTTGTCATACCGATTCAGCAGGATCAAGTGACTACAATATTATGTTGTCTCAAAACCGGGCTGAAACTGTTTACAACGCCTTGGCTGAAGAAGGCATCGACCAAAGCGAAATGCGTGTCGAGGCCTACGGTGAAGAGCGTACGCGTACGGGCAATTCAGACGGAGCACGTGAGCAAGACAACCGCCGCGTTGACGTCATCTTCGAAAAATAGGGTTTCGGGTTAGGCGGTCACTTCGGTGATCGTCGCCTTATCCGAACATAAGGCGCAGCTCGGGTCGGGCCGTACTTTGACGACCCGTGTCGACACGTCGAGGGCGTCGTAAATCAAAAGACGGCCAGACATCCCTTGCCCAATGCCTAGTACTTCTTTGAGCACTTCGGTCGCTTGCAAAGATCCCATGACCCCTGCCACAGCACCAAGAATGCCTGCTTGCTCGCACGTCCAGACGTCTTCTTCGGGCGGCGCCTCTGGATAGAGGCATCGATAACATGGTCCGTCGTGTCGCGGTTTATAGGTGGATAGTTGACCGTCAAAGCGCAACACGGCAGCAGACACCAAAGTTTTACGCTCAAAGAAACAGGCGTCATTCACTAGAAACCGTGTTTCGAAATTGTCGCTGCCATCTGCGACCAAATCATATTCTTGAATCAGACTGCGTGCGTTGGCGGCCGTGAGGCGTTCTTTGTGCGGGACAATTCGGATATCTGGGTTGATCGCTCGCACGCCGTCAATCGCGCTGTCGACCTTGGCCGCGCCCACATGGCCGGTCGTGTGGAGAACTTGGCGCTGCAAGTTGGACAGGTCCACCGTGTCGTCATCGACCACACCAATGGTGCCCACGCCCGCTGCGGCTAGGTATTGGATGAGCGGAGAGCCAAGCCCCCCTGCTCCGATAACCAAGACCCGCGCTGAAAGTAATCTGCGCTGTCCGTCAGCACCGACTTCTTTCAAGTGGATGTGACGGGCGTAGCGCTCGATTTGGTCTTCCGATAGGTCCAAGGTGTCGTAGGTCATGGCTTTGTAAGGTCCGGTTTAACCGGTTCCAGTGGAGCCAAACCCGCCTTCGCCACGCACGGTTTCAGGCAAGGTGTCGACTTCTTCCAATACGCCATGCGTGACTGGAGCAATCAACATTTGGGCGATACGCTCTCCGCGTGTGATTTCAAACGCGGATTGGCCGTGATTGATCAAAATCACTTTCACTTCTCCCCGATAGTCAGCGTCAATCGTTCCCGGTGAATTCAAGACGGTCACGCCATGTTTTGCGGACAACCCTGATCGCGGCCGAACTTGCGCTTCATATCCAGACGGCAACGCCATGGAAAGTCCTGTCGGAATTAAACCGTACTCGCCTGGCCCAAGTGCAACAGGGGCCTCAACGGCGGCATATAAATCCATGCCGGCGGCATCGTCTGTCTGGTACGCAGGGAGAGGAAGGTCGAGGCCGTGAGGTAAACGTTTAATGGCGACAGGGACAGAGTTGGTCATGAGTTCTCTTGTAAATTGGAGGGTTTAGAAATTTTGTTTTACGTGCGTGGCAATCTGCGAAGCGAGTCGCTCTGCAACCGCTTTCTTACTTAATGTCGGCCAGCTGTCGCCACCCTGATCGGTGATCAGATGCACGGTGTTCGTGTCGCCCCCAAAGCCAGCAGAAACGTCGTTAGCAACAATCCAGTCACAGCCTTTTTTGGTGCGTTTGGCTGTGCCGTTCTCAAGGGTGTTCTCTGTCTCGGCTGCAAAACCAATCACGAGTTTTGGTCGGTCCGTTTTGGCCTGAGACAAGGTTGCAAGAATGTCTGGGTTTTCCGCCAGGCTAAGCGCTGGAGGTGTGCTGCCGTTTGTCTTCTTGAGCTTGCCATCGCTTGCCTGTGCGACCCGCCAGTCCGCAACGGCGGCCGCGCAGATGGCGATGTCGACTGGCTTCACGGCGAGGCAGGCCTCAAGCATTTGTTGAGCGGTTTCAACAGCCACTACAGCGACGCCGTTTGGATTCGGTTCTTGCGTAGGGCCGGTGACCAAAGTCACTTTAGCCCCGAAGTCAGCGAGCGCAGCTGCGATGGCATGGCCTTGCTTACCCGAAGACCGGTTGGCGATGTAACGCACAGGGTCAATCGGCTCGTGTGTCGGTCCGCTGGTGACCAGCGCGGCGTAACCAGACAGCGGGCCTGATTGTTTTCTTGTCTGGAAGAACGTGTTTAAGGCAGTAATCAGATCAGCCACTTCAGCCATGCGGCCGTCCCCGACTTCACCACAGGCTAAATCTCCCGCGCCAGGCCCGACGATCTCTATGCCTCGTTTTTGCAGCGTCTTTAGGTTTTCCTGGGTCGCAGCGTGGTTCCACATCATCACGTTCATGGACGGTGCAATCATGACCGGTTTGTCCGTGGCCAGCAGAGCGGTTGTGGCTAAGTCATCAGCTATGCCGTGAGTCATCTTTGCCATCATGTTTGCTGTGGCCGGTGCCACGAGAATAATGTCGGCTTCTCGACTCAAGTTAATGTGTCCCATGTCGCTTTCGTCTGTCAGGGAGAATAAATCTTGAAAAACCTTTTCGCCTGAGAGAGCGGCTAGACTCATGGGGGTGACAAATTGCTCGCCCGCTTTTGTCAGGATGCATCGCACCTTGGCGCCGTGCTCGCGCAGGCGACGGATGAGGTCCGGTGCTTTCACGGCTGCGATGCCACCAGAAACGATCAATAAGATGCGGCGATTCTCAAGCACGACTCGGTGCCTTCCTGTGCGGAGCCCTGTTTAGGCTATAGCTGTGTGTTTGGCGCGGGACTCTATACGAATTCGTTCCCATCCGTCACCTAGGCTCGGTACATACGCTGTTAAGACGTTATCCAAAGAAGAAGTGCCACGGCTGCTAAGGCCCACGGTAACCATGAAAAACGCCGTTGCCCTGGTGGTCCGCCGCGAATGGCCGCGGCTGTTTCCGGGTCTAGTCGCAAACCGTGCTGTTGAATTTGTTGGGCTGCTGCGTCGACGCTATCGATGAGTCTCGGCAATTTCTCAAGAGTTGTTGTGGCGTCTGTGACGACGTCGCGAATACGTCCTTCGGGGCCAAGTTCTTGCACCATCCACTCTTCTATAAGCGGTCGGGCTAACTCCCACATATTGACGTTAGGCGCTAGAACACGACCGACGCCTTCAGCGAGCAGCATGCTTTTTTGAAGCAAAAGCAACTGTGGCTGCGTTTGCATCTCAAACGTTTCTGTAATTTGAAAAAGTTGTCCCAGTAGGCGCGCCAGTGAAATCTCGTTTAAGGGCTTCCCGAGAATAGGCTCGGCAATAGAACGGCAGGCCTGAGCAAATGCGCCGACGTCTTTTGTGGTGGGCACAAAGCCCGCCTCCATATGAATTTCAGCGACTCGTGCGTAGTCGCGGGTTAGAAAGCCAAGCAGCATTTCCCCGAGGTGGCGCCGTGTACGAGGGTCGACACGGCCCATGATCCCAAAGTCGATGGCAATCAGTGTGCCGTCGTCGGCGATAAAGAGGTTGCCTGGGTGCATGTCCGCGTGAAAAAACCCGTTATGAAACACCATGCGGAAAAACGATTCTGCTGAGATTTTCACGAGGTCGACGGGATCCAATCCTTTGGCCTTTATGGCGCTCGGATCATCCACACGGATGCCGGAGACTCGTTCCAGCGTTAAGACATGTTCAGATGTTCGTTGCCAATCGACTTCAGGGACGCTGAACTTGGGTTCATCGGCAAAATTCTCGCGCAGCTCTTCTGCCGCAGCGGCTTCAAAGCGCAAGTCCATTTCTATCCGCACTGATTCTTCAAACGTACGGACGGTTTCGATCGGCCGTAACCGCCTCAACTTTGGTTGAGTGCGCTCTACCGATTCGGCGATCCAATAGAGGAGATCAACATCGCGTGCGAAGGCGTCTTTAATGCCTGGCCGTAATATTTTGACCGCAACATCTTTTCCGTCCGTTGTCGTTGCAAAATGGACCTGAGCAATTGACGCCGCAGCCACCGGAGTTGGATCAACGGACTCGAACAAGGCATCCACCCCACCGTCAAAGTCGGTAGCAATAATGGTGGCGGCGTCACGATAGGCGAAGGGAGGGAGTTGATCTTGCAGATTGGTCAAGTCATCGGTGACGTCTTGTCCCAACAGGTCTGGTCGGGTCGACAGGGTTTGGCCAAGCTTAATGAAGGTTGGGCCCAACGTGGTTAAGGCGGCGGATAACCTCTGGCCAGGGCGTAGCGCGCTTAAGGCGGGGACGGGCTTGGCCGTGAGCCGGACAAGGGATGCGATGGTGCGGCCTTCGGCATAGCCGTCAAGCAGGAACAACGCATCGTGCTTAGCGAGGGTCCGGCCTATTGAGAACAGGCGACTGAGGTTGCGAATTGTACGAAACATGAAAACCGAATCACTTCATTGCGGCGCCAACGAAGCGCCCGTGTGTGGTGTGCTTATAGCCGCCAACCAGAATGAATGGCAGCAATACCGCCAGCAAGGTTGCGATAACTGACCCGGCCTAAGGCAGCATCCGTCATTAAATCGACGAGGGCGTCCTGAGCGGGAAAGCGTCGAATGCTCTCTGCTAGATAGCGGTAGGCGTCGCCTTCACCCGAGACCATCTGGCCGAGCCGCGGCAGGATGGAAAAGGAATAGGTGTCATACAGTTTATCGAGGACCGGCAAAACGACGGTGCTGAACTCAAGGCACAAAAGGCGGCCGCCGGGTTTGAGGACGCGCCGCGCTTCGGCAAGGGCTGCCGGAATATCAGTGACGTTGCGGAGGCCAAAGGCAATTGTATACGCATCAAAATGCATATCCGGGAATGGCAGGGACTCCGCGTTGCCGACGGCCCAATCCAGCCCGTTAAGCTTGCCTTTATCGAGCGCGCGGTCGCGCCCGTGTTCCAACATGGCCTGATTAATATCGCATACGGTAACGGAGCCGGTCAGGGTGTCAGTGCCCTTGTCCCCAATCATGCGATCGAGAAGGCGAAACGCGATATCACCTGTTCCGCCTGCGACGTCGATGATTGACCAGGTGGCTTGGGGGGCCAGCCAGTCCGCCATGGCGTCTTTCCAGAGGCGATGCACGCCACCACTCATAAGGTCATTCATGAGGTCGTATTTGGGTGCGACGGCGTCGAAGACTTCTCGCACGCGCCCTGCTTTTTCGGATGCGGCGACGGTTTCGAACCCAAAATGGGTCGCGTTTTCAGATGTTTGTTCGTTGGTGTTCATAATGTCTGGCAGCTTAAACGAAGGCCCTAGCGCGGACCATCCCTATCCGTTGGTCCTGTTGCTGAATAGAAAACTGCAGATCACATCCCCTTTGGGTCTCGACACAGCGTAGGGCCTAGAGCAGTCTCCGCCGCATGCCTGAGTTACCCGAAGTAGAAACCACATGCCGTGGTCTGGCGGCCGTTCTTGAGGGGCGTCGGCTGGCCAAAGTTGAGGTCCGCCGACCCAACATGCGGATTCCGTTTCCGAAAGGGCTGGCGCAAACTCTAACCGGGCGCACTATCGACCGTATTTCAAGAAAAGCAAAATACATCTGCCTTCATCTCGATGATGGCCAGGTTGCCTTAGCCCATCTCGGCATGTCGGGGAGGATGGCGATTACCCAGCTGACCACAGCTCCGGGAAAACATGACCATGTTGTCTTTGATACTGATGACGGTGTGCGCGTGCTATTTAATGATCCCCGTCGGTTTGGGTTATTGACGTTGACCACGGAAGACGGGCTAGCCACTCACAAACTTCTGGCGCGCATGGGGCCTGACCCTCTGGGTGATGATTTCACGCCAGCTGTTCTCTCAGCTGCTCTTTCCGGAAAGGGAACAAATATTAAGGCCGCTCTTCTCGATCAGAGGGTCGTGGCTGGGTTAGGGAATATATATGTTTGCGAGGCGCTGTTTCGCTCCGGTATATCTCCGCGCCGCAAGGCGAGCTCTGTGGCGGGCAAACGCTCCACGAGATTAGTTCCAGTCATTAAAGAGGTTCTACACGAAGCGATCGCGGCCGGAGGCTCAACGTTGCGGGATTATGCCCAACCTTCTGGTGAGCTCGGATACTTCAAGTTCAGCTGGAAAGTCTATGGCCAAGAGGGAGAGTCATGTTCCTGCGACCCAGAGGGTAAAGATGGTATTGTCGTAAAACGGATCGTCCAGGCGGGCCGATCCACATTCTTTTGCTCTAGGTGTCAAAGATGAAGAAACGAATCACGGTGCTGATGTCTGTCCTAGCAATCGCCTTTTCCGGGGCGTTGCCTGTTCGCGCTGCAGACGTTTTCGTATCGGGATTCGAAGATTTACCTCTCATGACGGGGCTCACCCAGGTGGTCGGTAACAGTATCCTGTTTGACACACCCCAAGGCCGCATTGTACAGGCCTCTGCTGTCGGCACTGTTAGTCAATCTTCTGTGATGCAGTTCTATGCTGAAACGTTGCCTCAACTGGGGTGGGCGCAGGTCGAAGACACGGAATTTCAAAGAGAAGGCGAAACGCTTAAAGTTGAGTTCACAGAGCTGAATCAAAGACTCGAAGTCAGATTTCTTGTGGAACCGACCGCAAACAAGTAGAAGCCTCAGCGCTTGCCTCTTTCCCATTTCAATTTTACTCATTTACGCAAGGACACACGGTTCCAATGGCTTACGAAAACATCCTCGTCGAAACCCGCGGACACGTCGGACTGATCACCCTCAACCGGCCCAAGGCACTTAACGCATTGTCATCTGGTCTCGTGGCTGATCTGGGCATGGCATTGGATGGGTTTGAAGACGATGACAGTGTTCGTGCGGTTGTAATTACCGGAAGTGAAAAAGCGTTCGCGGCCGGGGCCGATATTAAAGAAATGGCCGATAAGACATTCGTCGATTGTTACCTCGGTGAATTCATCACTAAGGGCTGGGAGCGAATCACAACGTGTCGCAAACCGATCATTGCGGCGGTCGCCGGATATGCACTCGGCGGTGGGTGCGAGGTTGCGATGATGTGCGACATTATCCTTGCAGCAGACAACGCCAAATTCGGCCAGCCAGAGATCACACTCGGTATTATTCCCGGCGCCGGTGGAACGCAACGTCTGACCCGCGCCGTTGGTAAAGCCAAAGCCATGGATATGGTTCTGACAGGACGCCAGATGGACGCAGCCGAAGCAGAGCGAGTCGGCTTGGTCAGCCGTGTCATCCCAGCCGACGACCTTATTGATGAAGCGATGAAGGCTGCAGAGCGAATCGCTAATATGTCCATGCCGTCCGTTATGATGGCTAAAGAGTCCGTAAACCGGTCTTTTGAGTCATCGTTGGCTGAAGGTATTCGGTTCGAGCGCCGCATGTTTCATGCCACTTTCGCCCTGGAAGACCAGAAAGAAGGCATGTCGGCCTTTGTTGATAAGCGTCAGCCAACCTTCAAGCACCGTTAACGGTTCAGCGACCATTCCGCTTGAGAGGTTGACGTAACCTCGCGCTTTAACTATAAGGCGCGCCTTGATTTCCAGTTTTTATAGGATTGCCAAATGGCCCATCACGCTTCGGCCAAGAAACGTATTCGCCGCAACGCCCACCGGTTCGAAATTAACCATGCGCGCATGGGCCGCATTCGCACATCCTTGAAAAAGGTTGAGGTTGCGATCGAGGCTGGTGATCAAGCCGCTGCTAAGGACGCTTTCAAGCTGGCAATGCCAGAGCTGATGCGAGGCCGCACCAAGGGTGTTCTGCATGCCAATACGGTGTCGCGCAAAGTCTCTCGCTTGAATGCACGCATCAAGGCGATGGCTGCATAAACTTTTGCAGCGTTGAATGGTCCGCCGGTGACCATTATTCGAACACCGGCAATACAAAAAAATAAATTCTATCTTTGTCTTGTTGTGCCCCGGTGTTTAGCCGGGATACGTTTTTTCACGGCATGATTCTTAGAACTTAAATCGCCCATAACTTTCTCGCTCACGCGAGAGGGGGGTCGTTGCTTTTGAAACACTAAATGTGGATGAGAATCGCGACTCAAACCGGTGGTTTTCGCATTGAACTGTCAAGCTATCTTTCGCCTTGCCTTTCGTTCGCCGACAGCTAGAGTTCGGGTCTTCGCAGTCACCCGATTCCCATGTTCTCATCAAAGAAGAGCACGGTGATTGCGTCTAAAAAAATGGATGTACAACAACTCAGATTTGATCGCGTTAGCTGATAATTTTTGCGGGGGAGTTATCAGCGCCTGTGATGCACCTGAGAAAGAGAACAAGGACGCAGCGGTGAAACGAGGGGAAGTGGGATCGACAGGTCACGCAGAATGGCATCGCGTTAAACTCCGACTAAAACATGAGTTTGGTGAGTCAGCATATAAGAGCTGGGTGAATCCGATTGAGTTCGGTGGCCTTAACGACGGCGCTGTGAACTTAAAAGTTTCCACGCGTTTTATGCGCGATTGGGTTTTGACTCATTATGCAGACCGTATCCGCGCATTGTGGAGTGGCGAGAACCCTGATGTGCGTCGTGTTCTTGTCGACGTTGATGTCCCCTCCGAGGTTAAATCTGACAGCGTCGAGTCTTCAAAAACGCCTGCGCCGCCCCAACATGTTCTGGTTGGCAACACCAATGCCGCTGGCGGTGATGTGCTTGCAGACTCGCTTTCGGCCCCGCTAGACGCGCGCTACACATTCGACAATTTTGTCGTTGGTAAGCCGAACGAATTTGCTTATGCCGCAGCGCAGCGGGTTGCAGATTCTGATCAGGTTAGTTTCAACCCGCTTTTCCTTTATGGCGGTGTTGGGCTTGGCAAGACCCACTTGATGCACGCAATCGCGTGGCAAATCAGACTGCGGTCACCTCAGCGGCGTGTCGTGTATTTATCCGCTGAGAAATTCATGTACAGCTTCGTCCGGGCGCTGAGAAATCACGACACCGTTTCTTTTAAAGAGCAGTTCCGCTCGGCTGACGTTTTGATGATCGATGACGTCCAGTTTATTTCTGGCAAGGATTCCACCCAGGAAGAATTTTTCCACACGTTCAATGCTCTGGTCGATCAGGGCCGTCAGATCGTGTTGTCCGCCGATAAGTCACCGTCCGATCTCGAAGAAATCGGCGACCGTCTGCGGTCACGGCTTTCGTCTGGCCTCGTTGCAGATTTGCATCCCACGACATTTGAATTACGTCTCGGCATTCTCGATGCCAAAGCAGAGCAGCTTGGTGTGGCTGTGCCGCAGAAGGTTAAAGAATTTCTGGCGCACAGGATTACGTCGAACGTGCGTGAGCTCGAAGGCGCTTTGACCCGTCTGAGTGCCAATGTGCAATTGGTTGGCGGGGAAATCTCCCTGGAGCTGGCCCATACTCTGCTCCATGACTTGCTGCGGGCTCATGATCGTCGGGTTACGATGGATGAGATTCAGAAGCGGGTGGCAGAGCACTTCCAGATTCGTTTGTCTGATATGAGTTCTGCTCGTCGGTCTCGCACCGTCGCGCGGCCTCGGCAGATCGCCATGTACCTGTCTAAACAGCTTACATCCCGCTCTTTGCCAGAGATTGGCCGGGCTTTTGGCGGCCGGGACCACACAACCGTGATCCATGCTGTCCGCAAGGTCGAAGAACTCATGAAGGGTGACGTGGCGTTCGCAGAGGACGTCGATCTATTGACCCGGATGCTTGAGAGCTAGGTGTTGGCCATCTGAACCCCAGATAGGCCCTCTAGGCCACTGCTGGGGCCTAAATAGGGCCATTTTATCTACCCTCTGACTCTCCCTGTGATATACTGATTTCCCTGTCGTGCGGTGGTCGACTCTCCGATTATTGCGCCTCCCCCAAATTTTATCGACAGGGGCTCGGAAAGTGCTTGTTTTCTGCCGTTTTTTACGGCGAGAGGGCTCTTGAGAGACGGGGGAAGACTCGTCGAGACCAGCGATGCGTTCCGCTTAGCGGTCTTTTGTTGAAAACTAAAGAATACGGCCGCATATGAAACTCGTTATTGAACGGTCTGCGCTCCTTAAATCTCTGGGTCACGTCCAGAGCGTTGTTGAGCGGCGGACCACGATCCCCATTCTTTCCAACGTGCGTCTTGATGCTGCCAAAGGCAGTCTCAGCCTCAATGCGACGGACATGGACCTCGAGATTGTCGAATCTGCACCGGCTGAGGTCGGCCAAGGGGGCGAAACCACAGCCCCAGCCCACACCATGTACGATATCGTACGTAAGCTACCCGACGGCGCTCAAGTGGAGCTGGCGTTCGGTGGCGATGGGCAATTGACCCTGACGTCTGGTCGCTCCCGCTTTCAGCTTGCTTGTTTACCGGTCGATGACTTCCCGGCGTTGGCATCTGGAGACTTCTCCCATACGTTCAGCTTGTCGGCGACGGACCTCCGTTCTTTGATCGATCGCACCCGATTTGCGATCTCAACCGAGGAAACCCGTTACTACCTGAATGGTATTTATTTACACGGCACAGATAGCGACGGCGTTGATGTTCTTCGTACTGTTGCGACTGATGGTCATCGCTTGGCGCGGGTCGAGCTACCGTTACCTGATGGTGCGGCGGGCATGCCCGGCATCATTGTGCCCAGAAAGGCAGTCTCTGAAGTCCGCAAACTTATCGAAGAAGCTGAAGGCGACGTTACGGTTTCGTTGTCCGATGCCAAGATTCGGTTCTCGATCGGGAATACGGTCTTAACGTCGAAACTGATCGACGGCACGTTCCCTGATTACGAACGAGTCATTCCGCAGGGCAATGACAAAGTGCTTGAAACAGATTGTAAGACTCTGTCCAAAGCAGTGGACCGCGTTTCCGCAATCAGTTCTGAGAAGTCTCGCTCGATCAAACTGAATATGGAAAAAGGTTTGGTTACGTTGTCTGCATCCAGCCCTGAAAATGGCAGCGCCATTGAAGAGGTTGAGGCATCGTACGACGCGAGTCAGCTCGAGATCGGTTTTAACTCTCGCTATTTGCTCGACATCATGCAGCAAATCGAAGGTGACGCTGCACGCTTTACGATGGCTGACGCAGCCTCGCCAACTGTCATTCGTGACGTGTCTGATGGGTCGGCTGTCTACGTTCTGATGCCGATGCGGGTGTGACCGCTCTGACGGACACCGTTCACCCAAGTTGGACTGCGACATCGCCCGCTCTTGGGGTGATGGGTGTTGTGCGCCTCATGCTAACCGATTTTCGGAATTACGATCATTTAAGCTTGGATCTAGACACACGTCCGGTTGTTTTGACTGGCAGCAATGGTGTTGGCAAAACGAATATCCTTGAAGCCTTATCTTTTCTAACGGCGGGTCGTGGTCTGCGCGGCGCTAAGCTGGCCGACGTCGGACGTCGTGCTCCAACAGAGTCCAGTGATCGCCCATGGGCTGTCTCAGCTGAAATCGAAACGCCTGCCGGATCGACCCGGCTCGGAACGGGGATTGAGGCTGCAACACCTGACCGGCGTTCTGTTCATGTCGATGGTAAGGCCGTTAAAAGCGCGGCGTTGTTAGCGCAATACGTTGGGGCGATTTGGTTGACCCCGGCAATGGATCAAATTTTTGCAGAGTCGCCAGGAGAGCGTCGCCGTTTCTTGGATCGTCTGGTCACGGTCCTTGATCCCGAGCACGCATCCCGCTGTGCGGCCTATGACCAAGCGGCACGACGGCGGGCCCGTTTATTCCGGGACGGTGTGTCAGATGCGGCATGGCATGAGGCACTTGAGGATACATTGGTTCGGTATGGCGTCGCCATCGCGGCGGCGCGTCGAGATGCTGTTGCTAAACTCAACGACGTCCTTGCGTCTGCCGAAGGCCCGTTCCCTGCTGCGCATTTATCGCTGTCCGGTCAGGTTGACCTGTGGTTGGAAACACTCGCCGCCGTGGATGCCGAAGATGCATTTCGAGAAGACTTAGTCGCGTCCCGTTTAGGATGGACACGGTCAGGTGATATTCCGACTCCGGAAGGCCCAAATCGCTCCGACCTTGTTGTGGTGATGGAGAAGACGGGGCGCGCGGCCTCAGAGTGCTCGACCGGAGAGCAAAAGGCGTTGTTGGTTTCTATCGTGCTCGCTCATGTGCAGTTGCAGTCTGACCGGCGGGGGTATCCGCCTCTCCTGCTTCTCGACGAAGTCGCGGCGCATTTGGACCGAGATCGCCGGCAACATTTGTTTGACCGAATAACGAATTCCGGCGCGCAAGCCTGGTTAACGGGCACAGACATTTCTGTATTTTCTGATTTTGGTGACGCGGCGCAATTGTTCTCCGTCTCTGATGGCAAAGTGTCCGCTGTTTCTTCTGCGACAGTTGTTTCGCACCCCTCGTCTCTTTCGCAACCTCAATCCAAACGCAACTGAGTATTCTTATGAGTGAACAAGCCGCTAATCCCGACGTTTATGATTCCGACTCTATCAAGGTCCTTAAGGGCCTTGATGCGGTGCGCAAGCGCCCGGGTATGTATATCGGCGACACCGACGATGGCTCAGGCTTGCACCATATGGTTTATGAGGTTGTCGACAATTCGATCGATGAAGCGTTAGCGGGCCACTGTGATCGCAATGAAGTCATTCTGAATGGCGATGGCTCGGTCACCGTTCGAGACAACGGTCGCGGTATTCCAGTTGATATGCATAAAGAAGAGGGCGTGTCCGCTGCGGAAGTCATCATGACTCAACTCCATGCGGGCGGGAAGTTCGACCAAAACTCCTACAAAGTGTCTGGTGGTTTGCACGGTGTTGGTGTCTCAGTCGTGAATGCGCTGTCCGATTGGCTGGACCTGCGCGTGTGGCGGGAAGGCAAAGAACACTATGTACGGTTCCGTAATGGTGAAGCCGAGGCCCCGCTGGCCGTAACGGGTGATGCTCCACTTGTGGACGGAAAGCCTAAGACAGGCACCGAAATCACATTTTTACCGTCTACAGAAACATTCACTATGACGGAGTTTGATTTTGGCACGCTAGAACATCGTTTGCGCGAGCTGGCATTTCTAAACTCTGGTGTGTATCTGCAGCTCGTCGATGCGCGGCACAGTGAAACCAAAACTGTGGACCTTCATTATGAGGGCGGTATTGAAGCCTTTGTTCAGTATCTGGATCGCTCTAAGCAAGCCCTGCACGAACCACCCGTCACGGTGATCGGCGAGAAAGATGACATCGTCGTAGAGCTGTCGTTGGAATGGAATGACAGCTATCACGAAAACACATTGTGTTTTACCAACAACATTCCACAGCGCGATGGCGGCACCCATATGGCCGGGTTTAGAGGGGCGCTAACCCGGACCATCAATACCTATGCTGGCGAGTTTGGACTCACGAAAAAAGAAAAAGTGAATCTGACCGGCGACGACATGCGTGAAGGTATGACCGGCGTGCTCTCCGTCAAAGTGCCCGATCCAAAGTTCTCGTCGCAAACCAAAGATAAGCTCGTGTCTTCCGAAGTGCGGCCCGTTGTTGAAAGCGTGGTCGGTGAGAAGCTCAGTGAATGGTTTGAAGAACACCCCGGAGAAGCGAAAAAGATCATTGGCAAAGTGCTCGAAGCGGCTTTGGCTCGTGAAGCCGCCCGCAAAGCCCGTGAGCTAACGCGCCGTAAAGGTGCGCTTGATGTGTCGTCTCTCCCTGGGAAGTTGGCTGATTGCCAATCGAAAGATCCGGCCCTTTCCGAATTGTTTCTGGTTGAGGGTGACTCTGCCGG
Organism: uncultured Rhodospirillaceae bacterium; assembly: GCA_943787205.1. Classification (GTDB taxonomy): domain Bacteria; phylum Pseudomonadota; class Alphaproteobacteria; order Rhodospirillales; family Rhodospirillaceae; genus WLXB01. Next base: position 157,098 of record CALSLN010000016.1, read on the forward strand.
TGGGTCTGCCAAGCAGGGCCGCGATCGAGCTACGCAGGCGATTCTTCCCTTGCGCGGTAAAATTCTAAACGTTGAGCGCGCACGGTTCGATAAAATGCTGTCGTCCAATGAAATCGGCACCCTGATTACAGCATTGGGAACCGGCATCGGCCGCGAAGAATTTAATATTGAGAAGCTGCGCTATCATAAAATCATCATCATGACCGATGCTGATGTTGACGGAAGTCACATCCGAACGCTTCTGTTGACCTTCTTCTATCGCCAAATGCCAGAGCTGATCGAAGCGGGCTACCTCTACATTGCGCAGCCGCCGCTTTATCGCGCCAAGAAGGGCAACTCTGAAGTTTATCTTAAAGACGATCCGGCAATGGAGGTTCACCTGATCGATGGCGGACTATCCGATGCTGTTTTGGTCACTCAAGCGGGTGGGCAAATTGCGGGTGATGACCTTAAGGAGTTGGTTCTTAAAGCGCGCGATATCAAAACCACTCTGGTGCAGATGAGTCGCGCTTTTCCCATGCGGATTGTTGAACAGGTTGCCGTGGCCGGTGCGTTTAACCCTGAAGCTCTGTCTGACCCTGCGACCGCTGGGCCGGCTGCAGAATATATTGCGCGTCGCCTCGACCTCTTAGAAAGCGAATACGAAAAAGGGTGGTCCGGCGAGGCTGCAGATGCGGGTGGGCTGGTCTTTAAGCGTACCGTACGGGGCGTAACTGAAACCCATGTGTTGGATGCGGCGACCTTGCATTCAAGTGAAGCGCGGTATTTAGATTCCCAGGCCTCTGAACTTCAGGAAATTTACGGTCACCCGGCCGTCCTGAAGATCAAGGACAAAGAAATAAAAGTGCACGGACCCGTGTCGTTGGTTGAGGGCGTGTTGACCGAGGGTAAACGCGGCACCAGTCTGCAGCGTTACAAGGGCCTAGGTGAGATGAATCCAGACCAGTTGTGGGAAACCACACTCGATGCTGACGTGCGGAGCCTTCTTCAAGTGAAGGTGAGTCATGCGGATGAAGCCCATGAAGTGTTCTCAACATTGATGGGTGATGTTGTTGAGCATCGCCGGGCGTTCATCCAAGACAACGCCTTGAACGTCCAGAACCTCGATACGTAAACCGCTAACATCGACCCGCGAATTGGGTTTGCGGTCTGTCTGTATCTAGGGTCTGCTAAAAAAATGATCCGCGCCATAAGGTCTATAAATGTACTGATTGGCCCAACCTATTAAGTCATATCTATTTTTATTTATGACTGTGGCATTTCGGCCACAAATTGACCAATCTGTGGCGATTTAGCAATGCGGCGCCAAAACCCTATGGTCTCTAAGTGGATACGGCTTGCCATTGCGTCTCAATCGCCCACTCTCTGAACGTTCGTTCTAAAAGTCGCGGGTCTGATGCGGTCACGCATAATGGCCTGTGCGGGGGATTTACAGTTATTCGAGCCAAAGGGCTCAATTTTGGGAAGGAGAGACCACCCATGCCACGTCAAACGCCACTCTTAAAGGCAGCGCTCTACGGCAGCGTCGCCCTGTTTACGAGCTCGCTCGCCGCCGAGGCCGTCGCGCAGCAGCTCGCCATCGAGGAAATCACCGTTACATCTCGTAAGCGTGAAGAAACCTTGCTTGAGATTCCGGTCTCGGTGACCGCGTTCTCGCAAAGTGATATCGATGCTTTGGGCGTAAGAGACCTAGAGTCGCTCTCAAAAGTCACGGTCGGGTTTGTTCTCGATAACGTTGGTCCTGGCGGATCCGGCGGGCGTCAAAACCCAGCCATTCGTTTCCGTGGCCTCGCTGTGCAACAGCCTGGCCCAGCGGCCCGAGCTGGTGCGGTGTTCTGGGACGGCGGTTACATTTCTGATGGCGCAGGTATTCTGCCCCTCATGGATTTAGAACGCGTTGAAATAATCAAAGGCCCCCAGACTGCGTTCTTTGGCCGCAACACCTTCGCTGGTGCTGTGAGTTATATTCCAGCGGAACCAGGCGATGAATTCTCGGGCAAGGGATCCGTCGATTTCTCCCCGTCACAACAGAGCAGCTACAACGTATCAGCAGCCGTGGGTGGTCCAATTACAGATACGGTTGGCCTTCGCGTTGCCGCGACCCAGAATCGCAAAGGCGCTGACTTTGAGTACGATAATGGCGATCCGGCCGGCGAAGAAAACACCACCGCAATTACTGCTGTGTCAACCTTCCAGGCCAACGAAGATTTTAAGCTCAAAGCGTCTGGTTTTTATGTACGGTCCGATGACACTCGGGCGCAACAGTCTCAGCGTGCAAACGTTCCGCTGGGTAGTTGTGATTTGCCCTATAGCGGTGAAATTCGAAATGTTGCCGATGGTTCCAGTGGCGGCACGTTCACGACAGATCTTTCTACGAGACCTGCGGGAAATGTCTTCTGTGGCAACATCCCTGACTGGGATGTGGTTGAGCCAAGCCTTTCCGATGTTGGCAAGCTCACCTCCAGCACGCCTTTGTTCCTGTTTTCAAACCCGCTGTCCTTTGTTCAGACACTTCCTGAAGAAGTTCAAGGCAAGGGTATTCCCGGCGCACCTGATGGCCTGGGCGCGGAATACAAACTATGGCGGATTGATCTTCAGGCCGACTATGATCTTGCCAATGACGCAACCATTCATGCTCAGTTCACCCGGGGTGAGTCCTCTCACCAAGTTACGTGGGACAACAACTTCGGCATACCGGCAGGGTTTTTTCTTGCGTCCGGACCGTGGCTCGCAAATATTGCAACAGCTGTTCAAGATACCTACGCCGAGGCTCGTTATGTCTCAAGCGGTGAAGAGCGCTTACGCTACATGCTCGGCGTGAGTTACTACAAGCAAACCAATGACCAAGCCTCATTCTCTTCATTCGGTGCAACGCACAATCTGAACTTCTCAGAAGGTAAAAATATCGGTGTCTTCGGGTCGATTGACTACGATGTATCCGAACAATTTACCGTGTCTCTGGAAGGCCGTTGGAGCGAGGATACGCAAACCACCTTGTATGATGGTGTTTCCACAGTCTCACCCGGGGCCGTAATTGATTTAGCCACCGGTCTGCCGACGGGTGCACTGACTGACTTGGAACAAAAGTACGATAAGTTCATGCCACGTGTGATCTTGTCTTACCAACCGACAGACACAACCAATTTCTACGCCAGTTGGTCGAAGAGTAATCTGCAAGGCATTTTCACCAATGCAGCAGACTACTCTGCAGCCGTAGGGGTCCCTCTTTCAGCTTCCTTGGGCGATTTCACGCCAACCCAAGAGCTCTCAGCCTTTGAAGTGGGCGTAAAGCAACGGGTGTCTGATTGGCTTAATTACTCCATTGCGGCCTATCACATGGAATGGGACAACCAGACCTTCTTCGAGTTGAGCCCGGCGCCATTCTTCACCGCGGCTAACCTGTCCGGCGATGCCAAAATCAAAGGTGTGGATGTTGAAATCGATGCCTTTCCGACCGACTGGCTTAGGGTCACCGCAGGCGTGTCTTACAATGACGTAGAGTTGACAGACTTTGCCGGTGCCGGTTCTGTTGCCACATCCGTGCTGACAGGCCCGGGCGTGCTGTCTGCTGGTCAGCAAATCTCCGCTGTCGGCAACCGTCCACGGTACACGCCGAACTGGACTGGAAGCATTTCCCCGACCATCCAGCTTAGCGAGTTGGCCGGGCTGGAAAATGATCTCTGGCTTCGTGTCGATGCCATTTATCAAGGCAACTTCTTCGTTGATAACTTTGAGTACAACAAGGTTGCCAGTTACTGGAAGTTCAACGCCAGAATCCATGCTGACGTTGGCGATAACTTCGCCGTTGAGCTCTACGGCAGCAACCTGACCAACGATCTCAGCCACAACACGGCGGTTGGTACGACCAGCATCTTCTTTGGCGCAGACCGTAAGAATTTTGCCACTCTACCGCGGAAAAGAGAGTTTGGTCTTAAGTTGATCAGCAACTTCTAAACCTCTTGCGACACGAACAAAGACTGGCCGGCTGCATCTTCGGGTGCAGCCGGTTTTCTTTTGCCTGCTCGGTCTTAATCTGTGTGCGCGCTGCCCATGCCTGGAAACTGGTTTGAAGTCAGGCCAGTACGTGTCGACTTGAATCCATACTCGTTTGTAAATCTGTCAAACGGTTGAATATGCGCGATAAAATTTTAGAAACCCCGTCATGCATGGGCTCGTTCTTCGTAAAATCAGTATTTTTTTAGGGTGGATCGCCGCGCAGGCTTAAGGGTCGTTGACGGCGACCTGGACGCGATCATCACCCTCTTTGAGGGGCGTCGACCGTATCAAGGTGATCCTCCCAGGTGTCGGCATACTCAGCAAGGGCGAGAGCTAACACCTCGTCGATAGGTTTCTCCAATCGCTCGGCCAGCGCTTTCAGGCGGGCTTCTAGGTCTTCTGATATGGCGATTGTGACGGATGTCGTATTCACCGGTCGCTCCTTATTTTGAGGTCGGTTTGTTGCCGCCCTCATGCTGTTAATGTCTGACTAACCGTAGATATGCCACACTTTGACCGTACCTAACCAAATTACATGGTCGGCGAGGGATATGGCTACGTCAAAAAAACCTAAAAACGTTAAGAAAGCTCAAAAGTCCGCCCGTAACGAGAAGGTGTCGCGCGGCTGGTGGTTCTGGCTTTCTAACGGCCTATCAGCCTTGATCTGGATGACCCTCCTGGCCGGGGGCGTGCTGGGCTATTTTGCGCTCGGCTTGCCGAACGTCGACGACGTTGTCGCCTCAACCCGACGCCAACCCATCCTGACCGTCCGGGATGCCCAAGGCGGAGACATCGTTCGCATTGGCGCTCTGTACGGGGAAGCGCTCTCCGTCTCTGATTTGCCACCCGCCCTGCCCGCAGCGGTGATGGCCATCGAAGACCGCCGCTTCTACAGCCATTTCGGCATAGACCCCCGCGGCTTTGCACGCGCTATGCTCGCGAACATACGGGCTGGCTCTGTCGTTCAGGGTGGCAGTACGATTACACAGCAGGTTGCGAAAAACCTCTTTCTGACGCCCGAACGCACGATCGCCAGGAAGATCAGGGAAGCTCTGCTGGCCTTGTGGCTGGAGCAAAAATTCACCAAAGAGCAAATCCTGACTCTCTATTTGAACCGTGTGTACTTGGGGTCGGGAACGTATGGAGCTGAAGCCGCAGCCCAAACTTATTTCGGCCGCTCTGCCCGCGACCTCTCGGTCTATCAGGCCGCGATGATTGCAGGGCTCATGAAAGCCCCATCTCGTTACAATCCAAAAACGGATATCGATGCAGCGCGCGCGCGGACAGCGGTTGTCCTGCAGGCCATGGTCGATGCCGGGTATCTGACGTCCGAGCAATCAGCAGCGGCCAAGAGCGGCGGTCAGGTGCGCGTGAGCAAGGGTGTCTCTGGTAGGGGGCGGTATTTCGCCGATTGGGTTCTTGCAACGCTGGACGGCCTTGTGGGGCCTATTGAAGACGACCTCGTCGTTCACACGACTTTAGACCCTGATGTTCAATCGTCTTCAGAACGCCGTTTGTCTGCGGCGCTTTCGGGTGATGCCGAAAAGAGGGGCGCAGAGCAAGGCGCAATTGTTGTGTTGTCGCCGGATGGCGCAGTTCGAGCTTTGGTCGGAGGACGTGACTATAAATCGAGTCAATTTAACCGTGCCGTTCAGGCGCGCCGCCAACCTGGTTCCGCCTTCAAGCCGTTCGTTTATTTGTCTGGTTTGGAAGCGGGTCTCAAGCCGACCGATATTTTGAAAGATGCGCCGATCAACATCGATGGATGGCGGCCAAAAAATTTCTCCGGAACCTACGAAGGGGACATTTCTCTTGAGGATTCTCTGGCGAGGTCGATCAATACGGTTGCTGTTCGTGTCGCTCGAAAAGCTGGGCCAACTGCGATTGCTGAGACGGCGCGACGGGTTGGTATCTCAACACCGCTTGCTAATGATTTAGGCCTTGCACTAGGTACGTCCGAAGTCAGTTTGATTGAATTAACTGCGGCCTATGCCCCGTTCTCAAACGGCGGCGTCGCAATCGTGCCCTATGGCATCATTGATGTCGTTACGAACGATGGTCGTGTTCTGTACCGACGTCAGGGCGGTGGTCTCGGTCGAGCAGCAGACCCTGAACACGTGGGGATGATGAATCGCATGCTGTCCAAGACCATGATGACGGGGACAGGAAAAGGCGCGCAACTTGATCGCCCGTCTGCGGGCAAAACAGGTACCAGCCAAGACTTCAGGGATGCATGGTTTGTCGGGTATACGCCAGACTACATTGCCGGCGTTTGGGTTGGGAACGACGCTGGTAAAGGCATGAAGGGTATTACAGGGGGCGGTGTTCCCGCGCGCGTTTGGCGTGATGTGATGCTAGAAGCCCACCGTGGTGCACCGGCGACGGCTCTTGCTGGATGGATTCCGCCGAAGCCAGTCGATACGCTTACGCGGTTTTGGCGTCGTCTGACGGGCGGATAAGGCCGCGCATTCTCGCGTGCACGTAGACAACGGCGGCGCATACCCAGCTGAGCAAAATGACCGCAAAAAGAGGGGTGGTTGTCCCGTTATGGAGATAGCCAGCGCTAAACCCAATGATTGCTCCTCCACTCATCTGCAAGAACCCAATAGCGGAGGACGCCGTCCCTGCAATTTGAGGGAAGGGTGTTAGGGCACCAGCTGTGGCCGTCGGTAAAACAAACCCGCAGGCAAAGAACACGCCGACGATCGGAATAATAACGGCGGGTGTTGTCTCCACGCCACTGATGGCAAGACCAAAACCAAGCAGACCAAAGGTGAGTCCAAGGCTAATGCCAACGCCGATTATGCGAACGATCCCGATTTTGCGCACTAATTTTCCGGCTAACAATCCTCCGCATGCGTATCCAATCGCGACGAAGAAAAATAGATACCCAAATTTATCTGGCGCAACACCGAGGACGCCGATGATGACAAATGAGCCGACGGAGATAAAACTAAAGAGTGCGCCATAGGAAAACATAAGCGTTAGGGAAAACGCGAGAAATTGCGGCGTCTTCAAAATGTGAGAAAAATTATGTGCCATTTGCCTGGCTTGTGTTGCTGAATGATCGCGTTGAGCGTTTGTCTCTCTAAGCAGGATGTAAACCGCCAAGATAAAGAGGCCGCCGAGTATCGTGAGAGCGACGAAGTGGCTGCGCCATCCGAACAATACGTGCAGCCAACCGCCGATCATCGGTGCGACGGCGGGAGCAAGTGCCATCGCAGATGCGATGTAAGCCAGAAAACGTGCTGCCTCGTCCTTCTCGTAAACATCGCGCACGATAGCTCTGACAAGGACAGGCCCGGCGCACCCTCCAACCGCTTGTACGAAACGCCAGGCGATAAGAGCTTCGATCGATGAGGCTGCCATGCACCCAAGGCTGCCAATAACAAAAACAACCATTCCGCCAATCAGGATAGGCCGCCGCCCAAAACGATCTGACAAAGGCCCATAAATTACGGTCGCGCAGGCAAACCCACCGATGAAAACACTCATGGTCGCTTGGACCCGAGAGATTGTCGTGTCGAAGGTTGCTGTAAGAGACGGCAACGACGGCAGGTACAAATCCGTCGATAGCGGTCCAAGAGCAACCATAAGAGTCAAAAGGAGGGTGACCTTTATGTCCTTGGGGTTGTTTTTTGGCGTCATTTTTAATGTTTCCCCGTCAGATATAAACCGAATACAAGTTAATACCTGCAAGGGTACGATCTCGATGGCGAGACCCTATGCAAATCGCCAGGAACCCAAAAGAAAAAAGAAGAGTCCGATACTGACCTATCGGCGAACTCGTTTCGCCCCGATTCAAACCTTGAGCATAAATGACTCAATTTGATCGATTTCTGTAACTTCCAGAACCCTATCAGCCAAACAAAGCAACTTAATATACGTTGAGGGAGTAGCATTTTACACTACATATACGTCGTTGGTTGAGCGCTAAAAAAATTACAAAGCGCGGCCATAACACTGAGTTAGGACTTCGTTAAATCTGACTCCTATAAAGTCAGCCGATACAAAAAATAAACGACGTCCAGCCCAGGCCAGCGATCACAAGGGTAACGCACAAAAAGATAGGCAGCATGTCAGCCAACGCTTTGGAACGACATGCATATTTAAGGAGTGACCCCGTGATCAGTAGGACTAAGTCTCTGACCATGCGTGTTCTGAAAACATATGTTGTCGCGTTTGCAGCCATGATGGTTTTGCATTCAACACAATCGCATGCCGCTGACATTCCAGACGATCTAATGATCGACTTGGATAGCCTCACCGTTTCAGAAACCGAATTCGTTTGCCTCGCGCTCAATGATTATTTTGAAGCTCGTGGTGAAAGCCTTGCCGGACGACTTGCTGTTGCAAAGGTTGTTATCAATCGCGCAATGGATAAGCGTTACCCGACAAATGTTTGTGATGTGATAAAGCAAAACAAAGCGCGCGTTATGCATCGTTGCCAATTTTCCTGGTACTGTGACGGACGCCCTGACACACCATACAATCGGGTTTCTTGGATTCGATCCTTGAAGCTCGCTGCTGCTGTCTTACAGAAAGACTCCAGCATCGCTGATCCGACGGGTGGTGCGCTTTGGTACCATGCAGCATTCGTTCACCCAGCTTGGGCAGATAACCTGCAGGTCTCCGGTGTCGTAGGCGGTCACATCTTCTATGTTGACCTTGAAGGTAGCCGGTATGCCAAGGCATCGGTTAAGCGAGACCCAATGGTTCCTGCCTTGCATCGTTTCTCTGAGTGGGTTGAATCCCGAGAGGCACGTCCAACTGCAATCGCAAGCCGCTAAGCCTGGCTGCTCCAAGGCGCTAAGCCATATCGATGAAGTTGACCGCCATGCTCTTTGAGCCAGGCGGTTGGCATGCGTCTGTCTGTGACTAAGCTATCTACAGTTTTCCAGAATCGAGCGGAATGGTTGAGTTCGCAAAGGTGAGACACCTCATGCGCTACAACGTAGTTTAAAACGCTTTCTGGCGTCATTATGAGGCGCCAGCTGAACGATAATTTTCCATCGACCGTGCAGCTACCCCAACGAGACCGTGTGTCGCGTAATGAAATGCTTGTCACAGTTCTATCTAATGTCTGTGCGTAGGTGTGCGCAATTGGAGATATAACTTTTCGCGCTTCTTGTTTGAACCAATCGTGCACGCGACGCGATAGATGATTCACTGATCCCGATACATTGAGGGTTTCAAGTTCGCGCCACACCCCCCTACGCGCATCAGGTCGGTGTCGAATCGTATGCATGTTGCCTAGGATTGGTACTGATGTACCGTCAGAAAACGGTACGGGCGGCATGAGTTCGCTTAGTCTGTCTGAAATCCAATAGGCTTTCTCATTTGCAAAAGCGACAGCGGCTGCCTTGCTTGTGCGACGTGGTTTTACCAGAACCACACACCCCCGTATTGGATCGACCCTAAGGCTTATGCGGCGCGCCCGGGCGTGCTCGGATAGCAGTACGTGCATGTCTTGACCGTTGACGGTCAGCGTTAATGTCTGGGGCAATGCAGGCGTTCTAGCCACGCTTAAAGGTCCGACCAATCAATCATGTGAGAACTTAGAGGGCCTGCTACAGTTTCAGAGATCGCGCGCCCTTGAACAGAGATGCCTGCTTTGTGCACCGTATCGCCATCCCCCGATACGAGAGGGTGCCAATCTGCCAAGCCTTCGCCGTTCGCAAGAAGTCGATAGGCACAGGTAGATGGCAACCAATTCAGCGTGCCGGCCGTTTTTGGAGAAAGCTCTACGCAGTCTGGCACTTTAGCTTTTCGGTTTTTGTAATCGGTGCACTGACATGTTTTTAAGTCGAGTAGGCGACACGCAACATTGGTTGGAAAAATCTCATCCGTATCGGCATCCTGGAGTTTGTGAAGACAACATTTTCCGCATCCGTCACAAAGGCTTTCCCACTCCTGCTGCGACATCTGCGACAGTGTTTTGGTGCGCCAAAAAGGTTCACCCCCCTTAGTGCTGGCGTCTTTTGTCAAAGCAGCTCTCTGAGCTTGGAGGTGAGCTGCTCCATCGTGACATCTTTTCCGAAATGATCGATGTACCGTCCGCTGCGGTTCATCAAATACAAATACCCTGAATGGTCGATCGTGTACTCGCCCTCTTCACCAATCGGTGTCTCGCGGAAGAACACGCGGTAAGCACTCGCTGCGTCTTGAACTTGTTCCGCGGTGCCTGTCAGCCCAATCATACGTTCGTGAAAATTATTCACGTAGGAGGCCATCGTTGCTGATGTGTCTCTCTTCGAATCAAGAGAAATAAAGATGGGCTGCACAAGTTCACTCTTCTGCCCAGGCAAAACATCAATTGCATCTGCAATGATCTGCAATGTCATCGGGCAAATGTCCGGGCAATACGTAAAACCAAAATAGACCAAGCTGTAATGACCGAGCAGGATTTGCTCGTTGACCTCTGTGCCTGTTTGATCAACGAGAGTGAATGCACCACCGATAGCCGCTGACCCGTCAACTGTGGTGTTGTTCGGGTCGGGTCGGAATACAGGCAGATAAAGCGCAAGAATGAGCAAAGTGCTAAGCGCTATCATGGCACCGATGATGAGTCTTTTTGCGAGGGCTGGTGTCATGAAATTATCCTTGGTCGGTCGTGTATGGGGTCTGTCGTCGTTAGATATATCTTTCTACGGGCTTGGCAAACCTGCTAACCGACGGGAAACGCTTTCATATGCTGTGTCGCCTGGCGGTAGAAGTCCTAGCAGTGTCGTCCAACGGTCTCTTGCTAAGTCGAACTGGCCTGCATCTGCAGCTGCAAGCCCTGAGATGAAAAGGCCGTCCGGATTGTTCTGGTCAAGCGCGAGGATTTCATTTGTGAGTTCGTTCACCTCGTTAGGAATCGGTGCGCCTGGTTCAACGGCGCGAACAAGCGTTTCTGCTAACTTAGCGCGTGGCTCAATAGCGTCCGTGTTCAGAGCTGATGCTTTCCGATAGGCGCTGGCCGATTTTTCAGTGTTGCCAAGAACGCCATAGGACCGTGCGAGTTGCATCCATCCTTCAAAATCATCTGGCTCAAACTCTAGTTTTGCCTCAAGGCCACCGACCATTTCTTGAATCATGGTCATTTCATCGCCTGAGAAGCGATCGGCCAATGCGCTTACATCAGGTCTGAAATCATCTTCGTCGGCTTCAGGCACAATGTCGGTATTCGAGCTCTCTGCAGCTGATTGTGTTGTCGTGGGCTTATCCAAGGGGTGACGAGGTACGATTGTCATTGGCATGATGTTTGCTGCCATCGCGACCTGACTGATTTGATCTCGGACCATTGCCAACCATGGTGCGTCTGGAGCTGCATCGGCTGTTAGGTCTCGCCAAATGGCGATCCCGTCGGCGGTGTTTCCAGCTTGGGCTGCCGCTAACCCCAAATAGAACCGTGCGCGTGGTTCATCTCGATTTGTACGTAACACCGCTCGAAAAACGTCAGCGGCCTCTGGGGGAACGGTCCCACCATTCATCGCCGTGAGCGTGTCTCCAAACTCTGTATATATATCTATGTCGTTTGAGCCCGTTGCCAGCGCTCGGCGATAAGCCGTCGCGGCATCCTCTAATCGGTTGACCTGGCGATAGCTGCGAGCAAGCAGAACCCACCCTTCTGTGCTCTCGGGGTTCTGGCGGAGTCGATCAGCCAAGTCCTCAATGAGAACACCGAAGTCTGTGTTCTCAGGGTTCACCAGAGCTTCTGCGCGCCGTTGTTCGACCGGGGCGCTGGGCAGTCCTGGCGCGCCAATGGTGACGTAGGTCGCTAAGGCGAAGAACGGCACTAAAACGGCAATTCCAGTTACAGCGCTCATGCGCGCCATTGGGGCGTCCACGCCCTTATCGCCCGTCGCGCGCCTATTTGCGGCGAGCAAGCGTCGCTTAATCTCCGTACGCGCTGTTTCAGCTTCGGACTCCGTGAGCAAGCCATTCGCGATGTCGCCCTCGACCTCTTTGAGTTGGCCTTGGTACAGAGCCTGATCAGCTTCCGTTTCCTGCGCCGCCGTTCCGGCGTTGCGCATAATCGGCCAGACTAAAATCCCAACCGAAATCAGCGTGAGGGCAGCGTAGCCGAGCCAAATCATGAATCGTTCCTTGTGTTCGAATCTTTGGTTAGGGCCTCGACTTCTGCCAGTTCCTCCGGGGTTAAAGCTTGAACCGTGGTGATGGACGGACGTCTGATGTAACGGGCTACAATAAGTCCGCCCAAGAGCAGAAGGGCGAAGGGACCGAACCACAATAGAACCGTCTGCCCTGTTACACGTGGGCGGAGAAGGACGAAGTCACCATAGCGATCAACCATGTAATCAAGCACGGCTTGATTACTGTCTCCGGCAAGAACGCGCTGGCGGACGAGGCGGCGCATGTCCTGGGCTAAGGATGCGTTTGATTCGTCAATGGTTTCATTCTGACAGACGACACACTTTAGATCTTGGCTGATGATACGTGCCCGTTCTTCAAGTGCCGGGTCTGCCAACATCTCGTCGGGCTCGACGGCGTAGGATGTGGTTGCGACAAGCACCGCTAAGGTGACGGCGCTCAATGCTGCATAAATCTTCACTGGCGCAATTGCTCCACCAAGGGGGCGATGGTTTCGGTCCAGTCCGTCATGGTGATCGGTCCGACGTGTTTGTAGCGAATGACCCCGGCGGAATCGACGACAAACGTCTCTGGTGCCCCTGTGACACCGAATGCGATGGCGGCTTCACTAAAGGGGTCTTGTCCGATGAGATCGAAGGGATCGCCATTGCGGGCCAACCAGCGCAAACTTGCTTGCGGCTCGTCCCGCCACGCTATGCCGTGAAGAGGAATCGTGTTTTCCGCCGCGACTTCCATAAGGAGGGGGTGTTCAGATAAACACGCAACACACCAAGACCCCCATATATTGACCAGAGTGACTTCGCCTTTGAGATTTTCGGTCGCCAACCCCGGGCCGCGTTCTGGGAGCGGCGGGAGGTCTATGTCTGGGACAGGCGTGTCGAGCAACACAGATTTTACCTGGTTGGGGTCTAAGCCGTCCTGAACGTCTATAAGACGTTTTGCAAAGACGGCGACCAACAGTAAGACGATGATGATCGGTGCGATGGCCGTGAGTCGACCCGAACTCGGTTTAGATGTGCCTTCACTCATGCGTTAGGCCTTGATCGGCTCTGCAATCGCAGCGGCTTTGCGTGGCGCTCCGATGCGGTGTCGTCGGTCACTTAAAGAAACCAACCCGCCAAAGCCCATCATCAGAATGCCGTACCAGAGAAAGGGTACAAAGGGCTCGAAGTAGGCGCGCACGACATATCGACCGGTGTCAGCGGGTCCATCACCGAGCACGATATATAAATCTGCCCAGAAGGTTGTGTGGATTGCGGCCTCTGTCGTTTGTTGTACGGGTTGATCGTAGACTCGGCGTTCGGGTTTTAGTGTCACGGCTTTTCCGCCGCCGCGTGTAGCCGAAAACGTGCCCTGTACAGATTCATAGTTTGGTCCGCGGATCAATTCAGCGCCATCGAAAGTGACATCGAAACCAGCAACAGTGACGGTTTCACCGGCACCCATAGTCAAAATATTTTCCTGCTTCCAGGCACTCGATCCGGATACACCAACAATCAAAACGGCCATTCCCAAATGAGCAATTGTCATGCCATGGGAGGCCCGTGGTAAAGAGCTCACACGTTTCCAAAGATCAGCGGGTGACGACTTGAAGAGCCGAACCCGTCCAGCCCACTCTGTGAGAGAGGCAAAGAACAACCACGCAGCTAAGGCGATGCCGGCAGAGCCAGCTATATCGATAATGTCGACGCCACTGAGAGCCAGTGCAATACCGAAGACCACGACAACGCCGACGAGCGCGCCTTTCAATCGACCCAGAACTCCAGCCAAGTCGCTGCGCTTCCAAGCCATCATTGGGCCGATGCCCATAAGAAGGACGAGCGGCACCATGAGCGGAACAAACACAGTGTTGAAATAGGGCGCACCGACAGAGAGTGTGCCCAGCTCGAGGGCCTCTGCGATCAATGGATAAAGTGTACCGAGGAGAACAGTTGCAGCGGCCGTCGCAAGAAATAGATTGTTGAGCAGTAGGCCGCTCTCTCTTGAGAGCGGAGAGAATAGTCCGCCTGGCTCAAGCTTTGGCGCCTTAATCGCGTAAAGTGTCAGGGAGCCACCAACAGCGATCGCGAGAAGAACTAGAACGAATACGCCACGTGTTGGATCGGAGGCAAAGGCATGCACCGATGTAAGGATGCCCGAGCGGACGAGGAAGGTGCCTAGCAAGCTCAACGAGAAGGTGATGATTGCGAGCAAGATCGTCCAGCTCTTTAACGCTTCGCGCTTTTCAACCACGATTGCAGAGTGCAGCAGAGCCGTTCCCGTTAGCCATGGAATAAAGGACGCGTTTTCAACCGGGTCCCAAAACCACCAGCCGCCCCAGCCTAATTCGTAATAGGCCCACCAGGAGCCCAAGCCGATCCCAACTGTGAGGAAAGACCAGGCGGCCAAAGTCCAGGGACGAACCCAGCGTGCCCAAGCCGCATCGACGCGCCCTTCCAGCAGAGCGGCGACGGCAAAAGAGAATGCCATCGAGAAGCCAACATAGCCGAGGTAGAGCATGGGCGGATGAAAGGCGAGGCCAGGGTCTTGCAGCAATGGGTTCAGGCCAAGGCCTTGCGCAGGCGTTGGGTCGACCCGCAGAAACGGATTTGAGGTGAATAAAATAAACGCCAAAAACCCGGCGCCAATCATACCTTGAACGGCGAGGGCGCGGGCTTTTAGGCGGTCCGGTAAAGCGGCGCCAAAAGCGGCGACTGCAGCGCCAAATACGGCGAGGATCGCGACCCAAAGAAGGAGCGAGCCTTCATGGTTTCCCCAAACGCCAGAGATTTTATAGAGCAGTGGTTTTGCCGTATGCGAATTTTGGTAGACATTCATCACTGAGAAATCTGAAGCAATGAAGGCTTGCGTGAGTGCGGCGAATGCGGTGCCGATTAAAAGCATTTGAAGCAGAGCAGCGGGCCCCGCCACTGCCATAAGCGCAGCGTCGCGTCTTGTCGCCCCGATCAACGGCACGAAAGCTTGGACAAGCGCAACGGGTAGCGCGAGCGCTAAGGCGTAATGACCAATTTCAGGATTCACGGTGAAGCCGTGGCGCTGTTGGACATCGCTTCTTGTTGTGGTGCTTCGTCACCACGCCACTCTCCAGCCGCTTTAATCGCGTCGGCCACTTCGGGTGGCATATAGGTCTCATCATGTTTGGCGAGTACGTCGGAGGCTTGGAATACACCAGAGGCCAGCATGTATCCTTCGGCAACAATGCCTTGTCCTTCACGGAACAAATCTGGAAGGATTCCGCGGTAAACAATATCCAAAGTTTCGGCGGTGTCTGTAACTGTAAACGTGGTTGTCTCGCCCTCGGCGTTCACGCTTCCAGTTTCAACTAGGCCGCCGATGCGTATTCGTTGTCCAGGTGACAAGGTTTGCTGGCTAATTTCGGTAGGACTGTAAAAAAAGACGATGCTGTCTTCAAATGCAGTAAGCACCAAAGCAACACCAGTTGCGACAGCAAGGCCGCCGAGCAAAATAAAATAGAGTCGCTGTGTCTTTCGTTTCGCCATTTTATGCTCCACTGCCTGTTGTGTTGTCGGCCGCTTCTGATGCACCTGATGTGGGCTCGGAACGGGGTGGGCGCAAGCGATCTAATTCGGCCTGTTGCGTTTTTACGGACCGTGTCGTGAGGATAAAGAGGGCGCCGAGGCCAACGATAGCCAAAGCGTAAGCGGGCCAAACAAATGCAGCGTATCCGCCCATATCTAAAACAGTGTCGAGAGAGGTCACTAGGTCAGGCCAATCTTGTTTCAACGTTTATCATCACGCGATCATTCTTAGGCTGCGCGCATAAGCCGTGCGGCCCGAATTTTTGCTGTCAGCACTTGAGCTCGCACACGCATCAAAACAACCACCACATAATAGAGCTGGAACGCGCCGACCATTAGGAACAAAGGTGGCAGCATTGCGGTATCAACGGAGACGCCAGCCATCGAAAAAATAGAGGGCTGATGCAAACTGTTCCACCAATCCACCGAGAACTTGATGATGGGCAGATTGACGGATCCGACCAGCGCTAAAATCGCAGCCGCCTTATCGCCTTGCTCAGGGCTGTCGAAGGCATCGCCCAGTGCCATGTATCCAAGATACAGAAAGAACAGCACGAGCATTGAAGTGAGGCGCGCGTCCCAAACCCAGGGTGTGCCCCACATGGGTTCTCCCCATAGCATTCCCGTGAGCAGGCAGAGCGCCGTGAACATTGCGCCGATCGGCGCAGAGGCCTTCGCAACCATGTTTGCAACGGGATGGCGCCATATCAAATACGAGGCGCTACCTGCTGCCATTACGCCATAGCAGAACAGTCCCATCCATGCCGCTGGGACATGGATGTACATAATCCGAACCGTGTCGCCCTGCTGATAATCGGGCGGGGAAAACAACAGGGCAATCGGTAGACCGAACAGAAAGCAAAGAATGCAAAGCCCGGCAGCCCATGGCTGGATGATTGCGGCTAATTTCAAAAAAACGTGTTGGATTGGCAAGTGCATGCATAGCTTAAAGGCTTACCTGTTTGGCTATGTTTTGCCAACCGGAATCGGGGGAGAGATTGGGCTACTTATTAGCCTATTGGCATTGGTTATTAAGCTATTCAGAAGCAATTTTTAGTGCGGCAGCCGCGGCCCAGGGGCAAAGAGCGGCGGCGATGAGCAGGAATCCTCCGAGAACGGCAAACAGGCCCCCTGCATCGAAGCCCATGCCAGTTGTGTCAATTGCGCCGACCCCGAAAATCAAAATTGGGATGTAGAGGGGCAAAACCACGAGCGGCATCAATATCCCTCTGCGGCGTGCACCAAGCGTTAGAGCCGCGCCGACGGCTCCGATCAAGCTGAGTGTGGGTGTGCCTATGAGAAGAGCTGTCATCATGGGTGCGGCTGAGCTGCTCGGCATTTGCAACGTAATACCGAGAACGGGCGCCAAAAGGGTGAGTGGTAGCCCTGTCGTAAGCCAATGGGCGATGATTTTGGCTGCAACGACCACGGTGGGTGCCGCTGGCGATGTAAGTAACAGGTCCAGCGCGCCGTCCTGCTCGTCATCAGAGAAGAGGTGATCGAGAGACAAGAGCGAGGCAAGCAGGGCTGTTACCCAAAGAATGCCAGCACCAACCCGCTCAAGAACGCCCGGCTCAGGACCAATACCAAAAGGAAAGAGGATTACGGTGATGGCGAAGAACCCAGCAACCATGACTGTGTCTGCCCGGTGCCTCACGGAAAGGCGCAAATCGCGCCCAACAAGGATAAAGAAGGTGTTCACCAGTCCATCTCCGGTCCCTCAGGCACTTTGGCCCGATAGTCGGCCATATCAATCCGTTGCGTCGGGGTAAATCCGGGAGCCTGATGGGTGGCGAGAAGCGCAATTCCACCACTTTCGACGTGTGTACTCAAAAGAGTGTCGATGCGGGCAACATTCTCGGTATCTAGCGCCGTATAGGGCTCGTCGAGAATCCAGATCGACGCCGTCCCAAGGGCCAGTCGTGCCAAACCCGCCCGGCGCCGCCATCCTGCCGACAGCATATCTGCAGGCATGTCCAAGACGGTCTCAAGGGCCATGCGGCCTACGGCGTGCTCTACGGCAGGCTCGGCCGCACCGTACAGGTTTGCCCAGAATCGTAGGTTTTCATGGACTGTAAGGGCGCCTTTCAGGCCATCGCGGTGCCCAGCAAAGCAAATAGCCCCCCGGTCATCAGGGTCAATTTGAATGGTCCCGGTCTCACTACGCAGTAGCCCGGCTAGAATCCGCAGCAAGGTCGATTTTCCGCTGCCGTTTGGACCAACCACAGCCATCGACTGGCTATTTTGGAGCTCAAAAGAGAGGCCCTCGAAGATGGTTCGACCACCGCGGCGAGCCGAAAGGTCGCGGACGCCAAGGGTTACGGGTGATTGTGTTTGATCAGACATGGCGCGAACCATACCGAAACCCAACATAAACTCACGCAGAAATCGCCAAAAAGTGGTTCTGAGACGGGAGTCATCCGCTCTGTCCAGGACTGGACAACCCCGGAGGGATGTGGATGATGCCGCAAAAAAGCGGGTTCATTATATTACACACCCCGTTTCAACTTTGGTTTCACATAGATAAGGGGAACGCTGCTATGGCGCTTACAGGTCATGACACGCTGAAAACTCGCCGCACACTTGATGTCGCGGGTAAATCTTACGATTACTTCAGTATCCCGGCGGCCGTAGAGGCTGGCATTGGCGACGTCTCTCGCCTCCCGTTCTCCCTTAAAGTTTTGCTTGAGAACCTGCTGCGGTACGAGGATGGCCACTCGGTCAAAACTGACCATGTGAAGGCGCTCGCGGAGTGGCTCAAAAGCCGCAAATCTGATCAAGAAATTGCCTATCGCCCGGCCCGCGTTCTGATGCAGGATTTCACGGGTGTTCCAGCTGTTGTTGATTTGGCAGCGATGCGTGAAGCCATGAAGGCGCTGGGTGGAAACGCACAGCAAATTAATCCGCTCTCTCCGGTTGACCTGGTTATCGATCACTCGGTCATGGTTGACGCCTACGCATCAGAGGATGCGTTGGCGAAAAACATCGAACTTGAATTCACCCGCAACAAAGAACGCTACGAGTTTTTGCGGTGGGGCCAGATGGGTTTTGATAATTTCCGCGTTGTGCCCCCTGGCACAGGTATTTGTCACCAGGTCAACGTCGAGTACCTCGCCCAGGTCGTATGGACGGGTGAAGACGACGGAAACACGGTTGCTTATCCTGACACTCTGGTCGGAACCGATAGCCACACAACTATGGTCAATGGCCTTGCCGTTCTTGGTTGGGGTGTTGGTGGTATTGAAGCAGAAGCAGCGATGTTGGGTCAGCCGGTCTCAATGCTTATTCCAGAGGTCATTGGCTTCAAGCTAACTGGAAAACTCAAGGAAGGCATGACGGCTACTGATCTCGTTCTGACCGTGACTCAGATGCTGCGTGCCCATGGTGTTGTCGGTAAGTTTGTTGAGTTCTATGGCCCTGGTTTGGGCGCATTGTCGCTAACAGACCGTGCCACGATTGCAAATATGGCCCCTGAGTATGGGGCGACGTGTGGGTTCTTCCCGATCGATAAAGAAACATGCCGTTATCTCGAGTTTACAGGGCGTGATGCTGATCGCGTTGCATTGGTTGAAGCCTATGCGAAAGCACAGGGTATGTGGCGTGAAGACGATACTCCAGATCCGGAATTCACATCTACCCTAGAGCTGGATCTTGCGACTGTTGAACCATCTTTGGCAGGGCCGAAGCGTCCGCAAGATCGTATTCCATTATCATCGGCTGCGCCGGCATTTGCCGAGGCGCTTGGCAGCACGTTCGATCATGGGTCTGCAAAGTCATCGCCAATATCTGGTTTGAGTGGCGAAGGCGCGAAAGACACGCTGACCGATGGTGATGTTGTGATCGCTGCGATCACGTCGTGCACGAATACATCCAACCCATCGGTTCTTTTTGCCGCTGGTCTGGTTGCGCGTAAGGCACGGGAACGCGGCCTGACACGTAAACCTTGGGTCAAAACATCTTTGGCGCCAGGATCGCAAGTCGTAACCGATTATCTCGACAAGGCGGGTTTGACTGAAGACCTTGAAGCTCTTGGATTCCATAATGTTGGGTACGGTTGCACGACCTGTATTGGTAACTCCGGCCCACTCGACGCAAACATTTCCAAGAGCATTAATGATGGCGATTTAGTTGCGACGTCGGTGTTGTCTGGCAACAGAAACTTCGAAGGCCGCATTAGCCCAGACATCAAAGCGAACTATTTGGCGAGCCCACCGCTGGTGGTGGCCTATGCCATCGCCGGGTCAATGAACATCGACATTACTAAGGATGCGATTGGCCAGGATAAAGACGGCAATGATGTCTTCTTAAAAGATATCTGGCCGACACCACAGGAGGTTTCATCCTGTATTGAAAACTTCCTGACCAAAGAAATGTTTTCGTCGCGTTATTCCGACGTCTTTAAGGGACCGGAAGAGTGGCAAGCCGTTAAAGCTGAGCCCAGTGAAACTTATGGTTGGCAGGGTGACTCAACATATGTGCGTAATCCGCCATACTTTGAAGGCATGTCGCAGACTCCAGATGCCATTGAAGATGTTGTTGGTGCGCGCCCTCTCGCTATTCTTGGTGATTCCGTAACGACGGATCACATCTCACCTGCGGGAGCCATTAAAAAAGACAGTCCCGCTGGCGCTTACCTGCTTGAGCATGGCGTGGATCAGAAAGACTTCAATTCATACGGCTCTCGCCGGGGTAACCACGAAGTCATGATGCGCGGAACCTTTGCTAACATTCGCATTAAGAACGAAATGGTGCCGGGGACTGAAGGCGGTGTAACCAAGTATCATCCTGGCGCTATGGCTATGCCGATCTACGATGCTGCCATGAAATACCAAGCAGATGGCGTGCCTCTAGTTGTTGTCGGTGGCAAAGAGTATGGCACCGGTTCGTCTCGTGACTGGGCTGCGAAGGGCACCAATTTGCTGGGCGTTAAAGCAGTGATCACTGAGAGCTTTGAGCGCATCCATCGCTCCAACTTGATCGGCATGGGTGTTCTGCCACTACAGTTTACCGATGGCGTTACGCGCAACACTCTAAAGTTGGATGGGACTGAACTATTCGATATCGCTGGGCTGTCTGCGCTTACACCGCGCGGATCCGTCGCCGTCAAAGTCACGCGTCCGGATGGGTCAACAGAGACGTTCTCCGCTCTGTGCCGCATCGATACCGAGGGTGAAATGGACTACTTCAGGAACGGTGGTGTACTGCATTACGTTCTTCGTAATTTAGCATCCTGAACGGAAAATGAGTCAGGGCTTTAGGGGTGCGGGCTGGCTATGACTGAGCCTGCACGCCCTGGCCTGACGCGCCATTACGTTACGGTCGGTCGGCGACAACTCCATTACCGACGGGCTGGCTCTGGTCCGCCTTTGCTCGCCCTCCACCGTCTGCCGAGATCATCTGAAGATCTTGTTCCGTTCATTGAATCTGCGTCTAAGTCTTTTACCATTATCGCACCTGACCTTGCTGGCTATGGCAATTCATTTGCTTTGGAAGCGGCGCCCGAAAGCCTTGATCCCCTGTGTGATGATTTAGAAGCGTTGCGGATTGCTCTTGGTTTGGATCGCGTGCTTCTTTATGGCGAACAAGCTGGCGCTGCCCTCGCCCTCGAATACGCGGATCGCAATCCAAACCGTGTTGTTGCGCTTGCGGCCTGGGACCTTGATCTGCCGGGTGCGTTGGATTTGCCACCGAGCGCTAGGGCCCCTCTTCCGCCATTCGAACCCAAGTGGGACGGTAGTCATTTTGCCTGGCTCTGGGCAATGTTGCGCGAGCAAACGGCGTTTCACCCGTGGCATACACCAGCTCTCAATACACGCGTCGATGCAGACATGCCTGATCCGATAGAGTTGAATCGGCGAGTCATTCAATTCTTAAATGCCGGCCAACATGGTCGAGGCTACGAGTCTGGATATAACGCTGCGCGGACGTTCGATGCGCCGACAATTCTTGGTAGCGTTAAGACGTTAGCGCTGGTTGTTGCGCGCCAACGCCACGATGCGAAAGACCCTTGGCGCGGCATAACGTCTGTTGCCAATGATCTACAGAAGTCGACTGCTGATGGGCAGACAAAAGGTGAAGCTCAGTGTTTATCTTTTCTGGCGGGGCATCGATTCGAGTCTGAGGTTCCATCCCCACCGCCCGTAACGCCGATTCCAGGTGTTTTGTGGCGAGACTACGTTTCTGTTGACGGCGGACAACTGCATTATCATTGCAATACGGACGCCGACACTGTGCCATTGCTCGTCCAACATGACGCCGCCAGTTCAATAGGCACTGTCGAGGTCATTACGCAGTCGTTTATCGGTCGACGCACGGTCTTTGCATTCGACATGCCAGGCTCTGGTGATTCTGATCGAACTATTCCTGAAGAAAATATTGAGGTTGATGTTTACGCCGCTACGTTGGCTGCGGCACTAGAACAGTTGGATCTACCGCAGGTGGATTTTTACGGCATGTGGGGCGGTGGTTTTGTCGGCCTGGATCTCGCTATTCAAAAACCAGACCAGGTCCGCAAGCTGATTATGAGCAATGTGTTCCAGCATACCGGAGCGGAGCAAGAGGACATTGTGGCTAATTATACGCCAGATGTTTCACCGGTTTGGCATGGTGGTCACTTGATGCAGTGTTGGCATCAAATGCGTGATCAGGGAATTTATTATCCGTGGTTCAAGCGGACGCATCAGGGTGTGATTTGGCGTGAGCCGTTTCTTGCCACGGATATGGTTCATGAGCGCGTTTGTTCTTTGCTCAAAGCGGGCAACATGTACCGCACTGCGTATCAGGCGCACTTCATCTACCCGACCTATGAAAAATTGGCGAAGACGCCGGTGCCAACCCTTTTGGCAACTTCAGAGTGGGACCCAAATAATTCGCACACCCTGGAGGCAGCGAAATCGGCACCCAATTGCCAGTTCCAATACCTTGACGAAGATTTTTCTAAATGGGGGGAGAGCTTCCTGCCGTTTTTGGAAGAGTCTTAATACGAAGGCGGCAGCTAGCCAGCCCTCCCAGCCCTCGAGTCGCGCGTATTAAGCTTGCTTAACGGCCTGAACGCGCAAATTTACCGTCGTAAAACGCGATTTATCTGGGCCTCCATGCAACCTTCTGGACAGAAGGGGCGTTCGTACCATTAGATGATGTAGAAAGTTTCGACTGTGATCTAATGTGCCGCGTGGGGAAGGGACCGCACAATGCATACAAGAAAACCTCAGTTTAGCGACCGTATGGGGCATGCCGCCCTATCAAGTCGGCTGTGGTTAACTGGTGCGTTGGTTTCGGTAGTGTTGGGCTTTGCCCAGACCCCGGTTTCTGCCGACGGAATGGCAAACCAGGAAACAGAGCAGGTTTTGACCCTGGTGGAGCTTTATACATCACAGGGGTGCTCATCCTGTCCGCCCGCCGATGCATTCTTGAGTGATTTGGCCGAACGGTCTGATGTGCTCGCACTGTCTTTTCATGTCGACTACTGGAATACAGATGAGTGGCAGGACCCATTTTCTCATAAGTCGTTTAGTCTGAGACAGCGTGCGTACAAAGAGTCCTTAAAGACGGACTATGTCTACACGCCCCAAATGGTCGTCGCTGGTTCCTATGCGGCGCCAGGTGGCCAACGCCTCGCCATTAATGATGCAATAGCGCAAACTACGTCTGGAGTGGGCCATCCAGAACTCTCTATCCGCCGCATGGCAAACGACCGCGTCGAGATAACAGTGTCGGCGGTTAACAACGCCTCTCACGGCACGGTTTATGCTGCCGTATATGATTCACAAAAATATACCCGTGTGCGCGGTGGTGAAAACCGTGGCCGAACGCTAAGCAACATCAATGTCGTGAAGCGGCTCGTCGCTTTGGCGCCGTACTCCGGCAAAGCCCAAAAGTTTGGATTTGCCGTATCGGATCTTGACGCGCTTCGGTCCGACGGTATCGCCGTGTTTATTCAAGCTGAGAAAGTTGGTCGCGTTCTATCAGTCGCCAACCTTTCGCCGCGTGCGGTTCCATCAGTACAGGTAACCCTCACGCAATTGCGGCAACCCACTCTTCGTTGAGAGATTGTGTTGGTTATAGAAGTCCGCGTTCCATTGCCTGAGAGAGCCGTTGGCCAAAAGCGATGGGATCCGGCAGGGTTTCACCTTCGACAATCCTTGCTTGATCCAACAAGAGGTGGGCTGTCTCGCCTATAATTTCATCGCTTTGACCGGCCAACTTCTGAATCAATCCATGCTTCGGATTGATCTCTAGAATTCTAGCGTTGGCGAGTCCTTCACCTTGCCCGTGTTGTTTCAACATGCGCTCCAGGTGAAGGCTCATACCGCCTTGCTCGCCGACCAGGCAGACGGCGCTTGCTGTAAGTCGATTAGAGGCTCTGACTTCTTTGACGGTCTCGCCAAGCGCGTTTTGCATGCTGACAATGAGGGCGTCGATGTCGGTCTGCGTTTCCTCATTATCTTTCTTCTCGTCGGAATCATCATCTGCTTCGTTCTTTGCAATTGTGTCTAGGTCACCAGCGGATTGTGACGCAGAGCGGAACGGATGCTTGTCATAGACACCGACCGAGGTAACCCAGAATTCGTCGACGGGATCTGTGAGCAGAAGAACCTCAACGCCTTTGGCAATGTATCCTTCGAGTTGTGGTGATCTTTTCAAAGACGCCACGTCGCTACCCGTTATGTAGTAAATCGCATCCTGGCCTTCTTTGAAGCTCGATACGTAGTCTTTGAGGCTGCGCCAGTCTTCGCCTGCGCTGGTTCTGAATCGACTGAGCTCGAGGATTTCGTCTCGGCGTTCAAAATCTTCGTAGAGCCCTTCCTTAAGGACGGAGCCAAAGTTCGACCAGAATGCATTGTATTCTTCGGCGTCTTTGCTGCGGTCCTTGAGCTCTTTGAGCAGTTTGCTGACCAGCCCCTTTTGGATTTTTTTAAGCTGCGGGTTGTCCTGCAGCATTTCGCGGCTGACGTTGAGGGGCAGGTCCGGGGAATCCACGACACCTTTTACGAATCTCAGATAGGGCGGAAGAAGCCCTTCCAGGTCGTCTGCGATGAACACGCGATTGACGTAGAGCTTTACGCTGCTTTTTCGGCTTGGCTCAAATAGGTCGAATGGTGGATTGGAGGGTAGGTACAAAAGGCTTGTATATTCGATCGCGCCTTCTGCTCTAAAATGTAGAGTGTGCCAAGGCTCATCGTAGCCATGAGCGACGTGGTGATAGAATTCTGTGTATTGCTCGTCTGTTATTTCATTCTTTGGTCGGGTCCATAACGCTGACGCAGAGTTTAGCGTTTCTTCTTCGCTGTCTTCTTCGCCCGGAATTGCTGCGAGAACCACAGGCAGGGCAACATGATCTGAGTAAGTCGTGACGACAGTTTTTAGGCGGACAGGCTCAAGGTATTCATCTGCTTCCTTGCGCATATGGAGAACAATCTTCGCCCCCCGACAGACATCGTCTGATTCACTAATGCTGTAGCTACCACGGCCGTCCGAAACCCAAAGCCAGCCTTGGGTTTCCCCCGCCTTACGGGCATAAACCTCAACCTTTTCAGCGACCATGAATGATGAGTAGAACCCAACCCCGAACTGTCCGATTAGGGATACGTCTTTTGAGGAGTCACCCGTGAGGGAGCTCATAAATTCAGACGTGCCGGATTTAGCGATCGTGCCTAGGTTCTCAACCAGATCGTCTTTGTTCATTCCGATACCATTATCGCTAATGGTTAGTGTCCGGTTTTCTTTGTCGACTTCAATGTGAATGGAGAATTCTGATCCGCCATCGTCGAGTAATTTTTCGTTGGTTAAGGCTGCATATCGAAGCTTGTCGCAGGAGTCTGACGCATTGGAAATCAGCTCGCGCAGGAAAATCTCCGTATTGGAGTACAGAGAATGCACAACAATATCTAAGAGTTTTGAAACCTCAGCTTCAAATGACCTTTTTTCTTCGCTCATGTCTTATTGCTCTCTTGGTGTGATGTGTTCGGGCGTTGAAACTGACCCAATGTAAATTTGGCCCCATATTGGGTCTAAGGTCGTCGCTGGCAAGGGTAAAATGAAACTTCTTTTCGTATTTTTACCGAAAGACGGTTGATTGATTTGGCGCATTGTTCCGGCTTGCCTATCGCGCCATGATAGAGTTTCAGCTGTGGCCTCAAATGCCCAAGGCTGATCGACGTTGTTTATGGTGAAAACTGGAGGCGTATATGCAGATCCCTATCCAGATTGCGTTTCATGGTGTCGACAAATCCGATGCCGTTGAGGATAAAATTCGAGAGCGAGTCGACAAATTAGAAAACTATTCTGATCGAATCACCGGATGTCGAGTTGTTGTCGAATCGCATCACAAGAGCCATTCCAACCTCAATACGAATGCAGCACCATTCCATGTGACTGTTCATCTCTCTGTCCCAGGCGAAGACCTCGTTGTGCGACGAGACCCAAAAGAGACGAGGGCCCATGAAGACATACAGATTGCGCTCCGTGATTCATTCGATACGATGGAGCGACGGCTCAAGGATTATACGCAGAAGATAAAGCGTATCGACCGGCGTCAGGATCAAGAGATCCCTGCAGAAGAGAGTTAGGGTGTAGTCACTCGAAGCTCGATGTTTTTTTAAGTTCGTCTCGATTCTCTAGCTTCGGTTCCCATCGCTTTGACCTTCCGGCCCGAACGATCTGATCATGCTGTTACCGTTGTTCTTGGGCCAACGAACACGGGCAAGACCTATTTGGCTATGGAGCGCATGCTTGGCCATGCCTCTGGTACAATCGGGTTCCCGTTGCGTCTACTGGCGCGTGAAAACTATGACCGTGCTGTTGCAGTAAAGGGAGCTGGGGCCGTTGCCTTGGTTACCGGCGAAGAAAAGATTATTCCTCCAAGGGCGAGTTATTTTATCTGTACGGTCGAAAGCATGCCGATCGATCGCGACGTGGCATTTCTGGCGGTTGATGAAATTCAACTCGCCGCTGATAAAGAGCGTGGCCATGTTTTTACGGACCGCCTTCTCCATAGCCGCGGGCGTGTTGAAACAATGTTCCTTGGGGCTGAGACTGTACGTCCGCTCGTGCGTCGACTTATTCCCGATGCGCAGTTTATCACTCGGCCACGGTTCTCGAAGCTGACCTATAGTGGATCCAAGAAGCTTACCCGACTCCCGCGCCGTACTGCTGTCGTGGCGTTCTCTGTGTCGGAGGTCTACGGCATCGCTGACTTGTTGCGGCGCCAGCGGGGTGGCGCAGCGGTGGTTATGGGAGCGCTCAGCCCAAGAGCGCGGAATGCACAGGTTGCTCTGTATCAATCTGGGGAGGTTGACTACCTGGTCGCGACAGACGCTATCGGTATGGGGCTCAACATGGACGTTGATCACGTTGCATTCGCGTCGTTGTCAAAATTTGACGGACGCGCACCGCGTGCGCTGATGCCTTCAGAACTGTCTCAGATTGCCGGTCGCGCCGGTCGTCATATGAACGATGGTACGTTTGGCGTTACAGCGGACGCGTCTGCATTAGACCCTGAAATTGTCGCGCGTATCGAAACACATGAGTTTCAGGCTGTTAAATCTCTGTATTGGCGCAACTCAGACCTAAATTACGCGACGGTTCAAACATTGCTGGCAGGTCTAAATAAACCGCCGCCTGGCCCTGGTCTCATTCGGCCCTCAACACCAGAAGATCAACAGGTCTTGGAAATTCTATGGAACGACCCTGACGTGCGTGACCGGGCCAAGGGATCGAAGCGCGTTCGATTGTTGTGGGACGTCACTCAAGTTCCCGATTTCCGAAAATTACGCCCGGAAAACCATGCGCGGATATTGTCTCAGGTCTTTACGCACCTCAGCGGAGAGAACGAGCGCATTCCTGAGGATTGGGTGGCGGAACAAGTTGGTCGAGTTGATCGCGCGGATGGTGATATCCACGCGTTGATGGACCGTATCGCGGCCATCCGAACTTGGACTTACCTCGCGAATCGCCCAAGGTGGGTCGAAAATGCCGGTTATTGGCAAGACCAGACGCGCGTTGTAGAAGATCGACTATCAGATTCTTTGCACGAGAAATTAACTGAGCAGTTTATTGATCGGCGCATCGCACACTTGGTAAAGAAACTTAAGGGTACAGATCGCATGGTCGCAGTCGTGGACGAAGCTGATCGCGTTGAAGTCGATGGCCACTTCATCGGCGAACTAAAGGGACTTGTTTTTGTCCCAGACAAAACAGGTCTCAAAGCCGCGGATAGAGCGATTGAGAACTCTGCAAATGCGGTGTTGGTTCCAGAGCTAGAGAAGCGAGCAACGCAGCAGATCGAAGCGGAAGATGGTGCATTTTCTCTCGATGATGACGCTAACGTCTCTTGGCAAGGGGCTGTTGTCGCGACGTTAAGCGCGGGTGCTCGCCCCTTGTCGCCTAAAGTTACACTGCGCGCTGATGACCGACTAGACTCCAGCCTCTGTGAGAAGCTGGTGGTTCGTCATCAATCTTGGCTCGACGCCCATATTAAAAAGTTACTTGGTTCTTTGGTGCAAGCCGAATCCGCACCACTTAAAGGCGCGCCGCGTGGCCTTGCCTATCAGGTCACGGAAGCGCTTGGGACGATAAACCGAGCAGTTGCCGAAGCGCAGGTCCGTGCGCTATCTGATGACGACAAGAAGGCGTTGGCGGCCTGCCGTATTCGATTTGGGATCAATTTTGTCTATGTTCCGGATGTCCTAAAGGCAGAGCCAATCCGTCTTAGGGCGCTTTTGTGGATGGTAAATACACCCTCTACCCCCACGCCGGCTTTACCCCCGGCGGGACGCGTGTCATTCCCGACCGAAGAGGGGGTGCCCGCCGAATATTATTTAGCCTCTGGGTTTTATGCTGTGAACGGTATGGCTTATCGCGTCGACATGGTTGAACGCTTCTCGGCGGAAGTAAGGCGCTTGCTCCGTGAGGGAACGAGTATATTGCCGCCGGCACAATTATCGCCTCTTGGAATTGGTGCTGAGAACGCTGCCACGCTGATCGTTTCGCTTGGGTATGTTTCAAGTGTCGGCGAAGAGGGTGTTGCGATTGCGGTTAAACGCAAACCTCAGCGTAGTAAAAAGACATTAGCAAAGAAAAAACCGGCGGGCAAAGATGGCAAGCCCGATAAGCGGACTCCTAAGTCGAGACCAAATAGGCCAAAAGAAAAGCCCATTGATCCAGACTCTCCTTTTGCTGTGCTAAAGGGTCTCGTGAAATCGTGACCGACGGCCTCAGAGTTGATAAGTGGCTCTGGTTTTCAAGATTTTGTAAGTCACGTTCTTTGGCGCAGACGCTCTGTGCCGGCGGCCGCATTCTTGTAAACGGCATTGAGGCCAGAAAATCTAAGGTTCTTGTTCGTCCTGGTGATGTCGTTGTGATTACGATTGGTCCGGTGCGCCGAACCGTAGTCGTTAAAACCCTTGGAACGCGCCGTGGGCCAGCGCCAGAAGCAGCGCTGCTGTTTGAAGAGCAAGGAGAACCGGAGCGGTTGGATGGCGCGAAGAAAGCAGCGCCTTTATACCGCCCGCCCGGTAGTGGACGACCGACGAAGCGTGAGCGCCGTGCTTTGGAGAAGTTTTTTCTCCGGAGCGCCACTGACTGATGGTTATGGGCCGTCAACAACCTTGATCCTAAGTGAATGAGCAGGTAACTCACTGTCATGCTTGATGCTTTAAAGTCATTTATCAGTGAGTCGGCCAGTGAGAGCGATGCCCCGCCGACAGGACTGACTGTTCACGCCGCTGCCGCTGCCTTATTGGTTGAGGCAGCTTTGGCAGACGGCACGTTTGATGACGAGGAGCGCGCTCAGGTCAAAGACGTTTTGGTGCATCTGTTTTCGCTCGCTGAACAAGATCTCGACAAGATAATCGCCGATGCTGAGCAAAACGTGGCCGAGGCCAATCAGTTGTATGGCTTCGCTCGTACGGTTAAAGATAATTTGGATTACGAAAGCCGCGTCGAGTTGATGCAAATGTTGTGGGAAGTGGTCTTTTCTGATGGCCAGCTTGACGACTTTGAGGCAAATTTAGTACGTCGAGTCAGTGGCCTGTTATATGTTACTGATCAAGATAGCGGTCGGGCTCGCAAGGCCGCTTTGGAGCAACTGGGGCTCGACCTGGAAAACCTCTCGTAGGGAAGAGATCCAGATGAGCAATGTGGAGAGAAAAGCGTAATGACATACGTCGTCACCGAGAACTGTATTAAGTGCAAATTTATGGACTGCGTCGAGGTGTGTCCGGTGGACTGCTTCTACGAAGGTGAAAACATGCTGGTTATCCATCCGGATGAATGCATCGACTGCGGCGTTTGTGAGCCGGAATGCCCGGCGGAAGCGATTCTCCCCGATTCGGAAGATTCCACACAAGACTGGCTGGTATTAAATACAGAATACGCGGATAAATGGCCAAATATCACCGCTAAGGGTGAAGCGCCTGCGGACGGTGAAGAGTGGAACGGAAAGCCGGGTAAGAAAGAGCAATTCAGCGCAAACCCAGGCACTACGGGCTGATTTTACCCCTTTGGCAGGGCTGGTAGGCGCCTGAATGGCGCCTACTTTAGGCTGTCTTTTGCGCTGCAAATTTGGTATAAGTGCTTAATCCGCCATAAGAACTGGCGGATTATTTTTTCGCTTAGCCTATTTTTTGTGCGCTGCAGCAATCTCACGATAAACCAGCGTACACCCATGGCGACTAGATAGGTGTTTGGTGCCATTTAGTCGGGGCGGCGATCAAATAACTGGAACTGTAAGGGCCGTATGGCCCTTTATTCGTAATGGCGGCTGGGGGGTTGCCAGGGTTTCAGAAGATCAGGGTAACAACTGGAAAGAGAGCCAAATAATGCCGAAAAAGACCAGTTCAGAAACAAAGAAACCGGCAACCAAGGAAGCACGTAAAACAATGGTATTTTCTACAGGCGACTTCGTCGTTTATCCCGCACACGGCGTCGGCCAAGTGACCGATGTTGAGAAGCAGGTTATAGGCGGGCAGGAGATCGAGCTGTTTGTGGTTAGCTTTGAGCGCGATCGCATGACGCTACGTGTTCCGGTCGACAAGGTAGAGAATTCCGGCTTGCGCAAATTATCCACTCGGAAAGTGATGGACCAAGCGTTTGACGACCCTTAAGGGTCGCGCGCGCGTGAAGCGCGCCATGTGGAGCCGCCGTGCACAAGAGTACGAAGCCAAAATTAATTCCGGCGACCCTGTATCTATTGCTGAAGTCGTCAGAGACTTGCATCGTGGCGAAAGCCAACCGGAGCAGTCTTATTCTGAGCGCCAAATCTATGAGCAAGCGCTGGAGCGCTTGGCACATGAGATTGCCGCTGTAGAGAAGATTAAGCCAGAGACGGCGACGGCCAAACTCGAGAAGCTCTTGAGCGCTGCTTAACAGCGGTTCAATTTCTAAGTCGTATTAAACGCCCTGGACGAATGTCTGGGGCGTTTTCTTTTGTCCTAATAGCTTTAGGCCGTAACGACCTTAATTGACGGACCGACTGGCAGTGGTTGATTCGGTGTGAGGTCATTCAACATCCTGAACCAGGCCTCATTTAAAGAACCGTAGGGCATCGTCGTGGAGAGTGACCCTGCCGTGTCATCCGGGCTCGCAGGCACAGTAATCAGACGCAGTGTTTTAAGGTCAGATGCCTCTCGTTCACTTAACCGTCCAAAGCTGAACATTGTACGGCGGATACCCTCCGCATAAGCCCCCGTGTTCCGTGCCGGAGTTAGGAACATCATTCTAAAGATCTGCGTGCCGTCCCATTGGAATGCAACGACTCGAAGGTCAGCGACACCTTGTTGTGTGTTGAGCCGCGTTCGTCCTGTCGCTGCTGCAATTCCATTGATCGTTACGTTTTGCAAATCAGAAAGAGCGACCCCCTGGGTCCATTCCTCTTGTATGTACTGAAGCAGATTACGACTTCTCTGAACTTGCGCTGCATCGAATACAATGGCGGCGCCATTTCGATCTTCTGCCGTTACCTGACTTGTTCCATTCCGTAAGACAAATCCATCGGGAACTTTGAAACCAAGCTTCAGGCCGGCGTGTAAAAAGTTTTGTCCTCGCACATAACCTTGATCGGGATCATCGGCGAACACCATGCCGTTGATGGCATCTAAATACCGTTCACCGCCCCCCAGCTTAAGGTCTTCTTTCGATACGATAGTCTCAGCCGCGTTCTGAGCTTGCCGCACTCTATCGATGGTTCGAGGGTGCGAGGCCATCATGTTTCGTTGGTCGACGACCACCTGGAGCCAGGCCCTGCAGGCGCGCTTCCAACTGACTATGCTCCCGTAGTGAGGCCAAGAAGGTGGCCATGGCTTCCGGGTCGTAAGACGCCTTGCTCAGATAACGTACGGCAAGGGTATCTGACTGTAATTCTTGGCTGCGTGAAAAACCTTGTAAGTAGCCCGCCGCAACGGTTTGGCCCAATTGCATCACTTGTGCGTTCTGGGTAGCTATCCCTAGAACGGCAAGTCCAAGATTGGCGAGTAAGCCTCGGGTCTGTCGTTGCGCTGTGTGTCGAGCGGTTACGTGCCCAATCTCATGGGCGAGAACACCGGCCACTTCTGCTTCGTTGCTTGCTACAGCGAGGAGGCCTCGCGTAATGGCTATTTTCCCGCCAGGTAAAGCAGGGCATTTACAATTGGGGTGTTTAGAACGGTAAATTCCCAAGGGAGGTCTGGAAGTTCCGAGCGTCGGGCAAGATCAAGGACCCAGTCTCGCAACGTAACTCTGCAAGCGAATGCTATCGTATGCCCCGCCAAACGCGCGTATCAGGTTTGGGTACTCTGCCTGCCCAAGTTTTATGTCGTCTCCAAGAGAGTAAAACCCTGTAACGCTATCCTGGCCCGTAGCTGGGTTCGTGCTACAACCGGAAATGCAGCCAAGTCCGGCCATCGCCGATCCCGTCGACAAGAATGACCGTCGACTTAGCGACACAATGTGATCCGTTTGTCTGCTCATACCCAATAACCTTCTTACGATAGCGTGTGACTTTAGCGTATTATAACGCTTGTTATGACCTCTAGGTTCTATATCCTCGTTATCGCCGCAATCGCTTTTGGACAGATTGTTTCTGCGAACGCTGCGACTGACGGAGCGCCTCTTGAAGGGCCGATGACGCTTCCCACAATGGGCTCTCATCTAGTCGTATCTGTTGTCGACGGTGACACAGTGGTTCTTGATGATGGCCGCGAGGTCAGACTCACAGGAATTCAGGCTCCCAAACTACCGCTCGGCCGGCCCAATTTTCGGACCTGGCCGCCTCGCGATGGAAGCCAAGCGCGCTATGGAAAACCTCGCTGTTGCTCAAATGTTCGACCTTCGCGTGGATGGCAATGACCGCGATCGATACCGTCGCGTTCTTGCCCATCTTGTGGGGCCTGACGATGCCTGGTTGCAGGGTCGGCTGGTTGAGATGGGATTAGCCCGTGTCTATACGTTCTCTGATAATCGTCGCCTGGCTCAAGCGCTATTGCGCTTGGAACAAAAAGCGCGCCAAGCCAGGAAGGGAATTTGGGGCGCTTCCCTACTACGCAATCCGGTCATCCGACCCTGGCCGGTTGAGTGAAGATTTTGGAACGTTCCAAGTCGTAGAGGCTAAGGTTCTGAATGTCGCAAAAGTGCGAAATAGGACGTATCTAAATTTCGGCGACGACTATCGAACCGATTTTACGCTTTCTGTAGATCGTTCGGCGCGGCCACTATTTGATGAGGCCAGCTTGGACCTCGCTTCGCTCGAGGGCAGACGCATTCGCGTTAGGGGCTGGATTAAGGACTTCAACGGTCCACTGATAGACATCACCCATCCGGAACAAATAGAGATTCTTCCGCAATAGTTATACCTGTGCGCAGGCCCACCTATCCGTTTGCATGATTGCTGTTATGGCGTCCGATTTGGCATGGTCTTCCGATAACTTCCCCTTGGTCCAACGGGTCTTTGAGCCACTTGTCATGCAACAGAACCGCGATCGCCGGAAATCAGGCGACAAATTTAGAGAGATGTCTCAAAGGGGCTACGATCGCCTTATCGATTTGCTGCGGGCAGACGGGTTGTCGAAGACCTAGTCGAGCAGCTTGTCAGTTTTTCATGTGTTGAAGACCTAATGCGAGACGTGCCGACGCTTGTTCCCGTGCTTTTAGAGCTCGCGTGGAACGCGCGACAATCGGTTCATTTATCTGAGTATTTCATGGGAGCGGAGTCGGGCACTCTAAGCGAGAGTCGAGATGAACCCGCTTGCACCTGTGGTCGATCTTTTAATGCGGTCGTGAACGGACATCTTATCGGGGCCGTTCGCTTGTACTTCACTGGCCTTGAGAAACGTTGGGCGAGAGAAGAGTCGAAAAAAAAGGGTGGATGCATATCAGGCGAGCAGGGCCAAAAAACGCTACAATCCCTTTGGGCTCGTCGCTGACGTTTGCAGAACACTTTTTAATAAACACCCAGCGTTTCTACCAAGTGATTTGCGGCTGAGTACCATGGCTATGCGTTATACCCTGCCCTAAAACCCTTTCTTCTGGATCCTGATCAGTTTCAACTGATCCCATACTACGCTCTCTTCAGCGCAAAACAGCTTAAGGCAATTGGTTCAAAACTAAGAGGAGTGCATGCACCAGAAAGCCTTTCTGCTGTCGCGGTGTATGACGCGCGACAGCTCAAAGAGCTATGCGGCTGTGCGTTAATATTCGCCCGCACGGTCCTTTCGTTCAGTGACACGTCGGCACTCTATGCCAGACCACAAAAGCCAAACTCAGCCTTGAATGAAGGGGTCGAGCGAGACGAAGTTCTGGCAGGCGAAATTCTGTCTTCTATGGTTGTAGAGCACAGGCGATCCATACCGACCTCCTGAACAATCTTGAGTATGCTGAACCTGTTATAAAATCTTGTGCAGCTAGTGAAGGTCATGCGGTGTGGAGGTTGTTTTCTGACAGCATGGCGCTTGATAATATCGCGTTATGTCCTGAGGAAATCGTTCACGGCATTGGTGCGTTAGCAGGTGCTGTTAACCCTGTCGTTTCTCATGCACTTGAAAGCTTTGATAACCTGTCTCTTCCGAGAGATTTCTTGCTCCATGCCAAAGACCAGCTTGGTGATCCGGTGGTGCGTGGTTGGATTTCTGACGATACGTGTTTGCCCGTCTGGAAAAGTATGGCGGTCAAATTCAACAAGGACTTTTCATATAATCGAGACTCTGAAGTTTCGACCTGCAAAATTTTTCAGACCTAAAGAGTGTGTCCGCCGAGCTGTTTCAGTCGTTCCAGGATATAAGCAGTGGGAAATGGCGTCACGGAGATGAAGCAGGCAGCTTAACCAAGGTGCATGTTTAGGCGGTCCGGTGCTCATCAATTAAGATATATTGATATAGGTCTCCGCCACGATACCAGAGCCATGTGCCGCCCCCGTTTTGCTCCGCCATCAAACATTTGCACCGTCTCAAAGCATTGGACAATCCGGCATCTCAGAGAAGCCAAATCTAAGATGAAAAGTGGTTTCATCGATTTCCCATAACCTTCCGGCGATGCGACCATTGTCCCATACCATCTGGTTGTTTTTCTTCATCGTATCCAGCTTCGAAAACCCGATCTTCGGTGCGCCCGTCGGACCACGTGTAATAACTTTCTTGGCGATATGAGAGTGCAGGGTCGTCAAAGATACTGAGAACGATACGAAAATCGTATCGGTCATTAATCCAGCCCGCAGGAGAGATGAAAGAATACGTGCCTCGCCATTCAACCTACATTCGAGGCGACCAATGGCAAACCTTCCCGTAAAGTCTTCATTGTCTTTCTTCCTGCCTGGCCTCTGTTGTGCCATCCTAGACCTTCGCTCGCCCGCGCGTTAAGACTCTCTGTGAAATGAAGCTTTCTGATTTCAACACCGAAGAACTCGACGCTGCCATCGCTTGTCTTGATGAGGCATTGGCGTCTCATCCGTCTGCTCAGCAAGCCTTCCGTCGCATTACCAAAACGAAATTCCAGGCCCGGTCTCCAAATATAGATTTGCACGCAAATCATGATTTGGCGGAGAAAACCGGTCGTTCGTTGGGCATCCCTTTGCTCGATGCTCGTCCGGAGGATGGGTTTAGTTGGGACGGCGATGCTGTCGCAATACAGACAGAGACGGCCGTTCTCCTTCATGAGTTTGCGCATTGGCAAATCGCGCCTGAATCCCGCCGCCGACTACCAGATTTCGGTCCTCGGTGCCGGACCCGAAACAGGACATATTGAAGTTGCGAATGCGGCCTGTTGTGTCAATCAGCAGACCAAAGAACGAGAAGAAAACCTCGCGTCTCTGCTTGGAATTTTGTGGGAGATAGAGATTGAAGGACCAGCGATCATTGCCTTCTGCGAGCAGAATTGGCTTGAGCTGGCTGATCGTCCGGGCACGGCGTCTCATTTTATATCTGTTTTTTGAAGACCTGCAGAGGCGTAAGCTTATCAATCAAAGCGGCCGTCCCGTTCGGAATCACAATTATAGTGCATAGAGGAAAAGCCCTAAATGAACACACTCCTGAGCGTAACTCTGGCCGGGGGTCTATTTGCCTTAGCGCAGTTGAGGTGGTTGCCGAGCCACCACAGGTAGAGACGGATTGTGACTCGCCCGTGATCATGCTTGTTCTTGGTCAGACCAAGGCGGCCGATTCTTTGAGCGCTTACGGTAAGGAGCTCCGTAAGTTGTCGATCTACCCTGAACAGCAGGGGTATTACCGTTTCACACGGCCCACGGAGGTGTTTGAGGGTGAGTGGCCTGATAACCAATTTGTGATTGGGGCTCGATTTCCCTGCGTCGAAGCAGCACGCGGGTTCTGGTACTCAGACGACTATCAAGCCGTTAGGCCCCTGCGGGCGGGTGCTGGAGAAATATCTGTGACCATCCACCCCATTAACGATCCGCCTGAACGCATTAATGGCGCAACACCGAAACGGCTGTTCTCGCAGCAAGATACTCAGGACAATCCCTAGGCCCCACCTCTCTAGCCCCAGCGGCCGTTGGGGTAAAACCGTTTGGCTGCATCTTGCATTGTTTCGGGTAGGCCCTTGAGATACTCACCCGGCGCAAACTTGGCGCTATAGGCGTCAAAAACAGGTCGGTACATTTCCATTTGCCAGTCGGGTAAATGCCGCTGTTCCCTAAATGATGCGAGCTGTAATTTGGCACGCACGATTTCTTCGTGGCCCCCCCAGGCCTTTGCTAGCGGTATGCCGTTGGGGCCGATAATTTGAGTCACGCCATAGCCGCCCGCGCCGTCAGCGAAGTAACGGTTTCCTGGGCTAACAGAGTTGGAAACAACCGACGTAAAGTAGCCGTTGTGACGTGATGTTATGAGTGCGTCGTCAGTTGGGTTGGACCCCGTCGCTTGACGCACACATAACTCGCAACCCTTTAGCGCCATTGAGGCAAACAAGAGCGGGTCATTTTGAACGCCGGTGATGCAGATATTGCCGACCTCTGTTCTGGCAACTGGGATAACCTCATCCCAACCGTACATCTCTACGTAGCGCGGGTAGGACGTCATATACGGTCGTGGTGATGAGCTCAAAAGCGGGGTTGCGGCCATGGCCCCCGCTGGCCTTCCAATGCTTGGCGACGATTTCCCCGTTGGGATTCATTAGCACACCGAGCATTAAGACATGACTTGGCCATTCTGGATCTCGCCCATAACAACCGAACGTTGAGCCAGATGCCGTATTCTCTTGCCTTTGCGGCTAGGACCTCAGTTTTCTTCACCTGGAATCTCAATTGCGACGGATAGCATTTCTTTCCGGGTCCAGCCCGCGTAGCCAGCGATCGGAAATTCGTGAAAAGACAATAGGTCTGCGGCTCCGGGCCCAAATGCGCATGCTCATCAATGAGAGTCACCATGCGTTTCAGGTTCGCGGCAATGCCGGGGCGTGGGTTCTTGGGGTCGACCGGTAACACTGGGTGTTGCACACAGGCGTAATCGACATTGTCTTTGACCAGAGGGACTTGCTCGTAGGTTCCATCTTTGCGGACGGAAACTTCTTCTGTGCCGGGTGCCGCGGCCTGAGCCGGTTTGGATGTCACCATGCCAGTCAAAGATGCTGCGACGCTTGCGCTTAGAGCACCCCTTCGGGTTACGGTTCTTTCTGAACTCTCTGCGCGTTGCTGATCGGTCTTTTTCCGCATGGGGCCACTCCAATGTGTTGAACGAGCGCGTGTTTCCAAAAGGCTGACGGTAGCCCCTGGGTTCGCCCTTTAGCTGTCAGGCCTGAGACCCCGTTGCAGGGCTCTATTTTTCTCCGTGTCGAGATCGCACTGCACGCGAATCCATCCCGGGTTTACGCCAATTCGGTCGTCACCGGGTTGACCCCATCCATAGACAAGATCTGGGTCCGACTCACCACCATCGTGCACTTTTATGACAAAGGTCCCGCGTTGCATGCCGTAGGACCACCGGTTGCGCATGGACAAGGTCATGGGCCGTTTTTCCGGATGAGTGAAGCTGAAGGTGCCGCCTTGATCGTGAACGCGGGCATAGTGTTCGGTATACATTGCTGGTTTTCCAGCCTTATAGGGAAAGTCGATCATGCATTGAAACCAACGCGCGCGGCGCAACGTGTGCCATTGAAACCCGGCGATCGCTAGAACCTCTTCACCAGTCTCGGTCGAGAGGAAGCGAGACCTGAAGGCGTAGCTGTCTTCACCCACACGGATTTGGTATTCGGATGAGATTTCCTCTTCACCTTCACTGCTTGTGCACGCGCGATCTTGTATGCTGCCCGTAAGATAGGCGCCGTCCCTGCGAAGCAACAGATCGCATGCTGTGTTGGTCGTGGTATCGTCCGGCTTTATGCCGTTAAGGATTGAAGGCGTGTCATGTGCGCCCAACCACTTTTTCTTGTCATTGAGGAAGTGAATCTTGATGCGAATAGCTTTTTCAATTTCATCCGCGGAGAGCACGTAAAGCCTTTCGCGGAAAACCGATTTGGGATCGTCGTTTTGGTATTCCTCGACGTAGAGCACATGCTCCCCAAAGACAGGCAAGCCGACCCGCGAGACTTGCCCATGCACATGAAGATGCGCGCCGGAATCATAATCCGATTTACCTGTATCTGCATCAAATTGGACTTGTTCACGATTATTGAAATCCCCGGGCCAGGTCTCCATGAGATATTCGAGCTCTCGCTCAAGGAGGGTGTAGGGCCGCTCTTGAGCAAAAGCTGATGTCGAACAAAGCAATGCGATTAGAATCCACACTGCGCTTCTGATTTTAGCTATCACCATCGGGCTCAAGAGTCCGGCCTCAACCAATTTTGAAATTTGGCCATTTTTTCTGTGTCGAGATCGCACTGAAGGCGAATCCACCCAGGGTTTATACCGATTCTATCTGATCCGGGTTGGCCCCACCCATAGACAAGTGTTGGCCCTTTTTCGTCGACATCTTGTACGACGATAACCAGGGTTTCCCGTTGCATACCGTAGGACCAGTTGTTGCGGAAGGTGAATACCATCTCCCGGCCGTCGCGGTAGGTGAACGAATGCGTTCCGCCCTGGTCATGAATGCGCACGTACTCAACGGTATTGATTGGGCGCCCTTCATCTTCGTAGGGGAAGTCAATCATGCAACGGAACCACCGTGCTCGTTCCAACTGGTGCCAAGAAAAGTCTGCAACACCCTCGATTTGTTCGTCGGTCGCGTATGAGAGTATGCGGTCGCGGAACCAGTATCCTGTTTCTGTAACGCGTAGCTGGTAGTCAGAATAGCGTTTGGAGTCGCCCTCTCCGAAAACACACTCTTTTGTTTTCATGCTACCAACTAGGGCATTGACCTCACGTCTCAAAAAGACGTCGCACCCATCTAGGACGGCGGTGTCGTCTCTGGTTAGGCCGGCCAGTTTGGTAGAGTCGTCGTGGGCGCCCAGATATTTTGTGCCGTCTTTAAAGAAATGCAGCTTTATGCGGACTGCTTTCTCATCTTCATCCGCTGACACTTCGTATAAACGCTGTCTAAAAATCGATTAAGGATCGTTGTTCTTGTATTCTTCGACGTAAAGGACGTGTTCTCCAAACGCGGGCAGATCAACGCGACTAATTTGACCATGGACGCGAAGGTGGCCATCGGTCTCGAGAGATTTCTTTCCAACGTCCGAGTCAAATTGTAGCTGCTCCCGGTTATCGTGATCCCCAGGCCAGATTTCCATTAGATATTCCAGCTCACGCTCAACCAATGTGTAGGTTCGGTCTTGGGCATCAGCGACCGATGCATAAAGCAGGGCAGCGTTAAAAATCGAGAGTGCGAGAATCCTCATGGAGGTCGTCCCATCCTTGGTGGTGATAGCAGAGTCTCACCCTAGGAAGTTCATCTCGATCTGCCAATACGCGATGTGCGTGGGCCGTGTCCGTTACTGGCGAAAGTCGAGACTTTCGAATGAGATCATCTTGTTTGTCATGGAGAATCCGGTTACGTTCTGGCGCATTCCAGCTAGCTGAGCTGTCTCGAGGATGTAAACCGCAGGGTACTGTTGTCGATACCACGCCATAATGCTCTGTCTAAGTGCTAGTGCTTTGTCGGGGTCCCATTCCACCATGGCGGACCGAATTTGCGGCATGATGGATTCGTCGCAGTACCACGGTTCCCGGCGTAGGCAAGAATGAAGCCGCAGCGCACGCAGGCTATCGAGAGACGGCCAAACAGGCCAAGTCATTGCGAAGGCGTCTACATCGCTTCGCCAATCACCGCGTCCGATGGACCGCAAAAACTGTTGAATCGGTATAGACCGGATTTCTAATGAAATGCCGAGGGCTGCAAAGTCGTTAGCGATAACTTGGAGAACGGACGCGCCGACTCCGATGCCGCTTACTACATTTGCAACGAGCGTAAACCCGTCTTCGTATCCTGCGTCTTTGAGTAAGGCTTTGGCGCGGTCCGGGTCATAGGGGATTGGGGGTAAATCTGGATTATAGCCCAGCGCAGCGCGCGGAGCTGGCTGCGTTGCTGCCACCGTCGCACCTTCTAGCAAGACGGTCGTCAAGACGTCTCGATTGACGGCTAAGTTGAGGGCTTCTCTGACCCGAACATCTTGCAACGGAGAGTTGGGACGCCCCTCTAGAATGAAGGACAGACCAGCCGTCTCGGCGGCGATCCATCGCTCAAGCTGCAGACCGGCAGCCTCAATAGTCATGCCGTCTTCAGGCCCGAATTCGATAGCAAAGTCGATTTGGTCCGATTGCAGCGCCTGTATGCGGGCAGATTTATCTGGGATGGCGCGGACAGTAAGACCATCGACCTTTGGAGCGCGCCAAGATGTTGGAACCGCAGCCATAGTGGCATCCGCTGCTCCCCAGCTCTCAATTCTAAAGGGGCCCGTTCCGACCGGCTCGCGCGCAAATCCTTCTCGACCCAGGCGCATCCATTGAGCAGGGTCGACCATTGGCAAGATCGTGAGTGAGCGCATTAAAAGTGGGTCTGATGTCTGAGTCGTGATGTCGACGGTTAGGGTGTCGACTGCGACGGCGCGTTCAAAAGCGGGGAGTTCGCGGCGCAGACTTTCTTGCAGAGACCCTTCACTAGCCAGGTAATTGATCGCGAAGACAGCGGCATCTGACGTCAATGGTGTTCCGTTGGAGAACGTGACGTCATTTCGCAAACGAATGCGCCAGGTTTTCTCGTCTAGCGCTTCCCACGATACAGCCAACCAGGGCTGTAGCGCGCCGTCTTTGTCGATGCGGGTTAATCCATCAAACAAAGCCGTTGTGAAATAGATTGTCGGGGTGGCCCCTGATCTGAAGGGATTGCCCAAAGACAATGGTAAGCTCGACATGCCCATCCGCATAATCGAGTCGGCTCGCGCGATGTGTGGCTGTGCCGTGGCCACTATTGTCAGCAGGAAAGAGAGTACCCAGACGGAAAGGCAGCTGCGCAAAGGTTTGAACCTTATGTTGTCCAGCGAGT
Source organism: uncultured Rhodospirillaceae bacterium (assembly GCA_943787205.1). Classification (GTDB taxonomy): domain Bacteria; phylum Pseudomonadota; class Alphaproteobacteria; order Rhodospirillales; family Rhodospirillaceae; genus WLXB01. The sequence goes on from CALSLN010000016.1 coordinate 198,625, forward strand.
CGGTCTCGCTCTAATGGTCAATGCCTAAAGTATCGTAGCTGATGAAGCCATGGACGTCTCCGCACCTAGCCACACCGTTCGCATCACTCTTCTACGAATTGAATATCTTCGTAGCTGACAAAGCCGTTGACCTCAGAGAAGCCGCGAACATTTGCCCGTGTGCCAGCGAACCGGACGATTTGATAAAGATATAGAGCGACCCACTCTTCGCGGTAAAACTTCATTACTTCATGTCGCAGCGCGAGGCCTTTATTCTCGTCAAACGTGACCAAGGCTTCTTCGATGGTTGGCATGATTCGTTCGTCGCAATACCAGGGGTGCACCCATAGGCACGAGTGATTCCTGAGAGGCCTGAGCACATCAACGGTTGGCTCAGAGGCAAAGGTTACCCCGAAGGCATCGCCGTCCCATTCCCCTTCCATCACACTGCGAATGAGCTGCGCGACTGGGAAGGTGCGTATTTCCATTGTTACGCCAATTGCCAATAGGTCCTGCGCGACCTTTTGAAAAACCGCTGCGTCATTAGCGCCGGAACCGATAACGCCTTGCATGAAAAAACTGAAGCCGTCTGGGTAGCCTGCTTCGGCAAGTAAGGCGCGCGCGCGATCGACGTCGTACGGGATGGGCGGCAGGCTGGGGTCGAATCCATAGACAACCGAGGTTGCGGGTTGAGTTGGTAGCTCTGGCTTCCCCGCCAGTAGGCCGTCGATCAAACCCTGGCGATCAACGGCGAGGTTCAGAGCTTCGCGTACACGCACATCATCTAAAGGGTTGCCGCGTCCATGGTGAAAGTTGATGGCCCATAAAGCCGCTGTCGGCCAGCTCAGGCTTTGTCCTCCGGCGTCAGCAATGGCATCCGCTTCTTCCGGTCCCAGCGCAAGAGCGATGTCCATTTGCCCTGCCATAACCGCTTGTGTGCGGGCGTAGGCTTCGGGCGCAGCAATTTTTTCCATACGCGGGATGGTCGGTTTGCGCCACGACGTTGGTACGGCGTCGTATTCAATTTTTGTCGCGCTAAATTTTGTCGGGTGGTACGGCCCCGTACCGACAGGCTCCCGCGAAAACCCCTCAGGTCCCAGTCGTCGCCACTGGCCCGGCTCTACCATGTGCAGTAATGGCAGCGTGCGCGGAAGGTGGGGAGCAGGAATCTTGGTCGTAATCTCAACCGTATAGGGATCAAGCGCGCGGGATGATCGCACGAAAGAAAACTCACGGGCGACAGCTTCGCGCACTGCGGCGTCGCTGGTTAGATAATCTAGAACGCTAACGACGGCGTCGGCATTAAAGGGCACGCCATTGGAGAACGTCACATCATCGCGGAGTTTGATGCGCCACGTGAGTTGATCAACCGATTCCCAATCTTTCGCCAGCCACGGCTGTAGCGTGCCGGTGGCATCAATGCGGGTTAAGCCGTCAAAGGTAGCCGACCAGGTGAAGATATGAGGCGTGCCAGTGTTGCGATAAGGATTGCCGAGTGTTGGCGGTAAGGCCGTCGTGCCAATACGGAGAACGTCTTGTGCTTGTGACGCTGATGCAATCAACAGGCCAAATAGAAGCATTGAAAATTTTCTAAGGATCATGCTTCGAGGGTAAGCGCCAGTGAGGAGCGGCGTCAACGACGTTAGCGTTGGGCAAAAGAAAACGCCCCGGCCGAAGCCGGGGCGTTAACGTCTCAGGTTAGACTGTGAGGTCTAGAAGTTGTAGGCGGCACGAACACCGAACTGACGCTTCTTAGGTGCAGTTAGTGCGATACCGTTAGCAAGACCGAACTCGAATGGGAACAACGATCCTTGGTCAGCAGAGAAGTCGGACCAGCGGGCACCAGCTAGGTACTGATCGTCATCAAACAGGTTGGTGACGAAGACTTCTAGACGAAGGTTTTCATCCGAGACACCTGCACGCAGGTTGAACAACCACTGCTCACCAATCCAAGAGAAGTTCTTTTCATCGGTGAAGCGCTTGCCGGTGTATGTACCGTCAAAGCGGAGGAAGTAGTCCCAGTTGTTGGTCAAGCTATCCGTCCATGTTGTGGCGAAAGACCCACTCCATTTCGGGAACTGAACCGGTGAGTTACCGTCACAGCGAACAACATTGTCGGAATCGGCAGGTGCAAACTTGTCAGCAAAGCCGCAGTCGAAGTCCTGATACTCGGCGTCGGCAAAGTTAAGGCCGGCGTTGAGAGTCAGGTTCTCGGTAATAGCTGCAGCACCTTCAAACTCGAGGCCCTTGATGTCGGTGGAGAACCCACCAACAACCAGGTTAGCAATACCTTGAGTCAGGTCAGGCCGTGTAAATTCACCGGACGTCCGAGTTTTCTGGTTAGACCACTCCATGAAGTAGGCGACCACGGAGAAGTTGATCCGATTTTCCATGAGCTGCTGTTTCCAACCTAACTCATAGTTTTTCAGGCTTTCTTCGTCTGCGAACAGGGCCGTGTCAGGGAATTGAGCAAGAATGAGGTCAATATCCGATTCAGGCCGAGTGATCAGATCCAAGTTGAAGAAGCCCGGGTTGTTGCCTTCCGAGTAAGTCGCCCAGATGTTGGTCTCGTCGCTCGGTTGGAACTGCAAGGTCACGCGCGGCAAGAAACTGGTGAACTCATCACCAAGTTCAACACCAAGCCCACTGCCGCCGCCTGTGGCGAACTCTGCAATGAACGGGAAGACAGCTTGAATTGACGCTGTCTCAGCGCGAATTTTATCTTTCTGCCAACGCCATTCAAAGTCGAGGCCCAAACTATCGGTGAAGTCGTAGCCGACGCTACCAAACACACCGAATGTCTTACCTGTATTAATTGGCGGAGGATCAAGTGGCGGGAAGCCACAAGGACAGAGAAGGTCTGACGTTCCACCAAAAATGCTATCCAGGTCGAAGCCTGCAGCAAAGCCAGGTAGCGAGATGCCACCGTCGCCGCCGACAACCACTTCACCACCAGAGAACTGGCTGGAGAACGTAGCGTCGAACAAGCTGACACCCAACAACCAAGTCAGATCAGTGTCCTGACCTGAGGCCAACCGAGCTTCGAACTGTTTTGTCTCAACGATTTGAGGGTCGCGAGAAATCCAGTTGTTTGACGGAGAGATGTCAAAGTCACGAATACTGATCACTTGCTCTTTGCCGTAGCCAGCAAGAATGCTGAAGGTAGAGCCTTCAAGAAGGCCGCCTGCGTTGAGGTCATAATCAATGTTCAGTGAAGCGCGACGTTGCTTACGCTTGATGCCAACTTTGTCCAAGAAAAGTGTGCCATCAGCCTGCGGAACAATTTCATTCCAGAAGGTGATGAACTCAGGCCGGACAGTAGTGTTGGAATCAACCAAGTTATCGAGACCCGTTGGAATCGCGCCACAGACAAAGTCAGATAACGGCGTTACGCCATCGTTGCGACGTGTCGTAAGTGGGCTTGTCGCACCGCTTGAAAAGCAATTTGTTAGACTGCTGTCATTGGTGCCCCGATTACCTTGGGGGCCAGTGATGAATATGCCAGACGGCGCGCCGTCATTATCTTTGGCATACACAGCATTCAACTTGATCGTTAGATCTTCAGTCGGTGTTGCGTAGAGTGTTGCACTGATCGTGTCTGTGCGCTCTTTGCCCAGGTCACCGCCATCGCTGGCTGTGTACTGACCATCTGTGCCGTAGCCTTGAACGAACACGCGATAAGCAAGTTTGTCTTCGACCAACGGACCTTCATGAGAGAAGGAGGAATCGTAGCTGCCATCTTCGGCAAACTTTGCTGTGATGCGGCCAGAGTACTCCGTCGTGCTAGGAACTTTGGTGATCAGGTTCACCGCGCCAGCAAAGGTCGAACGACCAAGCCATGCTGATGATGGGCCTTTAACAATTTCAACACGCTCAAAGTTCTCGGTGCCGAAACTGGAAACACCAGAAGAAACATAGACGCCGTCCAAGAAGGCGGAACCCACCTGCCCAAACGGTTCTTTAATTTCTGATCCCAGTCCACGGAAACGGATCGCCGTGTACAAACGGCCAGGCTCTTGAACGCCTTGCTCGTTGAACTGGATACCCGGTGTGAATTTCGTTAGATCAACGAGGTTTGCGGCCCCTGTGACTTCCATTTGGTCGGCGCTGAAAGCTGAAATAGCGACAGGAATATCCTGCAAGCTTTCAGATCTCTTACGCGCTGTGACCACGATTTCTTCGAGAGCAATACTCTGTGCTTCAGCAGCTAATGGAAAGGCCATTACCGCAGCTGTTGCAAGAGCAAGGCCTCGAAGACCAAATCTCTTATGTTTCATGAAGTGTCCCCTTTCGCGGGTGTATCAATTTTGGTCGTACGACTTTCGGTGAACATCAACAGGGGTGCAAAGCATTGGCGCCAGCCAGCATCCCCAAATGCCGCCGAAGAGCCGCAGAGACTAACGATATTGGCCACGTGGAAAAGCCTAAAGGCCGCCTTAAGGACAAAGCGCCTCCGTGCGCGGCATTTATGCAACACCACAAATCAGAAAAACGGAATAATCTACCAAGAAATGGCCATAAATTAACAAAAACGACCACAATTACAGAGCAATGCGAACATGTTGCCCATAGGCCATAGCCGACAACTAATTCGTCCGTTTTCGATATAGTTAGCTCTGAAAGCTGTGTATGGCGGCTATCTACGTATATCCTATCCCCAACCGCGGCCTTCTTAAGGTTGTGGCGCAAGGGTTGCAGTTCTTCTGCTGGCCCAAAACACAATGGGGGGGATCATAGTATTATGACCTTTTTATCTCGCTTAAGTGCCGGTGTTGCCGGTGTTGCCATAGCGACAACGGGAATAGCGGTTGATAACGCTGTCGTTGCGCAATCCTTGGCACTCGAAGAAATCGTGGTTACAGCTCGTAAGCGCGAAGAGTCACTTCTCGACATTCCTGTCGCTATCACCGCCTTCTCATTCGAACAGCTCGATCGGGGTGGTTTTGAAAGCCTCGAAGATCTGTCCTTCGTGACGGCTGGTCTGCACTTTAACAAGCAGGGCGGTCAGATTCCTGGTCGTGTAAACACGGCGGTGCGTTTCCGCGGTATGGACTCCAATCAGTCGGCAGCATCGCAGCAGCTTGGCACGGTCTTCATGGACGGCGTGTATGTGTCGTCGGGTGTCTCCAGTATCGATTTCTCGAACATTGAACGTGTCGAGGTCATCAAAGGCCCACAGTCTGCGACCTATGGTCGGTCGACATTTGCTGGTGCTGTGAACTATGTGACCAAGACCCCAGGTTTTGAATACGAAGGTCGTGCAGCGGCGCAGTTTGGTGAAGATGGCACCTATGACGTCTCGCTGTCTCACGAAGGCCCAATCGTCGATGAAAAACTCGCCTATCGAGTTAACATCCGCGGTTACGGCACAGATGGCCAGTATCGGTCCAACGCCGACGGCGGCCGGCTCGGCAGCGAGCGCACAGAGACCGCTCAGCTGACACTGTTTGCTCAGCCGTCTGAGAATTTCACGGCCAAGGCGCGGGCTTTTTATTCACGCGATAATGATGGCGCCGCTGCCGGAATGTTGCTTGGTTCAGCCCTATCTGCTCGTGGCAATGGTTCCGCTAATGCGGGTACCAACTGTTATTCGCAGGGGATCACATCTCCGGCTGATACAGGCGCTGACTACTTCTGTGGGGCTGTTCCGCAGGTTGATGTGGATTCATTTATTCAGCCAAACACATCCCTAACGGCATTTGACCTTGCTGCATTTCGTTCACCGACTTGGACAGACCCACGCAACGGCATCTTGCGCACAAAACCAACGGGTATTCCGTTGGTCGATTTCGTCGGCCTGCGTCGTAAGTCATGGCGTTTCGCTTTGGTCATGGATTACGAATTGAGTGATGGGCATACCATCTCGTCGGTCACTGGCTATAGCGATATGCGCGCTAACTGGGTGCGTGATTTCGATTTGACTGGCGCGCAAAACTTCCTGTCCCAAGATCCCCAAAAGCATAAGGATTTCACTCAGGAACTGACCCTCGAATCACCTCAGGATCAAGCTTTTCGGTACTCTGTCGGCGTAAACTATTTTGACGTTGATTATATTCAAGCGGGTAACGGCGGCATCAATATTTGGGGATCTGACGGTGGTGTGACCATCGGTATCGGTGGCGTTCCCGTCGCTGGCCCACATACGCTTGGGAATACCGAATTTGCCAACGAAAGCGGGCAAACCATCGGTGTGTTCGGGTCTTTGGCCTACGACTTCACTGACGACCTAACCCTCGATTTCGAATGGCGGTATCAGGAAGATAAAATCGGTCAAGATAATCCGACTACTGCGGGTATCGACTTTGAAGACAAGTTCACTGCATTCCTTCCGCGTGTGACTTTGTCTTACGATCCGACAGAAGAGTCGACCATCTGGGCAACTTACTCAGAAGGGAATATCCCAGGCTTCTTCAATACCGATTTGGCACCTCTAAACCAAGCTGATTTTGATGCGGTGTCTGCCGCAGTCGGCGGTAACTTGAGCTTGTTCAACTCGGAAGAATCCTTGGAGAACTATGAGCTGGGTTGGAAGCAACAGCTGTTTGATAATCAGGCTTACTTCTCTTTGGTTGCCTACCACATGGACTGGTCAAACCTGAAAACACGTCAAGGTGTGGCCATCACCGATTCTACAGGTACTGACCGTGTGTTGAACCTTCAGTTCAATGCCGGTAATGCCGATCTCGATGGCTTCGAGTTGGAAGGTGGCTTTGTGTTGAACGAGAATTTCTCGGGTAACTTCAGCGCCAACTACGCCAAAGGTAAGTTCGGTCAATTGACCTGTGGCTTCTCGCCGTTTGCTCCGGCAGCTACGCGTTCTGATTGTTCGGGCAATGCGCCGGCTCGGTTCCCAGAGTGGAGCGGATCGTTCTCCACCACATGGACCGACCAACTGACCAACGACTGGGATTACTTCCTTCGTTTTGATGGCCAATACTTCGGTAAGGCTTGGAACGAAGAGAAGAACTTCTCCTACATTGGTAAGTTCTGGCGCTTCAACCTGCGTGCCGGATTTGAGATGGACGACCTTCGTATCGAAGGTTACGTCAATAACATCTTCAATGATGACAGCTACCTCGCTGGCGCACGTTGGTCCGACTTCTCCGGTGCTAGCCTGTTTGACTTCCTCTTCAGCCAAGGTGTCGCAGCGACACCGGCTGAAAAGCGTCAGTTTGGCGTTAAGGTCGTTCACAACTTCTAGAACGGCACCTAAAAACTCTGGCTTAGTAGCCTAAGGTTTAAGGCCCTCGGAGTAATCCGAGGGCCTTTTTCTTTGTGCGTCGCTTTGACTGCAGAGCGCACACGCGGCATTTCTGCAACATGTTTTGGAAACTTTGAACCGGTCGATATTCAGAATGCGGCGCTTTTCGCGTCAGTGAGGTTATATCATAGGTTATGGAGTATAATAATCTACCATAAGACACAACTATGTATGCATTGTGCGAAAAAATACTATAAAATTAGTACAAAACACTGCATCTAGACGATATTGCAGAAAATGTCATCTCTTGCCATATTTATATATTGGAAATTATGGCCTTAGGTATTCTACCTGAGGTGGACTCGTCCGCACGTGCTTGGCTTTTAGCCATTTCCGGCGGAGAAAATGGAAGTGACTCTTCGTGGTGCCTTTGCCGGTGTCGTTATGGGGTCTAATGGGGAGAGAAAGATGACGTCTCGGAAGGTTTTATTATGTGGGGCTGCTAGTCTCGCGCTGACATTTGGGCTCGGTGAAGTCGCCATGGCTCAAACGCTGGCATTAGAAGAAATTGTAGTGACCGCGCGTAAACGCGAGGAGTCACTGCAAGAAGTTCCGCTCGCCATTTCTGTATTCTCTGCGGACGATATCGACCGCTCAGGCTTCAAAGGTCTTGAAGAGCTTTCACTTCAAGTTGCAGGCCTCCAATACAGCGATCAAGGCGGTCAGCGTCCTGGCCGTTTCAACCCAGCTATTCGCTTCCGTGGCATGAACGTCAACTCAAACATCCCGACCTTCCAGCTCGGTGCGTTGTTCGTGGACGGTATTTATGTGTTGGGTTCCACCCACTCCATCCCGCTTGATGATCTTGAGCGCGTTGAGGTGATAAAGGGACCGCAGGCTGCTTACTTTGGTCGGAATACGTTTGGCGGTGCGGTGAACTACATCACCAAGAATCCATCGACGGAAGAATTCTCCGGAAAAATTCAAGCCTCTGGCGCGACCTACGATGAGTTCGACGTCTCCGGCAGCATTGAAGGCCCATTGGTTGAGGGCAAGTTAGCCGCTCGCGTTGGCGCTCGCTTGTATAGCCGTGGTGGCATGTGGACGGCGTCGGATGGTGGCGCTCTTGGTGAGCAATCCACCAACTCTATCAACGGCACGATATACGCCACGCCGAATGAAAACCTCTCGATCCGGCTCCGGGCGTTCTATGGCCGTGATGACGATGGTGCACCGGCTGGCGGCTTCATCGGTGGTGATGAGAACGACACGTGTTCGGGAACAACAGTCACGACCAAAGCAGGTGAAACGGCTTCTCCGGTCAATTGGTTCTGCGGCGCAGTACCAGGCCAGGGAGAGGCCATTTCTCGTCTTGGCAATTTCCAAATCATCGATGGTGTCACGACACTTCGGCCGCAAATTCCGGCTGGCTCACTTGAGACGAATCCGGACTTTGTCATTGATGCATTGATTAACGCACCTCAGCCCGCGATCTTTGCGAATATTCCGAGCATCAACAAAATTGGTTTGGTTCGGAATACGTATCGGTATAGCGGTGCGATCGATTACGAATTCGACAACGGCATGACGGCGGTTCTGCAGGGTGGTTACAACAAGATGGAAGCGAACTGGATTCGTGAGCAAGGTCTCACCGGTTTGGTCCGCAACATCAGTAACGACCCTCAGCTGCAGGATGATATTTCTGTCGAAGCGCGACTAACATCTAACCAAGAAGACAGCCTTCGTTGGCTTGTTGGCCTCAATTACTTTGAACAAGACTTTGCCAGCGCAGGTACGGGCGGTAGAGCCGTTCTGCCATGCTGGGATTCCCTGCCCTTTCAAGCGGCGACCGGCGACACGTGTAATGCCCAAGGCACGCTTGTTACAGGCAACAACATTCAGAATACGGACCACGTTGAAACGTCAGCTGTTTTTGCTGCTGTTTCATATGACGTAACGGATCAACTCACGATCAACTTGGAAGGCCGGTATCAAGAAGACCGTCTGGACAAAGCGGGCCGCGATATTGATGCCAATACGTTCTTGCCTCGTGTCATTCTTCAATACCAACCGTTTGAAGATACCAACTTGTATGCCAGCTATTCGAAGGGCGTGCTGCCTGGTGAAGCGAATGCATTTGTGGTCAACGCCGATGCGCAAGAGCTTGCCCAATATGCGGCTCAGCTTGGCGACCGTGTGTTTGCCATTCTTCCAGAAGAAGAACTCGATAGTTATGAGATTGGGTGGAAGCAAACAGCGTTCGATGGTCGCTTGAACTTCGCCTCGGCGCTTTACTATGGCAAATGGGCCAATCAAAAGAGCCGTGTGGTCGCGAGTATTCGCGAAACATGTAAGCCCACGAATCAAGGCTCAACCGGGTGTAGGCCTGCGGATTTAACACCTCTCGGTGATCTCGGGTCCTTGGCCGATGGCACGCCCATCTTTACGCCACGGAACACCACGATCACGGGTACCGGCGAAATCTACGGTCTTGAAATTGAAGGCCAGGCCCTGTTGGCTGAAGGCTGGACCGCCGACTTCAGCTTTGCCTATGCAAAGAGCAAGTTCACGAACTTCGAATCCAACTTTGAGCAAACATACGCGAACTTCATTGACATGAATGGCAATGAGCACGCGCGTTATCCGAAATGGACAGGTTCTATCAGTTCAACCTATACCCAGCCTTTGAATGAAGATTGGGATTGGTTCGTTCGGGGTGACGCGGTGTACTTTGGTAAAACCTTTGTCTCCGTTGCTAACCTAGCTTCATGTGAAGACTATGTTTTGGTCAACGGCCGGGCTGGTATCGAGCGTGATGACCTTCGTGTCGAGCTTTGGGTTAAGAACCTGTTCGATGATGACAATTGGTCTGCTTGTGCACGTTGGACTGACTTCTCCCGTCCAATCGATTTCGGGTTCTTCACCTTCTACCAAGGTGCGGCTGTTACGCCTCAAAACAAGCGCCAGTTTGGCCTAAAGACCTCGATCAGCTTCTAAGGCCAATAAATACAACATTCAGCGCCCCGGTCGGAAACGGTCGGGGCGCTTTGCGTTTTAAAATCGAGGAGGGCCATTGTTTTGCGGCTAAGGATAGTCTTAGGCCGTCAAACCACGAGGAGTGGGTTTACATAGGCCGTAAAAATTGATCTTTGTCTCTATATAGACGTCAGCATGCACAAACGGTTTCGAACCACAGGATTGCGCAATGAAAGAAGATACAAAAATCATCCACGGCGGCGGTAAGAACGCCCTTAAGCATGGTGTCGTAAACACACCCGTCTACCGGGCGTCTACGGTCGTTTTTGCCAATACAGACCAAATGCAGGCCGCATCCGAAGGGGCGATCGTTCAGCAAAAGAAGGTGCATTTCTATGGCCGCAAGGGCTCTCCTACGTCTTGGACGTTGGAAGAGGCTTTAACCGACCTAGAGCAAGGATATGACACCGTCCTGGCGCCATCGGGCTTGGGGGCTGTCACGACAGCTCTGCTTTCGTTTCTTAAGGCGGGCGACCATCTTCTTATGGTCGATTCCGTTTATGAACCGACGCGCCGGTTTTGCGATGTCACGCTTGCGCGTTTTGGCGTCGAGACGACGTACTACGACCCGCTTGTTGGGGACGGCATAGCCGCACTGATGCGCCCTAATACGACAGTTGTATTCACGGAGAGTCCTGGCTCCCATACCTTTGAGATGCAGGACCTTCCGGCGGTCGCTGGCCGCTGCGCATGCAACGCGAATCAAGACATCGTTGTCGTCATGATCGACAACACCTGGGCGTCGCCGCTGTTTCCACAAGCCGCTCACGCTCGGTGCGGATATCTCCATTCAGGCCTGCACGAAGTACATCGTCGGCCATTCTGACGTCATGCTGGGCAGTATCACGGCCGTCGAGAAGCATTTTCCCCGCCTTGTACTCCGGGGCGGCAGGAGCTTGGCGTCGCTGCTAGTCCCGGACGATGTCTATCTCGCCACGCGTGGTTTGCGCACTCTCGGTGTGCGCCTTGCGCCAGCACGAAATCAACACGTTGAAGATCGCGAAGGTGGGTTTCAAGCCCGCCCTGAGGTGGACCGCGTTCTCTATACCCGGCGCTTGCCGGAAGATCCGGGGCACGAAATTTGGAAGCGTGACTTTACCGGGAGCGACCGGGCTGTTCGGCGTGATCTTTCAAGAAGACTTCGCGCGAGGCCGCCTACGCCCATGCTCAATGGCATGGAAGTACTTTCCCTATGGGGTTCTCCTGGGGTGGTTATGAAAGCCTAATGTGTGCGTCGTTCCCAAAGAAAGGGCGCACGGCAACCGAGTGGACTCACCCAGAGCCGGGCCTGCGGCTTCACATCGGCCTTGAGGACCCCGGACGATCTTGATCGCCGATCTTAGAGGAGGGTCTTGCCCGGTTTAAACGCCGTAATAACCGGTGGCTAGGGAGCTCGGGTGAGCGATCGCGGACAGACTGCATCTACTCCCTCTGCTCTGGCTGAGGGTTTTGAGCTGCATCAGTCCGGTGACCTTAAAGGCGCGCTCAAGTGCTACAGGCGGGTTCTCAAAAAAGACAAAATAATGTCGAGGCTCTTTATCTGTTAGGGAGTCTTCATTCTCATACTGGTGACCAAAGGCGCGCTGAGGCTGCTCTACGTGCTGCGCTGGACGAGCAGCCAGCGCATGCAGATGCGCGCTACAACCTTGCTCGCGTTTTTATGGATACGAACCGGTATCAAGAGGCCGAGGAAGAACTGGCGACTGTTTTGTCGGCTCGTCCGACTCACGTCTCGGCATTGCGCAACATGGGTGTCGTGTGTCTCCAATTGGGCAAGCCTAAGGACGCTCTAGCTTGTCTGAGTCGGGCAGTTGAAATAGACCCGCTGTCGGCGCAGACATGGTCTGACTTTGGTCTAGCGCGCAGCCAATTGAGCGATGATCTAGGATCAGAACAAGCTTTTGACCAAGCGCTTTCCCTCGAACCGGAACTAGCACGCGCGCGCCACAATCGGGGTCATGTCCGTCTTCGCAATTTGAACTTCGTTGAAGGGTGGCGTGACTATGAAGCACGCAAAGACGATCCAAAATCTGGTTTTGGGGCGCGGGATTTTGGCGTTCCCGTGTGGCAAGGCGAGAGCCTCACCGGAAAGAAAATTTTGGTGTGGGGCGAGCAAGGGCTTGGTGACCAAATTTTTCATGTGGGCGCATTGCAAAACTTGATTGGTCGCGCTGGCCAAGTGGTTCTTGAATGCGAGCCTCGTCTCGCGGCCCTTTTTGAACGGAGTTTTCCGGCGATTCTCGTCGTGCCCAGAGCAGATTCAGGGGAGTCTCAAGTCGTGGAGGCTGGTCTGGACCTGCAGGTCTCAAGCGGGAGCTTGGGCCGATGGTGCCGTCCAGATGTCTCTGATGTGTCGACTGCGTCGCCATATCTCAAAGCGGATAGCAGCAAGGCGCAGACGTTGCGAAAAAAATACGGAATTGAGGTCGGCGATCGGCCCCTAGTTGGTGTGTCGTGGTGTAGTTATCGCGTTGGTCTCGGTCCTCATAAATCGACGAATTTGGTTACCGATTGGGGGCCAATATTTGCGGCGCTGCCGAATGCTGTTTTCGTGCCCCTGCAGTACGGAAAACGATCGGATATCGCACGAGACATTGCCGCCGTAACGAAGGCGTTTCCGAGCGTCACTTTTTTCAAGATGAGAACGTGGATGCGACCCGGGAATATTGATGCGCTTGCGGCGCAGGTCGTAGGGCTCGATGCGGTCGTGTCAGTGTCAAACACGACGGTTCATCTCGCAGGGGCGCTCGGAGTTCCAACGTGGACGCTTGTGCCAACCGGGCCGTCCCGTTTGTGGTATTGGTTGGATGGTCGCAAAAGTAGTCCATGGTATTCGTCTGTGACTTTGGCTTGGCAGAAAGAGACCGGGTCATGGATCGAACCTGTTAATGAAGTCGCAGAAAACCTAAAGGAGTGGGTGTCGAAATGAATCTTCAGACAATTAAATTTCGCGCACTGGCTGCTTGGTTGTTGTGTGCTCTGAGCAGTAGCCAAGTGATGGCGGATAAGCACATGACCATAGGTTTGTTTGGTTTTCCGCCGTCAGCGGGGGATCCGTATTCTGGTACGGCGATACCATCTATACTTACTATTCCTGCGATCTTTGACGGGCTCACCAGCATCACCAAGGCTGGTGAAGTGTTGCCAGCTTTGGCTGTCTCATGGGCGAGAGAATCTGATACCCAATGGGTCTTTAATCTTCGTCCCAACGTACGTTTTTCGAACGGTGAGCCGTTTAATGCGGAGGCCGTCGTTTCTGCATTTGATTTTTTAAAATCAGATCAAGGCGCAACGGCAGCTGCCTCTCGAGAAGTGTCAGATGTCATTCAGGTTAAGGCGCGTGACGAACATACTGTGATGTTTGTTACAGGCACGCCATCTCCGCTTTTGCCAAATCGACTTGTATCCGCTCGCATTCCGGCCCCGGCCCATTGGAGAGCGCTCGGTCCGCAGGGTTTTTATCAAAATCCAATTGGTACGGGTCCTTTTGTTGTCGACTCATGGGGCGCGGGGCGTATTGAGTTGTCCGCATATCGGGAGTCTTGGCGCGCGCCAATTCTCGACCGACTATCTTTGCAGAGAATTCCTGACCAAGCCTCCCGAATTCAAGCGCTTCAGTCCGGCGGCGTTGATATTGCAACGTCAATCAGCGCTGACGACAGAGAAGCCGTGGCGTCCGTCGGCGCTGTTTTGAAAGAAGGTTGCTCGGCCGGTGTCGCTGTGATTTCGTTCGTCACGACTAAGCCGGGACCCTTGCAAGATATTCGAGTTCGCCAGGCACTTAACTATGCTGTGAATAAGAACATCATTGTGGATCTGTTAATGGGTGGCGTTACGGTGGTTGCCAGTCAGCCAGTGCCAGAAGGTGCTTTTGGTTATGATCCAACTATAGAGCCCTACCCCTACGATCCAGATCGTGCCAAAACACTGCTTGCTGAAGCGGGTTACGCTGACGGATTCGATCTCACCATTGAGGTTACAGCAGGCGCGGGCGTTAATTCTGACTCCTATTACGCCATGGTCGCAGACGATCTGCGACGGGTTGGTGTTCGAGTCACGATGCAAACGATCCCGACGCAAGTCTTGATAAAGCGCATTTATGACGGATCGTGGGAAGGGGACGCTTTTGGCATGAGCATGGATACCATGCCGTCCCTTGATGCTTTGCGGCCCTTTAGGCTTCATTCTTGTCTCTGGTCGGCTCCATGGCATTGCAATCCAGAGGACACACCTTTGATTGAGGCAGCCATGTCTGAAGGTGATCTGGAGCGTAGAGAAGGCATGGTGCGAAACCTTCTTCGTCGCTATCACGATGACCCACCAGCCATCTATATGTTCCAGATGGTTGGTTTTACTGGCTTGTCGCCGAGGGTTAAGAATTTCGAGAGCGAGTTCGGTGTCTATAATTTTGACACCATGGACATAGAGGTCGATTGAGGCTGGTTCGTTGTTTCACCAGTTGGTCGAGTTCGTGTTTTCGGTGTTTTTGTGCGCCTCAAAACCGCCTATAAGATGGTCTCAATTTAATGGCTTTTGGGCGCCGCCGAGTCACGGCTAGCCATCGTTTTCTAAAGGACATGGTTCATGAACCTGCAAACAGATCCGTCCAAAGGGGACGCTGCGGATGGCGGACTCAGATGTCCGAAGCCGGACACGGACTCGATCGTCGTTCGCTTTGCCGGTGACTCCGGTGATGGTGTCCAGCTTCTCGGCGGGCAGTTCTGCTCAAGCGACGGCGGTGGATCACTTAATTCTCTGGCCACCTTCCCGGACTTTCCCGCTGAGATTCGCGCGCCGATTGGCACGACCTACGGGGTCTCTGCATTCCAGATTAAGTTCGGCTCCCGCATGATCAAAACGTCGGGCGATTCACCTGATGTTCTCGTTGCGCTTAACCCGGCCGCTCTCAAGGTTAACTATACAAGGATGTCCGTGTCGGGCGGTCTGATCGTTCTCGACTGCCGGTAGCTTCACCGAGCGGAATCTGAAAGAAAGCGGGGTTCGAATGTTGACCCTCGCGTGACGACGGGACACTTGGTGAGCACCGCACCATTGAGATCGACATCTCGGCGCTGACCTTGGAGGCGACTAAGCCGTTTCGACGTCACCCAGAAAGAAGCGCTCCGCGGGAAAGAACATGTGGACGCTCGGGCTCATCTACTGGATGTACGACCGGACGACAGCCGACGCTACCGAGAAGTTTGTCGCTGGAAAGTTCGGCGCTGACTCGCCTGTGGCGCAGGCCAATATCGCCGCCCTTAAGGCTGGCCACGCCTATGGCGAGACGGCGGAGGTCTCGGGTGATATCCAGCAGACCCGGGTTGCTGAGACGTAGAGTTCCCGCCCGGTGAGTATCGGCTTGGTGACGGGTGCGGAGGCGTCTCTCTTGGGGGTTGGTCGCTGGGTGCCAGCTTGCGGGATTCGATATGACGTTCTGCTCGTATCCCATTACACCCGTCGTCACCCATCTCTCCACATCCTGTCGCAAGCCTCAAAAACTTCGGTGTCACGACCTTCCAGGCTGAGGATGAAATTGCAGCGGCCTGTTCCGCGATCGGCGCCTCCTATGCCGGGTACGATGGGCATCACCGCCAGCTCCGGACCCAGGCATCGCGCTTGAAGACCGAGGCGATCGGCTTGGCCATCTCAACGGAGTTGCCGTTGATCATTGTTGACACGCAGCGCGCCGGCCCTTCCACTGGATCTGCCGACGAAAACCGAGCAGTCTGATCTGTTTCTCACGTGTCTGGGGGCGGAACGGGGACGCGCCGATGGTCGTGTTGTCTGCGCAGGTCGCCTGCTGATTGTTTTGAAGCGGCGATCGAGGCCGTGCGGTTGGCGACTAAGTATATGACGCCCGTCGTTCGTGCTCTCGGATGGTTACATCGCCAACGCCGCTGAGCCTTGGCTGATTCCCTCCATGTCCGACTACGAGCCGTTCCCGGTTTCCTTATCGGTCTGAAGTCAGAGGGGTTCCAGCCCTTTAGGCAGGGACGAGGAAACGCTTGGCCCGCCCCTGGGTCAAACCTGGCACGCCCGGTCTGACCCACCGCATCGGTGGCATTGAGAAGGCCGATGGGTCCGGCAATATTTCCTACGACCCGGAAAACCACCAACGCATGACGGATTTGCGGACGGACGAAAATCGACGAGCATCGCCAAGGATATTCCGGCTAAGCAAGCTGTCGAGCTGGGTAACGACAGGCGGCAAGCTCGCTGTGGTTGGTTGGGGGTCGACGTTTGGCCCTATCAACCGTGCCGTCGCCAACATGCGCGACGCTGGGCCTTGACGTCGCCCATATCCATATTCGCAATCTTGTGGCCTCTGCCGGAGAATTTACTCGACCTGCTTGGGCAGCTACGACAAGGTTCTCGTCGCGGAAATGAACAACGGCCAAATGTTGACCTTCCTGCGCAGCCAGACCCGCCAGGACATCGACGGCCACCTCAAGGTCACCGGTCAACCTCTGACCATTCGAGAAGTAGAAGACGCCATCCGCGCCCGCGTGCAGGGTTAAGGCCGCGTTGGCTATTGGAGAGAGTACATATGAACGTTCAGGTCGAGCCCGCAAAACTCAAGGCCAAGGATTTCGCGTCGGACCAAGAGGTCCGCTGGTGTCCCGGGCTGCGGCGACTACGCCATTCTGAAAGGCCGTGCAAGTGGCGTCTGGCCAACATGGGGGCTGCAGCCTGACAACACTGTGTTTGTCTCTGGCATTGGGTGTGCGTCTCGCTTTCCCTACTACATGGCGACATATGGCTTTCACACAATTCATGGTCGTGCACCGGCAGTCGCTTCAGGTGTGAAGCTCGCTAATCCGGATCTTGATGTTTGGATCGTGTCTGGAGACGGCGATGCGTTATCCATTGGCGGTAACCACCTTTTGCATGTTCTCCGCCGCAATATGGACGTGCAATTCCTACTCTTTAACAATGAAATTTACGGCCTGACCAAAGGCCAATATTCACCGACTTCTCAGATCGGGCAAAAGTCACCCTCAACGCCACAAGGGTCTGTGGACGCCCCTATTGACGCGTGCACTTTTGCGCTTGGCTGTAATGCCAGATTCATCGCCCGCGGCATTGATATCCAAGCAAAAGACCTAGGCTACGTCTTCACGAGAGCCCGCGATCATAAGGGCGCTTCGTTCGTCGAAATTATTCAGAACTGCATCGTGTTCAATGATGACGCGTTTGCCCACTTCACCGAAAAGAAGGTTGCGAAAGAAACGCAGATCCATGTGGTCCACGAAGAGAAACTTATTTATGGCGCGGATTCCAATAAAGGGCTGCGCATTAAGCCAGGCGCGTTCGAACTTGAAGCGGTCACAATCGGAGAAAATGGAATCACTGAAGACGACATCTTGGTTCATGACGAAACCAACAAGGTTCTTGCTAGCCTTCTTATCGCAATGAAGCCGCCTACGATGCCCGTGGCTCTCGGTGTCATTTATTGTGATTCCGCGCCGTCTTATGAGCAGGCTGTTAAAGACCAGATTGAGGGCGCCAAGGCCAAGGGTCTTGGTGACATGGATGCGTTGCTGCGTTCAGGCAATACCTGGACGGTGTCGTAAGTCGCGTTATGAAACGCCGCTCTTTCCTTAAGACAGCGGCCGCCGGCGGTTCCGCTGCCGCGGCGTCAAATCTTTCATCACCAGCCATTTCACAAGGCTTTAAAGAATGGCGCATGGTGACCAGCTGGCCTAAAGGGCTACCAGGTCTCGGCACCGGTGCCGAACGTCTGGCAGAACGTATTACCGCCCTATCAGGTGGCCGCATTGCGGTGAAGGTGTATTCCGCTGGGGAACTGGTGCCGCCTCTTGGCACGTTCGATGCCGTGGCTGACGGCACCGCGCAGCTCGGCCATGATGCTGCTTACTATCATCTTGGTAAGTCTGAAGGTTGCGCTTTCTACACATCTTTTCCGTGGGGGTTTCACCGCAAACGAAATAGAAGCCTGGGTTCAGTATGGCAAAGGCCAAGAACTCTGTGGGACGAGTTGTACAAGCCGTTCGGTATTCGCGGGTTTCTCGCCGGCAACACCGGCACCCAGATGCTCGGCTGGTTCAGCAAGGAAATCAACTCGGTCGATGATCTCAAGGGCCTGAAGTTCCGCGCGCCCGGGAACCAGGGAAAAATCCTCCGGAAGCTCGGGGCCACGCCGGTGGTTCTGGCAGGCGGTGAGATCTTCCCGGCCCTGCAGTCCGGTGCCATCGACGGCGCGGAGTGGGTGGGTCCTTACAACGACTCTGTCGCTCGGATTTCTACCAGGTCTGCAAATATTACTATTCTTACGGCTACCACGAGCCCGGCGCCGCGCTTGCAGCTGATGGTCAATGAAGAGGCGTGGGCAATCCTTGGATAGCGAGCTGCAGGCCATCGTTAAGGCGTCGTGCTGACGTCGACCAACCAAGACATGCTGGCAGAATATAATGCGCGTTCTGGCCCAGCGCTTGCGCACATCTCGTGCAAGAGCACGGTGTCCAGGTGAGAGGCTCTGCCCGAGGAGGTGCTTGTTGGCCAGCGGGCGCGCGGCCAACGAAGTGCTCAACGAAGTGTACGAATGCAGGCACTCCGGTCGTCCGCAAGATTTGCGAAGACTTTCTTAAGCCTTCCGAAAAGACGTCATGCCGTGGACGCGCATCAGCGAGCAGGCGTTCATTAACGCCCGTCGGTCTCCCATTCGAGTTTGGCCTCAAGGCCTAGGTTCTGCCCGTCTACGTGTTCGATGATTTCTCCGTTCGGCCAAGGCGGTGACGTCGATCTCGATCATCAGTTCCGGCAGGGCCAATGACGACACCTCGACGATCGTGTCGGCTGGATACGGTGCGGAGTGAACCACTTTTCTCGCAGCTCGAGTGATCTTTCGGAAAGCTATGTGATGTCGGTCATGTAAATCACCACCTTCACGATTCGGCTCTATATCCGAGCCCGCGGCGTGCTAGGACAGCTTTTGATGTTCTGGAATGTCTGTTCT
This sequence comes from uncultured Rhodospirillaceae bacterium, assembly GCA_943787205.1. Lineage (GTDB taxonomy): Bacteria > Pseudomonadota > Alphaproteobacteria > Rhodospirillales > Rhodospirillaceae > WLXB01. The sequence goes on from CALSLN010000016.1 coordinate 217,818, forward strand.
GCTTGGGCATCGAAATCCCCGACGCCCACCAAGTCATTGCCCGCTGAGTCGATCGACGCTTGGCCCGACATAAGTATGAGGTCGCCGACCCTGTAGCCCTGGGCAATGCGGAAGGCTTCAAATGGATCTGGCTCTGTCTTGATCCGAATAGCGTCGGTCACGTCGTGCCTCCTTATTCGGGCAATAGGTTTTCAAAAGTGTCGATGGGTGGTGCGGTGCTAGTGGCCGGATCGCCAAGTAAATCCTGGAATTGATCAATATCGCCCATGAAGCCCGGTTGGGTCACCATTTCGCTGCCCGTGTTCATTGGTGCTGTAAAGGTATCGTTGCCAAAGAGAATATCGGGCAGCCAAGTAGCGAGATCAGGCACCAGCCAAATCAGCGCAATTCCAACAATTTGCAGTCCAACAAAGGGGAGTGCCCCGCGATAGATGTCTAGTGTCTTGATTGCTGAATCTGCGACGCCCCGGAGATAGAACAGGGCAAAGCCAAACGGCGGCGTCAGGAAGCTTGTTTGCAAATTCATGCCAATTAGTACGCCAAGCCAGATTGGGTCGACACCAAGACGAATGAGCACCGGCGCTGCAATAGGCACGGTGATGAAGATGATTTCAAAGGTGTCGAGAAAAAACCCAAGAAAGAAAATCACAAGCATCACAATGAACACGGCACCCGCGGTGCCCCGGGCATGGAGGCCAGTATGTCGAAGACAAGGTCTTCACCACCAAGGCCCCGGAAGACCAGGCTGAACACAGATGCGCCGAGTAAAATGACGAACACCATGGAACTGATCATCATGGTTGAACGGGTCACTTCTCTAAGAATCGGTACCGTCATGCGGCCTTTGAATGCAGCCAGGATCATCGCACCTACGGCCCCGACGGACGCTGACTCTGTTGGTGTGGCGACACCTGCGAGAATTGATCCCAATACAGCTAAGATCAG
>CALSLN010000017.1 GCA_943787205.1 uncultured Rhodospirillaceae bacterium
GAGCGAACGTCTGCGCTATGACAGAGCCCTCATCAAAAGGACCTAACGGAATAACATGATCAAGATTGCAACGTGGAATGTGAATTCCGTTAAGGCTCGCCTGCCCAATGTCCTTATCTGGCTTAAGGAATTCGCGCCAGATGTCGTCCTTCTCCAAGAAATTAAAACCGTCGACGAGGGGTTTCCCCGGATGGAGATCGAGGATCTCGGCTATACCGTCGAAACCCATGGTCAAAAGACCTACAACGGCGTTGCGATCCTCTCCAAATCGGGCATCGAAGACGTCGAACGAGGCCTCCCTGGAGATGATGAAGACGTTCAGGCGCGTTATATCGAAGGAACAGTCTTTGGGTCCGTTCGAGTGGCCTCCATCTACCTGCCAAATGGCAACCCGATCGATACCGAGAAATTCACCTATAAGCTTGGCTGGATGGACCGCCTCTATGAGCACATCAAAACCCGCCTCACCCTAGAAGAACTGTACGTTTTTGGAGGCGATTACAACGTCATCCCTAATGATGACGACGTCTACAACATCGCGGCCTTCGCCAAGGATGCACTTGTCCAACCGGAATCTCGTGCCCGGTTCCAGGCCATCAAAAATCTCGGGCTAACCGACGCTTTGCGTAGCTTTAACCATGCGCCACACCAGTATTCCTATTGGGATTACCAGCGCGGAGCCTGGCAAAAAGATAACGGATTATTGATTGACCACCTTCTCCTAACACCGCAAGCCGCAGACCGGCTCAAAGATGCAGGTATCGACAAAGGTCCCCGCGGCAAGGAAAAAGCATCCGATCACACGCCAGTTTGGTGCGTGATAGACGAACCGTAGCTTGTGTTTTTTTCAATGTATCACATTAATTAATACTCCTATATTGTTTTAAATAATTTTTTTGTAATTTATAACTCTTGTTATAGGACTTGCGTTGTGACCAAAACCACCGTCTCCCGCCGCACCTTTACCGCGCTATCAGCCGCTACGGCCGTCTCCATAGCCACACAGAACCCTGGCCTGGCTGCTACCAAGATGATGACCCGCCCTATCCCATCGTCTGGTGAGCTCTTGCCCGTGATCGGCTTGGGCACATCCAGCTCCTTCATCGTCGATCGCTCGGATACAGATGGGATGCAACAGCGGAAAGCCGTGATTCAAACCCTGCTCGACAACGGTGGAACACTCATCGATACGGCGCCCTCCTATCGCGGGTCTGAAGGTGTTGTCGGTGATTTGGTCAAAGACCTGGGTCTAGGAGATCAAGCCTTCCTCGCTACGAAGGTTCGCAAAGAGGGTGCAGCCGAAGGGTTAGAGGAACTAAACGGCTCATTTGAGCTCCTTCACAGCGACACCATCGACCTCATCCAGGTCCACAACCTGGTCGACACCGACCGCAAGCTGGGAACCATGCGAGAATGGAGGGAAGCTGGCCGCTACCGCTATATCGGCATCACCCATTGGCGGCCTGGTGCCCAAGAGGCCTTAGCCCCGGTGATGGAGCAGGAAAAGATCGATTTTGTTCAATTCCAATACAACATTGAGGAACGGAGCGCAGAAGCCAGTTTATTGCCTTTAGCGGCTGAACGCGGCATTGCCACCCTCATTAATGTTCCCTTTGGCCGTGGACGCCTGTTTCAACAGACAGATGGAAAAGAGATTCCTGAATGGGCTGCGGAATTCGCGGAAAGCTGGGGCCAGTTCTACCTAAAATTCATTCTCTCCCATCCCGCCGTCACGTGCGTCATTCCTGCGACAAACAAGCCGCACCATATGGCCGATAATGCTGGAGCAGGCACGGGACGCCTACCAGATGCCAAGGAACGAAAGCAGATGATTGAGTTCGTGGAGAGTATTTAGCTCTTAAGAAGCCTTCATAAGCGGGGCATCAGCTGGCAAACCAGCGCCGACATCGACCCACTCTTTTCGCTGAAAGTGCAAAATGTCCTGGATGCGCTCACCCTTCTCTGTGGGCTCCAGCATATTATGATAGCGGGCTATTCTAAATCGGTTAGGCTCGCCCAAATTTATAGGCAATGTCACCATTTCCCAGCCAACGACGCGACCAGACGTCGTTCTTAGCGTGGAAACTTCCCATATACCGCATGGTTTAAACGCACATTTAAGCATGTCTGTCGTCAAACGGTTTGCTTGATCTTCGTCGATAAACTCGCGCACCTCTTTACCAGTCAAATCGACTTTCCAAAGGTCCACGAGGCCCGTACCGAATAGAACCACGGTGTTGTGGTTGTCTGTGGTCACATCGTTGAAAGACACGAAGGGCTGACTCACAGGATCAACGTTATCTAGGAAGTCTTCTGACGTTGGTATGTCTTCACCAATGCGCAAAGAGAGCCAGTGCCCAACAAATGCTGTGGCTTTTTCCGATATCTCGCCCTGGGTCTTAATTTCGACCATGCAAAAGTGTAGCCCGGAGCCGCCAGGTGCGTAAATGATTTACGCGTGAGGTCAGTGCACCTGGTGAACTGGAGTAAATAGCCCCGTTAGATGTCAGCGTAAACGTGCGTTTCCGCCTTGCCGCCCGGATGTGTCACTGCCCCGTCTTTGGCATCTCCAACGGTCTGAGCATATTTCCACAAAGCCCCAGATTGGAAGTCATGGGCCCTTGGCGCCCAGGCAGATCGACGTTTCGCAAGATCCTCATCGCTGACTTCAAGCTCAATGGTGCCCTCATCCGCGTCCATGGCAATCATGTCACCATCCTCAATCAGCGCGATTGGGCCACCCACGGCCGCTTCAGGGCCCACGTGCCCAACACAAAAGCCACGAGTTGCGCCAGAAAAGCGGCCATCTGTGATCAGGGCCACCTTGTCCCCCATGCCCTGCCCATAGAGAGCAGCCGTGGTGGAGAGCATTTCACGCATCCCCGGTCCACCGCGTGGTCCTTCGTAACGAATGACCAGAACCTCACCTTCTTTGAAAGTCTTATTTTCAACGGCGGCAAAGGCGTCTTCTTCACAGTCAAAACAACGGGCTGGGCCGCGGAAGGTCAAATTCTCCATGCCAGCAACCTTAACGATGGCGCCTTGGGGCGCGAGCGAGCCCTTTAGGCCCACAACGCCGCCTGTCGGCGAGATTGGGTTGGAAGTGGGGCGAATAACATCCTGATCCTCTGGGAATTTCACGTCTGCCAGATTTTCCGCCAGGGTTTTGCCACTGACCGTGATGCAATCGCCATGTAGATAGCCACCGTCGAGCAAGGCTTTCAGGAGCACCGGCACACCGCCAATGTCATAGACATCCTTAGCGACATAGCGGCCGCCAGGCTTTAAATCAGCGATATATGGCGTTCTCTTAAAGATCTCGCAGACATCGTCGAGGTCGAACTTGATCCCGGCCTCGTGGGCAATCGCCGGGAGATGAAGACCACCGTTGGTCGATCCACCGGACGCAGCAACAACCACAGCCGCGTTTTCGAGAGCTTTCCGCGTCACGATATCACGTGGGCGTAAGCCGGTTTCGAGTAGACGCATGACCGCCTTCCCTGATTCTTCACCAAACTGATCGCGAGATTCATAGGGTGCCGGAGCGCCAGCGGACCCTGGCAAGGCCAGGCCCATCGCTTCAGACACACACGCCATCGTATTGGCGGTAAATTGCCCGCCACAGGAGCCCGCGGACGGACAGGCAACGCATTCCAGCTCAAACAAGTCTTCGTCGCTCATATTTCCGGCAGAATACTGACCAACTGCCTCGAACACATCCACAACAGTGACGTCTTTTCCCTTAAACGTGCCGGGGAGGATCGATCCGCCGTACATGAATACGGACGGAACGTTAAGACGCAGCATGACCATCATCATGCCCGGCAGAGACTTGTCACAGCCCGCTAGGCCCACAAGGGCATCATAAGAGTGGCCGCGCATCGTGAGTTCGACGGAATCAGCAATAACATCTCTAGAAACCAGCGACGACTTCATCCCGGCATGGCCCATCGCAAGGCCATCCGTCACAGTGATGGTCGTAAACTCCCGCGGCGTGCCCCCGGCTTCGATAACGCCTTTTTTCACGGATTGAGCCTGGCGGCTCAGGGAAATATTACACGGTGCGGCTTCGTTCCAGCAGGTCGCAACGCCAACGAAGGGACGGTGAATTTCTTCTTCCGTCATACCCATAGCGTAATAGTACGACCGGTGCGGAGCCCGCTCGGGCCCTTCCGTTACGTGGCGCGAGGGCAGTTTCGATTTATCAAAAGAATTCGTCTTCTTGGCATCGTCTGGCATAGCTCGTCGTCCTGCAATATCGGCTTGAAGCCTATAGGTAAGTACATAGTGAAGAGCCGGTTTTAGGCCACTTATCAGGATTTCGCCAGTGTAATGAAGGCCCGTATTGCTCAGACTGAGTCGCTAGGACTCAGACCGCTAGCTTGCTTTCCATACGGGCACTTGCCTCACGCAGGACCTCAGTCCAGTCGCCCTGGGAGCGTAGAAGCGTGATGTCGCCATACCAAGGTGACGTTTCTCCGTCGTCAAACCAATACCAAGGGCGCCCATATCCCTGTGGAATCATCGCCACAGTGGGACGGCCAAGCCCGCCCGCCATATGCACAGCCGTATTTGAGGTTGAGATCACAACATCCATCGCGGCGACCAGCGCAGCAAATCCATCAATGTCATTGGTCAGGTTCAGGTCGGGGACCGTCGCGATCTCAATGCCAGCGTCCTCCTTGATAGACGCCAGTTCCTCGGTCGTATCCCCGTACTGCAGCGAGACCAGACCGAAAGGTTGGGCTTTGAAAAACTCTAGCCAATCCGTGTTCAGGTCGGAGCTCTTCTGATCGCCAACGATAGGGTTTTTACTGCGCCAAGACATACCAATCAGCGGCCGGTCAGGATATCTGCTTGATAATTGCGCCCTATATTCAGATACACGTTTTGCATCCGGGATGAGAAAGGCCTGTGGATCAGGAAAACAGGCCATATCGGGCCTGAGCACAGCACCAAGCTCACTGAGACTGGCTTGCATATCAGCAGGCCTAAGCGATTGACCATCGTCCCTGAGTTGCTCAAGAGACACCACGCTCATTTTTGGGAATGAGCGCTGTAGCAATGCGACCAAACGAGGATCACAGGCGAACGTCAGCGCGCCAACGCGATCGATCGCCTCTTGCGCAAGCCCTGCCGTCAAAATTTGCTCGCCTAGACCCTGATCCGCCCAGACAACAAGGTGCTTACTTGAGAGGTCCTCACCAGCCCAATACGGGGCTTTCATGGCATGCTGCCAGCTCCAGTATTCCTTATTATTTTTGAGACGTGCCGCGTAATCCGTCCAGCCTTGTCCGAAGTTACGGCGCGACAAATTGATCAAACCACGCCGGTGTAAAGCGCGTCTTGAATCCACGCCGCGCTCGCTTTGTCGCGTTAGAATTTCAATCGCCCTATCGAGGTCTCCTCGACGCTCTGCCAGGAGGGAAAGGTTCCAAAGGCCAGACGGACTGTCCGGATCATTCATCACGGCTTTGGTGAAGGCACCCTCTGCACCAGGGATATCGTTTTTTTCAAGGCGGCGCTCTCCAAGCAAAGCCCAGGCCGTCGATCGACGGGGCTCCAGGTCTATCGCTCTATTGAGCGCCCACACGGACTCATCCAATTTTTCCGCATTGGCGAGATAGATCCCATGACGTTCGTGAAGTTCCGCAATATCACCGCGCTGAGAAATCGCGTCTTCCATGCACTCTATCGCCTGAGGCCATTTTCTCAGTGCAGCATGAGCCGATGCCAAATGAACCAAAACGGCCCCTTCGTTCGGTAGCGCTTCTTGGGCTTTTAAAAAATGACTACGCGCGTCTTTAGGAAGATCCGACGCCAAGGCGATGCGACCGAATAAAATATTGTCCCAAGGGCCAAGGTTATATTTCTCAAGCTGAGCGGCGAGTTCTTTGGCCGTCTTAAGATCACCAGAGTCCAATGCCGCTTCCGTACGCTCTCGCAAAGCAGCGTGCGGATTTGGATTAGGCGTGTGATCTGCTGATTTCGTCATAACTCAGAAAGTCTGGCCTCGGGTGACGTGTCTCGCAAGCGAGAAAAACCTCATGTGCTGACTAAACAGACTCAAGGCGGCTCAGCGCTTCTAGTACTTTGGCCTTCGCATCTTGAGCCGCGGCCACCCGTGCCTTGTTCTCTTCGACGACTTCAACCGGCGCTTTCGCAACAAACCCGGCATTGCCTAATTTTTTCTCTGTTTTGGCAATTTCGGCGTCATGCTTGTCGATCTCTTTTTGGAGACGCTTGCGTTCCTGGTCGAGGTCAATCACCCCAGCCAACGGCAGAAGAAGGGTCATGGAGCCAACAACGGTCTGAATGGCACCAGACACATCGTAGTCGTCGCCAACACAAACTATGGACTCAAGACGTGCATTTGCGGAAATTAGCGCCCGATGTGACTCAAATCTGGCTTGGTCGGTATCACTCGCGCCTTTAACACTGAGCTCTAATTTAGATTTTGGTGGCACATTCATTTCCGCACGAACGGACCGCACGGCTGAAATCAACTCAACCACCCAATCCATCTCGGCCTGCGCATCTGGCGCGGATAGACCTTCATAGTCAGGCCACTCGCCATTGATCAGAGAGTGTCCACGGTTCTCGTCGATACGGCGCCATAGCTCCTCTGTGACGAAGGGCATGATGGGATGGGCAAAGATCAAAATTTGATCAAGTGCCCACGCAGCTGTCGCTCTGGTTTCAGCTTTTGCGGCTTCATCATCGCCCTGAAAAACGGGCTTGGCGAACTCTAGGAACCAATCGCAAAACGTATGCCAAGTGAAGTGGTAGAGCGCGTCTGCCCCTTCATTAAATCGGTAGGCCTCGATTGAAGCAGCCACAGCATTGCCAGCTTCGGCAGCCTTGCTGACGATCCAACGATTGAGCGTCGACGTCACGGTCGACGGATCAAACGCATTTGATGGAACGCATTCATTCATTTCGCAGAAGCGCGCCGCATTCCAAATCTTAGTGATGAAATTCCGATACCCCGCGATGCGTTGCTCGGCCAACTTGATATCCCGGCCCTGAGCCGCCATGGCCGCCAATGTGAATCGAACGGAATCCGTGCCGTACTTATCGCAAAGTTCAAGGGGATCCATGACGTTGCCCTTAGACTTGGACATCTTCTGGCCCTTCTCGTCTCGTACCAGCGCGTGAATGTAGACTTCCTTGAACGGCACCTCACCCATGAAGTGAATGCCCATCATCATCATCCGGGCGACCCAGAAGAATATAATATCGAAGGCGGTCACAAGAACATCGCCAGGATAATAACGATCTAGCTCTGGTGTTTTATCTGGCCAACCAAGCGTTGAGAAAGGCCAAAGGCCGGAGGAGAACCAGGTATCGAGTACATCTTGATCTTGAGTAAGCTCTTTATCTTCACCGTAGTGACTCTTGGCAGAGGCGATGGCCTCAGCCTCGGTTTCTTCAACGAAGATATGCCCATCTGGTCCGTACCACGCCGGAATACGATGACCCCACCACAGTTGGCGAGACACACACCACGGTTGGATATTGCGCATCCATTCGAAGTAGGTGTTTTCCCATTGCTTGGGCACAAATTTCATTTGCCCCGTTTCAACAGCCTTAATCGCTGGCTGCGCGAGCGTATGAGCATCGACCGTACCATTGGTCCGTAAGCCACGGCTCGACAACAACACCTGAACGATCGCCATAGGGGATGACCATGGGGTTCTCTTCGATTTTTTCGAGAAGCCCCGCCTCTTCCATATCCGCCACAATCGCTTTTACGCGCTTCAAAGCGGTCCATACCGCGATATTTTTCCGGCGCATTCTCATTCAGCGCCGCGTTCTCATCGAGCACATTGATGCGTTCTAAATTATGACGCGTGCCAACCTCGAAATCGTTGAAATCATGGGCTGGTGTAATCTTAACCGCGCCGCTGCCCTTTTCCGGGTCTGCATAGTCATCAGCAACAATTGTGATGCTGCGACCAACCAGAGGCAGAACACAATTTTTCCCTACGAGATCAGTATAGCGCTCGTCATCAGGGTGAACCGCGACAGCCGTATCACCGAGCATTGTCTCTGGCCTGGTGGTACCGACCGTGATGGTAACGCCGTCCATTCCCTCTACAGGGTACTTGAAGAACCACATGTTGCCCATGGTCTCACGTTGTTCCACTTCCAGATCAGAAATCGCGGTGTGAAGCTTTGGGTCCCAATTCACCAACCGCTTGTCGCGGTACATGAGACCTTCCTTATGGAGCTGAACGAAGACCTTGGTGACAGCTTTCGATAAACCGTCGTCTAGCGTGAAGCGTTCTTTTTTCCCAGTCCGGCGATGCGCCCAAACGGCGCAATTGGCGAATGATGCTGCCACCAGATTCCTCTTTCCAGTCCCAGACCTTCTCAACAAACTTTTCGCGGCCCAGGTCCCGACGATGGATGCCCGCTTCTGCCAACTGCCGTTCCACGACCATCTGCGTCGCGATACCTGCGTGATCTGTGCCCGGCTGCCAGAGTGCATCCCTATCCCGCATCCGACGGTAGCGGATCAAGACGTCCCTGAAGCGTAAACGTCAAAGCGTGGCCGATATGGAGGATGCCCCGTCACGTTGGGCGGTGGCATCATTATCGTTGTAGGGCGCCTTATTTGAATCCGTATCTGCGGCAAACGATCCAGATTGCTCCCACTCGTCGTAGAGCGTTTCTTCCACATCAGCAGGATTATAGGTTTTTTCAAGCATCGGTATGAACTTCGCGTTTTAAAACAGGTGTTTATCTAGGGTTGGGTTTACCGCTGCACGCCCGAAAGCGCAACGCCGCTGGGCGCTTAAAGTGCACCGTTCGAAGGATGGCTAATTCAACAGCACAAACCAACCGCCTGAGTTGCCTGGCCCAATGGCAATTCAACCCTTCACGAATGAGTGACATAACGGGAATGTTAGCCGTCTGCCCGCATGAAAGGCCTACTGTTTGGCCCAGCTGCTCCAGCCCTGGGGTGGCCTGACAACGTGTCAAACCAGTTTAGGAAACGCCAATATGACGACGAAAAGATCTCGTATGCTTCGAAAAGCGATCGCCCCCGCCGTTCTCGGTGCCGGTGTAGTCATGTCCGGTGGACTTATTGAGCCCGGGTCGGCTCGGGCCGCTCTTGCCGGTCTTGAGCAGCAAACGACCCTACCAATGGCAAAGCAAACAAACATGCAACTGGCACAAGCCAAGGGTTGTTGCGGCGGATGTTGTGCGGCTAAGTGTGGTGGATGTTGTGCCGCTGACTGTGGCGGCTGCTGTGCAGCAGCTTGTGGCGCTGATTGCGGCGGATGTGGCGGCTGCGGCGCTGATTGTGGCGGTTGCAGCGCTGATTGTGGCGGATGTGGCGGTTGCTGCGGCGGCGCTTAAGATACAAGGTTAACTGAGTATATGACGCCGGTCTTGACTGATATCTCCAACCTACCGCAAGATCGGCTTAAAGACATGGTGATCGCCGGTGAACAAGTACTCGAATGCATGCGAGTGCTTGGCAACACCGGCGATTCCATTGTCGGAGATGTGGTTGGCGATTTCGAAGAATTCGCCGTCTGGTCCCATTACCCGAAGGGTGATGTCATAGATCGACAGACCCACTCCCAATTCTATTACCATGCCCATCCAGAACAGCAGCGGCCCGGCGAGCACGGCCACTTTCACCTATTCTTACGCCGCGATGGCATTCCAGAAAACATTCAGCCTGCCGATATCGGTGCATCTAATAGCTTTGACGATTTCAAAACACCAATGTGTCATATGCTCGCCATTGCCATGAACCCGAACGGCATGCCAATCGCATTATTCACAACCAACCGATGGGTCACTATGGACCCTTGGTTTAACGCTGCGGATACCATCGACCTTTTGGACAGTTTTGATGTTGATATCGCAAAGCCGTCCTGGCCGGTGAACATTTGGATTTCAGCAATGGTCCGGCTCTATCGGCCAGACATCGAGCAGCTTCTGCACGAGCGCGATGACGTGATGACAGGCGCTCAATTAAAAGCGGCGGACAATGCTTACAATGATCGCTCCATTGAGATCACGTCCCTGCTCGATATAGATCTGGCGGATAGAATAGACACGGTGAATGCTGCATGGGCGCAAACAAATGACCCCGGCGTAAGTTAATAGCCTTCGATCCCTGTTCAGCTCGCGGTATAATCACGCCATGTCGATCAAACAAAATGAAACCCAGCGCTTGCTAGAACAAGCGGCGTCAGACCTTGACCTGGGTGCACTGGCTCGAGCCGAACAGGGTTTCCACCGTATTCTTCGTGACGAGCCCGAGCAACCGGACGCACTTGTGCTGCTCGGCGAAACATTGCGGCGACGTGGCGATCTGGAGCAATCAGAATCATGTGTTCGTCGGTCCATCGATATAAGATCAGGCAATTCATATGCCTATTCCGTGCTCTACAACATTCTGATGGATACGGGACGCTACGCTGACGCGTTGGATAGCATCCATCATGCGCTCGCGTTGGAACCAGAAAATCCAGACTTCCTATACAGCCAGGCGTTAACGCAACAAGACTTAGGTCAACTCAGCGCATGTATTGAGTCTGCTCAGGGCGCTCTCAAGTATCGTGAGGGTTGGCTCGCACCGGCCAGTTTAGAAGCATCTGCCCGGCGGCTTATGGGACACGGTCATCAAGCCGTCGACATCTTGCGTTCCCTCATCAGCGAAGAGCCAAATAATACGTCGCTGTGGGCCAAATTACTGCTCGCCCTCCACGGCGATGATCGAGCAACTTTAAGGGATATCGCAGACGCAGCGAAACGCGCGAGCGCATCTGAGGCGGAGAAAGGTGAGAGCATTCAGATTACGGCTCCCGATCCCGATAGGCGAATCAGACTAGCATTCGTATCTGGAGATTTTAAGGAACACCCAGTCGCATATTTCCTCGAAGGCATTCTAGAGTCCCTTAATCGTGACGCCTTTCATGTCACTCTGATTCCAACAATTTCTGGCAGCGATGCTCGGACAGAATTGTGCAGAGAAGCCAGCGACGCATGGCACCCAGTTTTCAATATGGCAGACGACGAAGCGGCATCTCATGTGCACGCGCTCAATATAGATATCGCTATCGATCTTTCAGGTTGGACGCGAGGCCATAGACTAGACCTGTTCGGAAAACGCATCGCGCCGATTCAAGCCACATGGATTGGATACTCTGGAACCTCAGGGTTGGCGTCGATGGATTATATTATTTGTGATAATACCGTCTTGCCCGTGGCCCACGAGCCTTACTATAGCGAGACGCCGCTTCGCCTACCCAACACCTATCTGTGTATGCCGACCCCGAAGGCCATACTCGAAAGTGTTTTGGGCACCCTGCCCCCCAGGCCAGCACCACAAGCGGATCGTATTGTTTTCGGGTCTTTCAATACCCTCGCCAAGTTAACAGATCAGGTTCTTGACGCGTGGACCCGTATTATCCAAAGCGTAGAGGGTTCGGTTTTATATCTGCGCGCCCGGCAATTTAATGACGATGGCGTTAAAACGGATATGGTTTCTCGGCTGCAGGAACGTAATTTTCCAATGGGGCGCCTCGCGCTTGAAGGCAATGCATCGCGCAAAGGGATGCTAGCAGGATACATGAAAGTGGACATCGCGCTCGACCCGTTCCCCTACGGAGGGACAACGACAACATTTGAAGCACTGTCGATGGGTGTTCCCATGATCACATTAGCTGGCGACCGATGGGTTGGCCTTGTCGGCAGCAGCGTCCTTAAAAGCATAAAGCAAGACGGGTTAATAGCGACAACCGTCGATGAGTATGTGAGCAAAGCGGTTGACCTGGCCTCCGATATGCCACGCCTCACGGCTTTGCGGTCAGCCGTTGCAGATCAAATGGCTCAATCACCGGCTTGCGACACAGCCATCTTCACGCGGGATCTCGAGGCTCTACTCCGCGCCAGCTGGCAAAAGGCCTGTGACGCAGTTTAGGCAAAAAGTACGGTTGTGATTGAATACAGCCTCGGCGCAAGGCAGAGTTCTGGTTCGTCATTTAATTCACAAGGGACACATTATGTTTAACCTGAAACCCTCAGCGGCAACTTGCTTAGCCCTAGCTTTCACACTTTCGCCATTCACAGCTTTCGCTGAATCAGGCGTTTTGGTTTTTGGTGGCACTGGCAAGCTTGGCTTGGAAATCGTCGCAGACCTCGTTGAAGCCGGTGAGGACGTGTCGGTCTTTGTTCGCCCGACATCCAATCGGGATCAACTTGAGCCAATGGGCGTCAAATTCGTCACTGGTGATGTTCTGGCCGAAGGCGACGTCGAAGCCGCTCTCAAGTCTGGGCCCTATCGCGTTGTAGTCGATGCCCTCGCCCGCGACGGCGACGTGAATCCAGGGTTTTACATCGACAGCATGGAGTATATTTCGAAGTGGGCGCAACAAACGGGCGTTAACCAAGTGATTCTTCATGGGTCTGTTGGCGCTGGACTCAGTCGACCGATTTACCCCGAAGCGCGGTGGGACGTCATGGGCCCAACCATCACAGCAAAGGATCACGGCGAGCGTCATTTGATGGAGAGCGGTGCGCCTTACACGATCATCAGAAACCTGGTCCTGCTTCCCGCCGAGATGAAAGAATCCGGCAAGGCTGAGATGACGACCAATCAACTCAAACGCGGCGTTGTGACACGCGATGCCCTCGCCCGTTTCACACTGGAGTGCTTGGATAACGCATCCTGCATCAATGAAATTTTTCACGGCTATGACGATGCTATCGAGCTACCGCCCGGGCGCTATAGAGACACCATGGAAAGTTTTAGAAAAGCCGAGAAATAGAGATGCCAAGTCTGTTACGCGGTCTTTCTACGGCAATCCTCTGCACGCTGCTTTCATCTGCTGCGGTTAAGGCCGATGGTGGTGTCCTGGTGTTCGGCGGCACTGGTCAACTCGGTCTAGAGATCGTTAAAGCTCTCACGGCAAAAGGAGAAGACGTCACCGTATTTGCCAGGCCACAATCCGACCGTACTTCACTAGGCTCAATGAATATCTCCTTTGTAACCGGCGACGTCCTCAATGAAGATGATGTGTCTGCCCCATTCCAGTCTGGGTCTTTTAGGGTCGTGATTGATGCCCTCGCCCGTGATGGCAATGATGACGCGGATTTCTATATTGAAAGTATGGAGTATATTTCTCGCGCCGCCAAAGAGACAGGCGTTAGCCAAGTAATTCTTCATGGCTCCGTCGGCGCAGGCCTCAGTCATTTAAGTGAACGCGACTCAGAGGAGGATTTCGGCCCACTGATGGTCGCGAAAGGCTTGGGTGAACGGTACCTGATGGAAAGTGGCACGCCCTATACGATCATTAGAAATTGGGCGCTGTTACCCTTTCCTGCAAAGGAGTCAGGGCAAGCGTTTATGACCGAGGACCAGTCCGCACGCGGACTTATAACCCGCGACGCCTTGGCGCGTTTTACCGTCGAATGCCTGAACCAAGCACGGTGCATCAACAAAATATTTCATACAGTCGATGATGCCGTGGACGCGCCTGAGCGATATAGAAGCAGCCTAAAGGCGCAGCGCGATTGGGAAAAAAGCCAAAAATGACAAACCGCCAAGTTGTATGGAAATCATGAAACGTTACGCGATCGCCTACGCGTTCACTGCGTTCCTATTCCTATTACTGGACGGCATATGGCTCGGTTTTATTGCAAAGGACTTTTTCCAGGGCCAGCTCGGCCCCTGGCTTCGTGAAGAGGTCAATCTTGCGCTCGCGCTCGTTTTTTACCTCTTCTATGCCGTGGGCATTACAGTCTTTGGGGTACGCCCCGCCTTGCATGATGGACGTTGGCAAACAGCGCTCATTTTCGGTGGTTTATTTGGCTTTTTCGCCTATGCGACCTACGATATGACCAATTACATCACCCTCGAGAATTGGCCGGGCGTTGTTGTCTTGGTTGATGTCACTTGGGGCACGATTGTGACCGCTCTATCCGCAGTCGTAGGCTGGGCCCTCACCCATAAAGTCGTTCAAACCGCCGCGGCGTAATTCGGTTCGCCTCTTTCGCTGTCTCGTTCTTCTGGCTAAGCTTGCATCAAATGATAGCATTTTTCCGTCATAGCTTGAACCGAACCGGAGGCCACTATGCAAACCCAAGACCATGAGCAATTCGCCCACGCCGTTTTACCAAGCGCCACGGCAGATGAATTTTCTCGCCAGGAATTTGTAAAGTCCTACAAAAAGCATTTGGCGACGCAGGTCAGCCCCAACACTAAAGTCGTGTACGACACACAGATTAAGCCCGCCTTTGAAAAAGAACATGGCCGGGCACCGAAGAACCGACACGAAATTCGCAAAGCCATGAACGGCAACAATCATTATCAAACCTGGAGTTCGCTGCTACGCACCAGCCAAGAGATGATGTGGAAATCTTGCCAGGTCTCTGTCGAGCGCCAACTCGGCGATCTCATCGCTGCCTCCAAATCAACCAAGAGTGCGGGCGGAACCCTCAAGCTGGACCCAAACTTGGAAACGCCGCGCTATCACACGGCGGTCGACATCCATTGTCAGCCCGGTGGGTATCATACGGAAATAGTTGACGATGATGTAGCGGCCGGCGCTGTCTATGATCGCGCTGTCTACGTGTATGCAATGGGTCAGCTTGGTCCCATGAACGATGATATGGGCGCGAGCACGGTGGCTTATCTTAAGCATGCCTACCCAGACCTAGCCCCAAAACGGATTCTGGATCTGGGGTGTTCTGCCGGTCATTCAACAGTGCCTTATCAGGCAGCCTACCCTGACGCAGAGATTTACGGCGTCGATGTGGCCGCCCCCATGCTGCGCTATGCCCATGCCAGGTGTGAATCCATGGGTGTTCCCATTCATCTCTCTCAGCAAAATGCAGAGTCATTGGATTTCGAAGATAGCAGCTTTGATCTCATCGTCTCGCACATTCTGGTTCATGAAACCTCCACAGCGGCTTTCCGCAACATCATGAAGGAATGTCATCGCTTGCTCTCGCCGGGTGGTATAGCCGTCCATGTGGAGACCCCACCCTTCAAGGACATGAATGATTTTGACGCGTTCTTGCTGGACTGGGACACCTACAACAACAACGAACCGTTCTGGAGTAAGTCTCACGAGATTGATCCGCCAAGTGCAGCCAAGGACGCTGGGTTTGATCCAGAAAAAACCTTTGAGTTCATGGCGCCCAGCGCCTTTGAAGCAGCAAAAGCGAAACGCACGAATGTCTTCCAGGGTGGAGACTTCGGTGGTGGCGGCTTTTGGTACCTCTATGGTTTTCAGAAATAGGATTGCTTCATGCCAAATGACTCAAATACGAACGGCGTAAAACTGAACAAGCACGCCAAAGGCCCTCGCCCGCAATACTTCAGTGACCCCACCACGGATAAGCTCCTCGCCATGGTGATGGCGTTGGCTGGTGAAGTCTCGGTCATGCATGATCGGAACGATACGCTAGAGCGGCTGATTGAGGCGAAGGGCCTGGTCGATCGGTCAGAGATCGATACGTACAAACCGTCGAAGGACATCATGGCGGAGCGCGATGCCTGGCGGGAGGACTACCTGTCGCACATTCTGCGCATCGTTGACCTTGATGCCGAGGACATGGGCCGCAACGATATTTCGAGCGAGTTTCAAGGCATTATGGATAGCGTCTAAAATACAAACGTGGCTTTGGCCGCTAAAAAGTTGCGGTATTACACAACGTCGCTGTTATGCGACGCATCAGGACTCTCATCCCGGCTGAATGAACGCGACGCTGGAAAAACACACGTGACTTCGGTACCCGAGCCAACTTGACTCTCGATGGTCAGTTCCCCGCCATGCAGCGTCATGAATTCCTTAGAAATGGAAAGACCTAGCCCCGTGCCGTCAGCTGTCACAAGGCTATCTTGATTGGCTTTAAAAAAAGGCATCAGTCACATGCGCAATGTCTTCGGGCAGAATCCCAACACCGGTATCCCTCACCGAAAGTCGAATCCCACCATTGGACTCAACATCTGCGGTAACCGTAACCTTACCTCCCCGACCGGTAAATTTAACCGCATTGACCATGAGGTTGATCAAGGCCTGCGTGATTAAGCGCTCGTCTCCGGACAGCAATGGAAGGTTGTCCGGGCATTCTTCAAGCACCGCCAACCGTTGCATGTCACTGCGAAAACTAACTTGCTTAACAACGCCATGAACGAGGTCTTTAACATCAATATGTGATGTAACAATTTTTACTTTGTCAGCTTCTAATAGAGAATAATTGAGAATGTCCTCAATCACATGCAGCAAATGCGTCGCGCTGCTGTTGATATCCGTATTGTATTCTGCATATTTCCCGTGCCCAACAGGGCCCAGCACTTCTGTTCGGATTAAATCCGTAAATCCAACAATGGCGTTAAGGGGTGTCCGAAGTTCATGGCTCATGTTGGCGAGGAATCGAGTCTTGGCCATATTGGCCGCCTTCAGTTCTATGTATGACTGACGCGAAATCTTCGTAAAGACGTGCGTGATGGCACCAATAAAGACGATGGCGAAGATTGTTGAGCCCATAAAAACCATTGGAAACTGGTCCTCAGGGATTGTCGATGTGAATTGGTGCCCCATCACTTCAAGCAGGGCTATACCGATAATGCCGAACCCAAGCGCAGAGAACACGATGATCCGATCGCGACCACGCAAGTAGTAATAGGTCAAAACTGGCACGGCCCCAAACCACGGCCAAACAGGAGACGCAAAGCCACCAAAATTGTAAGCCGTTGCGAAAAGGATAACTTCCATCCACAGGAAACAAATCAAAGCAAAAATACGAAGTGGTAGTTTGGTTTTGAGAAGTAAGGGAAATGTAAAGTAAGCGGACGTCAGCGCCATGCACGTAATGAGGGGGGCCGTGAACGGAACGAGATGAAGGTAATAGAAGCCGTAAGCCAGTAACCCACACGTACCGCCCGCAAAACATATCCGGGTGGCGTTACGCCGCCGGCCAGCCTCATCACTCACAATACCCTTAGATATTGTGATGCCCGACCCGCTCTCTGGAAAGGCAGCATTAGTCACGCTGGCCATATGTATCCCGTCACCTGACTAATCACGAATATGTACGTTATCTATACGTATACGGGCCTTTGGCCGGAAAAGACTACAACTTTTAGTATATAGGGACATGTTCATTAGTATAGGCGCCGGGCGTCGACGCCACGGGGCACTTATTTCAACATAATAGGCAGCAGCGAAATCATAAGCCGGCACAAGGCTTTACGCTTGTCGGCGTCTTGAACACCCACTGCCCTCCCCCCATTCATCAACAAAAAGCCCCGGACCGAGTCCGGGGCTTTCTTATTCGTGATGTTTTTTAGCTTAGTAGCTGTAGCTGACGTTCACACCAAAGTTACGGCCACGGTTCAAGTTTGCAAGTTGTGCATACGGGAACGAGAAGCTGCCGTTGGTATTAAAGGATGTGAAACGACGCAAATCACGGAAGCGGAATGATCCTGCCAAGGACCGATCATCGAGAACGTTGTTCACATATGCTGTGAGCTTCCAGTTCTCGTCTTCCAGCCCCATGCGCAGGTTCAGTTTATATTCCCAACCGATGTAAGACAGGTTGTAGATTTCTGACCAGCGCTTGCCTGTCATGTTCATATCCGCACGGGCGAAGTAATCCCAATCATTCAAGACATCAGGTTGATTGAAGTCTGCCCCGATTTGGATCTGCCAATCTGGGTAACGGTAAGGTTCATTACCAGCGAGGTCAGCGCCAACACCCAATTGAGGAGCAAAGGTTGGCTCATCAAAGACCTTAAACTCAGGCGCGGCATAGGCGACCGAGCCAGAGAACGTCAGGTTCTCTGTTGCAACAAAGGTACTTTCCAATTCAACGCCATACACTTCTGTTTCACCAGCGTTGGTAGAGATCGTCGAATCCTGGCCTTGAGCATCAAGGAAGGTTTGACGAATTTGCTGGTTGGTCCAGTCGATGTAATAGGCTGCTACGTTGAGAAGCAGACGACCGTCCATCCACAAAGTCTTGGCACCCAATTCATAGTTCCAAGCAGATTCTTCGAGAACTTCTGGGGCTACACCCAAGTTCGCCGCAACGGCAGCGTTGTTAAAGAAGCCCGGCTTGTTACCACGGGAGATTACACCATAAAGCGTAACGTCATCGTTTGGCTTGTAGTCGAGGATCAAACGCGGAAGGAAGCGCTTGAAGCTTGCTGTATCAAATGCAAACGCGGCAATGCCTTCGTTAGATGAGTTGGTTGGCACGTCTGCAGCCACTTGTGGCTCAAACTCATCCGTCGACTCACGCACGTTGTCTTGTTGATAACGAGCGTCAAAGCCAATGGCGAACTGCTCATTGACGTTATAGGTGACACTACCAAAGACGGAGTAGTTATCAATGTGACGGGATGAGCCAACTTGACCAAATGGACGGCCAGCAGTTAAGCGTAGGTTACGGTTGAGAATATCGTGCTCGTAGTATGACACACCAGCAAACGCGTTGATCGTATCAGACGCTGGTGACGTAACTTTGAACTGCGCACTCTTATCTTGGAACTCATCGGTGGAGCGGTTGGCTTCAACCAAACCTACGGAACCAAACACCAAGCCATCAAAACCACCAAGGCCATTGGAAACTCCAAAACTATCGTCCCAACTGGCATCAGAAATGGTTTCAACGGATTGCTTGTTGGTGCTTCCGCGAAGTTCCAATGCCCAGTCATTACTGGTGACGTAATCGATTTCGGCTGTGTACCGTTTACTAATCTGGACACGACCGGCTTCGATGCCAAAGCGCTCACTTACGCGTTGGTTGTTTTGTTTGACCGTATCGAACTCAGGCAGCTTGCCACAGATATAACCGAGAGGAATCGTCGTGTTGTAGAACAAGCAGTTATCAAGTTCTGCTGGCAGGCTGGTTGTTGCCGGCGGGCCGTCGTCATCTTCAGAGTAAGCCGCAGAAAGAGTAACCGAAAGCTGCTCGGTTGGATCCCAGAGCAGCTTACCGGAAATCGCTTTTGTTTCTTCTTCACCGACCGTGACACCGTTCTCGCCTTGAGCGGTATTGGTCCATTCGCCACCAAACTCAAAATAACGAGCACTGACCAAAGCTTTCACTTTGTCGGAGCCGAACAATGGGCCTGAAACCGTAACAGCAGCGTCGTAGCGATTGTGCTCAGAGATATCGAGGTCGACATCGGCCTGGAATTCGTTTGTCGGAGTTTTGGTGATGTAGTTCACCGCACCGCCGAATGTTGCACGACCAAACAGAGCAGACTGTGGCCCTTTAAGAACCTCAACGCGCTCAATGTTGTTAAAGCCAAATGTCGCTGCCGTTCCGAGAACGTAGTGGCCGTCAACGAAGACAGAGGAGTTCTGACGGTCAACCTGACCTGTGTTCACAACCAAACCACGGAAGTATGGGTTGGCTGAACGCCCGCCAACAGTTTCCGTATAGAAGCCCGGCGTAAAATCAGCCAGATCGACTAGGTTATCAACACCACGCTCGTAAATGTCGTCGCCGGTTAGCGCCGTTACTGTTAGCGGCATGGACTGTAGGTTTTCTTCGCGCTTACGCGAGGTCACCGTAATTTCTTCAATAGCCAAATTCTGAGCCAATGCTGCTTCAGAAGCGGCAAAGCTAGCTAGGGCCGTAAAGGCCAAAAGCGAATGTCGCAATGTCATTAATCGTGTCCCCCCTGGATATCCACCGCCGCCCTAAAGTTAAGGTCGACCGTAACGTTCACCCCATTAAATTAATAACCATCCGCATGAAGTTGAAGTGCGAATATTAATCAAAATAAGTGATATTTAGAATTTTTTACCAACACTTCGATGATTGGCATTATTCTATACTAATTTCATTAGGGTCTTTTTTGAGGAAACCTGAGATTCCAATGACATAGGCCTTTTGCGACTAAGCTTGGCCAGCACAGCGGCAACCGGCTTTTGCACGCCCTGTGATGAATGCGCAACAAACGATATGTCGTTGATGCCCGACCGCCTTAGTTTCAGCAATAAAAGCTAAATCTTCTAAATCGAGACACACAATCTTAGATTGAGTATACCGGCACTGATGTCCTTTAGCGTTAATGCGCTTTGCAGCATGGGCGGTTTAGGATTCCAACTCTTGGACTTTCCCGCCAAAATTCACGCACAAAAAAAGAAGGCCGGTCCTGAGGACCGGCCTTCTGATTTAACTGATGTGACCGAAGTCTAGAATTCGGCAGTCAAACGGACACCAAACTCACGACGTTGGTAAGGCTCGTTGAAGACCTTACGGTTGCCGCCCGGTCCGGTCGTTGTGCCGCCGTTAAGACCCAGGGTCTTATCTTGGCCCAAGTTCTTGCCGTAGATTTCAATCCGGCTACCGTCGAAGAGATCGATACCCGCACGAGCGTTGATCAGGAATTGATCAGGAGCCCGGTTGAACTCTGAGTAATCAGCCCAAGTCTTGCTGTGGTACAAGGAAGTCCCAACGGAAGAACCATTGACGATCTCCAAGATCACCCAAGAAGGTTGGGCTCAAGCTGGCTGTCCATGTTGGTGTGTTGCGAGGACGGTTGCCATCGTTGACAACTGACAGCGCGCCAGAACCAAGAACCGAAGACTCATTGGATCCACGGGATGAGAAGGATGTCATCTCACCATCGGTGTAGGCCAACGTGCCTTGGAGGTCTAACCACTCAGTTGGTGTGGCTGAGAATTCAAGGTCAAAGCCCTTGTATTCTGAGTCGCCAGGACCACGGAACGATGTGGTTCCGCCCGATGGCAACAGGATAACCGACGCAAACGGTTGGTTTTTCCAGTCGACATAGTAGATCGCGGCCGTAACGTTCCAGTTCTCACCCTGTTGTTTCCACCCAAGTTCGTACTGGGTGTTTTCCTGTGGTGCTGTGAATTCACCGAGAGCAGCAAGCTGGTCTGCAGGGATAACTGCTGGAGCGACACTGTTCACGAAGCCAGCCTGTGTGGCGACACCGAGCAATGAACTATAGGAGTAACTTGCGTACGTCGTTGCCCCTTCGAATGGTGTGTAGCTCAAGATCACGCGGGGGATAAAGTCAGTGTACTCGTTGACGGTATTACATGCTGGCGAGAAACCGCCACATGCGCCACCTGGATTGCCTTGAATGATCCCGAGTGATTCTTCATCCGTGTAACGCGCTTCAACGGACAGTGTCAGGTCATCGCTGATGTCATAGTCGATTGACCCAAAGATACCTGTTGTCGAGTTGTCCTGGAAGTCGACGGTAGCACCGGCGCCCGTCGCAGCTTGCGTCGCGCTGACCGGTGCGTTGCCCAAACGATAACGCATGGTGTAATCGCTGACACCCAATCATGTAGCGCAAGCGTTGGTCAGCGGATGATGCAACACGGGCTTCGTAATATGTTTCACGAAGAGCAATGTTGTTACCAAGAAGCAGCACTTGGCCCGGGATATTCGGAATACCAAAACGGAAGTCACGAACATCGACGGTTCCCGTATTCGCGCGAGAAACCTGCCAAGATACTGTGTGATCAGCGATGTCGTAATCGCCACTGAACTGCAGACGGTATGTTTGGTTACGACCGCCCAACTCATCACCACCCGGCTGTCTTAGGATGCTGTACTTCTCCAAGAGAGGGTGGAGGTTTGTCAGCGCATTCAGACGCCCAACAAAGAAGGACACCGTATCTGCCGCAACCGGGTTTACCGTTACCGGAGCAACCAAGAACTCACCATCAGGGATTTCGCCACAGAACGTCGAGAACCCAAGAGCGCTAAGATCACGCGTAAATGGTGTGCGTTCACCCGAAGCCGGATTGAGGTACTCACCGGAGAAGGTTTGGTTACAAGCCCCGGCCGCTGTGCCAGCAATGCTTGAATCAACACCAATCGATGTGCCGTTATCGTCGGCTTTGGTGTAATAGCCAGTGAACTTCAAAGAAAGGTTATCAGTAGGCTCAGCAACCAAGGTTGCGCTTACTGAGGTATCTTTGAAAACGGCATAAGGTGTGCCGTCTTGAGTTTTAAAGTCACCACCGTCTTTTTCGTAACCAGCCCAGACGCGGACGACCAACCTTATCGTTAATTGGACCGCCAATGCCGGCATCAATTTTGTATTCAGTGGCTTGTGATGGGGAGAAATCAACCGAGACATCGCCTTCCCACTCATCGCCAGGAAGCTTGGGGATGATGTTCACAGCACCAGTAGAACGTGTTACGGCCAAAGTAGGCTGTCTGTGGTCCTTTAATCACCTCGACACGCTCAACATCACCGAGGGGCAGGAAGCCGCCACCGGCACCGACGTAGGAGCCATCCCAGAACAACGCGCCAACCTGTGTCGACGGCGTAATGATCTGCTGGTTCATGCCGCGGAAGCGAATGGCTGGGTTTACGCGCCCACCTGTTGCCGTGGAGCCTTCAAACTGAAGGCCTGCGACATAGTTGCAGAGAGTTCTTCTGGGTTATCGACCCCTGCGCGCTCCAGTTGGTCCTGCGAAAACGCAGACACCGAAACCGGAATTTCATAAATGCTTCTCGTCACGCTTACGAGCCGTGACGACAATTTCTTCGAGCGCTAAGCTCTGGGCGAAGGCCTCTTGGCTAACCGGTAACGCTACCGATGCCATCAGCGATGCCAACAAAATATTACGGGTTTTCATCCAGTCTCTCCCCTAGATTTCCTGAGAGCTATTCGTCGAAACATCTCCGACTAATGTATCTCAAACATGAAGTATCGCTCTCAAACCCCTTCGAGAACGACACACGTAAATTGCCTCTTCACACGTCAAATCTCAACCTATTAAGGCCAATTGCGTGCACTGTCGTCCCAAACGATGCAGGAATGCAACACTTACGCAACGGGACGCCCACTAAGTGGGCGCGCTGGATGGGCGCGGCGTATACCCAACCCAGAATATTCTACCTGGGATTGGGCTATGCAATATTCGCTCATTGTATGAGCGTTTTCTTCAACGCCGACCACGAGCCACAAACATGGTTTAGGAGTATTCCTCTACTTCAATAGAGAGGCTGAATTGGTCGATGCCAACCAATAATAGTATTCGATCATTGGAACGTGGCCTCTTGGTCATGAAAACCCTTAGCAGAGAGGGCCCGCTCACTATTTCTGAAGCGGCAACCACGACGGCCTTACCGCGGCAAACCGTCTCTCGAATTCTCTTTTTTCTCAATGATTTAGGGTACGTCGTACGACGCGACGCTGATAAGCGTTTTGAAGTTTCCGAGAACGCTCTCGGACTGACAGACGGTCTGCGTCATACCAGTTGGATCCGGCAAGCCGCTGTTCCGGTCATGGAAGCTCTGTGTCGCGAAATACTGTGGCCTGTTTCTGTGGCACAACCGCGACGTCTGAGTATGGAAGTCATATGGGATACGGATGCCATAAGCCCGCTGGTCATTCGACCTGCTCCAATTGGGCTCGTGTTCCCGCTCGTAACCTCTATAGGAGGGCGGGTTTATTTGGCCAATTGTGAACTAGCACAGAGACAAACAATGATCGATGCCGTCTTGGCTGACGATCCACAAGCACTCAGCGGGGTAGACCTCAGCGAGGACTTTCTCAGCAAACAGCTGGACGATATTCGGGCACGCGGTTTTTACTGCGACCGCATGCCCCACAAAGGACACTCAAGCTTGGCCGCACCCATATTAATTGATGGTGTGATTACCGCAGTCATAGATATCCGGTTCCCCGTGAGAGCCCTCAGTGTCAAGGACGCGACGGACCGGTTTTCTGAACAGGTCATGAAGTCAGCAGCTAAAATTACCGAAATTATGAGAGAGAAAACCAAATAGAAGCAAAGACTTAAACGTTTTTCTCTTATTTTACATTCGCTCTGAACGGCTCACAATACGCTCGACTTCCTGACGCACAATCCGCTCAACCATGTACGGTAGGTTATGATCAAGCCATTGCTTCAGAATTGGCGTGCAAATTTCACGCACAAGCTGCTCAATGGTAATGCCCTGATTTCCCATGGTTAACGCGCGCTCTTGAGCGACGGCCTGTGCCAACTGAGAAATATGGACTCCCGCCACTTGCTCAACCTGATCTGCCACGAGACCTTCTTGGCCATAGGGCTGATACGGTTGTTCCTGCGCCGGTTGAGGCGGTGGAGGTGGCGGCGCTGGTTGTTCAGCAACGACAGGGGCTGGCTCAGGAATAAATTCTTCCTGCTCCTCGACCATCATTTCGTCGGTTAGCTCAATCGCTGCAGGAGCGGCGGGCTCAGGTTCGGCAAAAGCTGCCTCATCTTCCGCATCGCTTTCAGCAAGCAAAGCAGCAAGATCTGGGCCATCATCTTCTTCTGGCTCAAATACAGCTTCTGGCTCTGGTTCCGGCTCAGGCTCAGCGGCGTCTTCAGGTGCAGCCTCAGCAGCACCTTCTTCACCACCCTCTTCTTCGTCTTCCGAAAGAATCTCTCGAATGGAGGCTAGAATATCCTCCATCGAAGGTTCTTGTTGACCTTCTTCACTCATAGCGATTAGTCCGCTTTTTCCCCACGATAATTGAGAAGAAGGTAACCCAAATGGTTAAAGAATTCTATAACGTGAGAAAAATCTGAGGGTTAGCGAGTTTTATTTTGATTTAACGGCGTTTAGCGTCGGCGTTAGCCGCCTTGGAACTGCCAAAGAAACTGCCTTTGACATCGTCATAGTGATCCATCGCGTCATAGAGGTTCACGCCCAGAGCTAGGTCTTCTGCCGTTAAACGCCCAACAGAGGCCTGGAGTTGTAGGGTCGCAACCAGTTGATCTCTTTCGGCAGTCACTAGATTTACACGGGCATCAAGAAGCTCTTGTTCCGCGTCCAAAACGTCCAGAACGGTTCTCGCGCCCGACCTCAGCCTCACGCTGCACCCCTTCCAGAGCAATCTCTGACGCAACGATTTGGGTTTCGATCGAAGCAATACTTGCTCTCGATGACTGATAAATTTCCCATGTGGACGTCGCTGATTCACGCGCATCCAACCTAGCCTGATCGGCTTCCAGACGGCGTTGACCAGCCGTATGTTTTGCTTGACGCAAACGGGCGTAAACAACGCCCCCCTGATAAAGAGGCACACTTAATGTCACGCGGGCAGATGCCGCCTCCGCCGTGGATTGGTCTGCAATCGTGTCCCACCCTTTGGAAAGCTGGCCTTCTAGGTTCACCGTGGGCAGTAAATCGCCACGGGAGGATTTTATGTTTTCCTTTGCCGCATCCGCAGTAAATAAAGCCGCCACCAAGCTAGGGTTATCCTCAGACGCAGAAGCGATCGCTTCATCACGTGTCGCAGGCAATTCACCCAAAGCATCTGGGGTAACAAGGTTCTCCGGGGATTTACCAATAGAGCTAACATAAGCAGCCCGAGACTGCTGAAGGTTCCCCTCAGCCAAAATTCTGGCCGAAACCGAGGCAGATAAGCGAGCCTCAGCCTGAGCAACGTCGGTCCGGGTAATTTCTCCGACCCGGAATCTGTCTTGCGTCGCTTCTAAGCTGCCGGGTCAAGACCTTGAACGTTGTTGGTCCGGAGTTCCACGACCGCCATGTCACGAAGCACATCGAAGTATGCGGTCGCGGCTGCCAATAGAACCTGCTGCTCGGACGTCTTTAAGCGGGCCCGCTGGGCTTCCACATTGGCCTTAGCCGCAGCCGTCGCGGCTTGAGTCTTAAAGCCCTTAAAAAGGGGCTGAGACACACCAATTGACGCCGATTGCGAGGTTCTCAGCGTTGTGCCGCCCGCAAATTGTGCGCCACTGCCGACCGTGCCCTGAATCGCTGTTTCGTTGCGCGCCCTGGATACGTTGCCGTTCACAGTGACGCTGGGCCGCCATCCTGACAACGCAATGGGGACAGATTCATCAACAGCACGCAGTTGAGCTCGAGCTGCTAATAAACTCGGGTTATTCGCATATGCCAGGGCAAGAGCCTCACGGAGAGTGTCAGCCTCAGCGGATTGGCCACTGGAGAGAAGCCCTACGACTGCTGTCGTCGCTAATAACCACTTAAGACGCTTCATTGCTTTAATCCTCAACACAAGTTCCAGCCTAGAATTCCTGCACGATTACGTAACCGAAGCGATGCTCAAATACCACCGCAAAAGGTGTAACCGAGGGTAACCAAAACCGCAGGGCTCATTGATAAGAGTATAATATTGCTTGAGTTCGCCATCACATTGACGAACGACAAATTTCATTACGTTAAAATAGGAAAATTGGTTTTATTTTCCGTTTTGACGCCGCTTATTTAGAACGCGAAGGCTGGTTTCGCCATAAATTCCGGGAGTGGCGGCACGCTAGCATCATAATCCGTTCTTTGCCCAAAAGCGTTTCCGGTGCGCTGAACCAGGGTTGCCTGACCAATCGGGCCAGATTGGACGACCGCAACGATGCGCCCACCATCGGCAAGTTGCTGCTTTATGGTGTCTGGCACCCCAGAAATAGCTCCGTCGAAGACAATGACGTCAAACGGCGCCTGGCTAGGGCAACCCTCAGTAACTGTGGCCGAAACGACAGCGACGGTATCTGCTCCGAGCTCTCCTAACAGCTTAGCAGCCCCTTCTTTAACTGGTCCCTCTTCCTCGACAGCGACAATAGAACCGGCCATATGCGCCAAAACGGCAGCAATATAGCCGGTGCCACAGGGCACAACTAAGACATGGTCAGTCTGTTGGACATCAGCCAATTGAAGTAAACGGGCGGCTACCATCGGCTCCATCAAACACCGGCCGGGAGCCACTTCCAGGTCTTCATCAACATACGCGAGAGATTGGCGGGCAGTCGGCAGGAACTTTTCCCGAGGAACTTTCCCTATGGCATCAATTACCAGCGGGTCTGTAACCTCATTGGTCCTGATCTGGCTCGCAACCATGTTGCGTCGTGCAAGCTCAAAATCCATAAGACTGTCCCTTTCAAACGGGTCGCCGGATGTTTAATGCGTCTTAATCGGCAACTAAGCGCTTATACCGAACAGGCGCAGCCAACTCAATCATCCGTCCTAATTATCGGATGCTAATCGATTCCATGTATCCCTTTGTTTATGGGCGCTTGACCCCCCTTCCCTGCGCTTCTATAAAACGCCGCTTCATGGTTCTTAAAACCGTGATGAGGCTTATCGACATAGGTAGTCTCGGGCCGAGTGGCAGAGTGGTGATGCAGCGGACTGCAAATCCGTGTACGTCGGTTCGATTCCGGCCTCGGCCTCCAAGTACTGGTCCGGCGTAGCTCAATGGTAGAGCATTCGACTGTTAATCGAAGGGTTGTAGGTTCGAGTCCTTCCGCCGGAGCCATCTCTCCCCAATGACCTGTTGTAGTTTTAAATGCGACAGGATCATTGCGTCTGGGCACCAAAAAACCAGCATTTAAGCTGTTTCGACACCATCACAAGTGCGTTGATCGTTTGACCCTGGACGCATCGCTAATATATAAAATCTGGAGTAAAGTTCATAAATGTTCGCGTGTTGCGAGCAGCCTGGGGACCGTATTTTGACCACTAATAAATACAAACTACTCGCGGTGGCTGCCGTATCCATGTGCTCCGTGGAGCAGAGCCTCGCCGCTCCCCTTCAAGATGAACTAGCTGATCTCGTTCGTAGTCACCCCTTGATCCAATCAAACAGATTTCAGGTCCAATCTGCCGAACAAGATGTTCGTGCTGCGCTGGCTCCCTATCTACCCACCGTCGACCTAACGGCTGACGCAGGCCAAGAACGCATCAGTACGGCAGCCTTTCGATCGACACCAAATGGACCAGTGGAAAACGGGACAGAAACATGGGGACTATCGTTAACTCAGAATGTTTATGATGGCGGACTTAAATCGTCCGGCCGTCGCTCGTCTAAGCTCCAACGTGACGTCGCCGACATCACGCTCACAAGTGTGCGTCAAAGCGTCATGTTTGAAGGCATAACGTCTTACCTCGATGTCTTACGTCAATCTCAATTGCTCGATCTCTCTGGTCAGAACGAAGACAACATTCGCAGACAACTCAATCTAGAAGATGAACGTGTCCGCCGTGGCTCAGGCATTGCAGTCGATGTGCTTCAAGCAAAGTCGCGTCTGCAGATTGCGCTGGAACGAAAAGTCTTCGTACAAGGTGCCCAAATTGATGCTCGCAGTCGTTACCTGCAAGTCTTTGATCGCGCACCAGACGCAGCAACGATGCTGATGCCTGCTCCGCCAAATCAATTGCTTCCGAAGAACCTCGACGACGCTATTGGTGTTGCTTTAGCTGAAAATCCAGCCATCAAATCTGGACAACGGCAGATAGAAATTGCTGATCAAAATCGTGAAGGTGTGGTCTCAGAATATTACCCAACCATTGATGTGGTTGCTGAGGGGAATTACGAAGACGACTTTAACGGCGTGCCGGGTATTCGTCGGGACTATTCCGTAAAAGTCAGAGCAAACTGGAATATCTTTAATGGCTTGAGCACCAAGTCCAGAACAAAGGGTGCTGCATACACCTACCAGGCACGGCAAAGCGACTACGTTCAAACACGCCGTAAAATCGAAGAACAAACCCGCCTCGCATGGCAATCACTCATGACTGCACGCGAACGTGTTGAACTTCTCGACAACGCCGTGAACATTGCGGCCGAAGTTTTTGAATCACGGGAACGTCTTCGGGAATCAGGCAAGGAAACAGCATTGAACGTTCTGGATGCTGAAAATGAAGTCTTCAGTGCCCGTATCAATTATACGAACGCGCTATTTGACTCCCGGGTCGCGTCCTATCAGCTACTTCTTGCGATGGGTCGGTTAGATCAGGTCTCTGGTAGACGCTAAGACTTCAGCCAGTCTGTAGAATAAATTCTTACTTGCTCGTAGCGACGAACACGCCGTCCCAGTCTGAAGGCTCTGGATTTTCGCGATACTCAACAATACGCTCTTCAAGAAGTTCGTAAAATCCAGGAACTTCTGAAACAAGGCCTTTACCTGCCATCGCCGCAATCTTTGTCCGTGCCTCATCTAGTGATGCAGCAACCGTGCCCCAGTCCTGTTGGCGATATTCCATCAGCATTCTGTCGTGAGTTGCCTTGAGCGATACAAAGTCTGGATCGAGCGCAAGTTTATCGTCCCCAACGAGACCATGAATTCGAACGGCCTCTGTCTTACCCTTCACCTTAATAAGGTCGAGTTCTAGTGAAGCATAATCGGGTGCCAGCGCCATCGTATTGTCACCAATAACAATGGTGACACGATAGGTTTTAGATTGCCCTTCTAGACGAGATGCCAGGTTCACATTGTCGCCAAGAACAGAGTAGTCGAACCTTTGCTCAGACCCCATGTTTCCAACGCAAGCCTCCCCGGAATTTAGTCCAATGCCAATCTTAATGGGGCGGTGCTCACGCTCTTGTTCAATGGCTTCTCTCTCGAGTTCATCATTAAGAAGCTTTAGATCATCGACCATAAGCAATGCCGACTGACAGGCGTCCCGGGCGTGATCTTCATCGAGAAGCGGCGCATTCCAGAACGCCATGATGCAATCCCCCATGTACTTATCGATCGTACCGCTGTTGGCCAAAATCAAATTTGTCATGGGCGTTAAAAACCGATTGATCAAACGCGTAAGGCCCTGAGCATCGAACAGCTCAGAGATAGACGTGAACCCACGCACGTCACAAAACATGAAGGTCATCTCGCGCATCTCGCCACCAAGCGAGAGTTGATCCGGGTCATCCGCCAATTTTTTGACCAAGTCTGGAGACAAATACTGGCCAAAAGCGGAGCGCACTTGCTTTCGTTGCGCCTCTTCACGAATAAATGCCGCGTAGGTTAAGAAGCCATAGAACAGGATCGCAACGATAATCGGGAAGCCCGGGTCCCAAAGCTCTAACCGTGTTGAATAGGCATTCCACGAGAACCAAATGACGAAAGCCGTACCACCCATAAAAAACCACATGGATATTCTGGCGCCAAGCAGCGGTGTCACAACAATCATTAGGATACCGATAAGGATTGCCGCCAGCACTTCGTAACCATCGGCT
This sequence comes from uncultured Rhodospirillaceae bacterium, assembly GCA_943787205.1. Taxonomy (GTDB): domain Bacteria; phylum Pseudomonadota; class Alphaproteobacteria; order Rhodospirillales; family Rhodospirillaceae; genus WLXB01. The sequence goes on from CALSLN010000017.1 coordinate 29,952, forward strand.
ATCGGCAACCGCGTAAGCTGGGTGCCGTTTAAAACGTTCTCAATAATGTTGGCGTGCACCTCCACCCCGGGAAGCACCGGGTCTAGCGGTGTGGACCGAACATCAAATAGGCCTTGAGATGAAGTCCCGATCAGCGCGATTTTACCCTCTATTCGGCTTCTGTCGACGCGATCACCAAGCACGCCAGCAGCGGGAACATAATTCGCTTTGTATTGGCTGTGTGGGGTGTAATAGACCCAAACACGAGCATTCCGATCAACATCGATTTCAATATTTTCTCTGACCGGACGGAGCTTTTGCAGAATAATCCGCTGCAACCCATCGTTTTCATCTGTCTCAACAATCACATTTCTCGCACCCAAGTGTACGCGAATGCTTTCAAGAGAAAGAGAAGGGAAAATTCCGTTGGGACTGGCAACAGCCATCGACACTCGACGAACGATCCCATCCAAACGATCTTCTGCAACACTAAAGACCCCTCGCCCTGTCGCAGCGCGATCAAGAACTTCAAGATTGCGCAATATGAATGGATGGTCTTCAAGCCACGGCCTGGGGTTAGCTCCTAGTTCTCCCCGAATGGATGACTTCGTATAGCCAGGGTCAGACCGCGCTACTGAAAGTGGTGTGTGCCCTGTCACAACGATCTTGCTTTTCTTGATCGCTGCCGCGAACACATCATCGTTCGTCGGCATGGCCTTCAACGTATTACGCGTCTCGTCCGTAATACCTTCAATATTATCAGCCAAATTAGCAATCGAGGTTGTGTCGCTTTCTGGAAAAACAATATCGAACGCGACAGCAGTCGCCCCCAGAGCCGTAAGTTTTTCGACGAGTTCGGCCCAACGATCTCTCGGCCAGGGCCATTGCCCAAATTCATCCAGACTGCCTTCGTCCAAATCGACAATAACGACTTGTCCAGAGTCTCCCATGAACGGTCGCGGCTTGATGTTCTGATAGGTGTCAAACGTCTTGGCACGGATTAGACGGAGCAGCTCCGGGTCTTCGTTGCGAATCCACACAAGCCCAATCAGCGCGAGTAATGTGGTTAAGCGTCCTGTTTGAATGAGAGAGCGGTTAAACCAGCGCCACCACCACCGGATTGAAATAAACCGACCGAGGTCCATCCATGTGAGAGCAGCACGAACACGCCCGCCTGAGTGCGGTGAACCGCCTCCGTCAGCCAAATCGTCGCCGGATTTCGTCAGTGTATCGTCTCTCACTGCGCCTCCCTGGCGCTCAGCCTCTGATCAGACCTCACCCTAACTGGTCCGAGCACAACGGAACAGGAGATTCCCGTCTTGATAATCCGTCTGCCCCTGTTAGCGATCTATCAATTAGGCTTAAAAAAGGCTAATTATCAGCCATGTCCGAGACAAATGGCCCAGTTCCCAATTTTCTAGGCACGCCCGAGCGCGTGTGGCTCAAAGACTTTCTTGAGCCGCTTCGTCCTATGTTTAAAGAAGTCCTGGTCGTTTCCCTCTTCGTCAATCTGCTTGCGGTCGCAGTGCCGGTTTTCGTTCTTCAGGTTTATGACCGGGTGGTCTTCCACCAGGGCATGACCACATTGCAAGGACTAGTCATTGGGATGGCACTCGTCATTGCATTTGATTTCGTCCTGCGGCAGACAAGAACAAAAGTCATGCAAAGCGTGGCCCTGCGCATTGATGTCGCAGTCGGGCGCAAGTTATTTGAAAAAATCATGGCGTTGCCCCTACGAAGCCTTGAAAGTCGCCCGGCATCCTATTGGCAGTTATTGTTTCGTGACGTCGAAGCCGTGCGAAACACATTGTCAGGTGCGTCGGCGATCTTGTGTGCTGATCTGCCGTTCGCAATCCTGTTCCTCACCGTTGTCTTTCTTATCGCCTGGCCGGTCGCGTGGGTGTTGGTCATTGCCTTTGCCATTTTCCTCGCCTTAGCCTGGCGCTCGGGGAAAACCGTCGCAGCCGCCGCTGCAGAAGAGAAAACGAAAGTGATCAGCCGAGACGGGTTAATCGCTGAAATGATTATGGGCCGGAGTACGATGAAGGCCCTCGCGATGGCCGATCATATTCGCCCATTATGGGAAGACCGCCAGGCCGAAGCAATTGAGCAATCCCTGATCCGGGGAACAAAGACCGACACGTTCGTAAACGCGGGGCATGGCCTGACCATGTTCACCACCGTTGCCATGACAACGGTGGGCGCCGTCGCAATTATGAACCAAGAACTCACAATTGGCGGTCTAATTGCTGCAAACATGCTAAGTGGACGCTTACTCGGTCCGCTCAATCAGTTGGTCGGAGCATGGAGAAACTTCGTCTCATTCGGCCAATCTGTTGACCGGCTAGGTGCAACTTTTGCAGAGCAAGAAGACAAATCAGAGAGCAGCATTTCTCTTGCACGCCCCAAGGGACGCCTGACCTTTGAAGATGTATCGTTTAGGTATTCAGAAAAATCCCCCGCTGTAGTCGATGCAGTTAAGCTCGATATCGCCGCTGGTGGGGTTACCGCGATCATGGGCAGCAACGGCAGCGGCAAAACAACACTGCTAAAATTGCTATTGGGCCTATACGAACCAGTCAACGGGCGTGTTCTTCTAGATGGCGCCGACATTAAACAATTTTCACGGAAAGATCTTGCTGGCTGGATCGGATATGCACCGCAGGAATGTGTTCTGTTTAATGGCACTGTCAGAGACAATATAGCTCAGACTTCACCTCAAGCATCCGACAACGAAATAATTCAAGCGGCCAAGTTAGCCCAGGCGCATAGCATGGTCGTCGACCTGCCAGATGGCTATGACACGGCTGTCGGTGAAGGTGGCGCGCTGTTGTCTGGCGGTATGCGCCAGCGCATTGCCATCGCACGGGCAGTCGTTGGTAACCCGCCAGTGATTGTCATGGACGAACCATCGGGAAGTCTCGACAAAGACGCTGAGGCAGCCTTACAGCTAACACTTGTCGAGCTTGGCAAAACTCACACCGTTATACTCGTAACGCATAGCCCTGTTCTTTTGCAGGCATGCAATAACGTCGTCATCATGGACCACGGTCGCATTCGCGCCGCAGGTCCAACACAAAAAGTCATGGCGGCTATGTCAAAGACCCAAGCAAACGCACAAGACCCCGCAAAAGGGATTCCCGTCAACGTCAAACGCACCGAACCCACGGCGCAGGCGCGGCTGACGCGCTCGGCTGAATAACCAAAGAAGTTCTGGAAAAACCATGAGCCAACTCGACGACCTCATAGAGCACAATACAGCGCCAAGCTGGCGGCTTGTTGCCTATGTCATCATGGGGCTCCTTGGCTTGTTTCTTTTGTGGTCCGCATTTGCGAGCCTAGACGAAGTTGCCGTCGCGCCTGGCGAGGTTGTTCCTCAAGGACGTGTAAAAACCATTCAGCATTTGGAAGGTGGCATCATTGACGAACTCTTTGTTCGGGACGGTGACACCGTGCGCGCCAACACGCCTTTAGTCCAATTGGATCTTGCAGGAACCGTGACCAACCTCGAAGAATTACAGGTTCGGCGCGACGGATACTTAATTAGAAAGGCCCGGTTACTCGCAGAGGCAAATGGCACTGCCCTCACCCTACCCACAGACCTGGTGCCTGGTATGGACAACATCATTGACGCTGAGCGAGAGGCCTATGATGCACGCTCGCGCGAACTAAACAGCACCCGCGCCGTCCTGGAAGGCCAAGCCCTGCAACGGCAACAAGACGTTCGCGAAGTCGAGGCCCGACTAAAAGGCATTCGAACCAACGTTGGACTTGCACGTCAACGGCTAGACATGTCTGCCGACCTTCTTAAAGACAAGTTGCAGTCGCCAATGGAGCATCTGCAAATCGAGAGTGAAGTTGAAAGCTTCGAAGGTGAAATTGCCGCCCTTACCGAGGCCCTTCCCCGCGCGCAAGCAGCAATGGACGAAGCCTTGGAGCGCATCCAAGAACTTGATCTCCGGTTCGCGCGCGAAGCCCGAGAACAAATGGGCGAGAACGAAATGGCAATCGCTCGGACACGAGAATTGTTAGCAACAGCCGATGATCAACAAACTCGGACCACGATCCGAAGCCCAATCGTCGGCGTCGTAAAGAACATGCGTTACACGACCATTGGTGGGGTTGTACGTCCAGGTGAACCCATCCTAGATATTGTGCCTTCTGAAGATACACTCATCGTTGAAGCTCGCCTTAATCCCATGGACCGTGGTTTCGTCCAAGAAGGGCAAAGCGCGATCATAAAAATCGACACATATGATTTTGTTCGTTACGGCGGAATCGACGGTGAAGTCGTTTCCGTCGCCCCAGACTCAACCGTGCCCGATAACGCGCCACCCTATTTCAAAGTTGTGATTAAAACAGCCCAACCATGGCTGGGCGACGAAGCTGATGGCTTTTTGATTTCCCCTGGAATGGGTGCAACCGTAGACATTCACACCGGCACAAAGTCCGTCATGGACTATCTCATCAAGCCAGTCTTGAAGTTAAAGCACGAAGCATTCCGAGAGCGTTAAATTGGCCGTTATAGGCCAGGCGTTAGAATCATATGTTCGCGAGCAACGAGCGCTCCGTCCCACATCTCTCTCGCCTTCTGTTCAATATCCCGCATGAAATCATCGTTGTGATCTGGGTCATGATGGAAGATGGCCATTTGTTTCACGCCAGCAAGTTTGCAAAGGCGTATGCCTTCTTCCCACGTCGAGTGACCCCAGCCGATTTTTTCCGGGAACTCTTCATCCGTGTACGTAGAATCATAAATGACGAGATCTGCGCCCTCAATGAGAGACAGCACCATCTGATCCGGCTTCCCGATGACGTGCTCTGTATCTGTCACGTAGCAAATCGATTTACCATCGTGCTCAATTCGATATCCGGTCGCACCGTTAGGATGATTCAGCGGCTTAGTAATCAGATTGACGCCAGGATAAAGCTCCCAGTTTTCGCCCGCATGGAAGTCAACAAAATCCAGTTCAGCCTGCAGCGCCTCTAGTGGCACTGGGAATGTGGGGTTCGACATCTGATTTGCGAGCACATTCTCAATGCCGCCATGGTCAGACAAGTGGCCTGCGTGAATTGAGAAATGGCTGTTGGCCATAAAGGTCGGGCCAAAGAAGGGAAAGCCGTTAATGTGATCCCAGTGCGTGTGAGTCAAAAGGATGACCCCATCTTTTACACCGTCTCGGATAAACTCGAATCCCAGCTGACGAATACCAGTTCCAGCATCAAGAATAATACGCTTGTCGCCAGCGAACACCTCGAGACAGCTCGTATTGCCGCCATACACCACATGCTGCGGCGAAGGGCACGCGATGCTCCCTCGAACCCCCCAAAACTTAACTGCCAGCGTCATGCGTTCTAGATCCGTTTGCGAAAGTGATCGGCTACGATCTCTAATCGACTATGCCCGAAATGCCCCTCTGGCAATAACGAGAATTTGTAACATGTTGTATTCTATGACCGTACTACTAATCCGTAAAAGGTTTCGACCTATGACAACTATTAAATCATTACGAGAAATATTCAACCTAGGGGACCAAATAGTACAAATCACCCACCTGACCAAATAAGCCGGTTATTCATAGTATCCAAGTCCTGTGGCCTAAACGTGATTTTAAGTCCGAGCGACGTGGCACCCGCCGCAAATCTACCCACCAACACCGCAGGTTTTTGGATTATGCAGCGCTTTCGCCACGGTTCTTGTTCGAACCAACATAAGCCGCTGCACAATGTTCTGCGCAATAGGGCTTAGTCTGGAAAATTGGCTTTCCACAGAAATGGAAGTTTTCTTCTTTTGGATCTCCGATCGGCCAACGACAGGTCATCGTCGTCAAATTGGCAAGGGTGTAAACCTTGGCCTCTTCCTTCTTCGGCTCAGCTTTCTTGCCAGCCCTACGAATAGGCGACGGGCGGCTTTTCAAGCCAAGACGATGCGCCTTTCCGACAACGGCGTTCTTTGATACCCCAAGACGCTTACCGATCTCACCGGTCGTTAAACCCTCTGACCAAAGCTTTTTTAGCTTGGAAATACGATCATCTGTCCATACATCAGGCATGAGTTACCTCGGAATTGGGCTAAAAAAGTAGTGCTATAAGGCGGAAAGGCTGGGGAACATACCGACACCGTGTTCAGGTGTCCAGAATAGGAACGTCGACGATTGCTTAACCGTTCAAACAATCTGAACTTTTCGTGGCTCCCCAGAGCGGTGGCGATCGCCAGCTTGGCCCTTTTAACGAGCGTATTTGCGCATCAAGAATGTGCACAAGCCATTGATCATAAAAGTATAATTGTACTTTCTGCTGCCAGCGCAGCCCCAGCAGTTCAAGACTTGGCCACTCAATTCTCAGATCGAACGGGGCTTGATATTCGTGTTTCAGTGGCAAGTTCAGGGACCCTTGCTCGCCAAATTCGCCAAGGAGCACCCGCTGATCTCTACATTTCAGCATCGACAACGTGGATTGAGCAGCTTTTGACAGACGGGTTTCTGGACAAAGGCCAAACGCTGCAGGTAGCACGCAATAGGTTGGTTTTTGTCAGCCCGTCTGATTCCATGGACACATCTCTCATCAACCTCGCGAAATCTGTCGACCTCGCTAGTCGGCTAAACGGAGGCAGACTTGCCATCGGCGACCCTGCCCACGTGCCGGCTGGGACATATGCCAAGGAAGCGCTTCAAACCCTAGGTTTGTGGCCAGCGGTTCGAGATCGACTTGCCCGCCAGGCGAATGTCCGCGCGGTTCTGGCTATGGTCGAACGTGGCGAGACACAACTTGGCATCATTTATGCGACTGACGCTGCGCTGAGTGATGGAGTTCGATTGGCGGCGATTGTCCCTGCAAGCGCACACGCGCCAATCGTATACTCCGCCGCGGTGTTATCTGGCTCAGCGAACCCAAACGCGACAATGTTCTATCGCGAATTGACGAGTTCAGACGGGTTAGACGTTTTCGAACGCTATGGGTTTGGTGTGACACGGCCCGAGCCAAACACTCAGCCGTCAGAAACCCTGCCACCAAGGCCATAGCTAGCCTTCGGATCATCCACTTCAACGACCCATATGTCCGCGTCATATTGTCTTTGGCGGGCTATGTAGGCATCAGCGTCAGGCTCAGGGATCTCTGTTTCGCCCGTACCGCAGAGCCAGACCAATAGGCCTTTATCGTCACGGACCTGCGAATAGACCAAGCAACCAGCCGAGAACCGGTTTACTTTGATCAAAATGGCTCCAGCATCCTCGTCCCCGCGATTTGGAATGGTTGCCATGTACCCTTCCGTCTCTAACCGACGAAGGAACGCCTGCACCCATATCCGTGTTTTTAACCTCGGTTCCAAGCCATCACCCTTGCCATGCTACCCGTTTTGACCTTTGATAAGCCATTGAACTGGTATAGGTAAACTCGGGTCTTAGCCGCCTCAACGCTACGACCAGGGCCATGATTAAACTAGGGAAGCGACAACGCCAATGCGTGGAATACTCGGAATAGTATTTGTTTTGGTGTGCATTTTTGGCGCGTATACCGCTTCTGGCGGTAAATTCGGGGTTATTCTTCACGCCCTTCCCTTTGAAATGACGATGATTATGGGGGGGTGCTATAGGCGCCCTTATCATTGGAAACCCTGGCCACATCATCAAAGCCTCATTTGGCGGCATAAAAAAGTCCTTTGGTAGTGCCAAATGGAACCAACAGGATTTCATGGATATCCTGTGCCTCCTGTTCACGATCACGAAGATGATTAAGTCTAAAGGGATTTTGGTGATCGAGGCCCACATCGAAAACCCTGCAGAAAGCGATATCTTCCAACAGTATCCGCGCATTCTCAAAGATCACTTCGCTACCGATTTCATTTGCGACACACTTCGAATGCTATCGATGAATCTGGACGATCCGCATCAAGTTTATGATGCGATGGAAGCACAACTCGATAAGCATCATCACGAAGCCATGAAGCCCCATGAGTCACTTCAGACAATGGCAGACGGCCTTCCCGCTATCGGCATTGTTGCTGCCGTCCTTGGCGTTATCAAAACTATGGCGTCTGTGACTGAGCCACCTGAAGTTCTTGGAACGCTCATTGGTGGCGCGCTCACGGGTACATTCTTAGGGGTTTTTCTCGCATACCTTCTCGTTGGCCCATTCGCCAACCGGCTGAAGCAAATTCTGGACGAAGAACACCAGTTCTACCTCATTATTCGGGATGTGATGGTTGCCCACCTCAATGGTAACGCACCTCAAGTTTCCGTGGAAATTGGCCGTGGAAGCGTCCCAACACGCGTGCAGCCAAGCTTTTTTGAACTCGAAGAAGCCCTCAATGCTGAGCCCGCTGCCGCCTAAGACGCTGCCCTGCGCAACGTCTCACTCCAGGAAATCGTTACGTTATGTGTTTCAGCTAGCGCTTCGGTATGAGCCATAATAGTATGGACGCGAACAGAATTTGGCTAATGAATTGATTTTTCTCAACAATACATTCTACCCTTAATTGATAATCACTAGCTTTACGCGCAAAATGACTAACCCTATTGCTGATGCGGATATGGACTCATTGTTCGTTTTGCCGCTCCATATTTTGCCTTTCAAGACGGAAGCGCTTCAGCGTGCCCGCTTGATCAAGAACCATCGGCTTGAGGGCGTTATCGAACTTTTTGCTGAGCGTGAAACAGGAAGCGGACAAATCAACGTTGATGATTTAGCGGATCATTTTCAATGGAAAGAAGGGTTGGCCCACCCTGACCTTCAGATTTTGAGCCAGTTGGCCCCACTCCCAAGTTTTGACGTTTACAGCTTACGACGCTCAATGCGTGACATCGGAATCTCAATCGCTGAAGGGTCAGAGCTTCAACTCAGCGAAGAAAAGAATAAAGAACTGACGACTTACATGTCGTCATTCACGTTGCCACTGATCAAACAAATCTATGGGGGGGGACGACCTTGAGGTTACAACTTTTCAGGACCTCGTTGGTCTGTTCAAGGATCCTGATGTCAAGAAAGCGATCGCCAAACTTAAAACGATGGCCGAAAAACTAAACATACAGCTCGATCAAATTCCGAGGTTTTTGGAAGACTACGGGGATATCTTCCTCTCTCTGTCTTACTACCGAAACTGCCTCGACCGTCTACAGCCTTTACTCGGAAACTTTGTGCAGTCGATGCATGATATCAAAAAGAATTACCAGGTTCGCCAAGACACAAACTTGATTGATCAGATCGGTAAAATTGAGAAACTCATGACGGGATTGGTTGAGTTCTTACAACGCCTCTTCCAAGATTTCGACAATCAGACCCAAGACTTATGGGATAATTTGTCCGCTGAACGATTTGAAGAAGTCAAAAAACTCATCTCTGACTATCATACGACTATTGGTGGCGTCTTATGTGGCCTTACGGTCAAGATGAACGCCTGGGTCTACCGTTATCCTAATCCGCGCTCTGGCAGCCCAATGAGTAAGGGTGAGTTTATCATGACGGACATGCGGCAAGGGCTGGCAAGCATTCGTGCCGTGGCAAGTGGCCACACAACCCAATAATTAGAATTATAATTGACTAAGGTGAACGCGCGGCTGCCATGCTGACGGCGGTCCCCTCTTCCTCATTAATCACTCGCCGTATCCATACGTATGCGAGCAAAGAGACTATTAAGGTCGATAGGCTCATCGCCACAAACACGCCCTGAATCCCCGCCACGGCTGATCCTGCATACGCGAGAGGAACCTGTATGACGAACGCCTTACAAGCGCCAATGATCATTGCAGGCATCGGGCGAGCCAAAGAGTTAAAGGTTTGCGAACTAATTCCGATAATCGACAAGACCGGATAACTCACAGGGACGACAAGAAGGTAGAACGCCGCAAGGCGAATCACCTCAGTATCATCGCTAAAGACATTGCCGACTTGCTCACCAAAGAGAGCAAGCAGAACCGCCATGATCACTCCATACGCGAAGCTCGCCTGGAATGCGAAACGAAGAGCCGTCTTGACGCGATCAATACGCCCTGCTCCTGCGTTCTGACCAACAAACGGCCCCATCGCAATGGATGTCGCCATCATGACTATCAATGCGAACATCTCGACCCGCGTGGCGATTCCGTAAGCGGCTACGGCAACTGCCCCATAGGATGCGATGAGCGCCGTCAGAATGCCCATGGAAACAGGAACGATGAGTTGTGTTGCTGTTGAGGGCAAACCGATATCGAGAATAAGGCGCCAATTTTTAGAGAGGCGCTCTAGTGATGGCATCTCATAGGTGAGCGCACGCATCCGAAAATGCAGCACGCCAAGGGCAGCCGCAAACGTCACAAAACGGGCAATAACAGTGGCCAAGGCGGCACCCTGCAATTCCAACCTTGGGGCCCCGAATAAGCCGAAGATCAGAATCGGGTCGAGTACAATGTTGAGCAAAGCAGCCGTTATCATAATCATGCTCGGAAATTTGGCATCGCCGTGAGCACGGATGACAGAATTGCCGATCAGCGGCACAATCATAAAGATGATCCCGAGATACCAAACCTCCATGTAGTCATGGATCAGCGGCATAATTTCGGGCCCGGCCCCCAGAAGAGCAAAGACAGGGTCTATGGTGAAGTACCCAATGGCAGAGAAAATCGTTGTTATAAGGATCGCGAGATAGAGGCTATCCGTGCCGATTGCTTTAGAGCCGTCCGCGCCACCACCACCCACAAACCGGGAAACAACCGCGGTCACACCAGTGCCCAGTCCAATCGCAATAGCATGTAAAATCATCACGACAGGGAATGTGAAGGCCATCGCCGCGAGCTCTTCTGTACCGAGCTGGGCAACAAAGTAAGTATCAACAACTTGAAACGTCATGGACGCAACAGCGCCAATCGCCATATAGGCCGTTAACTTGGCAAGCTGCCCATGGACAGATCCAGACGTAAGATCTTTGCCTCCACCGCGGCCATGCCCGTGGCCGGTTTTAGCCGGCTTCTGTTCTGATGTACTCACGCGTCGTCCAATACGGCTATTTTTGTTAACATATATTGATACGTATCAATGCGGTGTGAAGATTTGCAAAGCTCCTATGCAGAAATATCACCGTTATGTTTCAACGTGTTAGGGTTATAGTCCGCCAACTTTGAGTGGCATAAGACGCCACCTAATCCTATCGAGAGGAACGCCCGCACTATGCCGGACGGTGTCCAAGATGGAACGCGCCTAGTCGAGACCTTCCGCGCTGAGGGGATCACGAAGGTTTATGAAACAGGCGGCCTTCGCGTGGAGGCGCTGCGCGGCGTTGACCTGACGCTTTACGAGGGCGAGCTTGTAGTCTTGCTTGGCCCTTCCGGCAGCGGCAAATCAACCCTCCTTAATATTCTCGGTGGCCTTGATCTTCCAACTGCGGGACGCCTGTTCTTCAAAGATTTGGAATTGACTGCCTGTTCGCCCCACGACCTGACGATGTACCGACGCGATCACGTTGGCTTTGTCTTCCAATTTTACAATCTCATTCCCAGCCTAACGGCACGTGAGAACGTCGGCCTCGTTACTGAAATAGCCGAAGACCCAATGAGCGCAGAGGAAGCGTTAGAAATGGTCGGGCTAGAACACCGCCTCGACCACTTCCCGTCACAACTTTCCGGTGGAGAGCAACAACGGGTCGCGATTGCCCGTGCGATTGCGAAACGACCGGACGTCTTGTTGTGCGACGAGCCAACCGGCGCATTGGATAGCAAGACGGGCATCGTTGTTTTACAAGCTTTAGAACGCGCCAATCGAGAGCTTGGCACCACGACCGCGTTGATCACCCATAACGCTGGCATCAAGGACATGTCGGAGCGAGTCATTCGCTTTGCCGACGGTCAGATCATTAGCGTCGATGAAAACCCAGAAAAGAAAACACCTGAGGAGCTGACGTGGTGATCCGCATCGACGCTCTTAACCGAAAGCTGCTTCGCGACCTTTGGCGCATCAAAGGACAAGCCATGGCTATTTCGATGGTCATGGCATGCGGTATCGCCTTGATGATTTCTTCGTTTGGCACAGTCACCGTGCTCGAAGAAAGCATGAATGCATTTTATGACCGCACCCGCTTTGCCGATGTCTTCGCCACACTCAAGCGTGCGCCCGACAGTTTAAAAGAAGATATCGAACGCATTCCGGGGGTCTCCATTGTTGAGACCCGCGTTATTGCAGCGGTCAACTTAGACCTCCCGAATATGGCCGAGCCAGCAACAGGACAACTGATTTCTCTGCCCGAGCGCGGCGAACCTTTATTAAACGATGTAATCATCCTGAACGGTCGTTATCCATCGTCACAACGACCGAACGAAGTTGCCGTGACAGATGCCTTTGCGAGTGCCCATGGCTTGACGGTGGGTGACAGTTTCAAGGCCATCATCAACGGTAACAAGCGAAGTCTTGAGATCGTCGGCTTGGGCATGACGCCTGAATACATTTATGCTCTCGGACCAGGCTCTCTAATGCCAGATGACAAACGCTTCGGCGTCATGTGGATGGGACGCAAAGCGTTGGCTGCAGCTTTTGATCTTGATGGCGCATTCAACAGTGTAACGATGGCGTTGCAGCTTGGCGCATCTGAAGAAGAAGTCATCCGCCGGCTCGACGTCCTGCTCGAACCCTATGGCGGTGTCGGCTCCTATGCGCGGGAAGACCAACTCTCCAATTTTTTCTTGGTCAATGAAATCTCCCAACTGCGCACCAGCGGTGCCGTCTTTCCCCCGGTCTTCCTATTGGTCGCCGCCTTCCTGTTAAACGTCGTGGTATCGCGCATTGTCGCGACCGAGCGCGAACAAATCGGCCTACTTAAAGCGTTCGGCTACAACGATCTTGAGGTCGGATGGGTCTACCTCAAACTTGTCTTAATCCTCGTGCTTGTTGGATTAGGCATGGGCATGGCGCTTGGCCTTTGGATGGGCGGCGGCATGATCACCATGTACACGACGTACTATAAGTTTCCATTGTTGGACCTTGGTGTCGATCCCGGTGTGTTTACGTCTGCCGCAATAGTCAGCCTCGTCGCCGGTATGGTTGGTGGACTGGGCGCCGTACGCCAGGCCGCCAAACTCTCCCCGGCCGTGGCAATGGCTCCTCCGGTTCCAACCTCATACAAGGCCGGTCCCCTCTCCCGCTTCTTCGCACAGTTCACGATTAGCCAGCCAACCCGCATGATCTTCCGGCATGTGACGCGCTTTCCTGTTCGCGCCAGTCTGACCATCATCGGTGTCGCCTTCTCTGTCGCACTGATGGTGATGTCGTTGTTCTTCCTCGATTCCGTCGAACGGGTGATTGCGGTCTACTTCTTTCAAGCTGAACGCCAAACGTTAACTGTGTCGTTCGTTGAACCAAGACCTGCGGTCGTTGAGCAAGAAATCCAGCACCTACCCGGCGTGATCAAGACTCAACCCGTGCGTAGTGTCGCAGTCCGCCTTCGCAACGGTCACTTGTCAGATAGAAAAGCAATCCAAGGCATCGTCTCTGGCGCAGATCTCGCCCGACTACTCGACACAGATCAAAAAATTGTCGAGCCACCCCTCGGCGGCCTAGCCTTGTCGATGCACATTGCCAAAGACCTCAATCTTAAAGTCGGTGACTTGGTCACTGTGGAAGTCTTACAGGAGCGAAGGCCGATCGAACAAATTCCGGTCGTGCGGCTGGTCGAAGAGTATCTCGGCTTTCAGGCCTACATGCATATCGACGCCCTCAATCGTTTGATGAAAGAAGGCCCGACGGTGACAGGCATCCATGTCATGGTCGATAGCCGCTATGCCGATGACCTCTATGCTACTTTGAAGGACACACCCGGCGTCGCAGGAATCGCACAACAAACGGCGACCCTGGCGAGTTTTCGCGAGACCATGGATAACACCATGAACGTCATGATTGGTTTTTACGTCGCGCTTGCCAGCCTGATTGCTTTTGGCGTTGCCTATAATGCCGCACGGATCGCTTTGTCTGAACGCTCCCGCGCCCTAGCAAGTTTGCGGGTACTTGGGTTTACGCGCGAGGAAGTCACATATATTTTGCTTGGCGAGCTCGGCATTCTCACGTTGGTTTCTCTGCCCGTCGGATGCTTGCTTGGCTATAGCATGGCACTCGCCATGTCGCCGATGCTTGCGACCGATCTCTATAACTTTCCCTTTGTCATTGAGTCATCGACCCACGGCTGGTCCGTGATCGTTGTCTGCGTTTCCGCCACCATCTGTGGCCTCATCACTCGGCAGCGGGTCTTTGGGTTGGATCTTGTGTCCGCCCTAAAGACCCGTGAATAGCCGAGAGGAGTATGTCTGTGCCTAACTTATCCCGTCGCACTTTGACCATCAGCGCTATCATTCTTGTGCTTGTTGTCTTGATTGGCATATCGCTGCAACCGCAACCGGTCGGCGTTGATGTCGCTCAGGTCACGCGTGGAGATCTCCTCGTTACCATCGACGATGAAGGCCAAACTCGGTTGAAAGACGTTTACGTTGTGTCTGCCCCCGTCATGGGACAGGTCAGACGGATCGACATTGAAGCGGGTGATGCTGTGACTGCAGGAGACACCATCCTGGCGTTATTCCAGCCGTCGGACCCCATCATGCTCGACTTACGCAGCCGCACCGAAGCAGAAGCCATCGTTAAAGCCGCGGACGCCGCTGTTGGGCTAGCCGAGGCAGAAAGGTCCCGGGCCCAGGCGCAGTTAGATTATGACCGGGCGGAGCTTCGCCGCGCCGAACCTTTGGCTGAACGCGGTACAATTTCTCAGGCCACGCTCGATCAACGGCAACTCTCAGTGCGCACCGCTCAAGCCAGCGTCGCTCAAGCGACAGCGAACCTAAGAAAGATCCGTGCAGATCTAGAATCTGCCCGCGCCATGTTGATCACGTCCCAGGACGGTGAGAACGGGCAAGACAGCAAAGACCTGATTCCCGTACGTGCCCCCATCAGCGGCCGGGTTTTGAGGGTCCTTCAGGAAAGTGAGGGCGTCCTAGCGGCTGGAAGCCCCTTGATGGAACTTGGGAACCCAGCAGAACTTGAGATTGTCGTCGATCTGCTCTCGACGGATGCCGTCAAAATAAGAGCGGGCGACCGGGTCATCGTTGACGATTGGGGCGGTGACATGCCCCTTGAAGGCCTAGTCCGTCTCGTTGAGCCTTTTGGTTTCACTAAAATTTCAGCCCTTGGCATTGAAGAACAACGGGTCAACGTGATCATTGATTTCGTCTCGCCGCAAAGCGAATGGCAAAACCTTGGCCATGGCTATCGCGTTGAAACCCGCGTGGTGACCCAAGATCAGCGAGATGTGCTGAAAATCCCGGTCAGCGCACTCTTCCGTTCGGGAGACAAATGGGCTGTCTTTGTTGACGATAACGCCACTGCCCGTTTGAAAGAGATTGCATTGGGTCGGCGCAACACCTTGGAAGCAGAAGTGACCGACGGCCTAGCCCAGGATGAAACCGTGATCCTGCATCCGTCAGATGCCATCACCGATGGTGTCGCAGTTGAACAACGCTAAGGTTCATTCAACGCAAACATATTAGACCAAAAGTTTTTCGTCTATTGCATGTATTTAACTCGCAACCTTGTGCGTTCCTCAAACGTTAGTAATTGAAGATAAAATCAGTGCCACCATTTTATATGCTGGTCGATACTATCCCCTGCCTAACTCATTTGGTTTATAGGCGGCTACATAACTTAACAATTTTGGTTCGCTACCCAACTACACTTTCACTATTTTTAAGTGTAATTTGCCGCAAGATGTACGGACATCAAAGTTACAGGAAACCACATCTTGAAATCGCTTAGATCCTTGTTCTCTGGCAGCCTCAGAGATGACTCCGGCCAAGCCGCCCTCGTCATCATCACCATAGTTATCGTCACGGCTGGAATCGCTGCCAGCACAATGAGCCTTCAAAACAGCCGGCGCGGGTTGGAGGTTTCTAAATCCACACGCGCGAGCTTCGATTTAATCAGAGACGCTATCGAAGTTGATACGATTCAAGACACCGCCTTTTTACTGCCTTGCCCGTCAGATCCAGCGGGTGCTTCCGCGTCTCTTGGCCTTGAAGTCGGCAACAACGGCACAACATGCACCATCAATAGAGGCATCGTGCCTTGGAGAACGCTCGGTCTCTCAGCATCCAGTGCCGTCGATACTAACGGCAACTATGTTACCTATGTTGTTGATGACACGAACATCAGCGTTTGCAGTGGTGAAAACGCGCGTGCCGGAACCCTGGATGATGAGATAACAGGCGGCAGCACGGACTATTCTTTTGCGCTTATCAGCCATGGTGAAAACGGCTTTGGCGCCTACAAAAGGAATAGCGGCACTCAGACCCAGCTTCCAGTATCTACCGAAGAATTAGACAACTGCCCCAATCCGAGCACTGGCGCGGGCTGTGATCCCGGTACGAACGGCGCATTCCGGAGTGGTCCGTTCAATGAAGACGATGGCGCAACAGAGTTTGATGACGTTGTACGGGCCGTAAGGGCTTCCGACACCTTCACCACGGAATGCCCGGTCATTAACGAAGACGCAGAAACAACCGTGGTTGGCGATACAAGCATTACCTCAACCGATCGCTCCCTCGATACGCTGATGGTTGGTACAAGCAATGCCCCCCCCTTCAGACACGCGCTATCGGACGCACGACAGATGGCGACATTGAACAGCTCATTTTCACAGGCAGCACGACAAACTATGCATCTGCGGCCTGTGATTTCTTTGAAGTCCCCATCCGATTGCGCGATAGCGTCGTACGGTCCTATCAAGAGTTCGGTATGCTGTCTGATGCCGGAAACACGCGTGGAAACGGTATGGTTTTAGGATTCGTTTCTTACGATCCTGCGTCCTATCGATTGTCGACCACCAATCGGAATTACATCTGTGGCGGTACAGATTCTGCAATGGGATTTGCCAACGATCCAGTAGTTGCAGATAGATTATTGCCCAATGTGCCACGCCTCGGCATCGAGATTGATACAGAGTCTCATTACGTCAGCACTATCGTGGGTACCCCCCCCCGCCTCTACTGAAAACCGTGATGTTCAGGGAACGCTGGACCACATTGCCATCGTTAACGGTAATGTTGATCACATGGGGTTAGACCTCGTCGATAGTAGCACGCACGGCGATGGTCCAGCGTGTGATCAAACCACACTTGATGATACCCAAGGTATCCAGGCGGGCTTGATCGGATGCACATCCGTAGAGCTCGAGGTTGGTAGTAATACGGGCAATCCGGTGCAAGAAGACTTCCATCGCCTTCGCGTCGAGATGCACTACGAAGATGACCCAGCAGACAACCTTTGCACAGCCGCACCTTTGAGCCTGACGAACGACTATGTCTATGTCGAATACTGGCTTTATACGAATGCGGGCACGAGTTCTGGGTTAGCAGACTGCCCAGAAAACCCAGGGTTCTGCTACGATTTGACCCAAGACTACGCCGAAACCCCAACGGGCCGATTCTGCATGCCGTGGTCACCAGACGCCGGTGATGAGTTCGTTCGGTTTGGACTGACCACAGGCGCCGCAGCCGTTGGCGGGTCAGGCCGAGATGAAATCAGAATTCAAAAAATTGGCGTTTCGTCCGCGCGAACGACATCCCCAGCATTCTCGCTAGCAACGGCTAACGCAAAGTCTGGTGAAATCACGAACATTCTCGCGGGTCAGGAATATGAAACGAACGTAACAACTGTCATCCCCAACACAAATCTTGGCAGACTCATGAGCACAGACCTCAACAATACGGAGAACACCGAAAGCGGAATTATCGACGTAACCTTGCCCACACAAACCGCGAAGTTGGTTTCAAGCCACGGCACAATTACGGTGAATTATCGCAACACCAACGATGGCACCGAAGAAGAATTGTGGGATGGCGAAGGCATTGGCGTGAGTGGCGTTGGCAACACGTATGGCAACTCCATCAGCAACTTCTGGGAACAAACCGATGCCGGCCCACCCGCAACTGGGGTTTACCTGGACGCCAACAAACGGGAATCCCTCACCGTTGAATTTGCAGAGCGCTACTCCCGCATGACCTTTAACCTGGGTGAGTTCTCCGACTTCACCATTACCGACGGCACGGATGGTATCGTCGGCGACCAGACAGCCTATGAAAGCGTTCTCGTTCGCGCCTACAACAGCAACAACGGAACCCCGGATACGCCGGTTCTTGAGCAAACCATAGATGCCTGTACGACCAATACGGCGAACGGTCATCACATGACGGTGTCTCTGGATCTCTCTGGAAGCCCCGCAGACAAAATAACATTCACCCCGGTCGCAGAACCGTTCCCCAACTCTCTCACCTCTGGCGAAAATGCCTACGGCACGGAATTCTGGCTCAGAGGCGTCCAAGGCTGCGGCGTCGATGCCAGTTGTGGCTTGCTCGTTGACACGGACTGCTTTGTATACGATGGCGTAACCAATGGATTCCCCGCCACATACACCTATGCAACAACGGCGGGCACAGGGTCGACAGCCGATATCACCATAGAAAATGTACAGACTGCAGCGGGCGTAATTGCCGGCGTCGCAGGCAGCGATGCGTTAAGATTCGAAGGCAATGGCGAAACGCCATGGCTCCATATTAGCGAGCCAGGCGCTTCTAATATCGAAGTCGATATCTTTGGCAATGGCATCGACGTTTATTTGGATGGGCACAACACAGCCGGACAGGAAGCCCGTGAAGGTTTCTCAATAGACAATACGACAATTGCGAACACGTTGAATGAACAAATTCATTTTATATTTCACGAGACATGGGAACGTGTCGCCCTAAGCATCGGCAAATTTGGCCGCGCGGGCGGAAGCGGAGCGAGCCTCCGTATGGAATCCGTCAACGTTCAAGGCTTCAGAAACGGCACCGCCGTTACAGCTGTTACTTCAGTCGCGGCCTGCCACGATGACTTCGGAGATGGAATTATTTCTAATAACAACAACGGCTCCAAAGATTTCGAACTAAACTTTGGTCAGGCCATTGATGAGATTAGAGTTATACCGACAGTTACGACCCCGCTGAACACGTCGAACAGTGCCGTAGTCGTGCGCGGCATAAAGGGGTGTGATTCTGGAACGGCATGCACACTGGGCAACATCAATGGGGTCGGCAACGACTGCTCTGGCGGAACCATCGTCGTTCCGTCGCTCTGATAGAGCTTAAAGAACCTTACCCGGATTTAGTATGCCCTTTGGGTCAAGCGTGCGCTTGAGCATGCGCATAACTTCGACCTCAGCGTCCGTCCGGCTCCACGACAAGTAATCACGCTTCTCTGTGCCGATGCCATGTTCGGCGGAGACCGATCCACCTAGGTCACGGATGATCCCATAAAGGATATCGTTGACCTTGCGGTGGGACTCACCTGATCCCTCACCCACAGCGACAACCGCATGAAGATTGCCGTCACCTAGGTGACCGAGAATTAACGTTGTTGCACCGGGGAATACGGCTTCAATATCCGCCATGGCCCGCGTCGCAAAATCATCCATGGTTAAAATCGGCATGGAAACGTCATACGTAAACATGGGTGCAATAGCGCGGAAGCCTTCACCAGCCCCTTCGCGAACAGCCCAGAGGTCGTCGCGGTCGGCATCTGACTGCGCAACCACACCATTCTGAATCAAGCCTTGGGTATGGGCCATCTCAAGCACTGTTTCAAAACGCTCTTTGTCACTTTCCGGGTCAGCGCCCAGCACATCCGTCAGAACATAATATTTGTGCTCTGCGGGTAGAGGCGGCTTTAACGACGGACACCGCTCATCCACGAAGTCATAGTATTCTGACCACATCACCTCGAATGCGCCCAGACCACCACCCAGCTTTGAATCAAGCAGGGACAAAAACCCAATCACAGACTGAAAGTCATCCATCCCAACGAAGGCCGTTGAGGTTGTGAGCGGTTTTGACTGGAGACGTAGCACGCAGCGCGTCACCAAACCCAAGGTCCCTTCAGACCCAATAAACATCTGCTTGAGGTCATAGCCCGCATTGTTCTTCAGCATACGGTTCATAGAAGTCAACACCGTGCCGTCGGCCAACACCGCTTCTAGACCCAACACCGACTGGCGCGTCATGCCGTAACGAATGACATTGTTGCCGCCAGCGTTGGTACTAATAAGCCCGCCAAGCGTTGCACTGCCCCGCGCGCCCAAATCAATGGGCAGCACGAATCCGGCATCATCAGCCGCATCATGGGCTGTTTCCAATACAACACCCGCTTCTGCCACCATCGTACGGCCCGTCGGATCAATTTCCTCAATGGCATTCATCCGTTCGAGTGACAACACGACATCACCATCCCCGGGCGTGCCACCGCCGACCAAGCCGGTCATCCCCCCTTGGGGAACAACAGTCCGCCCGGCATCATTGCAAAGCTTCAATATGGCCGAGACTTGAGCTGTGGATGTGGGACGCATGACGCAAGCTGGCGCACCAGCCGAACCGTGCCCCCGGGTATCCGTGTAGCGCGGCCCAATATCGTCGCCGGTTAAAATACCAGACGCGTCGACAGTCGCCGCTAAGTCAGACAGTAGGTCAGTCATTAGGCTGCAGATGGTTGCGTAAGAACATCGGCAAGGTCGTTCCACACTTGTTGATCAACAATCAGCCCATCTCGAAAAATGAACCGGTCGATGTAGCGCACTTCGCTAATCATCGAGCCATCCAACGCCTCACCATTCAACATCCCGGTGCTGTAGACGACTGTATCTCCACCGTCTTCAAACACGTCAAAATCTTCGAACGTCTTAGTGATCGAGCGATAACGCCCCTTAGACCATTCGACCAATTCATCAAGCGACGCCATGGTGACACCACCCGGAAACATCATAGTAAAATCTGGGGCAAGGAATGTGCGGGCGCGCTCAAGGTCTCGCTCTTCCATTGCGCGCAGATATTCTCTGACTTTATCGGCGCTCATTTTTCGGCCTCCGCCGCCTGCGCGGCCGCTCTAAGTTCAGGTGCCATGCAGACGTCCCCCGAAGAGTTATCGATAACGCAGGGGCAGTCAAAGTATTCAATCGTCAAATTCGCGCCGTAAGTGGTCGTAATAAACTGTCGCCACGCGGGTGTGTAATAAGCATTGGCGTGATCCATTGTTTCCCATTCGTAAAAGCCACCAGCTCGATCGTCGTTCCCCATAAAGTATTTGCGGATTAATCCAGGTATTTTTTGATACTTGGGGGCCATCGCTTCATACAGTGCCAGCTTATCCTCTGGAGGCATCACAGGGTCGCGGGGTGCCATGTCGAAGGTTACAAGTGCGGTGATCATTGCTGTCTCCTAGAACAAACAACTTTTGCCGTATTCGGCTGTTTCGTCGAGTGTCCAATCACCCTTGTCTTTTTCTTTGAGATCTTCGCACCACTCATCACTGCCAACCTCTGGGGAGCACGCGGCCAAAAAAGCCACAGCGATAAACACGAATACAATTCGTAGGGTCATACTAAACTCCCTTAAGATAGAATGCCGTCTTTGCCCAAGCGTTCAAGGACCTCTTGCTGACGACGGACAAAGAACGCACGGTCCGGTGTAACCACCTTACCGTCGTCCAGCATCGCATTCGGCTCGACAAAGGTGTGGCTGCCATATTCCTTGGCATAAAGATCAAACGGTTGACGCGACAACAAGTTCGTCATGCCAGAATGCTTCCGCACTTTGCGCAGGCTATCCATATCCAGCATCGCACTGGCGCAGAAAGTTTCGCCCGTATAGGCCTCGGCTAACACCAAGCCTTTGTAGTCGACAATCTTGGACATGCCGCCGGTGGATTCTGCTGGGATGGGCGTACCCTTAATACTCGCCGTATTCGACGACACCACGTAGCACATGTTTTCCACGGCTCGGGCACGACGACAGATTTCTTTTGGCGTCAACATGGGCGCGCCGACTTCCGATGTGGAGTGGCACAAAATTTCCATACCCCGCATGGCAAGGCAGCGAGAGATTTCCGGATACAAAATTTCTTCCGATGCCACACAGCCAATTTTACCGATTTCAGTCTCGGCGACCGGGAACACGGCATCCGCACCATAAACATCCAAGTACTTGTCCCAAACATCGTAGGGGCTGGGTGCGAACAAAGAGATCAACCGGCGATACCGCAAGACCACGTCACCCGTCGGCCCAATCACGAAACAGGTTTGGAAATAAAGTTCCGGAAAATTCGGATCGAGTTCGTAGACATTGCCCGACAAGAAACAGTTTCGGCTTTGCGCAATCTTGCCCAGCGCCTCGTATTCAGGTCCGTCCATGGATATAGCGCCCAGCTCTTGCCAGCGCTCAATGGATTCCCCCATGGGGAAACTGGACAGGAAGTATTCTGGCAACACAAACAGCTTCGTCTTGGTACCACTGAAGCCCATCGTAAACATATCAATCGTCGTAATGGCAGCGCTCAGACCCTCAATTTGTTTGAGCATTTGTGCCGACGCTTCTGCGCGGTCTGCGCAGCCATTCACCGCATGGCAGTCGACCTGCAAAGCCGTGGCTGTAAAAGTCGTATTTGGATCCGACATCTGCGCTGCGCCCCTCTGAAGCAATCTTTGTTTTCCCTGCCTTCGGGTGTAACAAGGGAATGGTATGCGAGCAAGAGGCACCCACAGCCCGAGCCAGGAGCAAGAGAGGCCTTGATGACACGAATTCTTATGTTTGCCCTGATCGCCGTCTTTTTAAGCGATCCAGCCCTAGCGCAAGCCCCTCAGACAGAATGCGACCGCTTGGCCTCACATCCCTCGGATACCCAAAACCCGGCAGCAGGCGTTGCACACGAGGACTACAACATTCCAGCAGGACGGGCGGCTTGCCGGGACGCCCTGGATGCCTACCCGAACGAAGCGCGTTTTTACTATCAGTATGGGCGCTCGTTCTTTTACAAAGATGATTATGACGCGGCCCTTCCCTTCTTCCAGCTCTCAGCCGAAGGTGGCTATGGCCAGGGTCAGATGGTCTATGGCCTCGTTCTGATGATGGGATACGGCGGCGAGCCCAATGAATGCGAAGCGGGCAAATGGTGGCTCGCCGGTGCACGGCAGCAACACCTCTATACCAAGGTCTATCTCCTCCAGAACTGGATGGATGGTTTATTTGACGACTGCGGACTTGATCTCACAGAGGAAGAAGCTAGCGCGATGGTCGACGACGCCATCGCTTTAGCGACGACTCAACAGGCCAGAGATGATGTCGCCCAACTCAAAGACAGCTGGGCACAACGATAAGGGTTAACTCTTACGCTCTGCGCCGACGACAACCACAAGCAAAACCGCAACCTCATCGGTTCGATTTAGCCAGGTATGATTATTACCTGTCTGCACAAGTGTATCACCGGGCCTCAAGGTGACTTCTTCTTTGTCCGTCACCAACACGATTTCGCCACGCATCACAGCAATATAGTCAACGCTATCGGACGTGTGCATGGGGATTTGAGGCGCGTTGGCGCCACCAGGCAATTCGGCCGTATAAAACCGTGTACCGCCAAACTTCTTCGGCAATCGCCCTAACCCATCATCGGTGACGTCTTTCTGCACCGGAATGGTCGCGGGCACATCGTCAGTTTGCCACAAGCGAACCATGCGTGCGCCATTGAGGATCAACACGTCTTCAGGCTCGCCATCGTCCATAACAAAAGACGTGCCATCTTCGCCCTCAACCGTAAGAACGCGGCGCGTCGTGTGCACAAAGGGATCAGAAGCGTTATCCATGAGTTTGTCCTCTCAGACTATCCGGTGTTTCAGCCCTTAACCCAAACCACCCGACATTCTGAGTCAAGCTGTGTATTCTATTCCGCAGACCGTAAGGCAGCGCAAGTGGAGGGAAACCAATGAGTTTCACAGTTTACGAAGGCCATATTCTCATCACCGAGCCGGGCGGAAGCCCACAGATGTATGAACGGTTTCTGCTGACGGGTAATCCCGATGGCTCACGCACATTGCGGACGCTGACTCAATCGCCAAAAGGGGATTTGCTGCGCGACGTCAATCAGATCGTCGCGGCAGATTGGCGGCCGATTGAATGCCTCGGTCGCCTTTTTTACAAAGGCGAATCCCATGGCTCAGTCTTGCGCCGGGTGACCGGCGACCGCCTTCATTCTTATGTTTGGTCAGCCGATGGAGAGCTCGACACCGCAGACTTCCATGCCCCTCCGCACATGACCATCGGTTTTCATAACATCATCCATGACTCATGGAAGATGTGCTTCATGGATACGTCGACCGACGCCATGCAGGAAATTTTACCCCACTCCGTTTCCAACACCTGGAACGGACGCACCTTGGGCCATGGCGAGAAAATTCCCAGCGAGGCCCGCTATGACGGCACCGAAACCTTAGACCTCCCTGCTGGCCGGTTCGAATGCGAGCGTTTTATCTGGGCAACGTCGTTCGGCAAGGAGTTGCACGTGTGGCGGACTGGTCCTCACCACATGCTCGCCCGCATGATTGTCGCCACAGGCGACAAAGAGGGCACAGTTTATGAACTAGGCGCGATGACGGAAACCGCTACGACCTGGAAGCCGTAAGCTACAATCCCATAATCTCGAAGGCCGCACGCTCGCCGGACTCCATCGCCCCTTCCATGCCGCGATTAGATAACGCGGTGTGTTCACCACAGAAGTGAACACGACCATGCGCTTTACCCGTCGCATGAAGGAACTCTGTCACTTGGCCCGGCTCCCAAACGGCATAATCACCGCCCGCGAACGGGTCCCGCATCCAGGATTTAATATACCGTGCTTCTAGCTTGCCCTTCGCGCTCGGGCGAATACGCTCCATTTCCGAAACCACCCAAGCCATGCCTTCTTCTGGACTCACGCGATCCAATTTGTGCGCGGTAAATCCACGCGCCCAAGCCGTGAGACTGGTGACGTCACTATTTTCAACATTATGCCGGTTGCCGATCACATGGCCCGCGACAGTGTCTGTCCACATGTCCGGAGACCATTCATCGTCTTCCCAGAATGGCTCTTTTGCAATCAGATGGACCTGTGTCATCGGGAAGTAAGGCACCAAGGAAATCGCCTTGGATTGGACAGAGGGCAAGAACGGATCAAACCGAACATGACGCATCACCGGTAAGGGCAACGAGCACACCACATGATCGGCACGATACACCGTACCGTCTGCGCACACGACTTCCGCACAGCCGCTCGTATCACTAACGCCCACAACCGTCCGGTTGAGATGAACTTCGCCATTCAACGCCTTCGCCATCATTTCTGGGATGGTCATATTGCCACCGATGGCAGAAAGCTGCGTCGGCGGCCCGCCAGCCATGGAGGCTACCCAACCATCGTTAAACCACATCATTAACGCTGAAATGTCATGGGCCGATGTCCCGTAGGCCACATTCAAATTGTAGGTCAGATCAATTTGTTCGTCGGTAAAGCCTTCCTTCTTAAAGACGTCATAGACAGAAATATCGTGCGGCGTTGATTTCGGATCGTACCAGTCCTCAAAAGACTCAAGCGGGTTGGTTCGACTTAACAAGACTAATGGCACCAAGCGCGGACTGAAGTTTTTCCAGGCGTCTGGGAGAATGTTTTTAGGATGGGTCGGCCATTGCTCAGCAGAAATTCGTTCGCCATCCAAATACAATTCGAACGGTGTCATCTGCGCACGGCCTGCCGAATTGAGCATGGGAATTTTTAGGCGTTCGACTGTGTCGATCATTCGACCATAGCCGGATCCGATTCCGTTACCGCCCGCTTCTGGGTTTCCAGGAATGTCACGCAGAGACAATAGGCGTCCGCCAATACGGTCGCGGCCTTCAATTACTTGGACAGTGTAGCCTTGCTCTTCCAAAAGCATCGCTGCGTTAAGACCAGAGAGCCCCGCGCCGATTACAACCACATCCGTCTTGTTCTGAGCCCGAAGCGGTTTTTGAGACATGCCGGTGGCGCTGGCAGCGGCGCCCGTTGCGGCGACAGCAGCACCCGTAGCGGCCAACGCCGCCCGACGCGTTAATGACTTAGATTGCATCCATCACCTCAAAAGCTACGCGTTCACCGGATTCCATTGCCCCCTCCATACCACGGTTCGAGAGCGCGGTATGTTCGCCGCAGAAATGTAAATTGCCATGCGGCTCTGCCATTTTTCCGATGAAATTCTTGATTTGCCCTGGTTCCCAGACGGCCCAATCACCAGAGGAGAACGGATCGTTGTACCAAGACTTAAAGCCAGCCACTTCCAGTTTACCCTTAGACGCCGGGCGCTGCTCAGCCCATGTATCGAGCACAAGTTGCTTGGCATCTTCTTCAGGCAATTGGTCAATCTGTTGGGCTTTCCAGCCTCTATGCCAGCAGGTGATACTGGTCACGTCTTCAGGCTTATCACCAAAGTGCTGGGCCATAACATTGCCAAGAACGGTGTCGGAGAACATGCCAATAGGCATCCCGTCTTCTTCCCAGAACGGTTCTTTCGCAACTAAATGAGACTGTGTCAGTAGTTGCTTACCGAGGGTTTGAACGGCATGTGATTGAACACCCGAGAGGCCAGGCTCAATTTTCATGGTGCGCAATACAGAGAACGGAATCGATGAGATAACGCGCTTGGCGCGGTAAACCGTGCCGTCTGAGCAGTGGGCTTCTGCACCTGTCGCATCACTACTGATACCGACGACCTTTTGGCCCAAGTGCACTTCATTATTAAGCGCTCCGGCCATCGCTTCTGGAATGCGCTGGTTACCACCAACGGCCGCATAGGTCGCGCGTGGCACATTTGAGCGCTGCATCATGCCCCAGGCGTAAACGAACATCAGCATCAGTGCTGACACGTCGTAGGACGAGTTTCCAAAATCAGAATTGATATTGTAGGCGAGATTGATCTGCTCTTCCGTCACACCTTTAGATGAGAACCATTCATGGATCGAAACATCGAGCGGTGCTGACTTGGGATCATACCAATCTTCGAATGACTCCAACGGATTATTCTGAATTATGAACATAGGTACAAATGACCAGGGCATGATTCCTTTGTACTTCTCCGCAAACACGTTGCGCGGATGGCTAGGCCAATCTTCCTGGCTGACCATTTGACCGTCGAGAAACAAACTACGATTCAGTATGAGGGGCGCTCGATCGATTATGTTGTTCAATTTCGCGCCAAAGCGCTCAGCGGCATCAATAACGCGGCCATAGCCACCGCCAATGCCGTTACCACCCGCTTCAGGGTTTCCAGGAATATCGCTGAGCGACAAAATCCGACCGCCGATACGATCACGACCTTCAATGACCCGAACACTGTATCCCTGATCTTGCAAAACATGAGCCGCCGCAAGGCCCGACAAACCAGCCCCAATAATCAAAACATCCGTTTCATTTTGTGCCCGCGCTGACTTCGGAGCCATGCCTACGCCAACGCTGGTGGCTAGGGCGGCCGCGCTCGCGCTTTTTATCGCCGTTCGGCGGCTGAAGTGGTGCTTGGTCATGGTCGAGGTTCCCCTTTGAGCGTAGACGCCCCTGATATGAGCGTCGCTATAATAGTCCGCGAATTGCGGTGCAGCGTAAAGGGCGACAATTCGGCGGGAAACCGTGGGTTGCCCAATAACCACCCTGCGGTAGGATATATGGGATTAATGAGGGGAAATGGAACAATTGTTAGATCCACAAGCCTTAGGCGAGCGCTTTGAAACTTGCTTCGGTGTTCCTAATTTGGATGCGGCGACCCGGTATGGGGAGAGCTTCGGCTTCCGAGCCTGCCCCAGACGTCAGTTGGATGCTGGCTCTGACAGTCAACGAGAAGGCCAATCTGGCCTTGCAAAATCCAGCCGCCTTGGGCATAGCCTGTTAACTTGGCATGTACGTGATCTCGCCGCTTTCAAGACCGTATGCGTCGCTGGTGGCTGCACCGAGGCCTTCACGTGCACGACACCGATGGATTTAATTGGATATTTCTACAGGCTTAAAACATGACACAAGACGTTCACCAAAAAGTTGTTCTCGCTGCCCACCCAGACGGCATGCCCAAGCCAAGCGATTTTCGCATGGAAGAAGGGCCAATTCCTGAGCCCGGCGAAAATGAAATGCTCATTCGCACGCTCTATATTGGCCTGGAACCACGCGTCCGCTTGATGCTGAACCCGACAACCGACGACAACAAAGCCATGCGCCCACATGGCGCCATGACGGATATTGGTAAAGTCATTCCTGGAACCGTTCTCGGCGTCGTCGTGAAGTCCAACAATCCGAAATACAAGACCGGCGATTTGGTCGAAGGATTCCTCGGTTGGCAGAACTTTGTCATCACCGATGGTGAACCGCACCCGACCAACAATCCTGAAGGCGTTGCCATCTGCGACCCAGACCTAGCAGACCCCATCGAATTTATTGGCCCGCTCGGTGCGCCAGGTCTAACTGCTATCTTGGCCCTTAAGCATGAAGGCAAGCTCCAACAGGAAGAAGCCGTCGTCATCACCAGCGCTGCCGGCATGGTCGGCTCGCTTGTCGGCCAGCTTTCCTTACTATGTGATGCGTGGACTGTTGGGGTCACAAGCACCGATGAGAAGTGTGCTTATCTCATGGACGAGTTGGGTTTCGACGCCGCCATTAACTACAATTCGACGAAAGACCTTGGTGCTGCCGTCAAAGATGCCTGCCCGGACGGGGTCGATTACTTCTTCGACAACACCGGCGGTAAGATGGCCGATACGATCAAAGAGCACATGTCCAAGAATGGCCGTGTCACCCGCTGCGGGATCATTGCCAACTACAACAAAACCGGTTGGAACCAGTCCGAGCAATTTGACGGGCAATTCTCGGTCCACAACCACGTCAGCGAGTATGCTGAAGCACGCGGCACCATGGCAGACCTACTCAAAGACGGCGGCATTCAATATGAACGCAAAGTCTTTGAGGGCCTGGACTTGGCACCGAGCGCCTTCATCGGCCTCCTGAGCGGGCGCAACATCGGCAAATGGATCGTACAGGTCTCTTAGGCTTTACGCGCTGTACATCGCCTTATGTTCCTCAATGAATTTCGTGAGGGACATAGGCGGACGGCCGAGGAGTTCACCCATTGTATCCGTGGTGAAATCCAAACCGCCCTCTTCTGACATTTCTTGCATCAGTTCGACGACACCTTCGACGTGCCAATCGCTCTTAAGAACTTTTGCAAGGTAGTCATGAAAAGCCTGTAAAGGCATCGGCTTATAGGTAATCTCGCGACCAAGCTCTTTGCTGAGCAAAGACGCAACATCATGCATAGACACGATATCCGGGCCAGTCAGGTCATACGTTTTGCCATAATGAGCTTCGCCATTAGTCAAGATGATCGCAGCCACTTCGCCGACATCACGGACGTCGCACATTGAAGCCGTGCCATCGCCAGCCGGAAACGAGAACGCATCATTGGCTTTAACTTGGCCTGCAAATGGGAAGATACCCTGCATAAAGAAATTGGGCCGCATGATCGTCCAGTTGAGGCTCGAAGCCATAATAGCCTCAACAATTTTCCAGTGAACCTGGGGGATACGGCGTGGATTATCAGCGTTGGATTCAGTTGAAGACATATAGACGAGATGTTTAACGCCAGCGGCCTCAGCCTGTTTAAGTACTCCAAGCTCCCAATCGAGCTGATCCGGGCCATTCGGCAGCGTCAACAAGATGCCATCCACCCCTTCCATAGCCTTGGCGACGGCGTCGGCATCACCGATGTCACCGACAGCCAAATCAACGCCCTGTTCCTTGAGCGGAGCAGCCTTTTCCTCACTCCGAACAAACGCCCGGACAGAAGCGCCCTTAGCCAAAAGATGCTTTACTGTTTGTCCGCCGGTTTTTCCGGTCGCGCCTGTTACGAGGAACATGGATTTAATCTCCCAAAAATGAATTTACCGAGTATGCCTCGACACATGCCAGGGAAGCCACCCGGAGGCAAGTCCATTGGCGCAACCAGTAACGGGCTAGATACCTTTTCCATTCAATGGCCGTACTTCCAATTATCTGTCCGCTAGCGTTGAATAGAGCGTTCACTGTATCGGAGATTCCCTATGACCGAACGCCAGGGCAAGAGCATGGTTCAAATTGCGCAAGACATTGCCAGTGGCCAGCTGACATCTGAGGGTGTTTGCGCGGACCTGTGCGACGCAATAGAGGCCGCCTCGGACCTTAACGCCTATTCATTCTTCGATCGTACCGCGCTCATGGACCAAGCCAAAGAAGCCGATGTCGCCCAAAACCTGGGTAAGAGCCGCGGTCCCCTTCATGGCGTACCCCTCATTCTCAAGGACAACATCAATACGACATCGCTCCCCACCAGCGGCGGCACACCTGCCTTGCTCGGTAATAACCCTGGCTCAAACGCACCGATCGCCGCTCGTCTGTTTCAAGCTGGCGCTCTGCTTGCCGGAAAAGCGAATATGCATGAGTTGTCTGCTGGCGGCACAAGCGCCAATCACACCTTCGGACCTGTGCGTAATCCCTATGACAAAGCCCGCACCCCGGGTGGGTCATCGGGAGGAACCGCAGCGGCTATTGCGGCTGGAATAGCACCTGCCGGACTTGGCACCGATACGGCAGGGTCTGTGCGCGTGCCGGCCGCCTTATGCGGCATTTACGGCTTTCGCCCGAGCACCGGCCGATACGGCGCAGACGGCATCGTCCCACTATCGAGAACCCAAGATACAGCCGGGCCTCTAGCCTCCACAATTGACGACATCATCCTGTTAGACAGCATCCTCGCCGAAAAAGCTGTGACCGTTAAGCCTTGCTCTATAGGCGAGCTGCGCATCGGCATAGCGACGACCTTTATGGACTCTTCAACGCCAGCGGTGGTCCAGGTGATCGAAGCAGCCTTTGATCGGCTAGCCAAAGCGGGCGTCACCTTTGTTCCCGTTGATCTAGCGCCCCTGCGCGACCGCCAGCTTGCGGCCTCAGCCGGAGTCATCGACACGGAATTCCCAAGTGTCACAAAAGACTATCTGCAAGCCTATGCGCCACATCTGACAATTGAAGCTCTCATCGACCAGGTGGCATCACCGTCCGTCAAATCCTTCTTGCTGGAGCGGCTGGAGAAACCCTCCGATGCGGAAGCCTACGCCACAGCGACGGGGAAGGGTTTGAGTGCCTATCAAGACGCCTGGAAGAGTATTTTAGACGACCACCAACTGGATGCCGTCGCCTTCCCGACCACGCCGGACGAAGCCCTGCCGCTTGCCCAAGATGACAGCGTCATCAAAGACGGCGAAGTCGTATTCTCATGGTTCTACTTCCGCCATACCGGCCCGGGGAGCACTGGCCAGCGTCCAGGCATCAGCATACCTGCAGGGTTCAGTCAGAACGGACTGCCAGTGGGTTTGGAACTCGACGGATTACCAGGTGAAGACGAGGCCCTACTTGCTGTCGCCAAAGCGATCAGCGAGGGTTTAAGCAGCTAGGCTGGGCCTTCGTAGATGCAGCCCTCTCCGCAGGAACCACGGCGGATAATGATTTTGCTCAGCGCCGGAAACTGAGGTGCAAGACGGTCCCACACCCATATGGCGATGTTTTCCAAGGTTGGGTGACTTAGGCCTTCGAGGTCATTGAGATACCCATGATCCAGTTCACCTTTGACGTGCTCGATCGCCGTATCAACATCTGCAAAATCGACAATCCAACCCGTTTGCGCATCCGGCGTACCAGACAGATACACTTCAGCTGCAAACGAATGCCCATGAAGGCGCGCATAGCGATGGTCTGGCGTCACATTAGGAGCCAGATGATGCGCCGCTTCGAAAGTAAAACTTTTAAAGATATCCATGGGTTTTGAACTGATCTGCTTGCAGTGTCTGTGTATAAAGCGGGCGGACTATGCCACCAACGCTTCAAAAAAGCACGGCTTGAAAACACATGGTGTTTACTAGAATGACAATACGAATAAATGTTTTAAAAACAGTATGTTGAAATTGTTTCTTGACCTACCGTCGCCACTGGTCAAAGTGCGCCCATGAATACCAAAGCGACATCAAATCCCCGCTCTGCAGAAACGGCGCTGGTTCTCTTTTCAGGTGGACAGGACTCAGCGACCTGCCTTGCTTGGGCGCTCGAGAGCTATACCAAGGTCGAAACAGTAGGGTTCGACTACGGCCAACGGCATAGCGTTGAGCTGCAAAGCCGCCTGATTGTCTTAGAGCAGATCCGCACCACCTTCCCCAATTGGGCAGGGCGTTTGGCTGAAGACCACATTGTCGAGTTGGGTTATCTCAGTGCCCTTGGTGAAACCGCGATGACCCACGACGTCGCCATTGAAATGAATGACGCTGGACTACCGACAACCTTTG
This sequence comes from uncultured Rhodospirillaceae bacterium, assembly GCA_943787205.1. Taxonomy (GTDB): domain Bacteria; phylum Pseudomonadota; class Alphaproteobacteria; order Rhodospirillales; family Rhodospirillaceae; genus WLXB01. Next base: position 62,135 of record CALSLN010000017.1, read on the forward strand.
TCCCGGGCCGAAATCTGGCATTCCTCAATGCAGCTGGAGCCCTTGCCTATCGCCGAGGCATCAATGTGCTCGTTGGCGGCATGTGTGAAACTGACTATTCGGGTTATCCCGATTGTCGACGAGACACGATTGATGCCCAGGAAACAGCACTCGCCCTCGGCATGGATCGGCCATTTCGCATTGAAACGCCGCTCATGCGCATCGATAAGGCGGCAACTTGGGCTATGGCCCATGATATCGGTGGCCAGGCCTTAACGGACCTCATCATCGAACATACCCATACCTGTTACTTAGGCGACCGCGAGCATCGTCATGACTGGGGCTACGGCTGCGACGAATGCCCTGCTTGCGATCTCAGGTCTGCCGGATATGCCCGCTTTAAGGAGGCTGCGTGACCTACGCTGTTAAAGAAATTCACTACACGCTTCAGGGCGAAGGCGCACAGGCTGGGCGTGCGGCTGTATTCTGCCGTTTCACCGGCTGTAATTTATGGTCAGGTCGCGAGGAAGACCGGGCAACGGCGCAGTGCCAGTTCTGCGATACAGACTTTGTCGGCACGGATGGCGAAGGTGGCGGTTCATTCACGTCAGCCGCCAACCTAGCCCTTAAGATAGCTGGCTATTGGCCCACCACCGGCCAGGATAGAAAGTATGTCGTCTTCACCGGAGGTGAGCCCCTCCTGCAACTGGACGATGACCTCATTACCGCGCTTCACGGCCAAGGATTTGAGATCGCCATAGAGACCAATGGCACCCTGCCTGTTCCAGCTGGTGTCGATTGGATTTGCGTCAGCCCTAAAGCGGGAACGGAGCAAGTTCAGCGCAAAGGCAGCGAACTCAAGATCGTTCACCCACAAACGGGGCTCAATCCACTTGATCTAGAGTCCCAGGACTTCACCCATCGTTTCGTGCAGCCCATGTATGGCGACACCTATCAAGAGAGCTTAGCGGCCTGTGTGGCCTTCTGCAGAGACAATCCAGCATGGCGCTTGAGCCTACAAACCCACAAAGTTCTGGGTATTCCCTAGTGACCTAAAATTGCCCCTTGATTCCTTTGTAGTCGATTGTGAAAAATGTGTAAGTCATTGAATTTGAATTAGTATTTGAGTTTTTATGTAATATCAAAATCGCAAAAAATCGAGAGTCAGTATGACTGTGGCAGGGAGGTATTTGAAATGACGATACCGAAATCGACGGAAGAAAAGCGCCAATCTTTCAGGGATTTGCATAGCGTTGGTTGCTTCATTATCCCCAATCCTTGGGACGTGGGTAGCGCGCGGTATCTTGCACATCTCGGCTTTAAAGCTATCGCGACGACGAGTTCTGGCTCGGCATGGAGCGCGGGGCGTGCGGATGAACACCTCGATTTGGACCGCATTCTTTCTCATCTAGCAACCATGGCACAGGCGGTCGATCTGCCGGTGAATGCGGATTTCGAGGACGGGCACGCGGACGACATAGAGGGATTGATCACAAATGTGCGTCGTGCATGCCAGACTGGAATCGCTGGACTTTCGATTGAGGACACTCGGACGGGGTCGGTACGCACGGTGCGCAGCTTCGACGACAGCGTGGCCCGCATGCGCGCGGCGCGCAAGGCGATAGATGCAGATGGTGGTGGCGTACTCCTGATCGGGCGAGCCGATGGATTCATCGCCGGTAGTTCAGATCTAGACGATGTGCTGCGTCGCCTCTCTGCTTTCGCGGAGGCGGGTGCAGATTGCCTATACGCGCCCGGCCTAACGACAGAAGATCAAGTCACAGCGGTAGTGCGCGCGGTTGCACCAATGCCAGTGAACGTGCTGGTCGGGAAGCCTGGGTTCACAGCCGCCGGCCTCGCTGCCCTCGGTGTGCGGCGGATCAGCGTCGGTGGTGCAATGGCACGCAGCGCGTGGGCTGGTTTTATGACGGCAGCACAGGAAATCGCAAATGAAGGAACCTTCGAGAACCTCCTTCACGCTGCAAGCGGAGCAGAACTAAACAAGCTCATGTCCGGTATGAATTAGCATGGCGCTTGAGCCTACAAACCCACAAAGTTCTAGGCATACCCTAGCCTTTTTGTTCACTACTCACCGACTTTGAGCCCCTTCAGCACGGTAATACTGTCTGGGTCCGGCGGCTCAGGCACGGCTTCCAGATAGGCAACAATGTCGGCGATCTCCGCATCGGACAAAATCTCTTCAGGATAAACCGGCATACGCCCAGGACTGAAACGGATGAAGTTGGCGATAGCCTCTGGCGGTAAAGTGTCAGGGGTCAGCGCCGTCCCAGCCTCACTGCCCTGACCGTTGGTTCCGTGGCATTGGAAACATCCCACCCGCATAAAGGTTTGCTCTCCTCGCTCGACCGAAGGGTCCTCTTGGCCAAAAGCCCCAAATCCGAACAAACAGAGGGGCGCTATGACACTGGAAAAGTACTTTATATTCATAGTCTGCTCCCTCAGCGCATCTGCGTGACGACGTCGACCAAAGCCGGGTAACCCGACTTAACCACCTTAACGGCCTCTGCCAGGGCTGGTGCTAAATCATCCGGGTCTTCAATTGGCCCTGCAGACCACACCCCCATACCCTCTGCCAACTTAGCGTAATCAATATCGGGATTACGGATTTCAGTGCCGATGTTTGAGCGGTCGATACCCCGTTTACGCCGGTTGGCCGTCCCCTGCACCAGCATGGTCTCCTGGGCATAAGCGCGATTGTTATGCATCACAGTCAGCAGTGGCACGCGATGATGAGCCGCTGTCCACAATGCGCCATTTGCATACATGAAGTCCCCATCGCACTGGATATTCACGGAAAACCGTCCCAGCTTCTTATTCGCAAGCGCCGCGCCCACCGCTGCCGGTAGGCCATAGCCAACACCGCCACCGGCACCAATACCCAGATAACGGTAATGTTCGTCGATGTTCCAAAGACGATGAGGCCAAGAACTGACAAAGCGCTCAGAGGCGCCGACCGAGACCAGTGCCCAGTCTTCCTCCTTGATCTTGTCGTAGAGCTCCATGCACATACGGCCTGTGCTTACCGGGCTTGAGGTCCACCCTTGGGCAGCTAAACGCCGGGACTCTTCGTATAAGTCCTTATGCGTCTTGCGCAGGTCTTTTGTTTTGTCAGCGATGGCACGGCGATGGCTGCGCGTCAGCGCCGCGTTCACCTCCTCAATCAACGCTGGCAACGTCGCTTCACCATCGCCGGTGACAGAAATATCCACCGGCGCGTAGCGCTGGAAATCCTGGTAATTGGATTTCATATAGAGATCATTGACGCTGATGGTCACCAGCTTCGCGCCCTCTTTGGTCCGCGATTGCACGGTCTTATTAGCGCGGTTGACGGAATTCACCTGACCAAAAAAGTCCGTGACTTCGAGACCCAATATGACGTCCGCATTCGAAATGAGCTGACCCGCTTTACGCGTATGGTTGAGGTAGTGAGACGTCGGTATGTTCTGACGACTGGCGATATCAATGACCGGCACATTGAGCAGTTCCGCCAGCTCGACCAAGAGTTTCATCCCATTCGGCGTCCGCGCCAGGCGATCAACAATAATCACCGGGGACTCTGCATCAACCAGCAGCTTGGCCGTATCCCGCACCGCACCACGTTCCCCTTGCGGCGGCTCAGACGGCGTATAGCGGGGAATCTTTAGCGCTGAGCGATCCTCAACTTCCATCTCCTGAAGGTGCGCGTCGGTCACGATTGCGACCGGCTCCATCGGAGGTGTGGTCGCAATCTTCCAGCCTCGCACAAAGGACTCAGCGAACGCTTGAAGAGAATGAGGTTGATCATCCCATTTGGTAAAATCCCGCACCATGGAGGCCGGGTCCTGAGCAGAATGCCGCCAGGTCGTCGCCCCAAGGCGCTCATTGGCATCCGCGTGATTGCCCAGAATAGCGATGAGTGGCACGCGGTCGCACCAGGCATTGTAAATGTTCATAGCTGCATGCTGCAGACCAACTGTGCCGTGACACATAATTGCCGCAGGTTTCAGTGCGGCCTTGTAATAGCCATTTGCCATCGCAGCGGCCGACTCTTCATGCATACACGTAATGAATTCAGGCGCCTTGTTATCGCTGTAGACCGTTATGGATTCGTGTAGGCCGAGAAAACTCGAACCGGGGTTGGAGAAGACGTATTCAAGATCAAGCGATTTCATAACATCGACCATGAAGTCAGACCCGAAACTGCCTGTCTCTGCCGAGGCGGTATTCGCGGCGAGTTGCTCGTTAATTTGTTCCGGTGACGAAGCTTCCAGCTCCATCTGCGCCGCAGAGGGTGGCAACGCGCCTGGCGAAAGTTCCTTGCTAGAGGAGCCCTCTTTCGCTGCTTCCCCGACGCTGGGCAGTGACGTTACTGCACCTGCTACTGCCGCGCCCGTAAGGAACTTGCGTCGGCCAACATTCGGTTTTTCCGGTGATTTGGTCATGGCGCACCCCTTGGCTTGTTCAGACCATTGATCCTGACACAGCCCAAGGGACACCGGTCGAGCCTTTTGAACCGCTCTCGCTCTTCGGACAGGGGGCTAAGAACGCCGTATTTGCAGAGCTAAAGGCTGCTCACCAAGGGTCAGTAAAGGTAAAGGGCGCGTCGTAGGCTTTTAGGGTGTCTGGCAGGACCGGATTGTGGGCTGGTCGGAAGGAAAACGGAGACTCTTCCTCTAGGAATTTGTTCCGCAACGGTCCGCCGTAAATACGGATGAACAGGTTGTAGCCAGTCTCGCTGCCAGCCGGACCATGCATCTCGTTCTCACGCCCACCACGCGTAACCACCCGGCCCCATCCGGCCGACATCCCCAAAGATGTACTCGCCCGATAGCACGAAGACTTCCTCGATCATCGGATGACCGAATTTTGCCTTTCATGATTGGCGGCGGCGCATGGTGTGGCAGCGCTGAGTATAAGAACGTCTGTTCCTGAGTCTCGGGATCAACGCGAAGCTTCTTGGTAAAAATCGTTGGTGACAGGGGCTTGCTGGTCACAGACCCCCGCCTCACCCGTTTGCCATTCCATGTCGTAGACGTCGAGCTTGGTGATCAGCTTATCTTCGCGGAAATGTCCGTCCGGCGGCGCGCCCAAGATCGGCTGATGAAAGCCGTCAAAGAGGGCGAGCAGCACACAGCCACCTTGAGACGCTATGGACTCTCTTACATAGCCAGACGGCCAATAGGCGTAGGTATCCTTGCCGTAGTGCACGCCATTGACCTCTAACTCACCATCGAGGACAAAAATCTCCACATCACACCGAAAATGAACCGGTCCGGGGCGAGAGAAGCCTGGCGCAACCTTGAGGATCGCCGTAAATGCACCGGTCTCACTGTCCTGACTTAGAACCTTACTTTGGACCGCGATATCGGGGTTACCGGGCGCACCATCGGCCCACGGGATTTCCTGAGCCTGGACAAAGCAAGTATGTGGGCGGGTCATTCTGGGTTCCTTCTAGTCTTCGTCTGGCCGGAACTCAGACATATCGCTCCACACCCGCATATCAACGATCTTTCCGTGCGCCACTTCAAAGCGGTCAATATAGCGCACGCCCTCGTACGTCGTGTCGTCGTTCCATACACCCGCCATCGACCCCAAGGCGTAGACAATCGTGCAGTCGTCACCCGGAATGGCGTCGTAGCGATCGGTGGTTTTCTTCGCGCTCTTGTGACGGCCTTTCGAGAAGGCCGCAAATTCAGCCGGCGACGTAAACACATGTCCACCGCTCACGGTCATGCGAAAGCCAGGACCGAGCAGCACATCAACCGCTTCCATGTCCCGGCGCATTAAAGCATCCAGAAACGTTTTTACCGTTGCAACGGCGTCGGACATCTTTCCCCTCCTCAAGAACTCATTATCTCAATAAAGCGTACGACGAACTGGCGGCTTGGCATATGGTTTTAGTGCCGCTGATTCCACCACTGGCTTATAGGGCGCGTCAAAGTCGACAGCTATGCCATCTTGACCAAACTTATTGGCCAATGGCCCGCCAACCGTGCGGATAAACATCATAAAGCCAGTATGCGATCCGTAAGGTCCGTGAAGGTTCTCTGGCTCCCACCACGCGTATGACCCAGGACACATCACCCCGACATCGTTAATCGCGTATTCCCCGGACAAAACAAACATCTCTTGGACGGTCGGGTGGGTCCACTGCTTCTCCATGAAGCGGAACGGCAATGCCGCGTATAGAATGCTGATCTCGCCCGTATAAGGGTCTTCTCTCAAAGGCCGAACCCCCGTCCCCATGAGGTATCGGGTGTAGGGGTTTTCGGTCCAGCCTTCCAAACCATCGGGCGCGATATCAATCTGTTCGACCAACAGCTTCTCATCGAATAACCCGTCAGGCGCCGCGCCTGCCACCTCGGTTGGCGTCGCCGACAACATCGTCATCACCACGGCCCCGCGCGGCGCAGAGACAGACTCCCGCGCGTAGCCAGCCGGCAGATGGGCGTAGGCATAGGGACCGTACTCAACACCATTGATAACGAGGCAACCATCGAGGACGAGGAGTTCTTCATGACAGGTCAGGTGACGCTCGCCAGTCCGCTCCCAACCAGCTGGGTAGCGCACGATGGTTGAGCAAGCCCCGGTCGCCTCTTCGATACTCAGGACTTTGACATCGAGGTCACCCCAGCCGCCGCCACTAAATTCTTGAGACCATGGCAGGTCCTGAGCCTGAATAAACATACAGTGTGGTCTGGGCATCACGGTTTCTCCGACAATATTAGCATTTCAGTCTAACCATCACCGTCACCAAAAAATACAATTCTATTATGCCTCCAAGCCTCAGAATTGCAGCGTTGCACCAGCCTGCGACCTCGGCCATGATCGCGCCTACAAATACAAAATATTCTCGGGGGACTTCACCAATGGCGCGGCCACATATTCTTTTCATTCAGGCACAAGACATCTCCTGGCAGAAAGGCCTCTATGGCCCGGGCCGCGACGATATAGAAATGAAGATCCTGTCCATTGACGAAGCGGGTACGGATTCCACCACCATCATTCGCTACCCCAAAGGCTGGAGCCGGACCGAGCCCGAGTTCGTCACCGCCCATGAAGAATTTCTGGTTCTCGCTGGCTCAATCACCATCAATGGCCAGAGCTACCGCACCCATCAGTATGGCTTCCTGCCCGCAGGATACACCCGCCAAAGTGCCTCATCGGAACAAGGCTGCGTGCTGCTCACCACATTCGCCGATAAGCCGGAAGTCAAAGCCGGCGCGGGGCCCGACTACGACGAAAAACTGCTGATCCCCTTCGTCGACCCGATGACCATGGAATGGGACGAAGGTCTCACCGATCCGAAGTTCGCCGGTGGCACGTCCATCAAGCCCCTGCGCAACGATCCCTACACGGGAGAACAATCGTTCCTCTATTGCACACGGCCTCATCGGGTGCCGGCGGGCATGATGAAGCCAAAGTGGACTCATCCCATGATTGAAGAAGTGTTCTGCATTGATGGTGAATACGTCTGGGGCGATTGCGGTCGCATGGGCCCCGGCGGTTACGTCTGGTGGCTTGAAGGCGAATACCACGGACCAGCAGGAACTGACGCCGGTTATCACCTCTGGGTGCGCACGGTGGATGGACCACTGGCCAACACCATCGCGGAAGAGAAGTCACCGTTTTACTGGGACCCAGAATTCAATCCATCCCTGCCCGATGATCTCAAAAAGATCGCCAAGCCCTACGTGCGACCGCCGAACTACTAGGCTGCGTTCTTAATGACCGTCGTCCGAGACTTCATCGAACTCACTCCTGGCTCAGACGAAGAAGCCGCGTTTCGTGTGATCGAGAGCGTCTACGAGGCCTATCGCACGTTTCAGCCAGAGAAAATCGAAGGCGTCCAACTGCCTGACTATTCCGTATGGGATGGCACCCTGCCCCGGTTGTTCAAATCCCTCGCCGAAGTGAAAGAGTTTCATAAGAAGGATCAGGAGAACACGAAGGCGCGCGGCCCCTTCTCCTTCACACTCAATCCTCTCAAGATCGATATCCTCGGAGATATGGCGATTTTGCTGTGCCACATGGAAGCAGCGTGGGAGCCGCCAAACGCCCTAGCCGCCAACATGCGGATAACTGACGTTATGCGTAAGGTAAACGGCCGCTGGATGATGTTTCATCATCACGAAAGCTTCGAGCCCGAAGGTTACACGCACATATAGGCTGAGAACGGAGAGACCAGACTCGCAGTTGTGGGCGGCCTGCAGCCCACACGCCTTAGGCAGTATTCTGAAACCGCAGGTTTCCGGCGTTGCCAAAACATAGCTCAATCGACGCGAAAACTAATACTTTCGGATATGTAACCATACCTTTGCCCAGGACTCCCTTGGAATAGCCTCTGGTACACTTTCGCCAGCTGCAAGAATGGTCTTGCCGCCGTGATGAGGCGTGGTATGCGCGGGCGCATTACAAAATCCCCATTGATCGCAGGGGCAATCACCCTGTTGATTTCGATTGCGATGTGGCAGTTCACCCTGTCCGTCGAACGCGAGACAATGCGTGGTGGCACGATTAGTCAGGCCGAGACCTTCGCACGGGAAGCACAAGCCACATTCATCGTTGCTGAGAACGATCTGGCCCAAATGATCGAGCGGTTTGGTCGCACGGGTGATGCGTTCAATAATGACATCTGGGATTTTGATACGGCGCAGTATCTGCGCGGACATCCGACATCTCTCACTGTCACCTGGGTCGACGAAAATTACATCTTACGCCACACCATGCCCTAACCACGGAACACGGACGTGGAAGGCCTCGACGTCAGAAGCCTTCCGGGCACAGAAGCCTATTTGCAAGCCGTCAAGAAGCAAGGTGCAGTCTTAACCCGAGATATTTTTAAAATTAAAAGAGCCGATTTTGTACCCGGCGGGTCTGATGCTTGGGCCATGGTCATGTATGCCCCCTTCACGATCGGCGAAGACTTTAAAGGCTTCGTCGGCAGCATGTTCAATATGGGCGCGTATTTTGGTGAAGTTCAAAAGGCGTTTCCTAACTTACACATAAGGGTCTGTGCCAACGGCGCGCTCGTTTATGAATCTCATTCTGAGTCTTTGGACACCACACACCCACAGTATTGGTTCGAAGAAACGACAATCGGAAACACGGCCTTTCAAATCGAGGCCACACCGACACCAGAATATGCGGCGACAATGTCGTCCAATCTGTCAAACGTTGTCCTCGGATTTGGCCTCGTTCTCACTCTGCTCATTTCATGGTTGGCCCATAAGAATTCAGTTATTCTCCACACTGACCGTCTACTGAAACGTCAAGCACTAGCCCTTAGCCAATCTAGTGATGGCATGATGATCTTCGACAATGACCGAAGACTAGTTGGCTTAAACGAAGCGACAACAAAATTGTTCGGCTACTCTGAAGCAGAATTTTTATCCATGAAGACTGTTGAACTTGCTGATTCCGTAATTGATCGCGAACAGATAAGTCGAGAGCGCCAAGCGAGCATGGATTTAGATTATACGTGGCGTGATGTCGTCCCATGCCGCACGAAAGAGGGTGGACTCATACACGTCAGCATTTCTGAAACCCGACTTGATGATGAGCACGGCAAGCCCATGGGCACGATTTCTATGGTGCGAAACGTCACCAATGAAGTCGAACGCAACGCCAAACTTCGTGTCTCCGAAAAAAGATTTCGGAGACTGTTTTAGAGCAATTACAACGGCATTGCTATTCGAGAACGTGACGAGAACGGTGGCCTCAAACTGATAGACGTAAACCAAGCCTATCTGGATATGGTTGGCTACTCGCTAGCAGAACTACAAACTCATACCGGATACGAACTCTCTGCCTCCCCCGAAGACGAGGCTGCCAGTCGTGCAGCTATTGCTACCCTAAAACAGACTGGTTTCTGCGACGACGCCGAGATCACCTACAGACGCAAAGACGGCTCGACTATCAATATCAACGCCACGATGTGGAAAATTCTCGATGAAAATGGCGAACATTTTCAAACCATCAGCATGCTCAAAGACAACACAGCGCGCAAACGCGCGGAAGATCGCCTCGAGGAAGCGCAGCGCATCGCTCAAGTTGGTGGCTGGGATCTTGACCTAACAACGAACGCAATGACTTGGTCGCCAGAGATGTATCGACTGAACGACCTAGCCCCATCCGAAAAGCCCTACACCTACGAAAAGTTCTGCGAACACCTGCACCCAGATGACCGCGACGATCATGAGCGAGAACGCAAAGAATCCACCGCCGCTCACACCCCCTTCAATCGCGTATCGCGCATGATCCTACGGGACGGAAGCGTAAAGCACTTCCAATTCATTACGCACACCACATTCGACACAAACAATAGACCCGTCCGACGGTCAGGTACCTTGCAGGACGTTACCCAACAAAAGGAATTGGAAGAACGCCTGCGTCATTCCGAACACCTTCAGTCGCTTGGCCAGCTCACAGGCGGCGTCGCCCACGATTTCAACAATATTTTGGGCATCGTATCCAGTACAGCGCACTTCATTCAAATGGATCGAAAAGACGATTCCTTTATCGATCAAAACATGGACCGCATCTTGCGGGCCGTGACTCGTGGCGCTGGATTAACCGACAAACTTCTGTCGTTCTCGCGAAAACAACGCCTCGATGCAAAAGATATTGAGACCAAACCCTTCATCACCGAGCTGGGAAAAATCCTGGAACGCACTATTGGCCGAAACATTCGGTTAGACATCAATGTTGCGCCGGATGCTTGGGCGGTACACGCAGATGAAAACCAACTCACGAATGCGATTCTTAACCTTGCCCTGAATGCGCGCGATGCAATCAGCGAGTCCGGTCACCTGACAATCGACATCAAAAACGTTCTCTTTACCGCGGATGATAACCTCCCTAATGAAGACATCGAAGCTGGCGACTACGTCGCTATAACCGTCTCAGACAACGGGTGCGGGATGCCAGCGGATGTTCTGGACAAAGCCTTTGAACCATTCTTCACGACCAAAGACGTTGGCAAAGGAAGCGGACTTGGTGAGCAATCAAATGGCGCCGCGACGATCCGTAGTGAACTTGGTGTCGGCACACACGTGACATTGTACTTACCTGGCAAGCAGGTTGAAGCTACGGCTCGTAAGATTAGATCTGCGCCCGCTGTCTCTTCAGCGCAAGATAAGTACACGGTCCTTGTTGTCGAAGATCAACCTGAATTAAGGCTTGTTACAGACCAGATCATTCGCCGACTTGGATACAAAACTTTGCTAGCCGGAAATGCTGAAGACGCCTTAGCGATCGCGAACAACACACCGGGCTTAGACGCAGCATTTCTTGATGTGTTGCTGCCTGGTGGCGCAAACGGGACAGAGCTGGCAGAGCAATTAAGAGAAACACACCCAGACCTCAAGATCATCTTCACCACCGGATATGCCGCGCAAGACGTATTGGATCGCTTAGACAACTTTGAACACAGCGGTGTATTCAGGAAGCCTCTTGAGGTATCCGATCTCGCCGACACCCTCATCACGATCCTTAACCCTGCAGATCGAATCCCGCGGACCGGAACGGGTAATGTCATCCCATTGGATACCGCCCGCCAGCGCCCATAGGTCGCTCTTAGACGCCTGGCTCGCCATACCCCAGCCTGATCGCGGTCGATCACCGAAACACAGGCCGCTAAATGCATGCAGCGCTTTCCTCTGCATGCTAGATTTAGAGAACTCAGATATTTCAGTTCGGTCAGCGTTGGGAAATAAGCTCTATGAAAACCTTTGTCTTCGTCACTAGCTTCGTGTTCGCAACCCTGATGAATAACGGAGCAAGCTTCGCAATGGATCTAACATTTAAAACTGTTGTCGGTGGCGGAGGCGTGCCTTTGTCCGTTGGGCGCGGCGGTAATCCAGATGGGCCGGACATTCTTTTTATTCACGGATTTTCCCAAAGTTATTTGAGCTGGGACATGCAGGTTAACTCTGACCTCGCCGATAAATTTTCAATCACCGTTTTTGATCTCCGGGGACACGGCGCCTCCGGCAAACCCACTGACCCCGCAAGCTACCAATCAAGCCAACTCTGGGCCGACGACATCGCCGCCATTATCGAGCACGAGAAACTTGATAAGCCTGTACTGGTTGGTTGGTCCTGGGCTGGTTTTATTATCATGAATTATATCCGCCACTACGGCGTAGAGGATATCACCGCCATCAATTTTGTAGGGGCGAACACGTCGATGCAGGGCCCTGTCCCTCCGCCTCCGCCAAAGCCTGGTCAGAACATGACCTGGTTTGGTCAGATGATGTCACCAGACATCAACGTGAACTTAGAAGGCGTCACGTCATTCATCGATTTGGTGACCGTTGAACCGCTGCCCGCAGATGTTCGACAGACCAATATCACCTTCAACATGATGACGCCCCACTACGTCCGCAGTGCCATGATGGGTTACCCCTCAGACAACGCTGACCTTGCCGCGAAAACGACTGTTCCTGTGCTGGTTAGTCATGGCACAGAAGACCTCATCGTCAATTACGAAGGCGCAACCAGCATCATGGACGTCCTGCCTAATGGCACGCTCTCAAGGTATGAAAACATCGGCCACGCGCCATTCATGGAAGACGCAGAACGATTCAATCGCGAACTGACTGAGTTCGTTCTTCGGGTGCAATAACCCCCTCTTCTCAAGACAAAACCCCCACCTAGCGTGCGCTGGATGGGGGGCTGTTTTTTTAGGAGAGAGCGTCGCGCCTCTTAAGCCGCTTTAAGATGCTCAAGCACATTTTGTGGAGCGGACTCGCCGTACGGATCATCGGCACAGTTGAATTTTGGCATGCTGGCAATCGGCTGCGCAACCAACGTGTGGTCGTACCCTAAACCTAAAATCCTTTCGGAACCTTCTGGCATACCGGCCAAACCAAACCGTGGTCGCGGGCTGAATCTACAGTGGCCTTAAATGTAACCGGGTGAGAGCTTCGCTCAAAATTACAGTTTGCAGAAAAACAATAATGAAAGAGGAAAAAATAATGGCCACGAGCACTCTTAAAACGGATCGTCCGACGTATGCATCAGACTTTATTCCGTCCGACGTGGAGCGCGCCGTATTCCTCGGCAATCCAGTCCTCGATAATATGATGACTAGCCTCATAGCCCTTGGCGCCGAAGTTTGGTCCAACAGGCGGCGCATGAAAGTTGTTGAAGCCTTGCTGGCCGAAAAAGGCGTAACCGCCGAAATGATCGAAACCTATATGCCAACGGCAGAGCAAGATGCTGAATGGCAGAAAGATCGCGATCGATTCATCGACTTAACCTACTCGCCATTGCTACGTGAAGGCGACCTGCCCGTCTCTGCCGCCTTCACCCACGAAAACAAGTAAGCCAATCGGCTAGAGTTAAGGAGAAACACTTATGCTAGATCGTCGTACACTATTTGGCACAGTGGCTGCTGTTAGCTCCCTCTTGGGTGCCGCGCTGACCGGCCGCAAAGCTGAAGCAAAAACCGATATCGCGACCAAGAACCTATCGCCGACTGGCGATATCAACAAACGCGGCAGCACCGGCCGTTTTGAGCGTATTCCGGATCTCGACCTCGAGAATAGATACGACTTTTTTACTGGTTTTCGAAATTTTCAACACCGGTTTAATGCTCCCGCGAAACTCAGAGTGGAAAAAATACTGGAGTCCAAAGGTTTGGATCCGAAAGCCAAACTGACTATGCAAGAGGCAATGGAGCTAATTGACGATGATTTACTTGTTCAAGCCAGTGGGAGAACGTGGGTCAGCAATCAGCAGCTGACGTGGAAAACGCTGAGTGACTATTTCCATCACCATGCTGATGAGTACCTGGCTGAGATGGAAGCCGCTGACAACGATGGTCCGGGGACGCTTGAACTGAATCCTGATCTGAACATCCCTAAGTATATTCAGCACGAGATTCATGCAATGCCTGGGGGGTATGTCGGGAATCCTTTCGGGGGTCACGTGTACCATCTAGGCCAAAATAGCTTTTACGCATCGATATCGCGTTTGGGCGACAATGAACAAGACCAGATACAAACAAGAACTGTTGATCGACTTCCTTTGCCGCAAGACAAGAACGTACGTCGCATTCTTGACATGGGCTGCGGTTTTGGACGCCTAACGACGGCCTTAAAGGAGCGTTTTCCAGAAGCCGAGGTGTGGGGAATTGATGTGGGCGGGCCGCTCATTAGATACGGCCATATGAGGGCCAGAGACCTTGGTATTGATGTCAATTTTGCTCAACGCTCTGCGGAGGAAACCAAGTTTGAAGATGGCTACTTTGACATAGTTACCTCTGTCATTCTGAATCACGAAATGCCCACTGAAGCGAATAAGGCCGTCATTAAAGAAGCTCATAGGCTGGTCCGGCCCGGCGGCTACTACTACCCCATTGATTTCAAGACTTCAGGCACTCAAGACCATGCCTACAATCAATACCGGCGGTGGTATGATCATCGCTGGAATTGTGAGCCATGGACTCCAGAATTTGTGGCGTTTGATTTTGAAGGTGAGATTGAGAAAGCAGGGTTCAACATCAATCGAGAAACTCGAGCGGCGTTACCGGGCTTCGGTGCGCGGCACGCGATCAAAAAAGCATAGGCCACCTAAGACTGCACACACATGCGCCATTCATGGAAGGTGCCGAACGGTTCAATCGCGAACTGACCAAATTCGTTCTCAAGATGCAATAACGCGGCCCCTCTTCATAAAACAAAACCCCCACCCGGCCAGTGCTGGATGGGGGGATTATATTTCAGTAGAGCGGGTCTAAACGATTAGGCGGCCTTAAGAGTCTCCAGCACATTCTGTGGGGCGGATTCGCCATACGGGTCATCGGCACAGTTGTCTTCATAGCCAGGCTCTTCGAACCAATGTGTCACCACACCATTCTTGATGACGGCCGCGTAGCGCCATGAGCGCATGCCAAAGCCTACATTGTCCTTGTTAACCAGCATGCCCATCTTGCGTGTAAATTCGCCAGACCCATCCGGAATAAGTTTGATCGCCTTTAAGTCTTGCTGTTTGCCCCAAGCATTCATGACGAACGCATCGTTGACCGAGACACAATAGATGTCGTCAACGCCGAGCGCTTTGAAATCACCTGCGAGCTTTTCGAAATCTGGGAGTTGGTAGGTCGAGCACGTTGGCGTAAAGGCACCGGGCAATGAAAATACAATGACCGTTTTATCGTCAAAGTATTCAGCGCTTGTCACATCTTGCCAGCGAAATGGATTTGGACCTTCAATGCTCTCGTCTCTGACGCGGGTGCGGAAGGTTACAGCGGGGACTTTTTTACCAATCATGACTCTTACTCTTATCCTGTTCTATGCGTAGTGGTGGTCTACGGCCTACCGGAGAAAGACGCCCCGAACCGTTCATTAGAATTATTATAGTTTATAATCATTGTAAAGTAAAATCGTAAAATTGAGCGCTATTGACCCAGATCAGAGCCGAGCAATCAGAACCGCACTAGGGTTTAAGCCACTGATATAATTATTTTTTCAAGGGGCCTACGTGGACGTTTTACTTGAACTGGTTGTCATTTGGGTTGGTGTTTACTTCGCCGTTATTGCGGCTGCTAAAACCCGCCTCACCCCGGTCCTCTACTACCTCGCCATCGGCTGCCTTTTCGTCAATGTCGGGATTTTGCCCGAAAAGAGCGACGATTTTGTGCGCGGCCTTGCAGAGCTTGGCATCATTCTCATCATGTTCGCCTTGGGTTTTGAGGAAAAGACCAACCACTTTCTACAAAGCATCAAAAAGAGCTGGGGCATTGCGTTCTTCGGCGCAGTCGCACCGTTTACCAGTGCCTATGTTGTCGCTGATTACTTTTGGGGCGACCACAATATCGCGCTGATGTGCGGCCTTACCATGACGGCTACAGCCGTCTCTCTGACCATGGTGTCTTTGAAAAGCGAAGGCATGAGCCGCTCTCCTGCGGCGACGCGCATTATGACGTCGGCTGTATTGGATGACATCGCGTCCCTCGCCCTCGTCGCCATTCTCGTTCCAATCGCTGCTGGCGGCACGCAACCAGGTGCCTTCGAGATTTTTTTGACGGCGTTGAAGGCCGCCGGGTTCTTTATTCTCATCACCCTCATTGGAGGTTGGGTTTTACCCGCGAGCCCTAAGGGTTGGTTTGGTCGGCTCCCTATTATCGGCAGGCTTGGCATTCAAAATTTGTTCGCGTTCGGTAAAGGCGAGTATGCGTTCTTAGCTGTGCTTTTACTGGCCGTCGGCGTCGGTCTCGTCGCTCATGAATTTGTTTTCCACCCTGCTATCGGGGCTTATATGGCCGGCCTTATCCTCAAAGAGGAATACTTCAAGGCCGAAGATTCACGCACGTCATACAAAGAAATTAAGGGCACGTTGGACATGGTCGCGTTCTCGGCCATTGGTCCAATCTTCTTCGTCAATCTCGGGACAAACCTCGTCTTAGAGTGGGATGTCTTACTTTCGGTGATTCCACAAACCGTAACCCTGACACTTGCTATCCTGATTTCTCAGATCGTCTCTGCATCATTGGCTGCGCGTTACACCAGCGCCATGGACTGGCCCAACAGTCTGATGGTCGGCTTTGGCATGCTTGGGCGTGCGGAGTTAGCCTTCGTGGTGATGGATATCGCCTATGTGCAAAACCAAATCCTCTCAACAGAAGCGTTCTACACCCTGATGCTGACCGCGTTTTGGCTAAACCTTGCCGTGCCAATCGCCATTTCACTTTGGAAACCATACTGCAAAGTGGTCGATGATGGCGCTGGGTAGGCGGTTCCTAACATATTGATTTTAAATGATATTATTTCGCACCCGGGTACTCGTTTGAATCTGGGCCTAAACCTTTGTTTTAGATGACTATTTTTCTAAAAAAGGCCTGGTGCATGGGCTCGTTCCACGCAAAATCGAGTTTTTGCTCAAATTTAAGGCACAAAAAACGGGGCCTTGCGGCCCCGTTTCGCAACACGCTATGCGCGTCAGACTATTCAGCAGCAGACGTCTCCGCCGTCAAATAGGTAATCAGTGCTTTACGATCTGATTCTTTGCGAACCCCAGCGAAGGCCATCTTATTGCCAGGCAGGAAATCCTTAGGCTTGATCAGCCACTCTTCAAGCGTCTCAGCTGACCATACGATGCCAGACTCTTTGACCACGTCAGAGTAGCGGAAGCCTTCAGCCTTGCCGGCCTCACGGCCGAACATGCCGTTCAGATTTGGGCCCACTTTGTTGCGACCGCCTTCTTCAAGCGTATGACAGGATCGGCATAAGACGAAGACCCGCTTACCGCGCTTCATCAATTGTTCTTCAGTCATCTCATCCTGCGCTGCCGCAGGTAAGGCACTACCGGCTGTAAAGGCAAAAACGGCAAAAACTAAGGCAAAAAGGCGCGTCATGTTTGATCCCCATATGGCGAAAATTCGTTGAGAAACCTAGTGAATTCTAGTCACTTGTAAAGTGGCAATGTGTCTGACCTAGGGCATTTTATGGCAGAAATATGCTCTCTCGTCTCAGGTCGGTCACAAACCGTTACCAAACTTCCGTAGAACAAACCCAGTGATTGTGGCATCGACCTGTCTAGATAATGAATTGAGACCAAATGCCAAATCAACCAGCATTGATCTCAGACAAGGGACGACTTCGAAAACAGGGATATATGCCTAAGCAACTGATCCACCTATCAGTTTTAGGCGTATTATCTACACAAACCGAATTTCAACGTTAACGTTTAGGCTACGGTTCATGAATAGGGCGCAACTAACTGCAATCGCAATTCTCCTCGCAGGCGTAGCGTGGATCGCGTCCGGTATGCTGACCGGCAACGGTGCGGATACACAGAACGCGAATGCGGATTCAGAACTTAACCAAGCGGAACAAGCTCCACCCTCTGTCCGTGTTCAAAGTTCAACGGCGCAGCCTTTCCAAAGCGACATTATCCTTCAAGGACGCACCGCAGCGTCTCGCATGGTTGAGCTACGTGCCGAAGTCTCTGGACGGGCCGAAGAAATACTGGTGATGGAAGGCCAGCCCGTTAAACAGGGTGACGCGATCCTCAAGATTGCGGTGAACGACCGCGCTGCGCGTCTAGATCAAGCTCGCGCATCCCTAGAGCAACGGAAGATTCAAGTCGAAGCCGCCCGGCAACTGGCAAAGCAAAGTTTTGGGACTCAAGTCCGCCGTGCAGAAGCAGAAGCCCAGTTTCAACAAGCCAGAGCCGACGTTGTCCGCTTTGAGCTAGACCTTGCCAACACAACTGTCCGCGCGCCTTTTGATGGAATCTTCGATACGCGCAATACGGATGTCGGCGCTGTCATGAATGTCAGTGATCAAATCGGAACCGTCGTAGACCTCGATCCGCTAAAAGTGACTGGACAAATCTCCGAACGCAACGTGCGCGAAGTCAAAATTGGTATGGCCGGCAGCATGGTTCTCTCTGACGGCACCGAAGTTGACGGAGAGATTAGCTACGTCGCCTCCGTCTCAGATCCAAGCACGCGGACATTCAAGATTGAACTTCTGGTGCCCAATGCAGATTCAAACATCCTCGCGGGCTTAGCGGCTCAATTGCGTTTACCGGCGGGCGAAGAAATGGCCCATAGCGTGTCGCCTTCTGTCCTGACGCTGTCAGACAATG
This sequence comes from uncultured Rhodospirillaceae bacterium, assembly GCA_943787205.1. Lineage (GTDB taxonomy): Bacteria > Pseudomonadota > Alphaproteobacteria > Rhodospirillales > Rhodospirillaceae > WLXB01. Next base: position 80,714 of record CALSLN010000017.1, read on the forward strand.
GTCAGATCGGGATTAAGACTGTAGATGCAGATAACACAATCCGCTTCTGGCCCGTCCAAATACTAGATGACGGCCCTCAAGGCACATGGGTCTCAGGGCTTCCCGAAATCGCAACGATCGTCATTGTGGGACAAGATTACGTCGGAGTTGGCCAGAAGGTCGTTCCTGTGGCCGTTTCCGCGAGCTCGGATCAATCCTAGCCCAGCCATTATACGGCCGTGTTACCGTCGGTTACCTAATTGATTTCAATTCGTTAATTGGTCAAAGAGACAAGTGACACTATAACCTTATCAGCGCTCCCGTGAGAACGAGGTACGCTTCATAGGCTTTGGCCTAGTACTCATCACCGGTAACGTTTGGTTTTACGCTCATGGACACCATAATCTCCGCCGCTCTTAGCCGCTCTCGCATGGTTATTTCGGGATTCGTCGTGTTGTTCTTGGCGGGTATGGTTGCCTACGTCGACATTCCCAAGGAAGCTGAGCCTGAGATTACGCTCCCTCTCATTTTTATCTCGGTCACACTCGACGGCGTGTCCCCGACCGATGCTGAGCGCTTGCTCATTCGTCCTATTGAGGAGGAAGTCCAAGCTCTTGCCGGAATCAAAGAAGTAAGTGCAACCGGCTTCCAAGGCGGCGCAAGCGTCACCCTAGAGTTCGAATTCGATACCGACCTCCAAGACGCCCTGGCCGACACAAGGGCCGCAGTTGATCGAGCCAAACCAGATTTACCCGTTGATGCCGAAGAGCCTTCAGTCATTGAGTTTGATAGCTCTGGCTTCCCAATCATGTCCGTCACCGTTTCTGGCCAACTGCCGGAACGCACCCTATTGCAGTTATCCCGTGACCTTCGAGATCGCGTCGCTCAGATCAGCAACGTGCTTGAAGCGACTGTCTCTGGCATCAGAGAAGAACAAGTTGAAATTGTGATCGACTCCATTGATGGTTGAACACTATGGGCTAAATAATTCAGAGCTGTTTCCAACTGTTCAGCCGGTCTAATCGTCTTGTCGCGGCCGGCAGCCTCGACACTGGGCAAGGCCGGTTCGCGGTAACTCTGCCAGGTCTGTTTGAAGGCATTGATGACATTTTATCGTTGCCCGTTAAGGCCGATGCCAATGGTACCGTGCTCTTTTCAGACATCGGCAAAGTCCGACGCACCTTCAAAGACGCAACGACCTTGGTCCGGGTCAATGGCGACCCAGCGATTACGGTTGATATCAAGAACCGCCGCGGGACCAACGTCTTCGATAACAGCATCAGAAGTACGCCGCATCGTAAACGATGAAGTACAGAATTGGCCCGAAGGCGTTAATGTCCGATTTATAACGGATCGATCAATCAATATTCGGGATCAGCTAGGACAGCATTCAGAATGGCGTGGTTCTCGCCATCTTCCTGGTAATGACTTTGTGCATGGCATTGCTCGGAATTCGGTCTGGGCTGCTCGTTGGATTGGCCATTCCAGGTGCCTTTCTAACTGGCATTTTCTTTATGTACATGCTCGGCATGTCGATCAACTTTGTCGCAATTTTCGGCCTTATTTTATCGGTCGGCCTACTCGTCGACGGAGCAATCGTTGTTGTCGAGAATGCGGATCGTCGTATCGCGGCTGGGCAAAAGCCATCCAACGCTTATACCGATGCCGCTAAGCGCATGGCTTGGCCAATCATCACATCAACGGGCACGACGATGGCTGCGTTCGTCCCCCTTCTCTTTTGGCCGGGCATGATTGGCCAATTTATGGGCTTACTGCCTTTGACCATCATACTCGTGTTAACAGCATCACTCGCCATGGCGCTGATCTTTGTGCCCACCATTGGGTCTGCGACACGCCGCAATGACACGGGCTTAGAAACAGTTGATGACGAAAGCAGGCCTTGTTGACCCAGAGAAAGAAACCGGGGTTTCAGGCTATTATGTGACTTTGCTTAAAGGGACGCTCAATCACCCGGGCAAGGTTTTATTAGCCACCTTAGTTCTTCTTTTTCTCGTCCCAGCAGTGTTCACAGCCTTTGGTCCGGGATTCAAACTCAGTCCCCCTGAAGAACCGCGGGCCGCCATGCTTGAAATAAAAGCGCTCGGCAACTTATCCATCTGAAGAACAGGATACTTTGGTTTCCGAAGTGGAACGCCGCATCCTTGATATTGATGACTTTGAGCATGTCTACGTCCGTACAGGTAAGCCGCCTGGTAGTAGCAATAGTGATGCCGACCTCATTGGAGAAATCCGCTTAATCTTTAAACAGTGGAGCGGACGGAGGCCTGGAGATGAAATTCTGGCAGAGGTTACGCGACGCACCAGCGATATCGCGGGCGTCAAAATTGAGGCGAAGAAGCAACTTCACCTGACATCAGACATCGCAGTCGAATTGGTTATTGATTCAAAAGATCCAACGGCCTTACGAGAAGCCGCTATTCAAATTCGCCAAATTTTCGACAACGTCGATGGTCTTCGTAATGTTGATGACACCTTGCCCGCCGCCAGGTATCGAATGGCAACTCTCTGTCGACCGTAGTGAGGCGGCAAAGTATGGCGTCGACATCACGTTGGTCGGCGAGTCCATACGATTGATCACTAATGGACTTCGACTGGGCAACTATCGCCCTGACGACAGTGAAGATGAAATCGATATTGTTGTGCGCTACCCCGCCGAGTACCGGACGGTTCGTCAATTAGGGACGATATTCGTATTGAAACGCAGCAAGGCCTTGTCCCTATCAGCAATTTTGTACGCCGCGACCCGGTTCAGAAGGTTGCCGAAATCGAACGTACGGATTCCCGCCGTACAATCACTCTCACAGCGGGTTCTCTGCCCGGCGTCTTAGCCAATGAAAAAGTAGCGGAAATTAAGGCTGAGATTGCCAAGCTTGGCTTGGACCGCAGTGTTGACCTCACGTTCAAAGGCGAGGAATTGGAATCTCAAGAGAATTCCGATTTTCCTGGTCACAGCCTTTTCCTTAGCCATGTTCCTCATGGCAATGATACTTCTGGCCCAGTTCAACAGCTTCTATGCCGTCGCGTTGATCTTAAGCTCAGTTGTCCTATCGACAATCGGCGTGTTCCTTGGGCTTCTCATTACCAACAGCCCCTTCATTATTACGCAGTCTGGCGTTGGTATTGTTGCCCTGGCTGGCATCGTCGTGAACAACAATATTGTCTTGCTCGACCGGTTCTTCCTGTTTCGGAACAAATCCATATCAACCTACGACGCTATATTGCGCACCGGTGTTGAACGTTTGCGGCCTGTGTTCTTAACAACAGCGACGACAGTACTCGGCCTCGTTCCCATGGCGTTGCAGATCGGTGTCGATTTCTTCGACCGCTCTATCGAACTCGGAGCCCCAGCCCTTCGGTTCTGGCAAACATTTGGCCATCGCCATCGTCTAGGGACTCATCTTCGCGACAGCCCTAACCCTAATCGTCACCCCAGCAGCATTGATGGCTCAACGTAACTTTATTACGTGGTATCGGAGCCTTCGGAATAAAAGTGACCCGACTTTGGGTAGCGCACCTCCAACACCTGCAGAATAGAGCCAAAGCTGATCTAAAACCGGTCTACGGCCGTAAATATTCATACCAGGCAAGCGTCTGGTTTTCTTTGTGTTTCAATGAGTTGGGGCGAGTGACGACGTTATGAATGCGCTAATTGCCTTGGCAGCCCGTAGGGCCAAAATCGTCTTCTCTGCATTTGCAGTCCTGATCATTAGCGGCGTAACGGCCTACGTGAATGTGCCAAGAGAGTCCCTTCCTCAGCTCGCAATTACGGTCATCTTTACCTCTGTCATTCTTGACGGTGTGTCCCCAGACGATTCAGAGCGCCTTCTGGTTCGTCCGTTAGAGGACGAGCTACAAAACCTCGAGGGCGTTAGAGAACTTCGGGCGACAGCGTATCAAGGTGGCGCCAACGTTGTACTAGAGTTTGACGCCGGCGTTGGCGAAGAACAGGCGCTACAGGATGTTCGAGCCGCCGTAGATCGCGCCAAACCTGAATTACCGACCGAAGCCCTTGAGCCAACGATTAGCCAAGTCGATTTCACGCGTATGCCCGTGCTAACTGTTGCTCTATCGGGTGACCTCCCAGAGCGTACGCTGCTGACGTTAGCGCGTGGCCTGCGGGATGAAGTGCGCCAAATCCCAACCGTACTGGATGCGACGATCTCCGGCGCTCGTGAAGAGCAAGTAGAAATCATTATCGATCCGCTGCTCGTTGAGTACTACGGTCTCAATAAAGATGAACTTTTCCGCATCTTCAGCCGCTCGAACAAGCTAGTCGCGGCCGGCAACCTTGATACAGGAAATGGTCGTTTTGCCGTAACTCTTCCAGGCCTATTTGAGACGTCCCAGGACATTTACAACCTACCCATAAAATCTACCGATGACGCTGTCGTTACACTCGGCGATATTGCAGAGATTCGCCGCACCTTTAAGGATCGCCAAACCTTTGTGCGCATTAATGGAAAATCTGCTGTAACGGTTGATATCAGCCGTCGACCAGACGCCAACGTCATCGGCACAATCGTGGCTGCGCGCAAGGTCGTCGAAGATATGCGGTCAGATTGGCCTGAAGGACTGCAAGTCTCCTTCCCAGTGGATGACACAGAAAACATAACCTCCCGCTTTGACAGCCTTCAAAACAGCGTGATCTCCGCTGTCATCATTGTTATGGCGATCTGCATGGCCTTCCTCGGTTTCCGCTCCGGGCTCCTCGTCGGCATTGCCATACCCGGTTCATTCCTAACTGGTATTCTCGTTCTCGCCACAATGGGTATTACCCTTAACGCTCTCGCCTTAATCGGGCTTATCTTGTCAGTCGGCATATTGGTTGATGGCGCGATTGTCGTCGTCGAAAATGCAGAGAGCCTGAAAGAAGAAGGCGTTTCACCTCAAGACGCCTATATTCAAGCCGCACAACCGCATGGCATGGCCCATTACGTCTTCAACGGCGACCACCTTAGTCGTTTTCTTGCCACTACTATTTTGGCCAGGAAACACGGGCGCCTTCTTCAAGTACCTTCCAATAACTCTGATTAGCGTCCTAAGCGCTGCCCTCGTGATGGCGTTGATATTTGTACCCGCGATTGGGGCTAGCCTTAAGTCGACCAAAACCAGTCGCGTGCGGTCAGCAACAAAAGATTCAGCCATAGCCCTTTGGTACTCAAAGTTCCTCGGTCGGTGCATTGATAATCCTGGAAAAGTCATTGTCGCAACAATCATGACTTTGGTGTTTGTTCAGGTCGCCTATTCAAACTACGGCAAGGGCGTCTACTTCTTCCCACCTCAAGAGCCTGACTCCGCCACTCTTTCTATCCATGCTCGTGGTAACTTATCTATCCAAGAACAAGACCGGCTTGTTGGTGAAGTTGAGAGCCAGGTTCTCGGCCTCGACGGCATCAAATTTATCTACACAAAGACCGGTCGCCCGCCAGGTGCTGGTGCAAATGCACCCGCCCCAGATTTTATTGGTGATATTACGGTTGAGATGTTGCCTTGGAATACTCGCCGCCCATCCTTGGATATCCTATCCGATATCGAAAGTCGGGTGAGTACGATTCCCGGCATTGATGTAATTATCAAGAATCAAGGGCATGGACCAACAACGGGCCAAGCCATACAGATCGAAGTTGCCTCCAAAGATTCAACTGCGCTAGTGGGAACAGTGAACCTGGTTCGCAGAGGTATGATTGAGATCGGCGGTTTCACAAGCGAGTCAGACAACCGCCCACTTCCTGGCATTGAATGGCAGCTGCAAGTCGACCGATCTGAGGCATCACGGTACAACGCCGATGTCACAGTTATCGGCCAATCTATTCAGCTAATTACCAACGGCCTCAAGCTTGGTGAATACCGCCCGGACGATAGTGAAGAAGAACTAGATATAGTTGTTCGATACCCAGAAGAATTACGCTCGGTTCGCAGCCTCGACCAAGTTCGTATCGAGACTGGTGGCGACGCTGTGCCTATAAGCAACTTCGTTGACCGTGTTCCTGTTCAACAGGCCGGTGAAATTGCTCGCGTCGATGGCACGCGGACAATGAAAATCACGGCCGATCCTCTTCCGGGATACTTTGCCGGGCTTCAGTGGTTCGACTAAAGCAGTGGTTGGCTGGCCAAGATATCGCTGACAATGTTGCAGTTAACTTTAAGGGCGAAGAAGCTGACTCTGAAGCCAGCAGCAGCTTCCTTACGAATGCCTTCCTACTCGCCATATTCATGATGGGTATCATTCTGCTGGCACAGTTCAATAGCTTCTATTCCGTATTTGTCGTGCTCACTGCCGTCTTGCTCTCAACGTCTGGAGTATTCCTTGGCCTCCTGGTCACAGGATCGAGTTTCAGTGTTGTGATGTCTGGCATTGGCACCATCGCGCTCGCTGGCATCGTCGTGAACAACAACATTGTGCTGATCGATACCTTCAACTCATTCAACGATGGCACACGCTCTCTTCGCGATGCCATAATGAAAACGGGGCAAGATCGCCTCCGCCCGGTGCTTTTGACAACCGGCACTACGGTACTCGGCCTAGTTCCAACAGCGACGCAGTTCAACGTCGACTTCTTCAATCGCACAGTCACGATTGGCGACCCAGCGACCGAATGGTGGGCCTATATGTCCCAGGCCATCATATATGGATTGATTTTTGCGACGGCCTTAACTCTGATCGTCACACCTTGCATGCTGATGGCACGGCAGAGTTTTGCTCAGTGGCGCGCAGATAGAATGGAATCAATCAACCGCCTACTTGGCAGGAAGGTCAATCCACCTTCTGAAATCACCCCCCCCCCTCTTCCTGCCGAATAGAGAGATCAAGCAGGTCATTCGTTATACTTTCTTGATCTCAATTCCAGATCACCTCTCAGTTCTGAAAGAAGTCCGCACGCGAACAGGGCTTCCACAACTAAGAATCCGGGTGCCATAAAGACCTGAAGAAAGTTGTCGGCAAGAGCTGGTCGACGCCCTTCAAACAGGTGGCCAATGAATTGGATAACCCAACCGCCGACAAAGCACACACCAGCAATTATCCAGATAGATGCGGGGTCATTAGCCGCAGCGTCCGCATACCAAAGTAGAGGAATGTGGACGACGGTCGCCACCAAGCCCATCAAAGGCACAGCGACCCAGTACAAGGCCAAGAGAAGCGACAAAAATACAGTTGCAAGCGTTATGGGTATGTTTCCGAATTGGCCCAAGGGTACGGCGGACAATGCGACCAAAAGGGAAAATACGATCATCGGCACACCGACGAAGTGGGTTGCGCAATTGCGTACGTCACGATGATACGCCGTATACATAGCCATCTGCTCACGAAACCAAATCTGCATGCTCACCTCCCTATCTAGAGAACGAGATTACACTGTATGCGTGAACCGCCGGAAACCGTATAAATCTGATATTGGGACCTGATAACAAGGCCACACGACACGATGACCACGGGATACACTGTTTACGGTCATGCACCGGTTGAGTTTCCGCCGTTTCGGGCACTTTTCCCTTGGGTGGGCGGCGATCTTCAGACGATCAGAAATACAGTAACCTCCGCAGATGATAGCCAACCGACGCCTGCCTCGGAGCGCATCCAATTGCCTATGAATGATGGCTCCGGTGATTCGTTGCTCGGTCTTCTAAGCAACACACGAAGTGAAACGACACTCCCACTACTCGTACTCATGCACGGACTGACAGGCTCCGAAAGCAGTAGAAACATTACGGCGTCAGCGAAGCATTTCGCTTCACTTGGGTTTCCAGTTTTACGATTAAACCTAAGAGGCGCAGGCCCCTCTCTCGGCCTATGCAAGGAGCACTATCACGCGGGGAGATTTCAAGACCTATCCGCCGCACTTACGGCGCTCCCACAACGTGTATCTCAAAATGGCTTCGTGATGGTTGGCGTATCGCTCGGCGGCAATACGCTTCTCAAATTCGCGGCCGAAACAGCTCAAGAGCATAACGTTCACGCTATGGTCAGCGTGTCGGCCCCGATCGATCTCAAAATGTCTCAGCAACGAATCATGGCTTCGAGAAACATGCTCTATCACCGTTACCTTCTTGATCGAATGAAAGCCGATGCTCTAGTCGCAGCACAAGATAAAGCTGCCATGACCGAGATACTTAAGAGCGTCAGGTCTGTATACGATTATGACGATCTGATCGTCGCACCACCGAATAATTTTGATGGAGCAGAAGATTATTACAAACGGTGCTCTGCGACCTATGTTTTGGATAAGATATCTATACCGACGCTCTTAATTCACGCGGCAACTGATCCCTGGATTCCGCTTAGTATGTACATGGACCATTCCTGGCCAGCCGACGGGCCGTTATCACTCATCGTAAGTGAAGACGGAGGGCATGTTGGCTTCCACAACAAAGACCACGCCGTGCCGTGGCATGATGTATGTACAGGGGAATACTTCTTGAGTGTTCTAAAAGCTTAAGCGTCGACAGGAACGTTCGCCATAGCCTCTTTCCAGCCATCAACGGGAAGGTCTGGATCGTTAATAATTCGGAGCGTTTTATTCAAAGCACTCCTATTTCGAACTGCCTCAGCCATAACCGCACCGACATCAGCGCGCGCTATCGTTCCAACTTTGATCTGATCTTCAGACTGAAACCAGATACCTTGCAAATTCGGTTCATAGTCCCGTAGCCCACCTGGGCCAACGATCGTGTACGGCACCCTACTCTCTCGCAAATAGTGCTCGGCCTTATTCTTCCAGACCATACCTGTGAAACGCGTTGCCAACGTCGGGTCTATATCGACCCGGCCTGCTGACAAGGACGTGATCATAACCACCTGTCTAACGCCGTCTATCCGAGCCTGATCAATGAGATTAACATTGCCTCGGAACTCAACTTCCTCGGGCGTATTATCACCTGTCCGTTGTGTAGCGCCCAGAACGGAAATAACGCGATCTACGCCTTGATAAATCGGAACCAAAGACGAGCGATCTCTTACGTCACCACTCACCCATTCAACCGCATCACCATATTTTTCGCGTGCTTTGTCGGGATTACGTGTAAGGCCACGCACCGCATGGCCTGATTTGATGAGGTCAGAAACGACAAAGCGTCCGGTTCGGCCAGTCGCACCGGCGACAAGGATACGCTCACGTACTTGAGCGGCCCCACGTCGTGGAGCCGCCCAAATTGTCGCTAGTCCAAAACCAAGAGCGGTTTTAGAAAACCGTCTTCTTGTGATCACTCGCCTTGGCCAGGCCTTAACGCTGGGGCCTGTGACGGATCAGCAGGCAAAGCGGCAAAGTCATCGCGCCACTCATCCGGCTTGCTGTTCGCATCACCACCGATTGCGATCGTCTTATTCATGGCGTCTTTGTTTCCAACCGCTGCCACGAGGACCTTCGCAACATCTTCACGTTGAATAAAGCTAGTTTCTAGACTGCCAGCTGGAGCAAGTGTAATGCCCTGCTTACCACCAGCATCTGTACCAAGACCGCCTGGGCGCACAATTGTGTACGGGAGAGTGCCATCGCGAAGATAGTCTTCACCCAGCCATTTCCACATTTGAACGTTGTCACAGAACTGATTCAAGGGTTGGTCTGGCATACCTGCATTAAGCGCAGACGTTAAAACCAGCTGCTTAACACCCTTGTCCTTAGATATGCCGGCCATGTTGACGACACCTTGATAGTCGACATGTTGAGCTGAGCGAGGACCACCCTTGTCAAAGCATGAGCCTCCGAGAGTCGAAATCACATAGTCAGCACCATCAAAAGCGGCGCGGATATCATCAAGAATACGGGCATCCATCTTGACCCACGTAAAGCCGTCCTCACCTTTAGATTCCTTAGCCCGGTCAACGTTAGTCGTCGTTGCACGAACATCGTAACCCTGCGCTACTGCTTCCTTGACTGTATCCCAGCCTGTTTTACCAGTGCCGCCGACGACGACAACCAGATCAGCTGCAAATGCTGACGTTGACATAGCCAGAGCGGCCATTGTCGATATAGAAAAAGATTTCAACATAGAGTGCTCTACCTTTGATTTTATAGAAATGGATAAATATTTGTCTTCTTAGTCAAAGCTTATTCGATGGTGCCATTCACGCTGCACCTTCAGGATTTTCAGACTTACGCTTCTCTGCCGTTTTGCCAAGGTAAATAGCCGTACCAGTCCACAGAGCTGCCACGCCCGCTCCTACCAATGCGATTTGCGCCAACCCAAACCCTGCAGATCGCAACCCGTTCTCGATCCAAATATTAACGAGGTCAGCGCCACGATACACGGGGCCATCAATAACACTTTTCGCTTTGTATTTCCGATCGCGGTCGACAACTGTCCACAGCATCTCTCGGCCAGGCCTCGTCATCGCATAGTTTCCAGCGCGACGAACGACCTGCAAACCCAAGATCATCATAAGAACAGGGAATGCGCTTAGGGCGAAGAACGCGAAAATCATAAATGCAGGCATGATAGCGAGAAGCACAACTAGCCCCCAGCGCTCGGCTACTCTAGAGGTTAAAAACAACTGAGTGACAATCGCAAGTCCGTTAACAACACCGTCAACAATTGCATTGGCAGCGTAACGATCCGCACGCGTGTCGAAGGCCGCTCGAACGAGGTCAACCTGAGCAACGTAGAAGATTGTCGATATAAAGGTGTACAACATAACGAATACGGCAAACACCATGAGGTATTTATCTTTAAAGAGAAGCGCAAATCCGGACCACGCTGAGCCGCCGACCTTACCCTTAGAGGCATCTTGCCCAGCACCTTCCGCTTGCCCGCCCGCTTGTCCTCTTCGTCAGATCATGAATACAAAAAAGAGTTATGAATAATATGATTCCCCGCAACCACGACTGTGTCCCGAGCACTTACGAGATCAAACGCTGCTGCCCACGCCCATAACTGATGGCCCAATAGCTGCGCCCCGCACTTCCACCGGCAGCTATAAAACCGAACAGCCGTTTCGATTGGTCTTTAGAATAACGGTCCGCCAAAAAGCTCCAAAATACAGAGACGACGAACATGTTAAAAACACTGAGCCATATGTAGAACCCGATACCAACCACCAGGCTAACTGGCACCTCTCCGAATACAATAAATGCATCAGTATTGAAGATTGGCGCGACCATGGTGTCAGGACTGCCCAATGGGTAAAGCCCCCATCAAAACCCAAAAAATGCCAATGTTTACGATGAAAAAATCCGTATATCCACGGCAAACAGGATGAAACCTTGAAACGAGAGACGAGCGAGCCAAATATGAAAGCCGCGATCACCGAGAAGATGAAAGTACCTGTCCATAAGTATTTAAGGTCTTCCGATGCAACTTCAGACGCAAGTGCATCTCGCAGCGGGCGTAAACGTGTAATAGCTAGCCATCAAGCAAAACAAATAGGCAAAAGAAACAAGAACGGCCCTTAGCTCTTCGCTTTCAATCTTGGCGGTTTTCTTGAAGAAGGTCTCGATGGCTGGCGTCATGTAACAGGCTCAATCTGACTGGAAAAATATTCCGAACTATAGCCAGATTCAGTACTCCAGCACGAGCCCCTTTAGCCTACAACCGTGCCGTGGTCGCAGGAATTTGATGCCTAAAACCGGCTATTTTTAAGCTTTGGCGCGATCCGTTCCGGTAACACGGGCCAGCACCCAAATACCGAGCCAAACCAACTGCCCCAAAGACCAAAGACCAAGAGATATTCGACGGCAGGTACACGGGGGATTTCTTCCATTGTCTCCCAGCCTCTTGAGCCATAGGACAATTCCAATCGCAACCCAAATATGAACCGATAAAAGGCCCAACGAAGCCATTTACTTAGGCCCAGACCATGCATTTGCGTAATAATGAACATAGCAAGGAAGCCAAAGAAGAACATTCCCCACGAAACCATTCCCCTGCATCAGCGCAACAATCGTGCCATGGATCACCACGAAGAATTCAAGTGTGACGGTCCAATACTTATTCACATGAGCCCCGCGTAAATATGAGGCTGCCCTGCAACATAATCATGCAGGTATAGAAGGTTCCCATAAGGTGACCGACCGAGGTTTCCATGGGGTGATACCAAAACGTGTAAATTACGGCCCATGAAAAGATGTAACCATGATACTTCCGCATCACGCGCCCGGGCTCGACCAAAAACCCAACGGATTTCCCAAATGCCAATCCGCGGCGCTTATTCTCCATAATCAGAATCATCACTAACATGATGATCACAGATCCTTGAGACGTCATAATGTGTGTGTCTTGCGCCGTGCCATCGTACCAAATTTGAGTTTGTAGCAAGTGCAATAATACAAAGAGGGCGTTGGCTCCAAGAATAAGGATATTGATGGGCTGAAGAGCCTTTGTGTACGACAGCTTATTGGTCTGCGCGTAATAGATCATTCCCCAAATCGTAGCTTGGTGAAGGATGTATCCGCCCCAAGCTGTCGCACGGGACCAAAATGTCGGGTCAGGCAATTTCCAGAAATAGTGGGTGGCTCCGGTATCAGGTGCGAAATCAATCTGCGGCAGCATTGGCTTCAAGAAATAGATGAGTGCCGTGTAACCAATGCAAAAGGCCACACCCCACGCAAGGCCTATCGAGCTGCTCATCTCGCCGCTTGGCTTTTCAGACATCTGTTCTGGTGTGGTATCCGTCATAGTCTATATCCCGCCGCCTAATATAGTCTTTGGTATACCAGATTTACGCACGGTTAGCCTTGCTGGATCAATTTTAGCTTAGGCCTTATGACCAGTTTCACGCCATCAAGACGCTACCTAACCGACAGGTGGGTACGGTCATGACAGACGGATACATGGACGATAGGCGCTCAGGGCTTTCTAGCCCCCACAAAGTCGGTCTCACTCTATCAATCTAATTCTTTTGGCCGCCAAAAACGAACCACCCGCCTCGCCCATGGAGCGGTGTTTCAGTTTTTCCACTCAGCAAATCTGCATACTGCTCTTTGGTGAAGGACGACACGTCTGGGATCGTTTTCTCAAACGTTGAGCTATCTGAAAAACCAGCTTCAGTTAGAAGTTTCGTGGGGTCTTGAGAACGGAAATTTCTAAAGTTTGGTTCGTTGTTGTGATTGCAGTCCCAATCAAACAGAAAATCAATAAATGGCTCGCAGGACTTATGTGGAGGTAATTCCACATTGATCATTACTCCGTTCGGACGAAGCACGCGGAACGCTTCAGCGATAATTTTCTTTGTTGCTGGAACAGCAATCTCGTGGAAAAAGAAGCTAGAAACGACAAGATCAAATGATGAATCTGGATAGTCCAGTTTTTCTGCGTTTTGCTGACTGAGATGCATCTTAACCCCTGCCTGCTCAGCCTTTGCATGGCCGTATCGCAAGCTAGGCGCGGCTACATCGATGCCGTTTAGCTCAAGCCCTGGAAACTCTTTACCATAAGCGATCAGATTGCTGCCGCCTTGTGTTCCCAAATCGAGAATGTTCTCTGGCGCAAAGTCGGGAAACGTGTGCTTTAGCCAAGGGCTCACAGAATGTCCGACGCTACCGAAAACTCTTCCAGGGTTAATAGGTGGTCCCGCGTGCCCTACCCCAAGCAAAACACCTTGGGCGACATCGTCCTCTGTAAACTCGGTGTGGTACCCACCTGGCGTCAAGTGAACGTCGACCGCGGTAATATAATTTGGCATTTCCAAGTCTGGATCTGTCCTGAGTGTCCCACCGGCCGGGTTTTCATTGGCCACGTCACGCGCTGCATCAATCATCTGCGGGAGTTTTCTCTCGACAGCAGCTTGTTTTGACTGCGGCATCATTTCTTGAGCGTTATAGCGAATCGAGCTGTACGAGCGGAAAAACAAGTTCTTGCTAATGGCTTTATAGATTTCATGACCTGTTTCCGGGCTACGCCCATTCTTACGTTCGAAATCAGGTCGAACAGATTTCTCATATGCGTCACGCACATCGAACCTAAGGTTCATCATGGCGTGATTGTGGAGGTTCGCCACGTAACGCGTACGCAAATATTCGTCTTGGGTTTGCTCAAATAGGCTATCGATTTTCGTCATCGTATAATTCTCAGGGCTCGCTTACGGTTTACTATTCAGGGGGTTAAATAGCAGTTTGCTTTGCGCTGTAATAGCGAAACCGTACGCATTGGACGTCGAAAAAACAGCTATTAGCTGGCTATAAAGGCCTAATAGGCGCTGTCGCCAACCGGGCCGCGTTGACTGGCCATACTCTAGCCTGAATGCCTAGAAATCAGCCGCGACGGATAGCTCAAACCTCCGGGCTTCAAAAGGACGGATCTGAGTAGAGGCGTTCGGTGTGAAACTGCGTGTGTTGGTCAAATTACGGCCCTGAAGGCGAAACCGGACCGGAACATCTGAAATCTTAGTCGTGTATCTGACTCCGGCATCTAGCGTGATTGCGCCTGACAAGCGACGGGAATTACCAACGTCTAAATACCGTGATGAGACGCTCTCAACCTTGGCATCCAAGGCAAAGCCCTGCACCGCCGCAGGCCGGTACTGAACGTTAACGCGAATAAGGCGAGGTATCGGCCCAACAGCCGTTAGCTCAGTTGTCCCCCCTCCGGTCGACGTGTCGGAAATGCGCGGTTGCAGAAACACGGCGCCGGCGACCAAGGTTAGAGAGTCTGTCACGGAGCCCGCTAATGAAAGCTCAATGCCACGATGTCGAACCATGCCAAGTTGCCTAAACAGTAAGGCCTGATCGATCGCGTAATATGGCTTATCGATTTGAAACAGGCCTGCAACCAAATTCAATTTTGGATTGATCTGGTAGCGAAGACCGGCGTCGACTTGACGGGTCAATTCAGCGGGCACAGCTTCATCGCGGTTGACTGCATTTCCTGGCGCAGAGCCAAGCTCCTCAATGCCGCGCGTATAGCTAGCATAGGCAGCTAAATCAGGGGTCAAGAAAACGGCAGCCGCAGCATTGTACAACCAAGGCGACTTGCGGCTTTCGACAGGCGTCGACCCCCGCCCGCACCTGAGTTCGCTTGTACGACGTTCGTTGCAACGCCATGCTCAATTGGCCGACGTCTTGCCAGACTCCTTCATAGGCAACGCCGCCAGTAACCTGGCGGGTCGTTGATTCCGAAGGGTCTCTCGTTTGGAACTGAGGTTCAGCAATTTCAGGAAAGGCGCCTAGCGTTACGCTACCGAACCGTTGAAGATCACCGCCACCGAAGGTCCGGCCGCGATCACGGGCACGGGTATTAAAATATATCGTGTGCTTCCTGACACCTTCGACAAAAGATTTTGACAGGCGGACTTCACCGGATGTGGATCGAGTATAGCGCGGCGGCGATTGCGAAATTGCATAGTCACCAACGCCCAACGCATCAGCCCCCAATACGAAAGCGGTGAAAGACCTCGGTGTATTATTGACCGAACGAAAAACCCCCGCTTTGAGTGTCCAATCATCCGGCAGCGCCACTTCGCTAACAAAGCCATAGTTGTGTTGCCGAAAGCCGAAAAAAAGCCAGTCCGGGCTAGTAATATCTTCTGCACGAAATTCTGGTGGATCATTATCGCCAAGAAAGATGCGCGGCCTATCTCCATTAACAGCACTGGTCTTGGAATAGCTATAGAACGGAATAACTGAGACGGCGTCGCTTGGCGTCCAATGGGCAATTAGGCCCGCACTGTACCCCTCGTCTCCTACTGCAACCTGATGGGCGGTGTTACGTTTGTAACCCAAACCAGCCCCAATGCTGAGAACGCCTTTTACAACTGGAATTTGCGTATCGACCTCAGCGTTATGCCTAGCATAAGAAAAAAGTGCCCCCTCGGACGCAAGCACACTTGTGACGTAACGGTCTCCTGGAACCCGCAACTTAAAATCGACTACACCAGTCGGCGCTGGAAGTGGGTAACCCTGCGCGCTAATGCCGACATGGATGGTTGACCCGCGCCGAACGCGCACGTTTGGGGCTGCTGCCTGATCAAAGAAAAGGCCATTTATTCTTAAGTTCCCTGCCTGACTCGGACTAAAGCCACGAGCGCTTGTAGAGGAATACAGCCCGATTTCTTCATTGCCGATCACAGTTCCGAAGGCATCATCCGCTTCGGCAACCGCATTTTCACCAGCGCGCTGGGCATGCACAGGGCCTGCCAACACCATGAGGGCATACAAAAGAATTGATGGCACAGATGTGCCAATCCCGCGGATAAACAAGACTGTCCCCCCAAATATCGATGCCCCCGCCCCTGAATGGCTCAAGGGCTGAGGTTACGATACACAACCGACCTAAGTCGGCAATCTGGGAGTGTCTGTTAGTTCGCCTAGCGCTTGTCGATATTAGGATCCTGAGACCCGAAAGCGCCGGCGTCTTCATTATTTTGCGCCATGACGCTGTAAACTCGGTCGACCATCGCTTTACGCTCTGCCGCCCAACCTTCTGTCTCTTCTTCGGTTGGCTGGTACTGTTCAATCATTTCAGTTGTCACATTGCCATGGGTAGTCAACAGCTTCTCAATGATTTTAACCCGCTGTTGGCCCGTCCAAACTTCCGCACCAAGCGCGACAACCATATGCATAAGGTTGTCGATATGAGCGTTGCCGAGCAGCACCATGTTATCAGAATCGTGTTTGACGAAATCCGTTTCCGCCCCGCGCAGTCCACTAGCATCTTTAACCATGATTTAGGTTCCCTTCCCTAAGCCTTGACGGCAACCAAGTTCGGTCTGCCGCGTGATGCACCTGTGTTATATAGAACAGCACCAGCGCCCTCTTTATCAACAGACATGCCTACCGCAGTTAGGTCACCTGCAAGGTCATAGTCCATGTGCTCTAGAGCCCATGGCTCTCCATTCCAACGATGGTCCCACCAGCGACGGAACTTACCGAACGCATCTTTGGGCGGTTCAAACGACGTGTAGAAATCGACCGGGTAGTAAATCCCACCGCCACGCAGAACGCGGGAGACCTCTTTCATAATTTTCGTGTTTTCTGAGTTCGGGATCTCATGCAGAATGATGTATGAGACGACCATGTCGAAGTAATCATCTGGGAATCCGGTGTCCTCGGCCAAGGCCTGGCGGTAATTGACGTCCATCCCAAGGTCGGCTGTGCGCATATGGGCGTAATGCACCATCGGTCCACCAACATCGAGCCCCCAAACTTCGGCGTCTGGGAAACGACGTTTCAACGCTGTTGTCATCTGGCCGACACTGCAACCGATTTCCAGAATGCGGCGTACCTTACCGTTCTTGGGGATCGGCGCGGCGTTGGCAACGCCGATCTGGTTTTCATCTTGCTTATTATGGCCGAGGAAGAAATTCACCGTGCCGTAATGATAGATGAAGCCACCAAGGGGGTCGCCGACATAACCACCTGGCATAATGTGAATTTCATGCTTGGCATAGTCGGGAATATCGAGGCTCGGATTCAATTCGAGAGAACCCGGCCCAACAGACTCTGCCGCATCTAATTCTGTCAGGCACTGATCCATATTGGCATCAAAGAGATCCTTGACGCCCTTCCATGTGAGCTGCTGGTTGGACAGCCAAAGTCTAGCGCTGGCCATCACTGTGGGGTCGTTCTCCACAAGGGCGATGACCTCGTCCATCGGCAACTCGGCGCGCGCACCGTAACCAGCTTCCTTGAGGAGTTCCCGAACGCGCATACGCGCGACCTGAGTCATATTGCCTCGGCCGCCTTGAGCGAAGGCGCGGATGTCAGTGAGAAATTCCTGGTTACTTTGCACATCAAGGCTCGGTAAACGCCGGAAAATACCTTCTCGACCGCGCGGAGCATCAAGACGAAAGGCACCATTGGGCTGTGCTGCAAAGGCCGGGGTAGCAGCGGCTGCCGTAGCAACTGTTGCAATGGCCGCGCTACCAGTCAGAAGCGTCCGTCGGTTCATTCTCTGTCTCCCTCTATAGATCAATTTATCCCCAAAACTGACGCGCGCACGTATACATTTCAAATATAGAATGGCTATAGTTATAAATATAAACTATATTAAGAGCTATAAACTCAAATGATCGATTTGCGGCAATTCAAGTATTTCTTAGCCATTGTCGAGCACGGCAGTTTCAGCAGGGCAGCCGCCGCCCTAAACCTGTCACAACCGTCTTTGTCTGTAGCCACTAAGGCTTTGGAAACTGAACTGGGCACTCCCCTTCTAAAACGTGGAATGAAAGGTGTCGAATTGACTGACGCCGGTCGCATTTTTGAGCGACGCGCTCGCACAACGATTCGAGAAGCGGATCGCGCCTTCGAAGAAGTGCAGCAGGCAGCGGCCGCCAAAAGTGGCAAGGTGACATTCGGCATAAATTCAGTGCTAACTGAAATCTTGGGTAACCAAGCGCTGGCTCGCTTCTATCGATCACACCCAAATATTGACGTTGACGCCAATGTTTCGGCTCACCCACTAAGTGACCTAAATTTTGCAATCGACGGAGCGCGTTGGGATTTTGGCATCATGTTGCTCCGCCCGGACATTGAACTAGCGGATACGCTCTCTACCGAGCACCTTACAAGTTTTGATTCGGGCGTCTATGTGAGCGCCGACCACCCGCTCGCAGGGCAATCCGAGCTTTCCCTGGCAGACCTATCGAAGTTTGACTGGATCACAAGCTCAGCTTCTGTAGGAGCAAGTTTCCTATTTGATATCTTTGATAGCAAGAGCGTCCCACACCCTCGCATCTCCACGGTGACCAACTCCTTCAACCTTATTCGCGATATGGCAAAAACGGTGCCATACCTTTCATTACTTCCTCATCCTTTTGCGCTTGATGCCATAGCAGCAGGCGAGTTGGTTGAGTTGGCGCAGCCTTACATTTCGATCACATCGAAAGTACATCTTGTGTACCCTAAACACACGCCGCTCACGCCAGCCGCGTCAAGTCTTGCTAACGTATTTAGAGAAGCCGCAAAAACAGTTGGGCATAGCTCAGCGTCACCTTAGACGGGGCGCGTAATTCTATCGATTTCGCGATCGACATCAGGCGTTGGTCGCCACAGTGCAGCTTTGACATTGGCCTCAAGTTGCTCAGGGCGCGTGGCACCAGCAATCACACTGGCGATATACGGCTTGCTGAGAAGCCAACCGAACGCGAAATCAAGCAGTTTGGCGCCAGACGAGTCAGCCAACGCTGTAAGTTGTTCAATTTTATTGAACCGGTCTGCATTTAAGAATCGCGCAGCGAGTGCTGGTGACATGGCGGAGAACGTCGCCATTCGTGTACCCTCAGCTGGAGCAACGTTACGTGTGTATTTTCCGGTCAACGTACCGCTCTCAAGTGGGAAGTACGGCAACACACTAAGGCCCAGGTTTTCGCATGCAGGAACGAGTTCGTCTTCTATATCGCGGGTCAAGAGACTGTAGTGATTTTGAGCCGTGACATAGCTGGAAAGATCGTCGCTTGCAGACACCTGGGCACTCTCATGCGCTTGGGCTGCAGTAAAATTCGAATTCCCGATATAGCGTACCTTCCCTTGGCGAACCAAGTCGTCCAACGCTTGCAGTGTTTCTTCGGCGGGCGTCACGCCGTCAGGCCGGTGATACTGGTAGAGATCAATGACATCCGTCTTAAGCCGTCGCAGTGACTCTTCTACTGCGTACATGATCGCATCACGCGTACCGCCGCCTTCTGGGGATGGACCACTCCCCATCGCCCCGCCAAACTTTGTAGCAATAAGTACCTTGCTGCGGCGCGATCCAAGCGCCTGGCCCAAGTATTCCTCAGACATCCCGCGTCCATACACATCAGCCGTATCAAATAACGTAATCCCCAAATCAACCGCCGCATGCACAACTCTTTCGGTCCCAGCGGCATCAAGCCGCCCACCAAAATTATTACAGCCGAGACCTACTGGCGAGACGATCGGTCCACCACGACCGAGTCTGCGGTCCGTTTCGACCGCACGAGTGATTGTGCTTGTTAGCGGCGCTGCTGACGCAACAGCGGCGACTTTAATAATGTCACGTCTTGATATGCGGGGCATGGCGGTTCTTGTCCTAAGTCGTAAAAAAGAGGGAACTAAGTAATTGCGAAACATCCAGAATTGGTCTTGCGATGGACCTCAATCTACCTCTCTACCCACGGTGCCTTCAAGGAAACACGCGCCCTTGAAAGGCATTCATTTCTGCTGTTTTTGTCATCGCAGATTGGACACTAGGTAACCCTCACCGCCGATTTGACCTATTTCTGTGGACGGGACCACAATCAAACCGCGATACTCTCTTAATCATAGAGTTGTGACGCTTACTGTAGATGTTTCTAACACCGGAAAGAACACTTCAGCAGCAGATAGAGGGCCAGAGCAATGGACGATAAGATCAATTCAAACCTGACGCGGAGATCAGCATTGCGAACTGCGGCGGGCGTGGGAAGCGCTGCGGCTTTCACCACCGCTGCGACGACCAATACCGCACAAGCGGCGATCGATAATGATATCAGCGTGGCGCAAGACGGAATCTACGAACGCACCGCTCTAAAGAAGAATTCCATCCGAGTTAAAGCCATCCAGTCGCCAATGATTCCTGCTGACGCGGACAACCCCAAGCCGGTTATGCGCGCCAACCTGCAAAGAATGTTGGATCATGTAGATCAGGCAAACAATTTCCTGTCGGGCAAGCAAGATCTGGTATGTTTCCACGAACAGCCTTTGATGGGCTGGGCTCCATGGACACGGGAAGAAGCACTCAAAGTTTCCATTGAGGTGCCAGGTCCAGAAACAGAGGCCTTAGGAAAGAAAGCCAAAGAACACGGCTGCTATATTGCGTTTGGCTCCTATGTCAAAGACGAAGAGAATTGGCCCGGACATCTCTTGTTGAACGGTATCCTGATCGGACCAGACGGAAGTGTCGTAGCCAATCACTGGAAACAGCATAACGTACGCCTAAATCCGAACTCGAGCTGGACGATGTTCACCACATCGGCCTACGACGTGCTACCGCGCTACATTGAAATGTATGGCGAGGATGCCGTATTGCCCGTGGCTCGCACTGATATTGGTAATTTGTCTTTGCTGGTCTCGCCCTATGACCCAGACATTCATCGAGCGATCAGCATTAAGGGCATGGAAATCGGCCTTCGGTTTTCCTCTGGTGGCTTCAGTCAAGTTGATTCCCAGTCGTCTTCATTTTTCAACCGCAACTACACAGTTACGGTGAACCAATCCATATCACCCGACAATACCGGGGCCTCAGGCGCTGGTGGAACCAGCATTTACGGTCCAGGAGGACGGGTCATCGGCATAGCGGACTCTGTTTACGAACAAAGTGTCTCTGCCACTATCCCGATGGCAGACTTTCGTCGCAGTCATCGCCTGCCCGATGTCCCTATGGCCCTGGTTATGCCGGTGTATGAAAAATACCGCGTGCCAATCGACCCGGGCCTATCGTTGGATTACCTACCGAACGACATGACAGACGCGGCACGCCGCATGAAAGAAACGCGAAACTGGTAGAGCACGACGTTTCAACGCCAACCCAATTTAGGATTTTTGACATGGACCGTAGACACATTCTAGGACTGATGGGCGCCGCTCCATTGGCGGCTGCAACGCTTTCCCCTCGCCCGGCTAACGCCGCCACAAACTCACTGAATCCGAGTAATCCGGATGACCTCTACACGATCCATAGAAAGCTCAGTCACTCGTTCGATAGTCGAGTGGTCTATTGGTATATCCGCGCTGTGAGGTATGGGTTGGTCGACAGTCAATTCACTCCATTCTGGGATATGTATGTTGGTTTTCTCTCGGTCACAGAAGATGCAGAGAACGGCCACCGCACCAAGAACATGAGTGCTATTTTTTATACCGACCTAGAAACGGGCAAGCTGCTCGAGACATTCAGCAATCCGTACACAGGCGAGAAGATTCCCGTGCGCCAACCTGGACTAGGGCGCTCATCCTCACTGCACGACAAACAAGGCAGAGACGGTCACCGTGCAGAGCGCCCAGGAGTCGAAGTCACCGAAAAGAACGACATTGGCCCTGCCTGGGTTATCGGCGACGATGTGTGGTGTCGGGGCGACACGGGATTCCGAGCTGTTCCGACAACCGACGAAGGCAGCCTGCTGCATATTAATGACTGGACCACATATCACGGGTCGATCTCCGAAGTGTCCGACCAAGACGTCACAAGCGCCAACGCCACTGAAACCTTCAACGATATCAATACATGGCCAGCTTGGATCAATATGAAAGATCATCCAGGCAACTATGTATCACGCGGCTTCGGGAGGAAGTCCTGGTCTATTGATGGCATGCCGCCGGAATGGAGCGCCATTATGCGCGATCAGTATCCAAAGGAATTCGCTGATCCGCGTGCTTACATCGAAGGCGCTTAACTGAACGTGAAAACATCCCGCCCCTGACAGTGCACTGTTCAGTCTTGATGTGATGGCGGACCCGGCAGGACTCGAACCTGCAACATCTCGCTTAGAAGGCGAGTGCTCTATCCAGTTGAGCTACGGGTCCTAAGAAGCAGGCTTGTATGCGAAATTATCTGCGTAGGTCTTAACCTGGACGATCCGTTCTTTCGGCTCTTGAGTCCGATACGTTAGCCCCTTGCGCTGTGCATAGGCTATGGCGTCATCTTTTGTTGGAAAGCGCATTTTGAGCTGACGCGACGTATCATTTGAGCCAGACCACCCCATGAGTGCATCAGACTTCAATCCGTCAGATGGCTCAAACTCCAATATCCATTTTTTGGTATTAGACCGACCGGACTGCATTGCAGTTTTTGAAGGTTTGTAAATGCGTACTTCAGCACCCATTGCTACATCCTTGCACGTCACTAGACCCAGCCCTGGGTCAAATTAAGTGGTCGGGGCGAGAGGATTCGAACCTCCGACCCCCTGGTCCCAAACCAGGTGCGCTACCAGACTGCGCCACACCCCGACATACCCGATTATCTAAGGGGCAACGCCGGTTTTGGCAAGCTTTCTGAACAATTATTGCACGAGAACCTTCGTTGACCCCCGTTGAGAAAGGCTGGCACTGTTGATGCCTCGGTTACGGCATGGGGATTTAGGGCATGAAACTCTCAAGACGCGACGTTTTGGCGGCTTCCGCATCTATCGCGGCAATCAGTGCAATGGGGGGCAAACAAGCACTTGCGGCCCCTACCGGCGTCAAAACTTGGCGGGAATACGCTCGCGGTGGTTGGGGCCAAGTTCACTTTTGGATGGCTGAACCCGTATCTGGACCAGGAGACCACACGCCTTTGGTCTGTATGCACCAAAGCCCCACGTCCGGGTCCTATTACAAAGAATTTCAAGCTGTCATGGCAACTGACCGGCTCGTTATTTGCCCAGACACCCCGGGGTATGGAGGCTCGGATGCCCCGCCATCGATTCCAAATATGGAGGACTATGGCCGAGGCGTGCTGGAAGCCATCGAAGACCTTGGCTATGGACCTGCTGGTAAAGGCCCCGTCGATATCCTCGGTTTTCACACTGGGAATTTCGTCGCTATCGAAATAGCGCGGCAGCGACCAGATCTCGTCCGACGTCTCGTCATGCCGGGTATCCCCTACTACCCGGCAGATGAACGAGAAGCAAAGCGGGTACAATACGGACAGCCGCGCCCCTACTTTAGTGATTCGGATTACATGGCTCGCTCATACATGAGCAGTGTCTTTAATCGGGATTTCGGTATCTCCAAAGACCGACACCTAGAGATGTTCGTCGAGCGCCTGCGGGCAGGAACAAAGTCTCACTACGGATTTGATGCCGTCTTCCGCTACGACCCTGACCCTGTTTTGAGCACTCTTTCGCAACCAGTTCTTCTGCCCATTCTCAATGAGACCCTCGCAGAACCAACCCGAGTTGCAGGCACGATGATTCAGAACAAGACCCTCGTCGACCTTATGGACCTGGACGGCTGGGCCTGGTTCATAGAGCCGGAACGAATTGCATCCGTCGTGCGTCCATTCTTAGACAAGGCCTAAAGCTATGACAGAGGTCAACATCTGGAAACATTACGTCAACAGCCGCGACGGCCAAGTCCACGTGCTCTCAGCAGAACCTGCAGATGCGGAGCTCACACGCAAGACACCGCTGATCTGTCTGCACCAAAGCCCAATGTCTGGAGATGTATTCGCGGATTTCCTGCCGGTCATTGCACAGGATCGTCTCGTTCATTGCCCAGATACACCAGGCTTCGGCGGATCGGACAGACCATTGAAAGTGAGAAGCGGCGACAAAGCTAACATCCAGAACTTCGGTCTCGGACTTGCTGATGCCTTAACCGACCTCGGATACAGCGAAGACAATCCAGTTGATCTGTTTGGTTTTCACACTGGCTCTTTAGGCGCCATTGAATTGACCCGCGCACGACCGGAACTGGTCCGCCGCATGATCATGGTTGGTATTCCTTATTACCCAGCAGAAGAACGCGCCGCGATGGAAAAGCGCTTTGTCACACCCTACGCCTTTCTCACCGACCCAGACTACGTGCCTGCCATGTACAACCGGATGGTGTCGAATGCGACTAACGACCTTTCTAACGAAGAACGCTACCAGGCATTCTTAGGCCGCATGCGCGCCGGGCCTAATGGCCAAGATGGGCCCGACGCAGTTTGGAGTTATGACGCTGATGAGGGACTATCCGCCCTCGCCGCCCTCAATAAGCCAACTCTCTTTCTCGCCTTCAATGAGGTCCTAACCGAACCCCACAAGCACGGTCACAGGCTTTATTTTCCCGATGTGCCGCTCATTGAACTCAGCCATCTACCCATGGAAGGCTTTAAGGCGGGACCAAGGGATGTCGCCGATGCTGTGCGACCGTTTCTAGACACCTAAACGTCAAGCCTCTTTGGACTCATAGGGAAGAGAGGAACTTCGTCACTTCCCTCACCCAAGTCTCAGGGTCTTGGTCTGTGATATCCACACCTCCACCTTCAATTTCTGCATAGGCAAAGTCCGGGCATAGGCTTCTCGTCTTTTCTGCCAGGGGATACAGCATGTCCCCGGTGTTGAAGAGCGCGAGGCCGGGCTGGGTGACCTTTTGCATTGCCGCAGCCCCATCATAATTGAACGCCGCATGGTGACCGTACCAAAACGGGCCGCGTCCCATGAGCTGCTGAACAATATAGCCGGTGCATAGGTCTAGCCCCTCTGGGTGGTCCTTTATCCATGGCAGTCGTTTTACGAACATATCCGACAAATGCGAACCATCTGGTTTAGCGGTGTAGGATTTCTCTGCCTCAAGCACGGTATCGATATACGTCTGCTGCTCCTCTCGGCTCATTGGTCCAGGGCCGGACAGCACGACAGAGAGCACACGATCAGGATAAGCGATCGCCGCCTCCATCGCGATCTTACAACCCGTATGATGGCCGCCGACGTGCGCTGCTTTTATACCTAAATGATCCAAAACCGCAGGAATTGACGTGGAAAAATCGCCGATGACTGGTGGACCCGGTGGCGGATCTGACATCCCAAATCCAGGCGTATCGATACCGATCGTGCGAACCCCCGCTTCAGCGAGCAACGGATAGACATAGTCAAACTGGCCGCTGGTTAATGGCGACTGTGAACAGAGTACGAGAGTGGTGGTGCCCGCACCTGTGTCTTGAAAGTGGATTTGCCCAAAAGGGCCCTCTGCATAGCCTCGTCTTGGTGTCATAGTCCCATACTCCTCCTTATCGTTATCTTTGCGCCAAAGCGTATCGGACAAGAATAGCCACGACAACGTACTAGGGGGCGTTTTGGCGCCAACATGATTTACAGGACACTATTATGTCATCCTCCTCCATGGGTCTAAGTGACTCTGTTCTAAAATATCTACGCACGGTCGGAATGCGCGAGGATGCAGATCAATTAGCGTTGCGCGAAGCAACCACCACTCACCCAAATTCAAGCAACATGGCGATGATGCAGATTTCGCCTGAGCAAGGGCAGTTCATGACTCTATTGGTCGAGCTAATCGGCGTTAAGCGGTATCTCGAAATTGGCGTCTTTACCGGCTACAGCGCACTGACGGTCGCTAAAGCCATGGGGCCTAAAGGGCATGTGGTCGCACTTGATGTAAGCGAAGAATTTACGGCAATCGCACGGGAGCACTGGCAAAAGGCAGGGGTGGCAGAGCAAATTGACCTTCGTCTAGCCCCTGCCCTAGACAGCCTAAACAAGATGCAAAAAGACGGGGAGTTGAACAGTTTTGATTTTGCATTCATTGATGCCGACAAAGGCAATTACAAAGCCTACTACGAGGCAGCCATAGCCCTAGTGCGACCAGGCGGTGTGATCGGTATCGATAACGTGCTGTGGAATGGCAGCGTTGCAGACCCCATGGATCACCGTGCTGATACTGAAGCTATTCGGGAAGTTAACGAGTTCGTCTATAGCGATGAACGAGTAACCGTGAGTATGGTACCCATCGGCGACGGGCTAACGCTCGCGCGGAAGAGATAGATTAGTTGGCTAACGCTCT
Organism: uncultured Rhodospirillaceae bacterium; assembly: GCA_943787205.1. Taxonomy (GTDB): domain Bacteria; phylum Pseudomonadota; class Alphaproteobacteria; order Rhodospirillales; family Rhodospirillaceae; genus WLXB01. The sequence continues at coordinate 107,056 of CALSLN010000017.1, forward strand.
ACCGGAAACCGATGTAAGGCGAATAATCTGACCGCCTGAGTCATGCTCTAACAGAATATATATCGCGCCGTCGGGGCCAACCTCAATATCCCGAAACCGTGCAATGTCTTCTAGCAGCACTTCTTGTTGAATGACCTCACCGTCCTCAACGACGATGCGAAGCAAATCACTGGCACGTAGTGTTCCGACAATAATGCTGTCGTTCCACTCAGGAAACATGTCGCCCTGATAGAAAATAAAGCTCGACACAGCTGGCGCCGGTGTTAGATCAACAATCGGTTGAATCATGTCAGCAGGATCAAACTTGATACCAAGGATTTCGCCGAACCTAATCGGAGTGCCATCGTAGTTCACCCCTCTCGAAATGAGTGGCCAGCCATAGTTCAAACCGGGCCATATGAGATTTATCTCATCTCCTCCACGTGGGCCCATCTCAGAACTCCATAGTTGACGTCTTTCCACACTGTATTCGAGCCCTTGGGGATTGCGGTGCCCATAGCTCCATATAGCTTGGACGGCATTGGGAACCTCCACAAAGGGATTATCCAATGGGATCGTCCCATCGTCATGAAGACGCATGATCTTACCGTAAGGCAACTTAAGGTCCTGAACTCCGATATGTTCGAGCGGCCCCTTCATGCCAACACCAAAATAGATGTACCCTTGGTCGTCAAACGTAATACGCCCACCAACTGCGATTTCAGGCATGAGCGTATACGTCTCTTTTGGTGACTCCCAAATAGTCTCTTCATTAACCCAGATGTCATTCTCTATCTGTCCGCGAACAACTTTGTTCATAGATACCGGCTGACCAGATGCGCTACTCATCTCATTACAATTTGAACATCGATCACCGAAGTGAAGATAAATCCAACCATTGCTCTCATACTCAGGGTGGAGGGCGACCTCCATCATCCAGCCCAAGCCCATCGGTTGCCCTACGAAATCAAAAGAGTCCGCGAATGCTGCTGGCGTACCGCTGATGAGGTCTGACTGGATTCCGGTCTGCGATATGACGCTAATACCACGCCTCTTTTCTGACAATAAGATGCGACCATCAGGCAACGGTTCGATGCTAAACGGCAACGGATCTAAATCTTGAATAACGGTCTCGATTGTAAAGTCATGACGCTCACTTTTGATCACGCCTTCGGGGACGACGAGCGGCGCGTTGTATCGGAAATCATCCAAATTTGTTCCTTGGCGCTGCTCAGAGATGTACAGCGCAAGCGCCCATATCTGGTCTTCGCTCAGAACCGGTGACCATGCGGGCATACCCGTGTCAGGAAACCCTTCAGAAGAGTTTCTTGCAATATCTATGATCGCGTTCCCATGCTGCAGGTCCTGGCCCACGAGCGGAGTGCCCTGCGCGCCGCCGCGGAGAGTCTCACCGTGGCAAACAGCGCATTCCTGCTGATACAGTTCGGCTACAATATCCGTACGGGCCGGCGTTTTGAGATCACGAAGGTTTACGAAGCCGGTAGAGTCTGACTGTTGAGAAAGAGTTGGTGTCGCGGCGAAGAGTAATAGACACGCCAGTATCTGTGTGAATTTCAATCGAGCTAATAGGGCCGTTTTCTCAGCGCGCGCGATCCTAATTATCAAACATCGCATGCCTGACCCTATCACCTGTCTTAACACCGAGGCGCTGAACCGTTCCGGCTGCGACTTCCAAAACAGAACGAACGCGAACACGGGAAGGCACGGTTTTTTCTGAATGAGGGATCGTATTCTCAGCAATCGTCATGACCTCGCCGTCTTCGCTGAGGAATAGCATATCAAGCGGAATGAAGGTATTACGCATCCACATATTTACGATGCGATCCCGTTTAAAATCAAACAGCATCCCATGATCCGGAGCGATTTCAGCCCGATGCATCAACCCTGTGGAACGAGAGGAATCCGTATCAGCCAATTCAATGTGGAACTCGTGCGCAACAGCATTTCCATCGTCGCCCACAGTGACGATCGCACCTGCTGTTAGCTCTAAACTCTGCGCTTTGGTTGAGTCAAAGGGCTCATGTGGACGCAGGAATTGCGCTTCGACTGAGACGCCAGCGAAGAGGAAAATAAGAACGAAAGAAAAACGGATAAGAGATGCCATCATGGCAATCACTCTACCCCAATTCACCGTCTTTACATAAAGGCAAAATCAACCAGCAAATAGACTGCAAGCATAACAATGGCCCAAAAGACCATCCGCCCCGTCGGCATCGTTCTCGCAAGCACGCCTGCTGGTCCGTGACGATGATGAATTCTGTCAATGGTTTGCTTCGCACCCTTAGACAAATCATCAATAATGCTGTCGCGCGCAGAGCCTGAGTTCTGCGTGAATGCCACCGCAATCTTGCGCCCCCAGACACGGTAGAACCAATCAAAATCCAACGTCAAACTGTTGACGAGGTGCCAGCCGTAATACTTCAGGAACAAGAAAAACGCAGCCCCCGAGAACAACAGGATTTGGAATTGAGTCACGATATGGTCTGGCGTATTCGGTTCGTATTCCTGCGCATATGGCAGCAACTGATAAAACAGTTGAGGCGCTACCCCGATACCCACACAGAGAACTGCAAAGAAGACCATCGCCGCCCGCATGTGTATCGGTGGCTCCGGTGGGCGTTGACCTGAATCCTTACCAAAGAACACGAAGTACTGAAGCTTGATTCCCACATCGAGGAAAACGCCAGCCGTACCGGCCGCTAAAAGATACCAGACCCAATAGTACTCGCCGACATACGCCGCTTCCGCCGTCATCGCCTTAGAGACGAAGCCAGACGTAAATGGAAAGGCCGAGATTGATAATCCACCAATGATGCAGCATATCGCAGTCAACGGCATGGTTCGGAAAAGACCACCATATTCGGTGAATTTGCGCTTACCCGTGACGTAAAAGACGGAGCCGGTCGCCATAATTAGCAAGGCTTTATAGATAATGTGGGCGAAAGCATGCGCCACGGCACCATTGATAGCCAACGCGCTACCAATACCAATGGCGGTTACCATGAATCCGACTTGGTTCACGATCGAATAGCCAAGCATCTTCCGTGCGTTGTTCTCACACAGCCCATAAATGATGCCGTAGAAGATCATGAACAGGCCAATGAAGATTAAGATTTCTGCGCCGGGAAAGCCGCGTGCCAATACGTATACAGCAGTCTTAGTCGTGAAGGCTGACAGGAAGACCATTCCTGAATAACTGGCCTCCGGATAAGAATCAGGTACCCACGCAGAGAACGGTGGTGCGCCAGTATTCAATAGGAACCCTGCGAGGATCAAAGCCCTCGGAAGGGTATCCGGCAACATGGATGTAAAGGCGATTGACCCGGTAGCAGACACTTCACCCGCAATACCGGCCATTAAGACGACACCACCAAGAAGATGGATCATCAAATACCGCATACCAGCGGCGCGTGCTGTATCAGTCCCTGCCGAGAAAATAACTGTCGACGATGCCAACGCCATCAGTTCCCAGAACACAAAGACAGTGATGAGGTCACCAGCGAACACGACGCCAAGCGAGAATGCGATGTAAATGTTGGCAGAAAAAAGCTCGAGGACTTTCTCTTGCTTCAAGGCATAGAGATTCCCCGCAAACGCCATAAGTCCGAATACGGTCGCAAATAGGCGAGACATTTTGTCTGCCTTAAACGGTTCAAGTGTCCATTCCATATAGGGAATGGACAGAATAACCCCGTCAGCGGTCATCCAAACGAAAGCCAAGCAAACGAGCGGTGCACCTAGCAGCACAATACTACGGGCTGTGCCATTAAGCCGGAGAACAAGAAAAGCGCCGATGAGGATCGGTAACGCTGGGTGGAACAGAAGACTACTCATCGTAGTACGTGTCCTTCCGCTTCAAAATTTTCTTCCAGCCCTTGGACAGTACAATCGAAACACCGCCGACAAGGAAGCCAAACCAGGCGCCAAAGCCGAAGTTAAACATGAACCCTTTGTGGTGATGGGTCACAAACAGTTCCCCTACGACAAGAAGCACAAGCACAATGGCAAGCCCAGTCCACAAGCGCTTGGGCGTTGCAGGATTGTCTAACCAGTGCGTATTGTTTTGTTCGCTCATAGGACCTGCCCCACCAATGCTTTCGCCAACGCCAGCGGCACTTCAGGGAATATAAATAATGCAAGTGTCCCTAAAGCTGTAATGCTCAGGGCTAATACGACAGGCCATGGCGCTTCTCCATGCTCATGGGAAGGCGGCACATCTTCAGCCTTAAAGAACGCGCGGTAGATAATAGGCACGAAGTAACCAGTATTCAGCAACGTACTCACAAAGATCACGAAAAGAACGAACCAGTCCTTCAGTTCCATAGCCGCGGATAAAATATACCACTTCCCAAGAAAGCCTGCAGTCGGCGGCACACCAATCATACTGAGTGCGCCAATCGTAAAGGCCGCCATAGTGAACGGCATTCGTTTGCCGATGCCATTCAGCTGACTGATTTCCGTCTTATGTGCGGCTGTATAAATGGAACCAGCTGCAAAAAACAAAGTGATCTTGCCAAACGCATGAGCCGTGATGTGCATCGCAGCGCCAATAATGGCTAGTGGTGTCGCCATTGCCGCTGCAAGGACAACATAGGAAAGCTGACTCACGGTCGAATACGCTAACCGACGTTTCAAGTTATCCTGACCAAGAGCAATGATCGAAGCCACGAGAACCGTAAAACCAGCCGCGTACACAACCCAGCTGGTTGCATCGCCGCTGAACAAATCTAACCCAAAAACATAGACAATAATTTTGACGACGGAGAACACGCCTGCCTTAACGACAGCAACTGCATGCAGAAGCGCGCTTACTGGTGTTGGCGCAACCATCGCCGCCGGAAGCCAGCGGTGCACAGGCATGACGGCTGCTTTACCAATACCGTAAATAAATAGAACGCTCAGAGCCGCGATGAGATAGGGGCTTTCCCCCTCCGGAATAATACCGCCGACAGTAAAGTCACCTGTGCCGGCTATGAAGTACGTCCCGATCACTGCAGGAAGCAAAAATACAACCGAGGTGGTGAGCAAAATACCCAAGTACATGCGCCCGCCGGCTTTGGCGTCGTCATTGCCTTTGTGCGTAACCAGTGGGTAGGTCGAGAGCGTTAGGACTTCGTAGAACAAAAATAAAGTGAACAGATTACCCGCAAATGCAATTCCCATCGTGCTTGCAATAGCGATTGCAAAGCACGTGTAGAAGATCGTCTGTTTCTTTTCTTTATTTTCGCGCATGTAGCCAATGGAATAGATCGAGTTCACGATCCAAAGAGTTGACGCGATCATGGCGAAGATCATGCCTAATGGCTCAATAACAAATTGAATACTCAGGCCTGGTAGAAGATCGAACCCTTCGGTGGCAGGGCGCGCGCCTTCCATGACTGAGGGCACAAGCATAAACACAACACCGAACAGCAGCGCTGCTGTTATCAATGTATAGGCTTCGCGCACGTTCGGCCGAGAGCCGCTCATTGCAATAAACCCTGCGCCAACGGCAGGAATAAGCATCGCAGCAACGATAAAGAGAGAGAGATCGCTCACTGGGCGCCTCCCAACAAGACGTTCACGGCCTGCTCAGCAACACCAACTGTAAACGACGTGTCAAAGCCTAAGTACACGCATGCAAGAATGAAGACCCAAGCCGTCATGATCATTGATTTCGGAGCTTCTTTAAGCGGGACAGCATCTGCTGGCCGCTCACGGAAAAACGCCACTTCGATGACGCGTCCCATATAGACAAGGACCAGGAGCGAGCTGAGCATTAACAGAGCAACAACCCACCACCATCCGTTTTCAAGAGCACCCATCGCCAGGTACCATTTGGAAACAAAGCCGACCGTACCAGGCACACCAAGCATGCTAAATCCGCCCAGAACAAAGCCGAACATGGTCAAGGGCATTGCTTTACCAGCACCCGCCATATCTGAAAGCCTCACGGTCCCGATCTGCATCGCAATACCACCAACCAGCATGAACAATGCACCCTTCATGACGGCGTGGTTAAAGATGTGAACGAGACTACCGGTTAACCCTGTTGCGTTGGCCAGAGCAATACCGAGTGTGATGTATCCAATCTGCGCTACGCTGGAATACGCCAACATACGCTTAACATTTTCCTGGAATATCGCTGTAAAGGAGCCCGCAAAAATGGCCAATAAGGAAAGAACCATGACCACTTCAGGGATCGGCGTTTGCTCTATAGCAAAGCCAAAGCCAAACACTGTGTAGAGGTAGCGCATCAACAGGTAGATCGAGACTTTGGTCGCTGTAGCAGCAAGAAATGCAGTCACTGCGGAAGGCGCAAACGCATATGCGTTTGGTAACCAGAGATGCAGAGGGAACAACGCAATCTTGAGAGACAGTCCGACAATAATAAATGCCATGCCGGCAATTGCTGCGGGTGTATCCAACATCGGCCCTAAGCGAACAGCCAAATCTGCTAAATTCAAGGTTCCGGTCAGCGTAAAGAGCAGGCCCACACCAATGACGTACATTGTTGCGCCGATCGTACCCAGTATCAGGTATTGATAAGCGGCCGCCACTGCGCGGCGGTCCTTACCGAGCGCGATCAACGTGTACATTGAGAGGGACGAGATTTCCATGAACACGAAAGCGTTAAACGCATCGCCAGTTATAACGATGCCGAGCAGTCCGCACATGCATAGAAGGTACATCGTGTAGTACCAGCCTTGCATACTTTTCTTGATCTCAACCTTTACGCTCTGACGGCCATATATAAGTACCGCTGTCGCAATTAGGGAGACTAGAACAAGAACGTAGCCAGCCAGCAAATCTACCTTGTACTCAATACCAGCCGGCGGTGCCCATCCGCCTAATTTATAGGAAATGTCTTCGCCGTACTGCTGAACCTGGCCCAGCATCGTGGCGCTGCCGACAAAGCTCACGAACGCAACCACAAGCGCAATCAGCCAGCATATCGTTTCATTTCTGATAATCGCACAAACGGCAGCCGCAATAAGCGGAACGGCGATAATAATTGCGGGTAATTGATCGAGCATCGGTTAGTTCCAATCCTCACCGCTATACACTTCGTCTTCCTCAATAGAGCCATAGGCCTCATTGATTCTGACGACGAGAGCCAACCCAAGGGCAAGAGTTGCCACGCCAACTACGATAGCTGTGAGAATCAGCACATGTGGCAGCGGATTTGAATACATCTGATCTGGAGCGTTTGCGATAATGATCGGTGCAGTACCGCCAATGATTTTTCCTGGAGAAACGTAGAGAAGATAAACAGACGTTTGGAAAATTGAGAGACCAACGAGTTTCTTAATCATATTTGAGCGCGACACAATAATGTAGAGCCCTGCCATAATAAGAAACACGGTAATCCAGTGATTGACGCCACCAAGGACAAACGCAAGCTCGTTCAAACCTTCCATACCAGCCCCCTCAGCGCCCGCGACCGGCGAACGTGTAAAAAATGAGCAGCATGGTTGAGGACACCGTCAACAACACACCGGCTTCGACGAGCAGAACACCAAGATGCTGACCGTGCGACGGGTCATGAGAATCAATCATGTTGTAATCGAGGAAATTGCCACCCATTAGCCACGTGTAAACTCCGACGCCAGCGTAAATGAGTACACCTAGCGGCACTGCCACTTCCAAAAGTGCCGGCGAGATTATTTTTTGAGTAGCTCGCAATCCGAAAATTAAAGCGTACAAAACAAATGCTGCGGCTACGATAACGCCAGCCTGGAACCCTCCTCCGGGTCCGAAGTCGCCATGAAACTGAACGTACAGCGCGAATAAGAGTAGAAACGGAATTAGAATTTTTGATACGACGCGAAGAATAAGGTGACCTCTCATGATCTCTCCTCCTCTTCATCTTCGTCTTCTTTGCGGCGACGCCCCTTCAGCAGCATCAACACGCCAATTCCAGCCGTAAAAATAACAGCCGTCTCACCGAGTGTGTCGTACCCCCGATAGGTTGCCAAAACCGACGTCACGACGTTTGGAATTGTCGTCTCCGGAATAGAGCGCGCGAGATACTCATCGCCAACATATGAGTTCACAGCGGTATCAGCTTCACCATACCGCGGTAAATCCCACGTGCCATATACGAGAACGGCCCCTGTCAGGAGAGAGAGGGCAATGGGTAAAACATTTGAGTGCTTTGCAGGTGCCTCTTCAGTATTTGTAAGATGAAGCGCGGAGAGCAACAGCACGGTCGATACACCCGCGCCAACAGCGGCTTCGGTCATTCCAACATCGACGGCATCCATCGCAATCAACAAGGTTGCCATGAGGAAGCTATATGCCCCACCTAAGACGACGACAGCAAAAAGATTTCTAACCCCAATGATGCCAATCGTCACGGCGGCAAGAAACAGAAGTAGAATGAGGTTAATAAGGAATTCCACGTTACTTTCCCTCGCCTGTTCTATCTTCAGAAAGTACAGGCTCAACATTTCTATGGCGCATCGATCGCGCGATCGCGTGCCCTGCAACGGGGCTAGTGAAAAACACGAGAATCAGAATAATTCCGAGGCGAGCCGTCGTTAAAGTCAGCCCAGATTCTACCATTAGTCCGGCGATGATCATGCCAACGCCTAGCGTATCTATAATGCTCGCAGCATGAAGACGCGTAAACGCATCTGGCATCCGAATAATGCCAATAGAACCAACAACACAGAAGAAACCACCACCTACGAGAAGTGCCCAGCTCAGAATATGGAGTGCCGTATCCATCCCTAAGATCCTGCCTCGTCTTCGCCTGCCCCGAGATCCCCATATCGGAAGAACTTGAGAACGGCGATGGTGCCAATAACGTTTAGGAGTGCATAAGTGATGGCGAGGTCAATAAATTCTGGTCGCCCAAAGACGTACCCCATGACTGCAAGTAGCAACACTGAGAGAGTGCCAATAGAGTTTCCGGCAATGACCCGGTCAAAAATCGTTGGGCCTTTTAGAACTCTAACCAGCACTAGGCCTAACGACACCAACAGAGCAATTGCTGCAACCGCGAACATACTCATGATGCACCCTCAAACTGAGTACAGCGTTTATCCATGCCGCCCGCTTCCAAGTCTGTAGCGTTGTCAGCGGTAATGGCGTGAACCAATATCTCATCACCCTCGATATCAACCGAGATCGTTCCGGGAGTAAGGGTGATCGAATTAGCGTATGTCACACGGCCCACATCGCTCTTCTGCGACATCTTCACTCGCGTAAGCGTTGGGCTAATCGGGAGAGAGGGATTGATAATTATGCGGGTTACATTGAGCGCTGACAGAATAATTTGCCATACCAGCCAAGGCCAATAAGTGAGCGCAGAGAGGCCGAGATGGATCGGATGTCCTTCACTATCAGTAACATCCATCCGATATGCGAGAATCGCAATTAGAACAGAACTAATAACGCCTGCTGTAACAAGGAATGTCGAGTAATTACCAGACAGTGTGAGCCAAAAAATGAGCATCACTATAGCCATGCTGATTACTTGACCCATCGAAAGCTCTTTCCCCTGTTTATCGCAGTATCGAACCACATGGCCCGACATAGCGCCCCTGAGCTGACACCCTTGCTACTTCTATTGCCAGATTCAAAAGATCGGGCAACCGCATGAGTTTACTGGATTTTGGTACCAGCGGGGAACCGCTAAGGCAATGAAAATCGGTTCGACCCGATCTTTCCTAGTCCTCTACCCGCCGGGGGGTCCATGGATCAACTGCCACAGTCTTTCCGGTATGAGACTTCATAATCTTTGGCCTCAGAACGCGAGAAGGTGCCAGCGCGTCGCCAGTTTTTTTCGCTAATCCCGCCCCTGCGCCTTTGATATTACGGCTCAGTGCCTTGTGGTAGAATTCGACAATGGCGTCATAGGAAATCTTAGTCCCTTCACCATTCTCACGTGCGTCGAGAACTGGCGGATGATTACTGATCGCCGAATTGAGCCGCTCTACTGATTTCGCGCCGAACTGGCGCCAAACACTATCCAAGACGTGGGTAACCTCCTCACCTAGAGGTGACGTATCAACCATAGGTCGCCCACGCTCCATTGCTCTATATACCGTCGGTTCCACGGGGCCTTCTGGCCCATGGACGAAAGTCGCAGGCATAAGTTTTTCACCATGACGAGCAGAGGCATAGTACCCCTGGGCGAGAAACATGAGACGGTGCATTTTCTGCGGCTGCAAGTACTCGCCTTCATCCAACGCGCGGTCGAGCAACCAGAAGGCAACATCAAAGCAGGAATCGACAGCAGCCTTATGCATTCCTAAACTCCAAAAAAATGGCGGACTACCTGTCTAGCCAACTCGTCAGGACCTTATCTCCGACTATGACCCGCTATCAACCAAGACGCCGAAAATCAAACTCGATAGCCCGATTATTTATAGGGTTTGGATTACTTCTACTGCTATCCGGCACTACCGTAATTATTTTCCGGTCCACACTTATCGAATATGCGGTGATGAGCGTGCTAACCGACGAGGGTTTCAGCCCGCAAGACATTCGAATAACGCAGGCCGACCTATCTGGCCTGGTGATTGGGTCCGGGTCTTTAGGGGACGGGGCAATTACGTTCTCGACTATTGAAATAACCTATACCCCCTCTTCTTTGTTGGACGCTAAAATTCTCGAGTTAAACCTTGTCGGGCTATCGGTTAAGGGCAAATGGGACGAAGCCGGCATTACATTCGGCTCTATTGAAACTCAAAGCAGCGGTCGTGGTCAGTCTTCAGATCCGATAACGCCAGCGACCGGCACAGACACCACATTTCCGTTTGAGAGCATCACAATTGCAGGGATGGTCATAAAACTTGAGCTTCCAAGCGGCTTGATCGCTCTGAATCTGAATTCAAGATTGGATGCCAAGGCCGATGCCTTAGCAACCAAGGGAGGCATCGAAATCGTCGGACCTGGCTTGTCCGGAGAAGCGCGCTGGCAGGGCGATTTACGCCCTGAAAACTATTTGATGTCATCGCTCAGCGGAACGATAAATCTCAAAGCAACTGAATTTCTCATTCCTGGAGTTAACGATACCTATACGGCAGACCTGAACCTCATGGTTACTTCAGAAGACGGAGCCCTCTCGATTGATACAGACCGGGACATCTTACTTTCCGGGCCTTGGCCGGGCACTCTAGCCTTAGCGAATGGCGACCAAGCGTTTACGCCCCAGTTTAATATTTCCCTCACTAAGTCATCTGAAAATGCCGCTTTTGTTCGTCTATCAACACTGGAAACAAGCATTCGCGGCGAGATCGATTTCAACATCGGACTAACTACGCCTTTTGGTAAAGGAACGTTAGAAAGCCTTGGATGGGCGACTTTTGGCAAAGATGGTCTTCCGCGAGATTTCAAATTCGAGCGACTTAATATTCATATTGAGGACGCCATATCTCCATTTGGCGCTCTGGACGCAACTGTCACCGCCGATGGCTTGAAAGGCCCCCTGGCCCTTGCAGAAGGCCCGGTTTCATTTTCGGGCAGAATTAAGGATGGAATCTTCACAAACGGCACATTTTCAGAGCTTGCCATCGATACACAGACGACTTTTCGCCTAGACGGTCTGTCCTTGGCTTTTGCCCTCGACACCCTCACCACTCAAATTGACAACTTGATCTACGATGATTTAGTGACTGGAACTGGGCCTATTCGTATCGTGTTGGCACGTGGTATCGGAGCAACCCAAACAGCTAATATTGTGTTTGGGGCAGACGGCAGCGCCACCTCGACCTTCGATACTGCACTTCAGATCAATGTGCCTGAGGCTAACTTAGATCTAAATAATAGCTCACTATTATTATCAACCAAATTACCTTCCCTATGGCTTGAAGGATATTGGGTCCCTGATGACGACGTATTAGAGGCTCAAATCAAAGTGCAGAGCGGGGCCTTAAAATCAGATCTGGGCAGCCTCTCCAACATCAATCTCAACATGGTTGGTGACCTCAGTGACTTCGAAGGTCAATTTAAAGCAATCGCGAAAATGGGTCCGCCCAGGCCAGGAAAAGAAGAGGGCCTAGCACTAGAAGGCACCCTTACTGGAAACAATAATACTATTATTACTCAAATGGTTAGTTCCATTTCCTCAGGTGATATCTTATCCGAATTTACGGCGTCATACGACAAAACCAGCCAAACTGCCGTCTCGAGGGTCCTGATCGGTCCGCTCGCCTTCGGGGGTCAAAACATAAGCGCATCGGACATGCGGCCTCTAGGCCTGCCCTTTACCCCGACATCCGGCGAACTTGCAGCCGTTCTCAATCTCGCTTGGGGAGATACGCCGCCGACCACAGAATCCTCGACGATCTACTTAAAGGGCATCGAGGTTGAGGCAGGGACCTATCGCGTACAAGGGCTAAACTCTGCCATTACCCTGAAGACCCTATGGCCCCCAAAAACTGAAGGGCCTCAGGCCGTCTCGGTGGGGCTTCTTGATCCCGGCTTACCAATGACAAATGTTTTGGCGAGCTTCTCAATTGAGGACCCGTCTGTCGTCGAAGTGCAAAATATCTCCATGACCTTCGCAGATGGCGACATCTCGGGTGAATCCGTTTTACTGGCGCTTGATGATCGTGAGAGTACAGCTACCCTAACAGTGTCTGACATCGCTCTTCCGACATTGGCTCAACTTAGTGGATTAGCCGGGCTCGAGACGACAGGAACGCTCTCGGGCACGATACCTGTCAGACTTGTTGGCGGCGAGGTCTTTGTCGTTGACGGAACTCTTAGTACGACAGAACCGGGGTCTATCCGGTACCGGCCAGATCAAACCACAAGCGCTTTGACGACAGGCGAAAATGGCATGACCTTAGCCATGAAAGCCTTAGAAAATTTCCAATATGAGTCCATCTCAGTTCAAGTCTCAGGGTCTATCCAAAACGAGTTGGAAGCGAAGCTTGCTATCAAAGGCCGCAATCCAGGCCTTTATGGCGGCTACCCAATCGACTTTAACCTCAACTTGAGCGGTGAGCTGGCAAACATCATCCGTGATGGCACAGTCGGGTACAGGGTTCCGGAGACGATAAAACAGCAGCTCATGAACTTTCCTGGCACACAATAAGTCTAGGCTTTTGCCACTAGCGTCATGACATTGCCTCAATTACCATGCGAACTAGAGACATGGTGGAGCTGTCAACGAAAACGGCGCCAGAAAACCATAAGCCGTAAATGTTGGGAGCCGTCCATGACAGACGTTAGGCAGTCGCGATCCACAAAGTTCAGTGATCCGCGAACATTTTCAATAATAGCGTGCTATGTTATAGTTGCGTTATCTGGCTGCTCACCAACGGTAAAGGTTGAAGCGCCTGACAAACCCATCGTCATCAACCTCAACATCAAGATCGAACAAGAGGTCCGGATTAAGGTTGAAAAAGGTGTTGAAGACCTACTTTCCGACAATCCAGACATCTTCTAGGTGACCGTCTTTTCAGGAGTTGCGACATGACGCACATTATCAATCCCACCAAGTCACTATTTGCCATGGCTGTTATTCTGCTCGGGATCGGCTTCGTTAGCCCTGCTAACGCTATTACTTTGGGTGAAGCTAGAACTCAGGGCTTAGTTGGAGAAAAACCTAACGGCCTCCTTGGCGCTGTCTCTTCAAATGCTTCAGGTGAAATCTCCACCCTCGTCCAGAGCATTAATGAGGCTCGATTGAACAGTTACCGGCAATTGGCAACTAAGGATAACGCCCCTCTTGAGGCCGTCCAGGCGATAGCTGGCGAAAAGCTCACGGGCAAAGCACGGCAGAGCGGCTGGTATCACATGGATATTTCGGGAAACTGGTCACGATAAACCAGCAACAAAGCATCACCTAGAATCTAGCTATACCAACACTGGTGGAAGCTTCCGGCGTGCCAGCTAGAGACTGATTAAACTCGTATACACGAATTTGCTTCTCGGCCTCAGGAATTGAAGAAGATTTGGGAAGAGATGCCTGGACCTGAGCCTGCATCATTGCTGTACCAACCTCTCTTGAGACAAAAATCCCACCGAACTTGATGTTACCATCACGCTCTTGCCCAAACGCTGGCTCTTCCTGCCCGCGTAAATTCTTCCATCGCTCATCATATTGGACCGCCTCATCACCTGGCCTTGCACCGACCGTCGTTCCTAGTGCGTCTACCTGGCCAAACGAAGTCGCATTTCCCACGCGAACAGAAGCAACCCGTGCCGTAGCCGGTGCCAGCGTAGTCGATGAGACTAAAGCCGTGCTCATGTCTTAATACCTAAATCGCGCAGAATTTTTTATAGCTTTTATATCCAATAAACCTACGCCCATTCGATGTCAAAAGTCAAGATTTCTGCGGTTTTGACACACAACTATTAACTTCTCGATTCCGCGCTATCGGGCTAAGAATACACCATGGAACCCCTCAGTTTACGGACCAATACCGACGGCCGCGTATTCGTCTACGCACCCTTTTCTGCGTGCGACTTACCCCAAGTTGGACTGTCAGATATTGACCGAGCGTGGAAAATGGCCAGTTTATCAGTAGAAACCGGCATAATACTGACACTCACAGCGCCAGAAGGTGTCATTTTTCAGAGCAATAATGACACGATCGTACAGGTGAAATTCGACGACTTTGACGCCCTATTTTGGGTCAATGCCATACATAATAGCGCCTTCAACCTTACAACGATCAAAGGGCTATCAGTGTGTTTTAGAATGCTAGCGCTCTACCACCTGATGGCTGAAAGCGATTGGACAAGGCCCCTCTTCAGCTTTGATCGTAAAAACAATCTTCGGATTGATAAAACACTCATCGCCGCTGCAGCAACGGCTTCACTAACCACAAACGGACTATTCGATTCCGAAGAGATCAGGCATGAAACTGGCGTTAATTTCGAAAACGCCCGTGCAATAGAAAATTAACCCTGCAACGCGAACGCCACGACGGACCATAGGTAGATAACTCCGAATAGACCAAGTAAAGCTAGTGAATCTTTTAGGTAACGAGTTGCGTCCATTTCTGCTTCATCCCAATATGTTCATGAATTGTTCTTATCTGGAAAAGAGAACATTTAGAGAACATATTGTCAAGAGCCGTCCTGCGATGTAACAGCGCATTAGAATTTATAGTCTCCACCAGGCTCAATCATGGCTGAACAAGACCTTCACTTAAGCGAAAGCCCTCATAGGTTCTGCATCGCACCAATGATGGCGTGGACGGACCGACACGCGCGTTATTTTCTTAGACTCATAACCAAGAACGCTCGCCTCTATACCGAGATGGTCCCGGTCAACGCCCTATTACATGGAAATCCAGCCCGTTTTCTAAGGTTCGATCCCTCCGAGCACCCGGTTGCATTACAACTTGGAGGCTCCGATCCAAGATCGTTGGGAACAGCAGCAAAAATTGGCGAGGACTGGGGATACAACGAGATCAACCTCAATGTTGGCTGTCCAAGTGATCGCGTTTCAAGCGGCAACTTCGGCGCGTGCCTCATGGCAGAGCCAAAATTAGTGGCCGACTGCGTTTCCGCGATGTCCGAAGCGTGCTCAGTACCGATAACGGTCAAGTGCCGTATTGGCATCGATGAAATGGATATTGGCAAACCTCTCGACGAGTTCGTCGCTGACGTCATGTCAGCAGGAAGCAGAACAATCGTGGTTCACGCAAGAAAAGCTTGGCTAAAAGGACTGAGTCCCAAAGAAAACCGCCAAATACCACCGCTTAATTATGAGCGGGTATATGACTTAAAACGGAGCTTCCCAACAGGCTCCATAGTAATAAATGGCGGAATCACGACAGTAGAAGAAAGCCTGGCGCATCTCAGTTATGTAGACGGAGTGATGTTGGGTCGTGCTGCTTACGAAACCCCATATATCTTATCCGACATCGATAATCTGATATTCGGCGCATCAGTGAATAGCCCAACACGCTTAGAGATCGTCAGGGGGCTCATCCCATATTGCCGCAGAGAAATAGCTCAAGGAACCCGCCTCCACAATATAACCCGCCATATCTTGGGGTTATTTCATGGGTGCCACGGCGCTCGTGGATGGCGCCGTCACTTAAGTACATATGCGGTAAAGGCTGGCGCAACGGAGTCCACAATTATGGATGCACTTGAGTACGTCGCACAGGATCAAAAAGCAGCTTAGAACCTAGTGTCAGGTATGTTGCGGCTAAACTTAAGCCTGTTGTAACTTTTTACGGATAATGTCCGACCAAATTAAAGCCGTTACAGAAAACACGGTAAAGGCTGGGCAACATGAATTGTCCGTCATCAAAGTATTTGGAACAGAAGGGTTGATAAACTAAGAGAGAGTTTGGCCCATCATGTTTGTTGATTTTAAGCGGCGTCTTTGCGGTGTTGCAAGCGCCGTTGTTTGATGGTGTTTCGTTTGATCCTTTCCCTTTCGATTAGAATGGTTTCGCCGCGACCAAAGTAGACATCGGCGGGTGTCAGATTGCTCAGACTCTCGTGATAGCGGTGGTGATTGTAGTAGGTGACGAAGCGTCCGATGTTGGCCTTGAGATCACCCGGTAGAAAGTAGTTTTCCAGCAAGATGCGGTTCTTCAAAGTCTGATGCCACCGTTCAATCTTGCCCTGCGTCTGTGGGTGATAGGGAGCACCACGCACGTGATCCATACCGTTGTCAGCGAGCCACTCGGCCAGTTCACCAGAGAGGTAAGACGGTCCATTGTCTGAGAGCAGACGTGGCTTGTGTTGAACCTCAACCTGATCACAGCCTGAGGCCTGTAAGGCCCGTTCCAAAGTGTCCATCACATCACTGGCCTTCATGGTCGTGCAGAGAGTCCAGGTGATGATGTAACGCGAGTAATCATCCAGGATGGTGCTCAGATAAAACCAACCCCATCCGATCACCTTGATGTAGGTGAAGTCGGTCTGCCAGAGTTGGTTGATACGGCTCGTCTTGTCTTTGAACTCACTGCTTGCCTTGATCACCACAAAGGCTGGGCTGGTGATCAGGTCATGGGACTTGAGAAGCCGGTAAACACTAGCTTCCGAGACGAAGTAGGCCTGCGTATCAGTGAAGCGTACCGCCAGTTCCCGGGGCGACAGCTCCGGGTTCTCCAGGGCCATATGGATAATCCGGTCACGGATGTCATCCGGGATCCGGTTCCACACCCGCGACGGCTTGGGCGACTTGTCTTCGAGAGCTTCT
The DNA here is from genome assembly GCA_943787205.1 of uncultured Rhodospirillaceae bacterium. GTDB lineage: Bacteria > Pseudomonadota > Alphaproteobacteria > Rhodospirillales > Rhodospirillaceae > WLXB01. The sequence goes on from CALSLN010000017.1 coordinate 124,169, forward strand.
ACCCCGCCCTCCAGATACTTGTCGTACCAGCGGTAGAAGGTGGTGCGGGGAACCCCGAGCTTATCCAATGTGCGTTTGGCCGGCAGGTGCGACTGTTCAACCAGCTTGATGATCTCAAGCTTCTCGGAGGCAGGGTATCTCATTCTTCGTCTCCCCCATCCCCGATCATGCTTTTTTTAAGCAGACGCAGTTCGAGGGCCTGTTCAGCCACAACCTCCTTGAGATCACGCGCCTCGCGGCGAAGATCCTTGACCTCGCCTGTGTTGGCCTCACGTGCCGTATCACCAGCCAGGCGCTTCTTCCCAGCTTCAAGGAACTCCTTCGACCAGGTATAATACAGGCCCTGGGCAATGCCCTCCTGACGACAAAGCTCGGCAATGCTGTCCTCGCCCCGCAATCCGGCGAGCACAATACGAATCTTCTCCTCGGAAGAATAACGCTTGCGCGTCTTACGCCGGATATCCTTTACAGTCCGGTCTGCTGCTTCTTGATGACGTTCTGTTCTCTGTCTCATCGTTCACTCCTTACGGTGACGATGAGCCAAAAACGCTCCCTTATGCAATTACCCTAATTAGTTCCATTGGTGCTGACGGGGTACATGGACTCGTACAAAGGCTCTGAATGTAAATGTCTGCTTCGACCTGAGCGCATTCATTGGCAAACAATGCATGTCCATCCGTCGAATTAGATGCAAGGCCTGGGTCACGCCGCAAAACCTTAATGTCCAAATCAGACGCCAACTCAATAAGGTCTGGAGACTCTGTATCGAGGTAGACGTCATCGATCAGATCACACTCGAGCAACTGCCGAAGCTTGCGCTTAAAAAGGTGTTCTACATCCAGGATCGCAGTATTTTTGTTCGCGATCCTTTCGCTCTGTCCCTTTGCCGGTACGAAGGCCACCACACGCATGACCGATCTCCCCATAATCTCAGGTATTAAAATCCACCCCTATCCTAGCGC
>CALSLN010000018.1 GCA_943787205.1 uncultured Rhodospirillaceae bacterium
GGTTCGCCTTTATGGCGTTTTGGCTCCCACGCTTGATCATGAGTGCCGGATAAGCGGTGGCTCGGAACCCTGGCGCTGTGGCTTGGCATCAGCAGCAGCCCTACTTCAGGATGTAAAGGGTAGGAAAGTATAGTTTAGGGGGAATTCGAACGACCGTGAGGGGCGATTAATGGCCATTTGCTTTGTTGCTGGCCGCAGCCTTAATCAATTTATGGTCGAAATGGGGTGGGCGGCCTCCGACAGGTCCACAACGAGCATGCTAAATGAGTTTGAGGTTTTAGCCCGTGAGACAAGGCGGGGGCTTTGGACTAGTGATTTTGAGCCTGAAGTAGACGACTAAGCGTCGCCCAGCGCGTCATCTTAGTCCCTATCAAACTTAAGGTTATCAATCATCTTACCGATAAGGTGGAACACTTTATCTTGGTCAGCGCTCTCTAGGCCGGCCAGTGCTTGCCCTGGCACCTGACGGGCGCGCTCCATCAAGTCATTCTTAAAGGCCCTGGCGCGATCCGTGAGGTGTATGCGGGATCTGCGCTTATCATTTTTGTCTGGAACCCTTTGAATCAGGCCGTCCCGCTCCATGCGGTTGAGTGTGTTGGCCATGGTTGGCTGTTCAACGTTAATGCGTTGGCAAAGGTCCGCTTGGGTTAGCCCGTCTTTTTGGTACAGCATGACTAGAGCCGGAAACTGGCCGGGTAGAACGCCGAAGGCCGTGAGTTCGGACTCCAGCGCACGGTCGAATAACCGACCTAACAACCCGATCTGATATCCCAAAGCATCTTGGCGCCGTATGGCCATGGCCTCTTACCTCTCTCGCCGCTGCCAAAACAGGCGGCGCAAATACATCGCAAGCAGTGAATCTTAGCGCAGCATGACAGTCTTTAACATCCTAGTTTGAATGCGGTTTGCGTCTGGCGCTCTAGGTGTCGCCAGGCTGGCGGTAGCCTTTTCGGGTCATGCAGCTGGCGATCAAAGAGTCATAGAGCGATGACGCATCAGACCGCTCTGAAATGGCCATAGGGTCGTCTCCTCGGGGATTAAAGGTTCCCGGGCGTTCCGTCCCTGCTGTGCCATATCCTTGCCGGTCGGCACGGCGCATAATCAAAGTTGCGTCTTCCGCGCGCTCCTTGCACACGGCGTAGTCTGCCCGGGTCATGGCTTCGTTTTTGGTCGATTGCCGCCACCCACCTAAAGAGTAGGCGCAGGCGCCCAGACACCCTATGACAGCAATCGTGGCCACAACGCGGCTCAAAAGAGCCTGGGGATAGCCGTTTTTCTTGACCGGACTAAGTCGACCTGTTTGTGTGCCGCACAAATTCAATTCCATTAGCCCTTAGGCTCCCTTAGCTAATTTGAAAGGTATCTTCGCATGGCCCAGGACGGTTCTTCCATCAGATATTACTTCGAAGACCTAGACGAGGGCATGTCTGCCGAATTCACCAAGACGGTTACAGAGGCGGACATCATTAAATATGCAGAAGTCTCAGGGGACACCAATCCAGTCCATCTGGACGCCGAGTTCGCCGTCGACCACGATGTTCAAAGAACGCATTGCGCACGGCATGCTGACCGCCGGATTCATTTCGGCCGTCTTTGGCACCAAGCTGCCCGGCCCGGGCTCGATCTACGTCAACCAAACTGCTGAAGTTCAAAGCGCCGGTCAAAATCGGTGACGAAGTCACCGCCACGATTGAGGTGACCGGCAGAGGTCCCCGAGAAAAAATTCGTCACGTTCTCGACCGTGTGCACAGTCGGTGGCAAGCCGGTGCTGACGAGGTGACGCGACCTTGATGGTTCCGACCAAAGGTTAGGCTTTGCGCACTGCTCGCTCATGCAACTCATTCGTTACATCGACGACGTGCCCCTCGACCTTAAAAGGCGGTGTGGTTGCCCTTGGCAACTTCGACGGCTTGCACCGTGGCCATCAGGCCGTGATCAAGACCGCACAGCGCATCGCGCGCGAGAAAGGCGTCGCGGCTGCGGTCATGACCTTTGAGCCTCACCCCCGCGCCTTCTTTCAACCTGGACCAAGCCGCGTTTCGCCTCAGCCCATTCCGGATCAAGTGTCGCCAGATGCGGTTCAGGGGCGTCGACTTTCTCTACGTGCAGCGTTTTAACGCAGAGCTTCTCGAGCCAGACGGCTGACGAGTTCGTGGACCAGTTCTTGGTCAAAGGTCTTGAGGTGTCTCATGTCGTCACCGGCTACGACTATGTGTTCGGCAACAAGCGCGGCGGTAACGCAGATTTTCTTAAAGCGTCGACGTGGTCAGTGAAGCCGGGTTTGGTGTCACGGCCGTCGAAGAATTTCGAATTGATGCCACAGGCCCAGGTGTCGTCGACGGCCATCAGAGAGTTTCTTGTCAGAAGGTGCCTGCGCCGACGCTGCGCGTCTTGCTCGGTCGCTACTGGGAAATCGCTGGCCGTGTCCAGCATGGCGATAAGCGTGGCCGTCAGCTGGGGTTTCCCACCGCCAATGTCCCGCTCGGCGAGCATCACTCACCCTCGTGAAGGCGTCTACGCCGTTCGGGCCGGCGTCGATAAAGGGGGCGAAACCGTTTGGCATGATGCGGTCGCCAACTTCGGCCGGCGGCCGACCTTCAACAAGTCGGACGTGCTGTTGGAGGTGCATCTGTTTGACTTTGACGAAGAGCCTCTACAACCGAAACCTCAGGGTCGGCTTTGTCGAATTCATTCAGACCGGAGCAAAAGTTCGATGGGCTTGACGCTCTGAGAGGCCCAACTGAGCCATGGACTGCGTGACCGCGCGCGCGGAATAGCTTGGGCAAAGCACGCACCTTCCCGGCCAATCCCGCACCCCTTTGTGGCGATGGCCGAAGATGGAGGGCAGCTGAGCCCTGTACGCTCCCCTGGGTCCCTTGCCTCTGTGCGCCTGGGCCCTGCTACATCCCGCAGGATGACTGCGCCGCACTCCATTGCGCTTCATTCAAGAGCGAATTATTACCCCGGTCCTGTAAGCCAGGATCGGCTCTTTCCGCAAGCGCCACTTTTCCCTTGAAGAACTCCTTCGCTTAGCTGGACTCTGCGACCATGACAGATTCAAAAACACCTCCTGATACCGGGTCAGGATGCACTGTCGACTACAAATCGACCGTCTTCTTGCCCAAGACCGATTTCCCCATGAAGGCCGGCTTGCCCAACCTTGGAGCCCAAGCTATGCTCGATCGCTGGGCCAAGATGGACCTCTATAACCGCCTGCGTGAGAACCGCCAAGGGGCGCGAGCAGTTCGTCCTCCACGACGGCCCGCCCTACGCCAACGGCAACCTCCACATCGGCCACGCCCTGAATAAGATCCTCAAGGACGTCATCGTGCGCGCCCAACAGATGATGGGCTTCGACGCCAACTATGTCCCAGGCTGGGATTGCCACGGGCTGCCCATCGAATGGAAGATCGAGGAGGGCTACCGCAAGAAGGGGAAGAACAAAGACGACATCCCCGTTCTTGAGTTCCGCCAAGAGTGCCGCGAGTTCGCCGCGCACTGGGTTGAGATTCAGAAAGAAGAATTCAAACGCCTCGGCATCACCGGCGATTGGGATGATCCCGTACACCACCATGAGCAATAAAGTCGCTGAAGCCACGATCGTGCGCGAGCTCGGCAAGTTTGTTCTCAACGGCGGCCTCTACAAGGGCTCAAAGCCCGTGCTGTGGTCTGTGGTTGAGAAGACCGCGCTCGGCCGATGCCGAGGTGGAGTACGCGGACCACACGTCGACGACCGTGTGGGTTAAAGTTCCCGGTCGCGCAATCGCCGGTCGCGGCCCTTGAAGGCCACGACATCGTCATCTGGACAACGACGCCATGGACGTTGCCCGGCAACCGCGCCATTTCGCCTTCGGTGCGGACATCGACTATGCACGGTGATTGAAGTCACTGATGTGGGCGACAGCCGCGCTCGCCGCTGTCGGCAATCGCTTCGCCGTCGCTGAAGCGTTGCTCAATGACACCCTCGGTAAGGCCGGCATCACCGGCCACACGAGTGACTGGAGCAGCTCAAGGGGTCTGCCTTTGCCGGCACTGTCTGTCGCCACTGTCTCCACGAAGACGGCTTTGACGCCTTCGATGTGCCGCTGCACGCGGGGTCTTTCGTCACGACCGAGCAGGGCACCGGCTTTCGTCCACATTGCTCCGGGTCATGGTGAAGACGATTTCAATCTCGGTCGTGAAGTTGGCCTGGAGGTTCCTGACACGGTTAACGGTGATGGCTTGTATTACGACACCGTGCCGCGGCTTTGCCGGTCAGCATGTCTTTAAAGTGAATCCTGTTGTTGTCGAAGCGCTCAAAGAGCACGGGCGTTTGGTTGCTGAAGGTAAGCTTGAGCACAGCTATCCGCACTCCTGGCGCTCAAAGGCGCCGCTGATCTTCCGCAACACGCCGCAGTGGTTCATCTCCATGGACACCAATGATCTGCGCGCGAAAGCTCTAAAAGCCATCGACGAGACCCAATGGGTGCCAGCGCAGGGCCGCAACCGCATTCATGCCATGGTCGAGAGTCGTCCAGACTGGTGCGTCTCGCGGCAACGCCAATGGGGCGTGCCGATCACCGTATTCGTTAGTAAAAAAACCGGCGAAGTTCTACGTGACGCGGCTGTCATTGAGCGCATCGCGACAGCGGTTGAAGAAGAAAGCTCAGATACCTGGATATCATCCGATCCCGCGCGCTTCCTCGGTAACGAATATGACGCTGATGAGTGGGAGCAGGTGCAAGACGTGGTCGAGGTCTGGTTTGATTCCGGCTCCAGCCATGCTTTCGTTCTTGAGCACCGCAACGATTTAAAATGGCCCGCAGATTTATATCTGGAAGGGTCCGATCAACATCGAGGCTGGTTCCATACGTCATTGTTGGAAAGTTGTGGCACGCGCGGCCGCGCACCCTACGAAGCGGTGCTGACTCATGGCTTCGTGCTCGACGAAAAAGGTCGCAAGATGTCCAAGTCTTTGGGCAACGTGGTGGAACCACAAAAAGTCATCAATCAATCCGGTGCCGATATTTTACGGCTTTGGGTTGTTGCGTCTGACTACAGCCAAGACCTCTCTGTTGGGCCGAACATTCTCAAGCAGATGTCGGATTTGTATCGCCGTTTGCGTAATACGTTCCGTTATCTCCTCGGCAACTTGAATGGGTTCGAAGACTCCGAGCGTGTTGCTGTTGCAGATATGCCTGAGCTTGAACGTTGGGTGATGCATCGTTTGTGGCAAATGGATAAGCGCATTCGCGAAGCCTGTTCGACTTATGATTTCCATGGCTTATTCAATGAGCTGCATCATTTTTGCGCGGTTGAGTTGTCAGCATTCTATTTTGATATGCGCAAAGACGTTGTGTATTGCGATGCACCCGATAGCCTCCGCCGTCGTGCAGCCCGCACTGTGCTCGACACCTTGTATGATTGCCTAGTGAAGTGGCTTGCGCCATTCGTTTGCTTTACCGCTGAAGAAGTCTGGCTCGCGCGCAACCCGAGTGACGATGGTTCCATCCATCTGCAGCAGTTCCCCGATGTTCCGGATGATTGGCGCGATGATGCACTCGCCGACAAATGGACGAAGGTGCGTCACTTGCGTCGGTCTGTCACAGCCGCGATCGAACAAGAGCGTGCTGCCAAACGTATTGGGTCTAGTTTGCAAGCGCATCCTGTGGTCACAGCACCGGCAGACTTACTTGCCGCGTGCGCAGGCCTCGACATGGCCGACGTCTGCATCACATCAGATATCACGCTCATTGAAGGTGTGCCCGCAGAGGGCGCGTTTGTCCTCGATGATGTGCCGGAGATCGGCGTGGTCGTGAATCTATCCGAAGGCGAGAAGTGTTCTCGGTGTTGGAAAGTGCTGCCCGATGTTGGCAGTCATGCCCATCCTGATGTGTGTGGTCGCTGTTCTGACGCGGTCGAGTCTGTGACGGCGGGTTGATCTAAGGTATGCGCCTGGGCCTGATCATAGCTGCAGTTATTGCGATCGCCGATCAGGCGTCAAAAATCGCCATGGTAGAGTGGGTGTTCAGGCCTGAGGGCGTGACGGAAAGCCCATTCTATAGCGCTCGTATCATTGAAGTTCTGCCGTTTTTTCAACTGCGCTTGGCCTGGAACCCAGGAATCAGTTTCAGCATGTTCAGTTCCGGCGAGCCGACAACCATTGCCATTCTGGTCACGCTCCAGTTGGGCATTGTGGCATTGATGCTGTGGTGGTTACGCCAGGCTGAGACCCTATGGATGAAGGTGGGCATTGGTTTCATCGTCGGCGGGGCGCTGGGCAATATTATCGACCGGCTCCATTACGGGATGGTCGTCGACTTCCTTGACTTTTTTGCGGCGGGATATCATTTCCCGACCTTCAATCTGGCTGATTCTGCTATTAGCATCGGTGTTGGCTTCTGGCTGCTTGACGCATTCGTAACGCGGAACCAGGATAGCCCCACTGTGGACCCGAAATGAGGCACTTATGACCGTCCTTCTAAGACATACCGCTTTGGCCGCCGCCGCTCTTCTCGTTTTGGCGGGCTGCGATGACACAAAGCGCGCTTTGGGCATCAATAAGTCCGTTCCTGATGAATTTGCCGTTGTGCGCCGGGCACCTTTGGTTATGCCACCAGATTTCAATCTGCGCCCACCTGCGCCTGGCTCTGAGCGCCCACAAGAGGGCACCACGTCGCAACAGGCCCGAAATGCTCTCGTGGGGCGCAATCGTCTTGATGGCTACATTGTGCGCGGTTTTAGCCAGGGTGAAGTTGAACTGCTGGCTTTGGCTGGCGCAGATCAGATTGTCCCAGGAGTCCGGGATTCTGTTGACCGGGAAACCTCGGCTTTCGCGACGGAAACCGACAGTTTCACCGACCGCTTGGTGTTCTGGAGTGATGACAACCGTCAGTTCGGTACCCCCATCGACCCCTCTGCTGAACAGAAGCGTCTCAACGAGAATCAGGCCCTTGGCAAAAACGCCAACGAAGGCCCTATTCCCGTGATCACCAAAGGTGGCTCCTCCGTTCTCGGAATCTTCTAGGCCTGAAAGATTATCTGCAAGGCACCGGATCCAGGATTGCGCACTGTAAAGGCTTTGACTTGGCCTAACCCTGGCACATCGTATGCACCGGTCGGTGCATAAACCTCTGCGTTGAGATCCGCGCTTGCCTGCTCCGCATACCCCAGGTCTTTGACCTCGAACATCTGCGCAATGTAACCCGTGTTAGGCGCGTGGGCGTCTGGCGTAAGGTCGCGGCATTCGTAGTTCAACGGCATAGAGAGCGCGATTTTTCCAAACATATGCTTGCCCTGCATAAATTTGATCGCTGTCCGTCCGTCCTCCGGAATATTCAGGAATCGATTCACTTCGGGGCGGTCAAAGATTTCGTCGATCAGAACCCCGTTCTTCAAGACTTTCTCATAAAATGCGACGGCCTTATCCATATCTGAAACGCAGTGGGAGGTGGTGACCACCGGCGTGAAGCCGGTCGGGGTGCGTCCATGGTCACGCACGTAAGCTTTCATCTGTCCAACTCTTGTGTTGGGATCGTCGCCCGTGAGTTCAACAAAATTAATGGCAACTGAATCCGGGCCATCGAAAACCACTTCCGTTGGCGCGCCTTGAGAGCCGGTCATTTCATAAAACGTCGGTTCAGACCAAAAGCGAAACCCTTGGGCTTGCAGCTTCTTGGTGTCGGCGCGAATGTCATCCGTATAGAAATTGAGGTTCACAAGGCCAATGGCGCGGGGGGCATCAGCAGGGCGTATGTGTTTTTTTGGCGTGTCGCCGAAATCCAAAAGCAAAACGCGACCAACGGGGCAACCGGGCAACTCGCAATACACAGCCTGTGCGGACGCGCCGCTTGGTAGGTGCCATAAAGTTTCGAAGTCGGGGCCGGACCATGTTGTCGCGTCGTGGGCGGTGAGGCCAATGATATCGCGATAGAAATGCAGCGAGGTGTCCATGTCGTCGACACCGATCACGGCGACGCTTAGCGGGCTTCCCTCTAGTGCAACGATTTCTCCCATGTCTTCGCTCCCTCTTTACTTAATGTGTCCGTCTATTGTTAAGATGCTTAGCCCATATAGCGGCGAACAAAAGTTGCAATGCCACCCAACGCGCGGCGTGCGTCTGCCATCCAATCAGTCATCACGTGCCAATCATGAATTTGGCCTGGCCATTCTTCAAGCCGAACAGGCACATCATCGGCGCGCGCACGCACTGCAAGTTTGCGACTGTCATCGAGTAAGATCTCGCGAGTGCCGACCTGAATAAGAATAGGCGGTAGGCCGCGCAAATCAGCAAACGCTGGCGACACAAAAGGGTCCTTGTCATCGTGGCCGTTGAGATAGTCGCGGGCACAGCGAAGTAGACCGTCTTGCGTTGCAATCGGGTCGTGCTTGGCTTTGCTGTCCATGGTTTCGCCATCGCATGCCAGATTAACCCAAGGAGACAGTGCGATCAGTGCGGCGGGCTGATCAATACCGTCGTCTTTAAGGCAGAGCGCGGTCGAAATTGTTAGACCTCCGCCTGCGGAGTCCCCAGCGATGGCAAGGTGGCCGGGTTTGAAACCTTGGCTGAGCAACCATTGATACGCCGTAAGACAATCCTCTAAGCCGGCGGGGAAGGGGTGCTCCGGGGCTAGGCGATAATCAACTAAGAGAACGCGTGTGCCGCAGGCCATGCTGAGGTCAGCCGCCAGTCGTTGATGTGACGTTAGACTCCCTGCCGTGAAACCACCGCCGTGGAGAAGCAAAATGGCGCGATCTGCGTCTGATCCTGCCGCTGTGACCCATCGCGCTGGGACGCCATCCGCGTCGATATCTTCAACGGTCGTATCACTGGGCATAGGAAAAGATGCGCCGAGGCCGTCCATGAGTAATCGAATGTCTGCGGCGGTCTCGTTGGGTTTGCCATCCATAAAGCCTGCCAGTTTCTGAATAGCGACTTCGATCTCGTCGGTCAGGTCTTGTTCTGTCCCGACGTCGTTGTGGGTCCCATCTTCTTGTCCGCGAATATTTCCCGGTGTGTCGTGCGTGCGTGTCGCCTCGGCATCATCATTCGCAGCGTGGTTCAAGTTTTGATCGCCGGACATGGACTCTGAAATGCGGTTGTAGACGAAGGCGAATAGCGTTGTCGGAAAAAGCAGAACCATCATGCTGCCAAACGCCCCGACAATGGTGCTTAAAACAACCTCGGCGCTTGTGGCCAAACTTTCTGAGAGCGCGCCAAGGATAAATGTTGAAATCACAGCGACCATTTGGAGAGGCATCATCAATAGGATGGCGCAGAAAAAGCATAGGATGAAAATTGCAGCCATATGGCCGCCCAGTCCTTTGGTGCGCGCCCATGCCTCGCTGAGAACGGCTGGTCGATCCGTTGCCGCCATGGCCAGCACCAGAGACAACCGACAGGCAACGGCGACGACAAGCACCGCCCATATTCCTAGGAACACTGCGGATAGAGCTTGTGCGAGGGCTGCGTTGGCGGCTGCAAGGGCACCAATAATGGCGCCGATCACAAGAATACCCACGATGGCCGTGACAGCGACGATCAGTATAATGGCGACCTGCCATCCAAATAGACGGCCTTCGCGGTCAGAAAACGTAAATAGTCCGCGACCCGTCATGGCGTCCTGCCCCAAGATCACCATGCGGTACCAGGTGACAGTAAAGGGCAAAAACACAACTGCGTTGACCAGGTTCAGGACAGCAAAGGCCGGGCTTTGATAGTCGGTGAGGTCGAACCCCATGAGCCAGCCGGTTAGATTCGCTGCGACCACCACTGCCATGGGGATTGCCCCATGATTGATCGCGACCCGGCGTCTGGTCCAGCAATAGTCTAGGATTTCCTGAACGGTCTGGAAGATTGGCAGCTGCATCCGGTCCCCATTTTTGATCTGTTTGACCGGACCCTACAAGGACCCCGCGTCAAAGTGAACGGCTCCTATGGGCCTACCGGTTGACCCACCCGCCTGGGCGGTCCAAATAGGCTTATGAAGGTCCTTTTTACCGGGACGGTTTAGTGAAGGAAATGTCCATGCGATCTGTCGGTGTATTGGGTGCTGTTTTTGCTCTGTGTGGGGTGCTTGTTACGGTTACGGCTGCAGTGTCTGCGAAAGCGGACGTCTTCGGCGCTGAGACCTTCATGCTCGAAAATGGCATGCAAGTTGTCGTGATCCCGAATCACCGTGTCCCCATTGTTAGTCATATGGTCTGGTACAAGGTGGGATCGGCGGATGAACAACCTGGTAAGGCTGGCATCGCCCATTTTCTTGAACATCTTATGTTCAAGGGCACACCGACCTATCCCGCAGGTGAGATCACCGATCTTGTTGCGCGCAATGGTGGGCAGCAAAACGCCTTCACGTCTTACGATTACACAGCGTATTACCAAAATATTGCGGCAGATCGGCTTCCAAAGATGATGGAGCTTGAGGCTGATCGCATGCGCAATCTCATTCTCAGCGAAGAAGATGTGCGTGTCGAACGAGATGTGGTGTTGGAAGAGCGACGGATGCGTGTCGATAGCCGACCGGCGTCGATCATGTCAGAGCGGCTTGATGCGGCCCTATGGGTGACCAACCGCTACGGCACACCAGTGATCGGCTGGGAAGAAGAAATCCAGGCGCTTAACCGCGATGATGCGTTTGACTTTTATCGCCGGTGGTATGCGCCTAAGAGTGCCATCTTGGTTGTTGCTGGTGATGTCACGGCTAAACAATTGCGCCCCCTGGCTGAAGCAACATACGGAAAAATTGAACCTGTAGAATCGGTCACGTCGCGGGAGCGTTCAACGTTTTTACCTCAAGCAGCAGATGTGCGCGTAACAATGACCGACGCTCGTGTGCGCCAGCCACGGTGGCAGCGCACTTACATTGCGCCGAGTATTAATGTTGGCAGCCTTGATGAAACCTATGCGCTGCAGGTGCTCAGCGAAATTCTTGGTGGTGGATCAACCAGCCGTTTGTATCAGGCCCTGGTCGTCGATCAGGCGATCGCAGCCTCTGCCGGTGCGTACTATATGGACCAAGCAGTCAGTTGGGGGCGGTTCGGTTTGTCGGTCGCGCCAAGTCCAGGCGTAGACGTTGAAGATCTGGAAAACGCTATTGAAGCTGAGTTGGCGAAGGTGATCGAAAATGGCCTGACCGAAGATGAAGTCGAGCGGGCTAAGACCCGACTGCAGGCCGAAGTTATTTACGCCAAAGATTCGCCCACGTCGGCCGCGCAGACCGTTGGGTCTTTGTTGGCCGTTGGCATGACCTTGGATCAAATCGAAGAATGGCCCGAGCGTGTTGCAGCCGTCACGGCAGAGCAGGTTAACGCCGCAGCCCAAGCGCTGTTTACGGCGGCGCCAAACGGGACAGGCGTTTTGTTGCCTGAGGGAGACGTCTGATGATGAGCCATAGATTGATCAGGGCCTGTGCGTTTGCTTCGGCCTTAGTATTTGCCAACACGGCAGCCGCTATCGATGTTGAAGAGGTTAAAACCCGAGGCGGCATCACAGCCTACCTCGCACGGGATGATAGTAACCCCATCATTGCGTTTAGCTTTGAGTTTCGGGGTGGCTCTAGTCTCGACCCTGACGAGAAGCTTGGGCTGTCGACTATGGCTGCTGGTTTGCTTGACGAAGGATCGGGCGATTTAGACTCCTTCGCGTTTCAATCCAAGCTACAAGACCTTGCGATCAAACTCAGCTTCAATGCCAACACGGATTCCTTTTCGGGATCGTTGACGACCATAAAGGCGAATGCCGATGAAGCATTCGCTCTGATGGCGCAAGCGTTGTCAGCGCCGCGCTTTGATGACGAACCGGTTGAGCGTATCCGTCGGCAGATTCTTGTCAGTTTGGCACGTGGTGCAGAGAACCCGGGCCGAATCGCGCGAGACACCTTGTTCGAAGAAATTTTCCCCGATCATCCTTATGGCCGCCCATCTAGTGGAACTCCGGAAACGATTCAGGCGATCACACAGGCCGATCTCTCTGCCTACACAGCTGAACGGTTTGCCAAAGACCGTCTCTTCGTTGGTGTGGCGGGCGATATTTCTCCACGCCAATTGCGCAAACGCTTGGGCCAAGTGTTTGGTCACCTGCCTGATACAGTCGCCACCGAATGGCGTGTCGCTGACACGGCAGTGACCTACGTTGGCACAGTTGTCGTTGATAAAGCCGTGCCGCAGAGCACGGTCTATATGGCGCAGCCCGGATTATCGCGTGATGATCCGGATTGGTACACGGCGCTTGTTGCTGACTACATTTTAGGGGGCGGCTCGTTTGCCTCTCGCTTGATGGATGAAGTGCGTGAGAAACGTGGCCTGGCTTACGGCGTGAGCACGAGCCTCGTGCCTTACGAGTCAGCGCCTTTCATGCTGGCGTCGGTCGGAACGAGGAATGAATCAGTTGCCGAGAGTATTGCGGTGATTCGTGATGAGTGGCGAAAGTTCCAATCAGAAGGCCCAACAGCAGATGAGCTTGAAGGCGCGAAGATGTACATCACGGGGTCCTGGCCGCTGAGGTTCACATCCTCTGGAAGTATTGCCAGCACTTTGGTGGCCGTACAGCGAAGTGACCTGGGCTTGGATTATCTGGATCGTCGGAATGATTATATTGAGTCCATCACGCTTGAGGATGTGCGTCGAGTTGCGGCGAGTTTGTATAAACCAGATGAGCTCTCTGTCATTGTCGTTGGGCAGCCCGTTGGCGTGGAAAGTACGCTGAAGGCCGAGGATTCCGGTGCTGATAGCAGCGGCGGCTAGCGCCTTCGCATTTATCCGGTGCTGCTGGTAGAGTGTGGCTCCTGATTTCGCCGACCGGACCTGCCATACGCTATGATCTTCTCTGATCCCACCACCACAGACGCCTGGGCTGCGCTGACCCGGCATCGCGTCGGCATGGCGAGCATTAACCTGCGGAGCTTGTTCGAGCAGGACCCAGGCCGATTTGACCGCTTGTCTTGGTCCGTCGCGGGTCTGACGGTTGACCTCTCCAAGCAGCGCTTGAGCGATGAGACGCTGCCGTTGTTGCTAGACTTGGCCAAGGCCATGGATGTCGAGGGACACAGGGCGGCGCTGTTCGCCGGTGAGAACGTCAATGTAACAGAGGACCGTGCAGCGCTTCACGTGGCACTTCGCGATCCAACTGATCGCGCCTATCTCGTTGATGGCGACGATGTCTCCGTACAGATCAAGTATGCCCGTGGCCGTATGTTGGGATTTGCTGAGCAGGTCATCTCAGGGCAGCGTTCGGGCCATACCGGACGACGCTTTGACCAGGTCATTAATATTGGCATCGGTGGATCTGATCTCGGTCCGCGCAGCGCTGTGACAGCATTGGCAGATCATCTCGTTCCAGATCTGACCGTCAGTTTTGTCGCCACCGTTGATAATGTTGCGCTGCAGGATGCATTGGCCGATGCGAATGCCGAGCGCACCCTATTTGTTGTTTCTTCCAAGAGCTTCACAACGCGCGAAACCATGACCAATGCTGGGCACGCCAAGCAGTGGTTGGTCGATGCTTTGGGTGAGGCTGCTGTGGCCGATCATTTCGTCGCGGTCACTGCGGCGTCGGATGCAGCTGAAGCCTTTGGTGTGTCGGCCGATGCCATCTTTCCCCTGTGGGATTGGGTTGGTGGTCGCTACTCCGTCTGTTCAGCGATCGGATTGTCAGTCGCGTTAGCCTGCGGACCCACTGTGTTCGAACGCATTCTTGCTGGCGCCCATGCCATGGACCAGCATTTCGAGACGGCGCCGCTAGATCAAAACCTGCCGGTGTTGATGGGTTTGCTCAGTGTCTGGAATCAGGACTTTTGGCGGACGACGGCCTTAGCGGTTTTACCCTATGACCATCGCTTGCGTTTGCTGCCGGCTCACTTTCAACAATTGATGATGGAAAGTAACGGCAAGGGCGTGCGCGCTGATGGCGAAGACGTGTCTTTTAGAACGGCGCCAATTGTATTCGGCGGATCCGGCGCTGAAAGTCAGCACTCGTTCATGCAGCAAATTCACCAATCACCAATGGTTGTGCCGGTAGAGTTTGTTGTCGCGTTAGACGGGCAGGGTGAGGACGATCGTGATATTTTAGTTGCGAACGCGTTCGCCCAATCCGAAGCCTTGATGCGTGGCCTGTCTGCTGAAGAAATATCCCAGAATTCCGCCAAAAACCTCATTGCCCACAAGGCCTGCCCGGGGAACCGCCAGAGCACCACGATCCTGTTGGAGTCCTTAACCCCTGAAACTTTTGGGGCCCTTATCGCGTTGTACGAGCACAGGACATTCGTGGAAGGGACGTTATGGGGACTCAACTCCTTCGATCAGTGGGGAGTGGAATTCGGGAAGGCTCTAGCCTCCAGTCTGCTCACCGACCTCGCCGCCGGCCATGCCGACGCTGGGCGCGACTCCTCGACGGTGGGGCTCTTAAACGCGTATCTCGCGACCCGGTCGAAGAGCCCGTTATGACTGTCCGTATTCTTCCGCCGAACTTGGTCAACCAGATCGCGGCTGGGGAAGTGGTCGAGCGTCCCGCATCTGTCGTTAAAGAACTCGTCGAGAACGCGTTGGACGCCGGTGCGCGTCATGTCGATGTCACCATGAACGATGGCGGTCGATCGCTTATTGTTGTGTCAGACGATGGCCGGGGTATGGATGAACGCGAGTTGGGTCTCGCGGTCGAACGTCATGCCACGTCTAAATTGCCTGACGATGATTTAACAGATATCGGCTTCTTCGGATTTCGTGGCGAAGCGCTTCCCTCGATCGGTGCGGTTGCCCGCTTAACCATCACTAGCCGTCCCGCGGATGCGTCGAGCGCGTGGTACATTCGTGTTGAGGGCGGACGTCTTGCAGGCCCGGTACCGACACCGCATCCAAATGGAACGCGGGTCGAAGTGCGAGATCTATTTTTCGCCACACCCGCACGACTAAAATTTCTCAAAGCGGCACGGACAGAACTTAATCATGCCGTCGACACCATCGAACGCTTGGCCATGGCTAATCCTATGGTGGCGTTTACGCTCACGGCTGATGGCCGCACTCGCGTTTCTCTCGAAGCGCAAGATGGTGATTTGTTCGATGCACGATTGTCCCGTCTTGGCGCTGTCATGGGTAAAGATTTTATCCCCAACGCGGTTCAGGTTTCGGCGGATAGAAACGGTATGCGCCTGACGGGCTATGCCGGCGTGCCGACCTATAACCGGGGCAATGCCTTGGCCCAGTACATGTTTGTCAACGGCCGCCCCGTGCGGGATCGCTTATTGCAAGGTGCCGTGCGGGGCGCCTACCAGGATTTTCTGGCCTCTAACCGTCATCCATATTTAGCCTTGTTCTTGGACGTGCCGCCAAACGAAGTGGACGTCAACGTGCATCCGGCCAAAGCCGAGGTCCGGTTTCGCGATGCAGGCCAAGTGCGCGGCTTGATCGTTGGTGCCCTGAAGCATGCCCTGGCTGATGCTGGGCACCAGGCGTCGACCACGGTGAGCCATGCGGCGCTCGGAGCCATGACGCCAGGAACGTTGCCGCCACGCCCGTCTCGGTCGTTGTTCAGTATGGCGCAGGCGTCGCAAGCACCGCTCAACGAGTCAGGTCTTGCAGAAGGCCAAGCCCGTTACGATGATGCCCCAACCGCCGTTGCGTTCGACCCGGGCCCCGACGATGCCGCATCAGAGGATTTCCCCCTCGGTGTTGCCCGTGCCCAGGTCCATGAAACGTATATCGTCGCGCAAACCAGTGATGGCTTGGTCATCGTCGACCAACACGCGGCCCACGAACGCCTCGTGTATGAGCATATGAAAGCGATGCTGGCGGATACGGGCATTGCACGGCAGCTGTTGCTGTTACCTGAAGTGGTCGATCTCGATGAGGCCTCGGCGCAGAAATTGGCCAGCCGAGCAGAAGAGTTGGCCGAGCTTGGCCTTGTGCTCGAGCTCTTTGGAGAAGGCGCGGTGATGGTGCGCGAAGTGCCTGCCTTGTTGGGCGATACCAATGTGCAGGGCTTGGTTAAAGACTTGGCCGACGAATTGGCTGATCTCGGCGATGCCTTGGCCTTGCAGGACAAGTTGGCCGATGTTTGCGGCACCATGGCCTGTCATGGCTCGATTCGCGCCGGTCGCCGCCTTGGTGGCCCTGAAATGAACGCTCTCTTGCGTGAAATGGAGCACACCCCCCATGCCGGACAGTGCAACCATGGACGTCCGACCTATGTCACGCTTAAACTCAAGGATATCGAAAAGCTGTTTGGTCGGCGCTAAGCGTCTGTAGTTCGCGCATCCGCTAAGAGCCACCAGACACGGAACCACCTTGGGGTGAGGCATGCTGGCGCAATTGTTTCGCTATTGGACAACCTTCGCACCCGAACGGGTGCGTAAGTTTGGTTATCTGAAACAGCTCATCGGGCTGGAGTTCCTCTACAAGCGCAATGAGCACGCTTGGGACGACCACGTCATGAGCTGTCGCGAGTTCATCGTCGACGCCATCAACAAATGCCCAAACCATGGCACGGCTGTCGTTCTTGGATCGGGCCTGTTGCTTGAAGTGCCCTTGCGCTCTTTGGCGGACCGGTTCGATCGCGTTTATCTGGTTGACATGTTCCACATGCCTCAAGTTCGCGTGGAAGCAAAAAAGCACTTCAACGTGAGGCTGCTCTACGGCGATATCACGGGCATCTTCGCCATGATGAAAGAAGGGGATTATCCGGGCGGACCTTTTCCCGCGCCGGAGCCGCGCATTCCCCACCTTAAAGATGCGGACCTCATCATCTCCGCCAATGTTTTAACCCACTTGTCACAGCCGATCTGTGAGCATTTAGGAGAAACTAGGCACCTGACTGAGTTTGATCAAGACAGGCTGACAACCCAAATCATGGAAGCCCACGTTGACGCTCTTGCCAATTCTGCCACGGGGGTTTGTGCGCTGATCACCGATACAGAACGGTTTGAGCTGGGCGGCGATCGTGTTCTGAGCCGCAAAGATCTTGTCACTGGTGTGAAGTTTCCAGATACAGCCTCGCGCGCCCACAATCTCGAATGGCAGTGGCTTAAAGCCCCGGCGCCGGAAGAGCATCCCACGCACGATATCGAACACACCGTCATCACGCGGTTGTACGAACGGTTCATCCCCGAAGAAGCAGACCCTGATGGCGACGGGTTAGATGATGACGCGTTGGACGATGATGACGGAGAAGCATTCAGTGGCGGCAGTGGCGACGACGGCCTAGAAGACGTTTAGGATTCTAGGATGACCAAACGACCCGATGGCATTCTTCTTGGTGCTGACGATAAACCCAAGTGCTTTTGGGGTGCTGGCGATGCCGACTATGCGGCCTACCATGATGATGAGTGGGGCCGTCCGGTCGACAGCGATATTCGTTTGTTTGAAAAGTTGTGCCTGGAAGGGTTTCAGGCGGGATTATCTTGGCTGACGATCCTGCGTAAGCGCGAGAATTTCCGCAAAGCCTTCAAGGGATTTGATTTCAAAAAAGTCGCCCGCTTCGGCGAGAAGGATGTCGAACGCCTGTTGCAAGATGCGGGCATCATTCGGCACAGGGGTAAAATCGAAGCGACCATCAACAACGCCAAGTGTGCGCTGGAGCTTATTGATGAAGCGGGCTCTATCGCGGCTTTTATCTGGCGTTATGAGCCGGACCCAAAAACCCGCCCGAAAAAGCTGACCAAGAAGGCGCTGTTCAGCATGCCCAAAACACCCGAAAGCGCCGCCTTGAGCAAAGACCTCAAAAAGCGCGGCTGGCGCTTTGTTGGCCCGACCACCATGTACGCGCTTATGCAAGCCATGGGTATGGTCAACGATCATATCGAAGGCTGCCACGTGCGCGAGGTGGTTGAGAAGGCGCGGTCGACATTCAAGCGGCCAGGGTGATACGCCCAGTTTATGGCTATAAAAACGACTCCCATATCTGATCACGACCTGGCGCAAACTCTGCGCGGCATTTTAACGGCGGGTACACTGTCGACGGATGAAGAGACTCGCGCAGCGCTTAGTCACGATCTCTTTTTCTGGGACAATATTATTCTGCCTGCCATGGTCGTCGCGCCCACATCGTCCGATGAAGTGGCGGCAGTCTTGCGGGTGGCGCAAACTCATGGCCGCTCCGTCTATGTGCGTGGCGGCGGCATGTCCTACACCAATGCTTATGGTCCGACTGAAGCGGATAGCATTCTCGTTGATCTCACCCAGCTCAATCGGGTGCGCGAGATTGATGTCACCAATCGCTACATTGTTGTAGAGACGGGTTGCACCTGGCTCGATGTGGTTGAGGCCTTGCGCCCCCACGACATGGTGGTCGATTTTCCAGCGCCTTTATCAGGCAGCCATTCAACGGTGGGCGGCGCGATCTCGCAAAATGTTCCCGGTGGCATGCAGGGTGTGCTTGGCCTCGAAGTCGCCATGGCCGATGGCGGGCTGCTTAAGACAGGGGCTTGGAGTTCCTCCATCAACGACAAGCCCTACTATCGGAACTATGGGCCTGATCTGACGGGCTTGTTCATCGGAGATAATGGCGTCTACGGCATCAAGACGGCGGTGTCCTTGCACCTCAAGGCCAAGCCGCGCGGCGTGGCCTATGGCTCCTTTGCTTTCGAAACCTATGAAGACATGGCCGAGGCGATGATTGCTCTGTCGCCTATGGATTTCATTTCTCGGCGCACTGGATTGGACCCCTTCGAGACCGCTAACATTTCCAAGGTAGGTATGGGGGATGCCATCAAGGCGCTGGCCGGTGCCATGGCAGAAGAAAAAACGCTCTCTGCCGGCATCAGGTCCATCGCCAAAATGGCCGCTGGTGGCACCAATTTCCTTGAAGGCGTCAAATGGTCCCTCCATCTCAAGACAGAAGGGGCGAGCACCCAGGGCGCCGAAGATGGCTTGGACCTTGCTCGCCAAGAATGCGTCAAAAAAGGTCGGGAACTGCCGCCCATACTGCCGCGTGCGCGCGATGCGGTGGGCTTCTCAATCCGCAAGTTCCTCGGCAAGGATGGCGAGCGTTGGGTTGCCACCAGTTCTCTGTGGCCTATCAGCCGTGCAGTTGAGATTGCGACCAAAAGCCAGGCATTCTTCGCCGAGCGTCAGGCAGATATGGAGGCGCTGAACATCGCGCACTCCTACATCACCAATTTCAGCCCCTATTACTTTTTGTGCGAGCCCTGCCTTTATTGGCCCGATGCTCTAAGTCGCCTGCATCTCGATAACGTATCTGCGTCTGAGGAAAAGACATTCAAGACCTTCGAGGCCAATCCCGAAGCCCGCGCCTATGTGCGCCAGATGCGTGCAGACTTGCGAGACTATTATCAAAGCCTCGGGTCTATTCATGTGCAAGTTGGTGGTTACTATCACTTCGCCGATGTCATTCAGCCGGAAGCGCACACACTCCTGTCGCGCATCAAAGGCGTAGTCGATCCCACGGGCATTCTCAACACCGGCAAGCTTGATGGTTTGTCTGGCTCAACGTAAAGCTTAAGTCGCCCGCCAACATCCTAGGATTTATCCATGCCTGCTTTTCTCATCGCTGATATCGACGTCAAAGACCCGGACACCTACAACGCCTATCGCGCGGGCAGTCCCGATGTCGTCAATAAATTCGGCGGTCGCTATGTCGCCCTCGGCGGTGAGGTCAAAGTCTTGGAAGGCGATTGGCAACCCCGCCGCACGATCATCCTTGAGTTCCCAGATATGGCCGCCATTGACGCTTGGTATGGGTCGCCAGAGTATCAAGAGCTTCAGAAAATTCGCCTCAAGAGCGCCGACTCCCGCTTGGTTGCCATGGAAACCCTGTCGGAGCCGAGAGACCGGCCGTAGGGGCAGCGCATAGGCTATGGCCCATAAAAATACGGTCCTAAAATCCATCAACGCGCAGGGTGAGACCCGTTGCGTGGATATTTTCCAGCGTCCTGATGAAACGTTCGGATTCGAGACCTATCGGCGTGATCCAGAAGATAGCCGAGGGTGGTTCCCCGATGGTGCATTCGGCGGTCAGGTGTTTGCCACGGAAGGCGACGCTCTTGTTGAGGCGCGTGCCAAAGTGCCGTGGTTAAACGACGTTATGGCAAACGGCTAAAGCCCTGAGTTAGTCCGCTTTCTTGCCGCGCCGTGCATCTTCAAACGCTTGCAAGCCTTCAAAGGCTTTCATCATGTCTGCGTTGGACAGTGGCGGTATGGCTGGGTCGTGGGTGTGGAAAATCTTATTGGCGCAGTCCGGGTTATCAACACAAGCGGCGGTCATGGCAGAAAAATCAAAGACGTTGGCAGCATGACGAACGGTGCGGTCTTCCGTGAATTCCACGGTGCCTGTTGGTTCGTCGGTTAAAATGATACCCGTTCTGACAATGGTGTAGGTCAGTCCACTGGCGCGCAGAAAATCTTCGGCGGCCGTTTTGTCGGCGTAGATTTGTTTGAACGACGTGCGCTGCCGTTCGCCTAAGGTGCTCGCGCTATCGCCTGCACCAACTGTGCCCATAAGAATAAGCTGTTTTACGCCGCCCAATAATGCCGCAGCTGTGATGCCATTGTTGCCGGTGCGGTGAATGGTCACGCCTTCCTGGGCGGAGCCAAAGGCCCCTGACCGAGAGATCGAACTGATCACTGCGTCGTAGCTGCCCTCTTTGAACACGCGATGCAGAGAGTCCGCGTCCAGCACATCACCGACCACATGGGGCACATCGATTTTATCCAGGTCTTTGACGTTGGATGTGGCGCGGACAAAGACAGTCACGTCCTGTCCTTGATCCTTCAACGCTTTGACGATCTCGTAGCCAAGCATCCCGGTGCCCCCAAACACTAAGACCTTAGCCTGGGCGCTTTGCACGGTTGTGAAGGACATGGCGGAAAGTGTGAGGACTAAGACGAGCGTGGAGAACAAGCGTGTGGGCATCTGAATAGTCCTATTTCGAGAAGAGGTGATCCATCATGGTCATCTCTGAAGTGGCGACGCTACCCAACATCCCCACCACCGCCATTCGGTGGTCGAAGGACGTGGCCCCACCCGAGCAAGGTTGCTAATTGCCAAACACTTTTTGGAGCAACTCCGTCGTCCGTTTTGCGGGGTTTTCCCGAATGGCCGCCTCTTCGCGCCCTAGGTAGAGGAACACACCGTCGATTGCTTTCTCCAGCACATAGTCGGTTAAGTTCGCTTGGACATCCGGCGCAAAAGGAATGTTCTTATACTGGCCCATCATCTTGTCGTAAGACGCGAGGACTCCGACACTCGCCAGTTGAGTCTCGACAATCGGTTTCATGTCGGCTGCCAGAGGCGCAGACATTTTTCTGCGAAAGTACTGCGTCGCTGAATCATTGGGGCCATTCAGAATCATTTTGGCATCATCAATGGTCATCTGCTCAATCGCGCTGGTGAAATGTCTTTTGGCCTCAGGCACAGCGGCTTCGGCGGCCCGATTGAGGCGCAGCTCCAAATCATCGGCGAGGTTACTCATGCCGATTTTTGCGAGCATGGATTGCGCTGTTTTCAAAGATCCCGGCAAGGGAATGTGGATGTCTGATGCCGTGTTGAATCCATCAGTGCGGCCAAGCGTATCAACAACCCGCTCCGAGCCGACGCGAAGGGCCTCGCGCAACCCGTTGGAAATCTCGCCGCCTGTCAGGGTGGATATATCGGACGAGGAGGATGACGTGCTGTCCAGCCCCTTCAGCAGGTCTTTGCCGCGATCAAAGAAGCTCTGGGCGTTGGCTGTCGTTGCCGCCAGGGTGAAGCAAATCAGCACTCCGGCAAGGCTGACGGTACGGGCCTTAATCATGCTGTTGTCCCTCGGTTCATTGAAAAAGAATGCGTGTTTGGAATTCTGTGACAGTATCAGAGAAACACAGCGACGTCTGGCTAAAGCTAATCCGAACCGATCACAGCCGTCAGGATTTCGTTGAGCTCAACGCGGATGCCATTGGGGTCGCGCAAGAACATTTGTTTCGAGGTGCCGCTGCTCGAGAGGGTTGGGGGTTTAAGGACCTCATACCCACCGGCACGTGCGCGGGCGTAGATCTCATCCATATTCTGTACCAAGTGGATCAGCATGACATCGCCAAAGGCGTTCGCAATACCGTCGGGGCGGGGCAGCGTTTCCAGGCTGTCATCTTCTAGTCCCATCACGGCCACGTAGGCTCCGTCGCGGGATTTCATGTAGGTCAGCCGCAAGTGCGAGCCAGCGGGAATGCCCCAGGCGTTATCAGCGTCATAGGGGCCGACGTTGCGCGCCGTCTTGCCTTCCTCGTAGCCAAGAACGTCTTTGTAAAAGGCAATGGTCGAGTCTGGCTTGGCAACGAAAAAGGCTGCTCGGGTTAAGGTCGCGTAGGCTTCGTCTTGGGCAAAACTTGGAGAGCCCAACAGCACGATCATTAATGCCGCGACTGCGGACAGCGTTTTTGTAAAAAACCTTGAGCGCATCGTGAGGAGTCCTAATGGGGTTGGGTTGATCGATCTACCGGGCAGTAGCGGGCTTTTCGGCTCACTGCGCGTTGTACTCAGTCAGCACGTAAGTCTCGCCGCGGAAGGTTTGTTGCACCAGCACGCGATCGCCCTTCATGGCCCATATTTCCAACGCACCCGTGGAATAGTGGATGGTCGCAAATGTGCCGGCGGGCACGGTGATGGTTTCTTCACCCACTCGGGTCAGGGTGGCGGGTGTGAGCTTGCCCAGCACGGGGCCGTCGCCCTCTTTCACTGGGCTGATGAAATACGACGTCCGTGGCATGTCTCGCCCACTGACGCCCGGTTGGGTGTCTACCGGGTCTTGGACGGAGGCGCTCCAGGCGTTGAGTCCTTCGCCATGGGTGACGATCGCCAAGGCATGAGGCACAAGCACCTCATGCTCGGTCCGTCCAACGGGCCCCCAGGATGTGGCGTGTAGCGTTTCGCCGTCGACGGTCACACGCAACGAGCCCTTAAAGCCGCTTGGGTACCAGTAGCTGGAAAAGGATTCGATGGGCCGGAACGCAGGATCAACGCGCATGGTGATGTTGTGTTGTCGGTCATTACTGAACATGTTTTTGGTGACCATCATGGTCCGGCTGCCATCGCCATGGGCAATCATGCGGAAATATTCCTCGCCGCGCAGGGTCTCGCCGTCTTCTTCGTAAAAACTATGGGTGCCCGTTGCCATGCGAAGAATGTTGGCGTTGCTCTCTGCGGCGTTCGCGATACTGCTGGCACCCGTGCTCAAACACAGTGCGATCAAAAGGGCTGGGGCAAGGCGATGGACAGAACGACGAGCAAGCATGGGACTCTCCTGTGCAAAGGGCTTGTGCGCCGCCGTAGGCGTGCCCTCGTGTTATGGTGTAGGCTGTGACCGACACTCTACAGGCATGAGGAAAAACACGATGGGCAGATTGATAACCGCTCTCCTGCTGAGCGTATCCGTGGCTGCGGCAACGCCATCTCTGGCGCAGAACGACGCGACAGAAGACCGATATGTCAGTATCAAGCGGCCCAACCTGGTGGTCCCTGATTTGGATGCAGCCTTAGAGTTCTACGTGGGTCATCTGGGTTTCGAATTTGCTTATGCGGAAGACAGCGCGGTTAACCCCGAGTCCAACTTCGCCTATGGGGTGTTTAATTTTGATCCGGCCAAGGCTATACGCCAGGCCACACTCAATACGTCCACCGAAGAACGGGGTTTTGCCCTGACTGAAGTGGTTGGCTTAGAAGCCGAGATCAGCCGTACGCCCAGCTTGTCCACACTTGTGGTGCAAACCAAACGCTTTATGGATTTACGCGAAGATCTGATTGCCGATGGCTACACGGTCACTGATTTCAACGACACCAGCAAAAAGAACCCCAACGGCATGGGTATTCTCGAAATGGGTGTGCTCGATCCGGCGGGCCATCTCATCGTCGTGTTTCAATACGTGGGTTTGCCAGGGTAAGCCTGGTCAACATGACGTGGTGCAGATCTGCTGCCACCTATAACTGATCCCGGTTCCCTGATTTTGCGAGGATGTCCGCTAAGGGTACCCCGGCCTTAATGCGATCACTGCGGCTTTGCTCTTCGGCCTGCAGGCTTTTCGCTTTGGTTATCACGGCGTCAACGTCCTCGCCTGGAATCACCACAACACCATCCGAGTCTCCGCACACAAAATCACCCGGTCGGATCACAATGTCACCGATGATGATGTCTACCCCCGTTTCACCGGGCTGTCCCTTGGTCGAACCGCGCAAGGAAAGGCCAGTGGCGAACACCGGGAAACCGGTGGCAACAATGGCGTCGATGTCGCGGATCGCGCCGTTGGTGACGCAGCCCGCAAGGCCTTTGTACTGACTTGCGAAGGTTGCGTTTTCGCCCCAAACAGCTGTGCGCGCAGGCCCGCCGCAATCAATCACGATGACACTGCCAGCGGGCGCCAGGTCGACCGCACGTGTCACCGCCGTGTTGTCGCCTAAGGGGCAGCGCACGGTGAAGGCTGGGCCGACGACTCGAGCGCCAGGCACTTGGCTACAAATCGCGGGCGGGAGGTCACACGGTCTCGCGGTGGCTTCCGATAACGTGGCCGCCGGTAAAGACGTCAGTGCATCTAAAATCTCTTCACCAGTCATTGTGGTCTCCTGGGTTTGAATACATGCGTTCACCTTAAGCTGAATGCTGCTTCTTGGTATAGCGTCGGGGGTAGGGGATGACACCGACGCGTATACCAATCACCCGTAACGAGAGAGGGCAAGCGGCGGGTCGTTCCTGTCAAACGAGTGGGTTAGGGCGTAGGCCTTTCGTGAATTTAGGTTTCCGTTTAACGGCTTTGTCGACGGCCTTCATCCATACTCGTTTGTAAATTTTATAGGCGCTTGAATCCGCACGAGAAAATTTCAGAACCCCGAGGGTGCATGGGCTCGTTCCCCGCATATTCGGGTTTTGTTTTTTTAAGGTCCGTGCGTGTTGTTTCTACGCGCCGGACTGCTCAACCTTTGGGAGGTCTTCGACGGACCGATACCAATCCGGTTTGTCGGCCCAGTAGATACACTTTTGCGGTGGCAAGCCTGGTTCCACGTCGAGTCCGCCCGCCGGGATTGTGACGCCCCTCTCTGTCTTGCGGGGCACGCGTGAGCCACAGGTTTTACAGAAGCAATTCGTCAGCGTGTTTGTGTCTGGCAATGCGTAGGTGCTGATGCTGTCTTCACCGGACAGCCAGCGAAATCCAGCACCCTCAACAAACACATTCGAGGCATGGGCGCTGCCTGTTTTCTTGCGACAGCGCGAGCAGAAGCAATAGAGGAAGGTGTGTGGCTTAGCCTCTGTCTCGTAGGTGACTGTGCCGCAGAGGCAGCTTCCGCGCAGTGTTATTTCGGGCATTCCCATCTCCTCGGGGTTTTGTCCACCGTAAGGTCCTCCTCCATAGCGTATCGACAGGGCGATGGCACAGCGTTAAGGTCCCCGCGCTTCACATGGTGTGAGGCATGTTCTCAGGGCGGGGTGCAATTCCCCACCGGCGGTGAGAGTCTTAAACAGCTTAAGCCCGCGAGCGCTCTTCGCCGTATGTGTGGAGAGGTCAGCAGATTCGGTGAGACTCCGAAGCCGACGGTATAGTCCGGATGGAAGAGAACGAGCGGATCAGTGCAGCGCCCCAGGGATCGCTCGGGCGTGGCACTGTCGTTTCGTACGCCCTGGTTCTGGTCGAGACTGCTATAGGAGCAAACCATGAATCAGGTTCCCCAAGACAGCAACCTACCCGCGCCAAAAATCGCATTTATACAGGCGTCGTGGCACGCGGATATTCTTGAGTCAGGATATGCCGCATTTACCGTAAGTATGACTAAGCTCTCCACCATGATCGGCGGTGAGATCACTGTTGATCGGTACGATGTGCCGGGCGCTGTTGAAATCCCATTGATAGCGAAGAAGCTCGCAGCCACAGGAAAGTATGCGGCGATTGTCGGGTCGGCCTTCGTCGTTGATGGCGGCATTTATCGGCATGAGTTTGTCGCCGGTGCAGTTCTCAACGGCATGATGCAGGTGCAGCTGGAAACCGGAGTGCCGATTTTATCCATGGTGCTGACACCGCAGCAGTTTGATGAGTCGGAAGAGCGCAAGGCGTTCTTTATCGATCACTTCAAGACCAAGGGACAGGAAGCCGCCGAGAGTTGCGTCCTCACCTTGCGAGCCCATGAAAGCATCAAGCAAGTCGCCTAGCTAAGACCGCACGAGATAGGTTAGGGCGCCACGGCCATAACTGCGCACGTCTTCGATTTCTAATCCGTCTGGTGCGGTGAGCGTTTCGGTGGCGGCTGTTTCGACGATGATTACAGCGGTGTCGGTTAACCAGCCTTTGTCGACCAGCGTTATCAACGTCGACTTAGCTAGGCCTTGCCCATAGGGCGGGTCTAACAGGGCGAGGTCCACGGGTTGGGCTGCGGCGGGCAGGGCGGAGGCATCTGTCGCCAGGACGTTGACCTTATCGTCGACGCCCAGGGTGGCGATGTTGCGCTTGAGTACGTCGAGGGAGCTATGGCTTCGCTCCACAAAAGTCACATACGCTGCGCCTCGGCTCAGGGCGTCCAGGCCGAGAGCGCCAGTGCCAGCGAATAGATCAAGCACACGCGCGCCACGGAGTTTGAAGCCGATGTCTTGAAAACTGTGCTCAAGCCGATTGAACAGGGCTTGGCGGGCGCGGTCAGAGGTTGGGCGGACACTGTTGCCGTCTGGCACGGCCAACGGTCTATTCTTAAACGTGCCTGCCGTTATTCGAACCTTACCGGGTGTCTTGGGACCAGCCATGATCGCAGTTTACTTTTTCCGGCTGTTTTTGCCGGTGCTCTTTTTCAGCTCTGGCAGGTCAGCACCCAGTTGCTCTTTGAGAACCTTGTGCGGCATTTCAACGATTTCGCCTGACTTCAGTGAGCCTAGTTGGAAGGGGCCGTAAGCTGTTCTCATCAAGCGGTTTACCTTGAGGCCGACGTGTTCCATCACCCGCCGCACTTCCCGGTTTTTGCCTTCTTTCAATGTGACTGTGAGCCAGGAGTTGACCCCAGGCTTGCGGTCCAGTTTGACTTGGACAGGCCCGTAATGAACGCCTTCGACAGTGACGCCCTCGGCGAGCGGATCAAACATGCGGTCCTTGATGTCACCGTGCACCCGGACTCTATACTTGCGCGTCCAGCCGCGTGATGGGTGTTCCATGGAGCGCGCTAACGTGCCGTCGTTGGTCAACAGCAGTAGGCCCTCTGAATTGAGATCTAGACGCCCGATGGAAATCACGCGGGGCATAAACGACGGCAGAGTGTCGAAGACGGTTTCACGGCCACGTTCGTCTTTGTGGCTTGTCACGAGGCCTGGTGGTTTGTTGTAGCGCCACAAACGCGGAGGGTCGAGCGCAGGGAGTTTCTCGCCGTCCACACGCACAATATCGTCAACGGTTACTTTAACGCCCGGCTTGTCCAAGACCTCGCCATTGACGCTGACCCGTCCTTGCTCAATGAGAACTTCGGCTTCGCGACGGGAACAGATGCCGGCTCGTGCGATGACCTTAGCAACGCGGTCCCCGGGGATGCTTGATGTCTCAGTCTCTTTTGACTTTTTTGGCGCGTTCATGAGCAGGCCTTGATGAAGGAGTCATACAGGCGTCGGTCGCCCTCTGAGATGTGGAATTCTGGATGCCACTGCACACCAATACACCATGTTTTACTCGGGTCTTCGATGCCCTCAATGACACCGTCTGAGGCTACGGCGTCGACCATGATATTCTCTGGCACGGCTTTCACCGCCTGATGATGCGCGCTGTTCACAGCCATAGTGTCGGTGCCAACGATGTCATGCAGGCGCGATCCCACGGTAATACGAACGTCGTGTCCGGCTTCGTCGCGCGGGTTCGGCTGTTCGTGGGCGAGGGCGTCGTCGATCTCATCAGGAATGTGCTGGATCAAACTGCCGCCTAGGGCAACGGCCAACAATTGTTGACCACCGCAGATACCGAACAAGGGGCGATCTTCCTCGTGGAACCGTTTTGTCAGGCCTAGTTCAAAGTCGGTGCGATCGGCCTTCAACACAACCGTGTCATGCACGGTCTCTTCGCCGAATAAGGCCGGATCGACATCAAAGGCGCCGCCGGAAACGATCAGCCCATCAATCATCTCGGCGTACTGATCAATTAGAGCGACGTCCGGTGGCAGAATAATGGGGATGCCCCCAGCTGCTTGCACCGCTGAACAGTAGTTCACGCGCAGCGCATACCAGGGAAATTTCGAGTACCCGCCTGGGTCTTCCCGGTCAGCTGTTATGCCTATGATGGGAGCGTTCATGCCCGGGCTTTACGCTGTTGCCAGCCCGTAGGTCAAGCTCACGCGTATCCGCTTGTTTAAACAGACGTGCGGACGGGTTGAGCCTGGGCTTGTGGGTTTGCTTGGCGATAGGCCCGTTCTGCGGTTGCGGCTGTTGTGGCGCTCTCGCGTTCGAAGGCTTGCGTTAAGGCGCTGCCCCAATCATCGCCGCCAAAACCGGGGCTCTGAAGCGCAAACGGATCATCGACCATCTGCATCGGTTGAGCCGACATCATCTCTGTCAGCATCTGCAAGAGGTACATGGAGATGCCCATCTGACTCGGATCGCCAGACCGTTGTGCTGCACCGACATCAAATGGTGAGGCCGGGCTGGTGCTAAACGCTGGTGCCTTAGGAAGCGCGGGCTTGGCTTGTTGGGCCGGGTCAAAGAGGGCGGCGATATCTGCCGTTTCGCTAAGGCGGTCTGTGAACTTGTCTTTGAGCCAGGAAATAACGCCTTGCGCTGTGCGGGCGAGACCATTGTCTTCAAAAAATACCGTCTTGTTGGCGTTAGCCGCAGCCGGAAGGACATCGACGGCTGGCTTGGTCGGGTCTTGCTCTGCCGATGTGACCAAGGCCGTTGCACCCCAAGCGCCTAAGAAATGCGCAAAATACAATTCGGCTGGCGTGGCTTTACGGCCAAGAGACGTTTCTAAGGTCTTTGAATTATCGTCGGCGAACATTGCAGCGAAACGTGACGATACTTCTGGGTCACGGCGCATGGCCAACATCTGAATCTCTGCGTCTTCGTTCAGGACGGTCAAGCGCCCTGTTGCGCTTTCTTTCACTTGAGACGCGAGGTCACCGAATCCGAGATCGTCACCATGACGACGCATCATGTCGAGCCATGTGCCACGGGTGAATTGAAAGAGCCCTGTTGCTGAGGAGGTCGACGCCTTGGCGTCGGAGTCGAAGCCACTTTCTTGCGCGGCTTTTGCCAGCAAGTAGTGAAAACTGACACCACTTTCGGCGCTCGCCGTTTGGATGCCCTTTAAGGTGCGATGCTCGACCTGGTGGCCGCCGATCCGCACCACGTTACCAGCGTGGTCCATCATGGCAGAAAAGTCCCAAATATTTAGTCCCACCAAGACCGTAGGCCTCGAAAGTTACCAGAACCTTACCCACCCAATGATTCTGTGACTGAGTCTCTTGACGAGCCGGGGCTCTGTCCCGATTGTCCGGCCATGGAAAAACAGGCAGATCATCCGGATTTTATGGCTTTAGCCCTCGCTGAGGCGCAGAAAGCCGCCGATCGTGGCGAAGTTCCGGTCGGTGCAGTTCTCGTCGACCCTAAGATTCAGGCCGTTGTGGCGGCGGCGGGAAACCAGGTCGAGTCCGATCATGATCCTACGGCTCATGCAGAAATGCTGGTTATTAGGGCTGCAGCGGCCGCCCGCAGTGACGCTCGGCTGGCTGGATTCGACCTCTATGTGACGTTGGAGCCGTGCCCCATGTGCGCCACCGCGATCTCGTTTGCGCGGCTCAGGCGGGTTGAGTTCGGCGCCTATGACCCGAAAGGCGGCGGCGTTGATCACGGCCCAAAAATCTTCTCTCAACCGACCTGCCATCACCAGCCAGAGGTCATCGGCGGGGTTCGAGAGCAAGAGGCGTCGAAAATGCTTAAATCCTTCTTTGCCGAGCGTCGCTGATGCTTGCACGCAAGGATGGGCTCGTTAGGATGGCGCCATGATGAAGATGATCGCATACATGGTCGGTTTTGTGGCTTTGCTCTCAACC
This sequence comes from uncultured Rhodospirillaceae bacterium, assembly GCA_943787205.1. Lineage (GTDB taxonomy): Bacteria > Pseudomonadota > Alphaproteobacteria > Rhodospirillales > Rhodospirillaceae > WLXB01. Next base: position 29,951 of record CALSLN010000018.1, read on the forward strand.
GCGCCGCCGGCATTGGCGCAAGACGAAGACCTGCGTCCGCGGGCGTTGGTTGGTCGCTATATCCAGCTGGATCCGATCATGGTTCCGTTCCAAACGGCCAGGGGCATTCGCTATGAAATTGTCACGGTGCGCATGGTCATCGGAGAAAATTCGACCGCAAAGTATGCCTGTTACGTGGCCCCAATGCTTCACGAGCAAATCATGTTCTTCTTGTGGGAGCGCGGCGTTACAACCGCTGACTTCGAGGGTGATCGTAAGGTTGAGTTAGCGAATAAGATGCTTACGTTTATCAGCGATATGACCGATGAGCGGTATTACGAAGCCATTGAATTTGCTGGCGGCTACGAAGAGATCGATGAAGACTCTGACAATCTCTCCAGCCTTTGTCGGTAGCGCGCGGCTGACTGTTACAAGTCAGCGAGGCTTATCAGTCCGTGATCCCAGACAGCCATAGACCGGGTATAAACCGCTTCTCGCCAAACGTCTGAGTCTGGCGAAAACGCTTCCTTTAATTCGGCCTTGGTCTTAGCCGCGAAATCAGAATTTAAATCGCCATGCAGGTGCAGCCAGTTGTCAGCGCGCAGGGCATGATACACGTCGTCGAGCGGGTGAGTGCCAAACTCGAGCGTGTTGCCGTAAAACGCTTTGGGAGCGAGTTCTCGGGCGATGCCTGTTAGGTTGTATCCAGCGTGTGCTTGTTGCCCGCCACTGGATGCCAAAACAGTCACGCCGTCGTTGCCCCATAAGGTATTCGCTTTTTCAACACCTGGGTCACCTTCGTTTCCAACGATGTAGCACTCACCATGCCCAGATGGACCAAGGCCAGTGTGAAAGTCGATCAAGGCAACATGATCTGCGTTGGTTGTATGAGCCTCTAAGTTCGCAAGAATATGTGTGCGCGACCATGTCGGCGCGGTGCCACCATAAAACACACCGTCTGGACGGCTGAATTGACCTCCCATCACAACGCGGTTGAGCGTTTTTTGTCCGTGTTCTTTCGCATAGGCATCGAGAATAGTCTGGGCATCTTTCAGTGCAGTTTCTGTCCAGTCGTCAGGGCAGATTGCAGCGTGAAGGCGGTCATACTCTGGTTTCTCTGGTACGGCTTCTGCGTAGTCGAGGAAGTTTCGATTGAGATCAATGTTGCCTTCCGTCACGCGCCTTAGCCACGCGAAGCCATGAGGGTTCACGGCGTGCATTAAGACGACCGCCACGCCCTCAGGCATGTCGCGATAACGCCCTTCGGTGAGCCATCCGGTTTGGGCCGCTGACCCTAAGAAACCTTCCCCGCCGTGAGTGGCAGACATAGTGACAAAGACTTTCTTCGCGTCCAGATCTCCAAACGCGGCAACGTCTAGCGCTAGTTCTTCGCCCCTCGGTCCTTTCAAAGGGTGAACATGATTTGTTACTGCGGCACCGGATTCTTCTGCTGCCGTGAGAAAATTCTGCCTGGCATCGGCATATTTCGCTGCGAAATATGAATGAGGCGCGGGTGTCATGCCTTCGCCTTTGTTTCTCGTTCAATAGCGCGCCAGCCAATATCACGACGGCAGAAGCCTCCGGGCCAGTCAATTGCATCGACGGCCTTGTAGGCGTTGGTCTGGGCCGCAGTGACCGAATCTCCGATAGCTGTTACACCAAGAACGCGTCCACCTGTTGCGCTCAATACACCGTTGTCGTCTTTAGTGCCGGCGTGAAACACGACAACGTCGGTCTGATCATTTGCTGCTTCGACCCCCTTGATCTCAGAGCCTTTTTCATAGGCACCCGGATAACCGTTGGCCGCCATGACAACGATCATCGCGGCGTCGTCGTGCCAGCGCAGATTAAAGCGATCCAATTGGCCGTCTGCTGCTGCAATAAGAGCGGGCAGAATGTCAGATTTCAAGCGTCGCATCAGGACTTGGCATTCGGGGTCGCCGAACCGCACATTGTATTCGAGGATTTTGGTTCCAGTTTTCGAAATCATGAGGCCAGCGAAAAGAACACCAACATAGGGTGTGCCCATGTCCGCCATTGTCTTCACTGTTGGATTGATGATGGTGTTCATGACTTCTTCGGTGATGGCATCCGTCATCACAGGCGCAGGGGAATAGGCACCCATACCCCCGGTGTTCGGTCCGGTGTCGCCCTCGCCGACAGCTTTGTGATCTTGAGCTGAAATCAGGGGGAGCGCATGGGTGCCATCGACAAGCACAAAGAAGCTTGCCTCTTCGCCAACTAGGAACTCCTCGATAACGATTTCATTTCCCGCGTCGCCAAAGGTTTTGTCTGTCATCATCGAATCAACGGCCGCATGGGCTTCGTCAACGGTGTCGCACAGAATGACTCCTTTGCCAGCTGCGAGGCCGTCTGTTTTCACGACAATGGGGGCGCCTTGCTCGGTGATGTAGGCCTTAGCCGCAGCACTATCCGTGAATCGCCCATAGGCTGCGGTCGGGACACCGCTTTTCATGAGCAGGTCTTTCATATAGGCCTTGGAGCCTTCGATTTGGGAAGCGGCTGCACTCGGTCCAAACGTTTTGATTCCGGCTTCGCGCAGCCGATCAGCGAGTCCCATCACAAGGGGGGCTTCGGGCCCGACGACGACAAAATCGATGGCCTTTTCTTTTGCAAAAGTAACCAGTCCGTCAATATCTTCCGCACTGATCGGCACGCACTCTGCCTCTTGCGCAATGCCGGCGTTGCCTGGCGCGCAGTAGAGGCGGTCACAGAGGGGGGACGCCGCAATTGACCAGCACAGGGCATGCTCACGACCACCACCGCCGACAACCAGTACATCCATAAAAATAATCTCCGGTATTTAGTGTTGCATTTGTTTGGCGCAGAAGGCCGGTTTGCACAAGATTGTTGTTGCACCCCTCTCCTCTGATTCCAAGGGTTAAGCGCTGATCTGAATGGATCCGTGCCGCGACTAGTCGTCGCATCTGTCAGTCATATCCGGTATGATGCTGTTCAGCACATATTTTGGCCGCTTACATTGGGAAGGAACGGGTTCTATGAGCGTTGTGATTTGGATCGTTGCGTTGGTTGCCCTGTTCTTTATTGCGAAGGCTTGGTTTCGTGGTCACGAGGAGGACCATGGTGCGACCGCAGATATCTTGCCGCCTCCTAAGGGTGAGGCCCTTGAAACTCTGATATGGCCGGTTGTTGGGGAAACCCAAATGAATGACGACCACACGTCGCGCCAGGAAGCGATCGCTAAGTGTGCAGAGGGTATGCCGGTGCAGGTAAAGTTTATTCCTGGTGGACCTGGTGGCGTCGATTCGGCGCGAGTCATCACGGAGTTCGGTGAAATTGGCAACCTGCGCAAGGATGCCATAGAGAAGTTACATCAGCTGAAGAAACATCACCAAAAAGTAGACGCCTATATTCGCGACCTTGAAGGCGGAGATGAGCATGGCAGGATCCGGTCAGCGACCCTCCAGGTTTATGTCTACAAAGACTGAAGGCGCATACGCTCATCGCCATGGCTGATCATACGACGTCTCTCAATGTTCCAGAATTCACCGTTTCAGAGGTGTCTAGCGCCCTAAAACGCACTGTGGAAGATGCGTTTGGCTATGTGCGCATCCGCGGTGAGATTTCCCAGCCCAAGGTTGCAGCGTCGGGCCACTGTTATATGCGTCTGAAAGATGAGTCAGCCGTCATCGATGGCATCATCTGGCGCGGCAGCATGAGTAAGCTCGCCCACCGCCCAGAAGAGGGTATGGAGGTTATCGCCTCTGGACGTCTCACGACCTATCCGGGCCGCTCATCCTATCAAATTATTATCGAAACTTTTGAGCTTGCTGGAGAAGGCGCCCTTCTCAAGTTGCTCGAAGACCGTCGAAAAGCGCTTGCGGCGGAAGGCCTCTTTTCCGAGGATCGGAAAAAGCCTTTGCCACGTCTACCAGAGGTCATCGGGGTTGTGACGTCGCCGACAGGTGCTGTAATCAAGGATATTTTGCATCGTCTCCAAGATCGTTTTCCACGCCGTGTTTTGTTGTGGCCGGTCCGTGTTCAAGGTGACAGTGCGGCTGCAGAAATCGCTCAGGCCATCCGCGGATTTAATAGGCTGTCCCCAAACGGCGACATTCCCCGGCCTGACCTTTTAATTGTTGCGCGCGGTGGTGGGTCTTTAGAAGACTTATGGGCTTTCAATGAAGAGGTCGTGGTCCGTGCAGCCGCAGACTCGGATATTCCGTTGATCTCCGCTGTTGGTCATGAGACCGACACAACCTTAATTGACTTCGCGTCTGATCGAAGAGCACCGACGCCGACTGCAGCGGCAGAAATTGCTGTGCCTGTTCGGCTTGAATTAATTTCCCAAGTCCAAGAATGCGGGTTTCGTTTGGGGCGGTCCGTGAATCGGCTGTTGTCAGAAAGCACGCTCCAAGTCGAAAGTCTGTCACGTGGGTTGCCCGACCTCAATCATGTGGTTGAGCAAAAGCAGCAGGACCTTGATGGCCTGGCGGAACGTCTGGGTGTTGGTCCCTCGCGGCTTCTGTTGGCCAAAGGGCAAGAATTATCTGTCGTTGCGGCAGGTCTTAAGCCGTCTCACCTTGCGCGGGATGTGCAGAGGTATGACGCGGCTATCGCCGATTGGTCTAAACGCCTCCGTGACGCTCTTGGGCGGTCGACCGACCGTACTGGCGAACGCCTAGAGGGGTTGTCGACGCGGCTCGAATCCGTGTCGCCGGAACGTGTGCTTGAACGCGGATATGCGCTGGTCCGAGATGTGAATGGAAAACCGATCACGGACGCGGCTGCAGCAGAGAGCGGCGCGGTTTGGCAGGTTGATTTCAGAGACGGGGCTGTTGGTGTCACGGTTGGGTCTGACGTGCCGGATGCCGCCGCCACACAACCTGCAAAGTCTGGTCCTAAGTTGAAATCTAAGCCCAGTTCTCAGTCCAAGAGTAACGTGGTTGGTCGCCAAGGGAGTCTTCTTTAGATGAAATTGCTTGTTCTTTGCATTACCGTTTTATTTTCGGTCGCGACGGCATCGGCAGAGTCTGTTGAACTGTCCGGCCGCTTGGAACAGGGCGGGATTGTCTTCGGAACTGTGAATGCTGGAACTCAACTCACAGTCGATGGCCGTGCGGTCTCGGTCTCTGATCGCGGGCGCTTTGTCTTTGGCTTAGATCGCAATGCGAGGTCTTCAGCGACACTCGTCGTACGCGATCCGGATGGTGCAGAAACGACTCAGGTGATTTCTGTTGCGCCGCGCGACTGGCTCATCGAACGGGTTGATGGATTGCCGCAAAACACGGTTACGCCGAATCCCAAAACAGTGAAGCGCATACAAGCGGAGGGCGGCATGATCGTTGCCGCTCGCAATCGCACGGAGCCGGTGCCCTTTTTTGAGACGGGTTTTCTCCAGCCCGCACAAGGGCGTATCTCAGGTGTGTTTGGCAGTCAGCGTATTCTCAACGGGCAGCCGCGGTCTCCTCACTCTGGCCTCGATATTGCCGCGCCGACCGGGACTCCAATCGTCGCGACAGCGGACGGTATCGTGAGTTTGGTGCATGACGGCATGGTCCTCACAGGCAAGACCGTGATGATCGATCATGGTTTCGGACTTGATTCCGTATACATCCACATGAGTGAGATTAAGGTCGAGCAGGGGCAGCCTGTGCGCCAAGGAGACCCCATTGGCGCAATTGGTATGACTGGCCGAACCAATGGCCCGCACCTCCATTTTGGTATTTCTTGGTACGGGGCGAAGCTTGACCCCCAAACGGTTCTGGCAGCCTTACCGGCTGGCGAGGACCTTCTGCAGTAGTGCGTCTAAACCCGCGTGGTTCTTATACCGTGCTGTGACACGCAACACGTTGACTTGCTGGCGTTGATCCGGCGACAGGCGCATCGCGTCTTTTTCTGTCGTTACGGGCAACGCATCAAGCGCGAACGCTTCGTCTAAAATCGTCTGAATATCTGCTGGCTTGTAAAGGTGGTGGTCATCGAAAGGATGAGTGGCGACCACTAAGGCTCCGAGGCCGACGAGAGTGTCGAAAAACTTCTTCGGTCGCCCCAGCCCTGCAAACGCGACAACTTTTTGTCTATGAAGGTGCGCAGATTCTGGCTCAGCATCTAAGGTGCCAGCGACGATCGTCAGGAAGTCCGGTAAGCGTGTCGCCAATGCGGTCTCGTCTTGCCCCATGATGATCAGGCCATTGGCACGAGATAGTCCAGCGCGGACGTCCTCTCTTAGAGGCCCGGCAGGTAAAATGCGATGATTGCCAAAGCCAACCGCTCCATCGACAACGAGCAGGGAGAGATCTTTATGAAGGCTGGTGTGTTGGTGGGCATCGTCGAGCACGATAACTGTTGCTCCGTCCGCAATAGCAGCTTTCGCGCCATCAGATCGTTTGCGCGCCACCCAGGTTGCGCCATCTCGCGCGTGCAGGAGAGCCTCATCTCCCACGTCCAACGCCGTGTGGACGTCAGGGTCGACGCGGATTGGGCCTTTTAGGTGTCCGCCATAGCCACGCAGGACGACCGCTGGTCTCCGGCCTAATTTTTTAAGGCGTTTCACCACATCTCGGGCGACAGGTGTTTTGCCGGTTCCCCCGACTGTTAAATTCCCAACGGAAATGACCGGTGCGGCGACGCGTTTTGGCGATGCATGTTTGATGCGCCAGGCTGTTACGGCGCCATAGATGATGCCAAGTGGATTTAAGGCCCGTGCAGCCGGGCCATCTGTTTTCCAAAAATCAGGGGCGCGCATGACTCACGCGTCTCGTTCTGCAGGCGCAATTGCTGTTTGACCAACGATTGCATCGGCGCGGTTGCTCACCGCAGTTAAGGAGTGTTCCAATTCTTCTCGAATTCGGTTCAGGTCGGAGGCATCACAGTTCCGTGGGACAGAAATAGGGGTACCCCACACGCGTGCTCCTTTGGAAAAGGGCAGGGGAATGATGAGCTTGTCCCAGCTCGATAAAAGCCGACGTCTGCTGGTTGAGACGGCTGCCGGGACAATCGTCACGCCAGACAGTTTGGCGAGGGCGACTGCGCCGTCCCCAGACCGCATCCGTGGTCCGCGTGGCCCGTCGGGTGTAATGCCAATCGCCGTCCCATCACGCAGTAATCGAACGAGCTCACGTGTCGCTTGTGAGGCGCCTTTAGAGCTGGATCCGGTCACCGTCGAGATGCCGAACCATGACACGGTCTTAGAAATGAGGCGGCCGTCGGCATGGGCGGAAATGAGCATGTGAAACGCCGATCGTGAGGGCCAGCAGTAGGGCATGAGAAAAAGCCGGTTGTGCCAGAAGGCAATGATAACGGGCTCCGATCCCGCCCAGGCCTTTTCCGTCACGGCCTGGTTTTCACTCGTCCATATGCTTGTCACGCGTACGAGCCAAACATAGCCGGCGGCGATCATGCCGAGAAGGCCCTGAACTAGGGGGTTGCGAAATATGGCTTTGCGCAAGCGTTTCATGACAGTGAGGCGGCCCATTCAAGTATTACCAGCATACTTTACCCAGTTAATGTTTAAAGTCCGGTCTTGATAGCCCTGCCCAGAGATAAATTTAGGTCGTGGTTTAACGCAAACGCGCTAGGAGATTGATGATGGCTAAAAATAAGGGACCCGTATGGGCGATTGTTATTGGCTTGGTATTACTTGGTGCAGTCGTATACGGGCTGAATATGAACTCCGACGATGGCATAGAAGGCGCTGTTGATTCCGTATCCGACCAAGCCGATGACATGGCTGAAGACGCCGTCGATGTTTTGGACGGCGAGGACAGCATGGCTGAGGATGCTGGTGATTCCATGGGAGACGCTCTAGACGATGCTGTCGATAGCGCTGGTGATGCCATGGAAGACGCTGCTGAAGATGTAAAGGACGCCGTTAAAGATGCTATGCCCGAATAAGGCGCGTCGAACCTAAAAAGAGTCAAATTTCAAAAACGTGAAAGCGGTGATGCTTCGGCATCGCCGCTTTTCGTCTATTTAGGCTGGCAGCCTTTGCGGTTCGCCGGTTTTTTCATGGTCCGTTGCCTGCGGAAATTTTGAATCCACATCGAACACATACACGTTGTTCAAAAACTGCTGAACACTGAGTTCCCAAGAGAAGCCAAGGGCGTAGTCCCGGCAAAGTTGGGGGTCGACTTCAAGGGCCGTGTGCACGGCTTCGGTGAGATCTTCACTGAGGCATCCGACCGGGCTGTCGCCAATCACGTCTAGCGGGCCGGGCACTGGATAGGCCGCAACAGGAATTCCTGAGGCCAGAGCTTCAAGCAGCACAAGCCCAAACGTATCCGTGCGGCTTGGGAACACGAAGACATCTGACGCGGAGAAGTGCTTGGCTAAGTCTTCGCCTTCTTTGGATCCTACAAAATGAACGTCTGGGTGGCTCCTCGTCAGTTCAGCCAGTTGAGGGCCATCGCCGACGACAAGTTTTGATCCCGGCAGATCGAGATCGAGGAACGCTTTGATGTTTTTCTCCACAGCAACTCGCCCGACGTAAAGTGAGATCGGTCGCGGCAAATCTAAGAACGCTTTATCGCGAGGCCGGAATAGGTCTGTGTCAACGCCTCGGGTCCATCTCTTAATGTTGCTCAGGCCCCATTTCTTTAGCTCGTCTTCAATCGTTTGCGTGGCCACCATGATGGTGCGTGATGGTCCGTGGAACCAGCGCATGACCTTGTAAGTCCAGGAAACGGGAATGCCAAAGCGGGCGTGAACGTACTCCGGGAATCTTGTGTGGAAAGCGGTCGTGAAAGGGATCTCTTTTTTTACACAATATCGCCGTGCAGCGAGTCCAAGGGGGCCTTCGGTTGCGATGTGCACAGCGCAAGGTCTGAACTGCTCTATGGTGCGGGCCATGGTGCGTCCCGGGAAGAGCGCCAATGGAATTTCTGGGTACGTCGGACACGGAATTGTCCGGAAGCGCTCCGGCGTAACAAAAACGATATCGTGCCCACCCTTTTCAAGGTGTGTCTTCAGCGTGTTTAGAGTTCGGACAACACCGTTGACTTGGGGGAACCAGGCGTCGGTAACGAGGAGAATTCGCATTCTTTTGCCTTACTGTAGGCTTCAAGGGGAGTGAGGTTGCGCATGTCTGTCCAGGTCAGGATTTCCATGCGCCCGTCGTAGTGCTCAACAAGGGCCGTACAACTTTCGACCCAGTCGCCATCGTTGCAGTAGAGGATGCCGTCGATCTCTTTCATGGACGCGTGATGAATATGTCCACAAATCACGCCATTGGCGCCGCGCCGCTTGGCTATATCCACCATGGCCTGTTCATAATTACTCATAAATTGAACGGCGTTCTTAACTTTGTGTTTGAGATAGGCGGACAATGACCAATAGGGCAGATTCAATTTGCGCCGCACAAGATTGAGCCAATGATTAATAGTCAGGGCTGTGACGTAGGCATAGTCGCCGAGAACAGCGAGCCACCGTGCATAGAGCATGACGCCATCGGCCTCATCCCCGTGCATAACAAGAAAGCGGCGGCCATTGGCTGACGTGTGAATGAGTTCTTTCCTGAGTTCAACGCGCCCAAATTCGTTATCAACGTATTCTCGGGCAAACTCATCGTGATTGCCGGGAACAAAGAAAACCTTTGTGCCTTTGCGCGCTTTCCGCAGCATTTTTTGAATGACGTCGTTGTGTGTTTGTGGCCAGAACCAAGTCTTCTTTAATAGCCAGTTATCGAAGATGTCGCCGACCAAGTACAAAAATTCTGATTCGGTATTTTTTAGAAAATCGAGGAGAAAATCCGCTTTGCAGCCGCGGGTCCCGAGGTGAACATCCGAGATAAAAATGGATCGAAAGCGGAGGGTTTCACCGATGGCTTTCATATTGATCCGGCACGTTCTTTGGACATGCGTGCTTCATGATTTATTGGCGGCTGGATGTAAACAGACTCTTACGCACTGCCATGAATGTTTCACCGCATTGTCATGTAAATGCAATGTAGGGGTCGAGTTAACGGTGGCGTGCTGAAACGAACTGCAATATTTTTAGGCCGCGCGGTTTATGCCGCTTTTCCGGTCTAGCTGCCCGCGACGCTCATACCGTCGATGCGGAGTGTGGGACTATCAATACCGCGACTGAGGTCCAGGTCATTGGCGGGCGTTATGGACATGAACATGTCCTTTAGATTGCTGGCGATGGTGATCTCGTTTACCGGATAGGCAATCTCACCGTCCTCAATCCAAAAACCCCCTACGCCACGGCTGTAATCTCCGGTAACGCCGTTGACCCCTTGACCAAAAGCATCGGTGACAAAAAGGCCGTTCTTCATTTCGGCAATCAGCTCTTCGGGTGTCTGTGAGCCGGCTTCCAAAATTACATTGGTGACCGACGGAGAGGGTGGAGACGACGGGCCACGGCTGGCATGTCCGGTTGGCGTTAACCCAAGTTTGCGGGCGGAGCGAAGATCAAGAACCCAAGTTGTGAGCACTCCGTTGTCGATGAGGTTGCGGCGCATATTGGCTAAGCCTTCCGCATCGCAGGGCTTAGACCGCAGTCCGCGTGCCCGGTGTGGGTTCTCTGAGACGACAATGCCTTCGGAGAAAACAGCCTTTTCCATGTGATCTTTGAGGAACGTTGTGCCGCGAGCGACGGCAGCCCCGTTGATGGCGCCGAGGAAATGACTCACCATGCCGCGCGCTGCGCGGGATTCAAAAATGATCGGGAACTTTCCACTCTTAATTTTACGGGCACCGAGTTTCCGAACCGCTCGCTCGCCTGCCGTGCGGCCCACCTCTTCCGGCGTTTTGAAGTCTTCTGCGTAGACGGCCGATGTGTACTCGTAGTCGGTCTCCATGCCGGTCTCTACATCACCGGCAAGAACAGATGCTGAGAATGAACCGCCGGTGCTTTCGTATGCGCGTTGAAAGCCATTGCTTGCTGCGATGGCGACGCGGGTGCGGCCCCAATTGGCTTGGGCCCCTTCAGAGTTTGTGACGCCTTTAATACTGCGAGCGGCCTCTTCACACGTGCGCGCTGCTTCAATGAGGGTCTCGGTTGAGATGTCATTGGGGTCGCACATATCCAGGTCGACTAAATCTGTCGCCAATTGATCTGGATCGGCTAGGCCAAGCAATTCATCGTCGGGAACAGTTTTGGCCATCGCCACGGCCCGGTCGACCAATTCGGATAACGCTTCTGGCGACCGATCTGATGATGAGACGATAGCCTGTTTTTTACCGACCAGAACGCGCAACCCGATATCGCCGCCTTCCGAGTGTTCCAATTGCTCGAGCTCGCCCAAGCGGTAGGTCACGGACGTTGATTCACCGTCGGCTAGAATCGCGTCGGCTGCATCGGCGCCAGCTATTTTGGCTTTGGCGATGAGGTCGGTCAGAACGTTAAGGGACTCGTCGGACACACTGTTCTCCAAACTTATGTTTTGTCTTTCCAGATCGGCGCGCCGGTTCCTGGCAGGCCGTAGTCATTCCACTTTTTCGTGACGAGGTCGATGATGTCGTCATCCATGTTGATTTTCTCGCCCCAATCCCTGTTGGTTTCTGGCGGGATTTTAGTCGTCGCGTCCATGCCGAGTTTGCCACCCAGTCCGGGTTGCGGCGACGCGAAGTCGAGGTAATCAATAGGGGTGTTCTCGATCACGGTGATGTCTCTCGCTGGGTCCATCCGCGTAGAAATCGCCCACATCACGTCTTTCCAGTCGCGTGCGTTGATGTCGTCATCAACGACGATGACAAATTTCGTGTACACGAACTGACGCAAGAAGCTCCAAACCCCCATCATCACGCGCTTGGCATGACCGGCGTATGACTTCTTCATGCTGACCACTGCGATGCGATAGCTGCAGCCTTCGGGCGGCAGCCAAAAATCAACGATCTCGGGAAACTGCTGAATCAGTAAAGGGATAAAAACTTCGTTCAATGCTTCGCCGAGAATACTTGGCTCGTCGGGTGGTCGACCTGTGTAGGTCGATAGGTAAATCGGTTTCTTGCGCATGGTAATGGCAGAAATTTGAAAGACCGGGAACTGCTCAACCGAATTGTAGTACCCAGTGTGGTCGCCGTATGGGCCTTCATCGCCGTACTCATCAAGGAGGACGTGGCCTTCGAGAACGATCTCCGCTTCCGCAGGCACTTGCAGGGGAATCGTCTTGCAGTCGACGAGGTCAACTTTACGGCCGCGCAATAGCCCGGCGAATTGGTACTCTGACAATGTATCAGGAACGGGCGTTACGGCTGCGAGTAACGTTCCTGGATCAGCGCCGATGACAGCGGCGGCGGGAAGGGGTTCGGCTTTACTCTTTTTCCAGCGGTCGTATTGCCCAGCGCCGCCTCGGTGCTTGAGCCAGCGCATGAGTGTCTTGTCTTTTCCCGTGACCTGCATTCGATAAATACCGAGGTTGGCGACGTCCCGTTTGTCATCGCCAGGACCCTTAGTAACAACGAGTGGCCATGTGATCAGCGGCGCTGGCTCACCTGGCCAGCAGGTTTGAATGGGAAGCTTCGTGAGATCGATATCATCGCCCGTAAGAACAAGTTCTTGGCAGGGTGCCTTGGAAACCGTGCGAGGCTTCATGGCCATCACAGTTTTGAGCAATGGGAACATCTCCATCGCTTCGCGCCAACCACCGGGTGGTTCTGGCTGCTTTAGAAAAGCAAGGGTTTCACCGACTTCGCGAAGTTGACCTGGCTCGCGGTCCATGCCCCAGGCCACTCGCTCAACGGTCCCAAACAGGTTCGCTAGAACAGACATGTCATAAGGGCTGCCATCTTCTCGGATGACATTCTCAAAAAGCAGGGCTGGTCCGCCCTCAGCAAGGACACGGGTCTGTATCTCGGTCATCTCCAGATTGGGCGACACGGGCGCGGATACACGGGCTAATTGACCGTCGCGCTCGAGGCGTTCAATGAAATCACGGAGAGAAGCAAAGGGCATTTGGCGAAATCTGCCGTTGTTCGAGAGGTGGGGGGCCGGTCTAACGGGTTCGTCCGTTGGCTTAAAGGTCCGGTGCACAAGGCGTCAAGATTCTCAGTCGGTTTCTCGATTCGGAGATAACAGGCAAAATGAGTAGTTGTTTGGTCTCCGCTCTACACTTAAAAATAGATATCCCACATCAACATGGATTTTATTGCGTGTTTCCGCGCCGTGAGTTCATGTATGATCAGAACAGCGCAAAACCATGGGTTGAGCGATGCTGGGGAATAATCGCTGGCCAGAAAAGGCTTGGCTGACAATGACTTGGCATTGTATTTGGTCGATACTATTTTTGTTTTTGGGAGTGCGGACCGCAAAGGCGGTCCGGAATTGGGTGTAGGGTGAGCGGCCAACGTGTCTGAAACTGGTGCCATATTATCTAGAGGTTTTGAGCAGCTCATCGAGCTCGGCATCGCGCTATCTGCGGAGCACGATCACGATCGGCTGACAGAGCGGATTCTGCTTGAAGCTGTGGATCTCACAAATGCAGACGGCGGAACGCTGTATCTTGGCGGCGACGCAGGAACGCTATCTTTCCAGATTGTTCGCAATGCGACGCTCAACATCGCGATGGGCGGGACGACCGGTGTTCCAATCCCATTCCCACCGCTTCAGATGTACAACCCGGAAACGGGCGAAGCCAATTACAACAACGTTGCCACAGCTGCCGCTCTGACAGGCGAATCGATTAACATTGAAGACGCCTATGAGGCAGACGGTTACGATTTCTCGGGCACAAAGAAATTTGATGAGGGGACGGGCTATCGCTCTAAGTCGTTTCTGACTATTCCGTTAAAAAACTATTCCGGCGAAGTCATTGGCGTTTTGCAGCTTATCAACGCGCAGGACGACGCCAAAGAAAACGTTATTCCTTTTACCAAAGGTGTTGAGCGCCTTGTAGAAGCGCTCGCGTCTCAGGCCGCTGTCGCCATTGATAATCAGCAACTCATCCAAGCTCAAAAAGATTTGATGGATAGCTTAATCAAAGTCATGGCCCACGCAATTGATGCCAAGTCCCCTTACACTGGTGGTCACTGTCAGCGCGTGCCAGAACTCACAAAAATGCTGGCCCAAAAATGTAGCGACTCTACTGAAGGGTCGTTTGCGGATTTCGAGCTGGACGAACAGCAGTGGTATGAGCTTCATGTTGCTGCGTGGTTGCACGACATTGGTAAGGTGACGACGCCTGAATATGTGGTTGATAAAGCCACGAAACTGCAAACGATCTTTGATCGTGTTCACGAGATACGGATGCGCTTTGAAGTGCTTCGCCGTGATGCCGAGATCAAAATGCTAAAGGCCGTAGCCAAGGGCGCGGACGAAAAAGCCGAGAAGAAAAAATTCAAGGCGCGGTGCAAAGAGCTGGAAGAGCAATGGGAGTTCATTGCTGAGACCAATCTCGGTGGCGAGTTCTTGCATGAAGAAAAGCAAGAGCGCGTTAAAAAGATCGCGCCGCAAAAATGGTACCGGAACTTTGACCGGTCCTTGGGTCTTTCCTGGACAGATGCTTTGCTCATTGAGAAGCAGCCTCCTCCACCGAAGGGTTGGGAGCAGTTGCTGGCTGATCTGCCAGAGCACAGTGAGGCTGAGTACGATCTCGGTGAAATACGGAATCTTTGTATTTCTCGCGGGACGCTTAACGACGATGAACGGAACAAAATTAACGACCATATCGTTCTGACCATTGAGATGCTCGAAGAGATGCCGTTCCCGAAGAGCCTTGGGCAGGTTTCCGAATATGCAGGTGGTCACCATGAGAAAATGGATGGCACCGGATATCCCAAGGGTTTAACGGCTGATCAGATGTCGGTTCCAGCCCGAATCATGGCCATTGCAGATATCTTCGAAGCACTGACGGCGGGTGACAGGCCCTATAAGAAAGCCAAGACTCTCAGTGAAGCAGTCAAGATTCTGTGGTTTATGAAGAAAGACAAGCACGTTGACGCGGAACTCTTTGAGTTGTTCCTAACGTCGGGTGCGTATCGTGATTATGCTGAGCAGTTCCTGCGACCTGATCAGATTGATGATGTCGATATTTCAAAATACGTCGAGACGAAGCAAGCAGCTGAATAGTTGCTTCCGTGATACTGTTCTATCCGAACCGACGCAAAGCCTAGATTTTTGAAATTAATATCGCGACGGCGATGAGCAGTCCTGTATCCCGATTGGACTTGAACCG
>CALSLN010000019.1 GCA_943787205.1 uncultured Rhodospirillaceae bacterium
AACGCTGACTCCTCTCGCACTATTTGTCTTGGAGTTGCGCAGTCCCTAGAGGGGCGAGCGTGGCATACCGTAAATCCTGATGATCAAGTAACGGCGTCTCTTGTCCGTTCGCTTGACCTGCCTGACGCTGTTGCCGGTATTCTCGCCGCCCGTGGGTTCACCCCTGAAACGGCTCAGCCTTTTTTGAATCCAAGGCTGCGCGATCTCATGCCGGACCCGTCAAGTTTGGCTGGCATGGATGAGGCGGTATCGCGACTTGTCGCCGCGATTGAAAACGAAGAGAGCATGGTGGTGTTCGGTGATTATGACGTCGACGGTGCTACCTCATCCGCGCTGCTCATTAAGTTCTTTAGAACTCTTGGAATAGAGCTTGAAAGCTACATCCCCGACCGGGTCAAAGAAGGGTACGGGCCAAATGCGCCAGCGCTACTAAATTTGCGAGACAATGGGGCATCGGTTGTGATCACCGTGGATTGCGGCATCACGGCTTTTAAACCGCTTTCTGCGGCCGCAGCCGCGGGTCTGGACGTTGTCGTAATCGACCACCACAAAGCTGAAGAGAAATTACCTCACGCGGCCGCTGTCGTTAATCCGAACCGCCTTGATGACACCAGTGGGCAGGGACACCTAGCAGCAGTCGGCGTAACCTTTCTTGTTATTGTCGGTATCAATCGAGCATTGCGCGAAAGCGGATGGTACGAGCGCAGCGGTAAGCCTGAGCCGGGTCTCATGGCGCTTTTGGATATTGTTTCGCTTGGCACGGTCTGTGACGTCGTGCCTTTGAAGGGTCTAAACCGCGCTTTCATCAACCATGGTCTGGCGGTCATGGCACGCGGACAAAACGTCGGGCTAGTGGCGTTGGCAAATGCAGCGGGATTGAAGGAAAAACCCCGAGCCTTTCATCTCGGTTATATGCTTGGCCCGCGTGTGAACGCTGGTGGTCGGGTGGGAGAGTCTCCCTTAGGCACGCGTCTATTGTCATGCGAAGACCCAGATGAAGCGGCTGTGCTGGCGATGCGCCTTAATGACTACAACGCCGATCGCAAAGATATTGAAGCGGCGGTTCTGGTCGATGCCATAGAGCAAGCTGAAAAACAACCAGAAGTGAACGCCCCAATGGTTTTTGTGTCAGGTGCCAATTGGCATCCGGGTGTTATTGGGATTGTGGCGAGCCGGATGCGTGAAAGATACGACCAGCCCGCCTGTGTTGTCGCATGCGATGGAGGAATGGCGAAAGGGTCTGGACGATCAGTGCCGGGAGTCGATCTTGGGCGCGCTGTACTTGACGCTCGAGATGCGGGGCTGCTGTTTAATGGCGGCGGTCATGCGATGGCGGCTGGCTTTACAGTCGAAGAAGACCGTCTCGATGCCTTCAAAGCGTTTCTGATTGAGCATATTGAGAAGCAAATTGCATCTGGTGGTGTTCAACCGTCGTACGTCGTCGATGCTGTGGTAACTCCTGAAGGCGCGACACTAGACCTGGTTCAGAGTTTGTCTCGACTCGAGCCCTTTGGCGCCGAAAACGATGAACCTAAGATCGGTGTTGCAAACGCCATGGTCGTAAAATCAGATGTGGTCGGCTCTGGTCATATCCGCTGCATCGTAACCGGCAGTTCCGGCAGCCGGCTTAAAGCGATAGCTTTTAACAGTGCGGATTCTGAGCTTGGGTACGCCCTCCTCAATACGCAGGGGCGTCCCATTCACCTGGCAGGATGCCTACGCGAGGATAATTGGCAGGGCCGTTCAGACGTTCAGCTCGTGATCGATGACGGTGCGTGGGCTGCCTAGCTTATGGCAGTATTCTGCGGTCATGGGAGAGCCTCTGACGGTAATACTGCTCTTCTAGAGCCCGTTGACACCCCGAACGCTGCATGCGACGTTCCGCTCGAAAGGCCGCGCAGAACTGGCCTTCAGGTAATCAAATGGGGGACTTTTCCATGGTCAAAACGATCCAAATTTTAGGCGCAGCCACTATGGCTTTAGGGCTTTGGCTCAGCTCAGCTCAGGCGCAAACAGGCGATTTCGATCCTGCAAATATGCGCTGCCTTGATTTCGTGAATGGACAAGGCGACGGAGCCACCAACAAAGGTCGCGCTGATCTCGCTCGAATTTGGATTATGGGCTACATGGCTGGTAACTACACGGGCCGTGAAAAATTAGAATGGTCGGACGAAAGCGATGCTGAAGAAAAAGCTATCGGTGCAGTACTTTCAAAATGCCGCGAAAATCCTGAGGTGACACTCCTGACGGTTTCTGAATTCGTTTCATCGGATCGTCGCCGTGATCTTCCGAATACGTTGAGCAATGACTTCAATCCACAGACCTATATGTGTGGAGATTACGCGGATGGTCGCGAAGGAGCAGCTGCTGATGTACTCAAAGCCGACCTGGCTGACGTATGGGCGTTTGCATTTGTTCAGGGCTATGTGAATACGGAAGATCCTGATTTGATGATCCCCGTTGAGAATAAGCCTGCAATAACTGGAGCGATTGCTGGCAATTGTGCGAAGAACCGTGAGTTTTCATTTTTCAATCTAACAGCAGCCGTTGCGCCAATGGTTTCGCCACAATAGAGATCTTGATCTATCTTTTGTTGCAAAGGCCCGCCTTGTGCGGGCCCTTCGCTTTAAGGGGAGGTGGTGTTGCCGTCACCCAAGGGGCGTTGCATCAATACGCTATCAATCCATCGATCAAACTTGCGGCCTGTTGAGGGCAAAGCTCCGATCACTTTGAATCCCAACTGACTATGAAGGGCGATGGAAGAGGCATTGGCAGAGTCTCCAATAACGGAAATCATCTGTCGGAAGCCACGTGATGTTGCTTGTTTAATGAGCGTTTTGAGCAGCGCTTTTCCGATTCCTTTGCCAAGGTGATTTTGGCTTACGTACACCGAATCTTCCACCGTGTACCTGTAGCCCCACCGACTGCGATATGGCCCCAAATAGGCAAATCCAACAATCTGCTCCCCAGTTGTTGCGATAATATAGGGCATGCCGTTTCCAGTGAGTTCTTCAAAGCGGTGCTTCATATCGTCAGTTGTCGGAGGTTCCACTTCAAAGGTCGCGGCGCTGGATTCGACATAATGTGCGTAGATCGAGGCAACAGCCGCCATATCCGCGCCAGTGGCATCGCGTATAACGGTGTCTTTATGTGGGGAGCGAGAAGCAAGATCAACCATAGCACATTCTGTGTGTGGGCGCACTGCGGTGTCGTGAGAAAGCAAAACCCGCAGGTGAGCCTGTTTTCTATTAACCGAGTTTTAGCGGTTGACGCCAGGGCTGGCAATGATCCAACGGCCACAGTGAGAGGGCGCCCTCGGCGTTTAACCCGTTCATAGACACAGGGCTCATTTCCGGGCTTGCGCGAAGGGCCAGGAGCCGGTAGAAACTCGCTTCTTCGCTAGGTCCCCTTCGTCTAGAGGCCTAGGACACCGCCCTTTCACGGCGGCGACAGGGGTTCGAATCCCCTAGGGGACGCCAACCACCTTCTCTAATGCCTTGATATTAATGTATTATTGAAATACTCGCGGGGACGTACCCCACAATATACCCCACATCCGGCGGTGAGCAAGGGTGACGCACCCTGGCACGAACGCCAGCCCGTATGAGCACCAACCCCCAACTGACAAAACCGCCAGAACCCCTTTTGTCGGTTCTGTCAGTACGGCCTTAGGCCGTTAGCGCCGCTTTCCGACCCCCCATCCCCCCGAAAACGGCAGGGGGGGGGTATGCTCAATGCGGGGTCCCCAGCCATGCATGGCGCGTCGGGGTTTTTTAATTACGCCAGCCGGTGGGTGGCCGCTGGGCTGGGGCTGGTAGCCGGGATGGCTGATCTTGCTCATCAGCTTGGCTAACGGCTGGGCAGAAGGGCCGCAGGCCCGCTGTCAATGTGACAATGCCCGCGTATCCTATTGATGTTCCAGTAGCCAGCCATATATCTGCCGGGCTTTGTCAGAGTAAACTCCTGATCCGTGAAAATGTCATGTTGTCGCTATTTTCAACCTGTAAGTTCACGCCACTCAGCTAGCGCGGCGACACGATTGAGTTTGAAGGTATTGCGTTTTTAGATGACGGTCTTGATTGAAGTGGTTGTGAACTGAAGCATGGATCGAAGTGAATTTCTGAAGTGATGCCATACTCCTAAACTTCGCCATCGCTCGTTCTCGTCGCCGAAATGGCTGATGCTGTACCCCGTCAGCACCAATGGAACTAATTAGGGTAATTGCATAAGGGAGCGTTTTTGGCTCATCGTCACCGTAAGGAGTGAACGATGAGACAGAGAACAGAACGTCATCAAGAAGCAGCAGACCGGACTGTAAAGGATATCCGGCGTAAGACGCGCAAGCGTTATTCTTCCGAGGAGAAGATTCGTATTGTGCTCGCCGGATTGCGGGGCGAGGACAGCATTGCCGAGCTTTGTCGTCAGGAGGGCATTGCCCAGGGCCTGTATTATACCTGGTCGAAGGAGTTCCTTGAAGCTGGGAAGAAGCGCCTGGCTGGTGATACGGCACGTGAGGCCAACACAGGCGAGGTCAAGGATCTTCGCCGCGAGGCGCGTGATCTCAAGGAGGTTGTGGCTGAACAGGCCCTCGAACTGCGTCTGCTTAAAAAAAGCATGATCGGGGATGGGGGAGACGAAGAATGAGATACCCTGCCTCCGAGAAGCTTGAGATCATCAAGCTGGTTGAACAGTCGCACCTGCCGGCCAAACGCACATTGGATAAGCTCGGGGTTCCCCGCACCACCTTCTACCGCTGGTACGACAAGTATCTGGAGGGCGGGGTAGAAGCTCTCGAAGACAAGTCGCCCAAGCCGTCGCGGGTGTGGAACCGGATCCCGGATGACATCCGTGACCGGATTATCCATATGGCCCTGGAGAACCCGGAGCTGTCGCCCCGGGAACTGGCGGTACGCTTCACTGATACGCAGGCCTACTTCGTCTCGGAAGCTAGTGTTTACCGGCTTCTCAAGTCCCATGACCTGATCACCAGCCCAGCCTTTGTGGTGATCAAGGCAAGCAGTGAGTTCAAAGACAAGACGAGCCGTATCAACCAACTCTGGCAGACCGACTTCACCTACATCAAGGTGATCGGATGGGGTTGGTTTTATCTGAGCACCATCCTGGATGATTACTCGCGTTACATCATCACCTGGACTCTCTGCACGACCATGAAGGCCAGTGATGTGATGGACACTTTGGAACGGGCCTTACAGGCCTCAGGCTGTGATCAGGTTGAGGTTCAACACAAGCCACGTCTGCTCTCAGACAATGGACCGTCTTACCTCTCTGGTGAACTGGCCGAGTGGCTCGCTGACAACGGTATGGATCACGTGCGTGGTGCTCCCTATCACCCACAGACGCAGGGCAAGATTGAACGGTGGCATCAGACTTTGAAGAACCGCATCTTGCTGGAAAACTACTTTCTACCGGGTGATCTCAAGGCCAACATCGGACGCTTCGTCACCTACTACAATCACCACCGCTATCACGAGAGTCTGAGCAATCTGACACCCGCCGATGTCTACTTTGGTCGCGGCGAAACCATTCTAATCGAAAGGGAAAGGATCAAACGAAACACCATCAAACAACGGCGCTTGCAACACCGCAAAGACGCCGCTTAAAATCAACAAACATGATGGGCCAAACTCTCTCTTAGTTTATCAACCCTTCTGTTCCAAATACTTTGATGACGGACAGTAGGGGGGGGCAACAGGCCAGCAATTTGTGCGCCTTTTGAGCGACCCACGGGTTTGACCCTGCTCAACTCAAATACCGAAAAAGAATAACAATAATTACCGTAAAGTGTCACTCAATACAGTGTAAAGAATCCTGACACTTATCTCAGTAGGGTTAATTCCGCTTCGGGTCAGTAGTAGATATTTACAGAAGCTAATTTCATGTCCGCTCTACACCCCATAGCGGAACTCAGAACTCGAATGTCTGCTATCGGGCGCATAAGCGGTTCGGCGCCTCATTCCTAGACATAGCAGACCGACACCAAGCCAATCTGCACTGAGAGTCACGCAATAATAGGGCTCCGCTGCTCCTGCGAACGGAGCCCCAATTCATTGATCAGCTCTTCGGTAGGACGACCGTATCGATCACATGGATAACGCCATTATCCGTATCAATATCAGCTTGCACGACCGTAGCGTTTTCAACTTTGACACCCATCGTTGCATTAATAGCAAGCGACTGGCCTTGAACAGTCTTGGCATCCAGTGATTTTCCAGCGATGTCGCTGGACATAATCTTACCTGAAACGACGTGGTACGTGAGTACCGCGACGAGTTGGTCTTTGTTTTCCGGCTTGAGAAGGTTCTCAACCGTACCTGCAGGCAGTTTAGCAAAGGCAGCATCTGTCGGGGCAAATACCGTAAACGGTCCTGGTCCGGACAACGTATCCACAAGGCCTGCCGCTTGTACGGCCGCGACCAAGGTATTGAATTGTCCTGCACTGACTGCCGTTTCGACAATATTCGCAGCGTGGGCCGCGGTGGCAGATAAAGTCAGCGCGCCTGCAAAGGCAAGGGAAGTAAGTTTTGAGCGTAGTGTCATGGGGTATCTCCAAAAGGGGGTAAATTTTGTCATTGGTAATGTGAATGGACAGGTGTGCGGGATCCTACGTGAGTGACAATGTCTGCAAAGGTGCGTTGTTGAGTTGTTTTAGCTACGCAGTTTGCTAGCCGCGCGAGACATCTTTCTTGAATATCTAAAGATCTCGGCGGTAAAGATTATGCCAAGCACCAGGAGCATGTGAATGATCACTGAGGGCCCGAACAGATAGGTTAAGCCACTCCAGACTGAGAAAATTGTAGTCCACATAATTGAGAGAACGGTCATCAACTGGAATTGCACGTACTTGGGTAATTTCTGAAGCGGATTTTCTTTAGGGTTCATAACCAGGTTGTAGAAACGCTTAATCATTATTCTCTCCTTTGTTACGCTGTTTACGTCAGCACATCGGTTTTGGATTGGTAATTCAAAACAACAAAATGTTTATGGACTTGAAGACTTGAAATGATTTCTCAAAGACCGTTAGAGGGTTGTAGCAATCCAAAGTCTGGCTTCTGCGTATATGGAGAGTAAGATTTTGAATCGGACTCGAAATGGCGGATGCAAACAAAACAACGGTGTTTTTTGACGGTTCGTGTCCGTTGTGCCGACGTGAAATTTCTTTTTATCAAACGTGCAAAGGAGCATCTCAAATCAACTGGGTTGATGCATCCATTGCCAGTAGGGAACACCTCGGCGCTGACTTGAGTCGGTCACAAGCAATGGCACGACTTCAGGTTCGGGATAAAAATAACCGTCTTGTGTCAGGGGGCGCGGCTTTCACAGAGATATGGCATGAACTCCTAATGTTCCGGCCTCTTTCTATCGTGTTCCGGCTTCCCCTTATTCGGTCCCTCCTCGAAGGGGCCTATTGGCTGTTCCTCAAGATTCGTCCGACGCTTCAAAGGTTTGCTAGGTCGCGGGCTTCCAGACGAATGGGTCGTGAGTCGTGAAGTCTGAGCCCACGGTCGCGTATTGAAATGTCGGTCCTAACCAGCTTTTCCAAGGGTATTAACGCTGCCGTTTTTGGCGCTTCCGGCGGCATTGGTGGCGCGTTGCTAGAACGCCTTAGCGATGACCTTCACGTTGATAAGGTTGTAGCCTTGTCACGGCACAAACCACAAAGCACGAACGAAAACCTTACTTGGATCCCATTTGATCTTGAGCACGAGGAAACAATCCAGCGCAGCACAGTCCGTTTGGGCGAGACAGTAGAGTCACTGGATCTTATTCTTGTTGCAACAGGCGTCTTGCATGACGGTGAGCAGGCAGTTCCTGAGAAATCGATCAAAACACTCACGGCTGACGCGATGAACCGTGTATTCAAAATAAACGCGACAGGACCGGCCCTCATAGGGAAGCATGCCAGCCCTCTGTTGTGCAAAACTAAAAGATCCGTTATTGCTTTTTTATCCGCGCGCGTCGGAAGCATATCTGACAATAGACTAGGAGGATGGTATTCCTACCGCGCGTCTAAAGCAGCGCTACACATGATCGTGAAAACTTTGGCGATTGAGCTGAGACGCACGCACCCAAACGCTATCTGCGTTTCTATGCACCCCGGTACTGTGAACACCCCTCTGTCGCATCCGTTCATATCAAGAAAAGGCAAAACAGCGGTTGGGCCTAATGACGCGGCCATGAATCTGTTAAGCGTTATCAATACGTTGGAGCAGGATCAAACAGGCAGTATTTGGGATTGGCAAGGGAAGGAAATTGAGCCTTGAGCAGAGGTAACGTCTAATGTGCCTACTTTCAGATGTCAGGCGGACGTGTTTTGGGCGCGCTGCAAAGTCTGTCCTCGGCCGAGGGCTTTTGAAGTGTACCCCGTCAGCACCAATGGAACTAATTAGGGTAATTGCATAAGGGAGCGTTTTTGGCTCATCGTCACCGTAAGGAGTGAACGATGAGACAGAGAACAGAACGTCATCAAGAAGCAGCAGACCGGACTGTAAAGGATATCCGGCGTAAGACGCGCAAGCGTTATTCTTCCGAGGAGAAGATTCGTATTGTGCTCGCCGGATTGCGGGGCGAGGACAGCATTGCCGAGCTTTGTCGTCAGGAGGGCATTGCCCAGGGCCTGTATTATACCTGGTCGAAGGAGTTCCTTGAAGCTGGGAAGAAGCGCCTGGCTGGTGATACGGCACGTGAGGCCAACACAGGCGAGGTCAAGGATCTTCGCCGCGAGGCGCGTGATCTCAAGGAGGTTGTGGCTGAACAGGCCCTCGAACTGCGTCTGCTTAAAAAAAGCATGATCGGGGATGGGGGAGACGAAGAATGAGATACCCTGCCTCCGAGAAGCTTGAGATCATCAAGCTGGTTGAACAGTCGCACCTGCCGGCCAAACGCACATTGGATAAGCTCGGGGTTCCCCGCACCACCTTCTACCGCTGGTACGACAAGTATCTGGAGGGCGGGGTAGAAGCTCTCGAAGACAAGTCGCCCAAGCCGTCGCGGGTGTGGAACCGGATCCCGGATGACATCCGTGACCGGATTATCCATATGGCCCTGGAGAACCCGGAGCTGTCGCCCCGGGAACTGGCGGTACGCTTCACTGATACGCAGGCCTACTTCGTCTCGGAAGCTAGTGTTTACCGGCTTCTCAAGTCCCATGACCTGATCACCAGCCCAGCCTTTGTGGTGATCAAGGCAAGCAGTGAGTTCAAAGACAAGACGAGCCGTATCAACCAACTCTGGCAGACCGACTTCACCTACATCAAGGTGATCGGATGGGGTTGGTTTTATCTGAGCACCATCCTGGATGATTACTCGCGTTACATCATCACCTGGACTCTCTGCACGACCATGAAGGCCAGTGATGTGATGGACACTTTGGAACGGGCCTTACAGGCCTCAGGCTGTGATCAGGTTGAGGTTCAACACAAGCCACGTCTGCTCTCAGACAATGGACCGTCTTACCTCTCTGGTGAACTGGCCGAGTGGCTCGCTGACAACGGTATGGATCACGTGCGTGGTGCTCCCTATCACCCACAGACGCAGGGCAAGATTGAACGGTGGCATCAGACTTTGAAGAACCGCATCTTGCTGGAAAACTACTTTCTACCGGGTGATCTCAAGGCCAACATCGGACGCTTCGTCACCTACTACAATCACCACCGCTATCACGAGAGTCTGAGCAATCTGACACCCGCCGATGTCTACTTTGGTCGCGGCGAAACCATTCTAATCGAAAGGGAAAGGATCAAACGAAACACCATCAAACAACGGCGCTTGCAACACCGCAAAGACGCCGCTTAAAATCAACAAACATGATGGGCCAAACTCTCTCTTAGTTTATCAACCCTTCTGTTCCAAATACTTTGATGACGGACAGCTGTCGAAATTAAACACGGCGTCAGACCGTACGTACGCGTAGACCTGAACGGAATTGGCGCCGTTTCCAACTTTCAAACCGGACGAAGATTTGTCCGAACTTTCTCCGCCTTGGGCGGAAGCTGCAGCAGTGAGTGCTGCGGTCAAACCGACCAGGGTATATACTGAACTTACTTTCATAACGAAACCTCGTGCCTGTGATTGAAGATGGCAGAGACACTAGGAGACGTTTAGCGAGGTCGGTATTCCTGAAAAAGTATAGGCGCAAAGGGAAAAGTAGTACGAAGGATGTGAATGGCTTTTTTTTGAGCCGTTGGTATTACACGAAGAGTCCTTTGGAAATTACGATGTATACTTTCGTATGAGGCACTCGATGCGGCAATTATTCATTCGTATAATCCGTGCACGCTACTCAAGTGAACACCCTAAATGGGAAAACCGGAAGCACTTACTGGGCTATATTGCATGCCTGTATGCAAGCAAGGGCAAAGGGCTCAATTACGGATGAAGAGAATGCAAAAATGGCCGCCGGTCTAGAAGACGCGAAGCCTTGGTTCTACTGTTTGGTGATCGCCCTCACCGAAGGGGCACCACGCCTTCTCAATAACAGCGGCATGGCATTGGCCAGCGCTCTAAGAGAACACTGGCCAGCGCAAGTTCTATATTTCTAATGTCATACCCAACCACCGTCCCAAGGCAAGGGCCGGGGTTAACATCATGCCTGGCGTGAAGACGCTGCCAAGCGTTGCACCACTCCCGAGGACTTCACCGGTCGCATATAGATTTGGTACGACCGTCCCGTCTTCCTTAAGGACCCGCATGTCTTTATCGACGACAATGCCCACCGACGATGTGGCTGAGCTCCCGAGATGAATGACGGCGTAGTAAGGCCCCTGTGAGATCTTGCGCGGCATGTATTCGCGTCCCAGTGGATCAGAGCCCGACCCGACGTTCGCATTGTATGCCTCAACAGTTTGAGCCAGACCTTCAGCGTCAATGCCGGCCTTCTTCGCAAGCTCCTCTAGGGACTCTGCCTTGAAGAACATGGGGTGGTCGTTGAAGTGGGCGCGGTATTCCTCATCAGACCAGCCGGGAAACCCGCTCGGTGCTGACCTAAGAATCTGATCGTCAAAGACAATGGCGTAGCGAAACTTGTCTTGCTTTACCAAAGCGGATGCCCGCGCCTCAGTAAACGGCTCATCTTCGCGAATAAACCGTTGTCCTTGATTGTTAACCCATATTTCCCACGGTGGGCGCTGTAGTGGGTCTGTGTTGAAACGGCCGTAGGGCTTCGCTGGGAATGTGTCGGCTGTTAAGACCGAACCTGTTCCGGCGCGATGGAGCTCATGGCCGCGCAACATACCGCCAACGGATGTGGCAAGTTCTAGGCCTTTGCCCAGATTGCTTGGATAGGATCCCGCTGAATAACCCGGTTCACCAACCAGGCTTTCAAACACCTCGGGACTCATGGCGTAGCCGCCGGTGGTGATCAAAACATGTCGTCCACGAAATGTAACGTCTCCCTCAGAAGATCTCGCACGAATGCCTTCAACTGCACCGGAATCAGATGTGATCAGTTCCGTCACTTCAGTATTGAGTTGCGTGACGACGCGACCGCTTTTCAGTTCGGGTTCCAATTCTTTGAGAACGACGGCAAGGATGTCGCGCCCATTGTTCTTGCCCCAAATGTAGCGGGCTGTCGTATACGTCGGGCGACCAGGGTCAGAGCCTGTGACTGGATGGTCGGGCAGAGGTGTTAGTCCGTTGTCGAGCAACCAATTGATTGTGTCTGGTGCTTCATCGCATGTCTTGCGAACAACATTCTTGTCAGCGAAACCGCCGGTGATCCGCATGACGTCCTCAAAATGCGCATCCGGACTATCGACGATTCCTTTTTTGTCTTGTGTTCGCGACCCAGCGGCAGCGACTTGCCCATTCGCGAGGTGAAGTGTGCCCCCTACGGTCTCTGCTGAATCAACCAGTAAGACTTTGGCACCACGCCGTGATGCAAAAATGGCCGCTGGCAGTCCAGCGGTTCCGGCTCCGACGATGATGTAATCCCAATCCACAGCTTCTTTTCCCTCTGAATGGTTGCTAAATGTGGAGGACGCGACAGATGCTGCCGCGGCGGTTCCTAAAAATTGGCGTCTCTTCATGGTGTGTCGCTCTTTTCCCTAGATTAGCTCCAAGACTCTCAAGTCGAATCCGCGGCTTGAGCCCGGTGTCAGAATTGCTGCAGGATTATGATGTGATCTGCAGGCATGGTCCAGAATTTGAGAATATGGGCAGTCGCTTTGGTCGCAGAGTGGCCTGCCTTGGCCTGGGCACTCGGCTCTACTAACATTGGCAAGAAGACGGTATGATAACGGCCTGTTTAGGTCAGGGGATTAATGATGAATACGTTGAGCTTTATGAGCTGTGCGCTCAGCCTAGTGGCCTTTGCTGCTGTGGCACAGTCTAATGCGGAGCAGGATGTCTCTCGAGGCGAATATCTTGCGCGAGCGGCGAACTGTGTGGCCTGTCATTCAGCCCCTGGTGGAGAAGCGCTCGCCGGCGGTCTCAAAATGGCGACTCCGGTTGGCGATATTTTCGTCACAAATATTACCCCAGATGATGAAACCGGAATTGGCAGCTACACGCTGGAAGACTTTGATAACGCCATGCGCCTTGGCGTCGCTCAGGATGGCCATCGTCTCTACCCCGCAATGCCGTACCCATCATATGCAAAGATTTCCGACGAGGATATTGAGGCGCTCTACGATTATTTCATGAATGAGGTTCCTGCGGTCCGGCAGGAGAACCAAGAAAACGAAATTCCATGGATACTTAGTTTTCGGTGGCCCCTAGCGATATGGAATGTTCTCTTTTTCGAAGATGAGACCTATGTCGCGGATAGCGAGAAGAGTGATGCTTGGAACCGTGGCGCTTATCTGGTGCAGGGGCTTGGTCACTGCGGCGCATGCCATACGCCGCGTGGGATCGCTTGGAACGAAGTTGCATTCGATGACAGTGACCTCTGCTTACCTATCAGGAGCGTTCCTCGATAATTGGTATGCGTCTGATTTGACACAATCGAACCGAGCTGGTCTCGGCCGGTGGTCAAAAGAAGATGTCGCGACCTATATGAAAACGGGCCGGAATATGCACTCGACAGCTTTCGGGACGATGGACGAGGTGATCATTAACAGCACCCAGTATCTTTCACCTGAAGATTTAGACGGCATGGCGACCTATCTCACGTCATTGCCTGCTGCCCATGACGATGGGGAATACATCTACGATGATGCCACTGTTGCAGTACTGCGCGGACCAGAGCGAAAGACCGCTCAAGGCGCGAACCTCTATATGCAAAATTGTGAATCGTGCCACGTTGATACGGGGAAGGGATATCCACCTTACCTACCACCTTTAGCAGGCAATCCACCGGTTATGGACCCCGACCCAGCCTCGCTGATCAATATTGTTCTGAATGGATCGTCTCGCCTTATCGTAGATGGCACACCTGATGCCTATCGTATGCCCGGGTATCGGAAATCTCTGAACGATCAGCAGATCGCCGACATCGTGTCATTCATGAGGTCGGAATGGGGGAACAACGCGTCACCGG
Source organism: uncultured Rhodospirillaceae bacterium (assembly GCA_943787205.1). Classification (GTDB taxonomy): domain Bacteria; phylum Pseudomonadota; class Alphaproteobacteria; order Rhodospirillales; family Rhodospirillaceae; genus WLXB01. Next base: position 13,496 of record CALSLN010000019.1, read on the forward strand.
TCTCCGCCACTCAGGTTGCAGGTCTACGCGCGTTAACGGAGCAAGCTGACGACAGGATGCCGACCTTAAGAATGAAGTAGGTTCATTCAAAAGCCTGAATGCAAAAGTCTCCGACCGCGGCGCACCAAGCTTCTGTGCAAAGATCAACGGTATAGATATTGCCGCCTGGGATTACGTGAGTCGGAATCTCAGGTATGAGCGGCAAGACCTGCTCAATGTTCGGTGTTTCAACATCACGGTCACCGTAGACGATCAGGATCGGGCACGAGATTAATTTAAGCCGGTCTGTCAGGTCGTATTTGTAGACGGCATGATAAGCTGAAACGGCTGAATCGCCGGTCATCACGGCGGTTAGAAATCGTTTCTGAAAGATCTTGGGGTCGATCGGCGCTGCAACTTGCCATCTCGCCTGCCAGAGTTCGCTGAGGTGAGATCCATCCTCACGGGGCGGTGGCGGCGGTTTCATCCGAGGCTTACGCCGTGGTGCCCCAGGCGGTAGCGGCGGCCGCAGCGGCGGCCCTGATAGAACCAAAGCCCCAACGCGGTCCGGGGATTGTATCGCGAGTTGAATGGCAAACGTTGCCCCCGTGTGGACACCGCAAACCGTAAAGCGATCCAGGCCTAAAGCGTCAGCAACATCCAAGATGGACTGAGCGTAATCTTCTGGCTCTAGTTCTCGTTGGGGTTTATCGGAAAGCCCGTAGCCTAGTGTATCTAGCGCTATCGCCCGGAAACGGTTTGCCAAAGTAGGAAGGGCGGCCTCAAACATGTTCCCCGCTTGAGGTGATTGATGCAGCAGTAGAAGAGGCGGCAAGTTTTTTGCGGCCGTATCGTAATAGTGAATTTGTCCGAATGATGTGTCCGCATAGCCTCTGCGGACAGGGGGAGAAGGCGTTACCACGTGCCCTGATCAGGCATGCTGGCCCAAGGCTCCTCAGGTGGCAAAGGACCGCCTTTCTGTAGCAGTTCGAACGAGATGCCATCGGGTGACTTTACGAAGGCCATAAACCCATCTCGTGGCGGAAGATTGAGACTCAGGCCCTTGTCCATGAGTTCCCGGCAGGTGTCATAAATATTATCGACCTGATAGGCGACATGGCTAAAGCTGCCATACTTCTCGCGATCTTCTGCATTGTGATAGTAGACGACCTCGATCTGAGCTTCGTCGTTGTCGGGCATCGCTAGGAAGATGATGTCGCAGGGACGTTGGTGTCCTTTAAAACGCCGGACTTCAACCATGCCCATCTGGCCACAGTAAAAATCCAGCGCTTTATCAAGGTCAGTGACCCGAACGGCTGTATGCAGATACTTCATGTTATGAAGTGCCTCGTTTCCCGTTCATGGCCTTTCGGTATCTGCTTATTCGCCGATGTTTTCTCTGCGTGTTGGTGGCACCCAGCTTACTTCACCATCTTTGAAGCGCTCAATGGCGGCTTGAAGGATGTCGTGGGCTTCGCAGCCACGTGGGCAAAGGTTCGCCAGTTTTTGCAAATTCACGGCCGCGGCTTCCTGGTTGCCAATCTTTAGGTACAGCTCACCTTGATACTCAAGGGCGCCCTTGTGGGTAGGGTCAGATGCGAGCGCAGCGTTGTAGTTTTCCATCGCTTCGTCATGCTTTCCCATGCTGCGTAGGCTATAGGCCTTCAGTGTCAGGGCTTCAGCGTTCTCGGGGTACCATTCGATGACTTCATAATCGAGGTATGAGATGGCTTTCTGATACTCGCCAGCATCAATCAGTTCCTGAACTTCTTCGAAATCTAGGTCGTCTTCCAGTGGAAAGTCGACACCAGCAATGGCCCAGGCTTGCGCCGAAAAACCAGCGATGAGGACTGCTGCGGCAATGCCAGAGAGTGTGGTGGAGAAGAGCTTATTCAATGGGCTGGTCATTGTTTTTCCTTTTCGATCTTAAAGTCTTGCATGCCAGTTACGGCCGCACTTTTGAAACGTTATTCAAGCAATTAAAAACTATGTAGGAACACAAAACCCCGCACTCAAGCGGGGTCGTATGCCAGTCTATGCTTTAGACCTTACGGTCGTAAGTAAGATGTCTACTTGTTTTCACGTGTAAATGCTGCGGACACAGGTAGGTCGCCTTCGCGCAGAAGCGGTGAGTAGGTCAAATCGATAAAGCGGTCACGATCCTTTTGCCACTCAGCATCTTGTTCTGCTGTGGGCATGTAGGTCTCGATCATCTCAGCTGTTACGCCTTTTTCAGCCAAGAGGGCTTCGACCACTTTCATGCGGCGACGGTTTGACCAGACTTCCGCGCCAAGAGCGATGAGGCTGGTCATCATGTTGTCGAGAACTGGATTACCGAGAAATACAGCGCGCTCCACATCGGATGCAATGAAATCAGATGCGTATGTCGGGCGGTCTGTTTTGAGTTTACTTGTGGCCATGTTTCTCTCTCCTTAAATGCGTCGGAAGCTCAATTGACAGTAGAATAGTGTGGTCTGGAGAGGTGCGCAATCGCCGTTATCGGAATGGCCATTCCCCGGACCAACAGGCCACTCCTCACGGAAACAACCTATCTCATTGAAATCATTACGTAATTGAGATCAATCTCTAAATGCGAGCCATCTCGACGGATAGACTCCTCGTGCATTATCGACCCATCCACTGATGTTGGGCCGTACGAGCCGCCGCCCCGAATAAAAGTAGAGCGGAATCATGGGCTGGTCGGCCAAGGCCTTACTCTCAGCCTCATAGGTCAAACGGGCCCGTTCCTCCGGATCATTGGTGTACCAGGCCTTTAGGAAGAGCTCATTGAACTCAGCGCTCTCATACTGTGTGAAGTTGCGTGAGCTTAGGTCTGAGTGCAGGAACTGTATGAAGGAGGCTGGGCCATAGTTGCCGGCAACATGAAGGTAGCGCGCGACGGCAAAATTGTTATTCATGCGGTCTGCGGCCAGAATTTTACGTTCCGTGTTTAAAAGTTCGGTCTGAACACCGACTTGTCGCCACATGGCGGAAATGGCGGCGGCTTGCCGTGCTTGCAAATCTTGGGTGTTGTATCGAATCGGAACGACCAAAGGATTGTCGGGGCCAAAACCCGCATCCGCAAGAAGACGCCGAGCCTCCGTTCGTTTTTCATCCATGCTAAGGGTCGCAAAGTCTGCTTGAGGACGCTTTTCGTAATTACTGACTGTAGGTGGAACGTAACTGTAGGCGGGTGTTTCGCCCGTACGCAAAACCCTATTCACCAGTGTTTCTCTATCAATCGCCATAGAAAGCGCGCGGCGCACACGAACGTCGTCGAATGGCGGCAATTTCGTATTGAACAGATAGACTTCTGTCGTCAGTCCTGGCGTAACCCGTAACGTTTCGGGCATCGTTTCTTGGATGAAGCTGAGTTGATTGGGCGGGAAGAACACGAGCGCGTTTAATTCTCCAGACTGAAAGCGACGAAAGCCTGTGTTCATGTCTTCGGACGGAACATGGTAAACTACATCCAAGTTCACGTTGTCTGCATCATGAAAATATTCATTTTTCACGAGTTTGACGTGAGAGCCGGGCGACCATTCTGCTAGCTTGAAGGGACCGTTCACGACCATGTTTTCTGGTCGAGTCCATGCGGTGCCATACTTTTCCACAACATGTTTAGGGACAGGGCGAGCGTCGATGGCGAGCACGTCCATGAGGTACGGTGCAGGATAGGCCAGTCGAATAATGAGGGTGTCGGAGTCCTGCACTTCAACGCCTAAACTTTCTACGGGTAACTCACCCTTGCTGACTGCTAGAGAATTTAAGATGGGACGAAAGTATTCTGCCGTACGTGAGGCGGTTGCCGGATCAAGCTGCCGACGAAACGTATATAGAAAATCGTTGGCGTCGATTGGCGTGCCGTCTGACCACAGCAATCCGTCGCGCATATTAAACGTATAGGTTAGACCGTCTTCGCTAATCGTCCATGATTCAGCAGACCCAGGAATAGACTCATCAGCGGCGGACGTTGTTGCCAGCGGTAGGAACATGTCGGTCAGGATTGTTGATTCGAACGCCGCGAGAATCCTATGCGGGTCGAGGCTCTCTGGATCACCACCACCACCGCGTCGGAAAACACGTTCTTCTTGGGCGCTTACAGACGTCGACAAGAGCAGTGCACCAAGGAGCAGCGCAATCACTTGAAAATTTTTTATATGGCTCATCATACAGGCGTCCTGTGGGGTTTGTTGGGTCTGCGAGTCCGGCCTTGGTCAGACTAGAAACCTAAAGCGGAGGGAGGGAGCGGTAAACGTGTTTCAGAGTGCGTCCTAGCCGGGCTTACTCGCGCGGATAGGATCAAAGGTCTGCGGTAACGATCCTGTTTCGCCCGTTATTCTTCGCGTCATAGAGTCTTGCGTCTGCAGCACTATTCATGTCTGCACCAGTTTTGAAATCGGGGAACGATGCAATGTCCGCTGAAAAGGTAATCGAGAACGAGCCGTTCTCTGTCTCATGTACCATGGCCGCGCACGTTTCCCTGAGCTCTTCAAGGATTGAGGTAGCCGTTTCAACATCCGTATTTGGCATGACAACGGCAAATTCTTCTCCGCCATAGCGTCCAACATGGTCGACGCGGCGTAACCGATTTCGCAGCATATGGGTGACGCGAAGCAGAACTTGGTCTCCAACCGCATGTCCGTAGGTGTCGTTGACGTTCTTGAAGTGATCTATGTCGACCATTGCCATGACCACATCGGTCTTGGTTCTGGCGGCGGCGCTAATTTCACGCTCAAGGGCTCGGAGGATATTGGTGTGATTGAGAAGGCCCGTCAGGCTGTCTCTGTCTGTTAGTTTTTTTAGGTCGCGGTACCGGAGAGCTCGACTCGTAACGGCCGATACCAATTGGCTAGGTTTTAACGGTTTCACAAGAAAATCGTCAGCGCCCAAGTGTCGTGCTTCCAACTGCAACGCAATTCGGCTCTCCGTTGACAAGAACAGAATTGGAACTGTTGTGTAGGCCGGAAACTGTCGCACGATTTGCGCGAGCTCAAGGCCAGTGCATGAGCCGAGGTAAAGATCCATAACGATGATGTCTGCGGCCATGCTTGCCAACTCATTTAAGAGAGTTGATGGATCGCTGACGATCCGCACGTGCATGCCTGCATGTTCCAACGTAAGTTGATAGAACTTCGCTAGAGTTTCGTCATCCTCCATCACGACAACACGTAATGGTGCGCCCGTGAGGCTTTCTTCAATGGTGCTCATACGCGCAAATACGTCGTCGCGTTCTAGGGGGGTCACCATGAAATCTGTTGCGCCGTGTCGAACGGACTGCAACCGTTCAGTAAAACCACCATGCTCCCCGATCGCGGCGATAGGGACGAGCTCTTCTAGGTCATGTTTCTTAAGCCAAGCGAGCGCGTCCTGCATCGAACTTACAGTCGCCAAGAGAACCGCCGGGTCGCCAGCAATAACCGAGCCTGGCGGGGTCTCATTTTTGATCTGCGTAAGGTCGTAGCCGATCTCGTTTAGGACAGCGAGCGCAGCAGATTCAGGATCTAGGTCGCCAAATAGCAAGACATGAAACGTACTGTTGCCGACACTAGGGTCAAACGTAACATTCAGGTCATCAAGCACGACAGTTTCGCCAGGCTCGTCCACGGCGCGCTCTAGATCGCTGATTAGTAGATCAATCTGGTCGACTTCTTCTTCCGTCAAAGTCGCCTTGTTCTCTAGCAGCAACCGAAAGAGGCTATCCAGTGGCGCAGCGGTCTGACTTATTTTCGGAAATCCGAAGCTTTTTCCCGCTCCAGCGAGGCCATGGGCAATGTCTTGGATGCGAGAGATACTCTCAGCGCCTGCGCTGTAATCAGAATTATGCGGAAGGTTGGTCCACGCGTCACGAACCTCTCCGACACTTTCTCTTAAGGTCGACGCGAACTCGGCACTAAGGGCACGAATTCGTTCGGCAAGAATGTCCGAAGGGCTCTTATTTTCTGAGGCGCCGGATGGGGCCAATGGTCTCACCTCCAACGCGAACAGACCGGGGATTAGTAAACGTGACGGTTCGCTAGCGAAGCGTCAATAGCAGTTCGTAGGGCTTCACGAGTATTTCTCTCATCAAGGTGGTGCGTAGGCACGGTTGGTTGTCATGCTATCAGTCTTGTCTAAGACCTTGAAACACTTAAGGTTAGGGCACAAAGTATTGGTTCTCCTCTGACTTGGAAGGCACTCCGGGTGGGGACGCGATTGGATTGAGGCAACAGTGACCGACGCACCTGCCATAGCTGATGAAGACGATCAGGTTCTCGGCGACGTCTTTTTTGAACTCCCGCTTTTGAAGTGGAACATGTTTGAAAGCCCTTCGCTTTTGCAGTCCAAAATCGTTTTGCTCAGTGATCTACACCCGGTCGTTGATATGTTTAACGATGCCGGCGTAGGTGTTGGTGCTCGAAGCTCTACGGAAATTATATCTGAGCTCAAGCTCTCGGATAAAGACCGCAAACGATTGGTCGCTTTACTCGGTGCGCGTAGTTACGACGTTTACTCAGTCCGTGCGGCCATGAGTGATCAGCTGACCGATGAGGAACTAGAGCGCATTCGTATTCCAGAGGCGGAACGGAAACGCCTGCAGTTCTATCTGAATAACTACTCTCGTGGTTTGCTCAGTGTCATACTGAAGGGCACGGATATAGAAATTACAAACCGATCTTCTCTTACGACGATTCTTGATGGCGGGAACAGAGAGAAGGTGCTCGGCAACCTGATCGATATTGCCAACCGTCTTCGCATCGAGCCTGAAGAGATCGTTAATTACATCGGAAAGTTATCCGAGGTAATCCTCGCGATCTCATATTACCACCGTGTCTACGACAATATGATTGAGGACCTTAAAGATCTGCTTCTCCAAGTCCGAAAGATGCAAACGGACCAAGCGTTGTGTCATCGTTTTCCAGGCTTGAAAGACGATGCCATGGAGGTTTTGGGATTCGGTCGCGATACGCTTGGGGGGCTGAATTCTTATTTCGATAAGTTCAAAAAGGTCGAACGGTTTTTTGATACGGAGATCACGCCAGAAAAATTCCGTTCACTTAGAGACGGCGTTGAGGCGCATTTTCGTGCAATAGGGAAAGTCCTTTGCTTTTGGCAAATTAAGGTGGATCACTGGACGAACCGTTTTATCGATAGTCGCGGTCGCTTAAAGGATTCTACGTCGGAGCAGCGCTATAACTATTTTAAAGAAGAGCTGCACTACAATATCTACTTAATCCGGGAAACGCTCGACACGGTTAAGAATGCTGAAATTCCGTTATAGCGAAGGAACTAAAACAATGAACGCGTCCATAAATGCGGCCTTGCTGCTTTCTTTGTCTTTGCTCGGTAGCCCGGCAAACGCTGAAACGATGAAACCCTGGTGGTCTCAAGAGGTCACCGAATGTGATGTGCAGGCGTCGCACGGTCTTGACCCGTTTCATGTGGCGCCGCCGCAATCCCGGAGCACTATGGATTTTGAAAAAGCCGAAGCTGCGTGCTTAGAAGCCGTTGGTAATGACCCGGAGAACCCACGCCTGAACTATCAGATGGGTCGTGTTTTTGGCTACAGTGGGCAATGGGAAAAAGCGATGCCGTATCGGCTTAAAGCCGTTGAGGCCGAGTACCCCCAGTCTTTGTTTGTCATTGGGTTCCTTTATTTCACCGGCACCACAATCGATGAAAAGAACTCTTGCAAGACGGTAAAGATGTGGCGACGAGCCGCCGAGTTAGGCCGTATGGCTGCACAGGTGGCATTACCCCGGCACTATATGCGTGGCGATTTTGCGTCCTGTGGGGTCGATGTGCCGACGAGCGAATTAGCCTCATACCTTGATGCGGCGGATGCCCAAACCAGCGACTTCTATACGTCGATGCTTATCGAAGACCTGAAAACGGAACTTGGTCAGTAGGGCCTACTTAGCGAATGATGCGTTGTATTGTGCCACCATTTTGTCGCTGATTTTGCGGCCATCAACGTGAATTTCTGTCGCTGCAGCATTGCCTGATTCAAAATCGAACTTGCAGGACACGTTTCGTTTTTCTTCTTTGCCTGATTGCCGCATGGCTGTGAAGCGGACGTAAACTTCAGGCCGAGGCTGTTCTGCCGCGGTATCGTCGATGATGTCTGTGATTGCGAATTTATCATATGACGCAGTATAGAACTGCATTGCGACCTCTTCACAAAATCCAGCGTAGTCCTCGGAGCAGCCGGTTAATGCCAATCCCGCAAGTGCCGCAAATCCCCATTGTAGTCGCATTTTGAACCTCGTTTTCCCATCCCATTTGCTACAGAGTGGCACAGCTTTTGGTCAGAAAACAGGGGGTATGAAGCTACCAATGCCAACGCCCGCAGTCTGTGCGATTGGTGTGCGGCGATTTGTATCTACCGCGCTGTATCCCTTTAACCAGCGTCGCCTGGCATGACCTCTGGTGGCATATCTCTCGCCCATAGAGTCTCAGGATCGATATAAGCTCCGGTCCATTCCGTCGGTGCGGACATAAAGTTTGGAAAGTGTTTTTCCGCATACGCTGGCACTGAGCCTGCAACCTCGTCCAGGGTATCCGCCTTTTTTGAGATATCCCGTCGATAGGTCCGGCCGGGGTCTTGTCCCATCAGCATCCATGGATACCACGGGCCATGGCGCTGTCCTGTGGTGACCGCTTTCACGGACGTGAGACCAGGGTTTTCCAATTCATCAAGGCGCGCGATGGCTTGTGCTTGTTGATTTTTGTAGTACATCGCACCGACAGAAGCCCGCGGCCATTTTTCTGGTGTGATCGGATTTTTCTTGATGATTTTTCCGTCAGACCAGCGGATGACATCGTTTCCGTCCACTTGCCATTCCACCCGTAGCCTTGTGTGATCGTTTATCGGCTCCATAGGCTTCGTGATGTAATGAAGTGTCGAGGCGTAGTTGACGACCTCAACCTCTTGCTCGAGCCACGGGTTGTACCAACTTTGGAGTACGTTGCCTGTTTCGAGATCTAAGTAGCATATTGTGAAGTTGGACATGCTTTTGTACGAGCCGTCATCTTGCTTGTATGACGTGCTGAACCCTAAAGATGCAGCATAAAACATCGGCTCTAGAATTTTTCCATCCTCAAGAATGGCGTGCACGATTCCTTTGCTCCAGGAAATGGTTTCCTTGCCATCTTCCAGGTCACTGTTCATTTTTATCAGCGCGTATAGCTGATCTTGTGGATCATTGAAGTCTAAAGTGCGACTGGCGGCAGCCTTGACCAATGTCGGTGCAACAGGAGTGGCGGCCAGTCCCGCAGCCAAGCTGAGTGCCGCGCGTCGAGACGATGAAGTTTTCTTGCATCCATTCATAGTGACGCTCCTAAGCTCTCCGGATTAACCCATTAACCCAGTTCCTGACTTCGTTGAGTCGAATGGTATCGTCCAAGATGTCATCTCCGATACCCGTTTTATCTCGAAGGTCTTGCCGGGTGGGGTCTACGTGAAGTGCCCTCATGTCGTCCGCGAGGGCACGAATACTATCAAAGTTTGTATAGAACCCCTCTGATACCAACGCCTTACGTTGACGCCAGAGAATCGCACCGAGTGCTGCGTGAAATTCTGGGTGATACTGCACGCCTGTAAAAATGGTGCGACCGGCAGGGAATGTTGCCGCTTGAATCGGTGCCATGTCGTTTTTTGCTAGGACGACTCCTCCTGGTGGCAATGCGTTCACAATGTCCTCATGGATCATCGAGGCCTCGAACACGGGCGCACGGCCATCGAACACGGAATGACGCAGCCCAGCTTCAGTTAGCGCCAATTCTCGGCCAACACCGAATTCTCGGCCTTTTGGATTGCGTGAGACTTTGCCGCCACTAGCCACGCTGGCGATCTGAATTGCGAAGCAACTTCCGAATCCTGGAACCCCGGCTTCAAACACGGTTTTAGTAAATTCTATTTGCTGTTGCACCGAGGCGTTCTGCGTCTCAGTGACGCTCACCACTGAGCCCGTCCATACGGCGCCATCGAAATCTCCAAGAGCGGTGCCGGCGGGGAGGGGGCTGTCTTGATCTGCGGCGTACACGGTCTCGCATACGACCCCTGAGCGACACGTCTGCAATGTGTTTTGGTATAACTGAGCCGCTACCGTCGCGCCGTCTTCTACCAGTTTCTCTCTCACCCGCTTTGGGTAGCCATCAATTATGAGAATGCGTGGGCCGTTCACGACGGTGCTATGGATGCTGATTGAGCGCGTCCTGCCGAATGCGCTCGTTCAAAATATCCAAGACCCGTGCGTTCGGCTCGTTTGCAGCGCAGCCGTTTTGCACCATTAAGCCAAGAGCAGAAAGGCTTGCGTCACTGAGTTTGGCGGTGCCGTGCATGTGGTTGAAGTAGCCGTCGAGCCAAGCCAGCAGAAAGGAAAGTTCTTCTTCTCCCAACGCCATGAGGTGTTGGCATTCAATGGTGTCCATTTGAATGGGGGCGTTATCCTCAGCTGCTGCAATCGAAGCAAAGAGGATTGAAACGGCGAGGGCGACAAACTTATGCACGGTCTAGTCCTGGGTTAAGGTGCCTAGAACGTACCACGTATCCCAAAACCGTAGAAAGCACCGTTCTTTATGGTCCTGAATTCGGTCCGTAGAATCCCTCCATCCGCTTGCGAGGCTTGGAATACAGTTCTGTTTCGCTTGCTTTTGGGTTGAAGGATATTCCCCCAGAACACACGGCCTACAATGCCATTGTCAAACCGCTTTTCCGCAAAGAGTCGAACATCAAATCCCGTGGTGGCACGCTCAAGCGTATCGAAATCACTTTCGATCTTTGGGCCATTCGCTGCCACAACAGCCCCGTATGATATGCCGAGAGATTGCAGGTCATGGCGGGCATCCATGCTCAGTTTGTATTTTTGTTGGTCAGCAAAGCGCCTATTGAGGCCTGTAAACGGGTCTTCTACTTGGGAATCTTGCCAGAGGAATGTCACAGAAAGGACCGCATCGATCAGGCCAAGCTGGCGCAATTGAAGACTTGTTTCAATCTCAGCGCCGTAATGCTTGCCCGAACTCAGGTTGCCGGGCGCAGAATCGTTGATTCCAAACGGAACCTGATCATTCACGTCCGTGACTTGGCGGTAAAACGCACGGAGATTGATGACGCCAGCCTGATTGGCCAGGCGATGTTCCGTACCAATCTCAAAGTCCCAGGATTTTTCAGGGGCGAGGGCAGGGTTGCCTGCATCTATTTCGCCGTCATCCCGGTCTAAGTCAGCAACGAAATCGTCAAACTCGAGTTGGCCTATATCTCGCCGGGCGGAGGCAAAGAATTGCGTACGATCCGTTGCGGTGTAGTAGACATCGATACTTGGCTTTACAAAGTTGAACTTCCGACTGGTGTCCACGTCTGAACCCAGTTGATCAAGCCAGGAGTACTCGGCTGCAAAACCTGTTTCGACTTCCAGGTTTGAAGCGGCGTTCCAACTGTGACTGGTGAAGACTTCAACGCGATCTTCTGACACAACTTGGTCCGCATTAAAGACGTCTCGAGCAAGCTGCAATCCGTTACTAATGTCAAAGAAAGTTTGTGTTTTGTCGAGGGAGTTGATTGCGCCTTCTACACCGAGTTCTAGGCTGTGTTTTTTCGCAAGGCGCCAGTCCAATGTGGCGCGCACGATCTTTTCAGTGGATGTTTCATCGCGGGCGTCTCCCGAGATGAGGGCGGCTAAGTCGGGTTCGATGGCGAATGAAAAGTCTTCGTTCTCGCGGTCTTCTTTATCAACGGCGTAAACGAACAAACTCTTGAAGGTGAGGCTCTTCCCCAACGGAATGCTGTAGTCGCCACTAACTTCGTATTTGAGATCTGTGCCGGACAATTGCTCAACGCTGCCACCATTTGCCGTCAGAGAGCTGTCCATACCCACGAGGGATTCGAACTGGACATCGCGCTGACTGCTAATTGGTCGGTTTTCAACAAAGCCGCTGAGTTGGGCTTGATGATTCTTGCCCCATGAATAGGCAACGCGACCGCGTCCAACATAACGGCGACTTTCCATTCGCCGTCGCTCTGTGCGGTCAATGATCAGGGCGCCTTGTGAATCTGAAAGGAACTCCCGTTGCACGCGTGGCAACTGACGGGGGCGGGTCTCACCAGATAACGTGTAGCTCCACTTGCCAGGCTCGCCGCTGATCGACCCCGCAAGTGTGGGCATGACTTGTCCGTCGGTGAAGAAAACAGAGCCTACGTTCCACGTGCCTCCTGGGCGGCCGGTGTCTGTTAGGACGACGTTGATCACGCGCCCGCCAACGTCGGCATCGATTTCGCGCACGTTGCCGGTGATAACTTCAATGCGTTCGACTTGGCTCGCGGGTATGCGTTGAAAGTAATCTTGAATGCTGTTGCCTTTGGTTGTCAGGCGCTTCCCGTTGATAAGAATCTGGGTCGTCTGTGACCTTAAGCCTCTGCGGTCATCGTCTCCCGACAGAGTGCCACCATCGCTCAGAGCCCCAGCCGCACCCGGCACGCGTTCAAGCATATCTTTCGCGTGGCTGGGTCGATAGGCAGTAAAGAAGTCGGGCTCGTAGACGGTAATTCCGTCTTCTTGTTCTGCTGATGGGGGCGATTGCTGGGCCGATGCTGCTGATTCCAGCATGACTGCGACGCAGCACGTTAAGACAAAAGCTTTCCAATAGTGTCGCAAGCGGGTCACTCCATCAGCGGGGAGCTCTATCATCGCGTGATCATCCCGCTGAAGCTCATGAACCCGTTAACCGTTCTACCTAAGTCTATACGGGTAAGCGCTCAATCAGGTCCATGCATTTGTCATGGATTTATAATCTATTCTCGTTCTGTGATCGCACGAATTGTACGGACATGTTCCTCTTGCGCCGCCGTTTCTATAGCTTCGGGCCGTTGCGCGCGGATCTGAGTGATGGCGTCGTTATTCGGGACTCCCAGTTCTGCGAGTAGGCGCGCGGCAATCATACCGGCTCGCCCTCGGCCGCCGCGACAATGCAACAGAACGGTCTCGCCGCTGCAGATTGCTTGCCGGAGGGTTTCGCCGACAGACACCCATGTGTCCTCCCAATCCGCGGTCGGGATTTTTAAATCAACAATAGGACAGTGCAGCCAGACGATGTTGCGAGATGCACAAGCGGCTTCGATTGTCTCGCTGGATAACGCACAGGCCGTGATCTCATGTCCTTCCATGAGGGTTACCATGGTCTTGGCTCCGGCCTCGCGTGCCGCGTCCAAGTCCATGTCCAAATCACGATCCCACGGGCCAGTCGCAGCGTTTGGCTGTTTCTTGCCCGGGCACATCGTAAATAAGATGCGGCCCTCACCGTCGGGAATGGAAACTGACGCGAGAGGCAAGGGGTGTGTATCGCTCGTTTTTACTGGGCGCATGTTCGACCTTACTGTGCCGCCGGAGGGCGAGGCACTTCCACTTGATGTCCATTAAGTCGCAACCATCGCACCCAATCATCCTGCAACTGGCTAGCTTGCCGAGCGAGCTGGCGGTCCTGTGACGTCAGGGCGCGGATGTAAATCTGCGTGCTGGGCACAAAGAGATCATGCCAAGCCTCGGGTAAATCAGAGTGAAGCTTCGCGAGTACGTCGTCGCGGACGAGGCTGGCTTGTCGTGCAGCCTCTTCATAGCGGCCGACGAGATAGATGGCATCGCTTGGGTCAATGATCCCGCCTTTATTATTGGCGTAGGCAATTGCCTCGCGAACTTCGAGCATGGCTTGATGGTAGTGCTGGGCATTTGCCGCATCTGCTGGTTCCCATTGTGTCAAAAGCATCCACAAGCCAGTGAGAACGGTTGCTGAAAGTGCAGCTAACCCAGTGTATTTTTGCTGACGACTGAGGTTCAAAGAAGGTCCAAAACGTTTTCTGGTGGGCGACCCATCACGGCCTTGTTTCCAGCAACAACAATCGGGCGTTCGATGATGGTGGGATGCTCTGCCATTGCTTTAATGATCGCAGTGCCCGTCATTGATGCGATATCCAACCCAGCTTCTTTGGCTTCTTTCTTTCGCACGATGTCCCCAGGAGGCACCCCAAGTTTGGATAAAATATCCTTCAAAGCCGATTGGCTGGGTGAGTCCTTGAGATACTCGACAATTGTTGGTGTAATCCCTTTTTCCTCAATCAGCGCCAGAGTTTGGCGTGACTTAGAGCACCTTGGATTATGATAAATGGTGATCGCCATAGTATGTCCCTAAATCTTTACTTACTTGTGAATTCTTTATGGAGGCGCGTCGCAAAGACACGGCCTTGGTCTGCACGCACGGCAAAGTCACCATCGTAGTCAGCTGTGGGGTTGGTCCCGAGGAATTGTTCAAGACTCATTCCCTCAGCGACAGCATTCTCTGTAATGACTTTCATCCCTTTAAGCATAGCCAAAGTCTTCATTGCGCCGGCGCGATCCGAGATCGCTCCGTGTCCGGGGATGATGACAGTGTCCCCGTCGGTGATAACACTGAGCCGTTCCAGTGCCGCAATCACGCCATCCAACGTACCGCCCGTGGACGAGTCAATGAAAGGGTAGGCGCTTGTCACATAGACGTCACCGGTATGGATCACGTTGGCTTCTTCAAAATGAATAAACGCATCTGAATCTGTATGCGCATTGGGGACGTGAATCATCCGAATGGTAAGATCGTTAAAGCGGAGCGTTGCCGTATCGTTGTATGTGATTACGGGAAGTGCTTCTTCCGGTGACGCTGGCTGGCGAAAATTAAAGGCTTCGACGAATTGGTCAGAGGCCATGCGAACATAGGTGTTCTCGTGGGCGACGATTGTTTTGCCTGCCCGTCCGTAGTTTTCATTGCCGCCAGTGTGGTCCCAATGCCAATGGGTATTAACCACATAACGCAGTGGCTGATCGGTTAGTCCCGAAATTGCCGCGTCTATTTTGGCGGTCATGTCAGCGTATTGATCGTCGACAATCAGAACGCCATCATCGCCAGTCGAGACAGCGATGTTTCCGCCAGCCCCCATGAACATGTAAATTCCGTTGCTGACTTCGTTGGAGCGAATCTGTACCGAGTCACGAGTGAGTTGGGCCAGGGCCGGTTGAACACCAACGGTGGCAAGTATTACGGAGAGTGCTGTGAGCTTTAAACGGTTCATACTGTCCATCCATATTTGCTGCCTCGGATTGAAGCAATCATATCATGCATAGGCCGGTGGAGTAGGGGGCTAGGCAAAGTCCTCAAACTTATCTTCTTCTGGGTTGAGCCACTGCACAAAGCCATTGCTGATGTCGAAGTAAAACCCATGAAGCGCAAGGCTACCGTTTGCAATCCGTTCAGTCACCCAGGGAAACGTTTTTAGGTTTTGAAGCGAGAGCCGCACGACCGCTTGTTCGGTTCGCACAGACCGGTTTGTGCTTGTATCGGTGTCTTGCTGGGCGAGTTGCACTGCCGGTTCAGCAATGGACATCCAAGGACCAATGAACTCACCAATCGGGGCTTCTCCATCCGCCATGCTCATCAGGGCGTTGATGCCGCCACACTGGGCGTGCCCCATCACGATGATGTCGGAGACTTCTAGCCCTTTAACCGCGAATTCGAGCGCTGCGCTGGTGCCATGGTAGCCCGGTTTCGGCTCATAGGGCGGAACCACGTTGGCCACGTTGCGGACAATAAAAAGGTCTCCAGGTTCTTGGTCAAACATCAAGGCCGGGTCGACGCGTGAGTCGCTACAAGCAATGACCAGCGCTTTTGGGTTCTGCCCTCGGTCAGCTAGTTTTTTGAACAGGGGTTGATAGTCAGGTAGCCGTTCCTTGCGATAGCGGGCATGGCCGCTACGCAAATCATCGATAATGGTCTTAACCAAAGAGACTCCCCTCAGAGTTTTTGTTGCCCTTATTAAACGAATTACCCGTCCTTAGCGTCTGAGTCTACCGCTCATGAAGGGAAGTTTATGTATGGCTATGGAGACGAGTCCAGCGGACCGCCTTGATATGCGGTCCTAAGTTCCTATGGTATCGCCGAGAGGCTTACTCTGTAGGAGTTGAGGGTATAGAGATGACTGGGTTTTTGGACATTGTTCAGTTTTTGTTGGATATGGGATTGGTTGCGGCGGAACGCTTGCGCGGCGTGAAAATTCTGTCAGCCCGCCTCATTATGTTTGGGTTTTATATGCCGCTCATCGGAGCCGCACTGGGCATTTTGGCAGGTTGGTCGATTGGTCTTAGTGCAGGTGGGGCCGTTCTGTTAGGCACGTTGGCTGCCAGTGGGTCCTATATTGCCGTGCCCGCTGCCATGCGCTTGGCCTTGCCGAAAGCGAATCCGGCTCTTTCTCTAACCTTATCGCTGGCGATTACGTTTCCCTTCAACGTCATCGTCGGCATTCCGCTCTACCTTCTGGTAGTGCGTCAGCTTTACGGAGTGTGATCAGGTGCATGTGCATCCCAAAAAGAAAATAGAAGTTGTCGTTGAAACACCCATGGTTCGTCGTGTCCTCGAAATTATGAAAGAGCACGGCGGCACCGGTGCAACTGTTCTTCCGATCTTGCGTGGCCAATGCACTTCTGGTGACTGGAGTGATAAGGATCTTGGGTCTGTAATGGATATGCAGATGGTGATGGTGATCACGGGGCCGCGCCGAGCGGTGGTGATCAGTGAAGCCGTGTATGAAGCGCTAAGCGACTATCGCTGTATGATTTTGATTAGTGACGTCGAAGTGATCAGGAACGAGAATTTTTAACTTGGCGGACCTGCCAAACGAGCCGTCCCGCGTTCAACATAACAACCACGACAAGCCCTAATGTAACGATAAACGGCAGAACGGGGCTTACATCGAGGAAGAAACTACCAGCGATTAAAGGGCCAATGACCCGTCCAACCATCGCAGTCCCATTTGAGAGTCCAAGCATGTAGCCAACTTTGTCTTCTGGGCTAACCTTGGTAAGGACGCCGAACAGGACTGTGTTCCATACGCCAATACCAATAATAGCGATCCATAAACCGGCAACAGAAACCCATGCATTGGAGCCGTAGAGAAAGATCGATAGCCCTACCACGTTCGTAACGGCTCCAACGAAGTACGCCCCAACGTCGCCTAGGTGCTTTGAAAGTGGCCCGACCAGACCGATGGTTGCCACCATGTAAGCAAGCCCCATAGAGGCCATGCCATAGCTAACGTCACTGGGCCCCCAGTCGTGTAATCCTTGGGCCCAGAACGCGAATGAAAACTGGTCTGAGCCGCCGACATAGCCGCCAATAAAAAACTGTATAATCATAAGTGCTAGTACGACCCGGCCAACGGGAATTCTTGGCGTTTCATCTGCTGTGTTGGATGTGATTCCCCGTTCTTCTTGCGATTGCCGTAATGCCGTGCGTCGTTTCTCACCAGGGCGCGTTTCTTTTAGGAAAACCAAAGCAATAAGTGTTGCTAAGAAGCTTAGGCCAGCAGCCAGAAAGGAGGGGGTCGCGTGTGTGAACGTATCCAGGTCGCTACCCATGAGAAGGCCGCCGAACACTGGGCCAATAAAAAAGGCGAGGGCCGTTGCACCGGAGCCATATCCCAAATACTTGGCGCGATTTTCGTGGGACGTTGAATCCGCAATCATGGCAAAGCAGATGGAGACGTTGCCACCTGTAATACCCTGCAAAGCACGGGCGACGAACATGGAGTCGATGCTGTCCGCCATGCCGAAAATGATAAACGTCAAGGAACTGGTCGCGAGGGAAGCCATCAAGATGGGCTTGCGGCCGAATTTATCGGAGAGCTTGCCCCATATGGGTGAGACAACAATCATCAGCGCCGGCATAAGGGTAAAGAGCAGCGAAATTTGGAATGACGTTGCATCGTACTTCTGCCCGATGAAGGGCAGCATCGGTAGAATGATGCTGGCCGGCATGACAGAGGCGAAAATGGTGAGGAAAAGAACGGGCACGGGGCAGCAGACCAAAAGTGACTAAGAAACGGTGCTTCACTTGAGCCTATCAGACAATTGAGTCAACGCGTTTGTCTGATTGCTTGATCCCTGGGGGCATCCATGGTTAGCGTGAGGGTCGCTCGTGTAGCCTCGAATAATCGGAGTTCGTCATGCCGTTAGTTGCCCGTCCTGGCCTGGACCGCATTCAACCTTATCAACCGGGACAACGCCCAATCGGCGGCGGTGGCCCTGGGGTTAAGTTGTCTGCCAATGAATCGGCCCTCGGGGCAAGCCCAAAGGCAATGGCGGCATATGCCGAAGCCGCTGGGATTATGGAGCGGTACCCCGATGCCAACGCAGTCGGCATTCGAAGTGCAATCGCTGACAGATACGGTATTGAGGCGGAAAAGATTCTCATGGGGATCGGCTCTGACGAGCTACTGAGCGCCCTGGTTCGCGCATACGCGGGGGCTGGTGATGAGGTGCTGTACCCAACAGCGACATTCCCCATGTACCGGATCTATGCTCTGTCCACCGGCGCAGACATCGTTCAGGCACCTGATATCGGATACAGCGCGGATGTTGATGCGCTTCTTGCCGCAGTGACCGACCGAACAAAAGTTGTGATCGTCGCCAATCCAAACAACCCGACAGGCACCTATTTATCTTCTGATGAACTAGCACGACTGCGCGCTGGGCTGCGCGATGATATTTTACTTATTATCGATGCGGCATACGCGGAGTATGTCGCCAAGCCAGACTACGACGCTGGAATTGCGCTTGTAGAGGCCACCGACAATACGGTCATGACGCGCACGTTTTCTAAAGTGCATGGCATGGCATCTTTGCGCATTGGGTGGTGTTATGCCCATTCCGATGTTGTATCCGTTGTTGGTCGCATTCGGTCTCCGTTCAATGTTTCAAGCGCCGCGCAGGCAGCTGGGATTGCAGCACTGGAGGATAAGGCTCACGAAGAGGCGGTGATTGCCCACACGACAAAATGGCATCGTATCGCGACGCAGCGTTTATCTGGTTTGGGACTTGAAATCACGGGAACCGAAGGCAACTTCGTTTGTGTCGAATTCCCCGATGAAGATGGCAAGCGTGCGACTGATGCGTATGAGTTCCTTCGTCAACGCAACATTATCGTACGGGCGATGGCCGGTTTTGGTCTGCCTAAACATGTTCGCATCACCATTGGTCTCGATGACGAAATGGAAACCTGCCTCGATGCGATTGATGAGTTTGTTAAGGCGTGGTGAAGACAAAAAAATCCCCGGCGGCCTTGGGACGAGGCGATGCCGGGGTGGGACGAGTCTTAGACGGGTTGGTAAGGGACCGTTTGGGGCTGCACTCTCTTAGAGGAGTGTCAGCTAAGACCGGATGGTAAGGGCCGGTCGGGATATCTTGGGGTCGTTATGATTCTTTCATCACGCCTTTCACATCGACGAGGTGAGACGTGATGGCTTCGTTAAGTTCGTTGTAGGCAGCTTCTAGTTCCTGAATTCGAAGGCGAAGGCTGCGCATTTCTTCCATTTCTTTGTCTGTCATCGGCGTCTTGTTTGATGACACCATGAGAGTCATGGCCAAGTAGCGGGCTTTGAGTTCCGCAATCATTTTGGCTAAGGCAATCATTTCATGCGGATCGATAACATCGACGTGGCGCTTCAGCGCGCGTTTCATTTCGTCTTCAACGATGTGTGTGACATGGCGCGCGAACTGACTCGCTGTCAGCTCTGCTTGTCCCGATTTGCCAGGAGCAAGGTCAAGCGACGGTGTAGCCTTTGATGCCTGTTCGTCCTTGTTACTACGGACGGCAATAAAATCGATTACGGACATAACGTATTCCTCAAGTCACTTTCTCGTTTCACATTTGCGTGGCCATTCGGGCCTGCCCCATAGGAATGCAAGGTCCGTGCCAGGTTAGTAAACGAGATATTAATCTATAAAAAACAATGACTTATGTGTTATTCCGGAGGTGTCTGACGGTAAAGCCTCGATGGCTCCGGAAGTTCTCGCCGAGACTGACCGGCAAGCCCTGCCGGGTGGCCCTTAGGGGGCACGCATGTAACTGTGACTCAGTATTCTAAGGTTGATGATGCTCAGGAGTTCGCCGTGCCCGGTAAAGGTCCCTTTTCTGCCGACTACCCATTTGAATCTAAATACACCGAGATTGATGGTGTGAAGATGCACTATCTCGATGAAGGCGAAGGCCAACCCTTTATTCTCCTCCATGGGAATTCAACGTGGTCTTACATGTGGCGAAATATCATTCCCCATTTAACCAAGGTGGGACGATGCATCGCGCCTGATCTCGTGGGTTTTGGAAAATCCGAGAAGATCGATAGCGATTACCGCTATTTCGATCACTACAACTATCTAGAAAAATTCCTCGACAGTTTGGAGCTGGACTCCTTTGTCATGGTTCTGCACGACTGGGGCGGGGGCCTTGGCTTCAACTACGCCATGTCTCATCAAGACAAGCTCAAGGGCCTCGCATTTTTCGAAACCTTCGTGCGAACGTTCGATAGTTGGGATGATTGGCCGCAAGACTTGAAAGAAGGGTTCCAAGCCTTTCGTGACCCAGATGTTGGGTATGACCTCATCGTCAATAAGAACGTCTTTATGGAAGAGATTCTTCCTTACGGTGTGCATCGTGGCCTGACCGATGAAGAGATGAAGATGTATCTGGAGCCATTTAAAGACCCGGCGTCCCGCAAACCGCTCTGGGTTTGGCCAAAAGAGTTGCCGATTGAGAATGACCCAGAAGACGTCTCGGCTGTGATTAAGAACTATTTGGCCGAAATGCGGAAATCGCAAGTTCCGAAGCTTTTATTCCACGTTCAGCCTGGAGCCATTGTACCGCCGGAAACTGTTGAGAAATGCAAAGCGGAATTTCCGAATTTGGAGGATGTTTTTCTCGGTGCGAGCGGTCACTACGTCGCCGACGACTTTCCCCATGAGATAGGCGAGAAAGTCGTGTCGTGGAGTAAGGCGTTTATTTAGCGCCGATGCCCACGCTCGCAGTTCACGACGAATTCAGGGTGATCTATGCCAATGAAGCGGCCGTTCAACGCGGCGTGCGCGTTGACGGTGGGGCGTGCGCTGCCGTTTTGATAGCCTTGTAACGCGAGCGCATTTTTGAATGACCCCGATGTCCAAATGATTTGACGGAGTTGAATACCAAGCGCGTCGCCATCCAACCAAACGAAGTCACCTTGGTTATGAACTTCGACGTCGCTAAAGGTGTGAAAGTCTCCGTTGGAATCTTCGTATCGCCCCGTAGCAAGAATAGAATTTGGCCTTTCGGAATTTCTCGAATTCATCCAGACCTCGAATACGGTTGCCTTCCATGTCGTAGACCAAGTCACTTCGCCAGAGGTCATTGCGCGTTAGAATACCTGTCGCTTCAACAGTGACGTCTTCACCACCCTCAGTGGTCACGCAAGCACCTGGATCCGTTGCCCCTTTGAACTGTCCCGCTTCACGCGTCCAATACAAGACGCACTGTGAGTTGAACCTGTAATCGCCTGGCTGTATGTCAGCCGCGGCTTGCGCATTGTCTGTCAGGTAGGCCCAGTTGCCGTCGGTCTTGAACCACAGTTCGTGGGCGATTGCTTGCCGCTCCATATCTACATGGAAGTGATGGACCGACACGTAATTCACATCGCCCTGCAAACCCTCTTTGCCATAGTTCTCAATGACGAACAGTACGCCTGGAAGTCCGTCAACTTTGACAGTCTCGTACTTCATGTGGATGCGGCCGTGCCGCATGTCGTCTGGCAGGCGTTGCATGCCTTCATTGAACGTTTGTATCTCATTGTCCCAATTTCCTGAGAACCAATGAACGAATGTGTCGAACTCACGCTCGATTGCCGTTTGTGCGGACGCAGATCCGCTAAAAAGCGTAATGAGTATCGCTATAAGAAGGTGTCTCATGCTTAGAGTCCTAACGCGCCTGGGTTCATTAAACCTTTTGGATCAACGTGGGCCTTAAGGGATTGTAACATGTTTAGTGCGCCAGCATCCCGTTCCCGCGTGTAAGGGTAAGCTTTGCCGATCTGCATATGCGCGCCTCCGCACTCATAGATGCAATCGATGATGGCCTGCTTCATTTCCGTAACAACTTTGCGACCCTCTTCATTGGGCTCAAAGGTTTTCATTTTCTTCAAAACTTCTGGATCGGTATGGCGATCAATAAATGCTGCTCGTGAATCTTCCCAGTAAAAAACTGGCTCAAACAGAAACGCATTGGTTGCGATGGTTGTGAACATCGCAGCCTTGATAATCCTATGCTGTTCCATCTGGGGGCTGTAGCGAGCGTAAACAGCGTCGATCTTTTCCTTGAACTCTGCAACGCGAGAGAAAGGCATGATGCCGTGCATTGCCAGCCAGCGTTCCCCGACAGGCCCCATCAGCGAGAAGGGCGGAAACGGGTAGGCTCTAACGACAGCGGGAACAGTGTTGACGATTTCGTTGCCATGGGGCCCAACGGCATCTCTCAGGCCCTGGAGGTGTGTTTTCATTTCACGCATGTCGCGTGCTTCACAGACGAAATGCGCGGTATATTCAGCCTTATCAATGAACCGTTTTCCGGCCAGCGCAATCTTAAGCATTTGCCACGCTCCAGCGAATACGTTGCGGCCAGTGGAGCCGACGGCCCATAAGGTTTTGAGGTCTTGCGCCAGACCCTGGCCGCCGGTAAAGACTTTCATCACCGTCGAATCAAATCCAAAAGCTTCCGTGGGCAATCCCTCGCGTGCAGCGGCAGCCATGCCTTTATGCAGGCCATCAAAAGTTTCGAAGCCGAAGGACAAGCCCATAACCACCGGCATCCGTTTCTGGAGCCGAAGGGTGACACTTGCCTTGATGCCTAGGGCACCAGCATCGTTACAAAACAGTCCGGTCAGATCCGGTCCATAGTGACGGAAGAATGGGGAGTGGTTGGGTTGCCCCGCAGACCCGGTCGTTACGATTGATCCGTCAGCAAGCACGATCTCCATGCTTTCCGCTGCCACGCCCGAAGGGCCGTGCTTAGACGAGCCGTAGGTTACGCTGCCTTGTGACATGGAGCCGCCGACTGTCGCGTTGAGACCAGAGAAGGGGCCCCAGAATACTGGGCGCACACCCTGATCTTTAAGCGCGTCTTCAATTGTCGCCCATGTGCAACCGGCCTCGACGGTGATGAACATATCTTCCGTGTTGATCTCGAGAATGCGGTTCATCTTGCGCGTATCGACGGTGATGCCGTTGCTTGTCGTCGGAATATATCCGTCGGTGTAGGAGAAACCGCCTCCGCGCGGGAACACCGCAACGTCGGCCGAGGTGCACGCAGCGACCGCTTGCGCCAGCTTCTCTTTGCTGTCCGGCTGAATAACCGCCAACACCGTCGGGCCTTTGTTGTAAACATCTTGGGAATAGTAGGCCCGCTCGCCTTCATCCGTGATGACGTTGTCGGCCCCAACAATACTGGTAAGCGTCTCGACTAGGGCCGAGTGAGAGCTATTGGATTGGTCGTGTGCTTCGGACATAGCGTTTCTTTCTTGCGGCAAAATTTAATCTTTGATCAGTGCTACCACCGCGGCGGCGCGACGGGAATGATCGTTGGACAATGTCAGAGATTTTCCTTGTGGTGCCAGTGTTGCCGCTCGTTCGCAGCGCGACGTATAGGGGCTTCCGTTGCGGGGCCCAAATGTCGCGGGGATTGTGATTTGTTTCAACGCCGTCTCGCTGTCGAAGGAAAGTGCGTCCTGGACCACGTGATGATAGGCAGGCGAGGCTTTGAGTACGTCGACGACGCGTGAATGTAGCCGAGCCGGGTTCGTTTCAGGCGGTTGAGCAATGGCGTTTTCGGGAATGGTTTCAAACCAAGGCCAGAACAGTTCACTGTCCCGGACCATGTACCAGGCCTCGGCCATATGTTGACCATAGGGTTGAGGGCTAAGTGATGGCGCGAATCGATCCCGCAGTTTTTTTTTATCAGCGTCATCAAACAGCCAGAAATCAACGGCGGTGAGTGACTTGACGTCCGTCGAGGTACGTTCAATTAGATTGAGAGCGACTAAACCGCCACCGCCATAGGCGAATACATGGGCGGTCTCGATACCGAGAGAATCGAGAGCGTCATCGATTGCTTGCGCGCAGGCATCGATCGTTACCGGCCCATCTCCCCATGCATTTCCTGTCTCTCCGTGACCCGGTAGGTCGAAGGCAACAAACGGGCGCTTTCCCATCAATGTGCTCATCACCGGTTGCCACCGTTGGCACGACGATCCCAAATTATGAATCAAGACCACAGGCACCCCGCTGCCGGCATGACCGCGACGCATATAGAGTTGCCCTGTTTTTGTTTCGGCGTAGGACGCCCATGCTCGACCGGAAACGGTACCGGTTGCAGTCAACGGTGGTGCGTCACCTTCGGCGTGCTCGACTAGTAGGGTTTTGGCCGCATCATTGAGGTTGTCTAAATCATCGTACCTTTGAACGGTAACGGTATTCGGAAGGTCTGACGGCAGTCTGTCTAAGTGTTCGTACAATAGATCCTGCACTTGAGCGGTGACCAGGCACGGACCAGTTACACCACGTAAGATATCGATGCCGTCACAGCGAAAAGCTGCGCCGTAACCATCGGACTCGTGATTTCCAGTGCGAAGCAGATCAAGCACGTCTTCCTGCAGTATATCCGGAGCAGGGATAGCGAACTTGTCTTGCATAACCTTTCGCGCTGCCTTCGTGTTAACCGACCACGGAAAGAAGAGGAATTGATCTCTAATCCGCTGCCAAACATGGGCGAGGTGTCGGCCATCGGCCTCGGGTGTGTAGTCAGAAAAGTAGTTCTCGAGAATCTCCTCGCGCTCTTCTTCTGTAATTACGAGATAGCCGTTCGCAACGGTCACGGTGAGTCGGTCTGGATGGCGCCGCGCGCATTCAGCGGCAATCATCGCGCCAGTGTGGTGGCCATATAAGCCGAAGCGTTCCAAACCCAGGGTGTCGGCAAAGGCTATTAGGGCATCTGTAAAATCAGTCAGATCGAATACAGCGCCGTCTTCTTTCTCTGGTAAGGGATCTGATGCGCCGTAGCCCGGCGTATCGGGCGCGATAAGCGTGAATGTGTCTGACCAGGCGAGCATCAATGGCTCAAGTTCAGCCGACGAGCGCGGACTCATGTGCAAAAGGATGACAGGTGGCCCAGACCCAACGCGTCGGTAGTGGACCTGACGGGTTGCGCCATCGGGCGCGCTAACTGATGCGACGTGGCGGGTCATGGTCACGGGAACGAGGTGCCTATTTCTCGGGGGTATGCGCTTCATCAAAGGCGACGCCGATTTCTTCAGCGGTCTTTTTCATAAACGCGATGTGCTTATCAATGGCTTGATCGGCTGTTAACGCTGAACGAATAAACCGCACGACGACACCACCGATGACACGGCCCTTAACGTAAAGCGGAACCGCAATGCTCATTTCTTGCATGGACGGGTTATCGAAGACCGCAAAGCCATTGCGTCGAACTTCCGCCAAGATTCGCTCTACCAGTTGACGGTCCCGAGCGATCTTGTCTTCGACGCGGTCGGACTTCTGAAGGACTTCAAGCAAGACCTCCCGTTGTTCATCGCTGCAAAAAGCGAGGTAGGCGCGTCCTGAAGACGACCCGAGGACCGGAACCCGAAGGCCAGCTGAGTATCTTTGAAGGGCAAGGGGGCTGTCGCGGTCCGTTGTTTCTCGCACCAGCATCGACATGCCGCTCAAGGTTGAGATCGCGAGAGGCCATACAACTTCATCAGCGAGTTTGTTGAGCAGGGGTTTTGCGATTTCTTGTACCCAGCTTTCGTCGTCATACCCGTCAGACAGTGACCTGACTTTTGTAGTCAGCCGGTACCGGTCATCACTGAGGTCGCGCACGGCATAACCAGAAACACAAAGTGTCTCTAGAACCCGATAGGCTGTTGTTCGGGGTAATCCGACAGCTTTTGCAATGTCGGTGACCGTTGCGCCGTTGTGGCGATTGAGCTGCTGCAAAGAATCCAGGCCTCGCATGAGGGCTCTAATCGGTCGGACTGAATCTATGCTCTGCTTTTTCGTAGGCATTGCGTCGTGTCCTGTGCGTTATGTCATGTGTTGAAAGTCTTGGCGGTCGACGTCATCACTCATAGCTGACCACTGTGTGGAGGCATATGACCCGCAAGAGCGGCTCAATCATACACCCCCGCCTTGGGCCTATCCGTCCGTCAGGTGGACACAAATTTTGCTGGCTGGAAACAGGACCGGCCTTCAGAACCCATAGTCTGAGATAGTCGCAACCGGTGCCGTTCGCTGGGCCACAGAGATCTTAACTTGATAGACAAGGGGCGATGTTTGTGCGCCTTACAAAGACACCACCGTGAATAGTCATGCCCTCCATACGAGAGCCTGACTTGGTCCTAGTTGGCGGAGAAGTCGGCTTGGATCCGTCTAAGTCGACGATGACGCCCGCCGGGCCTTCCGGGATGCGCTCGGTCAGTTCTGCACGGGTGTCACCACAATCACCACCGGTGTCCCCGGCATGGCGAGCATGTTCGGCATCACGGCCAGCTCCTTTAACTCACTTGTCTCTCGACCCGCCCCTCATCCTGTGGAGCATTGCAGACGGCACCCCCAGCTTTGAGTTGCTTCTCGAAGGTCGAGGACCCGTTTGTCGTCAATGTTCTGGCCGCCGATCCAGGAGGTCTCTGGCTAGGAAGTTCGCTCAATCAGGATCGGACAAGTTCGAGTGGCGTCCAGGTCTCAACCCGGCTTGAAGAGGCATTCCTATTATTGATGGATGCGTCGCGTCACCTGGAGTGTGAGGTGGACGCCCGGCATCCGGGGCGGCGACCACGACATCATTGTCGGGCGAGTCCATCGCGTGTCTTCAACCTGCGGAAGGCCCCGCTGCTGTTCCACGGCGGAGCATTTCATTCGCTTCCCGGTCGTTAACGCAGCAAAGATTTAGCGCCGTATCGCTCGCGCTACTCCCGCTGATTCCTGATCACTTTGTGGACAGTCCTCCAGGCCGCCTTGTTCGCGGTTTTGCTGGTGATAGAAACTAAGACAATAAGTCCGTTGAATTGACCCAGCACACCAGCGGTAGAACAAAAGAATGAGGGCGTTCAGGGTATGGCGATAAATTTTAGGGGAAAAGACCCCGTTATCATTGCAGGTGCAGGGCCGGTTGGCTGCACCTTGGCATTGTACCTTGCGAGAGAGGGAATCCCCACTCTCATGCTGGAGGCCGATTCAGAGCTCCCTGAGGATTTGCGCGCTTCGACTTGGCATCCGCCAACCCTGGATATGCTTGATAAACTAGAGATTACCGAAGAACTGATAAGTACGGGTCTCATTGTTCCGAATTATCAATACCGGGATCGTCGTACGGGCGAGTGTGCGGACTTCAAGATGGCTGATCTTGGCGACGCCACACGTCACCCCTATCGCCTACAGACAGAGCAGTTCCGCCTGACTCGTATTGTTTGTCGAATATTAGAGGGAATTGATAACGCAGAGGTGCGCTTCAGCCACACGGTGACCAACGTGTCTCAGGATGCGGATTCAGTGACGGTGACCGTCGATACTCCAGACGGGCTCCGAGGACCTTCGCGGGTCTATCGGTGTTTGCCGGCGATGGCGCCAACAGCGCCATCCGTCGCAAGGCCTCGATTGAATTCGAAGGCTTTACCTACCCTGAGAAATTCCTTGGTCGCCTCGACACCCTACCCGCTCGAGGAGCACTTCCCGGGCTTGGCATGGGTGAATTACATCGCCGACCCCGATGAGTGGTGTGTGCTGCTGCGCTGTAACAACTCTCTGGCGTGTCTCTGTTTCCGACGCCGCCTGAGTACACGAATGAGCAGCTGCTCTCCGACGACTACATTCAGGAACGGCTACACTTCCTGGCTGAGTTCGACGGTGACTTCGAAGTCGAACACCGCACGCTCTACAACGTCCATCAACGTGTGGCGAAAAACTATCGCATTGGCCGTATCTTGCTCGGTGGCGACTCAGCCCACGTGAACAATCCGCTGGGCGGCATGGGCATGAACGGCGGTATTCACGATGCCATTAATCTTGCCGAGAAGTTGATGATGATGGATCGCGGGGAAGCCGAGGACGATATTCTCGACCTTTACGATCGTCAGCGTCGCATCATCTGCAAAGATTTTGTTCAGAGCCAAAGTATCGCTAATAAAAAAGCGATTGAGGCGCAGGATCCAGAATCGCACAAGAAACAGCAAGCGAAGTACATGGAAGCCGCTGCCGATCCAAAATTGGCTCTGCCATTCCTGCGTCGCACATCGATGATCGATAGTGTGCGGGATTCCTACGAAATCACGTAAACAGTTTCGTTTATCAAGCGTTAGAAATTGGGCCGTGCCGGAAGAGGGCGGTCAACGAAAGGACACGGAGGGGCTCATGGTTGATTCACTTGGTTATCGTATGAAATTTGGCGTGATCGCGCCGTCGACAAATACAAGTGTCGAGCCTGAATACGCGTTGATGCAGCCCAAGGGCATCACCAATCATTTTTGTCGCATCGATATTCCTGATGATCCCGTGCGCTCAGACGAAGAATTCGAACAACTTCTGGTCAATATTCGTGGCGCGACGGACGTCGCCATGGATCGGGTCATGACCTGTTCTCCTGGTTTCGTCATCATGGGAATGTCTGCCGAAACGTTCTGGGATGGCGCCGAAGGGGCCGATGCCTTGCACGAAAAGATGGAAGCCCGCGCTGGTGTCGGCGTGTCTCTTGGCTCTCACGCTTGCGAACATGCGCTCAAGGCTTATTCACAAGAGAAGCCGATTAAGAAGCTGGGCGTTCTAACGCCCTATATGCCGGCGGGCGATGCCATGGTGCGCAAGTTCTTCACCGACAATAATTATGAAGTCAGTGCGTTGATTGGTCTCAAAAGTCCGAGCCCTATGCTGATTGCCCATGAGCCGCCCGAAAAACTGCGCGAGGCGATTATCGAACTCAACCAATCCGATGTTGATTGCATCGTTCAGGTTGGTACTAACTTGGCCTGCATGGCCGTCGCTGCTGAGGCTGAACGCTGGCTCAATAAGCCAGTGATCGCCATTAATGCGGCAACCTATTGGCATTCTCTTCGCCGCAATGGCTTCGACGATAAAGTTTCCGGTTGCGGGCGTCTGCTCGAAGACTGGTAAATCGCTACACCACTTACACCGTTATAGAAGGAGGACCCGCCGTGGTCATGAGTTACCCCTTTTTAGGCATTGCCAATCGCGGCCAGTTGAAATGGCCTGACGATAAAAAAGTTGCCTTGATTCTCACGCTTAATCTCGAGCACTGGGACATGACCAAGGACACGGACGAAGGCTACTATGCCGGCGGACCGGCGATCCTGCCTGATATTCTCCCTGGCCGAATTCCCGATTTCCCGAACTTCACATGGCGCGAATATGGCCAACGTGTCGGCATCTGGCGTTTGTTCGATGTCTTCCGTAAGGCGGGTGTTGCACCAGGGTGTACCGTTAACGCCAAGACGTTGCTTGAGCGTCCTGAAATTGCCCAAGTGCCCAAAGACGAAGGGTGGGAAGTGGTCGCTCATAACTTTGAGCAAGGCGAATTGCTGACAGGCCTCAAAGGTGACCTTGCGGCTGAGCGGAAGATCGTTGAAGCGACGCTCAAGGAATACGAAAAGTTTTATGGCAAACCAGCCAAAGGTTGGTTGTCTTCGTCTCTGCGTGGCACACCAAATACGCCGGAAATTCTCGCCGAGAACGGCTGCATCTTCTTCTGTGATCTGCTCAACGATGATCAGCCATACATGCTCGAAACCGATGCCGGCCCGATCGTCTCAACGCCGTACTCAAACGAGATCAACGATTTCACCATTCTCACCCGTCGTGGTCACACCACCGATGAGATGCGCGATATTCTGATCGAAGAACTCACCGTGCTTCATCGCGAGGCCAGTGAGTCCGGTTCCGGACGGATGATGAACGTTGGCTTGCATCCGCATGTCACCGGTCGCGCCTATCGTGCCCGTGCTGTTTCTGAATTCTTGGAATTCGCTAAAGGCCTCGAAGGCGTTTGGTTCGCCACCCGCGAAGGCGTCGCTGAGTGGTACATGGAAAACAACGAAGGCCATATTAAGTAAGATGATGTCGGGGAGAACCATACACAAAGTTCTCCCCGCACTTCTCTGTGCGCTTGCGTTTTCCGTCAGCGCCTTTGGCCAAGACGCACCTATTGCCAATACCAAATGGATCAAGGGCTCCTACGATTATGGGTTCTTGGATTCTGATATCATTCGCGGACACGAGGATTGGACGGTTACCGTTCACCCCGATGGCTCACGCACGGTTGAATCCTTTGTTGATCTCCGCGACCAGGGTCACCAAAGCAATGTCATTCTGCGCGTCGATGATCGTTTTCGCCCGCTCGATGCCTACGCTAACTTCTGGCGCTTCGGGGCCTATGGCGGCGCGGCTCGCTTCTGGCTAGAGGACGGCACAAGGGTCGGGGATGTTTTGCATAGCTCGGTTATCGGCCCCAGTGGCAACGCCACCCATGATCTCATCGTTCCCGACAAATTTTCACTGCGCGTGCATCCGGTCATTACCGAAGGCTGGCAGGTTCAATCCTTCGATAAAACCAAGCCCAGTCCGCAGACGGTGGCGCTCTATAATATGGTTACGACCAGCAGCACTGGCATCAAAGGCATCGGCGTGCTGGTCGACAATGAAATCACCTACCATGGCCGCGAGACGGTAACCGTTCCGGCAGGCACTTTTGAAGCCGATCACTACACCTTCTACTTCGGCCGCTACGACATCTGGCTTTGGAGCGAAGACCAAATTCTGGTGCGCTATGTCGCCGAGGCCAATGGCCGGGAGTACCGGTTGACGAAATTGGAGACGGGGCCGTAAACGGCTCCCAAATGTAATCGTTGACGGTGAGTTACTGCGGAGATGCCTTCAAGAGGTAAAGGCGTTCCTCTGCTTTGGTCAAGTGGGGTTTCCAGTGGTCATAGTAATACTGCAGAAACTCCGGCCTGGATTCATACGTCCGGTATTCTTCCCAATTGTTGAAGGTTAGGGATACCGCGTACTGGAATTCATTCGGCGCGACTTGCCGGTAGATTTGAAGATCAACGTCGTCGGGAAGGGCGGTGATCGTGTCATACCAGATCTTTAGAAACGCGTCGGCGTCAGGGCCGTTGGGCTCGTAATCAAGATTGAACGATACGACCAAATTAATCGGGGTCGTCCTAATCGCGCCTTCAGGAAGGGTTTCCAGGTTATTGGATCGCCCCTCGTAAACCTCTTCAGGTGACTTGTTGCTTGCTTGGGCTGAGGGGCCGGTGAGCACCAATAATAGAGACAAAGCCGCACATACGAGAGCGCCGGAGCGGAGTTTGTATTTTAGAGTGGTCATGGTGAGGCCCAGCCGTTGGATTAAAAGCACGACCCTAGTTTGTCAGCACTTTCGGTTCATTGCCAACCTTGTCCGTCATCAAAGTATTTGGAACAGAAGGGTTGATAAACTAAGAGAGAGTTTGGCCCATCATGTTTGTTGATTTTAAGCGGCGTCTTTGCGGTGTTGCAAGCGCCGTTGTTTGATGGTGTTTCGTTTGATCCTTTCCCTTTCGATTAGAATGGTTTCGCCGCGACCAAAGTAGACATCGGCGGGTGTCAGATTGCTCAGACTCTCGTGATAGCGGTGGTGATTGTAGTAGGTGACGAAGCGTCCGATGTTGGCCTTGAGATCACCCGGTAGAAAGTAGTTTTCCAGCAAGATGCGGTTCTTCAAAGTCTGATGCCACCGTTCAATCTTGCCCTGCGTCTGTGGGTGATAGGGAGCACCACGCACGTGATCCATACCGTTGTCAGCGAGCCACTCGGCCAGTTCACCAGAGAGGTAAGACGGTCCATTGTCTGAGAGCAGACGTGGCTTGTGTTGAACCTCAACCTGATCACAGCCTGAGGCCTGTAAGGCCCGTTCCAAAGTGTCCATCACATCACTGGCCTTCATGGTCGTGCAGAGAGTCCAGGTGATGATGTAACGCGAGTAATCATCCAGGATGGTGCTCAGATAAAACCAACCCCATCCGATCACCTTGATGTAGGTGAAGTCGGTCTGCCAGAGTTGGTTGATACGGCTCGTCTTGTCTTTGAACTCACTGCTTGCCTTGATCACCACAAAGGCTGGGCTGGTGATCAGGTCATGGGACTTGAGAAGCCGGTAAACACTAGCTTCCGAGACGAAGTAGGCCTGCGTATCAGTGAAGCGTACCGCCAGTTCCCGGGGCGACAGCTCCGGGTTCTCCAGGGCCATATGGATAATCCGGTCACGGATGTCATCCGGGATCCGGTTCCACACCCGCGACGGCTTGGGCGACTTGTCTTCGAGAGCTTCTACCCCGCCCTCCAGATACTTGTCGTACCAGCGGTAGAAGGTGGTGCGGGGAACCCCGAGCTTATCCAATGTGCGTTTGGCCGGCAGGTGCGACTGTTCAACCAGCTTGATGATCTCAAGCTTCTCGGAGGCAGGGTATCTCATTCTTCGTCTCCCCCATCCCCGATCATGCTTTTTTTAAGCAGACGCAGTTCGAGGGCCTGTTCAGCCACAACCTCCTTGAGATCACGCGCCTCGCGGCGAAGATCCTTGACCTCGCCTGTGTTGGCCTCACGTGCCGTATCACCAGCCAGGCGCTTCTTCCCAGCTTCAAGGAACTCCTTCGACCAGGTATAATACAGGCCCTGGGCAATGCCCTCCTGACGACAAAGCTCGGCAATGCTGTCCTCGCCCCGCAATCCGGCGAGCACAATACGAATCTTCTCCTCGGAAGAATAACGCTTGCGCGTCTTACGCCGGATATCCTTTACAGTCCGGTCTGCTGCTTCTTGATGACGTTCTGTTCTCTGTCTCATCGTTCACTCCTTACGGTGACGATGAGCCAAAAACGCTCCCTTATGCAATTACCCTAATTAGTTCCATTGGTGCTGACGGGGTACACTCAGCGCTGCCGATATTTCCATCGCCATTTATGCGCGTCCGTTTGAAGAGAACGATCAGGGCGGCGATATCCACTACATCTCAGCCTGCGGTACGGATCAGATCATCCGCATCGCCCTGGCTGATGTCTCTGGTCACGGCGACGCGGTGGGGGAGTTGGCGCGCGGTTTACAGACCATTATGCGCGAGAATATCGAGACCATCGATCACTCCGCTTTCGTGCGCAGCCTCAATGAAGAATTCGCCAAGCTGTCCACCGGCGGTAATTTCGCTACGGCCTTGGTGTCTGCCTATTACCGGCCCGACAACACGCTCATTCTGTGCAACGCTGGCCACCCGCCGCCGTTTCACTATGTCGCGGCCAGTAACACGTGGTCGATGTTGGATGATCACGCCGGCAACTTGACGCCCGGTATCTCCGATGTGCCTCTCGGCATCATCGCAGGCACGGAGTATTCCCAGATCGCCATATCGCTGAATCCCGGTGACGTCGTCCTCATGTACAGCGACTCCCTCAACGAATCTCACAACGAATCTGGAATTCAGTTACACGAGGAGGGGTTGCTCGATCTTGTGAAGATGCTGGATGCGTCAGATGGCGCGACCCTTTGTAAAGCGACTGTGGAAGCCGTATCGGCCTATAGGGGCGGTGCATCTGCGGACGATGATGAATCCGTCCTGATCGTTTGGCGGCCGAGCGAGCAAGCGAGCAAAACCTAGTTCCTAACCACAAGAGTCCACCCTGTGGCGACCCGGCCTGTGTCTCGTGCCAGGGCTCTGCGCCTGGCCTAGAGTTCGAGGCATAAACCTTAAACGGGAGCACCGCCATGAATGTCATCGTCAATGATATGAAGCCACAAACCGAGGGCGCACAGTCCTTTCTCGCCGCTGGTGCGAAGAAGATGCTGATCAACGGCGATTGGGTCGCAGCCGTGTCGGGCGAAACGCTGGACTCGAAAGATCCAGCCACTGGCGCTGTGCTGGCTACAATTCCCAAGGGCGCGAAAGCCGACGTGGATGCCGCTGTCAAAGCGGCCCGCGCCAGTTTCGAAAGCGGCGTGTGGCGCAATATGACACCCGATGATCGCAGCCGCATCTTGTGGAAGATTGGCGAACTGATGGAAGCCAACATTGATGAGTTGGCTGAGCTGGAAACCCTCGACCAAGGTAAGCCGTTGTTTGTCGGGCGTTGGGCAGAAATTCCCGGCGCGGCACAACAGTTCCGTTACTTCTCGGGCATGACCAACAAGATCGAAGGGCAAACCATCACGCCGTCGATCAACTATCAGCCCGAAGGCAAAAAGATTTTCGCTTACACCCAGAAGGAAGCGATTGGCGTCGTCGGGGCCATCACACCGTGGAACAGTCCATTGGTGTTAGAAGCCATGAAGATTGCGCCGTGTTTGGCCGCTGGCTGTTCAATGGTGCTCAAACCTGCTGAAGACACTTCGCTCACCGCTATTCGTTTGGGTGAGTTGATTATGGAAGCGGGCGTGCCTCCCGGTGTGTTCAATGTGGTCACAGGCCTTGGTCCAGAAGCCGGGCAGGCGTTAGCCGAGCACATGGATGTCGATAAAATCGCGTTCACGGGCTCCACCCCAACCGGCCGTAAAATCATTCAGGCCGCGCAAGGCAATATGAAGAAGGTCGCCTTGGAACTCGGTGGTAAGTCACCCTCCATCGTTATGGCCGATGCGGAAATGGATATCGCTATTCCCGGTGCGGCCAATGCCATCTTCTTCAACGGCGGTCAGGTCTGTGTTGCTGGCTCTCGTTTGTATGTTGAGAAGAAAGCGTTTGATAACGTTGTTGCGGGCATCGCTGATATCGCCAAAGGTATGCAGATGGGCCACGGCCTTGAGCAAGCCACCCAGATCGGTCCGATGGTCAACAAAGTCCAAGCCGACCGCGTGAAGGGCTACATTGATGGCGGTGTTGCGGCTGGTGCAGAGATTGTCGCTGGTGGCGAACAGTTGGGAGAGACGGGTAACTTCATTTCCCCCACAGTCATCGCCAACACGAGCCAGGACATGGACGTGGTGCAGGAAGAAATTTTCGGACCCGTTGTTGTCGCGGCGCCCATTGATTCTATGGACGACGTGCCAATGATGGCCAACGATAGCAAATACGGTTTGGCTGCCAGTGTGTGGACCCAAGACATCTCCAAAGCCACGCGTCTTGCCAATGACATCAGAGCGGGAACTGTGTGGATTAACTGTCACCTGATGTTCGATGCCAGTCTACCCATTGGTGGCTACAAGGAATCCGGCTGGAGCCGAGATTCAGGTCAACAAGCTGTCGATAACTATATGGAAACCAAGACCGTCTGCGCGGTTGTTTAAGGCGGTTAACCCGCTGCTTTAATCTGCGCTTTCAGGTGTGTGGCGGCCTTGGTGTAACCGCCATCGCCGCCATCAACAAAGTGAACGTGTTGGTTTTCGATAGCCGAGGCGACAAGACAGGTCATCACGGCATGATCTGATTTGTGCAGGCCGTAGTGCAGTTCGCCGTTTTGGTATCGCTCTTCTAAATAGGATTCCAGCGCGCCAACTTTGTCGGCCGGGCAATCGAAGGTCAGGCACAGCATGTCGTCGGAGCGGGCAAAGTCGACGGCGTTCTGAACCACCTCTTTGCGATAGCCTTCGGAATCAAACGGGCCAAGTTTCATTTTGAACTTCACGATGAGAAAGGCGAGAAAGGTCTCAATTCCAACTTTGATGGCCCAGGTTATGAGCGAGCCGGTGCCGTGTCGGGCCCTCGCTTCCCGCATCAATCCTGATGGAGGCCACTTGGCCGTCAACACCTTGAGTGACGTTGCCTTCAAGGCCTCAACCCCGGTGACCTGTTTCAACGCTGCGTAGAGCGCGCCATGGTCTGCACCGCGCACCACCAAGGCGACCATTTCTCCGCGGGTCGAGGTGAGGGGCGTCCAACGACAGGAGAGTCCGGTCAGGTCTGGTGGTTCCCCGTCGTCCACCGCGTCTTCAATTGTGCAGTGGTCGAGCAAGCCTGCATCACCGCGTGCTTTGACTGAGGTCTCAAGCAGTTCGATGCCGCCACCGAGAAAGACGGCATAGGCGTTCCCGGGCGAGGGCTCATAGCGCCCAACCAAAACATCGGTGTTACGGTCGCGCAAAGTTTGCACCGGAGCGATACCAACACGCAGCGTTAGGTTGAATTCATTCAAGGCGAAGCGTCGCACCCGCGCGAGGATGCGCCGGGCTTCATCGGCGTGCTCGGGCGGAATCAGCGCCGCCGCGCCATCGCCGCCAAACTGATAGGGGATAGAGCCGCAATAGTTGCTCAATCCGGCAATCATTGCCGCTGCGCAAAAGTTGATGTCTGAATGTCGACCCTCGGCCACAGCGGCCGTCGAGCCTTGAATATCCGAGACCGCGACGTACCAATCGTCCGGAACGGGCACAAAGAACGCCGGATCAAAGGCATCCACCATCGCCCCCATAGACGGGACCGTCTCATAAAAGCCTGAATTTCCTGCTGTTGTCATCTCATTGACCACGATCATTTCCCAGGTCTCTCTGGCTAGTGTATGACAACTCGCACGGAAAGGCATACTTCCTCATGGATATCACTCTACAAGTCATCGGTCGGCGCAACGCTCACATCCTCGAAGCGGTGGCGGACGATGTGTTTGACGACGCGATCGACCCAGATCGCCTTGCCCGCTATGTGGAAGAAGCAAACCACTTTCTCGTTGTCGCGCTCGATGAAGGCCTGGTTGTCGGGCAAGTCAGGGGCATCATTCACCACCACCCTGATGCATCACCGGAGCTTTATATTGATAACGCCGGCGTCGCGCCGGAATTCCAACGCCAGGGCATTGGCAAAAAATTAATGGCTGAGATGATCACCCTAGCCAAAGCGCACGGCTGTGAAGATATCTGGCTCGGCACGGAAGCTGATAACGAAGCGGCGAAGGCCCTCTATCTCTCTCTCGGTTTTGACATGACGGATATGGTCATGTTCGACGGTGAGATTTAACGCTCAACCGTCGACCTACTCCGGGCGTTTATAAAACTCTGGCTTCAAGACCATCTTATATCGATCCCACATTCCAGCGTAGCGACCGGTTAACTCAACTTCGAGATCAACCGCGTGCAGGGTCTTATTCATGCACCTGGGCGCGTCGAGACACTCCATGGTCAGGCGGGCGAGGCCATCGCGGGTCATCGCGCCGATGGCGGTGTGATCTTCCGTTGCAACCGCAGCGCCGGATTCTTTCACCTCCAACGGTAACAAGGTCATATGACGGATAATCGTATATGGCGCACCGCTATTCGTCAGCACGCGTTCAGCATTGGTCTTGGCATCAATGGAGACGCGCTGAAACTCCGGCAAGTTTTCGGGCAAGAACATATCCGCGCTATCGCCTGCGCCAATGGCGCCATGCAAAATGAGTTGCTGCACACCGGTTTTGACCACGAGGGCAGAAATGATCTCCTGGCTTTTGAAATAGAAACTTTGGTCGCCCCGTCCTGGGAGGCCTGAGGCATCAACCACGACCCGGAAGGGCGCACTTGTGAATACCCGCTCCATATCGTCGGCGTTCAACATGTCTCCCACGAGATAGGTGACATCGAGCCCGGCTAATCGATCTCTGTTGGATGTGGGCCGCGCCAACACTGTTACGGTTTCTCCGGCGGCGACCAGGTCTTTGATGATTTCAGAGCCAAGTTGTCCCGTTCCACCAAACACTAGTACGCCACCTGTGCGGTCTGTGTCGTCACGTGATGCGCTAGATTTTTTCGCGCGTCGATGGCCTTTGACCTTGAGTTTATTTAACAATCCATCCAGCGCGACACGGTCGAACATGCGACCGTCTTTAATAACGGTGTGAATACGCTGGGTGTTGCGGATGTCATCGCGGGGGTCGGCATCGAGTAACACCAAGTCGGCCAGCTTACCGGCCCCAACTGTTCCCATCTTATCGTCCAAGCGCATGAACTGTGCTGGATGTAGGGTTGCAGCGGTTAGAGCTTCCATGGGCGTTAGGCCGGTCTCAACCAGCAACGCCAACTCTTCGTGCAAGGCAAACCCTGGCGTAAGAAAACCAATGGGATTATCTGTCCCCGCCATAATCTTCACGCCGCCAGTCTGCAATTTGTCCACCATGGCAAAGCTCCAGTCTATGAACGCTGTGTTCGCAGGTCTGCTTTTCAGGGACTCTTCCATACTCTTCCCGCCTGCGTTCCACTGCTCTTGAACATCAGGGGGCAGGTACATGAACGTTTCGCGCCAGCGTGGCTGTGCGGCGAGGGGGGCTGAGATAAAGGTGTTCACCGTTAAGGTCGGCGTTTGAAACACCTCTTCCCGTGCCAGGGCCGCGATGACCTCGTTACAACGGTCCGTGTCTTGCGCCTCAATGGCAGCATAGCGTTGCAGGGAATGAAGAGTGCCTCGGAGCGTGCCGCCATCTTCGTCGAGGCTATCTGCCAGAACTTGGGTCCGTTCCTTTAGAAGTGTTTGGTAATTGGCAGCGCAGGACAGTTCCAAATTGCGCAAATGCTCCATGCCATCGACACCGGACTCTGCGGCATCGACCGCGTCCATGCTCAACGGCACATGCGCTGTAATCGGTAGGCCAAGTTCATTTGCCCGCTGCGCCGCAGCCTTAAAGGTTTCCGGCGTATTCATTTCATAAAGTTTGATGAGGTCGACGCCCGCGGCATGCAGTTCATCGATCTGGGCGCGCGCTTCGTCCGGGGTGCTGACACCAACGGATATGTTCGGTCGCCCCATTAAGCCTGCATACACCCGCTGGGTGCCGTCAACCAACGGCCCAGCAATGTGGACGCGTGGCGCGATAGCCCCCTCGGCTTGTGCCGCGTCTCGCATCGGCAGCACAATATCAATCAGTCCGCCCGTATCCCGCACACTGGTGATGCCGTTGGCGATGTACAGGGGGAATTCGGTCTCAACACCAAGGTTGGGGTAGTAGGACAGGTGAACATGGGCATCCCACAGCCCAGGAATCAAAAACTTACCGCTACCATCGATGACTTGAGCACCATCAGGAACAGTGATCTTACCACCGATGGTTTGTATCGTGTTTCCTGATATCAACACCGTCGCGCCATCTGTCTCTTGCGTGGCGTCCAAGATCGTCACATTGGTAATCGCAATTACAGAATCCGCGGTCGCGCTCTGCGTCACCGTTTCCTCTGAACAAGCCGCCAGGCCTATTGCCAAACCAATTGCAAAGACAACGGGTTGAAATACTCGGCGGAATGCGTTGATCATCACTTATCCCCTCTAAAGACCTGGAAACAGTCTATCGTTCCCCATCTCCTGATGTAACCTAGGGTTA
This sequence comes from uncultured Rhodospirillaceae bacterium, assembly GCA_943787205.1. Lineage (GTDB taxonomy): Bacteria > Pseudomonadota > Alphaproteobacteria > Rhodospirillales > Rhodospirillaceae > WLXB01. The sequence goes on from CALSLN010000019.1 coordinate 52,626, forward strand.
ATAGGAAAAGGAGTCAGGATCATGAAACGCAGAACAGTTCTCGGGGCGCTTGGCGGTGTAGCCGCAGGGGGCTTCCCAACCATCATCGGCGCAAAATCAGCCCGCGCGGCAGCTCTGCTCGACCCCAATAAGCCGGAAGACCTCTACACCATCCACCGCAAGCTCAACTTCAGCTTTGATGAAAAGCCGGTGTTCTGGTTTATCGAGGCCACGCGCTTCGGCTTGAAGGATTATGAATTCACGCCGTTCTGGAAAATGCATGTAGGGATGGTCTCCAAGGTCAAAGACACCGGCGAGCATCTGTATGAGTCCTCGTTCATGAGCACGATTTTCTATTCCGATCTGGAAACGGGAAAATTGCTTGAGACCTTCCATAACCCCTACACCGGGCAGAAGCGCCCCGTGAATCAACCCACTGTGGCGCGGATCAAACGCACCCATGGTTTAACCGGCGTGGTTTCAGACGCCCGACCGAGAGAAGGCTCCGGCGCGGTGAGCAGAAAAGACGTGATCGGCCCGGCCCATGTCATCAACGATGACGTTTGGTGCAACGGGGATTTGGTTGTGAAGGCCGAGACGCCGAACAATCTCGACATGACCATCCACGTCAACGATTGGTCGACCTATCATGGCTCAATTTCCGAAGTGTCAGACCCCGACGTCATGAGCGCAGCCGCCACCCACACCTTCAACGACATCAACACCTTCAATCATCCGTGGATCGGCATGCAGGGCGTGACGGCCAATTCTGTATCGCGCGGCTACGGACGCAAGAGCCGAACCGTTGAAGGCATGCCACCCGCCTGGCGCGGCTTCATGGCCGACCAACACCCCGATATCATGGCCGACATCGATGGCGCGATTGAGGGGTAGGCGTTTAGGAGGGGGAGACCAACTCGGCCGCTAGGGCGATGGCGTCTTCGATGCTCTTTGAATAACCGTCGCCACCGATTTCTTTCCATAAATCGGGAACGCTATTCAATCCATGACCGCCGAGCATAATCTTGACCGTCGGTCCGCATACGTCGCGCACATCCTTGACGGTACGCTTCAGGGTCCGCAATTGCGTGCTCAGTGCGATGGACAACAGCACTACATCGGCATTGTAGAATTTAATGGCGGCGGGTAACTCTGATCTTGGCATGTCAGAGCCCAAGAAGATTGTTCGCCACCCTTCGAACTCCATCAGATACGCAATCGTGCGAATGCCCATGTCGTGCGCATTTCCTGCAACGGACGCAGCAATGACGGTGTGTCCCCGATCAGGTTTGCGTGGAGCGCGGTGCGCCAAGACGGACATCAGGCGCTGTGTTGTTGATGTGAGTAAATGCTCTTCCGCGACGGAGACCTCATTTAAATGCCACAGTCGTCCAACTTCAATTTGTGCGGGAAGCAACACACGCAGGTAAATATCCTGAATGACTATGCCTTCTTCCAACGCATCCAAAACAATTTGCATGCCCAACCAGATGTTTCCGGAAATCACAGCCTGAATGTAATGCAGCGCAACGCTGTCGCAGGTGTGCCGTGGATCTAAAGCCGAGTCCCACGCTGCCTCATCCTCGGTGTCGTTCAGGGCGAGGGCCTTATCAAAACAGGCGATAACCGTTGCTGCCATGTCCTCGGAAAGTACCGTCTCAATACCGAAACGCAGGCTCTCTAAGGTTCCGGATAGGTGGGTGGCATCTAAATTGCGCGCCGCCATAGCCTGTTTGGCCCAGCCGACGTGGTTGCTAAATATTTGAGGTTCTCCGGCCGAGACGGACTCTGAGAGTTCTGCGATCCGATCAAGAAAATGATCGGTCCAATGGTCTTGTGAATTTTCGCCAAACCGTGTCGTCATTTGCGGCGTATGCTCAAGCAAGTGTTGATAGGCGGCTTGAGAAATGGCCTTGCGGTTCTCAACCAGGGCTTCCGCACACAGGGTGTTGGGTTGGCTCATCATGACGACTCTTTGCTGTTTGCTGTGTCGGTGGTTGGATCCGCCTTACTTAACCGGCTTGTCTTGAAGTGAGTAAAGGTTTCATGGGCTGTCGTTGCCTTAACCCATTCAATGATTCCGCTCGTGATGCGCTTCAGTTTCTTATTGGCGTTCTCAATACCAACCAGAAAGGCTGGTAAGACAAAAAGCACAATGAGAGATCCGAACATCAACCCAAACCCGATAGAAATGACCATTGGTTTTAGGAACTGTGCGTCTTCAGACGTCTCGAACAATAGGGGCAGAATGCCAGCGATGGTGGTGACGGATGTCAGCAACACGGGTCGCAATCTCCGGCATCCAGCTTCAACAGCCGCTTCAACGGCGGGCATTCCGTCCTCTCTTTTTTCTTTGAAATAGCTGACCAAAATAATCGAGCCGTTGATGACGATTCCCGATAACCCAAAGAAACCGAAGATAGAGAGCATCGTCACGTCAAACCCAAGAACCCAGTGACCGAATATGGCCCCGACAAGGCCGAAAGGAATGATGCTGATAACAGCGAGGGGCCAAACGTAGGATCCGAACACCCACGCGAGAATGATGTAGATGAGGACCATGGACAGCAGCATTGCGGTGCCAAGTCCGCCTGTGGTTTGAGCTTGGTTTTCGGCTTGCCCCCTGAACGAGGCTGCAATGCCGTATTTCGCAGTGAGGTCAGGTAACAGCGTTCTGGAGATTTGAGCCCGCACGGCGTTGGCGTTGTTTTGGGAAGAATCGACATCGCCCGTCACCCGCACGGCTAGCAATCCATTGCTATGCTTAAGCGAATCAAAGCCACGCTTATATCGCAAATTGGCGACGTTCGAGAGAATTGCCGTTTGTCCGCCGGGCAACAGGATCGGTAGTGTGTCGAGAGACCGTAGGTTTTGGCGTTCTTGCTCGGCAAGCTTCACGCGGACTTCAACCTCGTCGCCTTCGTCCTGGAATATTTGGACCAGTTCGCCGTCAAAATTTGCACGGAGCTGTTCACCCAGGGACTGTGCGGTCAGACCAACGGCGCGACCAACAGGCGACAACTCAAAGATCAACTGCTCCTTACCGAAGGTCGTGTCATCACGCAGGCCACTCACGCCGGTGTATTGAGTCAGGGAGGACTGCAAATCCAGGGCGGCAGTTTTCAGCGTATCGGGATTGGAACCGGTCAATTGAACATCGATATCGGAACCGGGTGGGCCGCCGCGTTGATTAAGGATCAGAAAAGATTCAAGTCCAGGAACATTCTCAACTTGGCGTCGCCAGTTTCTTATGAGTTCGCCGTTACTCCAATCGCGCTCGTCTGGCGGAGTCAACTCAACCAGAATCTGACCGACATTAGAGCCTGTGCTCCCCCGCCCTTGACGTCCGACGTTAACAACGACGAGACGAATGAGATCTTCGCCAGAGGCTTTTTCTGCTGCGTAGAGTCCTTTGACTGCATCATCTAGGAAGTCGTTAACGCGCACTTCCGGTGCCCCGGCGACGAACCTGGCATTGGCAGACAGTGTGGTGCCGTCCGGCTGTGGGAAGAAGGAGAACCCAACCAACCCACCGCCGAGCAGACCGACAATAAGAATCATGCCCGAAAGGGCGAGGCTCAAGGCAATACTGAGATGCCCAACGGACCACTCCACAGATTTTTTGAACCAGCCATCGCGAAAGCGAGCAAAGGCGACGTCGATCGTCCGCCGATAGGCCGGAACGGGACGCTTCGCCGTGCCCATGAGCGAGTGTTTGAGGTGACCAGGCAAAACGATAAAGCACTCGATGAGCGAGGCCATGACCACGCACATCACGATCAACGGAATGGCAAACAGGATACTTCCCGTCGTTCCACCCAGCAAAATCAACGGCAGAAAGGCAGCGATGGTCGTCAATGATGCGGCAAGAACCGGGGCGAACATTCTGGTGGCGGCTTTTTCCGCTGCTGCGCCAGGGCCGGCACCATTTTGGTAGAGCGTGACGGCTTCTTCACCGACGATGATGGCATCGTCGACAATGAAGCCGACGGTCATAACCATGGCGAACAGGGTCATGATGTTGATCGTCCCACCGGCGATGTTCAAGGCCATCAAAGCGGCGAGGATGGAAACTGGAATTCCCACGGCGACCCAAAAGGCGACGCGCCCGTTGAGGAAGATGTAGAGGACGAGCAGGACGAGAGCCAGGCCGGACAGTGCGTTTTCAACCATGAGGTCAATCCGAGCGTCGACTGTTTTCCAGGTCTCAGAGTAGACCGCGATTTCAACGTTCGGCGGCAGGTCCGTTCTCGTTGACTCAACCCAGTTCGTAAGCCGGTTCGCAATTTGTATGGCGTCCTCTTGCTCAGATCGGCTGACTGAAATTTCTACGGCGGGCCGGTTATCAATAATGATGCGTGTTTGTTCTGGGCGGGGCTGACGTTCGACTTGAGCGATGTCACCGAGCCTGACAAAGCCGCCCTGTTCATCGGCGATAATTGGTAAACGCGCAAAACTTTGAGCATCCCGGGCTTGATCCAAACTTCTCAGTTGCCGGGCGACGTCCTGCTGCCCAACGGTCCCTGCAGGAACATCTAAGCTGGCGCTTCGCACGCGTGTGGCGATATCCCCCAGAGACAGGCCTAATTCACCAAGGCGTTGGGCCGATAGCTCAATCGATATTTCTTCCTCGGGTAGGCCAGCAACCTCAAGGCGGGATAAGCCGCGCGCGCGCAGCTCACGTTCGAATTGTTTGACGAGGGGACGTAGCTGATACAGGTCGGGCCCGCTGACCACGAGTTTGGCAACTGGCTCACTCCGGCTGAAGACAGAAATGCGCGGCTCTTCAGCGGTCAACGGTAGGTTGCGGATTTGTGCGACAACCTCTTTCGTTTGGTCGAGCGCTTGTCCGATATCGATGTCTTCGGGGAACTCGATGTCCACTTGCGCCAACCCGTCCCGCGATGTGGAGCTTAATGACGTTAATTCGTCCAGGGCCACAAGCTGGTCTTCTAGGGGTTGGGTAATCGCGGCTTCTACATCTTCTGCCGTACTTCCGGGCCAGACAACCTGGATGGAGACCACGTTCAGTTGAAAGGTTGGCATCACCTGCCGGGTCAACTGACCAGACGCCCAAATTCCAGCCAGGATCATAACGACCATGGCGAGGTTGGGGGCTACGGGGTGACGCACAAATGTCTGGATCAGCTTCGTCATAAAAAGGTCGTGCCTTTAGAGTTTGCGGTGGCGGTTTACTCGCCGCTACGTGTATTCGATGCCGTCGGAACTGGGGCGCTGGTTGGGTCTTGTTTTGCAATTTTCACAAGAAGACCGTCAGCCGCATTGGCTATTTTCGTTACGATGATTGTGTCGCTATTGGTCAACTCTGGAGAGCGGATGATCACTTCCGTACTGCCGTCTTCCAGGGCCCTTTCTCCGACGCGTTGCACATCGACTTTCTTCATGCGGTCATTCAAGACTTTATAAATTCGGTTCCGCCCATACACGGCTTCAGCAGTTACGGCGACGACGCCAGTTTCCCCTGGCAGCTGAAGCAAAACACGCACCGTGCTGCCCAAGCGCAGACCGATCGGCGGTGTATTAAACCCGATAAAGCTATCGACACCGCCGCTGCCTTCTCTGATGAGGCCAGAGACCCGGGTGATGCGACCCATCACTGTTCCGTTATCAATTTGAACCGCGGCCGTTATAGCGTCCTCAGTCCGAAGGCCTTGATTGATCGACTGCACATAGTTGGCGGGGACTTGAGTTCGAACTTCGATTGAACTTGGGTTCTGTAATCGCATTAGGCTGTCACCAACACGCACGCGATCACCCTCGGAGACTTGAATCCCAGAGACGATGCCATCGAATGGGGCCAAGACGCGGGTTCGGGCAACATCCAAAGCGGCTTGGTCATGGAGGGCTTCTGCCCGTTCCAATTGGGCTTGCCGTTCATTGAGTCGAATCCGACTTTCCTCAAGGGCGAGGTCGGACCGGTTGAGGGACAATTGCGCCCGCTTTAGGTTTTCGGTGGCGTTCTCAAAATCCGATCGCGACAGGCGCCCCAGATCTAATAGTTCTTTCGCGCGGTCAAAGCGGGTTTGGGCAATGCCCAAAAGGTCTTTTTCCTGTTCGAGGGCGATCCGGTTGATTTCGATTTGCCGGTCCGCAAATGAGGATTGCGCTTCTATTTCAAGAATGTCGGCTTGTCTCTGCCGTAAGGTCAGCGTCGCATCCCGGTCATCGAGGACGACCAGCAACTGGCCTTCTAGAACGGTTTCGCCGTCTCGTACGGGTACATCATTAACCGTCGCTTCAATTCCTGCGCTCAGGTCTGCATCCTGGGGGGACTGGACGCTCCCGAAGAGTTCTAAGGTTGGGTTGATCGTGCGGTAGTCAACGCGCTGCACATCGACGATCCAGGCCCTCTCCGCGCGTGGCGCAGGAACATCCCGTGGGCGAGCCAGGATCATCACGGCGGTGATGAGCAGGGCCGTGCTGAGAATGACCAGCGGCAGCCTGCCTTTGATCAGCGGCCAAAGTTTGTCTTTGGCGAACGCGGACAATGTGTTGGATAATTTTTTCATGAGGTGCTTCTAAGTATCCATGCGCTTTGTAGTCTTGTTCAGACTACTGCACTCTTTACGCGCTAAAGATTGTTTCAGATCAAAATTATCTGTCGCCGCACCGGCCCGAGGGAAAGAGTACCAAAATACGGTGTTTTTATCAAAGTATCCCCTGAAGCCTTGCTAGGGCTTAATGGCGGACATCGACGGCGCGATAGAGGGGTAATGGGTTGGGTGCTTTAAAAGGCTGTACTTAAAGTGTCTGTTCAATAAGTATTTCTGTTTGTAGTTTTACGTACCGATATTACTCTGGCTTTTGGAAGAGGCATTGAACAGTACAGTCCGTACCGTAGTGGCATTTCTAGTGGCGCCATTATCATTTGGCGTTCTGTGTGTACTGGCAGCGCTTTTTTTGCAGCCGTCGATTAGTGAAGGCATATGGATGCTACAGTTTACTGCGATGGTTGGTTATCCGGTGGCCATATTCCTTGGCATACCAGCATATCTAATTCTCTCGAAATTAAAGCGAACGAGCCTCGTAAACTTTTTATTTGCGTCACTTATCCCATCGCTAGTTGTCATATCCCTTTTTGTTATTTTACCGTCTTACTTTGATGGCAGGAATGGGTTTTTGTCAGAATTATTGCATCCTGCTCGCCGTGTGCAGATGTTCCTTATCTTTCTTGCATGTGTATTTACGGTGTTGTCTTTCTGGCTTATCGCTAGACCAGACAAAGCCGTCAGGCCATCGACGGACTAATCGGAGGCTAGCGATATATGGCGCAGATTTATGGAAGACCAGCACCCCGACATCATGGCCGACATCGACGGCGCGATTGAGGGGTAGGGGTAAGGCAGGATGAAATGGCTGTCGGTAAGATGAGTTAGGACGCCGAATGAAAAAGCGCAAGGTTCTAGAGATTTTTGGTAATCTTCTATTCGGTGTAGTGGCTGCAGTTTCCGCGGTAATCTTTGTCCCGCGATTGATGGATATTGATGACCCGATATTTACGTGGTCAATCGCAATATTTTTCGTAGTGATTTGTATTGTCGGTTTCGTTCAGGGCTATTTGAGAGGGAATAAAGAGCCAAGGGATGATTGATGGTGCAGGAGGGTCGTGTGGGGTGTGACGATTTTGAAACCTAATATTTTTCAACAAATTGAAGTGCATAAGCGCCGAGCCTAAACCATACTCGTTTGTATATTTTTTAGTGGGTTGGTTTCACGGCATAATTTTTTGAAAACCCCGTGGTGCATGGGCTCGAACCGAGCAAAATCCGATTTTTCTTTTTTTGCCTGTGACGGAGACGTGATTTCGAGTCCCATTTTGTAGTGTTGTTCCGCTCTTCTTTTCTTGCCAAGGTGCCTCCAACGTGATGGAGAATTTTGATGGGTAAAGTTTACGATCAGATCGATGACCGCATTCGGGAGTGGATCGATCAGCAGCAGATGTTTTTTGTCGCCACAGCGCCAAAATCCGATGAAGGTTTGGTCAATGTGTCCCCCAAGGGGCTTGATACCTTTCGGGTGCTGGATGACCACACCGTTGCCTATCTCGATTACGGCGGCAGTGGCATTGAGACCGTCGCCCACGTGCGGGAGAACGGTCGGATTGTCATCATGCTGTGTGCCTTCCGTGGGCCGCCGGTGATCTATCGCTTTCACGGCACTGGAGAGATCGTCACGCCCAACGATGCAGGGTATGAGGCGCTGGCCAGTCAGTTTGATCTGAGCTTTGTCGGTGTGCGGGCGATTATCAAAGTGAACGTGACTCGCATCTCAGACTCTTGCGGATGGGGCGTTCCCCTTTATGAGTTCGAAGGCCAGCGAGAGGTTTCCCCTAAGTACGTGCAGCAGCGCGGCGGTGATCACATTCGCAATTACTTTATTGA
>CALSLN010000020.1 GCA_943787205.1 uncultured Rhodospirillaceae bacterium
GCTGCGATCAATTTTCCGCGTGACATCTCTTGCGGGTAATCAGCGATCACCGTCCCGATCATCCCGCCAACACACGCCGTGCCAACAGCGTAGAGACACCGGTATATGGTCAACTCGAACGCCGACGACGCGATTGGGTACAGAGCGAATCCAACTGCGAGCATCAGCACGCCAAACACAAAGACCGGACGCCGCCCTATGCGGTCAGACAAAATGCCCGCTGGAGCAACCAATAACAGGGTGATGATTTCTTGAAAGAACGCCAGGTCACCCGTCAACGTCCCTTGTTCGTTCTGAGCAATAGCAAGGTGCTCGGTGAGGATATACGCCTGCAAAACGTTGATCAGAGAAATAAATGCGATGCTGACAAAGGACGCGTAGAGAAATGCAACACAGTTGAAACGGCTAATTTCAGGCATCAGCCAAATCGGCCCCAGTTTCTGGCAGGTCGTATCCGGTTGCATGAAGAGTCCCCAAGGTATGTTGCGCCCCGACGAGCAAGCCCGCGTGCGGTGGCTACCTTAGCCATGGCGGCACATAGGATAGGTCTCGATAACACCACCTGACCGCAATGTGGTTAAAAAACCCTGTGCCCAGTGGGGCTATATATTAGGCACTCAAATCATAGCGTGCCCATAAATCACGCTTATTGAATTTAGACGTGAGGAGACGTCCGAGTATTTTACCTGTGGTCAGCCACTTGATATGCGTCCCCATAGCGTCATCGGCCAATACCCGCTCGACAATCCACGGGGTTGTGGTTTCAACGTAGTCACCAAGAAGATTGATCGGCTTCATAACCTTAGGTCGAACAGCCGGTGGCACCTGCTTCATCTGAGCGATCATGTTTTCAGTCAAATTCATACCTGGACTAATCATGCCGACTTTTATGGGGCGGCCTTTGAGTTCCTTGATGAGACTCTCGGTGAAGTACCGCACCGTGCTCTTGGTCGTGCCGTACCCAATCATGCCCGGAATGACGCGACCGTCAGATCCAGCGCCATAGGTGTTATAGATATGGCCGTGCCCTTGGGCTGTCATGCCCCGCAGCGCCACTTGGCAGCCATTAATCGTGCCGACGACATTGCCCTGGATCATGGTTTTAATTTCGGCCGGCGTTAGTTGCTGGAACGTTACGCCGGTGCGAGCGAAGCCGGCGTTGTTGATCCAAATATCAACCGCCTCAAATTCCTGGATCGCAAAATCCCACAGCACTTGAACTTCAACCGCATCTGAGACTTCGCACACGACACCCGCAACCCGCGCGCCATCTTTGGCTTCGCTTTGCAAAGCCTTGACCGCGTCATCAATGGTGTCCTGAGAGCGGCCGGAGATCACCACATTGACGCCGCGATTCAAAAACTCCTTCGCGTAGCCCCGGCCAATGCCTTTGGTGGAACCGGTTACGACCGCTGTTTTCTGAGCCATCACTGTAGTCCTCGTGAATATCGAATGTCTGCACGTGATGATCATACCGGCCTAACGCGCGTCACCGACGACAGGGTAACGCGAGTCCGACACGCGGCCAACACACCGGGCTACCATCCCCTGACAACCCAGTGGTCGTGGTAAGGTCAAGCAACACAAGACAGGAGCACAATGGTGGCAGACCAAAAGACAGTGGTGGTGACGGGCGGAACCCGCGGCATCGGGCATGGATTGGCGCAGGAATTTCTCAAGCGCGGAACCAATGTGGTGATCTGCGGACGCAGCCAAGGCGCCGTCGACAGCGCCCTCGCCGAACTGAACCCACATGCTGTTGGTGGTGCACGGGTCGCCGGAACGCCATGCGATGTCACACAGTATGATCAAGTCGTGGCTTTGTGGGACTTCTCAAAAAAGGAATTCGGCACCGTTGATATTTGGATCAACAACGCAGGTATGTCGAATACCAGATTCCCAATCGGCAGATTGCCCCAAGACGAAGTTGAAGCCGTCACGGCGGTTAACCTGATTGGCACCATGAACGGAGCACAGGTCGCCCTTAACGGAATGACCGAGCAAGGCCATGGCGCGCTCTATAACTTTGAGGGGTTCGGCTCCAACGGCATGAAGCAATTTGGCATGAGCCTGTATGGCTGCACCAAATTCGGCCTGACCTATTTTACGAAAGCACTCATTAAAGAAACAAAAGACAGCCCCGTTATCGTTGGCTACATGAGCCCGGGCATTGTGATCACCGATCTCTCCATGCGCGACCGGGGCAAAATGGCACCGGACCGTTGGGAGTCTGTGAAGAAAGTCTTCAACATCATTGCAGACCGGGTTGAAACCGTGACGCCGTGGTTGGTTGAAAACGTGCTGGCCAATAACAAGCACGGCGCGCGCATCGCTTGGCTCACAGGCAAGAAAGCCGCTGGTCGCTTTATCAAGTCACGCTTTGTCTCAACGGTCGGTCGTTTTCCTGAACTAGAACTAACAGACGACCAAGAAGCCGCTTAATGCATTTCCTCGCCACCGGAGACGTTCATGGCTTCTCCTGTGATGTAGGCGGCTTCGTCTGACGCTAGGAACACGCAAGCGTTGGCTGTATCCGACGCCAGGCCAACTCGGCCCAAGGGAATCTTCGCCTTGCGGAAATCCAACACGCCATCTGTATCTTTGCCAAGCACTTCGCCACGTCGGGCATTTTGAATCGCGCCGAGGCCAGTGGTGACATGATTGGGGCAGACCGCATTACTGGTAATGCCGTACTCGCCCAATTCAGCGGCAGCCGTGCGGGTGAGGCCAATCATACCGTGCTTTGATGAGGTGTAGTGAACCAACAAAGGCGCGGGACTCTTGGCAGCCTGACTCGCAATATTAATGATCCGCCCGCCAAAGCCTTGCCTGATAAATACCTGAGCGGCGTGTTTGGTAAACAAGAAGGGGCCACGGAGGTTGACGTCTAGCACCACATCCCACTCGTCGATCGACATCTCCATCAGCGGTTTCATGATGTAACCGATACCCGCGTTGTTCACTACGATATCTAGCTTACCGAACTGGCTCACTGTATCTGCAATGGTTCGACTGATATCGTCTTCGGATCGCACGTCACACACCATGGTGTGAACGTTGCCGCCAGTTTCTTCACGGAGCGCCGCAGCGACCTCTTCCATTTCTTCCGAGGTTCCGATGTGATTGGCCGGTAAATGGTCGCCAGAAGCTTTACCGATATCGGTGATGACAACGGTTGCGCCCTCTTCCGCAAAACGGCGCGCGATGCCTTCGCCCAGACCTTTTTTACGACCCGCGCCAGTGATGATGGCGACTTTATCTTGCAAGCGTCCCACGTCTTCTCTCCTAGTCGCTGATCTTGTCGCACAGCATGGCGACTGGGTTATCGGCAATCTCGCGGAATTTTTCTGAGATTGGCTTTTGCGCATCAGTCGCCACGTCAAGATTGAATTGATCGAGATCGTTAATCTGAATCACTTCCACATAACGATAGGGGGCGGCATTTTCAGTGCGGAACAAGTTATTGGCCCGGAACAGATCAAAGCCATCGACGCCCTTATGGCCACGCACAGTCGGTAGGTCAGCGGACTTCGCCCACGCTTCGTAATCGGCTTCGGATACGCCGTCCTTCAAATTAAACATCACGATTAAGGCTGGCATGGTGACGGTCCTTCTATTGATTGGTTTCGGATTGGCTGCGTGCGTACGCCGCCTGCCCTTCAAGCACAAGATTATAAATGTCCTCAGCTTCTCCGCCAATGGACTCAAGAATTGCGGCATAAGAGGATTGAGCCTGAGTCGTCCAGGCCGCGCGCTGGTCATCATTTAGATGATGCAGCGTGACACCGAGGCCGGGTAAATCATCTTCGACTTTAGCCATCCATTCGCGGACACGATCGCGCGCTGCCTTTGGACCGGGATACGCTGTGCTGACCAGGTTTTTCTGCTCCGGTGAAAGACCGTCCCAGAATTTTTTGTTTAACAGAATTGAGCTAGGCTCGATGGCATGCCCGGTGAGCGTAAAATGCGTCGCTTCCGTGAAAATACCCGTCATCCAATAAAAGATCGTAACTGCCTCGCCACCGCTAATCATCCCTGTTTGCAATGATTGTAAAATATCATTGGAACTCATGTATACGGCATCGGCCTCAAGGCCTTCGAAATACACCGAGGACGCCTTAGTGGTTTGCACGCGCATGGGAAAAGACTTCACCGTATCAGGCGTCAGGAACGGGCGATCACCGAACAAATGGTTAGACCCTGCTTCGGTCCAGCGCAAAAACATGATGCCTTTCTCTGCAAACATCTCTTGGAATTTTGGCAACGCGTACTCATCCAAGACAAAGTCCGCTTCCGGCGTAGACTCAAACAGGAACGGCAATTGAAGCACGGCCAACTCTGGGATCATCGCCGCACCAGAACCAAGAGGAGAGCTAACGAACTGCAAACGATTACGCCGCAAGGAATTTAAGCGTTCTTCCGAACTCCCCGTCTCGCCGCGCACAAGAAGCTCTAGGTCAAGACCGACATCTTCGCTGGCTTCGAAGGCTGCGCTGACGTCCTGCCAATTTAAATCCCAGGGGGTATTGGGCACCGAGTAGGCGCCAATAGTCATGACCTTGCGATCTTCAGCTTGAGCGGACCCTGCGGCAGTCGCCGCGACCAGACCGGATAACAGCGCTGTGATTAGTGTGAGTTTCATACTTGGACCTTTTCCATATCAAAACCGGCTGCGAGATTGCTGACGATGGTTACATCGGCTTCATCTTGCAGCGCCATAAGGCGGGAATAGAGTTTGTCTGCCATATCAACAGGAAGCGGTTGAGCGGCTGATGCCGCACTATCCATAAACTTCGCCCGATGCTGAGCCTCGCTCATGGGGTTGTCCGGATGCCCAAGCAAACAGGCGATGTTCTCTTCGAACGTGCGGCCATCAGATAGTTTGACCGACACTTTCTGTGGCGCCAATGCATTCACGTCTGGATTGCCATCATCTTCAACGCTGACCTTGGCGGCCAAGGCAAGCCGATCTGGGTCGGAGAGATTATCCAATGAAGAACTGGCCACATTAATTGTGCCGTCGATCAACACGCTTGCGGCAAGGTACGGGAGACAAAGGCGCGCGTAGGGACCATCCATGCGATCTTTGACTTGGCGACCACCGAGACGGTGCACAAAGGGCGGAACCGAGAGCGTCACGTTGTCTACATCAGCTGCGCCGAAGGAATGACCTTGCATGAGCCTCTGAAGCGCATCGATCGCACCATGGGATGCGCGACCGGATGGGAACGGTTTGAAGGATATTTCTGCCGTGCGCCAAACGTTGCCCAACGCGTCCAAATGCGGAGTCGCGTCTCCATCAACCTCGAACAACTTGAAGTAACCGTAAGGGCCATCAAACACATCCGTCGGTCCGGTGAGATACATCCGTGCCATGTCCAATGCCGTAAGCGCGTTGCGAACACTGAATGCGATTTGGAGCCCGAGGGCCATACTTGCTTCCGTATGCGCCTGCATGGTGCCCGAAAGCTGGCTGTACAGGAGGCCAAAAAACTCTGACGTGGTCGGGCGGTCAAAACCGGCGAGCTTGGCCAAAGCTGCGCCAGCCCCCATGGCACCACACACGCCGGGTCGGAAAAACCGAGCCCCTTGTGTTGCAGCAAGGCCCAACAACGCCGCAACGTCGTTGCCGATGTTAATCGCCGTGATGATGTCTTTGCCCGTCACGCGCCCAAAACGGTCAGCATGCGCCATAACGGTCGGCAAAATCACCGACATAGAATGCACAGTCGCCGCCTCATGGAAGCAGGCGTATTCGAGGCAATGAACCTGGTAGCCATTGGCCATCCCGGCACCGATGGGCGAAATCAATTGATCCGTTCCCCAGACCGGAACGCCGCCGTAGCCGAAATGAGATAACTGAATGTCTCGGAATATCTTGGCCTTAGATTCGGCACTCCCTGCTAAGCCACAGGCAATTGTATCGGCAACCACCACATTGGTCGCGGCCACGACATCTAACGGAAGACTGTCGAAGTTGGTCGACTCGATATGATCAAGAATGGCATCACGGACTAGGGTCATAATGACGGGACCGTAATCGTGCCCACCGCATCCAGCAAGGTGCCAGCGTCAGATTGCGTTTCAAATGACCGAAGCATGGAACGCACAGAAACCGCCTGTTCAGCCGACAACAATCCAGATGTTGCATCCAAGAATTTCTGATCCACGGCGTCATCGTTTAACGGCACGACGGGGCCACCGGGGTAATCGGCTAGGCCATCGACGACGAAGGTTCGTCCGTCATTGAGATCTATGGTCAAACGCGCATCAACAATATCACTATCATCCGCCTGGACCGTTTCATCGACTCGCACTTCGACCATCTTCTGAAACGAGATGCACGCCTCAGACAAAATGAAATCATCACGGAACTCAGCGCGACCTACGGTGCCGCGCAACGCAATCGCCGCGAGTAAAAATGGGAAGCTGTATTTTGCTTGGAACGGCGTTTCGGCGAACGGATAAGAAATCACACTCCACATCTTGCTGCCCGCGGCCACGGCAATGTGTTTGATATCATCTGCCTTCACTGCGTTCTCAGCCATCACGCGCTTCAGAGCGTCCATGCCTGGGTGCGTAACGGCTCCGCACGGATAGGGTTTCGCACTCACGCCAGGAGCACCGAGGACAAATGGATCTCCGAACCGGCCTAAAGCTCGATCAACATCGACGGTGCCGCTTGTCGTCGTCAGATACCCCCGCGGGCCATCCAAAGCGTCATCGGGTCCATCAATTCCTGCTCGCGCAAGAAGCGCTGCCTCAAGTCCACGTGCTGCACACCACCCAACATGCATAGGTTTCGTCATCGTCCCCATAGAGGCCTGAATTCCGGCCGCCATCGACGCGGCATGGCCCAGACTCCAGGTCATGTGTTCCGCGCTCAGGCCAAGGAGTTTTCCTGCCGCGATGGCGCAACCAAAGGTGCCCAGGGTTCCCGACGTATGAAAACCGCTGAAGTAATGGTCGGGTGTGACCGTCAGCGCTAATTTGCCCGACACCTCCCACCCCGCGACGAAGGCAGTGAGAAATGCTTCACCTGAGACCCCCTGGCCGGTTTCATTGCGGATTAATTCTGTTGTAGCGAACAATGTTGCCAGAAGCGGCGTGGTGCCATGCATCAGCAATCCAAACGGGCGCGCCTCGCCCTCTGGCAATTGCACGTCGTCCCAATCAAGAGCATTACCGCACGCGCCCACGTATAGCGCGGCATTGGCCAGATCTGTGGTTTGGCCCGGGTTGCCTAAGAGACGTGCCGGTCCAGGACCGCTGTTGACCACAAACGCCCCAAGACGGCTGGCGACATCGGTCTCTAAGCCAGCAATAGCAACGCCGACGCCGTCAACGAGACAGCGTTTTGCAGCGCCGATGACATCCTCGGGTATAGCCGCAAAGGTCAACGCATCTGCAAAGGCGACGCTTTCTTGGGTCAGGCAATCAGGCATGCTTTAGTCATAGCAAAAGTAGCGGTAATTTAAACCGCAGATCGGATAGACTGGCCCTTCAGAGCAGGCGAGAGGACACAATCATGGACGACAGTGGAAGTGACCCGACACAGGGTGGGACAGCGTTCGCCCCCTGGGTTTTGCCTGGCGTTCAAAAATCTGCGTTCACCAAAGGCTTTGTCGACCGCATCTTGACCCACCTCCAAGAACTGAATGACTCACGCGCCGAGGCGCCTGGCTTCGATAAAGTCACCAGACTTGAGCATTGCCTACAAACCGCCACCTTGGCCCATCAGGCCGGGGAAGATGAAGAGTACGTGGTGTGCTGTGTGATTCATGACATCGGCGATCTATTGGCGCCGTTCAATCACGGGGAATTCGCGGCGGCCCTGTTAGAGCCGTTTATCTCTGAGAAGAACTACTGGCTGATCGCAAACCATCATGCGTTTCAGGGCTATTACTATTTCAAAGGCCTCGGTCTCGATAAGAACATGCGGGATAAATACAAAGATCACCCGTGGTTCGAAGACGCGATCATCTTCTGCGACAAATACGATATGCCGGCCTTTAACCCAGACATGGACTTCATGGCACTTGGGGACTTTGAACCGATGATCCGGCGCCTCTTGATGGCACCCAAGAAATCAATCTGGGCCCCAAATCCACCAGCGCCTTAAGCGTTGATTCGTTCGAAACTGCGCAGATCGCCCGTCTTACTCACAGCGAGACCAATGCCCCTCAGTGCAGCAGCACCCGGCACAGCTGGGTCTGCAAATCCAAAATAGGTCATCCAAAGTTCATCGCCACGCACACAGAGTTGCGGATTGGCGACATTATAGTCGTCCCACGCCCCCGCCTCAGCCGCAACAAACACTGGGCCGTCGAACTGACGCCGCCAGCTTAAACCGTCATCGGAAACGGCAACGGCAATGGTGCGCTGCTGCTTCTTTTCCGGGCGTCCATCAACCGCCGTATAAATCATCATCCACGGCGCACCTGCCCCACCGGGATCAGGCAAAACATGGCGTGTAATCACACCATTAGAATCGTAGTAGCGCGGATCATCACTCCAGGTTAGCGGCCCGAGGTAATCCCAATTTTCAAGGTCTTCTGAAGACCAGACGCGGGTGATCCATCCCTTGAAGTCTTTATCTTTAATGGTGACCTGCAAGATCGTGCGCTCGCCCAGTTGGTAGACGTTGGGAAACGCGCCGTAAATTTCTTCACCGATGCCAACAATGGCGCCCCCAAAGGCCTTGCCCGGGCGACGTTGCCAATTGATGCCATCATCACTAACCGCGAGACCTGCATGTAAATTGTAGCCAGGATGCCGGTACGTTGGGTTGGCAGAATTTGGAGTGCCATCGTCACCGGCGTAGTACCACATGTGCCATTGCCCATCGCGCCATTCGATATCACCGGTACCAAGATGAACGCTATCAAACGCGTTAGGGTCCACGTTCGGTGCCATGACCGCACCGCCTTTGAGCGGGCCGTCGTAACGCTCCCAATTCAAACCATCGTCTGACGTGGTGAGAGCAACAGAACCGGAGCCTAAAGCAGGGGCCATACCCTCTGGAAAGTCCGTACTGCGGCCATAATACCAGATGCAAAATTTATTAAGGACCGGGTTCCAGCGCATCATCGCGCCACCGACTTTATAGTCGTCGCACCGCCCTGCTGCCCCTGTATTAAAGAGAAACCCTGGTTGTCCGTTGCCGCTCATGGTGCACCCCTAACCTATTGTTGTGAGGCAACCTTAACCGCCCGCACCATATCTTCCAATGCCGAGAGAAACCGAGAGCGATCAGCCTTCTTAAAGCCAGCGTGGTGGTCTTTGATTTCGCCCGCTTCGCGCAATTGAGATTTCAGGTCCCGCATCGCCAAAGCCATGCCAATGCTATCAGGCGTAAAGGGCTTCCCCGGTGTGACCGAGCACCGACGCCCCTTTTTCAATGCAGCGAGAAGCCAACGGAATATCGCCGGTAATGCAGATATCATGCGCCACAATATGGTCTGCGATCCAATCGTCAGCCACATCCGGCCCATCGGGCACCAGAACCTTATTGAGTTTCGGCCCACCTTCAATGCGCAGCCACGCGTTGCTAACAAGATGAACCTGAAGATCATGCCGTTCGGCAACACGAAGGATTTCATCCTTCACGGGGCAGGCATCACCATCAATGTAGATTTCAACCATGGACAGGTTCGTGCCAGGGTTCAGAGCCTATCGTCAAGGTCCTATCGTTGAGAACAGAACGGACACCTAGATAAGCGTGTTGCCTTCCCAGTTCCGCCAATCGGACAGAAATTCAGGCTCCCGTTCTTTTATGGCGGCCAACGTGTCATCGGGCATGTCATCGAATCCACTGACCTTTTGACCGAAACCCCGGCCCGGCATCAGGCCATCTCGGTCACCCATTTCCTGCCAAGCCCGCCAGTCGATGTAATCCTGAATGGCATAGGTCGCCGGGACATTCTGCATGTCAGGGTCAGCCAGATGACTCAGTTTAGCGTGATATTGGATGTAATCGTAAAACACGAGCAGCTTACCGTTGGGTCCAGGGAACTTGGCCGACAGATCATGATTGAGAACAACATCATCACCGACCACACGGGCTGGCCCGACTTTGTGGTCAATGGGTAGATCTTGTCCGTTCTGCGACATGCCGTGCGCCGAATGAACCGTGGTGATTGGGCCGGACCTCAGGTGTTCCACGTCGTCCATGGCACCTGTGTAAGGGTTCTTGAGTTTGTCGATGACCTTGCCGGTTTCAATATCGCAATGGTACGCAACTTCTCGGCGGGTCATGGTGAATGAGCCATCGCCATTGTTGGTGTGCTCAACGATCAATGCGCCGCGGGAGGTATGCAGTGGAGTGACATCCTTGCCAACAATGCCGTACCGGTAAATTTCATGCCAAGCCATGACCACTTCGTTGCCGGTGCTGCCAGCAATACGAATAAAATTGTGGAACAAGCCTTCGTCAGTCGAAAGGCCCAATTCATGACCAGCAGCCTTAGCAGACGAAATGATCCTGCCACTCTGTGATGGTGACCGCACAGCCATCAGACCCGTGGCAAAGCCGCCTAGGCCAGCAACGCCCATATTGAGTGTGCGGCGCGTTATTGGTGATGTCATGAAGCGTCCTTACTTATCTTGTTTACCAAGGAAATTCAGCGACGCCAGCCAGTGAGCGTTCCGCGTCGATCTTCATCTCGGCAACGACCTCGCCACTTTCTTTGCTCATCTTCAGCAGAATGCCATTGAAGAAAGATGAGACCAGCATGTGCTTTTGATCAGCGCTTTCCTTAATCGTGGCCCAACCACGGCCTTCTAGAGGATACGTCCGCGCCACATTGCCGTCTTCATCGATGACTTCAATCTTTGGGCCTCGGGTCACGAGCAGCATGCCATCCGCACAATAATTGAGGCAAAACACATATTCCGGTTGGTCTTCGGGCAACTGCACCAGATCATCCATCTGCTTATTATTTACGATGTCATAGCGCATAATCCGCTTTGAGGTTTCCGTGGTGTAGGTGATGTATTTTTCACTGGGGTGCAGAGTGCAACTGGTAACCCCGAGATACCCTGCGAAACTAGTAGACGTCTCCGTCTCATAGGTTTCGAGCAACGTCCCATCGGGCGAGAACTTGTAAACATTGCCGTCTCCGATTTTATCCCCTTGATCGGGCAACGTGCTTTGCATTTGGCGATACTTTTCCGGCACATCGGCCATAGTGCCGGTAATGTGCTCGTACATGTAAAGGTTGCCTGCCTTATCAAAGAAGCCGCTGGACCAAGGCCGTTTTGGAAAGTCTGGATTGGACAACCGTTTCCCATCAGGCCCAACCTGAAGAATCGCATGCTCACTGGTATCGAAGGCCCACAGCACGTTGTCAGGGCCGAACATCAGCCCCTTAACAAGGTGTGTGGTATCCGGCGTGTGCAGCACAGCTTTTTGCGTACCATCCGCACCGAACTGAAAAATACGGCCATCTCCGGCATGATCATCATCCGGGTTGTTGAGCAGAGTCGCCCCAAGTAAGAAATCACCAGCCGCGAAAGGCTGCAGAGACTCTGATCCGACATCGGGATTATTCACGAGATCGTTTGGCATAGCATCCTCAAAATTTGATTTTGGTAGCCCCTAGCGGACCACGTCATGCCTGGGTGAGCAAGGCGTCCGTTACCCTGCGTATTGAGCGACACCGGCTAGCGAACGAGGCACACCAAGATTCTGGCTAGCGACCTTCTCGCCCGTCTCCGTATTGAATTTTGCGATTTCCCCGGAGAAAAAATTACCCGAGTAGGCGTGGACATTATCGAGAGCCCCACAGATGACCGCCCAGCCGAATCCTTCTTGCGGGACTTCTTTCTCAATCGCACCCGTTTCTGGATTTAAAAATTCGATGTGACCGCCACGTGTGAGCATCAGCCGACCGTCGGGCATAGTCGCCAGAAAGAATACAAACCCTTCACGACCTTCTGGGTATGTCGCCAGCGGTGACAACTGCTTGTCATCCATCACATCGTAGCGACGCACTTCATTGGACGTCTCGGTCATATAGAGAAGCGTGCGATCGTCAGGCAGGAGCAAGGCGCAAGTGACGCCGAGAAACCCGGCCATCCCGCCATGGCTTTCCGGTGCGTATTCCGCGACTAGCTTACGGCTGGAATCGTATCTATAAATTTTACCTTCGCCGATAGCGCCAGCATCATTGATCGGCTTGGCGTGCGTTCCAGGAAGGTTTTGGTCACTATCCAGATGCTCCCCAAACAGGAGTGATCCATCTTTCATGAAATTGACGTTGGAGAAAGACCGAGGGGCGAGACCTTCAACTAAGGTTTCAGCGCAGGTTTTCGGGTCAATATTCAAAACAGCGTGAATATGCTGGTCGAAGGCCCATAGGGTACCATCCGGACCAAACTTCAAGCCATTGACGAGATGAGTGGTGTTCTTGATCCACAACACACCCTTCTCATTCAAATCTGCGTCGTACTGAAAAATTCTTCCGTCACCCGCATGATCGTCGTCGTCATTGTTCAGGAGTGTGCAGGCGACCAGAACGTCACCCTTCTCAAAGGGTTGGATTGTGTTTTCGTGAGCCATGGCGTCCTCAGATTTTTATGAAAAGCTTTATCGGCACAACAGAGCATTCGAGGCCCGTCCAAGCACCCCAGCGGAACAGCTGTGACCGATAGTTGGTTAGAACAGGGCTTTTAGTCGAATAGCTCTGGAGTCTTGAGCCGCGGGTCCTCGTTTTTGTCCATATCCCAGGGTAACTCCGCCAAGGGCCGCGGCGTATACGAGTGCTCAAGACGGGCAACGTGGTCATCCGACAGAATAAGGTCAGCGGCGGCGGCCGCATCTTCGATATGCCGTGGCTTGGTGGCACCGATAATCGGGTTTGCGCCTTTGGCCATAAGCCAAGCTAATCCAACCCGAGCCGGAGAGACACCAAGCTCGGCAGCAACAGCCGCAACATCGTCAAGCACCGGGTCATCAGGAGCCCCGTAGAGCAAGTTTTGAATCCCCGCGTCATCATCGCTACGCGTGGTTTGAGCGATTGCGCTGCCAGCGCGTGCGATACGACCACGCGCAAGGGGACTCCAGGGAATAAGACCCAAGCCTTGATCCTGACAAAACGGAATAAGGTCTCGTTCATCTTCACGATGCAGTAAATTGTAATGGTTTTGCATCGTGGCGAAGCCGTCCCAGCCTTGCTGACGCGCAACCAACTGCGCCTTGGCCAGGTGCCAACACCGCATATTCGACGCCCCGACATACCGAGCCTTACCGGATTGCACAACCTCTCTCAGAGCATCCATCGTTTCTTCAATGGGGGTGAGATCATCCCACCGATGAACCTGATAGAGATCGATATAATCTGTTCCAAGCCGTTCAAGAGAACCGTCGATAGAGCTGAGAATATTTTTCCGTGTTAGTCCCATTTGCGTTTGTGTCTCGCGCGACGGGTAAAACATCTTCGTCGAAATCACGACGTCATCGCGCTTGGCATTGGCCCCGATAAATCGACCAACAACCTCTTCACTGGCACCAGAGGAATAAACGTTTGCCGTATCAAAAAAATTGATCCCGGCGTCTAAAGCCACCTTCAACAGCGGCCGAGACTCGTCTTCATCCAGAACCCAGTCGCGCCACAAGGGCGTGCCAAAACTCATGCATCCTAAGACCACGCGAGAGACGGACAGATCTGTGCGACCGAGCTGGACGTACTTCATAAGCTGACTCTACTCAGCACGCGCGGCGACGGCGGCCTTAGCCTGAATACCGCGCACGATGATGTTGGGAATTTTCGGAACATCGAAATCGGCTTTTATGGGGTTCCGACCCAAGGCTGGTCCGATCCGCAGGACGACAAGGTCCATGGATGGCGAAACCCAAACATGCTGCTGGCCACGACCCCACGTGAGGAACGTATCGCGGGCAAGGTAGGGCTCCGAAGCAATCGGAGCCGAAGCGCCAAAGCCGGTAGGAAATGATGGGTGGTCATAGCCAAGCCAGGTCTGATAGCCGTAATGGGCTGCTGAGGGTGAACGGGTTGTCATTTCGTCGATCCAGGCTTCCGACACAATACGGTTGCCGTTCACCTCCCCCTTACCAGCAAGCATCATGCCAAAGCGCGCCCAATCCATCGCTGGTGTTGCGAGACAGCAGGACGTATGCGCCGAACCGCCTTCATGATCAGTCCAGACCTGCGCCCGATCACCACCCATGGGACGCCATAGCTTTTCTTCCAGGTAGTCGGCATAGCGCTTCCCGGAAACACGCTCAATCACCAACCCAAGTAATTCGGAGTTCAAATTATTGTATTGATACTTCGTACCCTGCTCCCAATCGGCCAGCGGCATATCCAATAGAAACTCTGTCGTGTGGCCGGAATAAAGCCATTTCATTTCATCGTTGAAGGGATTGAAAGCGAAACCATAGGGTTCGAGACCAGAAGACATCTGTAGAAGATTCTTAAGCGTGACATCACCACGCGGGTCATTGCGCCATTCTTCGATGTACTTGCCCACTGGATCATCAACAGCCTCAATGAGGCCGTCTTCAATGGCAGTCCCGACGAATAACCCCATCAGAGTTTTATGCATGGATTGAGATTCCGTCAGATCATTGGCATTGCGACCAGCCGCATACCATTCCAATTGAATCTCACCCTTATGAACCACAATCACTGCATAAGAATCGAATTCCTTTGCATACGTTACGGCTTCATCCAATGCGGCTTGAGTCACAGTCCGGGTTTCAACGGCCGCGACAGGAATGACATAACTGCCATCACCTTGAACGAGATCAAACGGCTTGAGTCCTTCTTCAGGGGACGGATCAAAAAGCATGACATAACGGCGCCAGAACCATGGGTCCTGCCAGTAGATGACGTTTGTCACCACCGCCAGGCCGAGCACAATCCAGATAAATGATTTTAGCACTTTCATCTGGCAACTCCTGACAGCTTGATACTGAGACTCTGTTCGCTCTTTTACAGGGTGGCACACATCAGATCAGATCGCGTAACAGCATCGGCCATAGCTTGGTCAGACACGGCAATCGGTAGCGCGGACACCTAACACTGCTAGCCTAAAGCTCAGCAATTCGGTTTTGCCACCCATTCAGTAACGGGTGACGCGGGGCATCTCCTGAATCGCCATCATCCGACAAATTGAGAACCAACCGCATGGCCCAGGTCAAACACAGATTTGACGAAACCACAGGCTTACCAGTGCTTTCCATCAGCGCAACGATCGCGGCCATACTGGGCATACCAGTGCCGGTCAGCAGGATGGCATCAGCATTACTAAAATCAACGTCGCCTAACGTGGCAAGTGCATCTGCCGCACTGAGTTCATAAATCGCTCGAGTGTCCTCGGATGCTATCGCGATGCGGGTGGTGTTAACCACGTCAAACCCACGACCGATCCAATAATCTCGGCTCATGGCGACCGACCATTCTGGATACGGCGCACCGATCGCTAGCTTTTCCACGTTCAACGCGCGCAACGCGTGCTCTATAGAAAGACCAGCCGAAATGACTGGATAACCTTTCACATCGGACAAACGATTCAGTTCATCGTCTTCCTCTTCCCGACCCACTAAATACGTGGACGCCGTGCAGGCAAATCCACACACATCGAGCTTAAGGGTGTCATAGGTCGCGAGTGTACTCTCAAGGCCGGTGAAGTATTCTCGATAGCGTTCTTTTGGCTCGGCGCATTGACTGGTTAGACGGGAGGCCAGAACAGTTGTACTCGCCGGCAAGAACGCACCCACTTCTGGCTCCACCGTTGGATTGGCCTGCGGCACAGCAATGCCAACGCGACCGCGCGCGCCATAGTCCCGTGAATGATCAACCATCTTGTTCGTCCGTAGAGTCTGCATTCTGTCGGATGCCACCCAATAATATGTTCATGATCTTCGCATCGTCCCAGGAGAAATCGATCCGCCCCGCGCGATACGCAACCAAGCCTGCGGAGGGCACAACGTACAAGCGCTGCCCCCCACGCCCCTCTACAAACATAACGTCATCGGCAAGAAATTCAGCGGATACAGGAGAACGCCGATCCTGTGGCTCACTCACCAATCGGGACCCGGTGTAAGGCGAACCAAGCCAAACATGAAAGCCGAAGTTTGGATTAAGGTCTGATCCAGACATCAGCCGGGTGACCCAGTCCTCAGAGATCACCTGCTCGCCATCCACACGACCACCCTTGGACAGCATCAATCCGAGGCGCATCCAGTCCATCGGACGGGTTTGCACGCAACAAAAAATTCGTGCCGCGCCGCCTTCGCGATCTAGCCGCACCTGGGCAAAACCAGCGCCGATAGGATCCCATAAATATTCGCGCACGAAGTCTGCATAACTCAACCCGGTCGCCCCAGTAAGCACGGCATGGAGGGCTTGACTGTTCATATGGTTAAAATCGAATGCCGTGCCCGGTTCAAAAGCCAATGGTAACGCCCGAACCGGTCCATCCAGATCCTCGCCAAAGAACAGACGCTGGCCCGGAGCAAAAGCAGATGTCCCATACTCTACTTGGGTCAAACCACTGGTCATTTTTAACAAATGCCCCACGGTGATGTCGCGGCGGCCATCGCTGCCCCATTCAGGAATATAGGTTGAGACAGGCGTATCGAGAGACGGGATAAAGCCTTGATCCAGGGCCACCGTCGTGACGACACCCAGCAGGCCCTTATGCATGGACTGTGAATCAATGACGGTCTCGCGGTCTTGGCCTTCACCATAATGCTCGAGCTGAAGCACGCCGTTGCGGGCCACCAAAAACGCTAAGCTATCGAACTCTTCAGCGTAGGCTTGCGCTTCAGCCAATGCGTCTTCTTCAATCGTTAGATCAGGTTGATCTGCAACAGGAAGCGGAGGACTGGGCCCGTCTTTGATGACATCGACCGGCTGGTACCATTGCCAATTCAGCAAAACCGTGTCGCCAGGCGGCTGGGAAAACCAGCGAATCCAAAACACGCGATCATTGATAGCCCAGGCCATAGCCAGGACAACGATGAGGCCAATCACTCCTGTGGTAAGCCGTCCCATATTTGTAATTTTGTGTATTACCCCTTCGTAGATCTGCAACATAGATTACCGCATCCAGAGCGCTTTAAACTACACCGAACGCCAACATCGCGTCAGCGACCTTAACGAACCCACCGATATTGGCACCCCGAACATAATCAATGTGACCATCGCTATCGCTGCCATAGTCGGTACAACGATCATGAATATTTGTCATGATATCGCGAAGCAAAACATTCACTTCATCCTGAGTCCATGAGGTCAAAGCAGAATTTTGCCGCATTTCCAAACCAGAGACAGCTACACCACCAGCGTTGGCCGCTTTACTTGGAGCGTAAAGAATTTTTGCATCGCGAAAAACCTTTATGCCCGCCAACACTGTCGGCATGTTTGCGCCCTCAGAAACGGCCTTACATCCGTTTTTAATTAGCGCTTGCGCGTCAGCCTCAGAGATTTCGTTTTGTGTGGCGCAGGGCAACGCAATATCGCATTCCACCTGCCATGGGCTTTTACCTTTATGGTAGTGCGCCCCGAATACCTCAGCGTACTCCTCAATCCGACCACGACGCGTAAACTTAAGGTCCTTTAGCCACTCTAATTTTTCTTGGTCAATGCCATCTTTGTCATGAATAAACCCGCCGCTATCCGACAACGTAATCGGCTTCCCACCCAGATGGATAATCTTTTCGGCAGCATAGATCGCCACGTTTCCAGACCCTGAAATAACGACAGACTTACCTTTAATCTCGTCCTTCTTTGCTTTCAGCATATCTTCAAGAAAATAGACTGTGCCGTAACCTGTCGCCTCACCACGCGCTAGGCTGCCGCCATATTCGATGCCCTTGCCGGTGAGCACGCCCTGAAATGTATTGGTCAGGCGTTTATATTGACCGAACATATAGCCGATCTCGCGCGCACCAACGCCAATGTCCCCTGCCGGAACATCTATGGACGGCCCTATATGGCGACACAGCTCAGTCATAAAGGACTGACAAAACTGCATCA
Organism: uncultured Rhodospirillaceae bacterium; assembly: GCA_943787205.1. Taxonomy (GTDB): domain Bacteria; phylum Pseudomonadota; class Alphaproteobacteria; order Rhodospirillales; family Rhodospirillaceae; genus WLXB01. The sequence continues at coordinate 18,009 of CALSLN010000020.1, forward strand.
CTTCATTGTCAGATTTACCCTTGGGATTAAAGTCTGAGCCGCCTTTGCCGCCACCCATGGCCAGTCCAGTGAGACTGTTTTTAAAGGTCTGTTCAAAGGCAAGAAATTTTAGAATGGACAGATTGACGCTCGGGTGAAAGCGAAGCCCGCCCTTATAGGGTCCGATCGCATTGCTGTTCTGCACACGATAGCCGCGATTGACGCGAATGTTGCCCTTATCGTCGCGCCAGGTCACCCGGAATATCACGATGCGGTCGGGCTCCGCGATACGGCGCATGATCTGCCACTCCTGGTACTTTGGCTTATCCTGAATAAAAGGCAAAACATCCGCCGCGACTTCGCAGACCGCTTGCTGAAATTCGATTTCCCCTGGATTGCGCGCCGCTAAGCCATCCAAAAACTGATCAAGACTAGGAACTTCGTTAGCCATACCCTATCGCCTTATGCCTATTGGAACAGAACGCCAAACCTATCTGTGGTTAAATGACGCCTAAATATGTAGCATTGTGAAAGCATTCGCAATGCACCTCAAGAACAAGAGCACACATATCATGAGCCCCCTAAACACCGTTTCTGTAATCACATTAGCACTCGTTGCGATCTTTGGCGTCGCCACCGCCCAAGCTCAATTTGGCGGAATGCCCCAAGGAACGTTTGATGACTATGAACGACCTGCCGTTCCTGACTACACCGACAGATCCGCCTGGGCCGCTCTTCCAGATCAACAGGACGCGGCGGACCTAGCTCCCGATGGAACCTCCATTCCTGAAGCCCAAGCCATGGCACAGGTTGATGTCTTCTATCTTCATCCGACGACCTACCGTGGTGCGGAAAACTGGAACCAAGACATCGCCATGGGCGACGTCAATGAATGGACCGACATCAGTGTCATGGCCCGGCAAGCCAGCGCGTTTAATGGCTGCTGCAAAATTTATGCGCCCCGCTATCGACAAGCCACCATCGCCGCAATGGGGGCCAAAGACGACAGCGGTACGCGGGCCTATGGTTTGGCCTATGAAGATGTTTTGGCCGCCTGGCGTCACTACACCGAAACATGGAATGAAGGCCGGCCCTTCATAATCGCGAGTCATAGCCAGGGTACGTTCCACGCCATTCGTTTATTAGAAGAGGAAATTGATGGCACGCCGTGGGCCGACAAAATGGTCGCCGCGTACATCATAGGCATTGGCATCAACGAAGGTAAGTTTGGGCGCAGCCTCAACAGCGTAACGCTCTGCACCGGGGCAACCGATACGAACTGTGTCATTTCATGGAATACGTTTGCGCGAGATGGCGACGCAGCCCCTGGGGTCGCCCGACTAAAAGCGATGTACCGCGAGCGATATGGGACGTCTGATGGCGACGAAATCGCCTGTTGGAATCCGGTCAGCGCCACTTTAGACGGCGGCAACGTACCCGCTGCTGAAAATTTAGGAGCCCTGCCCGGCGCAGCAGCACTAGGCGACCTGCCAGCTTTAACGCAAGGCTTTGGAGCAGGATGCCGGGATGGATCGCTCTACACGGATCAGCCAATGACAGACGACTTTAAGCTCGTTCTGTTCGCTGGAGGAAACCTCCACATGCATGACTTTGATTTGTTCTACGAGAACATTCGAACCAATGCCGTGGCCCGAACAGAGGCGTTTCTAGCCAAGCAATAAGGTTAGCTGGCGAAGAACTCGAGAATAGCGTTTGCCTGTCCAGCGAGCCCAGCGTCTTTCGTAATCAACCGCGTTTCTGCACCCGGAACACGCGCCGCTGAGTCATCCAGGTACTTGTGCAGCGGATCAATCTCGGAAGACATAAATAACGACGGCACCGTCACTAACGGCAGGCGCTCTTCGACATCATGCCGGAACACGGCGTGGTATCCTTTATGATACGTCGTCAAAGCTTTAAGTACATCCGTGACATGAATGTGCAGAAACTCTGCTGGCGGCATGTCATTTTCCATGCGGTGCTCCGGGTCACGCATGAAGTACGGAAAATGCATCATCTGGTCACGGAGGAAATGCCAGGCCCAGGAAAACTGTGTTCCGAACTCATCCGGCTTCATAATTGGCGCGTAATTTTTAAGCATTGCCTTACGCATCTCGTCGTCGAAAACACCAATGCCATCGAAGATCATTTTACGGACACGGTCTGGTCGCGCGATCGCCAGTTCGATGCCAATATGTGCGCCCGTATGGCTGCCAAAGTAATCCACTTGATCAATACCAAGTGCATCGAGAACGCGGCAAACGCTGTCCGCGTAGTACATGATATCTGGCTCATCAACGGAAGGCGCAGCGGAATCGCCATTGCCAAGTGTATCCGGCGCCAAGACAAAGCGAGACTCACCAAGAGCGCTGATCAAAGGAGCATACCCGGCCGAAGAGCCAGGACCGGCGTGAGCCACGTAGACGGGTAGAGCTCCATCGTCAGAGCGTTTTCCAGCGTGGCGATAGTGAACAAGCCCCTCATCCAAACGGATAAAAGCGCGATCTACATCAACGGTCATAAAATATCTTCAGCGCTTATTCGGCTGCCTGTTTGAGCTTTTTTTCCCCGTCGATCTTAGGGTCACCGGTCGGCAATCCAAAGATGTATTTACCACTGCGCTGCAGACCGGCCTCCCAGTGCAAGGCGGAGTGCGTCGACATGGTGCGAACATCGCGATACAGCCGCTGAACAGCATTACGCCCAGTTTGCGCGCTGACACCCATCATGCGGGACAGACGGTCTGCCGAAGAATGAGCGAGCTTACCAGCCATCACCAAGTCGCGATAAGCGCGCAACTTAAATTCACCATTGATGCTCTCCCCGTTCATTCCAAGCGTATGCAAACGGTCACACAAGTTATCGATCAGCATATCCGCGGTTTCTAACTCGGTTAGAGACTCGGCGACATGCACCTGAACAGCTGGTTGATCGATGATCGATTCTCCCATCATCGCACCCACTCGACTCATCGTTTGACCGACGTACTCGTTGTAAGCACCACGCGCCGCCCCAAGAATTGGCCCAGCAAGCAAGGTAATGAAATAGCTATGGAACTCGACGCCATAGAGATAATACTCGTGTAGCTTCGCACCCGGTGGATCTTCCGCCATGGTCTTCATATCAAGGGTGCGGTGCGTTGGAACGAACACATTATCAACCTTGATGTCTTTTGACCCTGTCCCCCTCAGGCCTTCCGACTGCCACGTATCAAGAATTTCGAAATCATTCTTCTTAAGGACAATCCACAAATCGTTGAACGCGGCTTTCGAGTTGGGCAACTTAGCGCCCACGAGCATGGCATCAGCATGGTCAACACCGCTGGCAAACTTCCAGCGACCACTCACATGAAAGCCGCCGTCCGTTGGCGTTGCCTGACCGCCGCCTGAAAAACCGGTTGAGATGATGGCATCTGGGTTATCCCCCCACACATCGTCCTGAGCTTCTTCTTCGAAGCGTCCAAACAGAAAGGTGTGGGTCAACACGACTGACGACACCCACCCGGTTGAGCCACATCCTTGGCCCAAGGTCCGCGACACGTCGACATGTGTCCCCCATGGCATTTCAAAGCCGCCGTAGCGTTTCGGTACAAAAAGCTTATGCAGACCCGCCTTACGAAGATCTGCAATTGTTTCATCCGGAATTCGCCGTAGGTCTTCCGTATCTTGTGCGCGATCACGTAACGTGGGCACCAGAGCTTGCGCCGCTTTAACGATCTCTTCGCGGCTTGGAATAGACGCCGACATCACGGTTTCCTCTTCATCATGGAACTGCATTTGATTGTGCGTGTAGATTAGGAAGCCCAATACACCTGAGTCCTGCTGAATTTAGGCCTCATCCACGTCTTGGTCACAGACAGAACGCGACCGTCGCACCGTATACTGAGTACCCTTAGGACAAAGAGAGACAGAGATGACGAATACCTTAGCCGCCATGCAACGCGGTTACACCGACGGACCCTTTGGACAAATTCATTATCGCATAGCAGGCGAGGCAACGGATCGCACGCCACTCCTCCTGCTGCACCCTAGTCCCCTTTCGGGCGTGGTTTGGGACGGGTTCATCACTGAGATGGGCCAAGACCGGCTCGCAGTCGCGCCGGACACACCAGGGTTCGGCGAATCAGCCCCGCCCCAAAGCGAACCGGAAATCGCCGACTACGCAAACGCAATGGCCGCTTTCGCCGAGCACCACGACCTAAGCTCAGTCGATATTATGGGCTATCACACCGGGTCATTAACAGCGCTTGAGATGGCTCGCCTGTTTCCCAACTTAGTCCGCAAGGTTGTAATGATTTCAGCAACCGTTTTCACAGCGGAAGAAACCGATGCCTTTCGTGCCCAATACACGACACAAACTGTTGACGAAAAAGGAGCCGGCCTTTCGGATCGTTGGCAATTTATAAAAGGGTTCTGGCGTGACGAGCCAGATGACGGCCGCCGCTGGCAGATTTTTATCGAAGGTTTGCGCAATCACAACGTTATGCACTGGGGTCATCGCGCGGCTTTTAATTTCGACATGGCCGCTGCGCTAGAAACTGCCGACGTACCCATTCTCATTCTGAACCCTGAGGATGATCTGTGGACCTATACACCGCGCGCCGTGCCTCTGATGAAAAATGGACGAGTCCACGACTTACCCGGTTGGACTCATGGCTTTCTCGACGCGCATACTGCGGACGTTGCTAAACTTGTTCGAGATTTTCTAGACATCTAGTTGGAGCGCCACACCGTGAAGCACCGTAGCTACCAAGGCAAAGTCGTTTACCTCACAGATGGCAAGGGTGAGATGGGACGGGAAATGTTTTACGTCACCATTCAACCAGATGGCACCCGCACCATGCGCGCAACCTGCGAAATGGACGACGACCGGTTGCTCCGCGATTGCGTATTATCGGTCAACGAGCAATGGCACCCCGTGGATGCGTTTGTCCGCCTCACCATCAACGAAACGCTTGTTGGTAGCACCTGGTATCATTTCACGGATCACACTGCGGAGTGCGAAGGCTTCACAGCAAAAGATGGGCGATTCCGACAACAGTTTGAATCGGAACACCGCATTCGCACGTTTGGCGCCCACCCGGTTCATGGCGACGCCTGGGGTTTGGCACGGTGGAAGCGAGACAAAGACAAAGACCCGAGCGAGCTGGGTATGGCCTTTTCTTCATCTCATATGCCCAACGGTGGGTCAGGGCCAAATCTTGAAGTATCGGATACCATCACACGGCACGAATATATTGGCGTTGAAGAGATCACCGTTCCCGCAGGCACCTTCCAAACAGAGCACTTCCAGTTTTTGGTGGCTGATTATCCACCCATTGATATCTGGGCCATCGGCAACGACTGCATACCGGCCCGACTACGCTGGGACTTGTTAGAACAAACCTACGACTTGGTTGAACTCACCGGAGACGTTGAATAGCCTTCTCGGCCATAGAACGACCTAAAGCCGCTCAACACTGTCACTGCCTGATTTAAGGATATTCCTATGAGCCAACGCCAAACGCCCCACGCCATGCTTCCCAAAATCGAGCACGACGAAAACGCGCGCCAAGACTTCGTGTTCAGTTTTCGCCAGCACTTAGCACGCGAAGTGAACCCCGGCACGACAGTTGCTTACGAGAAACGCGTTGAGCCCAAATTCGTAAAAGAGCATGGGCGGAAGCCCGCTGATCATGACGAAGTTCGCAAGGTCATGGTTGACGACCCTTACTATCAGATGTGGAGTTGTATGCAGCGCAACAGCCAAATAATGATGTGGGATTCCGTTATCGACAGTTGCGAGCGCGTATTGCCAGATATGATTGAAAAAGCGCGGGGATCTAATGGTCCAGCGACACTTAAACTGGCCGACGCTGATTTCGAAGTGCCGCGTTACAACACGTCCTACGACATTCATCTCCAGCCTGGCGGATACCATACCGACAGCGCCGACGATGATATTGCAGCTGGCATGGTCTACGACACAGCCGTACCGATTTACGCCATGGGGATGATGGGCCCGGAAAACGACGCCACCGGGGAGACCTTGGTGCATTTCTATAAAACGAATTATGCCGACCGCATGCCAGAACGCGTTCTTGATCTTGGCTGCGCTATTGGCAATTCAACTGTGCCCTGGGCCAAGGCTTACCCCAACGCAGAGGTGCACGGCATTGATGTTGCAGCGCCATGCCTCCGTTACGGACACGCCCGCGCAAACGGGATGGGTCACGCCGTTCACCTCAGCCAACAGAACGCAGAACACACAGACTTCCCCGATAATCACTTCGACGTTATCGGATCCGCCTGTCCGTCATCAAAGTATTTGGAACAGAAGGGTTGATAAACTAAGAGAGAGTTTGGCCCATCATGTTTGTTGATTTTAAGCGGCGTCTTTGCGGTGTTGCAAGCGCCGTTGTTTGATGGTGTTTCGTTTGATCCTTTCCCTTTCGATTAGAATGGTTTCGCCGCGACCAAAGTAGACATCGGCGGGTGTCAGATTGCTCAGACTCTCGTGATAGCGGTGGTGATTGTAGTAGGTGACGAAGCGTCCGATGTTGGCCTTGAGATCACCCGGTAGAAAGTAGTTTTCCAGCAAGATGCGGTTCTTCAAAGTCTGATGCCACCGTTCAATCTTGCCCTGCGTCTGTGGGTGATAGGGAGCACCACGCACGTGATCCATACCGTTGTCAGCGAGCCACTCGGCCAGTTCACCAGAGAGGTAAGACGGTCCATTGTCTGAGAGCAGACGTGGCTTGTGTTGAACCTCAACCTGATCACAGCCTGAGGCCTGTAAGGCCCGTTCCAAAGTGTCCATCACATCACTGGCCTTCATGGTCGTGCAGAGAGTCCAGGTGATGATGTAACGCGAGTAATCATCCAGGATGGTGCTCAGATAAAACCAACCCCATCCGATCACCTTGATGTAGGTGAAGTCGGTCTGCCAGAGTTGGTTGATACGGCTCGTCTTGTCTTTGAACTCACTGCTTGCCTTGATCACCACAAAGGCTGGGCTGGTGATCAGGTCATGGGACTTGAGAAGCCGGTAAACACTAGCTTCCGAGACGAAGTAGGCCTGCGTATCAGTGAAGCGTACCGCCAGTTCCCGGGGCGACAGCTCCGGGTTCTCCAGGGCCATATGGATAATCCGGTCACGGATGTCATCCGGGATCCGGTTCCACACCCGCGACGGCTTGGGCGACTTGTCTTCGAGAGCTTCTACCCCGCCCTCCAGATACTTGTCGTACCAGCGGTAGAAGGTGGTGCGGGGAACCCCGAGCTTATCCAATGTGCGTTTGGCCGGCAGGTGCGACTGTTCAACCAGCTTGATGATCTCAAGCTTCTCGGAGGCAGGGTATCTCATTCTTCGTCTCCCCCATCCCCGATCATGCTTTTTTTAAGCAGACGCAGTTCGAGGGCCTGTTCAGCCACAACCTCCTTGAGATCACGCGCCTCGCGGCGAAGATCCTTGACCTCGCCTGTGTTGGCCTCACGTGCCGTATCACCAGCCAGGCGCTTCTTCCCAGCTTCAAGGAACTCCTTCGACCAGGTATAATACAGGCCCTGGGCAATGCCCTCCTGACGACAAAGCTCGGCAATGCTGTCCTCGCCCCGCAATCCGGCGAGCACAATACGAATCTTCTCCTCGGAAGAATAACGCTTGCGCGTCTTACGCCGGATATCCTTTACAGTCCGGTCTGCTGCTTCTTGATGACGTTCTGTTCTCTGTCTCATCGTTCACTCCTTACGGTGACGATGAGCCAAAAACGCTCCCTTATGCAATTACCCTAATTAGTTCCATTGGTGCTGACGGGGTACACCGCTTGCCCAATCAATTACCGAAAGGGGTTCTAGGGAAGCGCAAGGCCGAATTGATGCAAATGTAAGAAATCATAATATTTATCGTAGCTGTCAGGTACGAGCATACGACGACCGACACCGTCAAGTACGAGTGTCTCCCAAAGAAAAATGCCCGGTGGATTTTGGTGTTCGTTGATTAAAACCTGCCGCATCAATCTTATTGCGGAATCCATAGTTGTCGCAGCCCTGGCCTGAGCAACCAAGGTGATATTTTCTGCATCGCAGAAGAATGGCTTGAAATTTCCAACGAGCCCCAGGCAGGAGCGGAATCGGTAGTCACTGAGCGGATCGAGACTGCGGGCGATGGCGGCAGCTAACTCGGTGCCGAAGTCTCCAGCAAACAGCATCGTCGTCTTCTGTCCAGAGGGTGCGAGCATCACAGTGAGATCAACACCGGCGCGGCGCAAATCCGCCGCCACCTGCTGAAAGATGGACATTTGATCCGATCCCTCGGGAGATACTCGGATGGATATAGCAAGGCCATTGGAAAAACCGGCGTCTGCGAGGAGTGCTTTGGCCCGCTCGATATCATAGGGGTACGGCTCTAGTGAAGGGTCGTAGCCTGCCGCGCCGGGTGCTGCGAGTTGGCCGACCGGCTCAACATATCCATCCAGCAAAAGCTCGGTGATAGCTGTCTTGTTAACAGCGTAGTTCAATGCTTGCCGTACGCGACGATCGGCGATGGGCGAGGTCGGCACATGCTCCACCGCGAAGGAAATGTAGTCCATTGGTGCTGTCAGGCGGCGCAACAGACGTGCGGCCGCATTCTCAACGGCGGCACGATCCCCAACGCCTAGGTCCAACGCCAAATCCACAGCACCGGAGGCGAGCGCCTGTAACCGAGCAACCTGATCTGGAACCAGAAGAATTTCCAAGCGTTCAGCGACGGGCGGGTTCCAAGCTTGGCTGTTCGCAGTAAACGTCATCGAGCCAGGGGCCCGAGCAACCGGAACAAACGGGCCTGTTCCGGCCACACTGGTTGCTCTGTCGGCGGGCGTTGATTGTGCCCAAGATTCAGGTTCAGGTAGGCGCCACACGGCCAAGCGGAGTGCAAACAGCGGATCGGGATCAGCAAGCTGGATTTCAACCTCGTGATCGGAGAGCGCAACGGCGCGAGTGATGTCTACAAAGCTTGCCCCTACCGTCTCGGCACGGCCTACCGGCGTTTGCATATGTGCCACAGACGCCACGATTGCATCCGCAGTGAGGGGTCTACCACTGGAAAAACTAACTCCGTGTCGCAATCGGAGCCGCCAGACTCGACCGTCTTCGGTTTCCCAGGATGTCGCCAGCCAAGGCTGAATGTCGCCATCATTGTCGATTAGGACAAGAGGGTCGAATACGGCAATGGTGGTAATGATTGATGGTAGAGACAAGGACTGGTAGGGATTGCCAGGAGCCGAGACGAAAAGAGGCGTGGCGATCCGCATAACTGGCTGTGCCATAGTCGCCCCGTCAGCAATCACAATGCCGATGAGAACTAGGGCAATTGTTAATGCCCGCGCAGCGGTACCGCAGCGATGGTGCCTCTTGGTGAGTTTTCTAAGTTGCGTTGAAGGCAAGTTCACAGAGTTTCCGATTGAAGCAGGGCTGTCCGTCATCAAAGTATTTGGAACAGAAGGGTTGATAAACTAAGAGAGAGTTTGGCCCATCATGTTTGTTGATTTTAAGCGGCGTCTTTGCGGTGTTGCAAGCGCCGTTGTTTGATGGTGTTTCGTTTGATCCTTTCCCTTTCGATTAGAATGGTTTCGCCGCGACCAAAGTAGACATCGGCGGGTGTCAGATTGCTCAGACTCTCGTGATAGCGGTGGTGATTGTAGTAGGTGACGAAGCGTCCGATGTTGGCCTTGAGATCACCCGGTAGAAAGTAGTTTTCCAGCAAGATGCGGTTCTTCAAAGTCTGATGCCACCGTTCAATCTTGCCCTGCGTCTGTGGGTGATAGGGAGCACCACGCACGTGATCCATACCGTTGTCAGCGAGCCACTCGGCCAGTTCACCAGAGAGGTAAGACGGTCCATTGTCTGAGAGCAGACGTGGCTTGTGTTGAACCTCAACCTGATCACAGCCTGAGGCCTGTAAGGCCCGTTCCAAAGTGTCCATCACATCACTGGCCTTCATGGTCGTGCAGAGAGTCCAGGTGATGATGTAACGCGAGTAATCATCCAGGATGGTGCTCAGATAAAACCAACCCCATCCGATCACCTTGATGTAGGTGAAGTCGGTCTGCCAGAGTTGGTTGATACGGCTCGTCTTGTCTTTGAACTCACTGCTTGCCTTGATCACCACAAAGGCTGGGCTGGTGATCAGGTCATGGGACTTGAGAAGCCGGTAAACACTAGCTTCCGAGACGAAGTAGGCCTGCGTATCAGTGAAGCGTACCGCCAGTTCCCGGGGCGACAGCTCCGGGTTCTCCAGGGCCATATGGATAATCCGGTCACGGATGTCATCCGGGATCCGGTTCCACACCCGCGACGGCTTGGGCGACTTGTCTTCGAGAGCTTCTACCCCGCCCTCCAGATACTTGTCGTACCAGCGGTAGAAGGTGGTGCGGGGAACCCCGAGCTTATCCAATGTGCGTTTGGCCGGCAGGTGCGACTGTTCAACCAGCTTGATGATCTCAAGCTTCTCGGAGGCAGGGTATCTCATTCTTCGTCTCCCCCATCCCCGATCATGCTTTTTTTAAGCAGACGCAGTTCGAGGGCCTGTTCAGCCACAACCTCCTTGAGATCACGCGCCTCGCGGCGAAGATCCTTGACCTCGCCTGTGTTGGCCTCACGTGCCGTATCACCAGCCAGGCGCTTCTTCCCAGCTTCAAGGAACTCCTTCGACCAGGTATAATACAGGCCCTGGGCAATGCCCTCCTGACGACAAAGCTCGGCAATGCTGTCCTCGCCCCGCAATCCGGCGAGCACAATACGAATCTTCTCCTCGGAAGAATAACGCTTGCGCGTCTTACGCCGGATATCCTTTACAGTCCGGTCTGCTGCTTCTTGATGACGTTCTGTTCTCTGTCTCATCGTTCACTCCTTACGGTGACGATGAGCCAAAAACGCTCCCTTATGCAATTACCCTAATTAGTTCCATTGGTGCTGACGGGGTACAGCCCATCGCATAGAGCATATGAGCAATAACACTGCTCTGAATTACACCCTCTCCCTTAGCGTACATAAGCCCGAGATTGTACTGCGCAGCTCCAAGTCCCTGCTCGGCAGCCAGGCGATACCATTTTACTGCCTCAGCATCGTTTTCAGGAACACCTCGTCCATTATCGTACATAACCCCGAGACTGTACTGCGAACTTGGTTCTCCCTGCTCGGCAGCCAGGCGGAACCACTTAACTGCCTCAGCATCGTTTACAGGAACACCGTTTCCATCAGCGTACATAGACCCGAGATAGAACTGCGCCGTTACATCTCCCTGCTCGGCAGCCAGGCGGAACCACTTAACTGCCACAGCATCGTTTTGAGGAACACCTCGTCCATATTCGTACATATTCCCGAGATAGAACTGCGCCGTTGAATTTCCTTGCTCGGCAGCCGGGCGATACCATTTTACTGCCTCAGCATATTCTCCCAGCTTCATAGGCTCGGGCACCGTTTGATAATGCGTCAGCACTCGCGGTGCCTGTAGATAACGCTAGCCCAAGTGCCACAACGATAAGGCTTAGATGGTTACGCATGAGGCAAACCACCCGGGGCTGGTGTTTCAGCGATATTTCTGAGCGAACCAATTCTCAGGCCGAATAATACTTATACATTATCTGAGATAGCCACTAAATCTCAGCTCTTCGATTTCAATGTGAATTTACTCGGTATCTTTCGTCCGAAGCATGGACCAAGACCCAGCCCACACAGCCGCGGTCCGTGATCCTCGGTCCGCGACGCTCGAAGTTCGTGGCGCGGTGCGAGGAACGCGGGCCGGGCCCCAGGCTTTTTTTTGGACCGTGGCTCTTGTGCCAGGCCCTCTGATGACCGGCATCAAGCGCGCCTTACAATATATGAAAGCGTAGGCCCGCGGCCCATTGGCTGCGTTGAGGTCAGATTGAGTTCAATTCACGAGGCCGGGGTCACCCGGTTACGTTACTTTGGGTACGATTTGTAACCCGCATGTAACCCACGAAGGAATGAATGACTGGAAATATCAAGCTAAGTCATTGATTATATTGGTGGGCGCACCAGGGCTCGAACCTGGGACCCGCTGATTAAGAGTCAGCTGCTCTACCAACTGAGCTATGCGCCCCACCTGAGCTATCGGGTCACGGAGATCAAAGAACACCCCGCTGAGAGGAGCGGTTTATAGGCCGTGTCGGCCAGGCTGGCAAGCATTCCAGCTGATTAATGGGATGAGCCTCAGCCGTCGTCGTAGCCGCCGCGCACGCCAATCTGTACATCTCGGTGGACATAGACACTCATCAACAACCCCATACACATCATGATCGTGAGCATGGCGGTGCCACCATAGGAGATCAACGGCAGCGGCACGCCGACCACTGGGATCAACCCCATCACCATGGCAACGTTAATGAACACATAAAGAAAGAATGTCGTGGTCACACCAATCGCAACCAACCGACCGAATTGATGGCGGCACCGCAAGGCAATGGCGAAACCGTAAATAAGGACGATGATGTAGAGCCCGATGAGAGTAACGCCGCCAACCAGCCCCAATTCTTCTGCCAGCATTGTGAAAATGAAGTCTGTTTGCTGCTCAGGCAAGAAGTTGAGGTGACTTTGGGTGCCTTGCAAAAACCCTTTGCCGAACAACCCACCAGACCCAAGAGCGATTTTGGATTGCAGAATGTGATAGCCAGCGCCCAACGGATCCCGTTCCGGATTCAAAAAGGTAAGAATGCGGTTTTGTTGGTATTCGGCCAACATCGGCCAGGTGATAGGGATGGCGGCAAGCGTCGCGATAATCAGCGTCACAAATTTCCATAACCGGACGCCCGCCATAAAGAAAAGAACCCCCGCCCCCATAACCACCATCAGCGATGTGCCTAGATCAGGCTGACGTAGAATCAGCATAACCGGCACGAACACCATCAGTAGTGGCACGATCAAAAAGGTTGGGCGGCCCGTATCTTCCAAACTAAGGCTGTGAAAATACCGTGCGAGCGCAAGCACCACGGCAACTTTCATGAGTTCGGACGGCTGAAGGTTGATAACTCCCAGGTCAACCCAGCGCTGGGCTCCACCGCCGACAACGCCTCGCACCTCAACGAAAATCAGGAGCATGAAAACGAACGCATAAAACGGGTAGGCGTATCGCATCACCAAACGAATATCGATCATAGCGATGGTCAGAAGCAACACTAAGCCCAAACCGAAGCGCATCGCCTGCCGGGTCGTCCAAGGGTCCAAACTGGCGTTTGCTGCCGAGTACAACATAAAGAAGCCAATGGTCGCGATAGCACAGAGCCAAAACACGAGCGACCAACTCATCTGCCACAACTTTTCGGACAGAGTCATGTCGCCCCGTCTTAGTCGAGCGGCAAGAAATCCCGTATCCGTCATGCTGGCGACCCAGGCTGCGTTTCTGCCACCTGGTCTTCATTCACCCGTGGTTTACGGGAGGGATCTAAGCGGAGTACCTCAGTCATGATATCGCGCGCAATTGGCGCCGCGACCGCGGCACCGCCACCACCATGTTCAACTATGACCGACAGCGCGTAACGCGGGTTTTCCTCAGGGGCGTAGGCAACAAACAGAGCATGGTTCCGTTCATTCCAGGGCACATCATCACTATCGGGAAGACCAGCTTCGCGCTGGGCCATGGTGATGCGCTTCACCTGCGTGGTCCCAGTTTTACCGCTCATCTGGATGTCTTTAGATTTCAACTTGGACGCCCGAGCCGTACCGCGGGGACCATTCAACACTTCAAACATTCCGCGTCGCGCAACAGCGATATGCGCGGGATCAATAGTCAGCGCTTCAAAAGCTTGCGGTGGCCGCTGGACGACAGTCTCATCAATCATAACCTGGCGCGTAAGAACTGGCTCGACAGCCAAGCCCGTAGACAAGCGAGCGGCCATCACAGCCAATTGCAGCGGTGTCGTTAGGACGTAGCCTTGGCCGATGACAACGTTGAAGGTGTCACCCTGTTGCCAGGACTCACCGACCGTGGCGCGCTTCCAGGCTTCCGTAGGAATAAGGCCCCCACGCTCCCCGGCCAGACCAACATCCGTTGTGTCACCAAGACCAAGGCGGCGGGCCATCTCAGCGATTCGGTCGACGCCAATACGCTTCGCAACCTCGTAGAAGTATACATCGCACGACTGTGCAATGGCCTGGACCATGTCCATAGCCCCGTGGCCACGTTTTTCCCAACAGTGAAAGCGGCGAGACCCTAAATCTGTATGTCCATTGCAGAACACAGTTTGCTCCGGTGAGATCGCGCCTTGTTCAAGCGCGGCCATAGCAACAATCATTTTAAATGTAGACCCCGGCGAGTACTGACCGGAAATAGCTTTGTTGGTCATCGGCGCACGCGGGTCGCCGGACAAGGCATTCCACTCTCGCTGACTGAGACCACGATTGAACGCATTCGGGTCGTAACTGGGGGTCGACGCCATCACCAACACTTCGCCGGTGTGGATATCCATAACGACACTGGCAGCACTTTCCGCGCCCAAACGCTCGGATGCAAAGCGTTGCAGGCGTTCATCAAGGGTGAGCATAAGGTCTGTACCCGCCTCACCCTCTTTGCGCTCGAGCTCACGAATCACCCGACCGAGAGCATTGACTTCCACCTGACTGGTACCGCCGGCACCCCGAAGAGCGAGATCAAATTTCTGTTCCATTCCCGCCTTGCCGATGCGAAAACCGGGAAGTTGTAACAGCGGGTCTCCCGTTAAGTCGTCTTCGTCGACACTAGAGACGTAACCCAAGACATGTGCAGCCGTTTGGGTTTGCGGGTAATGACGAGTCAAACCCTCGTCAACAATCACGCCCGGAAGGTCAGGCGCATTCACTTGAATACTCGCCATTTCTTCCCAATTCAAATTCTCGCGAACGGTGACCGGCACGAAACTTCGGCGACGGCGCACTTCCTTTTGCACACGATCGCGATCGTATTCCGATAGATCAATTACAGCGGCCAACGCGTCAAGTGTCGATGCAACGTCTCGCGTTTGTTCAGACACGATAAGGACACGGAAGTTTTGCCGATTCACGGCGAGCGCTTCCCCAAAACGGTCCAACACTCGACCGCGCGGTGGCGGGAGAAGACGCAGGTTGATGCGGTTCTCCTCAGCGAGCATCCGATACCGATCAGCTTCGATGACTTGAAGGTAATACATGCGCCCAACGAGCGCTGAGACCAAAAGCGCTTGGCCACCGCCGAGCACGGCGGCACGCCTATTAAACAGACGAATACGGTCGTTATCACGGTTGATAATCATGGCTCAACCAGCAGCCCAGACTGCGCTTTCGAGAAAAGCCACGCGATGATGGGATAAACAGCAACCGTAATGAGATACGAGGCGAACAAATCTCCAAACGGAGTAAAGCCGCTTGATGTAACCAATCCGATACCAACCCACTTCAAAAGCATAGCGCCGAAAGCCACGAGCCCAAACGCAAACCACGTAATGGCAAAGGGCTTAGCATGGAAAAATTTGTGCTGATTAAAAACGATCCATTGGGTCAATAAAAGCGTCAGCGCACCAACACCGAGCGGTGCGCCAGTCAACAAGTCTTCCAACACACCAATGACGAATCCGAGACCATAGCCCAACAGATCGGGCCTATAGATTGCCCAAAAATATATCGCCACCAAAGTATACATCGGCGTGATTTGGGCCAACCCAGGAACGTATGTCGGGGTCATGCCGAAGAGAAGTACGATGACCGTCAGACCAAACGGCAACACTGTGCGCGCGCGCGCATCAAGTTTTTGCCACGTCGTTCGGCGCTGCGTAATCTCCGTCATTGCGGTCCGTCAGCATCCGCAAGAATACCGGTTAAACCGAAATCAAGAACTTCGACATACTGCAACCGGTCACGGGAGACGAAAGGTTCGATCAACGCCGATGACTCATCAGAAACGACAACACGACCGACAGGAAGGCCCGGCGGGAACGCACCAGCGTCACCAGACGTAACCACACGATCGCCAGGGGCAATGGCAGATTTGACGCCCAAGAAAATCAATCTTGGGCGGGGTGAGTTGTTACCAGCCAAAATCGCCCGGTCACCAGCCTCACCAACACGCACAGGAATACGTGAGTTAATATCAGTAACAAGCAGAACACGGGCAGATCTATAACCCGCTTGAGTCACACGGCCTGCTAGACCTTCCCCGGTAACAACGGCTTGACCTTTAGCGACGCCGTCACGTCCGCCAGCGGTGATGAGGACGCTTTGTGCAAAAGCGCCACCAGAGTCCGCAACAACGCGCGCAGAGATTGCATGCGCGCCCGGCTCATTGACCGTTCCAAGCAAGGCACGCAACTGCCGGTTTTCATTCTCGAGCTTCTGCGCAACGGCTTGCCATTCGAGCAAACGAGCATTGGTCTCGCGAAGGTCTGTGTTTTGTTCACGGATCGCGCCCAATTCCTGAACATTGGTGACGAATTGGGAAATACTCGCCGCAGGCTCAGCCATGACGCGAAGAATAGGGGTGACCGCATCTGAAACGGCCATGCGCGCGCGCTCTACGATGACCGTATCCGCTTTACCGATCAGCATGAGAGCGAAGGTCATCCCAATAAGACTGAGAAAGGCGAACCGCTGCGCTAGGTACTTAAAAGTCCCTAGCCGGGAGATCTGTCCCGTCGGTTGCTTCACTCTCATCCCTCCTTTTCGTCGATATCAGAAGACACCGACCACCCACAATTGGCTTCCCTCAGCACTCTCTTAGTACATAGAGGTTAACACACCACGCATAACCTTCATTTGCTCCAACGCCATACCGGTGCCCAAAGCGACACAGTTTAGCGGCTCATCAGCGATTGAAACCGGCAGGCCAGTCGCATGACGTAAGACAAAATCAAGCTTGCTCAGCATCGCACCACCACCTGTCAAAACGATGCCCTTGTCGACAAGATCAGCGGCCAACTCTGGCGCTGTGTGCTCAAGAGCAACTTTGACGGCATCGATAATGGCAGTTACAGGCTCGGCCAAAGCTTCAGCGATTTGGCGTTGGCTAATGACGATTTCCTTCGGCACGCCATTCATTAAATCGCGACCCTTAATTTCAATCGTCTCGCCATCCCCAGTTTCCGGAGGACAGGCACAGCCGATTTCTTTCTTGATGCGCTCGGCAGAGCTTTCACCAACCAAAAGGTTATGGTGTCTGCGAATGTAATTAATGATGGCTTCATCCATCATGTCGCCACCAACGCGCACGGATCGGGCGTAGACGATGCCACCGAGTGACAACACAGCGACCTCAGTCGTGCCGCCGCCAATATCCACAACCATAGACCCCGTTGGTTCCGTCACAGGAAGGCCGGCACCGATAGCGGCAGCCATTGGCTCTTCAATCAGGAAGACTTTGCGGGCGCCTGCCGCTTCAGCAGATTCCTGAATGGCACGCCGTTCAACCGCGGTTGATCCTGATGGCACACAGATTACCACCATGGGGCTCGCCCAACCTTTCCGATTGTGAACTTTGCGAATGAAGTGCTTGATCATTTCTTCGGCAACTTCGAAATCAGCAATGACGCCGTCGCGTAGAGGACGAATAGCTTGAATGGTCCCCGGAGTCCGACCAAGCATCTGCTTCGCCTCATTGCCAACCGCGCGCACAATTTTTCGGCCCTTCTCTTCTTGAAGCGCAACCACAGAAGGTTCGTTCAGGACGATGCCCCGCCCCCTGACATAAACCAACGTATTTGCGGTCCCAAGATCGATTGCCATATCGGCAGATAACCATCCGAACAAACTCGCGAACATAAACTTTGTCTCTCTATCTCTTATCGCCAAGGCCCATAGCCTCAACGCCCTTGTTGTAAACGTTCGAAGCGTCCGGTCGGCTGCCAAATTCTGACAACACCGCCGAACGCTTCGGATGTCTCTTTACTTCAGTCCCGCATCAATGAACGGCATCTTTACACCGCCATCGCTTCAGGAGCCGTTTTCTCGCGCTTAACCATCAGTTTGTTAAGCGCATTCACATAAGCCCGGGCAGACGCAACCAGCGTATCCGTATCCGCACCCTGCCCCATAACCGTCTTTCCATTTTCTTCTAGACGAACTGTGACTTCAGCTTGCGCGTCGGTCCCTTCCGTCACCGCATGTACTTGATACAATTGCAGATGCTGGGTATCAGTCGTTAAAGCCATAATGGCGTTGAATGTGGCGTCAACAGGGCCATCACCCTCGGCGGTTGTTGAAAGCAACTCACCGTCCACGTCCAACTCCAACTCCGCTGTCTGATGCTCGACCTTGGAGCCACAGACCACCTGCAAGGACACAAACTTAATGATGTCATTGTCGCGAGATTCCTCATCAACAATAGCAACAATGTCCTCGTCGTAGATCTCTTTCTTTTTATCGGCCAAATCTTTGAACCGCTTGAACGCATCATTCATGGCATTGTCGCCCAGCGTAAAGCCCAACTCCTTCAGTTTTTCTTTGAAGGCGTGGCGGCCGGAATGCTTACCCATCACAAGAGTGGATTTCTTCAGGCCAACAGATTCCGGTGTCATAATCTCATAGGTTTCAGCGTGCTTAAGAACGCCGTCCTGATGGATGCCAGACTCATGCGCAAAGGCGTTCGCACCAACAATGGCCTTGTTCGGCTGAACGGAAATACCAGTCACAGTCGAGACCATGTGAGACGCTTTGGTAATCAGTTCAGTTTCAATATCGGTGTGAAACGGCATGTGATCTTTGCGCGTCTTCAGCGCCATCACGACTTCTTCTAAAGCCGCATTGCCAGCCCGCTCACCCAAGCCGTTGATTGTGCATTCGATCTGACGGGCTCCAGCCTGAACAGCAGCCAAGGAATTGGCCACAGCCAATCCCAAATCGTTATGGCAATGAACGGAGATCACGGCCTTATCGATATTCGGAACCCGATTAAACAGCATAGTGATCAGCGCATGATATTCGTCTGGCACCGTGTAGCCGACCGTATCGGGAATATTGATTGTACTCGCCCCGGCATCGATTGCGGATTCAACACAGCGACACAGAAAGTCGTGTTCGGTACGAGAGCCGTCTTCAGCGGACCATTCGACATCGTCGGTAAACTGACGTGCGAACGTGACGCTATCGATGACAGCCTGGTGGACCGCCTCGGGCTCCATTTGCAATTTGTACTTCATATGAAGCGGCGAGGTGGAAATGAAGGTGTGAATGCGCCCGCTATTGGCAGGTTTGATCGCGTCACCGGCACGCTGAATATCGCCCTTGGCCGCACGGGCCAAACTGGCAATGGTGGAGTCTTTTACAACTTCGGCGACGGCTTTGATGGCGTCAAAATCACCTTGGGACGCAATGGCAAAGCCAGCTTCGATAACATCGACACGCATCGCCTCTAAAATCTTGGCGATACGGACTTTTTCTTCACGATTCATGGACGCGCCGGGCGATTGCTCGCCGTCACGTAAGGTGGTGTCAAAAATAATAACGCGGTTGGTGTTCATTTTTTTTCTCACGACTGGGTGTTTGTACGAAGGCTCGTTCGAGCGACAACAGTGCTGCGCTTGATCCCCTAAAACGTCAGTCGCTCGGACTAATCGACGTTCAGGGGCTGTTAAGTCGCAGACCCAGGTCTGTGAGAAGCAGGCTTGCAAGACGCGCACGCGCCACCACATCCGCCGAAGAAACGGCAGAAATGCTGTGCTTTTGAGTCTCTGTGACCGAAGAGATCACCTGCTTTTCCTTATTCGAAACCGGCTTGGACAAGTCCAAAACCGGCAATACCGATGCCTAAAAAGTACGTTCCACCCACTAAGTCAATAACTTAGCACGAAAAATGGTTAAATTGCGGTGAAGTCCATAAAAAAAGGAGCCCTGAGGCCCCTTTTCCTTTTCTCGGAGCTTAAAAGGCTAATTTCGGCTCTTATCCACAAGGGCCTTGTCACCGCCAATCCATGGCATCATGGCGCGAAGTCTTTCACCAACCTCTTCAATGCCGTGCTCGGACCAGTTCCGACGGGTAGCTTTAAAGCTTGGCTGACCAGCCTGGCATTCGCTCATCCAGTCGCGGACGAAGCGGCCATCTTGAATATCCGTGAGGATCTTCTTCATCTCAGCCTTGGTCTCATCCGTAATAACCCGAGGACCAGAGACATAGTCGCCGTACTCAGCTGTATTGGACACCGAGTAACGCATGTCGGCCATACCGCCTTCGTACATCAAGTCGACGATCAATTTAACTTCGTGAAGGCATTCGAAATAGGCCATTTCCGGCGCATATCCGGCTTCAACCAGTGTTTCGTACCCAGCACGGATGAGGTGAGACAACCCACCACAAAGCACAGCCTGTTCACCGAACAGGTCTGTTTCGCACTCTTCACGGAATGTAGTTTCGATAATCCCGGCCCGGCCGCCACCAATGGCAGAGGCGTAGGACAGCGCGATATCCATGGCATTGCCTGAGGCATCCTGCGCCACAGCAACGAGACACGGCACACCAGCACCGCGATCATATTCAGACCGGACCGTATGACCCGGGCCCTTAGGGGCAACCATGAAGATATCGAGATCCTTGCGGGCTTCGATCAGATTGAAGTGGATGTTGAGACCATGCGCAAATGCGAGCGCACCACCTTCTTTGAGGTTTGGCTCGATGTCGGCGCGGTAAATATCACCCTGCAATTCATCAGGAGTCAGCATCATAACCACATCAGCCCAAGCAGACGCTTCGGCTGGGTTCATGACCTTGAGACCTTCACCCTCAGCCTTTGCACGGCTGCTGGAGTCTTCCCTCAAGCCAACACAGACGTCGGCAACGCCGGAATCACGCATGTTGAGAATGTGAGCATGGCCCTGAGAGCCATAGCCAATGACGGCAACTTTCTTGCCCTTGATGATGTTCACGTCGGCGTCGCGGTCATAATACACGCGCATGATTTCGTCCTTTCGAGGTATTCGCGTTCTGCTTAACGCTTTTTCTTTGAAGATGTTCGCGCCTTCTTAGCGGCGGTTTTACGTTTAGGCGAGGATTTCTTGGCAATTTTCTTCGCTGCCGTCTTCCTCTTGGATGTTGATTTCTTCTTTGGCCGAGTTGAAGCCTTAGGTTTGGGCGATGGCTTCAGTAAAACCTCATCAACCATCCCGCCGGCCCCACGCGCAATTGCGGCCACGCCAGTGCGAGACACTTCGACCAAGCCCAGGGGTTTCATCAGGTCAATAAAGGCATCCACTTTCTCCGACGTCCCCACGACTTCGAAGACGAAAGAACCGTTTGTTGAGTCGACAACATTGCAACGGAAAATATCTCCGATACGCAGCGCCTCAACCCGCTCCTCACCAACACCATCAACCTTGACCAAAGCCAGGTCACGGCCGACCGACGGCCCTTCGTCGGTTAGGTCCTTCACAGTATGGACGGGCACCAAGCGACCAAGCTGGGCTTTGATTTGCTCAACGATCTGCCGCGTGCCTGACGTGACGAGATTGATCCGCGACAGTTGCGCGTCGTCATCAACGACAGAAACGGTCAGGCTTTCGATGTTGTACCCACGGCCGGAAAACAAACCGATGACACGCGCAAGCACGCCGGCCTCGTTGTCGACCAGAACCGCGATCGTATGGCGGTAAACAAGTGTGTCTTTCAGCACCGACGTCGGTACTGAGCCTTCATATAAATTGCTGCTCACGGCAGTCTCTCCAATTGGGGCGAACTCTAAACGAGAGCCAACCCATCTCCTGTGATCGCTTTTTCGTCTTCGTCTTCAGGACCGAGAATCATGTGGTTATGGGCTGCACCCGACGGAATCATCGGGTAACAGTTTTCCTTCTGGTCAACGCGAACGTCGACAATCACCGGGCCATCAATAGCCATCATCTCTTTGATGGTGTCATCCACTTTGGCTGGATCTTCAACGCGCAGACCGGCCAAACCATATGCCTCGGCCAGCTTCACGAAATCCGGCAAGGAGTCCGTATAGCTCTCTGAGTAACGACCACCATGAAGAAGTTCTTGCCACTGGCGAACCATCCCCATGTATTGGTTGTTGATAATAAACACCTTCACCGGCAGACGATATTGAACGGCCGTCGACAACTCCTGAATATTCATCAGGATCGACGCTTCACCAGCGATATCGACACAGAGGCCCTTCGGGTTACCCAATTGAGCGCCAATGGCCGCGGGCAAGCCGTATCCCATGGTGCCTAAACCACCAGACGTCAGCCAGCGGTTCGGCTTATCAAAACGGCAAAATTGCGCGGCCCACATCTGATGCTGGCCAACCTCGGTCGAGATGTAAGTCTCACGGTTTTTGGTCAATTCAAACAGTCGTTGGATCGCGTACTGCGGCTTAATCACCGACCCCGCCTGTGTGTAGTCCAAGCAATCCTTGGCCATCCATTTCTTGATATCAGCCCACCAAGCTTTCATCGCTTTCGGCTTAGGGCGAGTCTTCCGCGCTTTCCAAGCTTTGGTGATCGCAGACAAGGCAACACCCGCATCACCGACAACAGGAATATCAACGATGACATTCTTATTGATTGATGACTGATCGATATCGATATGAATCTTCTTCGAGTTGGGTGAGAAGAAATTCAGGTTGCCGGTCACACGATCATCGAAGCGCGCGCCAATATTGATCATCACGTCACAGTCGTGCATCGCCAAGTTAGCTTCGTAAGTTCCATGCATGCCAACCATACCGAGCCAATTGGGACCGGACGCTGGATAAGCCCCAAGACCCATCAGCGTCATGGTAATCGGGAAGCCCGGTCTGCGCACCAAAGCTCGCTAGCTGTTTTAGACGCCCGGCGGCCGGCATTGATGACACCACCGCCCGTATAAAACACGGGCGTTCCGCATTGGCCATCAGATCAACAACAGCTTCGATGGCGCTGGTCGGCCGGTTGTGCGGCCGGTAGGTTTTGTGCTGCTGGACGTGATGCGCGCGGCGTCGTCAATCCGCGCCTTGGCCATCATCACGTCTTTCGGCAGATCGATCACCACCGGGCCGGGCCGGCCTGACCGCGCGACATAAAATGCCTCGTGTATCGGTCGGCCAGATCATCGGGTCCTTCACCAGATAATTATGCTTGGTGCAGGGCCGGGTGATGCCAATGGTATCGGCTTCCTGAAACGCATCATTGCCAATCAGTGCGTCGGCACCTGACCGGTCAGACACACCACCGGAATGGAATCCATCAACGCGTCGGTCAGGCCGGTCACAGCATTGGTCGCGCCAGGACCTGAGGTCACCAGAACAACGCCAACTTTACCGGTGGACCGGGCATAGCCTTCTGCCGCATGGAACAGCGCCTTGCTCGTGCCGCACCAGAGATGTGGCGAATCGGTTCTGCTTAAAGATCTCGTCATAAATCGGGAAGGACCGCGCCACCTGGATACCCAAACACGACCTCAACGCCCTGCTCTTCGAGGGCTTTAAGAATAATGCGGGCGCCGAGCATCTGCCGGCCGTCTATTGTATCCCGTGGCATCGTAATCCGTTCCTAAGCGCGCCAACCCTCTCTCACTCTGGGGTTTCGACGCTTTTCTATTCCATAAAAAGACAAACCGCCTCCAATGGGGGGCGGGAAGCGAGGGTAACTATCAAGCCCCTCCCGCTAGGTCAACAGGTATTGGCGAATTTTAGGAAAGATTTCTTTAAATAAACTTTCCGAATATTGCGCATCTAGTGTTTCAGACGCACTAAATTGACCTTTAAACCACGTGGTTTGGCGCTTGGCATAGTTCCGTGTGTGTTGCTGAGCCTTGGTTACAGCGTCTTCGAGGCTCATTTCACCCCTCACGAATGCTGCCAGGTCCGGCACACCGAGGGCTTTCATCACCGGCAGGGTTAAATCCAACCCCCGCGCCATCAGAGCCTCCACTTCGGCCAGAGCGCCGCATTCCAACATCACCTCAAACCGGCCATTGCAGGCGGCATAGAGATTTTCGCGCAGCGGCTGGAACAGGACGGTATGGAACGGACCATCGATCAACGGTTTGGGCTGTGACTTGGCCTGCCAAACGTGAAGAGGTGTGCCAGTGGCCTCGAGGACTTCCCAAGCACGCAGAACGCGTTGGCGATCTTTCGGTTTGAGACGCGCAGCCCCTTCGGGATCTTTATCCAGCAGGCTTTGGTAGAGCGCGTCATTACCTTGCTCTAAACGCAAACGACGAGCGGTTTGCCGCACCTCTAAGGGTACCTCGGGAATATCCGACAAACCTTCGATCAGCGCTTTTAAATAGAGGCCAGTGCCACCGACAACGATAGGCACCTGATTGTTGTTACGTGCGGTCGTGATTTCTTCCGCGGCCCGAGCTGCCCAAGCAGCAGCAGTGCAAACCTCTGCGCCATCAAGATATCCATACAGTTTATGAGGAACCCGCGCTTCATCTTCGATGCTAGGACGTGCCGTAAGAACACGCAGATCAGAATAGACCTGCATGCTGTCCGCGTTGATCACGACACCACCCAGCTCTTCTGCCAGGCGCAATGCCAACCCGGATTTACCGCTGGCAGTCGGACCAGCAATGACGAGGACGTTAAGGTTGTGATCTGCCATGCGTGAATAAACTAACGTGCTAGGGTATGTTGTAGTTATTCTTCGGTGATCAGGGACCATAGACTAGGCAGGGTTCGTGTACAAAAAAGCAGAACATCAGACGACACAGGACGAACGCACGGTTAGAGCGAACAGTTTTGGACGCGCACTGCGGCATATGCATTGGAAGTCCGATATTGCAATAACTCTGAGAAACATATGCCGCCGTGGCTGGCTATTATTCTTGATGGTCTCGATAGTCTTGTTTAGCGCCCTCTTGAAATCGGAACGCTTCTCCGATGGTGTAATATACAAAGTCAAGGTCGTCGGACTTCAACCACCCGTGATTTATGATCGAATCACCTCCGAAGGAAACAGATTAGTAGTAGAATTTGACAATGGTGTCAGAACCACATCTGGGCGTGAAGTTGTCTTTGGTTATAGAACTAATGGGTTCGCTTGCGTCCAAGAGAAACAAAGCAACGTCCTAAAACGTAAGGCCTATCAGTTTATCGGTTATGAAACTGATGGCAGATGCCCCGAGGTATACACAAACAACTAATCCAACACGTGGCTCAACAAACCGTCAGCCAATTTGGGTTCAAACCAGGTGGACTTGGGTGGCATGACTTCGCCGGCATCTGCGACGGCCATGAGGTCAGCCATGCTGGTTGCAAACAACGCGAAAGCCACGGCCATCTCGCCGGACTTCACGCGTTTTTCCAGCCCATCCAAACCACGAATGCCGCCAACGAAATCGATGCGCTCATCTGTGCGCGGGTCTGCTATGCCGAGCAGAGGCTCGATCAGGTTGGCATGCAACAGGCTGACGTCTAGTCGCCCAACAGGGTCATCACTCGGCACATAGTCCTCATGAAGATTAAGTTCGTACCACGCACCATCAAGATACATCCCGAACTGCGTTGGCTTTGACGGTTTGGCTTGCGCGTCTGCACGGACAACATCAAATCGCTCACCGATTTTTGCCAGCAGGTCTTCGGCCGAATGCCCGTTGAGATCTTTGATCACCCGATTGTAATCGAGAATACTCATTTCATCATCGGCATAGGCCACCGTGAGAAAAAACTGCGCGCTTTCTGTATCCGGCTTGGTCTTCGCAACACGGGATCCTGCAGCGGAGCGGTGGTGACCATCAGCAATGTATAGGGCTGGCATGCTGTTAAAGGCAGCCGTCAGCGCTGCAATACGCGCGTCGTCATTGATTACCCAAATGGCGTGGCCGACACCGTCATCCGCTGTCACGTCATAAGTTGGATCGGCTGCGGTCACGGCATCCAGCACAGCCTTCACCGCTGCAGAGGATTTGTAGGCCAACAAGACTGGACCAGTTTGCGCATTGAGCGCAGTGATCTGGTTGACCCGGTCGTCTTCTTTCTTTGGGCGTGTAAATTCATGCCTGCGAATGTCGTTGGCATCGTACGCCGATGCCGAGGCCGCCATGGCAACGCCCGTCTGAACATGGTCACCCATGGTCAAGCGATAGGCGTAGTAACAGGGTTTGTCTTCCCGAATAAGAATTCCCTCGGCGACCAGCCGGTTCAGGTTTTCAGCACCTTTGCCATAGACCTCTTGCGCATAAACATTCGTGCCTTCGGGCAGGTCAATTTCAGGCTTTGAAATATGTAGAAAGCTATTTGGGCGACCGTCTGCCCGGACCCGAGCCTCTTCTGTGTTCAGAACATCGTAAGGCGGTGCGGCAACGGCATCAGCCTGATCTGGACGGGGTCGTAAGGCTTTAAAGGGACGGACGAGCTCGGTCATTGCTAAACTTTCAGGTTGAGCGGATTAGGTGTGGCTCGTTTACCGTTGCCCCCCGCACGGCGCAACCGTCCCCAACAAATATTTAGACTTTATTTGCAACTTTACGTCATGAAGGGGCGTTCGAAGATCAGGCAAGGGCGAACAATGGTTTTTGACAGGTGCATGATTCGAGAATCTGTCGATTTTTAATGTCCCTACACAGACTACGTCCGAAAAGGTGTAACTGATCTAGGGCCTTACAACTGTTGTTTGACCTAACCCTGAGCCTGTAGTAGCGAGTCCTAAATACTGTACCGAGAACGAGACAAAAATGGCAAAATCGAAATCCGATATTCTTGATGACTTTCAAGCCTTTATGGGCAAGCACGGCGGTAACTATAAAGAGTGGTACGTTTCAACATCTATCAATCCGAAGATGGAACTGAACAAGTACCATAAGATCAAGAACGGCGATAAAGGTCTGATGCGGACTGCCGAATCAGAAATTCGATCAGCCGAAATCGCCGAGTTCTTTACCGATCTCGGCGCCAAAGGTGACTCTGGCATTAAAGACGACGCAGTGTGTGTGTATGCCTTCAAGATGGACAAGCACACGCGCCCGAACCGTTAAATCCAGCGCGATTTTTACTTTTCGTATTGATCCGCCACAAAACGATCCAGCAAACGCACGCCATAGCCGGTGCCACCCTTAGGCGCTAAGGCCGTCGGTCCTTCACCCCACGTCACACCCGCGATATCCAAGTGCGCCCATGCCGTTCCTTTGCGAATAAAGCGCTGAAGGAATTGTGCTGCAGTGGTCGCCCCGGCATATTTGCCACCGAGGTTTTTCATGTCAGCGATCGGCGAGTTGATCATCTTGTCGTACTCGGGACCAACCGGCATACGCCACAACCGTTCATTGACCCCTTGACCAGCCGCCTGCAATTGGGACGAAAGGTCATCATCATTTGAAAACAGACCTGCGTAATGCGGGCCAAGCGCGGCAATGATGGCCCCAGTCAGCGTGGCAAGATCAACAATGGTGTCTGGCTTGTGATGCTCCTGGACGTACCAAAGCGCATCCGCGAGGACGAGACGGCCTTCGGCATCCGTGTTTAATACTTCAATCGTCTGACCATCGGCTGACGTGACAACATCCCCCGGACGCTGCGCTTTAGCGTCAGGCATATTCTCGACTAAGCCTAGAATACCAACCGCGTTCACTTTGGCCTTTCGCCCAGCCAGCGCCTTGAACAATCCCGTGACAACACCTGCGCCACCCATATCCCATTTCATATCCCACATGCCCGCGCCAGGCTTGAGGCTGATCCCACCGGAATCAAACGTTACGCCCTTGCCGACAAACGCCACTGTCGGGTCATCTTTGCCTGCGCCATTCCATTCAAACACGACCATCTTGGGTTCAGTGATCGAGCCCAGGGAGACGCCGAGCAACGCGCCCATGCCCATTTTCTCCATGTCCTTACGGCCGATAACTTTGACTTTTAGACCGTCACCGGCGAGCGCCTTGGCTCGCTCCGCAAAAGTAACCGGGTTCAAAACGTTAGGCGGCTCGCTCACCAAATCACGCGTCAGCAACACGCCTGCATTGACAGCCTCACGCACTTTATAAGCCGCACGGGCCTCAGCGAAGGCATTGGAGGCAACCGCAATGGAATTCAACTTCGGCTTAGCGGACGCTTTCTCGGTCGTTCTATATTTGTCGAACCGGTAAGACTTGAGTACGGCACCAGACACAAGAGCGGCGGCCACCTCCCCACCGTCTACGGCTGCATTCTTTATATCGTCGAGAACGATTGTGACCCGGGGCTCTTGCGACAGCGTATCGTAGAGCTTTGCGCCAGCTTCTTCGATGGATTGAGCCGTCATGTCCTTGGCTTTACCCAAGCCGACCACAACAACCGTGGTCAATTTCGATCGCGGCGGCGCATAAACAGAGAGTGTCGTACCCGATTGCCCAGTGTGCTTGGCCGCCTTCATAGCTGCAGATAAAGCCCCACCTGTCGCCCGGTCAATAATCTGCCCTGTTTTGCCGAGCTTCCCGCCATCGGCGACGCCAACAGCAACAGCTCCAGAGGCCGGACGGGACAATTTCGCGAACGATATTTTCATGATGAATCCTTTAAATCTAAACGTATCTCTACCCTAGGGTCCGCCTCGCCTGGGAACAAGGGGAAGCGGCTGGTGCGCGCGCCTTTGGTTCCACTGGACAGGCCGTTTCCTGCGGCTATGGTGTGCTCAAAGCCTCCCAGAGGCGATGTTTTTGAGACGAGTAGGAGACTATCAGTATGGGCAAGTTTGGAATGGGTCAGTCGATCCGACGGATCGAAGATCAACGCTTCGTGACCGGCACCGGACAATATACGGACGACGTTAATCTCCCCAATCAGACGTGGCTGGCTGTATTGCGATCACCGCATGCCCATGCTGATGTGAAATCCATTGATACCTCGGCTGCCAAAAGCGCCGACGGCGTGCTCGGTGTCTTCGTTAACGAAGACCTAGAAGCCGCTGGATTCACAGGTATGCCCTTCGACTCGGTCCCACCCGGACCGGACGGACAAGTCCCGCACGTTCCAGGCCGCCCGATCTTGGCAAACGGTGTTGTGCGGTACGTCGGCGAGCCAGTGGCTGTGGTGGTTGCCGAAACCATGGGACAAGCGCGCGACGCATCAGAGCTCATTGAAGTCGAGTATGACGAACGCCCCGCTGTCGCCGATATGCCGTCTGCTTTAGCCGAAGGCGCGCCACAATTGTTTGACGGCGTAAAAGGCAACCTGCTGGTTCACTGGTCTATGGGGGACAAAGACGCCACCGAAGCAGCTTTTGCCAAAGCAGACAAAGTCATCAGCATTGACCTCATTAACAACCGCATAGCGCCAACGGCAATCGAGCCGCGTGGCGCCCTCGCTGAGTACGACAGCGAAAGCAATCGCTACACCCTGACCACAGGCTCACAGGGCTCGCACAAGCTGAAGCAATGGATCACCGGTAAGAACGGCAAAAAAGCAGCTGATATTCCTGTCGAGAATTTACGCGTGATCTGCCCCGACGTGGGTGGTGGCTTCGGCATGAAAAACTTCTTGTTTAACGAACCCCTTGCCGCGTTGTTCGCAACTAAAGTGATTGGGCGCCCCGTGAAGTGGACCGGTGATCGCACTGAGAGTTTCCTGAATGACACCCACGGTCGAGACCAAATTAATCACGCTGACCTCGCCGTAACCAATGACGGTCGCTTTCTAGCCATCCGCGTATCGTCCATGGGTAACGTCGGCGCGTACGTCTCACAATTCGGCGCCATGATCCCAACTATGGCTGGCTGCGGCATGTTGTGCGGCTGCTACGACTTAGAGGCCGCTCATGTGGACGTTAAGGTCACGATGACCAACACAACGCCCGTGGATGCCTATCGCGGCGCAGGACGACCTGAGTCCGCTTACGTGGTCGAACGTTTGGTCGACAAGGCGGCCAGGGAAATGGGCATCCCAGCCGATGAAATTCGTCGTCGTAATTTCGTTAAACCAGAAGCATTCCCATACAAAACTCCGCTCGGCATGCCATACGATTCTGGCGAGTACGCCAAACTCATGGACCTTGCCATGAACAGGGCGAATTGGGCCGGGTTTGAAGATCGAAGAAAAGAATCCGCCGCAAGCGGTAAACTGCGCGGACTTGGCATGAGCTATTACATTGAAGCCTGCGGTGGCGGCCCGACCGAGTACGCAAGACTATCCGTCGATGGGTCAGGCAAGGTCACTGTTCGAAGCGGCAGTCAAAACAATGGCCAAGGCCAAGAAACAACCTTCTCTCAGCTCACAGCTGAAACCCTGGGCATCGAGATGGACGACATCGAAGTGCGCATGGGTGACACAGATGACATTGAGCAAGGCATGGGCACTGGCGGGAGCCGCGCCCTTTCCGCCGGGGGCAGCGCCGTTGTCACGACTGCAGAGGCGCTCATTGAGAACGGCAAAAAGGTAACGGCCAATTTGTTAGAAGCCGCGGAAGTGGATATCGAATTTGCCGATGGAACATTCCGCATCGCAGGCACGGATAGGTCAGCATCGCTCGCGGACGTCGCGAAAGCCTCGTTTGATGACAACCTCCGCCCGGATGATGTTGAACCCGGTCTCGTCACTGTTGTTGAGCAGCCTCCTGTTGCGCCAACATTCCCTAATGGGTGTCATCTCTGTGAAATAGAAATCGATCCGGCAACCGGCGAAATTGAATTTATCAAGTACGTCATCGAAGACGACATCGGGGTCATCCTCAACCCATTGATGCTAGAGGGGCAAATTCTCGGCGGTGCTGGCCAAGGCCTTGGCCAAGCGTTGTATGAAGAGTCCGTCTACGATGAAAGCGGGCAGCTGGTGAACGGGTCTTTCATGGATTACACCATGCCGCGCGCTGACAACGTGCCTGCCTTCGATTTTCACTACACAGAAGTGCCCTCACCCAGCAACAGGCTTGGCGCTAAAGGCGCAGGTGAAGCAGGAACGATTGGCTCAACGCCAGCCGTTGCAAATGCCGTGATTGATGCCCTCTCACCGCTTGGGGTCAGCGATATCGAAATGCCAATGACTCCCCTAAAGATTTGGCATGCCATTCAACGCGCGGCGACTAAAGCCGCGTAAGAAACACGACAAGAAAGACGAATCATTGGCGCATGGAACCCTAGATCTGGCGACACTCACGGCGTACGCAGATCATCTTGAAGATACGGTCCGCGCGTGCGGTGACGTGATCATGGAAATCTACGAGACCGACTTCGACGTCGAGATCAAATCTGACAACTCTCCTGTGACAGCCGCCGACGGAGCCTCGGAAGCAATCATTTTAAAAGCGCTTTCTGAGATTGCACCGGACATCCCAATCGTTGCAGAAGAGCAGTGCGCCGCAGAGGGGTTTCCTGAATTTGAGGGCACGACCTTCTGGTGTGTGGACGCCTTGGACGGCACTAAAGAATTCGTTCACAAGCGCGGGTCTTTTACAGTCAACATCGGCCTGATCATTGATGGCACACCAGCACTGGGTTTGGTTTATGCGCCAGCCCGCGACGTGCTTTATCGTGGAACGACCTGCCCGACGACTGGAGATAGTTCGGCGGAAGCTGTGCGAGAGGGTGTGCGCTCCGAGATCGCAGTACGGCCGACACCAGAACAAGGCCTGACAATTGTTGGAAGTG
>CALSLN010000021.1 GCA_943787205.1 uncultured Rhodospirillaceae bacterium
TTTAAAAGTAACGTTTCAAAACATTTTGTGAGCAATACCAATCGATTGCGTCTTTAAAGCCGGCCTCTAGACCCCAATTCGGCTGCCAGCCTTCCGGACGCGGTCCTGCCGCCACCCAGTCGCGATGACGAAGCTCAGGCACTTTTCCGAGCGTCAGCATGGCCGGGGGACCGGGTCAGGAGCGCCTTGAGGCTGCCCACGAAACCCATTACCCACACAAAAATGTTCGGCAGATGAACAAGTTTGGTGGGTCGATCCACCCCCTTTGATGCGGCATCCGCTAAATCTTGCCAGCTATATCCTCCGGCCTTGCCATCATCAATTTCGAGTGGCGCCGGGCCTTGATCACCCTGGCAACAGACGAGAACAGCTTCCGCGACATCGCCGACATGCACCAAAGACATGCGGGCGTCGGCGGAACCCGGTGCAATTAAGAAGCCATTCACCGCCATCTGAAATAGACGCACCGTCTCTTGGTCCCCTGGGCCATAAATGGCCGGTGGTCGCAAAATCACTGTGTCAAATTTTTGGGCGTACTCATCAGCAACCATCTCCGCAGCACGCTTGCTGGCCGCATATGGGGACAGTTTTTCTTCTCGGGCCGCCAAAGACGACACCAAGACGAACCGCTTAACGCCAGCGTGGGCCGCAGCATCAGCAACGGCCCGCGTTCCATCTCGGTTGACCCGAAAGAAAGCATCCCGGCTCAGCGCCTTGATCGCTCCGGCCGCATGGACCACAACGTCGGCGCCGGACACCAACTCCGCCAGCCCGGCTTTGTCCTCAAGCGTTCCAGTAATCCACCGCACGCCATCATCAGACCCTAAGGGCTTTGGGTTGCGGCTCAGCGCTCGAACGTGATGCCCCCTGTCCCGCGCCGCACGAATGACGTGGCCACCAAGGAAACCCGTCGCTCCGGTCACTGCAATGGTAAGCGTATCTGTCACGGACAGGGCAGCGCGCTATGCGCTGGGAGCCAAAGGTTGAATCTCACCCGTCAAGAAGCTCGCCTTTGCCTTGCCGCGCGCGAGTTTGCCAGACGATGTTTTTGGCAATGTCCGCGGCGGAACAAGAATCACATCACAAGCCAAACCGACTTGATCTTGAACGCGCGCTCTAACCTCAGCAGCAAGGGCATCGCGAACATCTTCTGCCGATGGTCGGCATTGCACCAATATGGTTGGCTTTTCGCCACCATCATCTTGTTCCAACGTGAAGGCTGCTGCATCGCCTGACCGCATGCCCTCCATACGCTCAACCGTCCACTCAATATCTTGCGGCCAATAATTGCGGCCATTGACGATCATCATATCTTTTGAACGGCCAACGATGATCAATTCATCACCCAAGAAATAGCCAAGGTCTCCGGTATCGAGCCAACCATCATGGATGCAGGCGTCCGTTGCTTCCTGATCACCGTAGTAGCCTTGCATCACACTCGGGCCATCGAAAAACACGCGCCCGATTTCACGCTCTGCCATGGCAACGCCATCTTCGTCGCGAATTTCTACGGTGTGACCATTGATGACACGACCGCAGGCAACAAACGTTCGGCCAATACCAGAGCCATCGTCTTCTACAGGTACAGCACGATGATTATCGCCTAATTCTTGCTTAGAAATATGGTCGAGAATCATACCCGTGCCAGGCGTACTAAAACTCACGCCGAGAACACATTCGGCCAGGCCATACGATGCATTGAAAGACGAGTCCGAAAACCCGCAAGACTTAAAAACATCATCAAAACCGCGCATCACAAGCGGTTTAATCATCTCGCCACCGATACCCGCGACACGCCAACTAGACAAATCCAGATCAGGCGCCGTTGCACTAGATGACGCAAACCGGCGACTACACAGTTCATATCCAAAGCTTGGTCCGTAGGACATTGTCGCTTTGTTATCACTGATCAGTCGCAGCCAGGTCAGAGGCCGGCGCGCAAAATCTTCCGTGGGCAGATAGTCAACGGTGGTCTGTGCGGTTAAGCACCCCAACATAAAGCCGACCAAACCCATGTCATGATAGAAGGGGAGCCAAGAGACAGCACGTTCGCCTGGCGCATTGCCGACCGCTACGTTCATGGCTGCGCAATTCACCATGAGATTTGTGTGCGATACGGCGACTCCTTTTGGAAAGCGTGTACTGCCAGAACTGTATTGCAGATAACACAGGTCGTCTGGACCACCTGGTTGTAGAGCATCGCCTTTAGGCAGCCCGGTGAGATCGTCCAGGGTTCCGACCAAAAGCAAATCAAGTCCGTTGGTCGCCTCTTCGACAAATGGTGAGAAATCTTCAGGTGTAATCACCATCACCGAGCCCGAGGACGTAATCTGATTTCGAATTTGACCGATATAAGCGTCACGACGACCGAACGCGACAGGCGTCGGCATGGGAACTGGGATGGCACCCGCGTATTGGCAGGCAAAGAATGCGACAAGGAAAGCAGGGGCTGTTTCAGCCAAAAGTGCCACCCGATCACCAGGCACTACGCCACCACCGATGATATTCAATGCCGCCGCTTTTGAACGCGCACTCAACTCAGCAAAAGGCAGCACATGCTTTAAGTCACCACGAGACGAATAGAAGTTAAACCCCGTCTCCCCCTGCGCCGCGTAATCAAGCGCCTCAGGAAGCGTTGGAAAATCAGCCAGACGCTTTGGAAGATCAATATTATCTGTGGGTGTTGGTGAGGACATGGCCGGTCCGAAGGGTAACGAAAGAAACTAATTTACCTTATCTACACGGGACAGAAAACGGGTCAAATCAAGCTTTGCAACAAGTCTTTCACATCATCACGCTCGTCGCCCTCAGGCCGCCCAAGCGGCCTTTCACGGGGTCGTGAATTGATGCCCCTCACCAATAGTGAGACGGTTTCATTCGTTGACCGGACAATAACCGTAGCGTGTTGACCGGTCCGATCTCTCTCAGGCTAAGCGGCACCCCCTTGTCTTAGCCTGGTCATACGGAAAAGGGCCGAGATTCCCCGTCTGGGCCCTTTTTTGCGCCTACCCGGTGGCAACCCCGTGAACACCGTTTTGTTGCCGGAAAGGGGGTTCCACTTCCGCAAGTTAACGTTAGTGTGAGCGATTATTTATGGTCTCGGAAGATCCTTATGCCAGCCCGTTACGCTCTGAGTTATGTCCCTGAAAAAAGGAGCCTTCTGGCAGATTTCGGTCGAACTTGGCTCGGTCGCGATATCGACTCTCAGGAATTTTTTGAGCAACCTGTGGTCAATGGGATCAGCGTTAGCCGCCTCGCCGAACTAACGCATTGGCGCCGATCCGATGGGTTACATGGTGTTTTAAAGCCGCCGTTCCAAATCAACCCAGGGTCCTCAACAAACGGCTTTCTGGATACGGCTCACCTCTTTGCGAAATTTCTGAAGCCCGTCGAGATTCCTCAGCTTGAGGTCAATGTGATTGGCAAGTTCATTGCCCTGACGCCAACCATTGCGTCACGCGACCTCGTCTCTTTGGCTTCGGAATGCGTCCGCGTTTTTGAGGGGTTTCGCCAACCCGTTAATGCCAATATGGACCGGCGGTATCGCCAAGAAAAACTAACCGTGTACCAAAACCGGATGCTGAAGCACTGGGGGTATCCTTATGTCATGGAGGAATTCCGCTTCTTCATTCCGTTGACCGACCGCATCGAAGATGACCAAGAACGAGCAGATTGCACCGCAGCAATCACAGCCTTATCAAAAAAAGCTATCCGCAATCCGGTCCACATTCGCCACCTCACTGTATTGGCGCAAGACTCCCGAAGAGATCCGATGGGTATCGTTGAACGCATCCCATTTGGACGGACCTAAACACAAAAAGACGGAGAGGAAAGGGCACATCATGGCAGCCAGAGTTGATCGCGCCTTTACGCGTATCACTGAAGGGCAAGTTCATTATCGAACCTGCGGAGACGAGTCCGCGGGAGATCGTAAACCGCTCTACATGATCCACGCCTCACCTTCCTCATCAATCAACCTTGTTCCAATCATGGAAGTCTTGGGTAAGACCCGACGCGTAATTGCTCCAGACACGCTCGGGTTCGGGGATTCTCCGCCGCCGACACAAGACAGACCTGGAGCCGATGATTACGCCGAAAGTGTCGTGCGGATTATGGATTCTCTTGGTCTGGAGCAATGCGATGTGTATGGCAGCCACACGGGCGCCCATATCGCCTGCGAACTTGCCATTCATTATCCTGATAGAGTCGGACAATTAGTCTTCGACGGCATTGGAATGTTTTCGCCGGAAGACAAAGAAGATTTCCTAGCGAACTACGCTCCAGAAGTGCACCCAGACGAATTCGGACAACATCTCATTTGGGCTTGGAATTTTGTCAGGGATCAGGTCCTTCACTTTCCATACTTCAAACGCACACCTGAATTCCGCCAAGTTAACGCATCCATGCCGCCCACAGAGTCGATTCAACAGATCGTTTTAGAGGTCTTGAAAGGACTCACGACTTATCACAAGGGGTACCACGCCGCGTTTGGCCATGATGATCGGGCGCGCCTACCGCTGATCACGCACCGTACGTTATGTGCCGCATCTAAAGACGACCCACTTGTCGATGGTGTTGAAGAAGCCGCATCTTTGGTCCCTAATTCAGAAAAAGCGGTGCTCCCAAACGAACGCACACCTGAAGAGGTCCTCGAAAAAGCGACAAGAATTATCACTTTTCTCGACGGCGCATAAATAACTAGAGCGGCGGACCTGCAATCGTAACCATCAACGTTTCGGTTCGCGGCGCGCGGGACATCGTTACGATTTTTCCGTTTGCTTGCGTACTGGCACCGCGACCAGAGAAAGCCGCATCGATGTTGCGTCCAACCCAATTCGGAGCATCAGCCCAGTTCGGCAACAAGCGCTCCACAAGAACGGAAACTGCATTCACGTTACGCAATCGCACAAGCGGACTTTGCTCTGGCAAGGCGGCCATTAAGTTTGCGGCGGTCAGCCCCTCAGGTGGGCCAATCAACTCAAGTGTCGTTTGACCATCCGTTGACCGCCCCACGAAGCGGGCTCGGCCATCTGCCAAGGGCACGAAGTCAAATGCTAGATTGAACGGCGCTCGCCCAAAGACGTCCGTCAGTGATGTGCGACTCACACCCAAGCTTGCGGTTGGACGTAAAGGGTCAGCGCGAATCGATTGCTGCTGTTGTTGTGGCACGGTCTGTTGTGCAGGCATTTGACCGGACAGGTAGTACATGTAGACGGACAACACCAGCAGCACGCTGTACACAACATATTTCAACCGTTTTGGCATAGTTCGATCCGCGCCCTAACCTTTTGTGTTCTCACGACGAAACCCTACTCCAGGTCTGCCGCTTTGATTTAGTCTGGTCAACATCGCAGCACATTATCACCATATTAGTGTTACGGTTGAACAAGGTGATAATCGGGGAGGTGGCGCAATGTCAGAGAAATCCGTAGATCAATCAATTACTGACCAGTGGGCACTGAACGCAGAAACTCAGCGGACACGCTTTGCAGATTACACCCTAGATCCGGCCCATACGATTACTTTGAATGCGCACGACGGTCTTGTTCGCGTGATCTGGAACGGCAACGTAATCGCTGAAAGCGTTAACGCGATCGAACTGCACGAACGAAAACATGACCCCGTTTTTTATTTTCCGCGAGATGACATCAAACTTGAACGCCTCACACGAACCGACCATGCGACACACTGTCCCTACAAAGGTGATGCGTCCTATTGGTCACTCAACGCCGACGGGAGCTTCGCAGAAAATGCCGTTTGGGCGTACGATTCGCCTATTGAAGCGATGTTTGCAATCACTGGCTTCATGGCGTTCTACCTAGACATTATGGGCAAAGACTTCGGCCTAACACTAGAAACTGCTTGATACGTAAGCCTTTTAAACCAGCGGTTTAGACCCTCACACGTCTGTGAGGTAATTTCACGCGCGTGTGATTGGCGTATTGCCTCTTCGTTTCTATGATGGGTGTGTCAGGTATGATGCACGCGCAAATAGCCGAGACACCTTTTTCAAGCCGCGATGACGCGGCACACTAAATGGAGTTCACTATGTCAAACGTCAAACTAAACACACTTACTCTCGCAGCAGCCGTTGCCGGTGCCGTTTCAATGGCAGCCATGACGATCCCATCAACAGCATCTGCTGCTGGCAAAGAAAAATGCTACGGCGTTGCTAAAGCCGGTGAAAATGGCTGCGCAAACGCTGCAGGCACACATTCATGCGCTGGCCAATCCACAGTCGCGTTTGACAACGGCGAATGGAAATTGGTTGCCGAAGGCAGCTGCGTTGAAATGGGTGGCGACCTCAAGCCATCAGAAGGCGTCAACGAAGCCGCCGCCATGAAGGCCGGCTAAGCCGCCCTCTAATATTAAGTGAGCGTCGAAGGTGATCGCCCCCCCTCCCCAAGATCCTTCGGCTAGCTCAACACGGCCAAGCCCGATTCCTGCAACAGCAGGGGTCGGGCTTCGTCATCCACACATGTCCGCTTTTGCGGACGGAACCGCGAAAGCGGCGTGGATCGAAATTCACAGCGAGAATTTTTTTGCGCCAGGCGGGCCACGCATGGCGCAACTCGATCAAGTCCGTAAAAACTATCCCATCAGTTGCCATGGGGTCGGCTTATCTCTTGGAACAGCAGAGGGTGTAGATGAGGACCATCTCAAAACACTCCGCGGCCTGGTCGATCGCATAGACCCAATCCTTGTTTCAGAGCATTTGTCCTTCAGTGTAGTCGACGGCATATACGTGAACGATTTGCTTCCTTTGCCGTACACCGAAGAAGCTCTTGAGGTTGTCGCCAGGAATGTTGACCAAACCCAAGACGCCCTCGGGCGACAAATTCTTATGGAAAATCCGTCTTCCTATCTCACGTTCACAGACTCAACATTGTCTGAGTGGAACTTTCTTTCGGCGCTGGTTGAACGCACCGGCTGTGGATTACTACTCGACGTCAACAACATCTACGTCAGCGCCCAGAACAACGATATGGATGCGGCCGCATATTTAGATGGTATTCCCGGCGATGCCGTTCAAGAAATTCATTTGGCAGGCCACACAATCAGTGGTGCCGACGAAGACCGACTGCTTATTGATACCCATGGCGACGTCGTTTCTGACGCTGTGTGGGCCCTTTACGAAAAAACCCTAAACAAGATCGGACCGCGCCCCACACTCATAGAGTGGGACACGGATATTCCTGAACTAGACAAACTTCTGGATGAAGCAGGCAAAGCACGAAGTCGCTTGGATGCCATATCTAGCAGTGAGGGTTCGATCCGTGTTGCATGAGCTTCAACGCAACTTCGCATCGGTTGCGCTTAAAAATATAACAGCACCGCTGCTGCCCAACATCGAGGATGTAGCTGGTGGTAAGGAACGACGACTGGGCGTCTATCATGCCAATACGATCAATAGCCTTATTGAGGTTCTTGCGTCTGCGTATCCGGTTACACAAAGGATTGTCGGTGAGCGATTTTTTAATGCGCTCGCAAAAAGTTTCATTGAATCCAATCCCCCACAGCAACCGACGCTGTTTCGCTATGGGGACGCCCTTGGAGATTTTCTTGATGGCTTTGCACCCGCGCAAGGCGTGCCCTATCTGACAGATACCGCCAAACTCGAATGGGCACGAATAAACGCTTACTTTGCTGAAGACTACGAGCCGCTTGATCCTCAAAAATTGGCAGAGATCGACCCAGAAAAGGTTGGCGATGTGTGTTTCAAGGTTGCGCCCACCCTTCATCTCATTGAGTCAGCCTACCCCGTTTTTCAGATTTGGGCCGTCAACCAACCGAACTGCGACGACGTGCCAAAAATAGATCTCACCTGCGCCGAACAAGGACTCGTCTCTCGGCGAGCGAACGAGGTCTTTCAACACGTCGTTACGCCAGGGGCATTCACTTGGCTCAAAACCCTATCTGACGGCCAGCCCCTTGGCGCTGCCACTAACGATGCCATGGGTCTCGACCGGAATTTCGACTTGCAAAATACGCTTCGCCAACACTTGGCAGGCGGCACATTCACAACCATTCACATCTAACACAACGACCTTCTTGGACAACGAGAATAAAGGACGGGAACAATGACAAACTTGATTGAAAAGCTCAGCGGCCTCTACGGACCGATCATCGAAAAGCTAGAAAAATTTGGCGCACCGGCGGCAGACCTTGCCGTTCGCTTTTGGGTTGGGTTGGTCTTCTTTCGCTCTGGCCTTCAAAAGCTAGACGGCTGGGAAAGCACGTTATTTCTTTTCGAGTATGAATACGTTCTGCCCATCATTCCCTTTGAGCTAGCCGCTTATCTGGGAACTGCTTCTGAGCTAGCGATGCCACTCTTCCTGTTTGTGGGCTTAGCCGCACGCCTTGCCGCTGTGCCTTTGCTCGGCATGGCGATGACAATACAATTTATTCTGGGAGCCAATAACGCCGCCTACAATGACTTCAATCACTTTGCGTGGATGACGTTCTTGCTGGTTATTATTGCTCGCGGACCCGGCATGCTGTCGATCGATCATTGGTTGCGCCAAAAATTCATGGCCGCCAAAGACTAGAGCGACGGCTGACTAGCCGACCTGGAAACCGGTCTTGGCCAGCAATTTGTAAAAGCCCCGGATCGCGGTCTCTTTTTCCGATGGGTCTGAGATGTCAGCCGTAAACTCGGACAGAAAGTCTTTGCGCTTTAGGTAATTAGTTACGGTGTCTCTCGCGATTTCAGTGGCCCGGCCTTCTGTGAGCATTCCCGAAGCGCAGAAGGCGACCATGCGGCCAGCGCGCTCACGGAAGGACAATTCGTTGTTGTCTATTCGTTCGATAACTTTATTGCCAATAATGTAATCAACAACGATGTCATCAAAGCGTTTTGCAATAGCCTTCTTCAAACCCGTCTCGAGTTGGGAATCAAGAACCAAACGCTGAGTTGCAGCGGCCTCTAACAGTCGTGCGCGTTCTGTTTTCGCAGCAGGGGCAATTTTCTGGACTGAACTCAGTTCCTTACCCTTGCGCTTGAGCTGTTCTTCAATGGCCAACTTCATACTTGCTTCGTTCTTAGGGCTGTAAAGCGCCAGTAAGTAGAGGAACACCCGCTTGGCATTTCCCAATTTCTCACACATGCCTTGCATGGCCTTATTACGACCGGCTGCACCACCAATATTATCCAATCTGGCCCAGCGTTCCGTAAGGCCCGCCGCGATTGCACGACCGCCGATAACGCCGTTACCCGTAACAACCCGGTCTACAAGGCCATCAAAGAACTTCTTATCATCCTCTTTGTCTTCACTGTTGGTTAAGCGAACAGGCCCAGACAAGTCGCGCTCAATACGGTCGAATAAAACGTTCTTAGAACGTGGCAACAGGTCCGCTGCAAAGAGCGGGTTGAGCAACGCAAGCAAATCGTCAGATGCAAATTTGGTCGGTTCGCACTTACCTTCAACCAGATCAATCATACGCGTAACAGCGTCGCCCAAGTGCTTTGAGATTCCGATGACATCTTTGATGACTGTTTTCGCCATAAAGATGTCAGAGAGCATCTCATCAACCATGTCGCGGGCGCGCTGATCTTTCTGCGATTCGGCCATCGGTAGAAGTTGGGCCATTTTGCCCGGCCAACCGCGCCAGTTAATCGATTCACGAGCCAACGCAACATTGGCCATATATGTGCGTTCATCTTCGTCGGGGAACTTAGCGTCCAAGCGCCGGAGGATGTCATCAAGCGAAGATCCTTCAAGGCTTGGGAGCTTGGTTTTGTCGTGCTCTTTGGCTTTCTTAGCGATCGCCTCGACAGCATCAAAAATCACGTCGCGCCGCTCTCGAGTCCCCTCGCCCGTTGCACGGGCATGGAGCGATGCAATTTTATCGACTGCAGACGGCACCATAGATTGGAAATTTATCATGCGCTTGAGGTTAGGATGGCTATGCAGCATCTCAAGCGGCGTTAATTCGTGCTTCTCGAGGTATTTGCTAAACAGGCGGGCCATGGTCGTTCGACTTGCTGTCTTGTAGTAGTCCGTCACCTTTTCGCACATTGGCGCTTCGTCGACGGGCGTGACCGACAGGTCTTCTTCTTCCTTCACCTCTTTCATTTCTTTGAAAATCTCGCTTTCGCGATGATTGTCTTTACCGAAATGAGATTCTTTGACGACCCGCACACCGGCGGTCGTCTTTAGGGCAAGAAGATCCGTGGCCTTTTTTCGGGCTACGGTTTCGCTTTTGACAACTTCATTGATAGCCCACCGGCCATTCTTGAAGAGTTGCACCTCAAATGTCGCACGTCCAAACATGGTATCGCTATTTGCTCCAGCGTCCCCTGATTGCCCAGCCACCGCCTTTTTGGCGTGAAGCAAGGCCCCCCAAGTATTTTATTTGCCACAACTTAGTAACGAATTGCTTAAATTACAGAGCTTGAGAGCGCAATTCCCAATTCCAGTCGTGTTTGGTGGATGCACTCAGCACCCGAACTGAACCTACTCACTCAGAGAATAGTCCGCAAATCTGGCTCTAAGCTCTGCCTTCAACACCTTACCTGTCGCACCGACAGGTAGAGATTCGGTCCACTCAAGGGCATCCGGCAGCCATAGCTTTGGCACCTTCTCGGCCAGAAACGCGCGAATCTCAGACAGTGCCGGCCTGCTATCGCCCTCAGGCGTACAAACCAATAGGGGGCGCTCCAGCCATTTCGGATGAGGAACACCAATAACAGCTGCCTGTTTTATGGCAGGATGCCCGACGGCCGCGTTCTCAAGGCCAACAGAGCTAATCCATTCGCCACCTGATTTGATGATATCCTTGGCGCGGTCCGTAATGAGCATGTAGCCATCAGCGTCGAGCGTCGCGATGTCGCCGGTATCAAACCAGCCGTCAGACGTGAGGGCACTTTCCTCAGCCTTATAATACTGGCTGACAATCCACGGCCCTTTTACGAGAAGCCGCCCTGACGTTACACCGTCACGCGGCAACTCATTGCCATCATCATCGACAATGCACATATCAACGCCGTAGATCGCACGACCTTGCTTCACTTTGACCGGCATCTGTTGGTCACGTGGCAAATCAAGGAACTTCGGCTTCAACGTATTGACGACACCTAGAGGGCTCATTTCAGTCATCCCCCAGGCATGGTGCACGGTAACTCCGTGATCCAATTCAAATCGGTTGATGATTGATTCAGAGGCTGCGGCACCACCAATAACAACCCGATCCAATCCGTTTGGTGCACGACCCATTTTATCCATATGGTCCAGCAGCCCCATCCACACAGTTGGCACCCCTAAAGCCATTGTGACGTGCTCTTGATCCATAAGCGCGAATAAGCTTTCGCCGTCCAATTTGGACCCAGGCATCACAACAGGTGTGCCCGCAATTGGTGCTGAGTAGGGGATACCCCACGCGTTAACATGAAACATGGGCACAACAGGTAGCAGGACATCATGGGTGCGAAGATCAAGCGTACTGGCGAAGCAACTTGCCATGGCATGAAGAACCATGGCGCGGTGGCTATATAGAACACCTTTCGGATTTCCAGTCGTGCCGGACGTGTAACACATGGACGCCGCCGTATTTTCGTCGAACTCCGGCCAGTCATAGTGATCCGGCACACCGGCGATCAAACCTTCATAATCGATGGCACCAGCGGGAGACTCCGTTGATACCCCCTCGGCATCCGACAACGAAATAAAGCGGTCTACGGATGGTACATGCGGCTGAATGCGAGCGACTGTCTCTGCCATATCCGTGTCAAAGAAGACGAGGCGGTCTTCTGCATGATTAAGAATGTAAATCATCTCTGCGTCGGCGAGGCGAAGGTTCACCGTGTGACAAATCGCGCCGATGCCCGAGACTGCGTAGTAAAGTTCTAAATGCCGGTCAGAATTCCAGGCCAATGTCGCAACCCGGTCGCCAGGCTTGATCCCGAGTTGGATGAGAGCATTAGCGAGGCGCTGTGACCGCTCGTAGACTTGACCATACGTGCTGTGATGCACAGTTCCGTCAACTCTACGGGTCACAACAGCGGTATCGTTATGGAACTTCGCCGCAAATTGAATCAGCGACGTAATCAATAACGG
Source organism: uncultured Rhodospirillaceae bacterium (assembly GCA_943787205.1). Taxonomy (GTDB): domain Bacteria; phylum Pseudomonadota; class Alphaproteobacteria; order Rhodospirillales; family Rhodospirillaceae; genus WLXB01. The sequence goes on from CALSLN010000021.1 coordinate 12,057, forward strand.
CGTGGTCATCATCATCCCGTGCATCATGGACCTTCCGTTGGTAAATCAGGTGATTGGTTCGCGCATATTAGAAGCAAGAGGCCGTGTCATCCAGTGCCGACGGATTCATTTGTCGCGTCTTGGGAGAGAGGCAGGACCGTCCGATAGGTCACCTGTTTCAGAGCAAAACTGGATTGTATGCTAGCAATCGCTGGGATGCGGGTCAGGTGGTTCTTGAGAAAACGCTCATAGTCAGCAAGGTCCTGCGTCACCACCCGCAAAAGATAGTCACTTGTTCCAGTCATGAGATAACACTCCATCACTTGCGGCAACGCGGAGACGGACGTCTCGAATTCTTCTAGCGCTGTTTCAGACTGCTCTTTTAAGGCGACATTGATAAAGACGCTGACGGGCAACCCAACTTTGGTCTGATCAACAAAAGTCATGTACCCCTGAATCACTCCATCTGATTCGAGTTTACGGAGTCGCCTAAGGCAGGGTGACGGCGACAATCCAACCCGCTCCGCCAGATCCACGTTGCTCAAGCGCGCATCGCTTTGCATTTGATCCAAGATTCTTAAATCTATCTCATCAAGATTAATATTTGGCATATATCACCCTTATTCTTAAATAATATACGACATAATTGCGCGAAATGCCCATTTGGAGCAAGGGTTCGCAATGACGTGCCACCCGCCCTGAGGTAGTGTTCGGGCTTCACAGGGGAGTCCGTCATGAGTCATCAGCCCGCCGATATCGCTACACTGCAAAGCCTGGAGAAGAAAATTCTATGGCTTGCCACTTGGATGATTCATCAGGCCAACACGACACGATCAAAAGCAGATGGCGTAAAGGTCGGTGGTCATCAGGCGTCTTGCGCATCCCTCGTATCGGTGATGACCGCGCTCTTCCTTCATACCCTGCGCGCCGAGGATCGCATCGCGGTCAAACCTCATGCCGGGCCCGTTTTCCACGCCATCCAATACCTTCTCGGTAATCAAACCTTAGACCGCATGAAAAACTTCCGTGGTTTTGGTGGCGTACAACCGTACCCATCAAAAACCAAAGACAAAGCCGACGTCGATTTTTCAACCGGATCCGTTGGCCTTGGCGTCGCAGAAACTTTATTTGCCTCCATGGTGCAGGAATATATTCATTCTCACGAGTTGGTGGACCCCAAAGAGACACCCAAAGGTCGCATGATCGGTTTGCTGGGCGACGCTGAGCTGGACGAGGGCAATATATTTGAGGCCCTCCTAGAAGGCTGGAAGCACGAAGTCAGAAATTGCTGGTGGATTGTTGACTACAACCGTCAAAGCTTGGACGGCGTCGTCAACGACAGGCTGTTCAACAGAATCACCGGCTTCTTCTCCGCCGTGAACTGGAACGTTGTCGCACTTAAATATGGCCTCAAGCTCCAGGCCGCATTCGAAACACCAATCGGCCCAGCCCTAAAGGCATGGATCGATGACTGCCCCAACCAAATTTATTCCGCACTGACGTTCCAAGGTGGACAGGCATGGCGCGAAGCTTTGCAACGCGATTTAAAAGATGCTGAAGGACTGAAGGCATTCCTTGATGAATATGACGACGACCGCCTTCACGCTTTGATGACCAACCTCGGCGGCCATGACATGGAGGCCATCTTGCAAGCCTTCGCAGAAGCCGAAGGTAAAGAGCAGCCTCATTGCTTCATTGCCTACACCATCAAGGGGTACAACCTTCCCCTTGCCGGCCACAAAGACAACCACGCCGGAATTCTCAACGAAGGCCAAATCCAGCAGTTCAGGGAGTCCTTGGGGATCAAAGAAGGAGAGGAATGGGAAAAATTCTCTGGTATGGATACTCCCGCAGAACACTTAGAGACCTTCCTTGCTGACGTCCCGTTCGCGCAACGAATCACACGAGAACAAAGAACCACAAAAGCCGCTACCATTGCCGTGCCGGATTTATTGACGCCGGACGCCCCCTCTCAATCGACACAAGAAGCGTTCGGCAAGGTCATGAACGATCTTGGGCGGGGCACATCTGATCTCGCCAAGCGTATCGTAACAACGGCACCGGACGTAACGGTGTCAACAAACCTGGGCGGCTGGGTCAATCAACGCAGCCCATTCCATATCAAGAAGCGGGAAGACATTTTTAGACAGATGCACGTGCCATCACCGCAAAAATGGAGCCAGCAACCCAAAGGCCAACACATCGAACTAGGCATCGCAGAGAATAACTTGTTCTTGCTGCTCGGCGCTCTTGGGTTATCCCACGACCTATTTGAACAACGCCTCCTTCCTGTCGGCACACTATACGATCCGTTCATTGCTCGTGGCTTAGATGCCATGACATACGCTTGTTATCAGGATGCGCGCTTCATGCTAGTCGCCACGCCAAGTGGAATCTCTCTCGGGCCAGAAGGCGGCGCACACCAATCCATCTTTACGCCACTGATCGGCATGGGCCACGCCAACCTCGCGTCTTTTGAACCAGCTTATGCAGATGAGTTATCAACCATCATGGCGTGGGGGTTTGATCACATGCAAAAACCAGATGGCAGTTCGGTTTATCTGCGCCTATCGACACGCCCTTTGGAGCAACCGACCCGTGAAATGTCGAATACTCTAAAAGCTGGCGTGTTAGCTGGCGCATATTGGGCCGTTGAACCAGAGCCCGGTGCGGAATTGGCGATTGCCTATTGCGGCGTTGTCGCGCCAGAAGCAAAAGCTGCCTTCAACATTATCCGCGAGGACATTCCGGGCGCAGGACTGCTCGCCATCACATCTCAAGACAGACTCTACAGCAGCTGGACCGCTGCGGCCCAAGCCCGCAAGAGTGGGCGCCAGGGCGCGCGAAGCCCAATAGAGCGCCTGCTGTCTGACCTCTCTCCAGACGCATCACTGGTCACCGTACAAGATGGCCACCCCCTCGCCTTAGGATGGCTCGGGTCCGTTCTAGGACAACGCTGCGAGGCCCTCGGCGTTGATCGCTTTGGCCAAGCGGGCAGTGTTGCTCAACTTTATGCTGAGTACGGTATTGATACAGACGCCGTCGTCGACGCCGTTGCAGATATTATTGTCCAACAAGCTGGCGTAACAACTCCGTTATCAATTGCCGCTGAATAGATAAACGCATGGCGCGTTGGTCGACTCAGGCCTAAGATTAGCTTCGTTATCAGCCGTTCTTAGGAAGGATTACCGCCATGCATCGTTTTCTAATCCTAGCAACTACGATTTTTTTTGTGGGCGCGAGCATTAATCCGGGCATAGCGCAGTCCGACACAGAGCAACGCGATACAGATGTGGTGCAAAGCGTTTATCTAAGAACGCTCTCTGTCGACCCATCGGCAAACCTCGTGAAAAATGCGCAAATGGCGTTCGACCTGGCGGTGCGGAGTTACGGCGCTACCGACAGCCGGACTGCCGACATGGCCGTCAATCTTGGCCGGGCCCTCAACGGTACAGGACAGAACGCAGCCTCAATTCCGCTGCTAGAAAGTGCGCTCAGTATTTATGCTGATGGCGGCGATGACTCTGATCTAAGAAGCGCAATTGCACATTATGAACTGGGCATCGCCCACGCCGGCTCAAACAACGCGGCCGCCGCTACGGCCTCTTTAACCCAAGCATATGCTGGCTTAGCACCGACGTTTCAACGCCTATCAGCTGACACGTCCTATATTCGGGACGCGTTACTGAAAGTGGGGGGACAAGAAGCTGTTCAGGCCGCCAAAGCAAAAGCAGCAAGTACGGCGCCGATAACCCGCGCCCAGCCAAAACCAAAGCTACAAATTCCGCCCATCTACCCGCCAGACGAATCAGCATCGGGTGTCGATGGTTGGGTTCTTCTCGACTATCGCTTGTGGCCCGATGGCAGCGTCAGAGATGTCTATGTTCTCGCGGCAAGCCCGCAGAACGTCTTTGATATTTCTGCAGCCATGGCGTTGATGCAGTGGCAATTCGAAGCACCCTCGAACCCCAGCGCACACAATCAACTTAATGTGGCGTTCAACGCGCGATAGACGCTGACATCATCGTCGTAATCACAAAGGCCGCACCAAGAAGGCTGCCGAGCCAATAGAACCTGGGAGCGGCCGTTAACGTAGCAAGAGGCGATAAGGGCGCAAGCGAAAAATTGCCAAGACTGTACATCCACACAAAACATCTTGATTCATGACCACGTCAGGCGTACATACCGCGACGTCTAAAATTGGAGTCCATCGCAGCATGTTCGTTGCCGAAGCCACTTTGAGAGATTCTTCCGTTGCCCAGTGTGGCGACGCGATGACTCGTGGCTTGGACCTCGCCGCCATCCGTAGTGACCGCCGACGCCCCAGCGGGGCATAACTTCACCATACCCCGCGCGGGTTCTCCCTTCATGCGCGCTCACGCCCGCATACGGCACTCATTCTAAATACGGATCACATCATGACTAAAACCATAAAGATTCGGCCGGCAACGCCGGGCGATTACGAACCTTTGGCCGAAGCCTTTCACAAAATGTGGACAGACAACGGCATGGCAGACTCTGATTTCAAGCAGGACTGGAAGCAAACTACGCTGGACTTCATGTCTGACGCAGCATTGAATAATGATGGACGCGCCTTTGTCGCCGAAGACGGTGTGCAAATTTTCGGAGGGGCTCAGTGTTTGATCTCAAGATCACTCTACCCTCAGGCTTTAAAACCAGAAATCCGCACTGATGGTTACATTTGGGGTGTTTACGTGGCGCCTAGCCAACGGCGCAAAGGGCTAGCAACACGTTTAACAGAACAATGCACCGCCTACTTAAAATCAATCGGCTGCACGAGATTGATCCTGCATGCATCCCCCGGAGGGAAACCGGTCTATACAGCACTCGGCTTTAGCCCGACGAACGAAATGCGAATAGAAGTGACCTAATGCAGACTAGGTCACACGCTCAACCGAGCAGCAGATTGCCCAGCAAGACGCCCCAGCGTTATAGCCATGCAGAGTCCTGCGGCCGGCATGTAACCCGAACATGTCGGCCCACTCATGCCGCGGGCTGCACCACCTCCGGCGAACACGTTGGGCAAGAGACTGCCATCACCCCGCTTCACTTGAGCGTTTTCATCAACCTCGAGACCACCTTGCGTATGATAAATCGCGCCCGTGACACGAATACCGTAGTACGGTGCCTTTAGGTCATGAGTGTCTGAAAAATCCCGTCCCCATGAATCGTCTTGAGTGCCAGCTTTAGACGCCGAAAGATCGACAAGGGTTTTCGTAAGCGCATCACCTGGTATTCCAAGCGCTAACGCAAGCTCTGTCAAAGACGCTGCCGACTTGACCGCTCCAACCTCAAGAGCCTGTCGCGTCTCGTGCAAATGCTCGTACCGAGTATGGAGCGTCTCATCGTAAATCATGTAGGCGATGTGCTCTGGTTGCTGCATCACTTTGACGCCTTGGCCTGACACGTCAGCCATCTCATCTGAGAATCGCTCGCCGTTCTTGTTGACGAGAACACCGCCATCAATGACGTAGTTGTAGTTGAATAACAGCTCTTGCGGATAAGCGAGCGCGCCGTACCCTTGGAACGAAGTCATATCGGCGACCGCGCCGCCTAAATCCATGCCCAAGCGTATACCGCTACCAACACTACCCTCCCACGTAAAAACGTGTGCGCCTTTCATGTCAGAAATAAACTCGGCGATCATCTCCGGATTATTTGCAAACCCACAGGTCGCAAGAATGAGAGCATTGCATCCGATGTCTTCATGAGACCCGTCCGGCCTCTCAATGCGCACACCAACGACACGGCCTTCCGCATCGGCATAAGCGTCGGTGAGATGCGCGTCTGTCATAAGGTCAGCGCCTGAGCGTTCGACAGCCTGCAACAGTCGCCCCATGAGATCTGCGCCCGTGCGATCCGGTGGCGCATGCAAACGCTGTATCGAATGACCCAACCCCTTCCACGAGGTATCAACGGAGAATGGGATGCCGTGCATCTCGCCCAGCCAATCAATCGTCGGAGCGGCCTCGCGAGTGACTGCCCGAACGAGGGCAGGATCCGTTTTGCCATCAACCTTGGTCATGACATCTTCGAAAAACTGTTCAGCAGAATCTTCAATGCCCGCGTCCTTTTGGGCCTGCGTTCCCGCTGCGCACATGGTGCCTTGGGACATAGACGTTGTGCCACGTGGAATCGCATCCTTCTCTAGGATTAAAGCATCCACCCCAGCATCGCGCGCCGCTAACGCTGCCGTCAGCCCGCACGCTCCGCCGCCCGCAATAAGGACGGGAACGGTGATTTCAAATGTCTCAGAGGGGGCAGGCAAAACCGGCATGTGAATGCTCCAAAGGCAAGTAAGCTGAAGATCATAGAGCGACCTTTGTCGACGACAAGCGACTCTAGGACTTGGGCAAACCCGAAACGCTCCGTAGAGTGTGATTAGAAACTCATACTGAAGGACACCTCCATGGACAAGCATATCCAAGGTCTAGGCTGGATCGTACGGCGCTCAGAAGATCCCATGCCGCCCGGGGAATTCTACCGTGACGTTCTTGGGCTTCCTGAAATGCGGCGACGGGACACAGATCGCGCCCGCAACATTATGGTTTGGTCGGGCATGTACTCGGTCATTGAAACCATGTGGCAGGGTAAGCCTCACCCGCCGGTGACGACGGTTGAAGACGCGGAAGTCGTTCCCATTTTTAGAGTTCGGGGTTTCGACGCCGTGCAGGCTCGACTGGAAAACGCGAATACGCGGTCCATTCCGGCAAAAGCAGACGATAACGAAACAGCCTTCTACGCTGATCCAGACGGATTCATTTTCGGTATTAGAGCACCAACTCCCGGATCAGACCTCGCCCCAGACATCGAAGCGGACAAAGTCTGGCGTGAGGGTGTCGTCACGATTCCCGGCACGCCGGACATGCCTAATGATATTCAGGACGTTGGATGGCTTCGACTCCACGTCGCAGACCCTCAGGAGCTCGCCCTATTTTACTGCCGCGTCGTTGGCCTCGACCTTCTGGAAAACAACGGTGATGCTGGCCTGAGTCTACATCTCGGTGGCACGTCAACCTTGGAACTCAAGCCAGGGGGCACAACGCGACCAATTCCCAATGATCGCAAAGACGTGCCCGATGTATGGATTCTGCGGGGATACGGCTTCGAAGCTTTCGCTGAAAAGATGGCCGCCGCAGACGTACCCATCATCAACGCCCTAACCTTAGGGGCCGGATCGCTCAATTATTATGCCGATCCAGAAGGTCATGTATTTGGGTTCCAAGAACGCAAAGCCTACAACGCGGAAGACCCGCTCACCCATAGACCAGAAGACCGCGTTGCACGAACAGCCTGGGACACAGATAAGAACTAACGTGACGTTGCCCTTGATGCGATCCACTTTGCAGCGAAAGGTGCCGCGGTAATAAGGATCGCGATCCGCACAAGATGATGGACGGCAACAAACGCCGGATCGATATCGAACGCGATAGCGATGAGACACATCTCCGCAACGCCACCTGGCGTGAACGAAAGCAATGTTGTCAGAAACGCGGCTCCTGTGATGCTGCTGACTGCCCAGGCAAATATCGCTGACACACCTATAACAATAGCCGTAGCCGCAATGGCATGCCTGCTCACTCGGAAGAAGGTCTGAGCCGTGACAGTCGAAAACCGAGATCCAATTGCCGACCCAAGAATCCATAAGCAGACCCAAAGCGCCAAGTCAGGTGGGCGCCAGGAGACAGACCCCGTTAAATAGAGCGCCGCTGATGCAATCATCGCTCCCGTCATCGCGGAGGCCGGTAGATTGAAGGCTCGAGCCAAAGCAAACCCGAGAGCTGCGGCGACCAGAAGCAACCCCCCATCCAGCATATTGAATGGGCCACCGTCCGGCAGAAAGGACGCTGATGATGGACCAGTCGACATGGCCAACGTGACGATCAGGGGCATCAAGAAAACGACAACCACCACTCTGAGGCCCTGCGTGAGAGCAATCATGCGCTCGTCCGCGCCAGAGTCACCGCCGATGATCACCATGGCCGTTAACGTTCCCGGTGCCCCAGAAAACATCGCGGTCGGGCCATCGAATTGCGCAAAGCGTCGGTAGTAATAACTGGCGATGACCGTAATTAGAGGAATAAAAACGACCATTAAGATCAGGCTCAACGCCCACTCGCCCACACGATCTAAAAGGTCTGGCGAGAACGATCCGCCAAGAAAAACGCCGATCACACACAGTGTAATAACACGCACACCATGAGGCACGAGGACGGGCGCACCGCGAACAGACGCCACAATATTGACGACCATCGGACCCAGCATCCAGGCTAGCGGAACACCGATCACCGAAAAGACAGCACCCCCGACAGCACCGACACCAAGTGACATCGCGATAGGCGCAAAACCTTTCCGCATGAGTGGCGGTTCTTCAGGTTGAGGTTGGGGTGCGTGGGACTCTGACAAAACCAATGACCTTGGAGACGGGCCCCCACCCTATAGAGAGACTCGACAGGAAAAAAGATCGATCAACGCACCAACCCGAGTCACACTAGGGCCACAACGCGCCAATGTAGCCGCCCGACATCAGACACCACCGCTAGGACAGGCAAAATGGATACAAAATTGGACATCGGTGGCGGCTGGAAAGAAGCCGTAACTTTAGTATTCGATCTCGATCAGTGGTGCATGTTGGCAGATCACGTGTGTGGCTGGACGCTGGGCCATCGCGGCGCCGTTGACCCCAGAATTCTTGAGATGTGGGGCCTCGACTCATCCATGACCGGAGAAGAAGCGGTATTTCACTGTGGGGACGAAGCGCAGGGGTTCGTGCGCTTCGTCCAGCTCGATGGAGTTTCAGATGTGGACCGCATTCGGGCCGGCACAACCGCGTGGGACACAGGCGGTATTTTTTCTCTGATGATACGCACCAAAAACCTGAGCGCTGTGTTTAAGGCCGCACTTGAGTGTGGTTGGACTGCTGTCGCCGACCCAATCTCATTTGAATACAACGGCCGCATTCTCGCCAACGTTATCTTACGGGGGCCGGATGGCATTTCTTTCGGTATGTATGAGCGGGTTGAACCGCCGCTAGACGGCTGGGACCACATCACCCAAATGAGCCAGCCCTTCAACTGCATGCAGATTGTTCGCAGCCGTGACGCGACACGCGATTTTCACCGCGACGCACTTGGTTTTGTTGCATTTGTTGACAATGACACGCGGAATGAAAAGCCCAAGGACAGCAACTTCGGAATTCCGCGCAATCTCACCACACACGTCGAAACAAAAGCGGCGATTATGCATCCACGCGGTGTTCTTAATGCCATGGAACGCGAGAACGGGCGCGTTGAACTGATAGAGTGGAATGGCTTGGATGGTAGAGACCTAGCTGATCGGGCCGCACCACCCAACCTCGGTCATGTAGGACTGAGATGGGCCGTCGCTGACGTCAACGCGGCTGCCAGCCGCATCACCAGCGCCGGGTATTCACTTGAATCATCCGTGCAACCGGCGCTTTTGCAGCCATACGGCGATGTAAAGATTTGCAGCGTACGGACCCCGGATGGGGTGTTGTACGAGTTGTTCCAACTGGGCCAGTGACTACTGCGCCCGGCTTAAACATTTTAGGGCAATGGACGTTATCTTCTTCTGAACACTAGATGGCATGGAATGAGACGATTCCGCTGAACTTTGGTAGGCCCTCATTTCTTTCGTACTCAGTGTGGACTGCACCTCCTCGACCAAGCAGGAGCATAAAACATCCGCCTTCCCAGGTGCTGGAGCGCCAGAAGAGGACAAGAAACCCTGGCATATGGCCGATAAGGGGTCTTGTTGTGCTTGGGCGGACGGGTTGAGCGCGAAAACTACAGTGGCAACGAGCATGAAAAGAAGGGTATTCAGTCGAAAAATTGGCCGCATCTGCGCCTCCTCAGGATAAGACCATAGATGAGCACCCACATGAGGCTTGGCGCAACTCCATTCAGATCATAAGCTTTATACGTAACGCCACAAAGACCGGAGACTTCCATGCCCCGCAATACCCTCGCACTGTTCATCGCCGCATTCGTGATGGCCTGGGCAACCGTCGCCGCAGCATTCACGGGGTCTCTCGAATCCCGGATGGCGGCCAAACCGGATCTCATGATTGAATTTGAAGGATTCGACGAGGATTCGACTGAAGTCATCGGCCACAACCGCTGGCAGAGTTTCTTGGATATCTATCTGGTATCCGACGATGAAGAACAAAACTTGTTCCGCTACGCAGCCGTATCGGATGAAGACGAGCAAACCTTAGGGGAATACATCGCAGGTCTGACGGCACTGGGCATCTCACAATACAACCGCGACGAACAGAAGGCCTACTGGATCAACCTATACAACGCGCTGACCATACAACTCGTTCTGCAACATCATCCCATACGTACGATCCGCGACATCGACATATCACCCGGCATATTCGCCAGTGGCCCCTGGGGCAAAAAGCTCGTGACCGTCGAAGGGGTCGACCTAAGCCTAGACGATATTGAGCACCGCATTCTGCGACCTATTTGGCAAGACAATCGCATTCACTACGCCCTGAATTGCGCGTCGCTTGGGTGCCCCGATTTGTGGCCTAGTGCGTTCTACCCGAGCAACCTAGAAGAAAACCTAGAAGCGGCAGCGTTTAAATTCATCAATAGCCCTGGCGGAGTCCTCATTGAGGGTGGCCGTATGACAATTTCGAAAATCTACGAATGGTATGACGAAGACTTCGGCGGCAGTGATGAAGGCGTACTAGAGCACCTTATTCAATACGGTCGTAAGTCGCTTGATCGCGAGATTAATCGCAGACTTGGTTCAATCAAGACGGACTACGACTGGAACCTCAACGAAGCGAGGTAGACACGGCAGCTAACTTAAGACCTCGTATTCGAGCCTGTGAGAATGCCCCGGTATCGTCCGTATCGGCAGACACTGCGACAACCGTAATTTTAGGGGCCTCTTTCCCAAACGCTGACTGATAATCATCCGCTACGTTGATTTCTTCATTCATCCACGTACCCGCGACGTCCGGTGGCCCTGACCTTCGAATAATAATAGCGCCATCACCTTCATCCATAAATGGATTCGGTATCACAGTTCCGACCGATCGTTTACCGCCCCAGACATATGTGAGGGCGCGCCCGGAAACCGGAGCGCCAAATAAAGAGGCCATCCCGCGACCCAATTTCGTCATCAGGCTTGGGTTTTCATCAGAGAAATAAACATGCACCGCAAGCGCTCGATCATCAGCACCGGGCATCGACAAATCCGTTCCAGGAAAATCTTTATTGATTAACCACTGCCACGAAAGAATTCGCAGCGGCTCAGTGACATCTGGCACCGTCGCATACAAAAAAGAGACTGCACCGTCAGCTGAGACGGATAAGCTGCCGTCGGTCTCAACAACAAAACTCGCTGGTTGGTGCCCTCGAGGCGTGTGGAGACGCCAACCCGCTTTCTTGAGGTCTGGTGAAAACTTAAGGTCCAACGCCCCAGACGGCTGCGGTGCCATCAGCACAGCCAATACGCACAGCGCCAACATCGTGAAACGAGATGGTATAAGGTTGGTGGTCTCTATCAAACTGGGTGCCTCATATGCTTGATCCCTTCATGGTGCGTCTAATCGCACCACCAATCAACGGTATCGGCAGGTTTCTCGCGCAGCGCAATGTCACGGCTAATACTGTTACGGTCTTGGGGTTCCTTATTGGCCTCGGGGCAGTGCCGGCATTGGCGAGTGGACGCCCCGACCTGGCACTTGGCCTTATCCTACTAAACCGAATCGCCGACGGACTAGATGGCGCAATTGCACGTGCCACCCAGAAGACTGACTTTGGCGCCTATCTGGATATTGTTCTCGATTTTATTTTCTATGCCGCTGTCGTATTCGGGTTCGCGCTCTACGATCCAAACTACGCGCTGGTCGCTGCAGCGCTCATTGCCAGTTTCATCGGAACAGGCGCTTCGTTCTTGGCTTTCGCCATTATTGCAGCCAAACGAGGGATAGACACGGAAGCCCGCGGCAAAAAATCATTCTTCTATTCAGGAGGGCTGGCAGAAGGAACGGAAACAATTGTGTTCTTCGCGCTGGTCTGTTTGCAACCAGATTACTTTGTTCCCGCGTCACTCATTTTCATGGCGCTATGTTGGATGACAGTCGCGATGAGAGTCAATCAAGCACGGATAGCATTCACGGCACCCGACGACGTTACCATCAAGGATTGATCGTTAAGCCGCTTGAGCTTCGGTTTGAATGAGAACCATGTAAAGGCCGTCTGTGTTAGCGGCGCCGCGCAGCTTGTCACAGTTCGCCGGGTCTCTCAGCAGACGCGACACTCTCGCCAAGGCCTTTAGGTGATCGGCACCTGCTTGTTCTGGTGCCAGCAAGAGGAAAATCAAATCAACAGGATGGTCATCGATCGCATCAAAATCAACAGGCTTTTCCAGCCGCGCAAAAACACCATGAAGACCTGTGAGGTCTGCTAGCTTACCGTGTGGAATTGCAATGCCATTTCCCACACCAGTTGTTCCGAGGCGCTCTCGCTCCAACAACGTGTCAAAAATTTTACGCTCACCGAGACCTGTTACACTCGCCGCAATCTTTGCGAGTTCTTGCAGGACTTGCTTCTTACTCGATGCCTTTAACATCACAACAGCATCGGGCTGTAACAAATCGCTGATTTCCATACCCAAGTCTTATCCCAATCAAACCTTCCGCGTGGCCGAGCACCGTCTCATCGCACGAGCCAATGCATTTCACGTCTCTGGTAGATGATTTGATCTGTGGGATATCTCCCGATTCAATTCTTATTAGGGGTGAACGAAGAACATTCATTTCGTTCGTTTTACACCGCAAACGACACCTGACTTTTAAGTCTTTTTAGGTCGCCTAAACGGTGTATTTCACAGCCCATATGACTGAGGCGGCGAACCATATGCATGACCCTATCCCAAGTCAAGGAAGGCCGAACCTCATGTCATTGAGAGGTCGCTGTTCTTTTGCCGACGGCGTTGGACTGAAGACGGAATCTTTAATGATTCTCGATACTTAGCTACCGTTCTCCGAGCAACCGTCGCACCACCTTTGCGCAAAAGATCAACGATTTGATCGTCAGAAAGAATGGCATCGACGCTTTCGTCATCGATCAGCTGCTTAATACGGTGGCGCACCGCCTCTGCAGACGTCGCCTCACCGCCGTCGGTTTGAGCGATCCCTTGGCTGAAGAAATATTTAAGCTCATAAATACCGCGCGGGGTTGCCATGAATTTGTTGGTCGTAACACGACTAATCGTACTTTCGTGTAGCTCGGTGGGTTCCGCAATATCGCGCAAGATAAGTGGCTTGAGATGCTGCACTCCCTTGCGGAAAAATGCATCTTGCTTGCCGACCAGCGCCATCGACACTTTGAGGATCGTTGTTGCGCGTTGTTCCAAAGCACGAACCAACCAGGTCGCGGTTTGAAACTTCTCTGCGACAAATGTTTTTTGTTCCTTGCTGCCACCAGGTGCTGTGAGTTCAGCATAGTATTGATTGTTGACGAGAACACGCGGCAGGGTTTCCGCATTCAACTCAACGCGCCATCCGCCACCTGGAAGCGGCGTCATAATGACATCAGGAACAACGGTATAACTGACAGAGTTTTCAAATCTTAACCCTGGCTTGGGATCCAACGCCTTAACCTCGGCAATCATATCTCTCAGGTCTTCTGTATCGACACCACACAGTACCTTAAGGCCTTTGAAATCACGTTTCGCCAGGTGATCGAGATTCTCGATCAACGCCTCCATAGCCGGATCGTACCGATCACGGTCACGAAGTTGCAACGAGAGACACTCTTTAAGGTCACGCGCAAAAATACCGGCCGGGTCAAACTTCTGGAGAACGCACAGCACCGCCTCGATGTCTTCTATGTCCGTCCCAAGTTGGTCGGCCAACGCGTCCAAGTCCGCAGAGAGATAGCCACTGTCATCAAGACTGTCGATGAGCGCTTTTCCGATAAGACGGTCTGCAGGAACCAGCGCTGTCAAATTTAATTGTCCGTCCAGATGACTCCGAAGGTCTTCGGCCTCTGATAACGTCTGCTCAAGGTCTGGCAACATGTCGTCAAAATTGTTGCTGCCCGACGATGGTAAGTCACCGCCCGCGGTAGACCCTACGGCATCGGCCGCCGTGTCGTAGGCTGAATCATTTTCTGTAAAGCCATCATCAATATCCATTGACGCTTCGGACTGTTCATCAACAGAGTCGACAACACTCAACCCCTCTTCAGAGCGGTCATCCGTATTCCCCATTGCCTCACTGAGCGACCCTTCACCACCTGATTCATCACGTTCCAGCAGGGGGTTTGCCTCAAGTTCTTCGTCAACAAACTCCATGAGTTCGGGCGCAGACATTTGCAGCAAGCGTATTGCCTGCTGCAGCTGCGGCGTCATAACGAGGCTTTGTGATTGCCGAAGGTCTAAACGGGGGCCAATGGCCATCTTATGAAGATCCCCCGCCGTTAGAGGCTAAAGCGCTCTCCGAGGTACACCCGGCGCACCCCTTCGTGAGCAACAATTTCCGAGGGGGCGCCTTCCATCAACACTGTGCCCTCGTGAAGGATGTAAGCACGATCAATAATGTCCAAGGTCTCACGCACGTTATGATCGGTTATCAAGACACCTAAGCCACGGTCCTTCAGATGGGAGACAAGATCCCGAATATCGGCAACTGCGATGGGATCGATACCCGCAAGGGGTTCATCCAAAAGAAGAAAGCTGGGGCGCGATGCCAAAGCCCTGGCGATCTCAACCCGCCTCCGCTCACCACCGGAGAGAGCGAGAGCAGGAGATTGCCGCAAATGCGTCACATTAAATTCTTCCAGGAGAGATTCGACCAACTCATCCTGCGCGCTTTTGTCGGACTCAATCACCTCTGCAACGGCGCGAATGTTCGCCTCGACAGTCATGCCACGAAAGATCGACGCTTCTTGCGGTAGGTATCCAATACCGAGACGCGCTCTACGATACATCGGTAGAGGCGTAATATTCTCACCGTCGAGATAGATTTGCCCTTCATCGGGACTAATGAGCCCAGTCACGCAATAGAAAGACGTGGTTTTACCGGCCCCATTCGGCCCCAAGAGACCGACCGCCTCGCCGCGATGAACCGATAGGCTGACCGAACGCAAGACAGGACGCCCCTTGAACGACTTGCCCAGTTCCTCGACCTTCAGGCCCTCTTCCGCAACCGCGTCGGAATTTTCCGGCGGCGCATCTTGCGTATCATTGTGTTCCACCGTATCCGGCGTCATAAAATTCTTCCTAAGCCATTCGGCCTTTCAAACGGCACGCTGACCCTTAAGTCTACTCCGAAATTCCCGAATCCGTGACCCCTTTTGGCCGCGGAACTAGCAACGCCCTAACGCGCGGACCCTTGCCAGGCCCAGGAACACCAGCTTCTGTTGCGCTTGCGTATAACGTACTGACACCCTTTTTGGTATCAACGACTGCAAATCCACCACTCATTTGGTTTTGTTCGGACGTGATCCGAACATTTCCGTCCAAAGTTGCCATTCCCGTATCCAAGTCATACCGCCCGCGGTCTCCGAGCACGATATCACCCTTGCTCTCCAACCTGACGTTGCCAAAACCTTCAAGACGAGACAATTCGCTACTACGATTAGAGGTGTCACCAGACGCCCCACCAGCTGGCTCTTTGAAACGCGCGGTCAGCGTGTCAGCCGTCAATGTCTGTCCATCTTGAGTCGCAGACGCATTGCCAACGGCAACCGCAACGTTCTCTTGTTCCCAATACTGCAGTGTATCGTACGATTTCACCGTACCATCGACCGTCTCCAACGTGACAGGCGACCCCTCCATAACCAGCACAGCCTGCTCAAAATCATAGACGGCCGCATTACCCGTAGCCGTTTCACCCGCAGATTTAATCGTGACATTGCCAAGCGCATCAACACGATAGACGTCCGTGCCACCACCTTCCGTTTCGCGATAATGTGCAATGAGCTCATCGGCAAGCACTTCGACGTCACCTTGAATCGCACGGGCGGACCCGCGCGCAATGAAGAGCTTTTCTTCTTGCTGCCATTCAATCCCGCGATCAGCAGTCACCTCAATAGGCTTGTCCGGATCATCAGATCTAAAAGACAATGTTTGCGCGTTCGCAAACCCAGGAATGCAAAGAGCTATAACGAAAAGACTGAGTCGCTTGGTCATGGAGCACCTGACGTTTGGCCAGCGGAATTCAGCACAAGGCGAGCCGGTCCCGTAAAGTAAACGATCTTGCCTTTGTCTTGCAGCTTGAAACCCTGAGATTGAAGCTGACCAAAAGGCCCTTGGCTACTGACGGGCGTCGTGCTTGATGCGCTGCCCTGCTCTAACATAATGATCGCAGTCTGTGTGTGGAGCTCGTAACCCTGGTCTTGAAAGAGATTAACTTCCCCCTCCAAGGTCAGCGTCTGAGTTCCGCGATGGTATTGCCCAGTCTCTGCGCCAACCATGAGCCACGTCCCGTCATTCAAGCTGATATCAGCCTGCGGCGCCGTAAGGTCAATGTTATCGTCGTCGTCAGCGACTTCACGAACAGACTCAGCTGTCACCGAGAATGGCTGGCCCGACGTATCCGTGCCTAAGTAACGCGCATTTACCAAACTCAACGTGTTGCCAGACGCATCCGCTGTCACAGCGACTTCGGCCGCAAACTGTTCGGGCTCGCCACGCAACTGGGGTAAAATAATAACCACCGCCAACAACAATCCGGCAACCGTTGGCAGAACAATTTTCATCGCGGTGACAAACCGGCTGTACTTTTCTACTGATGCTCGAACATCGGTGTGCCGTGGCTGCCATGCACCACGAGAGTCATCCACGTCCTGACCGGCCGAGCCAGCGTCATGTTTAGGCGTTGTACTCACACGACACCCGCACGCAAAATGTCGTGCATTCTCAAGATGCCAACTGGCTTCCCAGCGTCAACCGCGAACAAGCACGTCACCTTCCACTCATTCATCAAACGCAAGGCCTCGGCCGCAAGTATGTTTGGGCCAATCGTCTTCGGTGCCGTTGTCATAACGTCTGAGGTTGTCATGCCAATCATTTGCTCAGCCATATGGCGGCGCAGATCACCATCCGTGACAATACCAATCAACTGGCCTGCATCATCAACAACACCGGCGATACCAAACGTCTTCTCGGTCATGGTGAGAATGGTTTCACTCATCGGAGCATCTGGGCGGGTCAAGGGAATTTCAGAATCCGTATGCATGATATCGGCGACCTTAAGCAGGCCCTTACCAAGTTTACCGCCAGGATGAAAAACGCGGTAATCGTCCGCCGTAAAACCCCGGCGCTCAAGCAACGCAACTGCGACGGCATCACCGAGCGTGATCATCAAAGTGGTCGATGTTGTCGGCGCACCATGCGGCCCAGCCTCACCAACTTCGGGCAAACACAAGACGATATCGGACTGCTCCGCCAGCGTAGACTGACGCTTACCTGTTATGCCGATCAACGGGATGCCGAACCGACGCGTATAAGACACAAGGTCAGACAGCTCTGGTGTTTCACCACTGTTAGACAAAGCAAGCACGGCATCACCATCTGAGATCATTCCAAGATCACCATGACTTGCCTCAGCCGGGTGAACAAAGAATGCCGGCGTACCCGTAGAGGCCAGCGTCGCGGCAATCTTATGGCCAATATGCCCGCTCTTGCCCATGCCCGATACGATGAGGCGACCTTCTAGACCCGCAATCAGTGAGACGCACGCTACGAACTCGTCGCCAAGTTCAGACGCCATCATCGTGAGCCCGGTTCCAGCTTGCGCAAGGACGCGCCGTGCAACACCAAGATCGGACTGACCGGGATCAGTATCCGTTTTGGTTTGATTGGCGTGAGTCGATGCCGACATAAAGGGTCCTATTGCAATCAGTCTGAGCGAATTCGTCGGCCAGATTCACGGCCTTATAATGATATGTGGGGCGCTGACACGTCCCTGTCAAAGGGGCGCCATTCTGACGCACCCTGAAGAGCAGGAGATGAGTATGGCGACTCGGCGGAATCGGGTCAACGAAGGGACTAAATAGCCTTGCCTTTAGTGGGCAAAAATATCCTCATCAGGCCAGCCAGCAATATCCAAAGCCGCCCGGTCAGGAAGAAAGCGGAAGCACGCCTCAGCCAGATCACGACGCCCCTCACGATCCAACAATCGATCCATTTCTTCTTTTAGGCGGTGCAAATACAAGACGTCTGCCGCAGCGTAGTCGACTTGTTCAGGCTTGAGGGTTTCTGCGGCCCAGTCAGAAGACTGCTGCTGTTTCGAAATTTCAACGCCAAGATAATCTCTGCACAAATCCTTCAACCCATGGCGATCTGTATTCGTGCGGCACAACTTAGACACAGTCCGCGTGCAGTACGCAGGCTCAGCCCTAATCCCAAAGTGCTTCTGGATCATAGCCAGATCAAATCGGGCAAAATGGAAAATCTTGATCAACCCAGAGTCAGCGAAAATGGCCTTCAGGTTTGGCGCATCATATGGCTTGGCAACCTGAACCACGTGGCTGTCACCGTCACCTGCAGACAATTGCACGACGCAGAGACGATCCCGAGCGATACTGAGACCCATGGTTTCAGTGTCAATCGCAACTGCGCCGGTAAAAGAAATGCCATCGGGCAAATCGCCCTTATGTAGATGATTGGTCACCAGTTCCCCCTGACGCATCGAATTCTTGGTTTTTGATCGCGCCTTAGCGTTCAATAATGTTGCCCCGCGTTGGTGCCCAGGAGAAGACTCGAACTTCCACGACCTTGCGGCCACTGGCACCTGAAGCCAGCGCGTCTACCAATTCCGCCACCTGGGCATAGGCGAGAGCCTTAATAAGGCGTCCCGGACTTGGGGCGGCAAGGGATAAAGCTTTCGTTCCCGCTTTGTCAACGAAACCCTTGATTTCACCGACTCTGACCCTGGTCGATTTATTGCCATATAGGAGCAACTATGCGAGCTTCCGGTAATAGCGCGGCAGGTTGTTTTGAAGTCTAACGCGTCAGTCACACCGTTTATGGAAGGACCTGCAATGAAGAACCGGTTGGTCACGGTTTTTGGCGGCTCAGGGTTTGTCGGCAGACATATTGTACGCCGCCTAGCGGAATCCGGCGCGCGCGTCCGTGTTGCAGTCCGCGATACGGAGAAAGCCTACTTTCTGAAGACCTGTGGCGACCTCGGCCAAGTTAGCCTGGTGCCCGTGTCTATTGGATCTGACGAGGAAGTTGCCCGCGCCGTAGAGGGCGCAGACTGGGTAGTGAACTGTGTCGGCATTCTTTACGAACGCGGATCACGCACCTTCGATGCCATTCATGTCCGCGGTGCTGAGCGTATCGCGAAAGCTGCGGCGCGAGCTGGCGCGACCCGACTTGTTCAACTCTCGGCACTCGGCGCCGATGCACAGTCGCCCTCTGCCTATGCCCGCTCTAAAGCGGCTGGTGAAGCCGCTGTTAAAGCCGCCTTCCCTGAGGCTGTCATGCTGCGACCCAGTGTCATCTTTGGGCAAGATGACGGTTTCTTTAATATGTTCGCTGATCTGGCTCGAATTTCTCCGGTCCTGCCTTACTTCACACATGTCGTACCCCATGCCGAAGGCGGCGGTGGCACCAAGTTCCAACCGGTTTTCGTCGGTGATGTGGCCGAGGCAGCCGTCACCGTGCTCAGCGAGAGTGACCACGGCGGCAAGAGCTATGAGCTTGTCGGCCCTACCGTTTACACCATGCGCGAAATTCTCGAGATGATCCTTCACTATACAGATCGGACCACTTGGATTTGTGGCATGCCGTTTTGGGTCGGACGTATTCAGGCGTTATTCCTTCAGTTCCTGCCAAAACCGCTACTAACACCCGATCAGGTCAAGTTGTTGGACATCGACAACGTTTCCGATGGAAGCCAGCCAGGTCTTTCCGACCTCGGCATTACGAGCACGACGGCCGAGAGCATTGTGCCCACATACCTAAGGCGCTTCCGGCCTTACCAGCAGCAAAAGAAGTTACGCCTTAGCGAGCGTTAAAGGCGTAGCACTAAGTCGAACGACTTAAATCCAGCCATAGGCGAAAGCCAAAAGAACGACACCCAAAACAACGCGGTAGATCACGAAGGGTGTGAAAGACGATCTATTCAGCCAAGCCATAAGAGCCGCAATAGACAAAATGGCCGTCACGAAAGAGAGCCCGGCTGCGGCCACCACGCCTTGTGTCATTTCCATATCGTCGGCTTTGTAGAGCTTTAAGCCAAGCCATAGCCCAGAGGCGGCAATCGTCGGAATAGACAAAAGCATCGAAAACCGAGCGGCCTCAGAGCGCTCAAATCCTAGGAACCGGGCTGCTGTCATCGTAATCCCGGACCGACTCGTGCCAGGAATTAAGGCGAGCACCTGCGCCAATCCAATAACGATCACATCAAGATAAGACGAATGATCAATCCGCTTCACTGTCATGGACATGAAGTCAGCAACGTAAAGTAAGACACCAAAGACCAGCGTCGCCCACGCAATAACCTCCAGCGAGCGCATAGCGTCGCCCACATAAAGGTCGAACAGGTATCCACCGACTAAAACAGGAATTGTCCCGACCAGGACTTGCCCAGCCAAACGCGCGCCGGGATCACGACGCCCCTTAAGAAGGCGCAGCACGCCAGCCACCATCGCGAACATGTCTTGCCAGAAATAAATGATGACCGCCCCAAGGGTGCCCACGTGCACGGCGACATCCAGCATTAAGCCTTGATCAGGCCAGCCGGCCACGATCGGGACCAGGATCAGATGGCCTGATGAACTGATGGGTAGGAATTCAGTGATGCCCTGAACGATGGCCAACACGATAATTTGGGTCAAAGCCATGGTGCACCCCAAGAAAACGACGAAGAGTCTTTATATCACGCGTCCGATTCGGCAGACAGCGGCAGTATAGTACACATATGTTTACTATAATGGCCGTTTTGCCTCACAACGCGCGCCGGAAAAATGGCTGTTTGCCTAAGGTTTCATTTATATAAGACAGCTATACTGCCATTTTAATCTCTTTTCAGTGGCGAATGACTAAGTGCGGCGCTATAATCTGGCCCAAGCAAAGCGAGAAGGCTTGAACAAACGAGCCCGGATATAAGGACACGGCCGAGAAACGGCCATCTTTCGATCCACAGTCATTTAAACCGCAGCAGGTCTTCCTGAAGCGGAGGACGGCGCCCAAAACTATGGCGCCGAGAGGAGGTATCCGACCATGAGCCAGAAAAAAATACGGCCCATGCTTCAATTTATCAATCTGGACCAGGACTGGCCGGATAAACGGCCCGCAGAGCAACGCCGCCGAGATTTCGGCGAGATCTATGATGAGTTCTCGGACGACAAGGCTGGAGACCAGGCCTCCCGGTGTGAGCAATGCGGTATTCCGTTCTGCCAGGTTCACTGCCCGGTTCAAAACAACATTCCAGATTGGCTTAAGCTGACAGCTGAGGGTCGCCTTGAGGAGGCCTATGCAGTCTCTTCGGCAACCAACAACATGCCAGAAATATGTGGCCGGATTTGCCCCCAAGACAGACTCTGCGAAGGCTCTTGTGTCCTTGAGCAATCAACGCACGGCACGGTGACGATCGGTGCTGTCGAAAAATACATCACGGATACTGCCTGGGAAAATGGCTGGGTGAAACCGGTTCAGCCAGTCGAAGAACTAGATCAATCCATCGGCATCATCGGCGCCGGACCAGGTGGCATGGCCGCCGCAGAAGAATTGCGCAAGCTGGGATACACGGTCCACATTTACGATCGATATGACCGCGTCGGTGGCCTGCTGACTTACGGCATCCCTAATTTCAAACTTGAAAAAGACGTCGTGCAACGTCGCGTCACGCTGCTGGAAGACTCAGGGGTCGTCTTTCATCTCAACGTCAATATTGGAGAAGACATCAGTTTTTCTGATCTACGTGAAAAGCATGACGCGGTTCTTGTCACGACCGGCGTCTATAAAGCACGGGCTTTGAATAACCCTGGCGTTGGTGCGTCTGGCATTTTTCCTGCCATGACATATTTAACCGCGTCCAACCGCAAAGGCCTGGGTGATGCCGTACCAGCGTACGATGATGGCACCCTGAATGCAGCTGGCAAAAACATTGTCGTGGTCGGCGGCGGTGACACCGCAATGGATTGTGTCCGCTCTGCTGTGAGGCAAGGCGCCAAATCCGTCAAATGCCTTTATCGTCGCGACCGAGATAATATGCCTGGGTCTCAACGCGAAGTGACCAACGCCATTGAAGAAGGCGTCGAGTTTGTCTGGCTGTCCTCACCGGAAGCCGTACTGCACGATGAGGACAATGTTGCGACCGGCGTCCGCGCTGTGCGTATGCGTCTTGGCACACCCGATGCCAGTGGCCGCGCGAAGCCTGAAATCATTGATGGATCGCAATTCGTCCTTCCGGCAGATCTCGTCATCGAGGCCCTCGGTTTTGATCCAGAAGACCTCCCGGGCCTCTTCGGTGAACCCAAACTGGGTGTCACAAAGTGGGGCACTTTGAAAATCGATTACCGCACATTGATGACCAATATGGACGGTGTGTTTGCAGCAGGAGACATTGTGCGCGGCGCCTCACTTGTTGTTTGGGCAATCCGTGATGGACGCGATGCGGCCGCAAGCATTGGAAAATATTTATTGGCCAAGGCATCAGACGATGCCGCGCCTTTGCGTAAAGCCAGTTAAGGACGATCGACATGGCACCTAAAGATATTGCAACGCCCGAACCCACAGAATCAGGCGAAGAGTTCGTAAAAAATTGGACGCAGAACGCGGAAAAATTGCAAGCCGCTCACGCGTATGACCCGTCTTGGGAGCATGACAACTGCGGCGTCGGCATGGTTGTTGCCATTGACGGCACGCCCCGACGCGAAGTTGTAGTTGTAGGTATTGAAGCTCTTAAAGTTCTGTTCCACCGTGGCGCTGTCGACGCAGACGGCAAGACCGGTGATGGCGCGGGCATCCATGTCGAAGTCCCGCAAGACTTTTTCCGCGAACACATTATTCGTACCGGACACGAATTGGCAGAGGGCGAGACCTTAGCTGTTGGCATGGTCTTCTTGCCCAAATCAGATCTTGAAGCGCAGGAAACGTGCCGAACGATTGTTGAAAGCGAAGTTCTTTCCGCCGGATATACCATTTACGGCTGGCGTCAGGTCCCCGTCGACATCTCGGTCATCGGCGAAAAATCCAATGCTACGCGTCCTGAGATTGAGCAAATCATGATATCCAATCCACGGAACTTGGATACGGACGCACTCGAGCGCAACCTCTTTGTCGTCCGTCGGCGCATTGAAAAGCGAGTTCAAGAAGCCGCGATCAATGATTTCTATATCTGTTCGCTTTCGGGCCGGTCGGTCATTTACAAAGGCATGTTCCTTGCCGAACAATTAACGACATTCTACCCCGATTTGCTTGATGAACGATTCGTGTCTTCGTTCGCGATCTATCATCAACGATATTCGACAAATACATTCCCAACATGGCGCCTAGCGCAACCATTCCGGATGCTCGCTCACAACGGTGAAATCAACACCCTGCTCGGCAACGTAAACTGGATGAAGGCGCACGAATGCCGATTAGCATCTGACCTCTTTGGTGATGACATCGAAGACCTCAAGCCCATCATCCAAACCGGCAGCTCTGATTCCGCAGCGCTAGATTCAGTCTTTGAACTTGTTTGCCGAGCCGGTCGTGATGCGGCCATGGCCAAGACACTCCTTATTCCAGAGAGCATTGGTCAAAACGCGATCATGCCCGACAACCATCGCGCCCTGTTTGCATATTGCAATGCAGTGATGGAACCGTGGGATGGACCGGCCGCTATTTGCGCGACCGATGGGCGTTGGGTTATCGCGGGCATGGACCGCAATGGCCTACGCCCCATGCGCTACACCCTGACCAAAACCGGCCTCCTCATTGTCGGATCAGAAACAGGAATGGTCCGCGTCCCCAATGCTGACATCGAAGAGAAGGGTCGCGTTGGACCAGGCGAGATGATTGCCATCGACTTGGTTGACGGCGTGTTCCATCGCGACACCGAATTGAAAGACATCCTTGCAAATGCCAATCCGTATAAGGATTGGATCAAGAACACGACACACCTCGACACCACCGTTTCAGACGACGCTCCGGAAACGGGCGAGATGTCAGTAGAAGACCTCCGCCGTCGGCAAGTGGCCTACGGCATGACGATGGAAGACCTAGAACTCATCCTGCATCCCATGGTCGTCGAAGCTAAAGAGGCCACAGGGTCAATGGGCGATGATGCCCCGCTGGCTGTGTTGTCAGACAACTATCGCGGCCTCCACTGTTTCTTCCGCCAAAATTTTAGTCAGGTCACAAACCCGCCAATCGATAGCCTTCGTGAAACACGGGTAATGACTCTCAACACCCGTCTCGGCAACCTCGGCAACATCCTAGATGCGTCACCAGACCAGTGCGAAGTGGTTCAACTGCAGAGCCCCGTTCTGACCAATGCGCAGTTCAAAATGCTGCGCAATCACATGGGTGATAAAGCCGTCGATATTGACTGTTCTTTTGATGGGACAGGTAAAACGAAAAACGCCCTGCGAAAGTCCATTTCTCGCATCCAAAAGGAAGCGGAAGACGCCGTTCGTGGCGGTTGCACACATGTCATTCTGTCGGATCGTGACATCGGCGAAGACAGAGCGCCGATCCCAATGATTTTGGCAACGGGTGCCGTTCACACGCACCTCACAAATCAAAAACTGCGCACCTTCACGTCTTTGAATGTTCGGTCAGGTGAGTGCCTAGATACGCATTATTTCGCGGTTTTAATAGGCGTTGGCGCCACCACGGTGAATGCCTACTTGGCCCAAGAAGCCATCGCGGACCGGCACAGCAAAGGCTTATTTGCAGATATGCCGCTTGGCGAAGCCATGGCTCGCTTTAAGAAAGCCATCGATGAGGGCCTCCGGAAGATCATGTCCAAAATGGGCATCTCGGTCATTAGCTCGTATCGTGGCGGCTATAATTTTGAAGCAGTCGGCTTATCCCGCTCTCTCGTCGCTGAATTCTTCCCAGGCATGTCGTCCAGAATTTCGGGCATTGGCATGCCAGGCATTCAACGCAAAGTTCGCGGCCAGCACAAGAAAGCCTATCAAACCAAAGTCATCACATTGCCCGTTGGCGGATTTTATCGGTACCGTGCTCAAACCGGTGATGCCCATAGTTTTGACGGCCGGCTTATTCACACCCTTCAGTCTGCTGTTGAAAAAGACAGCTATCGAATTTTCCAGAAGTATTCGGAAGGCCTGCGTAAGCTCCCACCGATTAGCCTGCGAGATTTACTCGATTTCCGCCATATCAATGACGGCATCCCATCTGAGCAGGTTGAATCGACAACCGAAATTCGCAAACGCTTTGTTACACCAGGCATGTCGCTCGGCGCTCTAAGCCCCGAGGCCCATGGCACACTGAACATTGCCATGAACCGAATCGGTGCTAAGTCAGATTCCGGTGAAGGCGGCGAAGACCGCAAACGCTACAAGCCAGCACCGAACGGCGACAATGCTAATTCTGCGATTAAACAAATCGCGTCCGGTCGTTTTGGTGTCACCGCTGAGTACTTAAACCAGTGCCGCGAGATCGAGATCAAAGTCGCACAAGGGGCAAAACCCGGCGAAGGCGGACAACTCCCTGCCTTTAAAGTAACGCTGGAAATTGCCGAACTGCGCCATGCCACACCAGGTGTCATGCTGATTTCACCGCCACCGCACCACGATATTTACTCGATCGAAGATCTTGCTCAGTTGATTTACGATCTGAAACAAATCAATCCGCGCGCACGTGTCACAGTTAAGCTCGTCGCACGGACAGGCATTGGCACCATTGCTGCAGGCGTTGCGAAAGCGAATGCAGACGTCATCCTGGTGTCTGGACACAATGGCGGAACAGGCGCTAGTCCTCAGACCTCCATCAAGTACGCTGGCTTACCATGGGAAATGGGCCTCACAGAGGTTCACCAGGTCTTGACCCTGAACCGACTGCGCCACCGCGTATTGCTGCGCACCGATGGCGGCCTAAAAACAGGCCGGGATATCGTAATGGCCGCCATGATGGGCGCCGAAGAATTTGGAATCGGTACAAGCTCACTCCTAGCCATGGGCTGTATCATGGTGCGTCAGTGCCATTCCAACACCTGTCCAGTCGGAGTCTGCACGCAAGATTCAGACCTGCGTAAGAAATTCACAGGCACGCCAGAGAAGGTCGTGAACCTGATGACGTTCTTGGCCGAAGAAGTGCGAGACATTTTGGGTGACCTTGGCTTCTCATCTCTGAATGAAGTTATCGGACGGGCTGATCTACTACAGCAGGTTAGCCGTGGCTCTGCTCACTTGGACGATCTCGACTTGAACCCACTGTTGGTCCAACCCGATTCTGGTGGGCTCCCAACGCGCAATATGACTGAAGGTCGCAACGAAGTTCCAGAAACTCTCGATGCGCAAATGATCAGAGACGCTGCCCCCGCCCTAGAAGACGGCGAAAAAATGCAACTCACCTACAATGTCGACAACACGCAGCGTGCCATCGGGACAAAGATGTCGCACAAAATCGTCACCAAATACGGAATGACGGGCCTGCAGCCAGGACACATCACCGTCCGCTTACGGGGTAGCTGTGGCCAATCACTCGGTGCGTTTGGCGTACAGGGTTTGAAGCTCGACGTTCTAGGTGACTCCAACGATTATGTTGGTAAGGGCCTATCCGGCGCCACCATCGTCATACGGCCAACGACAACATCAACGTTCCCAGCTCATCTCAATACCATCATTGGGAACACGGTTCTTTACGGTGCCACATCAGGAAAACTGTTTGCCGCTGGCCAAGCGGCCGAACGCTTCTGTGTGAGAAACTCTGGCGCCACAGCGGTCGTCGAAGGCTGCGGATCAAACGGATGCGAATACATGACTGGCGGCCAGGTCGTCATTCTTGGTCCAGTCGGATCAAACTTTGGCGCTGGGATGACCGGCGGCATGGCCTTCGTTTATGACAGCGACAAAGACTTTGAGCATCGGGTGAATACGGACTCCGTCACCTACCAACGCATTGAAGTTGGCCATTACGAAGCAACGCTACGCAATCTCGTCACAGAGCACCATAAAGCGACAAGCTCGGCTTGGGCCGAACGCATTCTCGTCAATTGGGATCGCGAAGTTCGTAATTTCTGGCAAGTCGTGCCGAAGGAAATGCTTGGTAAGCTAGAGGTGCCCGTTCATCGCGACGCCCCGCAGGCCAAAGATGACGAGAAGTCAGCTTAACAAGCGTTCACTCACGAGAAACGCTTGCGGATAACTTCGAACAGGGCTCGTTGGGCATAGGCTTCGCCACCAACGGGCCGACCCGGTTTATCGTCTGGGTTCCATCCGAATAAATCGAGGTGGACCCAGGGGATACCATCATCGACAAAGGTCTTAAGAAACAGAGCCGCTGTAATGGCACCGGCCAGACCAGACTCGCCTGAATTACTGACATCCGCGACCTTGCTTGCAATCAATCGCTGGTACCCTGCCCACAGCGGCAATCGCCACATAGGGTCATTGTTCTCCAAGCCAGCCTCGAGGATATCGTCGGCCAAGCCATCGTCAGGACTGAAGAGTGCTGGCAATTCGGGGCCTAGAGCGACCCGCGCAGCGCCCGTAAGCGTGGCACAGTCGACAACCAAATCTGGTGACTCTTCACACGCAAGAGCCAAAGCATCGGATAAGACAACACGACCTTCGGCATCTGTGTTTCCAACCTCAATCGTCGGGCCCTTCCGCGTCGCAACAACATCACCAGGGCGAAACGCATTTCCTGCAATGGCATTTTCCACCGCGGGAATAAGCACACGCAAGCGAACAGGAAGACCGGCGCGCATAATCCAATCCGCGAGACCAAGAACAGTCGCGCTGCCACCCATATCTTTTTTCATGAAACGCATGCCGCTCGACGGTTTGATATCGAGCCCACCCGAATCAAAACAAACGCCCTTTCCCACCAAAGTGACCTTTGGTGCATCCGCCTCGCCCCAAACAAAGTCGATCAGGCGCGGTGCGTTGGTGGCTGCTCTACCAACCGCATGAATGGCAGGGAAATTCTCGGAAAGAAGGTCGTCACCAACGATGGTTTTAAACTTTGCCCCGTAGGTCGAAGCCAGTGCCTCAGCAACGGAGGCCAATGCGTCAGGACCCATGTCTTCAGCCGGCGTATTAATCAGGTCTCGCGTCAATAAGGCCGCATTTGCAGCCCCTTCCACGTATACGCGGTCAACATCATCTGGCCACACAAGAACAGCCGGGGCATCGGAGGTCACGGTTTTGTATCTCTCAAAGCGATAGGCACCCAGGCACCAAGACAAAACGAGCCACGTCGCCGTTTGATTTTCGGCGCTTTCCGCTAACCCTACGATCTCATCTAACCAATAAGTGCCTTCAGGCAAACCATGAGCCAGCCGACCGCAGACCCAGTGATCCAATCCATCCCCCAGCCCAACAAGTACGCGAGCCAGTGTTCCGTCAGCGCCAGCAATCAAGCACGTCTCTCCAGAGTCACCCAGAAAACCACTGGCACTAACCCATGCCTTTACGACATCAGCCTGATCATCAGACCAAGCCTCTAATCCTGCTTTCGTGAGAAGAGTCAGCGGAACCGCATCGGGATGAGCGGCAACGACCGGTAGAGAGAACATAGGAGTAGCCTTTTTAGAATCCAGATGGAGTTAGCGTGGGGCCTCGACAGAGTCAGGCACATCGACTTGCGTAAGCGTAAGGTCCGGCAGAATACCTTGTTCAACATAGTAGCGACGGGCGCCCGGATGAAGCGTGAAGCCAATCCCCTTGGCCGCTCTCGACAACGCCATTAATTTTGCTCGGGGGTGGCCATTGGCCAGAAGCGGCGCCGTGTTTGGATGCCAGATAGCGCGAACAATGCCATAGGCAAGATCATCAGCCATATCAGCGCGCCCAAGCAGGATAGCGCCTACATCGAGTGTTGGAGTCGCCAGGTTATCCCCATACGCACCCGCTGGAATTTGCCCCAATGAAAAGAATGGAAAAATCTTAGCCAGCTGCTCCGCAATCGGTCCCTCGATTGGCACGAAGGTTAGGGGAACGCGTTCCGCTAAGTCTTGAATAGCCAAGGCCGGCGCACCGGTTACCAAGAAGAATGCATCAATATCGCCAGCAACCAAAGCAGCGACGGACGGTTCAAGACCCAGGTTTTGAATCTTGATGTCAGAGAACCGAAGCCCAAACGCATTCATGATTAAGCGGGCATCTATCTGTGATCCGGAGCCAGGACCACCCAAGGACACACGCTTGCCCTTAAGGTCCATCAACGTCTCAATGCCAGCATCAGCACGGGCAATAAGGTGAATATTTTCAGGAAATAAGTTGGCGAGGGCCCGCAGCGTGTCCCGCGGCTTGTTGCCTTCAAAGGACCCGGTTCCAAAATACGACCAATAGGCCACATCAGCCTGAGAGAGCCCCATCTCCATTAAGCCGGCCTCAACCGAGCGAATATTGTCGAGGGATCCGCCTGTCGATTGGGCTACAGCGATTAATCCAGGAACACCGCAGCTACCGCCCCGCTCGCAGGGCCGCGACCCTGGGGGGTTAGAAATCGCATTTCCAATAAGCCCCACCAATCGGGAAATACGTTCCAGCAGTCGATCCGGTGCCAATACGGATGATGTTGAGGTCTTGTGCCGATGCTGTCCCAGAAAGCGCGATCACGCCAACCGTGAGAGTCAGGGCAAGCCAGGTTTTTACCTGCTGATAAGCGGAACTTCGAGAGACCACCGGATTCACATCACCTTTCGACACTGTGCTTCGTCACATATCACACATACGTCTCAACAGTGGTCTAATTTCGATCAATATAAGTCCAAGTGACGGTTTTTTTATGTCCAGCGCAGGCCGACAAACTCTAAGTGTCAGCTCACGCCCGCCTGGACCCTCAGATCTTCCGTAAAGGCACGGACGTAGTCATCCGCTGGCGACGTGAGAATTTCATTCGGGGTGCCGACCTGCACAACTTTGCCGTCTTTCAGAATAGCAATCCTGGTCCCCAGTTTAACCGCCTCTGCCAGGTCATGAGTCACGAACACGATCGTCTTTCCGAGCTCTTGCTCCAAGTCGTTCAGCAAATCTTGCATTTCTCGACGAATGAGCGGATCCAAGGCCGAGAATGGCTCATCCATCAACAAAATATCTGCCCCAGATGCTAGCGCACGCGCCAAGCCAACACGCTGGCGCATACCGCCCGAAAGCTCATGTGGAAATGACGTCTCAAACCCATCGAGACCGACCTTGTTAACCCAGTCTCTCGCGGCGTCATGACGCGCTGGCGCCGACTGCCCCTGAATCTCCAGCCCAAACGCCACGTTATCTAGAACAGTGCGATGCGGCAGCAAGCCAAACCCCTGAAACACCATGGCGAGGCGATTGCGGCGTAACGCCCTCAAACCGGCAGCCGACAATTCACCGATGTCCTGACCATCAACGAGAACCTGACCCGAAGACGGTTCAATTAAGCGATTAACGAGACGCAGCAATGTCGACTTCCCTGATCCGGAAAGACCCATGATCATGAAAACCTCGCCGGCATTGATAGACAGCGTGGTTTCAGCCAAAGCAACGGTGGCACCGGTCTGTTCACGAATGTCTGATGAGGCGACGCCATCAAGGGACAAAGCTAAGGCTTGCTCAGACTGTCGGCCAAAAACCTTCGTCACGTTGTTCAGAGTAATAAGCGTCACGACGCGCCACGGCTCATCTGCACCCGACGCGCGTAGGCTTGAGTGGTGCGGTCCAGAACAATGGCCATCGCCACGATAGCAAGGCCTGCTGCCGCACCACGCCCGACATCCAATGTATTGATGCCAAGCAAGACCTCCTGGCCCAGACCCCGATTACCAATCATGGACGCAATCACGACCATGGACAGCGCCATCATGGTCGCCTGGTTCACCCCAGCCATGATCGACGGCAGAGCCAAAGGCAACTCGACCTTCCACAACCTTTGTCCTGGCGTTGCGCCAAAGGCATCAGCGGCCTCCAGAATTTCTTTGTTGACCTGGCGCAGGCCCAAATCAGTCAGACGAATGACGGGAGGTACGGCATAAATAACCGTAGCGATAATCGCCGGTACTTTGCCAAGCCCAAACAACATCAGCGCCGGAATCAAATAGACAAAACTTGGTAAGGTCTGCATCGCGTCGAGAACAGGCAAGCCAATGAATCGGGCACGGTCTGAACGCGACAAGAGAATTCCAAAGGGCAAGCCAACGGCAACGGCAATCGTCGTGGCAACGAGCATCAGCGCGAAGGTCTGCATCGCCTCATCCCACAGGCCTAAGACCCCCATAAGAAAAGACAAGACAATCAAAGAAAGGGCGAGGCGGATGCTGCGGCTGGCGCCATATGCGACTAAGCCAATTAAGAGCAATACAAACCACCACGGCGCGTCACGAAAGAAACTTTCAAGGGCGACAAGAATAACCAACAACCCATCGGAAAAGGCTTCAAAGACATCACCATAGTGAATAACCAGCCAATCAACGAAAGCGTTGATCGGTGGCGCAATGGAGATTGTAAAAGACTCAGGAAACATTGCGGGCCCTTGCCGGGATTAAATCAGTCACCGGTAGTCTGACTGAAAACACGTCAGATTGCGAAAATTCGTGCGGTCTATTTCTCGGTTTTCGATAGCGCGGCCTGCACCTTAGACGCCGTGACGTCGTCAACCCACCCAGACCAAACATCGACGCGCGTTTCTAAAAAATGCTGCGCGGCATCCTCGGCCTGCCCTCCGGTCTCTTCCATATAAGCAAGCGCCTCACTCACGAGCACAGAGTCCGTTTCGTAACGCCTCAAGAAATCAACGATGCGAGGCGCGTCCTCGGAGAACCGGCGATTAGCACCAATAGCCACTTCAACCACAGGGTAGGCTGTGGCCTCTGCAGGGCTTGGATTGGTTGCAAGGTCCGCGAATACAGCCGCGTCAAAGGGTGGCTCCTCAAGCATCACCATATCGTACTTACCCAGCACCCAGGTTGGCCCCCAATAATACGTCACGATTGGCTTCTTTCGAATATAAGACGACGCAATGGCTGCGGCTAATGCCGCCCCTGTGCCGGGACGAAAATTGGTATAGTCGGCCTCTAGGCCATAAGCTTTAAGCTTTGCGCTGTTTATAACCTCGCAATTCCAACCAGCAATGCAGTTGTAGAATCGCCCTTTGCTTGGTTCTTCAGGATCCGTAAACAAAGCCTTATGGGCTGGCAAATCAGCGACAGACACAAGGCCTGGCGCGACGGCATCTTCGCCTTCAACCATGTAACGGGGGACGTACCACCCCTGCACAGCATCGGGGAAATTCGTTCCCACCTCTATGACTTGGTTGCGGCGCAGCCCCTTGTTCCAAATCTCCGTGACATTGTCTTTCCAGACTTCCATGACAACGTCGATATCACCTTGAGCGACACCCTGAAGTAAGGGAATGGTCGTACCGGGAAGCACATCCGTTTCGCAGCCATAGCCCGTTTCCAGAATCACTTGAGCAACAGCGGTATGAAAAGCGTTCGACTGCCAATCCATACCGGCAAAGACGACCGGGCGGTCAACCTCGCAGGCCACGGCGGGTGCAGCCAAGAACAATGCAACGAAGAAAAGAGTGTGAATGCGCATAACAAGACCCTACCCAACCCAAGCCTCATCCGCAAATTACAGACTGCACCCTTGAAGATTACGCCCAGATCAGCCCTACTCGCTCATTCAACAGCTCGCCGCATTGGAGACACGCGATGACCTTAGACATCCGTCAGATTCCTGTTCTCAACGATAACTACATTTACCTTGTCCGAGAACCGGAGAGCGGAAATGTGGCTGTCGTTGACCCAGCTGTTGTCGGCCCCGTGGTAGACGAAGCGAGTAAGCTTGGCTGGGCGATCACGCACATACTGAATACGCATCACCACAGTGACCACACCGGCGGAAATCTAGAAATCAGAGAGAAGACCGGGTGCACCATCGTCGGCCCAGGTCCCGACAAAGACCGCATCCCCGGCATCGATATTCAAGTGAATGATGGCGATATCTTTGCGTTTGGCGCAGCAGAAGCGAAAGTCTTCTTTGTGCCTGGCCATACACGCGGGCACATCGCGTTTTGGTTTGCGAACTCAGACGCCCTGTTCTGTGGCGACACATTATTTTCTATTGGCTGCGGCCGTGTCTTCGAAGGCACCATGGATCAGATGTGGACAAGCTTGAGCCGCCTCAGAGACTTACCATCGGAAACCCGCATTTACTGTGCCCACGAATACACTCAGAGCAATGTTCAATTTGCCGTATCGGTTGATCCGAAAAACATGGCTTTGCGAAATCGAGAAGCAGAGGTGAAGCGAAAACGTGCAAACGGCGAATCAACCGTGCCGTCTCGCCTCGGGGAAGAGCTGGCGGCCAACCCGTTTCTACGCGCAGATCAACCCGACCTACAAAAAGCTCTGAGTATGGTCGGCGCGGACCCTGTTGCAGTTTTCACAGAAGTTCGGGGCCGCAAAGACGCTTTCTAAGGTTCTGAGATTGCACCTACTCTGCTGGCGCGCTGACCAAGGCTTCACCGGGCAACGCCTGACGTTCCCGGGACAACAGTGTGTAAACCACAGGCACGACAAACAGGGTAAAGAACGACCCGAATAGCAAACCGCCCACAACCACAAGGCCGATTTGCTCGCGACTTTCCGCCCCAGCGCCGGTCGCCAAAGCCAAAGGCACCGCGCCAAGCACCATAGCAGCCGTCGTCATCAAGATCGGGCGCAGTCGAAGCACCGCTGACTCCAACGCCGCCTCCATTTTATCCATACCTTGTGCCCGACGAGAATTGGCAAATTCCACAATGAGAATTCCGTGCTTCGAGATCAATCCGATCAACGTGATCAATCCGACTTGGCTATACACATTGAGAGACCCATTGGTAACGGTCAGCGTTAGTAGAGCACCAGCAATGGCCAGCGGAACGGAAATCAAAATAATGAACGGATCGACAAAGCTTTCAAACTGCGCTGCAAGCACCAGATAAATGAAGGCAATGGCAAGTATGAAAACCAACGCCAGCCGCCCGGACGCGTCTTTGAATTCGCGACTAACACCTTTGTAGTCGATCTGAACCGGCACCTGGGCTGAATCGCGCACTGTATTTTCTATAAGACTCAGCGCCTCAGCCAAACTTAAACCAGGGTCTGCATTTGCAGAGATCGTCATCGCGCGCAAACGATTGAAGTGAACCAGCTCACGAGGCGCCACCGTCTCTTCGAATTGCACAAGATTTGCGAGCGGCACCATGGCATCGTCATCGCCACGGACAAAAAGACGGGCAAGATCGCGAGGGTCAGAGCGCTCTGATTCATCGATCTGGACGACCACATCATATTGCTCACCCGCTTTCTTAAAGCGCGTGACGTTCCGTCCGCCCAGCAGGGTCTCAAGGGTGCGACCTATTGTGGCAACTGACACGCCAATATCGACAGCCTTCTCTCGATTAACCGTCGTTCTCAATTCAGGCTTATTCAGACGAAGGTCTGTGTCCAGGTCTCGAATGCCGGATCCCGGACCAAGCCGCGCAGCAACGTCGCCACCCAATTGCTCCAGGTCTTTATAGGTTCCTGTCGTCCGAACAACGACTTCAATCTGTTTGGTACCGCCGCGAGAGCCAAAGGTTGGAGGCACAGTAGCAAAAGCAAAAATACCCGGAATCGCGAAGACCTGCGGGCTCACAATTTCAGAGATTTCATAACTTTTACGGTCACGCTCCCCCCACGGAATTAGCGTGGAGAAGGTGGACGTCACCGTGGAAACGGGAAACCCAACCATGGTCATGTAGTTTTCAATCTCAGGGATGTTTTCGACGATGGTCTCAACCTGTTGCGCATTACGCGACATAAATCCTGGAGTTGCCCCTTCTGGGCCAACCTGCGCGATGATCATCAGGCCACGGTCTTCAATCGGCGTGAGCTCCTGTTTCAGATTTAGAAACATGTACACAGCAGACATCGCAATGATGGCAATCCCGGCAACAACAGGGCCACGCAATTGAAGCACACGCGACAAGGCCCGGCGGTACGCGTTCGTCAGCCCTGTCATCACATCTTCAAACAAACCTGTGACAGCGCCTTTCTCTTTCTCAGCTCTAAGCAATTTGGCACACAACATCGGCGTCAATGTTAAGGCCGTCAGGCCCGACACCAGAACAGCACCGGCAAGAGTTAAGGCAAACTCCGTAAAGAGTTTACCAATCGTTCCGGATACAAAGGATACGGGAAAGAAAACAGCCGCCAATGTGGTCGACATGGCAATGATCGCAAACGTGATTTGCTTGGAACCTTTAACCGCAGCGTCAAAGGGCGCCATGCCACGCTCAATTTGCCGGTGAATATTTTCCAACATGACAATGGCATCATCGACCACGAGGCCAATCGCCAACACAAAGGCCAGAAGCGTAAGCGTGTTAATACTAAAACCAAACAAGCTCATGATTGCGAGAGAGCCGATCAAAGAAACCGGGATCGTAACCAGTGGAATGATCGTCGCACGTGCGGTGTGGAGAAACACGAACACGACGATAGACACCAGGACGATGGCCTCTGC
Organism: uncultured Rhodospirillaceae bacterium; assembly: GCA_943787205.1. Classification (GTDB taxonomy): domain Bacteria; phylum Pseudomonadota; class Alphaproteobacteria; order Rhodospirillales; family Rhodospirillaceae; genus WLXB01. The sequence continues at coordinate 47,711 of CALSLN010000021.1, forward strand.
AATTGCGAAGTACACCGCCTTGATAGACTCAGTAATAAAAATTGTCGTGTCATACCCAATAACCGCGTCGACACCCTCAGGCATCCCCTGGAGGATATCAGGCAGAGCATCTGCAACAGCCTTACTCACGTCCAACGGGTTCGCCGTAGATTGCTTCACCACGCCAAACGCCACGGCTTGACGACCATTAATCTGACTAAGTTGACGCTCTTCTTCCGGACCCAATTCTATTCTGGCGACGTCTTCAAGGCGCACCAAATAGCCGTCCGCATCGCGCAAAATGACCTTCGCGAACTCTTGCGTTGAACTTAAGTCTGTCTGAGCAACAACCGAATACTCACGGTCGACACTTTCAATCCGCCCCGACGGAACTTCGATATTCTGGTCTCGGAGCGCCTGCTCAACATCTTGAGCTGTCACACCAAATGCGGCCATGCGGGCTCGGTCCAGCCAGATGCGCATGGCATACCGCCGCGAACCGATGAGCTCAATGTTAGCGACACCAGGCAAAGCTTGCACCTGATCAACGGCGAGAGTCTCGATAAACTCTGTTAGGTCCAGTGCCGAATACCGATCCGTCGAAAATGCCAGATAAATGATGGGCTGTGCATCCGCCTCAACCTTCGCGATGATTGGTTCGTCAACCTCGCGGGGTAACAAGCCTCGTGCGCGCCCGACGCGATCTCGCACATCCGACGCGGCCGCATCCGGATCACGGTCTAGCAGGAACCGGATTGTAATCTGGCTTGCCTCTGACCGGCTTATAGAACTGACGTAGTCGACACCCTCGATACCCGACAAAGCATCCTCGAGAACGTCGGTCACTTGTGATTCGATAATCGACGCACTGGCCCCAGGATAAACACTTAGGACTGTCACCACAGGTGAATCGATGTTTGGGTATTCACGAATAGAAAGGGATTGCAGCGAAATCAGCCCGATCAGGACGATGACCAGGTTAATAACGGTTGCAAGGACAGGGCGCCGAATACAGAGCTCTGTAATACTCATGCACCTGGCCCTTTAAGCGCCTCAACGTTCATAACCGATGAGCCCTCACGCAGCTTTAACTGCCCCGCAGTCACAATGGTTTCTCCAGCAGCCAGCCCGGAGACGATCTCAACGTCGCCGCCTCGCCGACCACCGGTTTTGACATCACGCAACTGGGCGATACCGTCATCGACCACGAATACTGTCTGGCGCGATTGAATAGGCACAAGGGCGCGCTCAGGAATCATAATCGCATTATCGCGACGCTCAAAAATAATGGCAACGCGGGCGAACAATCCAGGCCGTAATCGCCGGTCAGGATTAGGAACCAAGGCACGAAGCGTGACGCTACGGCCAGAGGCTTCAATCCGAGGGTCAATGGCATAAACCTCGCCTTCGAAATTCTCACCTGGAAACGCATCGACTTGGACAACAACACTTTGCCCAGTTTTAACGGTGGACAGCAAAACTTCAGGCAAAGCAAAAGCAACTTTGATGGGATTGATCGCTTCAATGTTCACGATCTCTTGTCCGGCCATAACGTAATCGCCCGGACTTACTTTGCGAATTCCAATAACACCACTGAACGGAGCGTGAATTTCTGTCCGGTCCAATCGGGCACGGGCAAGATCAAGGTTGGCACGGTCTTCCTGCAACTTTGACAACGCCTCATCCAGAGAGCGCTGCGTTCCGGCGCCACGACCTTCTAGATTAACGGCCCTGTCATAATTCGCTTTCGACAGATTCAACCGCGCGTCAGCCTGATTAAATTCCGCTCGATAGATGCTGTCGTCAATCGTGATGACGAGGTCGCCCTTACTAATGGGCTGACCTTCAACAAAGCCAATTTGATCTACACGACCAGCAATTTCAGATCGAATAATGACCGCTTCATCTGAGGCCAAAGAGCCAACGGCCACTTCGCGTTCAACGAAGGTCTCGGCCTGCACCACTAGCATTTCGACGGGGATCGCCGGCCGCTGACCCTGCAGCCTCCCAGCCATCTGATCTGCACCACCTTCGCCCAGATAAACGTAAGCACCGCCGCCTATAGCAATCGCCAAGACAACAAGAATAAAAATTCGACTCATTTATTTTTCTGACTAGCGCGACTTCAGCGTGCGCTAGCTTTTGCTCCGAATAGAATTGACGAACTCACCTAGCCCTAGACGTCTCATGCGCCTCAAGCGTTCCGCCTTAAGAATAGCTTGTACGTTTTGAATGCTCTCTTCTATCACGTCATTAACAATCACATAGTCGTATTCTGGCCAATGACTCATTTCATCAGAAGCCTTCGCCATGCGTTTACGAATGACCTCCTCAGAATCCTGCCCTCGCCCGGTCAACCTTTGCTCTAGCTCTTCATATGACGGAGGGAGAATGAAAATGCTAATCACATCATCGCGCGCAGATTCTCGAAGCTGCTGTGTTCCCTGCCAATCGATATCAAAGAGAACATCCTCACCGGCCGTTAAGTGCTTTTCAACGAGCGTTCTGGGCGTACCGTAATAGTTGCTGAATACGCGGGCATGCTCCAGCAGCTCACCGCCCTGCACTTTTTGATTGTATTCATCCTCGGTGATGAAAAAGTAATCGCGTCCATCTTCTTCACCTGGCCGTGGCGGCCGGGTGGTCATGGAGATCGACAAAAAGAGCTCGTCTTCACTTTCCAGAAGCGCGCGCGCAATCGTGCTTTTGCCAGCTCCAGACGGAGATGACAGCACGAGCATGAGTCCGCGACGTTGTATTTTTGATCCCGGCATTATCTTTTTCGTCTCTCTATCATCGGGCGCTACTCAACATTTTGAATTTGCTCCCGGAACTGATCAATCACTGCCTTAAGTTCTAGCCCAATTTTGGTGAGATCCGCATCAGAAGACTTCGAGCACAGCGTATTGGCCTCACGATTAAACTCCTGCGACAGAAATTCAAGGCGGCGCCCGCATGGGCTTCCTTTCGCCATCAACTCCCGGCCCTGGGCAACATGCGCCGATAAGCGGTCCAGCTCCTCTTTCACATCTGACTTGGTGGCAAGAAGGGCGGCCTCCTGCGCTAATCTGTCCTCACTTAAAGCCGGAGATGCTTCAAGCAGGGCATCGACCTGGGCCTTAATTCGGCTTCTCAAGGCATCAGGTTGAGCCGCCGCTGTCTCTGCTGCACGGCCACAAAGAGCCTCTATGTCGTCGACCTGGGATGACAATAAGGTCGCCATATGGGCGCCCTCACCAGCCCGCGCTTCAATCAGCGCCCCTAGCGCTTGGGATAGTCCCGCGATTAACGCATCGGATCGTTCTTGCCGCTCTTCATCAGATTTTGGCTCCGGATCGGATGGTTCGATCACACCTTTTAGGCCGAACAGTCCGTCCATGCTCGCCGGCGCGATATCAGGGGCATGCTTAATGGCTTTAAGTTTTGCCAGATCAATAAGCGTATCGAGAAAGGCTTCATTGATGCGATGGCCTGAACCCGTATCCGTATAGGAAACAGACAACGTCATATTGAGGTTGCCACGCGCCAGTCTGTCAGCAGCCGCTTTTCGCACCATCGGCTCTAACGTTTCGAGGCCGGGTGGCAGCCGCAAACGCACGTCCAGCCCCTTGCCGTTCACGCTGCGCAGTTCCCACACCCACGACAGAGAGCCATTCAAGGCTACTCCCTCACTTCGCGCAAAGCCTGTCATGCTGTTGATCGTCACCGCGCGCCCTCTCCGAGTCCAAAAGTCGAACTTTTATAAGGGCTTAATGGGTCTCACGCTAGACTCCAGCGCTGAAGGCCAGAGCAACTTATCCTTGGCGAACGCTGGGATTTTGACCTAATGGACTTTTTGAAGGGACCGAGCGCTTATAAACGCCTTAAATTCTAAAGCAGGGAGCGGCTTGCTGATTAGATACCCCTGTATCTCATCGCATTTCCGAGCCTTTAGAAAGGCAACCTGCTCCTCGGTTTCAACGCCTTCAGCAATCACCGACAAGCCCAAGGAATGCCCCAAACCGACAACGGCTTCGACAATTTTCTCGTTATCTTGGTCCACGCCGATTCCGCGAACAAACGACCCGTCCACCTTAAGGCGACGCACAGGGAACGCCTGTAAGTTAGAAAGCGATGAATACCCGGTTCCGAAGTCATCCATGGAAATGCTAATTCCAGCATCCACAAGCTGATCTACATTTCGGGTGACATGGTCTGTTCGTTCCATGGGAACTGTTTCGGTGATCTCGAGATCAACTGCACCTACATCGAGTCCACTCCGGCTGAGCTGGCTCAAAACTTGGGTGCCAAGTTCTCGGTGTTCAAATTGATGTCCGGACACATTTATACCCATTTGGATTGCGGGCATGCCCTCACTTCGCCATTCAGCTGTCTGGCGGCAAATTTCTTCAATGATCCAGTCACCAATAGGCAGAATCAAACCTGATGCTTCTGCGACCGGGATAAATTCGTCGGGCGGGATAAACCCGATTGTAGGATGGTTCCACCTTAAGAGCGCTTCTGCCCCAATAACGTCACCCGTGTCTAAGTTGACCTGAGGCTGGTATGCCAGCCAAAGCTCGCCCTTCTTAATCGCATCTCGAAGGTCACTCTCGAGACTAACGCGCGACCGAATCTCATCATCCATTTCTTGATCAAAGTATTGGAACGTATGCCCGCCTTCCGCTTTTGCGCGATACATTGCAAGTTCGGCGTGGCGTAACAGATTAAGAGGGTCCACGTTGTCTTCGGGATACACAGAAATTCCGATACTGGCCGTCATTTTTATAATCTTGCCAGAAACCTCTATCGGTTCATCAAAGGTCTCAAGCATCCGTCGCACCATACGGCTGGCAGCGTTTGTATCCTCTAAATCTTCAAGCAAAATTCCAAATTCATCTCCGCCGAGACGAGACATTGTATCCGTGTTGCGCATCAACGAGTGGACGCGCTCCGTGATCGTGACGATGATTTGATCACCGACGTCGTGACCAAGGGTGTTGTTTACGTCCTTAAAATGATCCAGATCCATAATCATCACAGCGGCACGACGACCAGCTCGTGATGCGCGGTCCAATGCCGTAGCCAGGCGGTCCATAAAAAGATCCCGGTTTGGCAGATCCGTTAGAGTGTCAAATCCAGCCAACCGGACCAAGTCAGCTTGAGCTTTGAGCTTGTCTGTGATGTCTTCTTGAATAGCCACAAAGTGCGTCAGACGGCCCGCATTATCATTGATCGGTGTGATGCTCTGTTCAGCCGTGTAGTCATGACCATCTTTGTGCCGATTAAAGACCTGGCCTTGCCATGTCCGGCCCGCAAAAATCGTGTCCCACATTTCGGCATAAATCGCTGGGTCTTGAGCGCTTGATTTCAATATGCTGACGTCTTGGCCAACGAACCCCTGATCTTCATACCCAGAAAGTCGCCCTATCGCACGGTTCGCCCACTTAATGCGTCCCTTGGAATCCGTGATAAAAATCCCGTTTACTGTCGCGTCCATTGCCTTCAATTGCATAGCGGCGATGGCTTCGAATCCGTGTCGCTCGGTTACATCCCGCAGCGTGGCAAGAGTCGCGTCTTGCCCCTGCCACGAGATTGGGGATGTGCGCATATCAAGATAAATAGGCTTACCATTCAGGGCAGACTCGAGACTCGTCCACTCTGAACCTTTGGTAAACGGAAAGCCGAACGGCGTTCCAATCATCTCGCCGATACTGCGACCGAAGAGCTCTGCGGCGGAGGTGTTGCAGAAAACGATCGAGCCTGTTTGATCGACAATCAACAACCCATCACTCGAATTGGCGATGATGTCATGAACAAAACTAGTGTCCCGATGACCTGTAGCAACGTTGTCAGTGACCGCTTTAACCAGCGTAACAACAACAAAGGTACGACCAACTTGATCCGCAACGACAGATGATTCGATATCAACGTTGCAGGTGTGGCCGTCGGACACCTGAACTGAGACCTCTCGCGCAATCGTCCTGCCAAACGCACGCGCCCCTGAAACACAATCGGTGATGCTGGGCATGCCGACGCCCAACGCGAACTGATCTATCTCTCGGCCAATGAAATCTTCCGGTTGATAGCCGGTGAGTGTTTCAAATGCTCCGTTGGCCCAAAACACTTTTTGCGCGTCATCAACAACCATCACGGCCAAAGCTGCACCAGCCAAAACCGTGTCCAGCATTGCAAGACCTGTCGTCCGATCAAAAGCCAGAGTTGCTGGCTCGATTGCCCGTACATCTGTGTTCATTGCCCATCGCCCCAAATGAGGATTGTTATTTTGTTTTGACTGTATATTATTTATATTCGAAACCATAGGACATAAACTTGAGGAATACAACTTAGGGGTGAATTACTAAAAAACAATCTCTGATGTGGCACGGCAGAGTGGGGAGCTGAGGAATGGGACGCATTCTCGTAATTGACGACGATCCGGGTGTACGCGATGCCTTCAGCATGGCGCTGGAAGACACGCGCTATGAAGTCGTTTCCGCTGAGGACGGCCAATCTGGACTGGACCTCGCACGCATGTACGAGCCCGATCTCGTGCTTCTTGATCTGAAGATGCCTGGAATGACGGGGGTCGAAACCCTGCGTCACCTGCACAAAATATGCCCCGGCGTTCCCGTCTATATCGTCACCGCGTTTTACGGTGAATTCTTGGAGCCGTTGCGCGCCATTCAAGATGAAGGCATCCCGTTTGACCTGGCAAGAAAACCATTAGCGTTGGACGAAATTCGAACAATCGTCGACAGCGTCATGGGCACCCAGCTGGTGAAGGCGTAAGACCATGAACAATGCGCCACAAAATCAAGACTCACCCAAAACGGTCTCATTAAAATTGTTTGTGACCGGGCGGACCCCAGGCGCAATCAGAGCACGTCTCGCGTTAGAATCTTTGTTGGAAACACATCCCGACTCGGGCTTAGACATAAAAGTGATCGATGTCCTGGCAGATCCTGACGCGGCTTTGGTCGACAACGTCTATGCCACGCCAACTATTATTCGGAGTGGTGGCGGCATTGAACGCAGATTGATCGGAGATCTGCCTTCTGTCGAAAAACTTGAGATCGGCCTTCTACTCGAAGCCGCAGCCTAAAAAGCGGACTCATGGCCGCACCGGGTCGACTTCCCTTCACCCTTCCCATATCGCCGAGGGATAAGTCTGACTCGCTCGCCGTGGCACTCGCCCCGTGGGTTGCAGCTGCAACGGCGTTTATTGCAGCACTTGTCATACTATCCGGGTGGACATACAGCCCGCCGAATTCAATTTTTGATACAACGCAGTCCATGCTCCCTCAAACAGGAGTAGCCGTTGGTTTAGCACTCGCGGCCGTATCCATTGCAGTAATCACTTCGGGCTCTCGCTCAAAGTTGGCGCATACATTGATCGGCCTTGCAGGCCTTTCAACCTTGTTCATCGGCATCATCAATTTTATTCGGGATGTAATGCCGCATTCTGAATTGATCGCGTTTCCAGCTGCCTTATGGCCTCTAAACACCGCACCCAACGCTAGCATTGCCTTTATACTTTTAGGTGGCAGCTTTTTCTTTACCCGGTCATTTTCTTTAACGCCAAGCCAACAATACGCGAGGGGGCTTGCTGGCGCGATCACCGCAACAATCGGTATTGTCGCTGCTGCAAGTCATGCATTGGACATGCCGACCGGCTACCTGTGGTCCAGAGACGCCCCTCTTTCAATTGTTGGGTCGATTGGCCTAACGGCCGCAGGTCTCGGCGCCATGGCCAACGTTTTAAGTGCCAGCGGTATACCCGGTCGCAGATCTTTCACGTTGATTGCAATGACAGTCTTGGTGGGCGGCATGGCAGCAAGCGGCCTCGCCGGAACCGCGTTATACAGCACGCAGATAGAAAGCGAAAAACAGTTCGTCGGATTAGTCGCCAACAATGTGACCCGCTATCTAAACAGAGCACTCAGCACTGACCTCCTGCAACTAGAAACAATGGCTGCACAATGGCGTGCAACCGGCCGCATTCCAGAGGCACAATGGCGCGCACAAGCAGACCTTATGCTCGATAAAACACCAGGCCTTCGGGCTGTCATGTGGGTCGATGCTGAGATTGTCGGCCAGCGCGTTGCACCAGCGGATCTCCCTGGTGTGTGGACTGGACGAAAATACGATGCACCGCTGCTCTTAGAATATGGCCGTCGCATCATGGAGGGCACAGAACCATCCCTGTATCCAGTTTTCGACGGCCAGCGCGGGCGGTCGTTTTCGACTTTGATGCCCGTCTACAACCGCGACAAACAAGACGGCCTCTTAGTCACAGTGGTCGATACAAACGAATGGGGTGAATCTGTGATGGGTGATGTGAGCCGACAGGCCCATGTTCGCATCACCGATAGCATTGGCGTGGTCTATGACAACGGCGTGATAGGTTTAAAAAATGGCTTGCAGGCCGGTATCGTCGTTGAAGTCGGCGAAGAACAATGGCTCGTCACCGCGACTGAGACTCAACAAATGGTCGACGCCATAAGTAGCTCTCTACCGCAAACCGTTACAGCGCTGGGAGTGACCCTAACTCTTCTTCTTTACGTCTCGACGCTCATCGCTCAAACCAGCTTGAGACGCGCAAAAGCCTTGGCCGATTCCAATAACCGCCTAGAGTCAGAAGTCAGCGCCCGCCAAGCCGTACAGAATCGACTCGAGAGAGAAATACGAATCCGACTTGATACGGAAGCCGACTTAAAAACGGACCGCGAACGACTTGATCTGGCACTAGGGGCTGGCGGTACAGGAACTTGGTATCTCGATCCTGAAACTGGGGAGCTCGAATGGGATCAGCGCATGGCGTCCCTATTTGGATTTGACGAAGACACGTTAGACGGGACGTACGAAACGTTCAAAGCCGTTGTCCTCGAGGAAGACATCCAGAGAATTGAGAGAGCCATTGCTCGATCATGGGAAACAGGAGATGAGTTCGAGGAAGATTTTAGAATTCAGAGATCAGATGGCGGGCTTCACGTCATTTACGGCAAGGCACGCGTTGTCACCGCGCCAAGCGGCAAGAATAAAATAATGATCGGCATCAACCAAGACGTCACAGAACGGCGACGTTCGGAGAAGCTCTCAACTCTTGGTGCCTTAGCGGCAGGTTTCGCCCATGAGCTGAACAATCCCCTTATGGGCTGCGTCAATTACGTCGCCTATGCGATGCGAAAAACGGAAAATACCAGAGCACGCGAAGCGCTTGGCAAAGCAGAAACAGAAATCAAACGCGTCATCCGCGTTGTTCAAGACATGTTGTCATTCTCGCGGTTTAAGGATGACTTCGGTGCCTCTGCAAATATTTCAAGCACCGTTGATCGGGCAGCAGATCTCATCGCGACATCCTATCAGACCGGCGGCATTACGTTTGAGAACACCATTGATGCGGAAATTGACGCGGCCGGAATCAGCGAAGACGCTCTAGAACAAGTGGTGTTGAATCTCTTAGTCAACGCCGGACACGCCCTGGAAGACACTCCGACAAAAATCGTGACGGTTAAAGCTGAACAGGATGAGCGACGCGTCTATATTTCTATTACGGACACAGGCAGCGGCATCCCAGAAGAGATTCAGCCACGCCTATTCGAACCCTTCTTCACCACCAAAAAAGCCGGCAAGGGAAGCGGCCTTGGCCTATCCATCTCTCTCGATATTATCAAACGCTTTGGCGGACATCTCAGCTTTGACACCAAACCTGGGACAGGAACAACGTTCACGTTAACTCTGCCAAAAATCGGTAGCCTTAATGCACCCGACACAAACTGAATCGGTGCATCTTGGAACTATCGGCTCACGCGGGTTACGCCCGTAAAATTACCGATCACCGCGCTCACGTTGGATGCGGCGCCATTGGGCCACATTACGATTATGGGCTGCTAGCGTTTTAGCGAATGCATGCCCACCAGATCCATCAGCGACAAAGTACAGGTCCTTCGTCTGCTCAGGATTCAACACCGCTGCAATAGCATCACGTCCAGGGTGACAAATCGGGCCAGGCGGCAAGCCTGAAATCTTGTACGTGTTGTAAGGCGTTTCACCATTCAAATCAGACCGCCTCAGAGGTCGACCGAGCGGCCCCGTGGGATCAACGCCATACGCAACGGTCGGATCAGATTGCAGACGCATACCGCGTCTTAATCGGTTCACGAAAACTGCGGCGACGCGTGGGCGTTCGCGCGCGACGGATGTCTCTTTCTCAACAATTGATGCAAGGATAAGGGCGTCCTGCGGCGAGTCTAAAGGAAGATCGCCGGCGCGCCCCGCCCATAAATTAGACAAAACATCATCCCGTGCTTGGCGCATACGACGAACCAACGCTGATCGAGATTCGCCGCGCTCGTATCCATACGTCTCTGGGAGCAACGTCCCATCCTCTATGTATCGGGGCAGGTCACCCGTTAAACCTTCCGCCTCTTTGATGACTTCAACAATTTGCGATGATGTGAGTCCTTCCGGAATCGTGACGAACCGCATGACAACATCGTGAGCCACTATCTTAGCCAACACATCACCAGGACTCACACCGGGTGCAAACCGGTACTCACCAGCCTTTAACTGAGCCGCATAGCCGGTCAATCGGGCATGGAGACGAAAGATCAGGTCAGACCGAATAATACCGGCGCGTCGCAAATCCCGGGCTACACTGCCAAGCCCAGAGCCCGACTCAATGACGACAATTGTTTCTTCGTTGAGAGGGCCAGCGTTTTGAACACGGGTCTGCAACCAAAGCCATCCGCCCGCGAGCGCGGCGACGCCGAGAAGAACGACGACAGTGAAAACGACAAGAAGACGTTTCATCAAAAATGAACTTTAGGAAGCTGGGCCGAGAACCAATGATGCGTTTGTGCCGCCAAACCCAAAAGAGTTGGAAAGCGCAAAACGGATATCGCGTTTCTTCGCCGTGTGCGGCACTAGGTCGATGTCACAACTTTCTGACGGATTATCCAAATTCAACGTCGGCGGAACAACCTGATTATTCAGCGCGAGAATAGAATAAATCGCCTCAACGCTACCGGCTGCACCGAGCAAATGCCCGATGGCCGATTTCGTTGATGACATAGATAATTTATAAGCCTGGTCGCCAAACAATCGTTTTACGGCACCCAACTCAATTTCATCGCCCTTCGGCGTCGACGTCCCATGTGCATTGACGTAATCAATATCATCGACGCTCAAGCCAGAATCAGCGATCGCGCCACGCATTGCACGGAATCCACCGTCACCATCATCCGCAGGCGCGGTGATGTGATAGGCATCGCCAGACAGCCCATAGCCCAAAACTTCTGCGTAAATTTTTGCACCGCGCGCTTTGGCATGCTCATACGTTTCAAGCACGACTGCGCCGGCACCTTCGCCCATCACGAAACCATCCCGGCCTTGATCCCAAGGGCGTGACGCTTTTTCCGGGGTATCGTTGTAGTCAGTCGACAGCGCTTTAGCGGCTGCAAAGCCAGCGATACCAAGACGACAAAGCGCGGCCTCGGCACCACCTGCAACCATAACGTCCGCATCACCGTACTTGATCATTCTCGCCGCATCGCCAATGGCATGTGCCCCAGTCGAACAGGCGGTAACGATGGCATGGTTTGGACCTTTGAACCCGTGCTTGATGGAGACTTGGCCTGAGACCAAATTGATCAAACTAGATGGAATAAAGAACGGCGAAATGCGCCGTGGGCCCTTTTCTAAGAGCGTCACCGAATTATTGTAAATCGTTTGGAGGCCACCAATACCCGAGCCGATAATCACGCCCGTGCGACACCGGTCTTCTTCGGTTTCAGGCACCCAGCCAGAATCAGCAATCGCGTCGTCCGCGGCCGTCAAGCCGAAGACGATGAAATCGTCCATACGCTTGCGTTCTTTGGGCGAGACAACTGAATCGACATCAAAGCGAAGCGGGTGGCCTTCTTCTTGAGGCACCTGCCCGCCAATCCGGCACGGCAAGTCATCCACATCAAAGCCCTCAAGGGCTCGAATGCCAGACTTAGAGGCTGTTAAGGATTGCCAGTTGCCTTCGACGCCACGCCCTAGTGGTGTCAGTAGCCCCAGGCCTGTAATGACAACTCGTGTCATGAAGTCCTCATGGCGAAAAAGCTGCCCAAATCTTCTCTCTTCGACTCACGCAGCGGTGAACCTCTTGAGAGCCCCTTAAGAAGGGTTGGCTTCAATAAAGGCGATTGCGTCTTTAACGGTCAAGATTTTCTCGGCGGCATCGTCGGGGATTTCACAACCGAATTCCTCTTCGAAAGCCATCACAAGCTCTACGGTATCAAGACTGTCAGCGCCCAGATCATCAATAAAGCTAGCGGTCTCACTGACCTTCGCTTCTTCAACACCTAAATGCTCTACAACAATTTTCTTAACGCGATCCGCGACGTCACTCATGGTGCCATCCTCACTTTATCCCAGGGAGAGTATATAGCAGCGAAAACAAGCCAAGATATGGCCCGTCGCCCCCAAAGTTGCGGTTAGGTAGCATACTTCATATTGGAACGCTAGGTCTACGAGACGAACCTGAAGCCCTCGATTTTCATAGTCTTTACAGACTAGATCATCGCCATTCCGCCATTCACGTGGAGGGTTTGACCAGTCACATAGGCCGCTTCGTTGGATGCCAGGTAGGTTACCGCCGACGCAACGTCGTCACTGGCCCCGAATCGGCCGGCTGGAATTGCGGCCATCATGGCGTCGCGCTGCTGGTCCGTAAGAGCCTCTGTCATCGGTGTTTCTATGAACCCTGGCGCCACGCAGTTAGCCGTAATGCCACGCGTCGCAACCTCTTGTGCAAGTGATTTCGTAAAGCCGATCAGCCCAGCCTTAGACGCGGCATAGTTCACTTGCCCCGCATTGCCGGTCACACCAACAACAGAAGTAATCGAAATGATTCGCCCGGACCGTCGCTTCATCATTCCGCGAACGACAGATCTCGACAACCGAAACGCAACGGCAAGATTCACACCGATCACATCCCAAAAGTCTTCGTCTTTCATGCGCAAGATCAGTCCGTCACGTGTAATGCCGGCATTGTTAACTAGAATATCGAGTGGGCCCGCAGCGGCCTCAGCATCTGCGATCAATGTCTCGACCGCATCCGTGTCGGAAAGATTGCACGGCACGGCATGAGCGCGCTCACCCAATCCTGACGTCAACTCAGACAGCACAGCTTCTCGCGTTCCAGAAACCACAACCGTTGCCCCTTGAGCATGCAATGACCGCGCTATCGCGCCACCAATCCCGCCTGTTGCTCCAGTCACGAGGGCTGTTTTGCCAGACAAATCAAACATCACGATCTCCAAAAATAAGCTGTATCAAACTGTCTTAAGAAACTCTTCTATGTCGCTTGGGTTTTGCAGGCTAGCTGTTGTTAGGTCGCGGTCAATGCGACGCGCAAGCCCTGTAAGAACTTTGCCCGCACCAACTTCAATCTGGGTATCAACCCCGGCTTCGCGCATCAGACCAACACTCTCACGCCAACGCACCATGGCTGTAACCTGCGATACCAAAAGCCTGCGAATATCATCAGGATCAATAATACTGGCGGCCGTGGCGTTGGCGACCAGCGGCACAACCGGTGATTTGATTTCAACATCCTCTAAAGCAGATGCCATGACATCGGCAGCGGGCTGCATCAATGAACAATGGAACGGCGCGCTCACGGTCAGCATGATGGCGCGCTTGGCGCCTTTTTCTTTGGCCAACTCAACAGCCCGCTCGACGGCGGCGGCGTGCCCAGAGACAACAACCTGACCTGGGGCATTGTCGTTCGCGGCAGCGCATACTTGGCCATCACGGCCTGCTTCAGAGGCAACTTCCTGCGCCACGTCCAAATCCAAACCAATCAAGGCCGCCATGGCGCCTTCCCCGACGGGAACCGCGTCCTGCATGGCCCGACCGCGAATCTTAAGAAGTTTGGCTGTATCGACCAATGAGAGGGCGCCCGCAGCGGCCAGCGCCGAGTATTCACCGAGGGAATGCCCTGCGACATATCGTGCCGTATTGCGGATCGATATAGATCCCTGGCTCTCCAGAACGCGGATTGCGGCAAGACTGACAGCCATAAGGGCCGGCTGAGCGTTTTCGGTAAGGGTCAGTTCGTCCGCCGGGCCCTCAAAAATGAGGTGGGAGAGAGACTGTCCAAGCGCCTCATCAACCTCTTGAAAGACCTCCTTAGCCTCAGAAAAAGTGTCGTACAGATCTTTTCCCATGCCAACGGCTTGAGATCCCTGTCCTGGAAAAACGTATGCCCAACTCATGTGCATCCCCTTTTAGAAAAAACGGCACGAAAAGCGGTTAAATTCGCTTGTATTGCTTGGTTTAAGGCCAGGAATCCGTGGCTCTGTCAAGCAACCGGAACGATCAGGCCGACCCGACACTCGGGATTCAACTGCAAAACCTAGGAATTCCCGCCCTCTTCCCTTGCTGGGGCAATGGAACTGTGTATATTCCGCGCCTTCATAGCTCCTTGCCGGTCTAACCGGCTATGCCCTTAGGTCATGGGACCCGAGGGAAGAGAGAAGCCATAAGGAGAGCATTCTCATGCCACTCTACGAGAGCGTGGTCATTGCACGTCAGGATATTTCGGCTGCACAAGTCGATACGGTTGCTGACGAATTGACCAAAATTATAGAAGAAAACGGTGGATCAGTTGCCAAGCGCGAGCATTGGGGTTTGCGCAGCTTGACCTATCGCATCAAGAAAAACCGCAAAGGCCACTACGTCTTATTTAATATCAACGCACCAGCGGCGGCATTAAGTGAGCTAGAGCGCCGCATGCGCCTCAACGAAGACATCCTTCGCTATTTGAGCATTCGTGTTGATGAACACGAAGAAGGTCAATCTTCCATTTTGACCAACAAGGGTCGGCCTCCGGGTCGCCGTGAAGGTGGTCCAGGTGGCGGTGGTGGCGGTGGCGGACGCTTTGATTCTGGCCGGGGCAGACCGCCTCGTGACGATAACGCACGCAGCGATGCACCAGCACCAGCACCTAGTGCAGAAGGAGCAAGCTAATGGCTATGGGTCGCAAACCTTTCTTCCGTCGTCGCAAAAGCTGCCCGTTCACTGGGTCCAATGCGCCGAAGATCGATTATAAAGACGTCAAACTTCTGCAGCGCTACATCTCTGAGCGCGGCAAGATTGTTCCTAGCCGGATCACTGCCGTCTCTGGCAAGAAGCAACGCTTACTGGCCCGTGCCATCAAGCGCGCTCGCTTTCTTGCTCTTCTCCCCTACGTGTTAAGCGAATAGAGGGGCAAAGGAGAACATCATGGACATCATTTTATTAGAACGGATCGACAAGCTCGGACAGATGGGCGATGTCGTGAAAGTCAAAACTGGCTACGCACGGAACTTCCTGCTGCCTCAGAAAAAAGCCCTGCGCGCAACGGATGCGAACCGGACTTACTTTGAAAGCCGCAGAAGCGAACTGGAAGCTATCAACCTTGAACGCCGCGGCGAAGCCGAAGCGGTCGCCAAGAAAATGGAAGGCCTGCACTTGGTCTTGGTTCGCCAAGCTGGTGAAGGGGGTCAACTTTACGGGTCTGTCACAGCACGCGATGTTACTGATGGCCTTAAAGCGGACGGCGTGAAAATGGATCGCGGGCAGGTCGAACTGCACGCAGCCATTAAACAACTTGGCAAATACGATGTTGCCGTCAAGTTGCACCCTGAAGTCAGCGTCGACATCTCATTGACCGTATCTCGCTCAATGGACCAAGCAGACATTGATGCTGCTGGTTCACTGCTCGAACGTGAAGAAGATGTCGCGGAAGCGGCTGTTCAGGAACAAGAAGCTGAACAGGCCCGCGACGAAGAACTCGACACCCAGGCGGCTGACGAAGCCAAAGCTGCAGCGGCTGAAGCTGCTAAGGCTGCCGCACCGGCGATCGAAGTCACCGAAGATGCCGGGGACGCCGAAGAAGACGCTTAATAAAGCAGCCTTCTTTCGACACGAATTGAAAACGCCGACCCCTTGGGTCGGCGTTTTTGTTTGCCCCGACTCGAGGTTATCCCCGGGTTTCAAATTTACCCACAGGATTTGGCCGTGCTGCCCGCGATTATTATTGATATGGTCCGGCCATGAACCCACCAGCCATGCCTGTGTTAGCGACGGATTCGTCAGATCAAGACGTGTTCCGATCACCACCCCACAATATTGAAGCAGAGCGCGCTTTGATCGGCGCCATTATGCTGAACAACCGGGCATACGAATCCGTCTCAGATTACCTAAGGGCCGAGCACTTTTCTGACGCCGTGCATGCCAAGGTTTTCGAATCAGCGTCACGGTTGATGGAGCAAGGCCACCAGGCAACACCGATCACGCTTAAAACATACCTTGAGCAGGACCCTATCGTTCAAGAGGCCGGTGGCATGGCCTACCTCACCAGCCTCGCTAACTCCGTGGTCACGATCATCAATGCCGGCGACTATGGCCGCCTCATCTACGACCTATTTCTGAGACGCGAACTAATCAACGTTGGCCAAGACATGGTCAACGAGGCGTTCGATTCCGACTTGGATCAAACTGCTCTCAACCAGATTGAGGACTCAGAGCAGAAACTCTTCGATCTCTCCTCTAAAGGCCAAACGGAAGGCGGCTTCCAGCAGTTCGAGCACGCCCTGACCTACGCCATCGACATAGCAGAAGCCGCCCATCGACGCGAAGGCGCGCTCGCGGGTACGACCACAGGACTCAAAGACTTAGACTCCAAGCTCGGTGGCTTACACCCGTCGGATCTTCTCATTCTCGCCGGCCGCCCCGCCATGGGGAAAACGGCATTGGCGACGACAATCGCCTTCAACGCGGCCCAGCACTTTCAAAACACAGACCGCGAAGAAGATAGGGGCAAGCTCGTCGCTTTTTTCTCCTTGGAAATGAGTTCCGAACAACTGGCCACACGTATTCTGGCCGAGCGAGCGCGACTGAGTTCCCACGACATTAGAACGGGCCGCCTTGCCCATGACGACTTTGGACGTTTGGTATCTGCCAGTCAGGAACTCTACAGCCTGCCCTTATTCATCGATGACACCGCCGCCATTACGATCTCAGCCATGCGCACACGCTGCCGTCGATTGGCGCGACAAGCGCGTAGCGACAAACATAATGGCCTAGGCCTTATCGTGGTTGATTACCTACAACTGCTGGATGGCTCTACATCCGCCCGCGCTGAGAACCGCGTGCAAGAAATCTCTGCTATCAGCCGGGGCCTTAAAGCCATCGCCAAAGAACTCGATGTTCCGGTCCTCGCCCTGTCGCAGCTTTCACGTGCGGTCGAACAGCGGGAAGATAAACGCCCACAGCTTTCAGATTTGCGTGAATCAGGATCGATTGAGCAAGACGCCGATGCCGTGATGTTTGTTTATCGGGAAGAGTATTACCTCGAACGTAAGCAGCCCCAGCGTGAGGCCTACGACCGAGAAGATTCCTATCAAGAGAAAATGCTCAAGTGGCAAAGCGACATGGAGACGGTCCACAATGTCGCAGAAGTGATTATTGGGAAACAACGCCACGGACCAACCGGCACTGTGAAGCTACTCTTTGAACCGAGCTTTACGCACTTCGACAATCTTGCCGACATGAGCCACCTGCCGGAAGAAATGGGCTAGCACCCAGTGTCGGTCGTGCACGCTCCGATTTCCGCCGATCACGCTGGCGCCATCCTGACCATCGACCTTGCAGCGATCACAGAAAACTGGCGCATCCTTAGTCGCAAACTTAAGCCAGGGTGTGACTGTGGTGCTGTTGTCAAAGCCGACGCCTACGGCCTAGGCGCACCCAATATTGCAACGGCCTTAGCCGGCGCTGGATGCAAAACGTTTTACGTCGCGCATCTCGGCGAAGGTATTGAGCTTCGCAAAGTTTTGGGTCGCGAGCCTCGGATTATCGTCATGCATGGTGCCAATCCAGGACTTGAGGGCGACATCTTTAAGCACGGCCTTATTCCGGTGTTGAGCACCCCAGACCAAATTGCTATGTGGCGCACCTTCGCCAGCAATGCCGATGCCTTGCAAGAAACCATTATACAGGTCGACACAGGCATGAACCGGCTGGGGCTCAGCAACAAAGAATTCACAGAGCACCTCAATGACCCGGATTGTTTTCAGGGTCTAACGCCCCTTGCCTTGATGAGCCACCTAGCCTGCGCTGGCACTTCAGAGCATCCGCTAAACACGGCACAGCTCGAGCAGTTCACCAGCGCACTCAGCGCCTTCCGCACAAAGTTTCCTGATGCCAAAGGCACCTTAAGCAACAGCAGCGGCATTTTCCTTGGCGAGGCATGGCACCATGATTACGCTCGACCTGGCGCCGCGCTCTACGGTTTAAACCCGCAGCCAGGAAACAAGAATCCCATGCTGTCCGTCGCCAGACTACAAGCGAAAATTCTGCAAATTCGGCGCGTTGACAGTACCGAGACCGTTGGATACGGTGCCACCTTCAAAGCCGCCGATGGCATGAAATTGGCAACAGTTTCAGTAGGTTACGCGGACGGCTTTCTAAGGTCTCTGAGCAATACAGGCACCGCTTTGCTTGATGGTTTCCCCATACGCGTCGCCGGGATTGTATCCATGGATTTACTGACTTTTGATGTGTCCAACGTTCCAGATTCAAGCCTCCGGCCCGGCGCCATGATCGACATCCTGTCGCAAGAGCACACGGCCGATGACCTAGCCGACAACGCCGGCACCATTGGCTATGAAATCTTGACCGGCCTCGGGCAGCGCTATGCACGACGATATTTACCCGCCAACGTACCCGGACTGAGGTCATGAATTTTCTCGCGGCCATTGGCCGCGTCGTTCTGCGTTTTCTGACTCAATTGGGAAAGTTTACGCTCTTCACACTGACCGCCGTGTCCCACTGCGTGCGCCCCCCGATTTTTCCACGGCTCATTGGCCGACAAATGATCGACATCGGCTTCTATTCTCTTCCCGTCGTCGGGCTGACTGCCATTTTTTCAGGTATGGTCCTGGCGCTGCAAAGCTACACTGGATTTTCTCGCTTCAATGCAGAGAGTGCCATCGCCAACGTGGTCGTCTTGTCGCTGACCCGCGAGCTTGGGCCCGTCCTCGCGGGCCTTATGGTCGCCGGGCGCATTGGCGCCTCTATGGCGGCCGAAATCGGGACCATGCGTGTCACGGAACAAATCGACGCCCTCACGACGCTCTCGACCAACCCATACAAATATCTGATTGCACCGCGACTCATTGCCGGGCTCCTCATGTTGCCCTTACTGGTTTTGGTCGCTGACATCATCGGGGTGTTTGGCGGTTACATCGTGGCCGTATACAAGCTCGGCTTTAACCCGAATGTGTACCTCGCCAACACAATGGATTTTCTTGAACCGCTTGATGTCATCTCAGGTCTCGTCAAAGCGGCGGTCTTTGGATTCATTATCGCCCTCATGGGATGTTACAACGGCTTCAATTCCAAGGGCGGGGCACAAGGCGTAGGCGCCGCAACGACCAATGCTGTTGTGTCATCCTCCATTCTCATTCTTGTGTTCAACTACATGATTACAGAGTTGTTCTTTTCCGCATGAGCCAGTCGCCGAAAATTCACCTGAAAGACATCCAGAAGAGCTTCGGCCCCAAGGATGTCTTGAACGGTATCAACCTTGATGTTGCGACGGGCGAATCGGTTGTGGTCATTGGCGGGTCGGGCACGGGCAAATCCGTACTGCTCAAGTGTATTCTCGGGATACTCACCGCTGACTCAGGAACAGTTGCCGTCGACGGCACCGACGTGACAAAAATCGAAGCCAACGACCGTGACGACATCAACAAAAAATTTGGAATGTTGTTTCAGGGCGGCGCCCTGTTCGACAGCATCACCGTCTGGGAAAACATCGCCTTTGGTCTGATTCAGGGCAACAACATGAAGCGCGACGACGCCAAAGAGCTGGCGCTCGAAACATTAACCAAAGTTGGTTTGTCAAAAGATGTCGGCCGACTCACCCCTTCCGAATTATCAGGCGGCATGCAGAAGCGCGTTGGTTTAGCGCGCGCCATCGCTGGGTCGCCAGAAATCGTGTTCTTTGACGAACCGACGACGGGACTTGATCCCATTATGGCCGATGTGATCAACGACTTAATCGTGACCTGTGTTAAAGACCAGGGCATCACGGCCTTATCGATCACCCATGATATGGCCTCGGCGCGAAAAATCGGAGACCGCATCGCCATGCTCTATCACGGTGAGCTTATCTGGATTGGTGCGGCCGACGACGTCGATCAATCAGGCAACCCTTACGTCGATCAATTCGTTCATGGGCGAGCAGACGGCCCAATTCAAATGGAGCTCCGGCGGTAAACCTAGATGGCAAAAAAGAACCAAACTCAATTCGTTTGCCAATCTTGTGGGGCCATAACGTCAAAGTGGGCTGGAAAATGCGAATCCTGCAACGAATGGAACACGCTTGCTGAAGAAGCTGGGTCAGGGTCACTCCCTAAAGGAGTCAGCGGAGGCAAAGGCGGCAAATCAATTTCCTTCGTCGGCCTTAAAGGCACGTCAGCAACACCGCCCCGTCTTCAAACAGGCATTGCCGAGCTAGATCGCGTTTGTGGCGGAGGATTGGTCGCTGGGTCTGCCATTCTCGTCGGTGGCGACCCTGGCATTGGCAAGTCCACACTCCTTCTACAGGCCTGCGGCGCATTGGCAGCGGGATCCAAATGCCTCTACATCACCGGTGAAGAGGCCGTCGACCAAGTGCGCCTTCGCGCTTCTCGTCTCGGTCTTGAAAATGCGCCAGTTGAGCTAGCGGCCGCGACAAATGTGCGCGATATCGCCGCCACGCTAGACACCAAAGGCGCCGCAGACTTGGTGGTCATTGATTCCATCCAGACCATGTACTCCGACGCCATCGATTCAGCCCCTGGGACCGTGACTCAAGTACGCACCTGTTCACACGAGTTGATTCGGATCGCCAAGAAACGAGGCTTTACGTTGTTCCTCGTCGGCCACGTCACCAAAGAGGGAACCTTGGCTGGGCCCAGGGTCCTCGAACATATGGTCGACACCGTGCTTTATTTTGAAGGCGAGCGGGGCCACCACTTCAGAATTCTTCGCGCCGTTAAAAACCGCTTCGGTGCCACCGACGAAATTGGTGTGTTTGAGATGGCTAATGAAGGGCTTGCGGAAGTCCCTAACCCTTCAGCTCTCTTTCTCGCCGAACGACGAGGGAATGTTTCAGGAAGTTGCGTATTTGCTGGCCTAGAAGGCACGCGCCCCATGTTGGTTGAGATCCAGGCCTTAGTGGCGCCATCCAGCTTAGGAACAGCCAGAAGAACCGTGGTGGGCTGGGATTCCAGCCGTCTCTCCATGATCGCGGCCGTCCTTGAATCCCGCTGCGACCTTGCGCTGAGCGGGCATGACATTTATTTGAACGTTGCGGGTGGGTTGCGCATTTCAGAACCGGCAGCAGATGCAGCCGTCGCGGCAGCGCTGGTGTCGTCTTTCCGGGATTCTCCGGTCTCTCCGGGTGCTGTAGTCTTCGGCGAAATCGGCCTGTCCGGCGAAATTCGGGCGGTCTCACAAATGGATCAACGTCTGCGGGAAGCGGCAAAGTTAGGGTTTACCGAAGCATGGATGCCCAAGAACGCAGGACGGCGCAAACAAGCCATGGACACACAAGGTGTGGCAATCGACTCTCTGGGTCACATTCAAGCTTTGGTCGACAAGTTCTCCTCATGATCATTAACAGCAAAACGGCCCTTTAAATGGATGACTTCCCCATCAACGGCCTCGACCTCGCCGTCGTCATCATCTTGTTGTTGTCCGGCGTTCTCGCGTTCATGCGCGGATTCGTCCACGAAGTGCTCTCGGTCGCCGGTTGGATTGGTGGCGTTCTCGCCGTGGTTTATGGCGTGCCACAGTTTGGCTATCTGGCCAGCGAGTTCATCCCCAATGACTTGATCGCAGATATCACCACCGGCGTGATCATCTTCTTGGTCGTCCTGGTGGTCCTCTCAATCCTAACCAAAATGCTATCGAAATCGATCCAGGCAAGCGCTCTCAATAACCTGGACCGGTCCTTGGGCTTTGTTTACGGACTCGTGCGCGGTGTCGTCATTTTTGCCGCCGGACTACTCATTATGGATTGGATCGTAGATAGCGGCGAGCGCCCCGGTTGGATCAGAGGTGCCAAAACCCTACCGGTCATCGAAGGCACAGCAGATTT
Organism: uncultured Rhodospirillaceae bacterium; assembly: GCA_943787205.1. Taxonomy (GTDB): domain Bacteria; phylum Pseudomonadota; class Alphaproteobacteria; order Rhodospirillales; family Rhodospirillaceae; genus WLXB01. The sequence goes on from CALSLN010000021.1 coordinate 69,858, forward strand.
CATGCGTGACCTAGCCCCAGAAAGCTTTAAGGCAGCGGAAGATACTGCTAAAGAAGCGTCGGATACGGCTAGGGACGCTATGGAACTTAAAGAAACCTTCGACAAGCTGACCCAGCCTCCTCCAGGCAGCGACCCCGATGCGCCCAAAACGCCAGATGGTGCCTACCGCGATAACGAGCGGAACAGCATGGATCGCCTATTTCAAACCAATCAGGATGACAAATAAGGCATGACAACGCCGGACACCTCGTTGCTGACCACCGACCCCTGGGATGGAGATACACTGCACGAGGAATGTGGTGTGTTTGGAATTTTCGGCGATGCGGACGCCGCGTCCCACACAGCCCTTGGCCTCCATGCGCTGCAACATCGCGGCCAAGAAGCGGCAGGAATCGTCACCTACGACGACAAGCATTTTCACAGCCATCGTGGCTTTGGCCATGTCTCTGACAATTTTAAAGCCGAATCCGTGATGTCTCGCCTGCAAGGCAGCATGGCCCTTGGCCATGTCCTGTACTCGACCTCCGGTGAAATCATTATTCGTAATGTTCAGCCCCTGTTTGCGGACTTTGAGTTCGGCGGCTTGGCCCTAGGTCATAACGGAAACCTCACCAATGCCCTGACCGTTCGCCAAGAACTGGTCCGCCGCGGTTGTCTTTTTCAATCAACTTCGGACACCGAGGTTGTCATCCACCTCATCGCCATTAGCCAACAGCCCACCGTGGAAGAGCGTGTCATTGACGCCTTGCGGCAGCTAGAAGGCGCGTATTCCATGGTCGCGATGACCAACAACGCTCTGTATGGCGTGCGCGATCCCATGGGGGTTCGCCCGCTGGTCATCGGCAAGCTCGATAAAGCCTACATCCTGTGCTCAGAAACCTGCGCCTTAGATATCATCGGCGCAGAGTTCGTCCGCGACGTTGAGCCCGGAGAGATGGTGATCATCGACGAAAATGGATTGCGATCGGTTCGACCGTTTCCGCCCGTCGACTCCAAATTCTGCATCTTTGAATATATTTACTTCGCGCGGCCCGACAGCGTTTGCGAAGGATCCAGCGTCTACGAAGTGCGTAAAAAAATCGGCGAAGAACTGGCCAAGGAAAGCAATGTTCCCTGTGATGTTGTTGTTCCCGTCCCCGACTCAGGTGTGCCAGCCGCGCTCGGTTATGCGGCCGCGATCAAAGTACCCTTTGAATATGGCATCATTCGCAACCACTACGTCGGACGCACCTTCATTCAACCAACAGAAAAAACACGCCACCTTGGTGTGAAGCGCAAACACAACATCAATCGCGCTCAAATCGAAGGCAAACGAGTCATCCTGGTCGATGACTCCATCGTTCGTGGCACGACATCAACCAAGATCGTCGACATGGTCCGGCAGGCCGGTGCGACTGAGGTCCACCTTCGTATATCTTCTCCGCCAACGGCGCACCCCTGTTACTTCGGCATCGACACGCCAGAACGGGACCACCTTCTTGCCGCTCAACACGACCTCGAAGGCATGACCAAGCTCCTCGGCGTCGATAGCCTCGCCTTTATTTCCGTCGACGGTTTATACCGTGCCGTTGGTGAGGCCAAACGCGACTCAGAAAACCCACAGTTCTGCGACGCCTGCTTTACAGGTGAGTATCCATCCGCACTGACAGACCTCAACGCCGAAGCATTGCCACATCAGCTCTCTCTGCTCACTGAAGGCCGGGCGTAGGCCTTATGACGGGGACTCGGCTCGCCGGTCGAATCGCGCTGGTTACAGGTGCGTCTAAAGGCATCGGACGCGCCGTCGCCAAACGGTACGCCCTCGAGGGCGCCACAGTCATCGCCATCGCACGAAACAAAAAAGAACTCCTCTCTTTAGATGACGAGATCACCGAGGCAACGGGTCAAAGTGCGGTGTTAGTTGACGAAGACCTGACCAAATACGCGACCATTGATCAGGTCGGAGAAGCCTTGTTTAAACGCTATGGCAAGTTGGACGTCGTCGTCGGAGCCGCAGGCATGCTCGGACAACTCTCCCCTATTGGCCATATTCCACCAGATATTTGGGACCGGGTGTTCGCGCTCAATCTGACAGCCAATTGGCGCCTGCTCCGATCAGTCGACCCTTTACTGCGGCAGTCTGATGCAGGCCGCGCGATTTTTGTCACCTGTAGTCAAAGCTCCATGCCCGCTGCGTTTTGGGGGGCCTACGGCGCTTCGAAAGCAGCGCTCGATCAGATGATTCGAATTTACGCTGCCGAAATGGTTGAAACGAACATCAAGGCCAACCTCATCGACCCCGGCCCCGTGCGCAGCGCACTCCGCATCAAAGCGTTTCCCGGCGAAGACCAGGAAACTTTAAGATCACCAGAAGACATAACCAACGTGTTCGTTGACCTGGCCGACCCGGCTAATGACAAATCAGGAGAACGGGTTACCATCGAGAATTGATTTTCGGGGGTGCCATGTCTCGTATCTATCTACTCGCTGCGGTCATCGTTGGGCTTTTTGCCTCTCCAACGCTCGCCCAGACCCCAGACACCCTGCTGATCAATGGCACCGTCGTCACATTGACCGGCCCAGATAACGACATCATTGCAGAAGCGATCGCCATCACAGGAGATCGCATTTCAGCCGTTGGACGCACAACCGACCTCGCACAAACCGCAGGACCGAAGACCACCATCATCGACCTGGGTGGCCACACCGTTTTGCCCGGCTTTATTGACGCACACGGCCACTTCCCAAGCACCGGACTCATCGAGAAGCATTTCGTCGATCTCAATAGCCCGCCCATCGGATCCGTCACGTCCATCGACGAAACCGTCTCCGCTCTTATCGAGAAAGCGAAAACCGTTCCAGAAGGAGATTGGATTCAAGGACGTGGATATGATGACACTTTGATTGTTGAGATGCGCCATCCGACACGATGGGAACTAGACCGCGTCTCAACAGAACACCCGATCTACATCAGCCACATCTCTGGACACCTTGGTGTTGCCAACAGTCTCGCATTGGAATTGGCCGGTGTCTCACGAGATACGCCTCAACCCTTCGGCGGAAAAATCCGAATGGATGCAGAGTCAGGAGAACCCAACGGCGTTCTTGAAGAACCACCAGCCATGGGATTTGTGACGAAGCTGCTACCGGAATTTTCCGAAGACGACATGATCGACGCCGTGGCTAAGGCTGCAACTGATTACGCCTCTGTCGGCATCACGACCGCACAGCAAGGTGCAACCGGACCGAACGGCGCAGATGTCTTCACAAAGACTTATGAACAAGGTCGCCTCCCCATTCGAGTCCATGTCTGGCCGGTTTTACAGGCCATGGCCGCGCTGATTGAAAAGGGTGGAACCCTGAAGGAGCCAGACGCAGACGGCATGGTCACCTACCGCGCCGTTAAAGGGTTCGCTGATGGGTCTATCCAGGGCTACACCGGCTATCTAAGCCAGCCCTACCATAGCCACAGCCATAACGATCCGCGCTACCGTGGCTACCCCCGCATGGATCGGGAGGCCTTGGCCAAACAGGTCATGACGGTCCACAATGCAGGGTATCAAATTGCCATTCACGGTAATGGCGACGCTGCAATTGATGACGTTCTCTATGCCTTTGATCGCGCCCAAGAGGCCAATCCCAGAGACGATGCCCGCCATATCGTTATTCACGCGCAAATGACCCGCGAAGACCAAATGGATCGCATGGCGGAGACAGGAACCATCCCGTCTTTCTTTAATATGCACACGTACTACTGGGGTGACCGCCATTGGGAGATTTTTATGGGCCCGGAGCGCGCTGCACAAATGAGTCCAGCGTCCTGGGCCGTCAGACGCGGCATCCCCTTCACCCTCCATGCAGATACCCCGGTGGTTCCCATGGAGCCTCTTCGTATTGTCTGGTCGGCCGTCAACCGCTTGTCGTCTGGCGGCCGGGTGATCGGCGCCGACCAGCGCATTTCAGTCATCGAGGCCCTGAAAGGCATCACGACCTATGCTGCGTATCAAGCTTTTGAAGAAAATGACAAAGGCACGATCGAACCTGGAAAGCTGGCAGACCTGGTTGTGCTCGCGCGCAACCCGCTCACGATTCCCCCGATTGAACTAGCAGACATCCCGGTGATGCGGACGATGGTCGGTGGCCGCACAGTCTTTGAGCAGACCGCACCCTAACCCATAGCCTTTTGGCCCCTAGCTGTTGGACCTCGTATCGTAAGGGTTATCCGGTTTGCGCACGTAGAGGCGAAGCGGCACACCCTCAAAGCCGAACGTGTCCCGCAAGTCATTCATTAAGTAGCGATGATAACTGGTCGGCAAATCAACCGGTCGAGACGTAAACAAAATAAACGTCGGCGGCCGAGCTTTCACTTGCGTGACATAGCGCAACTTGATTCGCCGTTTCTGTTTGGACAACGGCGGTGGATGCTTTTGCGTCACGTTATCAAGCCACTGATTCAATGCCGCAGTCTTGACTCGTGTGTTCCAGATATCGCGAGTCTTAAACACAGTGTCCATCAATTCAGACACGCGGCTACCGGTTTTCGCAGAGATGGTAATGGTTGGCACGCCACGCACCTGAGTCAACGATTTTGCCAGTTTTTCTTTCAACTGAAGCAGCGACTCATTACGGTTTGATGCCGCATCCCATTTGTTCACCGCAATAACCAGCGAGCGACCTTCGTCGATGACGCGGGCGGCAATCGTGAGGTCCTGTTTATCTAGAATCGCATCGGCATCCAGAACCAACACCACCACTTCGGCCAAATCAACGGCGCGAAGGGTATCAAGTGCCGACAACTTCTCGACGACATCGCTCACTTTCGCTTTCTTGCGTAAGCCAGCCGTATCGACCAAACGCACGGGCTGGCCCTTATACTCCCAATCGATGGGGATGGCATCGCGCGTCACGCCAGGCTCTGGCCCTGTGAGCACACGGTCTTCACCGAGCAATCTGTTTACAAGAGTCGACTTCCCCGTGTTCGGTCGACCAACGATAGCAAGCTGCAGCGGACGATCAGCAAGATCATCCTGCTCATCTTCGCCTTCTCCATCAGGCAAACCCTCCAGGCCTTCTGCACCACCAAGGGAATTTGCATCCGCATCTGCAGCGGAATCGACTTCAGAGTCGACCTCAGAGTCGACCTCAGAGTCCACGTCCTCGACACCGACGGCCGGTTTATCAAAAGGCAACAGAGCATCATAAAGTTCATTAAGGCCTTGGCCGTGCTCTGCTGACAGAGCGATCGGTTCGCCGAGGCCCAAGCTAAAAGCTTCGTACAATCCGGACTGAGCGACATGCCCTTCGCACTTATTGGCGGCAAGAATAATCGGCGTTGACCCACGACGCAGAAGATCGGCGAAATAATCATCCATAGGTGTAACGCCAGCTCGGGCGTCGATCACCATGAGTGCAACATCAGCTTCTGCAACAGCGCGTTCAGTTTGGCCCCGCATCCGCCCTTCCAGCGTGCCACTATCGCTATCTTCAAGGCCAGCGGTGTCGATCACGCGGAAAGTCAGGTCGGCGAGACGCCCTTCCCCTTCGCGACGATCACGAGTCACGCCGGGGCGGTCATGGACCAGCGCCAGGCGTCGACCAACGAGCCTATTAAACAGGGTGGACTTCCCCACATTGGGGCGCCCAACAATAACAATCTTGAATGACATGGGGGCGAGGCCCTAATTAACCGTTAGCGGTACGCCAGCAGCGTTCCGTCGTCGTCATAGACATACATCGTCGCGTTTGCGAACACAGGGGAAATCGTCACCGGAGCCTTCAGCTCAATATCGCCCAGAACCGCGCCACTATATGGCGAAAGAGACAACGCTTCTTCATTCGAGCTAAAGAGAATGAGGCGGTCACTCGCAATTGATGGGCCCGTCCAAATGATTCGATCTTCCTGGTCTTCTTCATCTTCAAAGCGACGCAGTTGCGTCACCCACATGATTTGGCCCGAGCGCACGTCAATGCAGACGACCTCGGAATCGATCGTCGTTGCGTACAGAAAATCGCCGGAAATCCAAGGCTGATAAACACCGGGCACGGGCACATCCCACACGCGCTGCCCTGTTCTCAAATCGATAGAAACAAGAATGCCCGAATGACCCACAGCATAAACACGGCCACGATCGATAACGGGACGTCCGCGAATATCCGTCAGACTTGCAGCAGCTTCGGTGCGACGAACCGCGATTACAGAATCACTCCACAACACTGAACCATTGTCGACACGAAGAGCGGCAATCTCACCATTGGTAAACGGCGCAATGACAACACCACCATCAACAGCCGGACTTCCGCCCCCAAGCAAAATCGTTTGCGAGCTGACACCCGAATATGTCCACAAGCGCCGGCCATCTTTTGCCGAAAGTGCATACACCTGATTATCTACCGTCGTGACAAACACACGATTACCATTAACCGTCGGTGCAGACCGAATAGGAGAATCAACTTTCGCGCGCCACGCATCGCGGCCGGATCGCGCATCTAGAGCAACGACTTCCGCAAAACCCGTCGTCGCAAAAATCAAACCTTCTTCGTAGGCGAGGCCGCCACCTAAGAAATGGCCATCATCTTCCAGTTTGGACACCAGCTCACGCCGCCATAACCGTGTGCCATTGCTGGCATTGTACGCAGCCGCGATTGACTTCGCGTCCAGAACGAAGATGCGGCCATCGGCGACAACTGGCTCACCCAAAGTGCGATTGCGCTCGCCAGAGCCATCGCCTGCCTTCACGCGCCACAGCACGCGTGGTGCCGGACCAATGACCATGTGATGCATGGCATGGTGGGACAATCCGCCAGCCTGACTCCAGGTATCCGTGTCTTCCGGGGCAGGCAGCACGATCTGCGTATCGATTGCGTTGAGGTCAGGCCTAAGGGCCCGTTCTAACGCCAAAACTGAAATACGCGTGCCCGGTAGAATCTCGTCATCTTCTCCGCCGTCAAACGGGTTGAGGTCACTGCCACAACCAGAAAGAAGAACAGCAGACATCGCCGCCACCGCTACAGCGGAACAAAATCGAGTGATATGAGAAGGCAACATCATCATGGGTCAGCCGATCTTCGCTTAGGGCGCTTCCGCCTGGGTGTCAGGAACGACGCTCTCGTCAGATGTGTTCACCTCTGCATCCGATTCGATGGCTGGGCTCGGGCTCGAACTACTCCGTGCAACGCCACTTTGGCTCGAGAAGACAGCCGACATTTCAGAGGCCCTCGCTTTAATGCTACCCGGCGTATTCGTATCTTGAATCAGTTGATCAAGGGTCGCGAGCGCGGCGACCGTATCACCTGTGCGCATTGAAAGAAGCGCCATAAGCTCTAAAGCAGAATAGCTGTAAGAGTTACTTGGGTCTGTTAGCGGAGCAAGCACGTCTTGGAGCACGGCAGGGTCTTCAATATCCATGCCATGAATAGCCCATAACAACGAAGCCAAGTCTGTAAAGACATAGTCCAAATTCGAATCTGCACTCAGGACGCGATAAATCTCCAGCGCTTCGTTGCGCTTATCTTGCTCAAGAAGCACACCCGCGCGCTGTAAATCAGCAAGGGCTGCATAGGCACCCCCGTCTTGGGCAACGGAGAGAAGTCCAGCAATGGCTGCGTCTTGATCTCCGTCCGCGAGTTGCTCGGTGGCCCGTGCAAATCCATCAGCCTGCATAGCAAGTTGTTCTGCAACCTGCCCCTGCCACCATTGAAAAGCGGCAACGCCAAAAACGATCGCAGCCATGGCGCCGTAGATGTAAACTTTGTACGCCTGCCAAAACTTATGCATCTGTTCATCGCGAAGTTCGGATTCAACTTCGGTCATAAACGCATCAGTCGCGCTTTCCTGTTCCTCTTCGGGCGTCGGAACTGCGGGTTTTTTGTCTTTGGCTGCCTTGCGGCTGCCAGCCTTCTTGGTGCTCACAGGATGGGTCCTCATCGGTCTGGTCCAGGGTCTATTCCAGAGGCTTAATCTGGATGCCGGGCAACCGGGGGTAAGAATTAACGAATCGGCGCGTACCTTACCTATGCCGCAGCAGTGTTGCAATTCGGGATATTATGCCTGAAACCGCAGAGAATTCATGGGATTCAGCATTTATTAAAGGGTGCCAACCACACTGAACCCAGCTCCTCTAAAACTGACGTGAATCACCAAAAAAAATGCCCTACGGAGCGCCATCTATGATCCGCACTGCGACACTCTTCCTGGCAGCCTTGCTGCTCTCATCCTGCGGCTACAACACGGATGCGATGCTGCGACAGTCCGTTGGCTACGAATGCGTTGAGGCAGAGGGGGAGGTCGGCGGATTCCTCTGCGCCGAGAACGGCCAGCCCGTTACCCAAGTCAGCCGCTATTGCTACCGCACACTGGGTAAAATCAATTGCCTTGATCGGCCAGATCCAGACCGCCAGAACGCCCCTGTTGGATCGGGCGGGTAACCTCAAAAAGTCCCAGCCCACAAGGACTCTTGGCCCCACACGGGGCCATAACGGCCTTGCGAGCCTCCTGAATCGATGAAAAGATAACCCGTCTGATAATCACGACTGGGGGTTAATCGGCCCGTGAATCAATTGGTCCGGATATCCGATTACCGACGCAAAGCGTCGGCCCTTCACTTTAATCGATCTGAACTCACGCAACTTCTTGGCCTCTACTCTTCACGCGTCATAACTGGGGAATGGCGCGACTACGCCATTGGCGCGACCCCAGGCTTTGCGAGCTTTTGCATGTATCGAAGCAGTCGGGAAGAGCCCCTGTTTACGATCACTAAACTCGCGACTGAGGGTAAAGCACGCAGTGCCAAGGCCCGCAAAGGGCGCTATGTGGTCAGCAGCCGGCACCACACTCTGAAGCAAAGCCACTCCCTGCTCGATGCCCTTCAAATCTTCGATAAGCCGATCAAGCTCATTTCCCTTACTAACGCTCTCAGCGAAAACCTATAACGTGTTGTTTTGAAACATAAACGACACAATATGTTGCTATGCAACAAGAGCAATGCTGTCATGCAGCATTATCCATATATTTCATGCCAACGTAATATTATTACGTCTATATATCGCGCGTGAGACAGGCACACGTCGTGCCAAAGTCGCGATAAAGGAGAAATGTTATGGATCTATTATCGAAGTACCTGCACATCACAGTCCTCGTTTCGACTGCGTTGTCCACAGGGGTTATCTTCGCGTCCAGCGCACGCGCATTGTTCTAAAACAGCGCTGACCGCGAATCGACCCAGACACCTTCAAGCACAGGCTTGCTCCTGATCAAGGACTACTCGTCCTCGGCGCTCCCTTCTTCGGAGCCCTCGTCTTCGGAAACCTCTTCCCCGGCGAGACCCGCATCAAGATCGGGAGCGAGCTTATCGCTTTGGCCGGCCACCACGGCCCATCCTCTCTTCTTGAATTCTGACCGCGCGAGATCACTGATTGATCCGGTCAACCACAACTCTCTTAGCGCCCCCGCAGATACGTTTTGATCTGCAAGACTCTCGGCACCCTCACTCCAAACAAGATGGTCCGCCGGTAGAACGCTAACCGCACGATTGTCGGCGGTGTACAGCAATACGATTTGATCAACGCGCTCAAAGCGGGCGATGGCTGCAACGTTCTGATGAAAGCCGAGCGACGCTTCGGCTTGGCGCATCAGAAAAATGGATTGGTCTTCACTCTCGGAAACCGTTGCACGTTCCAGAATCGCGCCATGATTTTCTGTACCGTCCATCTGAATCAGAGCCGCCGTGATCGTTGTCTCATGGCGCGGCGAGAGCCACGGGCTTTCAACAAATTTCTCGATCAGGGCATCATCCACGCCAATCTCTTCGAGGCGGATCCGGTTGATGCCACGCAACGCTTCGGGCGATTGAGACGTCAGTAGAGAATTCAGAGTCCGAGCATTCTGCACACCTGACAAAGCAGCCCCAACCCCACCGCCAACTTGGGCGGTTAAGGGGGCCAAGCTTAGGCCACCCGCGAAGCCAGCCCACGACACCTCACCGATGCCTTCTTGAATGGCCTGGTTCGTGGTGTAGGGATCGACTTCAAGAAGCCCAGCAACTTCGCGCTTAATCTCGCCAAACCCAACCAGCTCTTTCGCAGCCGAATCTTCCAATTCGCCCCGTGACCCACTCGCCATTCCCCCAAGTTGCGAGAACAGCGCGCCAATGCCCTTCACCGCTCCTGTGACGGTCCCAACCGGTTCCGTCGCGAGACCTTTCAGAGCCCGAAACGGACTCGTCGCTGCCTGAGCGACGCCTTTAGCAAAAGCATCCGACCTCGTAATTTCACTCAGCTTGTCCAGCGCATAAACTTCCTGAACGCGCTCTGCTACGAAATCTGTTCTATGGGCTGTGATCGTCCCAAACTGAGACGTGATGGTGAAATTATTTTCATAGCCATCGTTCTCGACCGTTTCCAAAACCGTATGCAATTCACCACGCATAATTTCGGGTGGCAGAAGATCAGACGCTTTGAACGTTGGGAGTGGTTCGTATAGCGCACCAGCATCGATTGAGTCAGCAGCGCGCACGCCGCTCATGGAGATCAACGCCAAAGCCGTTCCGGCAAGCAGTGCATAGGTCACAGGTTTTTTATTGCCAGCTTTTGCCGACGACAAAATTTCGGTCATAACGCGCCCCTATTTGTTTTGCTGGAGAACGCTAGACCCGAATCGCCGCGCTAAACAAGTCTTGGATGAAGAACGCCGGTTTTACGCGGGTTTCATGGCTCCAAACAAACCCCAAGAGGTATAGATACCGTGCTTAGGTGGCTCAGCTTCGCCCAGAGCAACCTGACGAAAATACGCGGGATCGGCACCACCAACATCGGGAATCGACGCCGTAAAACAGTCGTCTGCACTAAACCCGGCGCTGGCCATCAAGTCGGCACATTCACGAGATCTGAAATCGCGATAATGGGGCTCGTTGTTGTGCTCATTGTCCCAGTCGAGAAAGAAATTGTAATAGGCATCGACCTGCGACGCCGGTGGAAGTTCCATGTGAACCATCATGCCGCCCGGCTTAAGCACACGACGGCACTCTGCCAAAATCTTCTTCGTCGCCTCGACGGATGTTTCATGGAAGAAGAAGCTTGAAACGACAAGGTCGAAGGAATTATCCGCGAAGTTAAGCGTCTCCGCATTCTGCTGCGAGAAATGCGCATCGATATCGCGCGCAACAGCGCGGGCATGGGCGTAGCGGAGACAGGGCGCAGCAACGTCAACGCCCGTGAGTTCTGCGTCGGGATAAATGTCTTTATAGGGAAACAGGTTGTTGCCGATGGTGCAGCCGGTTTCCAAAATCTTTTCCGGCTTGAAATCGGGATAGCGGATCGACAGCCACTTGCTGACCGATGCCGCCACACCGCTCCGCGTTTTGCTGGGCAATAAAGAGCCACGGAACACCAGCCCACCGTGGGCATAAATCGCACCCTGGGCTACATCACCATCGGTATGCTCGTCCTGCCAGCAGCCGGGCATAAGGTGAACGTCCATCGTA
>CALSLN010000022.1 GCA_943787205.1 uncultured Rhodospirillaceae bacterium
ACATGACGTCGCGTTGTAGCCCGCCGCCAAACAACGACTACAGACCGTTCCTTAAGTCCGACGCTTTGAAAGGCGCGCGTATTGGCGTGCCCCGCGCTTGGTTTATCGAACCGCACCAATTGCCTGGTCGCGACGCCCCCAGTGGTGGCCTTCCAGACGATCAAAAAGCGATGATGACGGAAGCCATCGCTATTCTTCGCTCTGCCGGGGCCACGATTGTCGACGCAGCCGACATTCCGAGCGCCATAGCAGAAAAGTGGGAAGACAACGTGCTGGTGCGGGGCTCATGCTCCGTCGGGCCGAGCTTCAAGAATTTCGACGAGAAATGCTCAGTCGTCCTTAAGTACAGTTTCAAGCGTGACATCAATAATTGGTTTGACAGTTTGCAGGGCACGGCGAGGGTTCAATCTCTCTCAGAACTCCGTCAGTGGAACATCGACAACGCCGCACGCGGCACACTCAAGTACGCTCAGCACACGCTTGATATCTCTGACGAGATGGACCCGACCCTTAAAGAAGATCAGGAGCGTTACAAAAAAGACCGTGCGCGCGATATCCTTCTGGCTGGAGACCGTGGCGCGGACGCTGTGCTCAAAGAGCACACTCTGGACGCCCTCCTTTTTGCAGGCGGTCGAGCCAGCGGCTTTCTCGCAAAGGCTGGGTATCCGTCGGTCATCGTCCCCTTCGGGATGGTTGCCAACAGGGCGGGGGACCCGAACGCCTTTCCAGAAGGCTTCACACCTAATCTCGCGCCTATGGGGGTGACCTTCTCTGGCACGGAATGTAGCGAACCAACGCTGATTGGCCTTGCCTACGCCTTTGAGCAGTTGACGACCCGCCGACGGGCTCCGGATGGTTTCTGAGGTCTAACCGTGTCGTAAGATTGCCAATCTAAGAGCTAATCAATATCTCGGAGAGAGCGAATGCATAGACGAAAAATTCTGGGTGGTGCGGCGTCATTGGCAGGTGCACTTGTTGCACCGGCTCAAAGCCAACCCCTGTCGCCGGTCGCTGGTTTGGACCGGAGCGATGGCAACGGTAAGACAATGACCCCAGAAGGGGCAGTGGTTCTTGTCACTGGATCGAACCGCGGCATTGGGCTTGGGTTTGTCAAAGTGTTGTTGGAGCGGGGTGCCAAGCGCGTCTATGCGACCGGACGTAAGGCCGAAAACTTGCCTGCCGTTGTTGCGCTGGACCCAGACCGGGTCGTCGGTTTGCAATTGGATGTGAACGACGCGGAGCAACGTCAGGCTGCTGCAGATGCGGCGACGGATGTAACCTGGCTGATCAACAACGCGGGCACACCAGGGAGTTTCAAAAAAGAAGAGCGGCGGATGCTGAGTGCGTCATCTCTGGATGATGCCAAATTTGTGATGCAGACCAATTGCTGGTCGCCAGCAGAAATTGCCCGCCTATTTATCCCCATAATTTTAAACAACGGCGGCGGCGCGATCACCAATATCCTCTCTGTTGGGGCGTGGTTCTGTTTACCGGAGTATTCCAGTTACAGCATGTCTAAGTCGGCTGCCGCGATGATGACGGCTGGTCTGCGGGCAGAGACGGACCGCGAGCCCATCTTGGTGTCGGGCGTGTTTACGGGTGGTGTGCAGACGCGCATGGCGGCGGCTGGGTCTGTCGGTGGAATGAGTCCGGAAGTCCATGCCCGCGAAGTGTTGGATGCGACGGCCCAGGGGCATACGGACGTATTTGCTGGGGCGGGCTCGGAATCTATGCGCAAGACCATGCTTAAAGACCCCAAGGCTTTTGAGCGCGGAGTGATTAATCGGTTCTATGACAGTCCGTTAGAAATCGCGCCGTTTTAGAGCCGCGCAATAATGTTGTGCATGGACTCGTATGAGTCTGGGGTTAAGTCACTGATAATAAAAGATATTTCACAAAAGAACCGCTGGTGCATGGGCTCGTTCCTCGCAAAAGTGGGGTCTTAAAAGCTAAGGCCTTGAAAAAGTGTGCTTTTTTTAAAATTTGAGGGTGCTCTTGCGGTGGCGGAGAACTGCCCCGTAAGGTCGCCTCTCACAGATAGCCAGGGGCGACGCATTTCATGGTTCTCGTTCGCATATTACTGATCGTGTTTGCGGTCCTGTCCACGAACACGCAAAGCATGGCCGATACGATCGCTGTCATCGGAACAGGGAGAATGGGTGCCGCAGTTGGGCCAAGGTTTGCCGAAGCAGGGCATACAATTATTTACGGCACTCGTGATTCGTCTTCCGAGAAAGTGAAGGTGTTGCTGGAGCGCACACCCGGTGCCATTGCTGTTTCGCAGTCGGAGGCCGTGCAGGCCGCGGATATCGTATTACTGGCTTTGCCCTGGTTCGCGACGGAAGAGTTCGTAAAAGCGAGTGGGCCTTGGGCGGGTAAACTGGTTCTGGATATGGTCAACGCATCGAAGATGGGCGATGACGGTCTACTAGAAATTGCGGTGGAAACATCCGCTGGTGAATTGATTCAATCCTGGATGCCCGACGCGACCGTCGTGAAGGCGTTCAATACGGTGAGTTATCACATTATCGCAGACCCAGAGATTGCACAGAACTTGGTCACGATACCGCTCGCTAGCGATAGTGGCGAGGCTAAGGAGAAGGCAGCTGCTCTCATCCGATCGATCGGTATGGTGCCCTTCGATGCTGGTCCGTTGAGGTTTGCACGGGCGCTCGAACATATGTCGACACTGCATATGGTTCCTTACTTGCAAGATCGCTGGGAAGACGCGTACGAGTTTTACTTTGTAACTGGAACCGCGCCGAAAGGTGCCACGGCTGTTAGGCTTGCCAAATGAAAATCATACATATTCTTTTGTTGGGGTTGTTGTGTTGCACATCATCCGTCGCTGTGACGGCTCAGCAATACATGGCGAATGAAGTTGCGCGAGGCGACGATAACTCTTGGTCTGTCGAAGATTTGGGCGAGGGGGTTTATCTGTTTCGCTGGTGGCCTGGGTTCTATGTCAGCGCCTTTGTCGTAGGTGACGGGGAAGTCCTTGCTGTCGACCCGGTCAGTCGAGATGTCGCGCCGTTGTATCGAGCTGCGATTGCATCAGTGACGTCTGCTCCGATTACCAAGATCGTCTATAGCCACGACCATCGTGATCACATTGTCGGGGCTGATGTTCTGTCGCCTGAGGCGGAAATCTACGCGCACCCAGGCACGCTTGCCTCCCTTGAACGGCGTGGAGATACAGACGTTCCAAAGCCTGATGTCCTGGTGAATAACGGAGACACGATTGATATCGCTGGGCGCTCCGTCGGGGTGCATTACTTCGGTCCGAACCATGGTGATTCTAACATTGCGTTGTCTATGACAACTGGGTCCGGTGAATTGCTCGTCTTCGTTGATACTTTAGAGATAGGGATCGTTCCGTACCGGACACTGCCCGACACAAATGTCCAGGGATACATCGCCTCGCTACAACAAGCGGCCAAACTGGATGTTGATTGGGTGCTGGGTGGCCATAGCGGCCCTGGTCCTGCCGTTTGGATCGATAACTATCTCAACTACTTCCTCGATATGGAGAAGGCTTTGATTAAAGCTGAAGCGGAGACGATAGAACCGCCGTCAGCGTCGGTCGAAGATGTTATCGCGCAAGGCGAACGTTACACGGATGCCGTCATCGCTAAGGCTGTTGATTACCTTCGTCCGACGTACGGCCACTGGAGCGGGTTTGAAGCCTGGGCGCCGCTCAACGCCCAGACTGTGCGCATGTACATCATCATCGGCAACTAACGGGTGGGGCGCTTTTACTCGCCTTCTTCGCCGCGGGGTCGTGGGCCTACAAGGCTGTCGTCTTGAGCATGATAAATCTTGCCCAGGCAGTCAGCGTTATCCATGCACTCAAGCGACACCGCAGCCAAGTCGGTTCGGGTGATGCGGCCAAACGCGTTCATATCTTCAATGAGGTAGCCGTTTCCAGTCGGTTCTGCTGGTTCGAATTCGAGAAGCCCGTTCCGAACAATTGTGTACCCGAGGCCGCTGTTTTCTAGATAGATTTCAGCTTCCCCTTTGTCCCGGATGTTCTGGCTTTCTGTGTTGTAGCCGAACTGTTCTTCCAAGAGCTTCTTTGCGCTGCCACGGACGCCGACAGAGCTATGAATGATGACTTGGCTGACGCCTGTCGCCTTTGCGGCATCGACGATGTTGCGCATGACTTCGGCATAGAAGGGTTGTTCACGGGTCATCATGCCGCCGCGCCGGGCAGAGGTGTCGATGACCACACGTGGTTTAAAACTCTTCCATTGCGGCGAGCACAGATGGTGCATCCGTAAGGTCGCCAATGGCATACTGGATATCCAAGCCTTGTAAGCGTGTTCGGGAAGATGTCGGCCGTACAAATGCGGTAACTGTTTCTCCACGGTCGAGCAGCATCCGGACATGTGGGGCACCCAATTGGCCAGATGCGCCAAAGACCATGACGCCTTCTGCCAGAGCTGCCGGTATAGACGCTAATAAGAGGAACCCGAATGCAAATGCGTTAACAAAATGTCGCACGTCTATTCTCCTTCACCGAAACTTGGTGGTGGCCAAGTCAGGCCATCGTCCTGATTGTGATAAACTTTGCCATAGCAGTCTTGGTTGCTCAGGCACTCCATTGTAAAGCGTGCCAAGTCGGCGCGCGTAATTGGCGTCATAACTTTGCGGTCTTCAGTCATGGTTGCATTTCCACTTGGCGGTGTGTCATCTGGCCAAACGCGGCTGTTTCTAATGATCGTTGTCGCTATTCCGGAAGAGAAAAACACTTCCTCTGCGACACCGTGATCCATCATGCGTTGCTCTAAATTGGGGACACGCGCCCAAGGTGCATCTGGATGCAGTGCCATGTTCGACCCTGCGCCGACAGCACCGTGATGGATGATTTGTTGGACACCGCCGACCATCGCGGCTTCCGCGATGTATGTGCTGCTCAATTTATAGAAGTCTTTTAGGGCCGTGGGTGCTCGGGCCGTGTTGATGACAATATCGAATTCGTTTTCATCAAAGGCAGCGTTAACGCTAGCTTCGTTCATCATGTCGCCAATTGCATAGGTGACATCGATGCCGTCGAGGCTGCTTCTATCGGATGAGTCGCGTACGAAAACCGTCACGTCATGGTTTCCTTCGAGCAGGAGTTTGACGACACGAACACCAAGTTGACCTGTCCCACCAAAAACCAAGACGCTGTCGGCGAGGGTGGGCGCTGCAGTGGTGGCTAGGGCTGAAAGCGCAAGTAGTAGGCTACGAAAAAGGCGCATTGACCGAGTATCCCTATATTGATCAGATATTGTGGCCCAAGCCTATCACCGGTGTTTAGGCATCGCATAGGGTTTAGGGCTAGGCTTCACACCCAGCGCATCTACAGAACATCTAAGCACTAGGGTGTGCCTTCTTTCTCTTGCGCTAGTACCCAGGGTGAGGCACAACAAATTGGCGATTTTGTCGGTTTTGAGCCGACCTCAAAGATTATCAGTCGACCCATTTCAGGAGCTCGCGTTATGGCCAATTCTCCAACATTTAAGCGGATTAATCTCTGTGTTGCGGATCTTGACAGGTCTCTCGCGGTTTATCGGGATATTTTGGGTTTTACGATTGATTACCAGAAGGACTCTAAAGAAGATTCATATTCATACCCTGTCTTTACGTTTCCGAAAGAAGCCAAGCTTCGCTTCGCTACTCTGAATACTGAGTCTCAAGAACGGACCCTTGCGTTGACAGAGGTAAAGGGAATTGAGCTACCGCCGATGCCAGTGCCTCGAATGGTCGCTGCAGTTATCAATTGCCCAGCGTTCGATGACGTGATTGCGAAGGTTAAGGCCGCTGGGCTCGAAGTTGTTGAGCCGCAAATCCTTCCGGATCCGGATGGCAATGCTAAGGGCCGCGAGGGCGCATTTATTGATCCAGACGGCCATCTTATCGTTCTCTATGTTCTGAACGATCAGTAGATATTATTTCCCACAGCTCATGCTCAAGGTAGCACGTCGCGGTTCGTTAACTTGATATAACATCGTGTTTAACGCTGGGGTACGGAGGTCTTCCATGGTTCAAGCCGTACGTCATACAAGCGTCAATAGTGATCCAGAATCGCTCGATGATAGCTTTGGCTTGCACCCCGCGTTTGTCGACGAGGTTGATGATGCACTTGTTAATGAGGACAAGGACCGTGTTCGCAAGCTTGTGTCTGATCTTCATCCTGCAGACCTTGCCGATTTATTAGAGCATCTTGAGCCGAAACAGTGCCGCAGTCTGGTTGCTACGTTAAAAGATCAGTTCAACCCTGAAGTGCTTCCTGAGCTTGATGAGGCCGTACGCGACGTTGTCATGCGCGAAATGGGCTTCGAGGACTTTGCCTCTGCACTGACGCAGCTCGATTCCGATGAGGCTGTGTATATCGCTGGGCTTGTAGATCCAAGCGAACGTGAAGCGGTTTTTGATAAGCTGCCTGCTCCAGATCGCATGCAGATCGAGGCGAGTCTAGAGTACGGCGAGGACACGGCTGGCCGGCTTATCCAGCGCGAGCTTGTCGCGGTGCCAGACTACTGGACTGTGGGTGAGACGATTGACTACCTAAGGGCTGCAACGTCCTTGCCCGACGAATTCTATGTCGTATTCGTGGTTGATCCTCGGCATCGTCCAGTCGGATTGGTCGAGTTAAATAAGCTTGTTCGATCGGGCCGCCCGGTCCTTATGCGCGACATTGTTAACCCGGATATGGAACTGATTTCTCCAGACATGGACCGAGAAGATGTTGCTTACCTATTTCGCCAACGCGATTTGGTGACCGCCCCTGTCGTTGAGGGGTCGGGTCGTCTTATTGGGCAGATTACGATTGATGATATCGTCGACGTTATTGAAGAAGAGGCCGAGGAAGATATCTTTAAGCTTGCCGGTGTCGGCGATAGCAATCTTTACAGTGCGGTTCTTGAGATTGTGCGCAGTCGTATGACTTGGTTGGTTTTGAACATGATTACAGCGGTCGGCGCATCCATGGTCATTGGTTGGTTTCAGCCCACGATTGAGAAGCTTGTAGCTTTAGCCGTGTTGATGCCAATTGTCGCGTCAATGGGCGGGAATGCGGGGGCACAGACCCTGACCGTCGCTGTCCGAAGCCTGGCAACAAAAGATCTCGATTCCAGCAATGCGGCTCGTATCATCGGCAAAGAAATGCTGGCGGGTCTCATCAATGGCCTTCTGTTCGCGGTGATCGCGGCAGTGGTCGCCTATATTTGGTTCGAAGACCTAGGGCTCGGTCTGGTCATCGGGGCGGCGATGATCATCAACCTCTTAGTGGCTGGTTTGGCCGGAATCACGATCCCAATCGCTTTGGACAAGCTGAATATTGACCCAGCGACGTCCTCTGCCGTTTTCCTGACCACACTGACTGATGTCGTTGGATTCTTTACCTTTCTGGCTTTGGCGGCCTATTTTCTGCTTTAATAGAATTCTCATAAATGGGTGATTGAATAGTTTGGGAAATCACCCCGGTCAGACTAAAGTGTATAGTTCGTCGATTGGCCTCTTATTTCGATCCGAAAGTGACACGCTGAATGGCTCAAGAACCCGAGTACATCTACCCACCTAACTCATTGAAGAGCAAAGTCACTGTTGATGCATCCTCGGTGGATGTCGTCGCACTAAAGCAAGCAGAGCTTGCGATTGGCGGTATGGCGGATGAGTATCTTGAGTGGGTTAAGGACGATATTGCCAATTTACAGGGTGCTTACGAGAAGGCGCTAGCGGATCCCTCTTCTGGAGGCGAAGCGAAGGAAGACATTTACGGTTTCGCGCATGACATTAAAGGGCAGGGAGGAAGCTTCGGTTATCCTCTTATGACAGCGGTTGGGAATCACCTCTGCAAATTTATCGAGGGAATTCCTGGCGATCTAAGCGCGACACAGCTTACCGTTATAAAAGTCTATATTGATACGCTCCGGGTTATCATTCTGGACCGTATGACCGGCTCGTCTGGCAAGGCCGGTGAGCGTCTACTTATGGGGTTAGATGCAGTCGTCGCTAAGGTTACGGCAAAAGGCTAACAGCCTTATCAATTAGAGCGGATCCAATGGCGTCATGGATTCAAATCTAAGGTAGGCGTCGGTTCCATTCACTAGAACGCCGTCAAACCCCAGATCCATAATTCCTTTAAAATAATTGCCGACGACTGATTTCCATCGTGGATGCCAGTACTCTACGGAGAATGTTCCCATTCGGTCTGGATGGCGACCGACGATCCAACTCGGACTGCCAACTTCCCAATCGGGCTCCCAATAATACCGCGTGTCTTCAGCGTGCGAGATGTCGAGCCAAGCAAGAACGAGGCGCCGGGCACCAAGTTCTTTGAACTTCAAGCTGTGAACCTCATCTTTAGTCAGAGGCTCATTGCCGTTGTAGAAGGCATCGATGACGACAGCATCGTAATTATTGCTGGCAACGCTCAGAAACCAGTCGCCTCGAGAACCGGTTGGTCTGCTTTGTGTCGCGATCAATATATTGCGAGCGTCGTCTAACGTTTCGACGTTTTGAGAGTTTTCGTTTGTTGGTCGGCGTACTGGTACGCGGTCGAAGACATCGCTGTCATCCGAATCCGCATGGCTCACCATAAGCGCTTGCTGTGATTGCTGCAGAGCCGCGACTGCGGCTGAATCACTACCGCAATGTTCAACGGACATCATCTCGACGCCCATCGCTTGAAATCTTTGAAGCTCAGGTAGTTTCCGCGCTTTGTCGCCGCAGAATTGATTGTTTAATGCGATGCCATCGATAGCCCGAATGAACCGACGCATAGGTAGTCCAAGTGGCACTATGACGTCGTCGGGAACAACCATGTTTTCTGGCCGCTTCGCTTCCGCCAGAATAAATTCTCGCTGGTCCCACCTCAGCAACTCAACCCCGGGCCGCGCCACTATTGCAAAAGATGGATTACGCGTTCCAGCATAGTCTGAAAGCTCTTCGATGATCTCTCGCATGCGGTTTCGGTAATTTGGCACTCGTGACAAGGGGATCATCCCTTCGTCCATCATTGGCTTGCTTAAGATGAGATCATCGTCTTGGCTAAGCACCGGCTCTGAGCCAAGTGCAAGCGCCATGACCAGAGCCAGGCCAAGCAGTAATCCGGTTCTCAGTGTCAAAGTTGTCAAGACAGGTGCTCCATCACGTAGTCGGCGATCGCTAAACTAGACGTTAATCCGGGTGATTCTATACCGTAAAGGGCACAATATCCCGAACATCCAGTTTCTGGCGGAAATTGGATACAAAAATCCTCAGCCGGGCTCCCCTGAGATTGGAGCTTTGGGCGAATGCCGGAATAACCGGGCCTGAGTTCACCATCTTTGAGGCCGGGCCAGTACTTTCGGATGGCCTTATAGAAGTGAGCCGCTTTTGACGCGTCGACCGCGTAATCAATCGAATCTATCCACTCAATATCTGGGCCAAAGCGTCCCTGTCCTGAAAGGTCCAGGGTGTAATGTAATCCCAGGCTGGCTGACCCGGGTAAGGGGTAGATAAGACGGCTGAACGGGGCTTTGCCACTTAGATAGAAGTAGCTTCCTTTTGCGTAATGCAAGGCAGGTATGGATGTCTCGGTTACACCGTCGATGGCCTGGCTGATCTTTTGGGCGCCAAGGCCAGCGCAATTAATCACGACCTTGCCTTCAAGCACGGTCTCTTCAGGGCCGCTAACTCGTAATTCAACGCCATTGTCTGTTGACCGTCCCTCTATAACTGCGCTGTTAAAGGCGACGACCGCTCCATGACGTTCAGCATCTCCCTGTAGAGCGAGCATGAAGCTATGGCTGTCAATAATTCCTGTCTCTGGAGACAAAAGCGCTGCCGCGCATTCGAGATTGGGCTCGAGGTTGCTGGCGTCGCTTGCACTTAGCCACTCCAACGCGACGTCGTTCCTTCCGGCGTGGGCCTGAAGGTTTTTTAGACCGTCTATCTCTGAATGATTTGCTGCGAATATGAGCTTTGTTGTTTTCTTCGCGGATACCCCATGGGTATCACAGAACTGATACATCTGCCTGCGACCCTTAACACAGAGCTGCACTTTCAGGCTGCCTTCAGGATAGTAAATGCCTGCGTGGATGACTTCGCTGTTCCGCGAGCTTGTAGCGGTACCGATGGCATCAGCCGCTTCAAGAACTATGACTTCACGCCCTGCCATTGCCATTGCGCGGGCGACGGCTAATCCGACGACTCCGGCTCCTATCACAATGCAATCAGTCGTTTCGGTCACAGTGAGTGCGATACCCTTTTTGTCTATCCACCAAACCGTTTTACGTGATGCTTCGGTTCGGTTTACGTCGGTTGTCTTGAGCGATGATAGTGATCAGCCGCTTTTGCTCTATTGCCACACACTTCCATCCGGCACCATCGCCGTCGACCATTCTTAGATATATCATAAAAGTACAATGGACAGTTAGGGTTCGCACAGCTTCGAAAGCGTGACAGCTTATCGTTACAAACAAAGCCTGCGAATGAGTGGGCGAGGGCTGTCAAACCTTGATGTGGCGACGGTGTTGCTGCTGCAAAGCCGAGCGTAAAGTCTTGGCCTGTTTTAGAGAGCCTGAATCCCCCGTCTTCAAATTCTAAAATGTCGTTGACGAAAGAGGTCGCTCCATCTGGAACGGCAGCATATTCGGCGATGTGTTCGCTGATTGTAGTCAACTGTTCCCGCACCGTTTTCGCGATGGCAAGTACGTCGTGGACTTGGCTGTATTCATAGCCCACGAGTTCCCGCGCTCTATCCCGTGTAATGGCCTGTGTCATGACCAAGAAATGCAGGAAACCGCGCCAGTCACTTAAAGGATCTGTCGTGCCGGTAGGGCAATAGCTGGAATTGGTAAAATCGATGAACGCTCTATTGCCACAAAGCAGAGGTTTCCTGGCGGCTATCGATTTCGGGAGGGTCCCTAGGCTGTTGATATTGGAGGACACTGAACTCATGGGCGGACTCTCACAGGTATGTGAACGGAATATGCAGTATAACCGGTAAAATACTATTGAAAGGTTATAGTTTCAAGGTGTATTGATTTCCTCATCGCGCAGATGCGCATTAAACAATGACGGAGGAATTCAAGATGACTTTCGATTTAAGATACGCCGCAAAGAGCCTCGCCGTAGCCGCAAGCTCACTCGTTTTGGCAATCGTGCTGTTGAACCCAGTCTTAGCGGCGGAAGAGCACTATGTGCCGGATGGCTACGGTATCAGTGGATATGATCCTGTTGCCTACTTTAACGCTGGCGCGCCCACCGAAGGGAATAACCAATACACCGCAAAGTACGATGGCGTGACGTACAAGTTTTCGTCTAAGGGCAATCTTGAGAGCTTCCAAAAGGACCCATCAGCCTATGTCCCCGCGTACGGTGGCTACTGTGCTTTTGGTACGGCAATGGGTCGCAAGTTTTCGGGCGACCCTAATGCTTGGAAGATTGTTGATGGAACCCTTTATCTCAATCTGAATAAGGATGTTCAAAAGCGGTGGGTTAATAATGTCCCTGGGTTTGTCAAAGGAGCGAATAATAATTGGCCGATCATCCGCACGGTTGCAGATGCTGAGCTAGAGGCCAATGCGCCTGAAGGAATAACCCTCGGAGCCCAATAAGCATCAGTTCTTAAGTCAGTAAGTATCCGTGAACCCTGGTCGCCATATTGGCGGCCGGGGTTCACTCGTTATTGATGCCGAGTCTCGCTCTCTATAGGGTGCGCTCAGTCATATGTCGGAGCGCCCATGGCAACAGTTATAGTTTTTGGAAATGAAAAAGGCGGGACAGGTAAGTCTACGCTTGCTGTTCATGTTGCTGTAGCGCTTGCACGCCAAGGACTAAAAGTGGACGCCATTGATGGGGACGTGAATCAGGGCACCCTTTCCAGGTATTTAGAAAACAGACAGGCCTTTCTATCGTCCAACCCTGGCGCTCAGCTGGCGTTGCCACGCCTGATATCGAACTATTGGGTAACCTTCAGTCAGGAAAAGCTATCAGAGTGGTTTGCTGGCTTACCGGCTGACGTGGTTGTTATTGACACGCCAGGATCTCTCACACCGCTATCAGAGACACTTCATTCGTTCGCCGACCTCATTGTTACGCCGTTAAATGACAGCCTTATTGATCTTGCGGTCTTGGCGGATGTTGATCCAGAAACGGGAGAGGTTCGAAAACCAGGTCACTATGCTGAACGCGTTTGGAATGCGCGGAAGGCTCGCGCGGCGCGTGACGGTGGATCCATCTCGTGGACGGTATTGCGAAACCGACTCAGTGCTTTGGATGCTCACAACAAACGGGTTATGGCCGATATTCTTGGCAAATTGGCCGCACGCGTGGGGTTTGATACAGGGCCCGGTTTTGGGGAGCGTGTTATCTTTCGTGAATTGTTTCTTCAGGGCCTAACGCTGTCCGATTTCGAAGATAAATCTTCAGGCCTCGCCTGGACAGTTTCCCATGTGGCAGCCCGGCAAGAACTCCGAGATCTTATCGATTGTTTGGCAAAATCCCTAGGACAGGGAATAGCTGCATCGGTTGCTGAGTCGGGTTAGACTTCACCTATGTGCGCGAAACCCCTGACCTCAAGTGGTGTGAGCCGAGATGTATCGGCGTTTCTAGATGCTGCCGAGCAGGTTCCAGTTATCTCTGAAGACTCCTCTGGCCGCTTGATTTTTGCCATGGATGCAACGGCTAGCCGGGGTCCGTCTTGGGACGTCGCGATGAGTATTCAAGCGGATATGTTTAGTGAGGCGTCTGCACTCGGTGGTTTAGCGGTCCAACTGGTCTTTTATCGAGGGCTGCTTGAGTGCCGATCGAGCAAATGGACACGGGACGCAGCGGAGCTTGGGCGCTTGATGAGTAAGGTTGGTTTTCTGGCCGGCAGGACCCAAATAGACCGAGTACTTCGACATGCACTAAAAGAGACAGAAAGAGGTCAGGTGAACGCACTCGTGTTTATTGGCGATGCCATGGAGGAGAGCCTTGATCTGTTAGCGGACGCTGCAGGTCAGTTGGGCCTTAAAAACGTCCCCGTATTTATGTTTCATGAAGGTGGTGGAGAGCCCGCGGCATCGGCATTCAAGCACATCGCCAAGGTATCTGGTGGCGCTTATAGTCCGTTCGACGCCAATAGCCCTGGTGCGCTTCGTGCGTTATTGCGCGCGGTCGCTGCCTACGCTGCAGGTGGTAAAAAAGCGCTAGCGGCGTATGGGCGGGAACAAGGCGGGTCTGTGCAGAGAATTACTGATCAAATGACGAGGTCCTAACCCATGTTGCCCTCAGTCATTCTTGGAATCGGACTATTGTTTGCGGCAATGTTTTTGATGCGTTGGTACGCCAATGTTGACCCTGCCGCTTTAAGGCGAGTTCTGAAATGGGCTGTTATCTGCACCCTTGGACTGGTCGCGATGTTCCTTGCGTTGACGGGGCGCCTGGCCGCTGCATTTGGCCTAATTATGGGACTCGTCGCTTTTGGGTGGCGGATATTCAATATGTTGGCGATGTTCCAGCAAATGCGGGGAATGTTCGGCGGGCTTGGTAGTTTTGGTTCAGGCGCGAGCGCGTCCACCGGACAGTCCTCAAGGGTTGAGGCGCATTTCCTTCGAATGACTCTTGATCATGATAGTGGCCGAATGGATGGCGAGATCAGTCTAGGTGAGTATCAAGGTCGAATGTTATCGGCCATGTCCCTTGAAGAGTTGCTGGTATTTCGGTCTGAAATCATGGGTGATGCCGACTCGCGTGGGCTATTGGACGCCTACCTCGATCGGTCCCATGTGGGCTGGCGAGATGATGCAGACGAAGACGACAATCAGTCTTCTGGTCAGTCTAATTTTTCAGGGCCGATGACGAGAGAAGAGGCACTCAGCATACTAGGGCTTGAGCGAGATGCAGACCGTAAAGCGATAAAGAACGCCTATAGACAGTTGATGTCCAAAGTTCACCCTGATCGCGGTGGGTCCGCGTACCTTGCTGCTAAGATCAACGAAGCCAAGGGCCTCCTTCTTAAAGATTGAACGGTGACCGGGATCGGTGTTGCAACGCACTGGCTCACATGGCACAAAGCGGTCGTCTAATGTTTCATTTGATCCGCAGATTTCTGCGCTTTCCTTCACAAAAGTGTCATGGGAGACAGGGTATGACGAGGCGAGTACGTAAAGCGATTTTTCCAGTCGCTGGTCTCGGAACCCGTTTCCTTCCGGCGACGAAAGTCGTCGCGAAAGAGATGCTTCCAGTCGTGGATAAACCTCTTATTCAATATGCCGTAGAGGAAGCTATTGCGGCTGGCATTGAGTATTTCATATTTGTGACGGGTCGAGGGAAGTCGGTTCTGGTTGATCACTTTGATCACGCTCCAGAGTTGGAACAATTACTGAGTGAGCGAGGCAAGGAGCAGGACCTTCATGCATTGTTGTCTTCAATGCCCGAGCCCGGCCGCGTTCTTTCTGTCAGGCAACAGGTGCCTCTTGGCCTAGGCCATGCGGTGTGGTGCGCACGAGCGATTATAGGCGATGAGCCATTTGCGGTTTTGCTGCCAGACGAACTTCTGATGTCGGAGCCTGCTTGTTTAAAACAGTTGATTGACGTTCATGATGATGTTGGTGGCAACGTTGTCGCTGTCACTGAAGTGCCAGATGAGCATACCAATCGTTATGGCATTCTGGACGTGGAATCCGACGACGGACAAGTTGCGAAGGCGAGGGGCATGATTGAGAAACCAGAGCCTAAGGATGCACCGTCGCGATTAGCCAATATCGGTCGATACGTCTTAGACCCAAGCGTTTTTAGCCACCTTGATAAGCAATTATCGGGCGCTGGTGGCGAAATACAATTAACAGATGCAATCGATGCGACAACTGACCTCGTTCCCTTTCACGGGGTACGTTTTAACGGCGAGCGTTTTGACTGCGGTGATAAAGCTGGTTTCGTCGCTGCCAACGTTGCCTACGCGCTCAAGCGTCCCGAGCTAGCAGACCGTGTTAGGGACGCGGTCGGCCACCTCTTCAAGTAAAATTCTGCATAACGAGGGATATTCGTAAGTATGCGTATTGCAATGATCGGAACGGGCTACGTCGGTCTGGTTTCCGGAGCCTGCTTCTCAGAATTCGGTCTCGATGTGATCTGTGTTGATAAAGACGCTGATAAGATCGAGGGCCTGAAGCGTGGTGAGATTCCGATATTTGAACCTGGTTTAGAACAGCTTGTAAAAACAAACTCCGAAGCTGGACGGTTAAGCTTCTCAACAGATCTCAAAGCAGCGGTTCAAGGAGCAGATGCCGTCTTTATTGCTGTTGGAACGCCAAGCCGACGAGGAGATGGTCACGCCGATCTATCTTACGTGTATGCGGCTGCAGAAGAGATTGCGCACGCGATCGATCAGTACACAGTCATCGTAACTAAATCGACGGTGCCTGTTGGAACAGGGCGAGAGGTGGAGCGCATCGTTCGAAAAACTAGACCAGACGCATCTTTTGATGTTGCGTCTAACCCTGAGTTCTTGCGCGAAGGATCTGCAATCAACGATTTCATGAGGCCCGACAGGGTTGTGATCGGAGCAGAGACCGCACGGGCGAAAGGCGTCATGCGACAGCTTTACCGTGTTCTCTATCTTATCGAGACGCCCATTCTATTTACCGCTATCGAGACATCTGAGTTGATTAAGTATGCGGCCAATACGTTCTTGGCGACCAAGATCACGTTTATCAATGAAGTGGCTGATCTATGTGAGCAGGTTGGCGCTGACGTGCATGATGTCGCAAAAGGGATTGGGCTGGACGGCCGCATTGGGAAGAAATTTCTCCATCCGGGACCTGGCTACGGTGGGTCTTGTTTCCCCAAAGATACCCTCGCACTCGTTAAGACAGCACAGGATTATAATTCCCCTTTGCGTATTGTTGAGGCCGTTGTCGATATCAATGATAAACGCAAATCCGCCATGGCTGACCGGATCGTGAAGGCTTGTGGTGGGTCGGTAAAAGGTAAGACGGTTGCCATGTTAGGGCTCACTTTTAAACCGAACACCGATGACATGCGTGATAGTCCGTCACTCCCCATTGTCGCTGCACTGCTCAAAGCAGGGGCGACGGTGCAGGCGTATGACCCTGAGGGTATGAAAGAAGCGAAGAATATGATGCCTGACGTCACGTATTGTGAAGAAACCTACGCGACGATGGACGGCGCAGATGTCCTCGCGATCGTGACTGAGTGGAATGAATTCCGGAGTCTTGATTTCGATCGGGTAAAGAAATTGCTTTCGTCCCCCATCCTAGTTGATCTTCGCAACGTCTACGCACCAGGTGATATGGAACAGCTCGGTTTCGACTATCACAGTATCGGTAGACCCGCTGGCTCGAAAGCGACTTCAGAATGACAAAAGGGCATACTTTTCATCCGTCGATCCTACGCGAGTATGACATTCGCGGCATCGTCGGCGAGACTCTGTTCAAAGAAGATGCTGTCGCAATAGGACGCGCGTTCGGGTCGTTAATTGCGAGTGAGGGCGGCTCCCGCGTTTGCGTAGGCTACGACGGACGTCAGAGTTCGCCCGACATGGAGGCAGGATTAGTAGAGGGACTAACGTCCACCGGTATTGATGTTGACCGTGTTGGATTAGGCCCAAGTCCAATGCTCTATTTCGCGACGTCCGAAACCAATGCTGACGCGGGCATCATGGTTACGGGGTCTCACAACCCGCCGAACCACAACGGATTCAAAATGATGCATGGCCGCAAGCCATTCTACGGTGAGGCGATTAAGGATCTGGGCCGGCGCGCCAGTGAAGCTGTGTTCATGGATGGTACCGGCTCTGTCGCCGACCGTCCCGCTTTTGAGCGATATGTCTCTCGAGTTCTTGCTGATTTTGACGGAGAGAAGGAACTTTCGGCGGTTTGGGATCCCGGCAATGGCGCTGCTGGTGATGTTGTGACGGCTGCCGTGAAGGCGCTGCCCGGTCGCCATCGCGTTATTAACGGAACTATTGATGGCACATTCCCAAATCATCACCCTGACCCCACCGTACCCAAGAATCTTGAACAGCTCATTGCGGCAGTTTTGGAAGATGAGGCGGATGTCGGTTTTGCTTTTGATGGCGATGGTGATCGTATCGGGGTGGTCGACGGCAAGGGGCGTATCCTCTGGGGAGACCAGATCCTAGTTATCCTTGGTGAGGATGTTTTAGCTCAGCGGCCAGGCGCACCCATTATCGCCGATGTTAAGGCTAGCCAGGTTTTGTTTGATGAAATTGCACGACTTGGCGGGCAGCCCGTCATGGCGAAAACGGGCCACTCTCTCATCAAAGCTAAGATGAATGAGCTTGATGCGCCCTTGGCTGGAGAAATGAGCGGCCATATCTTTTTTGCTGATAAGTACTACGGTTTTGATGACGCTCTTTATGCCGCTATTCGATTTCTCTCTATCATCTGCCGACAGGATGAAAGTTTAGCAACGCGGTTCGACCGTATTCCAAAGGCCATGAATACGCCTGAGCTGCGGTTTGAATGCCCGGACGATCGTAAGTTTGACGTCATCGAGGAAGTTAAAGCGCGTCTAGTGACATCAAGCTCTGACGTGAACGATGTCGACGGGGTGCGCGTCACGAATTCAGATGGGTGGTGGTTGTTGAGAGCCTCGAATACACAAGCGGTCTTGGTTGCTCGTTGTGAAGCAATGTCTGAAGAGGCGTTGGATCGACTTAAGGGGGAGTTGTCAGAGCAACTGGCAGCCAGTGGGGTGTCGCTCTCGCTCTAGGTGTCCGGTATTCAGCCCGGTTGGCCGAGACTCGCTAGTCCAGCATATTCAGGTGCGACGATAAGGCACTGGTGCGGCGCGCGCTCCATGATCTCGCATGCCTTTTGTGTATCTGCTTCTGTCAGACCCATAATCTGTGCGCGAAAGAGCTGTTTGCCACTAACAGTGACGGGTTCGATGCGACCAAAGGCGGCGATGAAAATCTTTTTGACCGCGACCGCGGCCTCGTTGGCCTTCTGCTGTGCGATGTCACTGATCGAGTAGGCACCAATTTGTATGCCCCATGCTTCAGACCGCAGCACGTCCACATCAGGTTTCCCTCGAGGTTTGATTGTGATTCCAGCTGGAACCAGGGATCCATCTGTTTCGGCCATCATGAGTGGCTTGCGGGCAGGGTAGGGAGGGCGGCCATATTCGGCAGCTACGGCAAAGCCCTTATCCATGAGTGTCGCCAAATGGGCGTCTCGCTGTTTCGCAGACTTACCGCCGAACACGACGCCAATAAGCCGGATGCCGTCCCGTTTCGCTGACCCGGCCAGATTGAAGCCGGATGCATTGATGTAACCGGTCTTAAGGCCATCAGCCCCAGCGTATCGGGACATGAACTTATTGTGGCCGCGAAACGTTTTGCCATCGTAGGTAAATTTGGTTCTGGCAAAGTAGCTGTAAAATTGGGGAAAATCGTTCATGAGGCGCTGCGAGAGGATCGCCATATCTCTGGCAGTTGAGAGTTGGGAGCGATTTGGCAGGCCGGACGCATTGCGGAAATTTGTTTGGGCCATGCCTAAGGCTTTCGCCTTTTTCGTCATCTGCTTTGCAAAGCCACGCTCAGTCTTGCCCAGATGTTCGGCAACGACGACTGCGACATCGTTAGCTGATCGGACAACCAGTCCCAGGATGGCATCCTCGGCAGAGATTTTGCTTCCCGGCGCGAGCCACATTTTTGAGCTGGGCTGGCGGGATGCGCGAGCGGATACCTTTAACTTGGACTTCAACGTCATCTCACCCTGCTCGATTTGCTCAAACAGCATGTAAAGCGTCATCATTTTTGTCAGGGATGCCGGGTAGTTCCGGGTATCTGCGTTGGTTTCGTGGTAAACGCGACCAGTTTCGGCGTCAATGACAACCGAAGCGTACTTAGCGAGTGCAGGCCAAGTGCTTGAAATTAAAAGAAGAATAACTGTTCCGGCGATTGTTAGATCGCGCAAAGACATGCGGTTACGCAAAAGTACCGTCCTACAGATTAATCCCCAGAGCCCCGACATATACACTCCAATAGACAAGAATCGTAACGTGTTGGAGAGGATGGTGTCCAGTCATCTCTTTGATTCATAAGGTAAAATAGGTGTTGTTAACATTCGGTTTACAAAGTCCATTTGGTGGCCGCGAATGAGGCGGTCATTAGCCCTACACAATGAAGTGTTAAAACTCTTTGGTATTAGGGGGCTTTTTTTGCCGGTGTTGTGACCCCATATTTGGTAACATCGAACATATGGCACATATCAGAAACATGAACGTATCCAACTATATGAGTAACCTTCAGACAGTCGCCACTGCTGGCGACGACGACCGCGATGACGGAGATGGTGGACCTGATACAGGTGTGGTTATCAAGACCCGCCCAAAGGTCAAAAAGCCGTCAATGTATAAAGTTCTTATGTTGAACGACGACTACACACCAATGGAGTTTGTCGTTCATGTGCTTGAGCGTGTTTTTAGTAAAAGTGGAGACGATGCCACCCGCATCATGTTGCATGTGCATCAAAAGGGGGTCGGAATTTGTGGTGTGTATACCTATGAGGTTGCAGAGACCAAAGTAACACAGACCATGGACCTGGCCCGCAAGCATCAGCACCCTCTGCAATGCACTCTTGAGAAGGAGTAGAAATAGGGTTTCGAATTCTATTGAAATAATTTCAGCAAAAGGTACCCCTTCCGAATGTTGTCACAAAACCTAGAAAAAACGTTGCATCGTGCCCTAGCCCTGGCGGCTGAGCGAGAACACGAGTATGCGACACTCGAGCATTTGTTACTGGCCTTGTGTGATGACCAGGACGCCATTTCTGTGATGCGCGCGTGCAACGTCGAACTCGATCAACTGACTCAGGTATTAACGGGCTTTGTTGATGAAGACCTTGAAGAGTTGGTGGCGTCTGATGAAGAAGACCCGAAGCCCACGGCTGGTTTCCAAAGGGTGGTGCAACGCGCTGCGATCCATGTGCAATCGTCTAACCGCGAAGAAGTGACGGGTGCGAATGTACTCGTAGCATTGTTCTCTGAACGCGAAAGCCACGCGGTCTATTTTTTACAGACCCAGGATATGACTCGCTTGGATGCGGTGAACTACATTTCCCACGGTATCGCTAAACGATCTGGTGAAGCGCGTGCCCGTCCCGTTCACGGTGCTGATGCCGAGAATCCAGATGGCGAGGATGTCGCCGCGACAGGACAAGAGGCTCTTTCAGCATATTGTGTGAACCTGAACGAGAAGGCTGCCGAAGGTAAAATTGATCCGCTGATCGGTAGGGAGCTCGAGATCGAGCGCACAATCCAAATTCTGTGCCGTAGAACAAAGAATAACCCCCTGTATGTCGGTGATTCTGGGGTTGGAAAAACAGCAATCGCTGAAGGCCTTGCTCGTCGTATCGTCAATAAAGAAGTTCCTGAGGTGCTCGAAAACGCAACCATTTTCTCATTGGATATGGGGGCGCTCTTGGCTGGAACACGGTATCGTGGTGACTTCGAAGAGCGCCTTAAAGCCGTTGTCTCTGAGCTTGAAGAGACGGAGGATGGCGTTCTCTTCATCGATGAAATCCATACGGTCATTGGCGCCGGTGCGACGTCTGGTGGTGCAATGGATGCATCGAACTTACTTAAGCCAGCGCTTGCTGCAGGGTCTCTGCGATGCATGGGCTCTACAACGTATAAAGAGTTTCGTAGTCACTTCGAGAAAGACCGCGCTTTGGTTCGTCGGTTCCAGAAAATTGACGTTGTTGAGCCGAGTGTTGAAGACGCCATTAAAATTCTGAAGGGTTTGAAGCCGTATTACGAAGAGCATCATAATGTTCGCTATACGGCAGAAGCCATTCGTACGGCGGTAGAGTTAGCGTCGCGTTATATCAATGATCGAAAACTGCCAGATAAAGCGATTGATGTCATAGACGAGAGTGGGGCCGCTCAAATGTTGCTCCCGCCAAATAAACGTCGCAAAACGATCTCTGTGAAAGATGTTGAAGCGGTCGTGGCTAAGATGGCTCGGATACCGCCTAAGTCGGTCTCACGCGATGACAAGAAGGCGTTGCAAAGCCTTGACCGTGACCTGAAGACATTGGTGTATGGGCAAGATACTGCAATTGAGGCTTTGTCAGGTGCGATTAAGCTTTCCAGAGCTGGTCTCCGTGAGCCAGAAAAACCGATTGGTAGTTATCTCTTCTCTGGCCCTACGGGCGTTGGTAAGACGGAAGTTGCTCGCCAATTGGCGGTAAGTCTTGGCGTTGAGATTCATCGTTTCGATATGTCCGAGTATATGGAGCGTCACTCTGTTTCGAGATTGATCGGCGCCCCACCAGGATATGTGGGATTTGATCAGGGTGGTCTGCTAACAGACGCCGTCGATCAACATCCGCACAGTGTTATTTTGCTCGATGAAATTGAGAAGGCTCATCCGGACTTGTTCAATGTTCTGCTGCAAGTCATGGACCACGGGAAGTTGACCGATAACAACGGCAAGAGTGTGGATTTCCGCAATACCATCTTGATCATGACCACGAATGCGGGTGCCTCTGAACTTGCTAAGAACGCGATTGGGTTTGAAAGGGAAGGTCGCGACGGCGAAGACAAGGAAGCGATCGAGCGTATGTTTACGCCTGAGTTCCGTAATCGCCTGGACTCAATAATTCCATTTGCTGCGCTTTCGCCTCAAGTGGTCGAGAAGGTCGTCGATAAGTTCATCATGCAATTGGAAGCGCAATTGTCTGATCGCAATGTGGCGATAGAGCTTACCGATGCTGCCAGGGGTTACCTCGCGAAAAGGGGTTATGATAAGACGATGGGTGCACGCCCACTGAGCCGGTTAATTCAGAACGAAATCAAAAAGCCGCTTTCTGAAGAGTTGTTGTTTGGCAAGCTTGTGTCAGGTGGCCTCGTTAAAGTTGGCTTGAAGGACCGTAAGCTAACCTTTGATCATGAGGCCGCGACGAAGGCAAAGGCTGCCCCACCTAAGCCGAAAAAGAAAAAGAAGTCGGGCGGTGGATCATCCAAGATTCCTGAAACCGTGAAGTAGCTTTGCGCTAGCTTCGCACAATGCGGCTATAGAATAAAAAAGCCCCCACTCAACAAGAGTGGGGGCTTTTCTGTTAGATATCTTACCCGAGAAAAGTATGAGCCCGGGTGAAATTACCTAATGATTTAGGCTGAATAGTACATATCGAATTCAACGGGGTGTGGTGTCTGCATAAAGCGGATCACTTCTTCACGTTTAAGGTCGATATAGCCATCAATCATGTCATTGGAGAATGCGTCGCCCTTGGTCAAGAACTCACGATCTGCATCCAGTGCATCGAGTGCTTCAGAAAGTGATGCACAGACGGTTGGGATGCCTTCAAGCTCTTCCGGTGGCAGATCATAAAGATCCTTATCCATTGGGTCTCCCGGATGAATTTTATTCTCAATGCCGTCAATGCCGGCCATGAGGAGAGCGGCATAGCCCAAGTATGGATTGCCAGCAGGGTCAGGGAACCGCACTTCAACGCGCTTGCCGTTCGGGCTTGCAACGTGAGGAATACGACAAGAGGCTGACCGGTTGCGAGCTGAGTATGCCAACAGAACAGGAGCTTCAAAGCCAGGGACCAAACGCTTGTAGCTGTTC
This sequence comes from uncultured Rhodospirillaceae bacterium, assembly GCA_943787205.1. Taxonomy (GTDB): domain Bacteria; phylum Pseudomonadota; class Alphaproteobacteria; order Rhodospirillales; family Rhodospirillaceae; genus WLXB01. The sequence continues at coordinate 22,580 of CALSLN010000022.1, forward strand.
GTCGTCGCGTTGGTGAAGGCGTTGATGGCCTTAGCGTGTTTGATAACGCCGCCAATGTAGTACAGGGCTGTTTCAGAAAGATCAGCGTAGCCAGACCCAGCAAAGATGTTCTTGCCATCTTTCCAAAGTGATTGGTGTACGTGCATGCCTGAGCCGTTATCACCGAACACGGGCTTTGGCATAAACGTTGCTGTTTTTCCATACGCATGGGCGACCATATGCACGACAAATTTGTAGATCTGCATGCCGTCTGCACAGCTGACTAACTCGTCGAACTTAATGCCGAGTTCGTGCTGTGACGGTGCCACTTCGTGGTGATGCTTTTCTACGTCTAGGCCCATCTCGTCCATTACGGACACCATTTCAGCGCGTAGGTCTGTGCCGCTATCGACTGGTGGGACTGGGAAATAGCCGCCTTTATCTTTGGGGCGGTGAGCGTAGTTGCCTTCGTCATAGCCGCGCCAGCTGTTGTAAGGGCCTTCCTCGCCGTCGATTTGGTAGCCCATCATGTTCTGTTTTGTTGAAAACTTTACGTCATCAAACACGAAAAATTCGGCTTCTGGTCCGAAGTATGCGACGTCTGCGATACCGGTAGACTGCATGTAGGCAAGAGCACCCTTTGCGACTGAGCGAGGGCAGCGATTGTAAGGTTGCCCGGTTGATGGCTCTACAACGTCGCAGGTTATGATCAACTGTGGCTGAGCCGTAAACGGATCCATTGTCGCGGTCGACAAATCAGGCATAAGGGTCATGTCTGATTCGTTTATGCTCTTCCAGCCAGAGATTGAAGAGCCATCAAACATGATGCCTTCTTCCAGCATATCTTCATCGACGGTCTTGACGTGTTGTGCTGTGTGCTGCCATTTGCCGGCAGGGTTGGTGAAGCGGAAATCAACGTATTTTACGTCATTCTCCTCGATCATCTTCAGTATAGTTTTAGCGTCCGACATAGTGTTCTCATCCTTGCAAGTGTGATGTAGAGACTTGGCCAAGTTGAATAGAGACTTGGCTTTTGACTGCGTCGACCAAATGAGGGGGGTCGATACAGTGTTTGGATAGGGGCCTCGGTCTTAAATTGCCTCGGTGCCCCGTTCGCCTGTGCGGATGCGAATTGCATCCTCAATGGAATAAACGAATATTTTGCCGTCACCGATACGACCAGTGTGTGCGGCTTGTTGGATTGCTTCAATGGCTCGGTCGACCAGGCCATCATCTAAAATAAGCTCGATTTTCACCTTAGGCAGGAAATCGACCACATATTCCGCACCACGATAAAGCTCAGTGTGGCCCTTTTGTCGCCCGAATCCTTTGGCCTCTGTGACCGTAATTCCTTGCAGGCCGACGTCATGCAGTGCTTCTTTTACCTCATCAAGCTTGAACGGCTTGATGATGGCTTCGATTTTTTTCATGCCCATGTGTTTCTTCTCGCATAAAAGAGCCCGTGCAGAGGCCAATGTAGTCAATTTTTGGCTCTGAGGGCTGTGTTATTCGAGAGTCACTATACAAAAGGCGTGCCAACGGCTCCCGAGAGAGTGAAATCGCTAAAGATCAATGGCTTAGGTGTTTTTGTCGAACATACTCGGGCTGGTAATCATGCTCACAAGCACGCCACCCTGCCTATTTATTAGGCATAAGGCGGATGCGCAGCACACTGATACCAATCAGTTTGCTTCGTATTCTTGACTGTATTTTTATTTGGGTTTAGGCACGCGCCCGTGTGGCGGGTGTAGCTCAGTTGGTTAGAGCGCCTGATTGTGGTTCAGGAGGTCGTGGGTTCAATCCCCATCACTCGCCCCATTTTCCTAAATACTCGAGTATAGGTGGCTTATGGGCGCCCATAAGCGTGTGCAAAGCTTCGATGGAATGGTTTGCGGTATTATTTTACCGTAACAGCAAATAACTGAAATTGCTGCACTTTTTGCGTTGACTTGCTGTCTTTGGTTGAATAAATACCATCGTCCGCTGGGGTTCGCTGTTGTATGCGTCTTGGCGAAAAGAGCTGATTGAGCTCCAAGTAATGAAGTCCAAGAGGAAACTCATGAATACGTATTCTGCCCGTCCCAGTGACGTAGAGCGCAAATGGTACATCATTGATGCTGAAGACCTTGTGCTAGGCCGTATGGCTGTAGAGATCGCAGATCTTTTGCGCGGGAAGCATAAGACAATGTACACGCCGCATATCGATACTGGTGATCATGTGATCGTCATTAATGCAGGGAAGATTCGTCTGACCGGCAACAAGATGACGAACAAGACTTACTATTGGCATACAGGTCACCCTGGCGGCATTAAAGAGCGCACAGCCGGCCAAATATTGAGTGGCAACCATCCTGAACGTGTTGTTGAGAAAGCCGTACGGCGGATGATGCCGAAGGGTCCTCTTGCTCGTGCTCAGTTTAAGAAACTGAATATCTATGCAGGCGCTGAACATCCACATGAGGCACAGAAGCCTGAAGTCCTGGATATCGGCGCACGAAACTCAAAAAATAAGAGGAGCGCCTAACACATGGCGGATACAACAACCTCTCTGGAAGATCTCAAGGAAGCTGTGACTGAAGTTGCAGAGCCTCGCGAGCCAAAGAAAGATGAATTCGGCCGGTCTTATGCGACGGGCAAACGTAAGGATGCGGTTGCTCGTGTCTGGATCAAGCCAGGGACTGGTAAGATTCTCGTGAACAAACGCGAGATCGAAAATTACTTCCCACGCCCCGTGCTGCGCATGATGATCAATCAGCCCTTTGAAGTGTCAAACCGTGAGAATCAGTTTGATGTTGTCTGCACCGTTTCTGGTGGTGGCTTGTCTGGTCAGGCTGGTGCTTTGCGTCATGGAATTTCTAAGGCGTTGTCACTGTTTGAGCCTGACCTACGGCCGGCTCTAAAGAAGGGTGGCTTCTTGACCCGTGACTCCCGCGTTGTTGAACGTAAGAAGTATGGCCGTCGTAAGGCGCGTCGGAGCTTCCAGTTCTCCAAACGTTAGATTTTCAAGAATACTGTTTCGAAGGGGCGTCGTATTACACGGCGCCCCTTTTGTTTTGTGGTCTGCTATCATAGTCGGCATAGCGTATTCAGATGGTGATTCGACGATGTGCTACGAGACATACGAAGTCGTTTTAGTGGCTAGCTTTCTTTTCTTGGAGCAAGCATGACCACGGCGCAGTCCGGACTCACGAACCTCATTCAATTTGCTATCGACCGGTTTCAAGCAGGAGATGCTGAAGCGGCTAAATCGGCATGTGAACAGGTCATCTCTCAAGACCCTGGTCAACCGGTAGCACTCAACCTTCTTGCTGTTTTAGCGCGCAATTCAAAGCAGTGGGGTAAGGCAGAAGAGATTGCACGATTTGGACTTGAGAAGAATCCTCAAAGCGCCCAACTCGCCAATACACTGGGATTGGTATTGCTAGATCGACGTAAGCTGCAAGATGCCGAAGAGCAATTCCAGCGCGCGAATGTGCTGAAGCCAAATAGACCTGACTACCTCAGCAATCTTGGGCTAACGCTCCAGCACCAGGGGCGATGGGAAGAGGCGCTCGAGACTTTCTCTATGGCTCTCGATGTTGATGCCAATTTCATGCCCGCGCGGTCTGCTCGTGCGTCTGTAGCGTCTGATCTAGCCCAGTTTGATACGGCTACTGCAGACGTAAATTTTGCTCTTAAAAACGGGCCGAAGACGCCGGATTTACTAAACAGCATGGCCAAGCTGGCGCTCTGCCAAGGAGACCTAGACGCAGCCTATAAGGCCTATGATGCGGTCGTCTCGATGACGAATGGAATGGCCGACGCTCACGTTAATCGTGGGCTCATAAGGTTGTTGCAGGGGCGCGTATCGGAAGGGTGGGACGACTATCGTATGAGACGGCGAAGACGCTGGGGCCGTCCGTCGGAACGGTATTCGCAAGTTCCGTTATGGCAAGGCGAATCCCTTAGTGGAAAAAGTATCCTCGTATGGTGCGAGCAGGGGCTCGGTGAAGCCATTCTATGTGCATCACGAATAAACGACCTAGCAGATCAAGCGGATACTGTGGTGCTGGAATGCGATCCAAGATTGGTGAACCTTTTCCAACGGTCATTGCCAGGTGTCATGGTTGTTCCAGAGCAGGAACAACCTCATCCTGATATTGTTGAGGCTTCGCCAACGTTACAGGTGCCTATAGTAGAACTGCTTGCCCAAGGCTATCAGGCATCACTCGAACGCATTCGCGCCTCCGGCTATTTGAAGGCAGATCCGATGAAGTCTGCAGCCATAAAAGAAAAGTACGCTGGAACTGCCAATGCGAGTTTACTCGTTGGACTCGCATGGGGCAGCCCCAATGCAGCGACGGCACGAGAGAAGGGGATTCCGGTTAAGTGCTGGGCCCCGATCTTGGATACGCCCAGTGTCACGTTTGTGAATCTTCAGTATGGCGAATCTAGAAGCGCTATGGCTGACAGCGCGTCGAAAAGTGGCGCGACGCTATTGGACGATTTGACCATTGATCTTGGTGGCGCTGTTTCTAGCCAAGCGGATCAGATTGCGGCTTTGGATCTTGTCATCACGGTGTCAAACACCACGGCTCATATCTCCGGCGCACTCGGTCAAGAAACGTGGGTTCTTGTGCCGCCTATTGGGCCTGGAAGCATGTGGTACTGGTTTACCGACAGGGGTGACTCACCCTGGTATGGCTCCGTAGAACTCTTGCGTCGGCAGATGAACGGTGATGACTCGTTTATGGTCGACGTGTCTACTAAGCTTAAGGACTGGGTATCCCAGAAGACCTAACACAATCTATCGGACACGAATGAGGTTTACGTATGGGAACGCAGCAGTCACCGATCATATTACCATGGAAGGGCGTAGAGCCTGAGATTGCCGAGGATGCCTTTATCGCTCCAAACGCAACAATTGTTGGAGACACCCGAATAGCCTCTAAGGCGAGCATCTGGTTTAACGTCGTGCTACGCGGGGACGTGAATTATATCCGCGTCGGTGAACGAACGAACATTCAAGATGGCACGGTCGTTCACGTTTCGTCGAAGGAGCATCCGACTCTCATCGGTGCAGACGTTTTGATTGGCCATATGGCGATGATTCATGCTTGCACCCTTGAAGACGGATGTTTCGTTGGTATGTCATCGACCATTATGGATGGCGCTGTCGTTGAGAAGGGAGCCATGGTTGCCGCAGGCGCGCTCATTGCCCCAGGAAAGCGTGTAGGGGCTGGCCAATTATGGGCTGGAACACCAGCGCGATATGTTCGAGATGTGAAGCCCGAAGAAACGAATAGCTTTCCAGAACAAATTCAGCGTTACGTTGACTTAGGCCAAGCATATCGTTCTCTGGTCTCCGACTGAAGCCTCATACACATTACTGTCATTGGTATTTATTGGTCCGGTCGTTATCATTTCGACCAACACACCTAAAAGTAGGGACATTCAAATGAGGTTATTCGCGACAGTCATTTTTATCGCGAGTTCTATCTACTGCGCAGTCCCTGCCTCGGCGGCAGACGGGGAGTGCCAAAGCGGAGCCCTGGATAATCGCTACTGTGATCGGGATAGAGATTTGGTCGCTGATTTACCAATTGATCAAGACGATTGGCTTGACCCTTCGGTGCTCATTTTTTCGTTTACACCTGTTGAAGACCCGGCGGTGTATGAGCAGGTATGGGAAGGATTCATTGACCACTTAGAGAAGACTACTGGAAAGCGCATCATATTTTTTCCAGTACAATCATACGCAGCGCAGTACGAGGCCATGAGATCTGGGCGTCTACACATTGGTGGCATCAATACCGGCGGAACACCTGTTGCGGTGAATTGCGCCGGCTTTGTGCCATTTGCAATGATGGCCGCAGAGGATGGGTCTTATGGGTATGAGATGGAAATCATTGTACCCGCTGACTCAGACATTCAAAGCCCATCGGATCTGCAAGGTAAAACGCTGGCATTCACCTCACCGACGTCTAACTCTGGATTCAAAGCGCCATCAGCGATCCTAAACGCGGAGTTTGACCTTGTGGCCGAAGAGAACTTCGAATCAGTGTACTCGGGCAAACACGACAACTCGATCTTGGGTGTAAGCAATGGGGATTATGAGGCGGCCGCTGTCGCGAATTCAGTGCTCGGCAGAATGGTCGACCGCGAAGTCATCGAGCCATCCTCTATTCGCTCAATTTATAGATCTCAGACATTTCCTACAACAGCATTTGGCCGGGCCTATAACTTGCATCCGGAAGTCGCTGCTCTTGTCGAGCAAGCGTTCTTTACATTTGACTGGGACGGGTCAGAGCTAGAAACGGAATTCGCAGATGAAGATCGCTTTGTATCCATCCAATATAAATCCGATTGGCAAGTCATTCGCACCATTGATACGGCTAACGGTGTCTCGTACGACTGCCGCTAGGCGTGCAAATCGTAATCGCTTCTTACGGGGTTTAGTCACATATGCCGACGCTCTCGATTAACGACCTGACCAAACGCTATGCGACAGGCGACCTTGCTATCGATCAGGTATCACTGGTCATTCCCGAAGGACAGGTGATGGCACTGATCGGGCCGTCCGGTGCCGGAAAAAGCACGCTTATTCGATGCGTCAATAGGCTCGTCGAACCAACGAGCGGTGACGTCCTTTTAGGCGACCAAAACATAACTAAATTGGGCGCCAGGAAGTTGCGGCGCGCGCGCCGACACATTGGCATGATTTTTCAAGAGTATGCTTTGGTCGAGCGGTTAACCGTGATGGAAAACGTCTTGTCTGGCAGGCTCGGATATGTCGGCTTTTGGGCAAGTTGGCTTCGTCGTTTTCCGAAACAAGATATTAGCGATGCCTTCACGTTGCTCGACCGGGTCGGTCTTGCAGACATGGTCGATAAGCGAGCCGACGAATTGTCTGGCGGGCAACGGCAACGCGTCGGTATTGCTCGGGCTCTTATTCAAAACCCCGATTTACTTCTCGTTGACGAGCCGACGGCTAGCTTAGATCCGAAAACATCACGACAGATCATGCGGCTGATTACCGAACTTTGTCGTGAACGTAACTTAACTGCTGTGGTGAACATTCACGATGTGCCACTCGCTAAACTTTTTGCAGAACGCGTCGTTGGGCTGCAAGCTGGTCAGATCGTTTTTGATGGCTCTCCGGAAGGGCTTAGTCCGGACGTTCTTACACGGATTTATGGAGAAGAGGATTGGTTGGCGACGGCCGAAACTGGCAACGCTGATATGCCAGAATCAGAGCCTGGTGTTGTGGAGGCGGATCGTTCGCTATGACCGACCATGTTTCAGACGGTCTAGTAGAGCCTAGTCAACGAACGTGGGCACCACCGCGACTTATTCCTAACGCGCGCTTGCGTTGGTTTATTGCTCTGGCCATTGGACTCTATCTCGCTGCAGCATTCGGCACCCTCGATATTAACTGGGAACGGGTTGCAGAAGGTTGGCCGCGGGCCCAACGTTTTTTTAGTGGTTTTGTCCCGCCAGATTTCTTGTCCCGGCAAGGCGCTATTTTAGACGGCCTACTTGAGAGTCTATGGATGACGGCAGCTGCTACCGCACTTGGTGTCTTGCTATCGATTCCGATTGCGATTGGGGGCGCGCGAAATGCCTCGCCACTGCCAATTTATATGGCTTGTCGTGCGGTAATGGCTTTGTCTCGAACCTTCCACGAAGTCCTGATTGCCATTTTCTTTGTGAAGTTGTTTGGCTTCGGCCCGTTTGCTGGGATGGCCACTTTGACCTTAGCGACGGTTGGTTTCTACGCCAAGCTTCTCGCCGAGGACATAGAAGCGATTGATCGTTCTCAGGCTGAAGCCATTCGTTCGACCGGTGCGAGTTGGCTACAGTGGCTAGATTACGCGATCCGTCCCCAAGTCCGCCCGCGGGCCATTGGGCTTGCGGTCTATCGTCTTGATATCAATTTTCGAGAATCCGCCATCATTGGAATTGTCGGGGCAGGCGGGATCGGTGCAACACTTAACACCGCCTTTGATCGATACGAGTTCGATACCGCTGCAGCGATTTTACTGATTATCATCGTGATTGTTATGGCTGCCGAATACGCTTCAGGTGCAATTCGGCGGAGGGTGCAGTAGTGCCGCTTTCCACAGACGAGACTGGTCCCCAATGGCGTCGCCGCACAGCGCGTGAAGACGTCTTGTCGTGGTTTGGTTGGGCGACTGGACTAGCGGTTGTCGGTGGTTGTTTCTTTCTTATCTCCGAGAAAACGATTTGGGAATTTGTTTGGAGTGCGCCTAGAGAAGCTGCAGACCTTGGTGCGCGTATGGTGCCGCCGGACTGGTCTTATAGTTCGCAGCTATGGCGCCCCCTGTGGGACACCTTCAACATCGCAACTTTGGGAACAGGGCTTGCTCTCGTCATCTCTGTGCCCGTTGCTTTTTGCGCCGCGAGAAACACCACGCCGAGCACCGCCATTGCTCGGCCCCTGGCCTTGTTCGTCATCGCATCATCCAGATCCATTAATTCATTGATCTGGGCGCTATTGCTGGTCGTTATCGTTGGGCCAGGCGTCTTTGCTGGGGTCTTGGCGATCGCACTCCGGTCCATTGGGTTCTGTGGCAAACTTTTGTATGAGGCCATCGAAGAAATAGACGTGCCGCCTGTTGAGGCAGTCACCGCGACCGGTGCTTCATCAGGGCAGGTCTTGACCTACGGCGTTGTTCCGCAGGTGATGACAGCCTTCGCTGGAATTTCCGTGTTCCGTTGGGATATCAACATCAGGGAATCAACCATTTTGGGATTGGTCGGAGCAGGCGGTATTGGCCTGCAACTCAGCGCATCCATAAACAACTTGGACTGGTCTAGGGTCGCGGTCATCCTGCTGGCGATTCTAGGAACCGTCATCGTGTCCGAGTGGTTGTCCGCGAAAGTGCGAGGCGCGCTAAGCTAGGGGCCTACTCGGGGCGAGACTTGCAGAACGCGCCCGGTGCATCTTCGATGACTTTGAGGCCACCTTTACCAGGGACACGGGCTGTGATCTTTTTTCCAGACTGTGGTTTTAGCCATGCATCCCAATCTGTCCACCATGAACCGGGATTTTCTTTACTCCCGGCGAGCCATTTGTCTGCTGATTTTGGATTTTTCGCGTTGGTCCAATAGCAGTACTTTCCTGCGGCTGGTGGGTTAACGACACCCGCAATATGGCCGGATGCTGACATGACAAATCGCACTTTGCCGCTAAGCAGTTGTGTTGCTTCGTATGTCGATGTCCATGGCGCAATGTGGTCTTCCTTGCATGAAATCATGTATGTCGGAAGATCAATGGTGCTGAGATCAATGGGCACACCGTCAAGCGTAATGCCGCCTGGCTTCACCAAGTTATTTTCTAGGTACATGTTGCGAAGATAAAAACTGTGCATTGCCTTTGGCATACGGGTTGAGTCCGCATTCCAGTACAGCAAGTCGAAAGGGATAGGGTCCTTGCCCAACAAATAGTTGTTCACGACGAATGACCAAATCAAATCATTCGAGCGCAACATGTTAAACGTTGCAGCCATGTCAGCGCCTTCAAGGAAGCCGCCGCTTTCGTCCATTCGTTTTTCGAGGCCCTCAACTTGCTCTTCGTCGATAAACACGCGGATGTCGCCAACTTCACGGAAATCGGTCAACGACGTCATAAGGGTCGCTGTCTTGATGCTGTCATCGCCTTTGGCCTTCAAGTAGGCCAGAGCGGAAGAGAGTAATGTCCCGCCGATGCAATACCCGGTGACGTGAATCTTTTTAACCTTGCATGCTTTTTTGACGGCTTCGATCGACCCGACCGCGCCTTCAAGCATGTAATCTTCAAAGGTTTTATGGGCGAGGGATTCATCTGGGTTGACCCACGACACAACGAACGTGGTGTAGCCCCTGATCGGTCATCCACTTTACCAGTGAGTTCTTTTCTCGCAAATCCAGGATGTAATATTTATTGATCCACGGCGGCATAATGAGCATCGGTGTTGAATGCTGTTGTTTCGTCGTTGGGTCGAACTGAATGACTTGTATTAGATCGTTTTGAAAGACGACCTTCCCGGGAGTCGTGGCCACGTTGACGCCCACTTCAAACGCGTCTTTATCGGCCATGGAAATGCGAAGTTTGCCTTTTCCCGTCTCGAGATCCTTAAGCATGTTCTCAAGGCCGCTGACGAGATTTTCACCATTCGTCTCCTTAGTCGCGCGGAGCACTTCAGGGTTGGTCATGGCGAAATTGGTGGGGGGCGATCGCATCTGCGAACTGCCGAGTATAGAAATCGACTTTGCGCGCAGTCTGAGCATCGAGCCCTTCAACATCGTTCACGGTGGAATTCATGAACCTGGCGGTCAGGAGGTAGGACTGCTTAATAAAACCGAAGACCTCGTTTTCTTGCCATTCCTCATCTTTGAAGCGCCGGTCGCCTTTTTCTGGCTCAATAACCGGCTCACTTTCCTCCCCGCCCAACATACGCATGGTCGTGTTACGCCAAAGCGTCATGTAGTCGTTCCAGAGACCGACCTGGGCCTCCATGTATTTGCCAGGGTCTTCTATCATCTTTTTGGTGAGTTCCATGAACGCATCGCCAATATGTGCGTGTTCGCTCATGTCCATGGGCTTCACACAGAAGCATTGCGGGCTATGAAGTCAGAAACGAGCCGCTGAGAGCGATCGGCGATGCTAGCCATGCTTTGGGCAAGTTTTTCTGCGCTCTCGGAAGAGGTCTTTGTTTTCTGTGTTTTTTCGCCATGATTCTATATTCTCAGTGTCTTTATGAGCGGTATCTGGTCCAGAATAACGTCTTATTGGTTATCTCAGGCTGTTCGACTGTCTAAGCATGGGGTGTTCAGCACCAGCAATGCTTTGCCTTTTGAGGTTTTTTTCCGGCCCAAGTCGGGGTATGGAATAGGCGGAAAGACTTGGATTGTCCAGGGAGATAGCCCTGCATATATCGGGATTTTCTGAACCTTACGGGCTATCATTGATCGGGCCGGTGATCGGGCCGACATAAGGGCGAATTTTAAAGGGGCGATCCATGGTTTCTGTGGCTGAAAATGGCGTGACAGACGAAAGAGACACGATGTCCGTCCGTGGCCCGGGTATTTGCTCCGGTGGTCGTGGTCGTGATGCTGGGGGCATGCTCCACAGGCACCGACGTCTGGGATGGAACGACAGACGCAGTTGGAAGTCTGTTTTCTAATGATGAAGATCAAATTGCTGGTGAAACTGAGGCTGGCTACCCAGATTTAGCAGCAGTGCCCGCTGAGACGCCGTCTCGCGGGTCCGCATCAGAGCGTGCCGCAGCAACGGAAGGCCTCATCGCAGATCGAAATCAAGCCCAGTACACCGAACAGGTCCGCCGCCGCGAGCCAGTTGCCGTGCGGCCCCTGCAAGACGGGACCGCGCAACCGGCTCCTGCCGCTGATGAGCCACCGCCGCCTGTCGCTGCTCCGGTTGGGCAGGTCACTCAGGTTGATACAGCGCCGCGCACTCGCCCATCGTTAGCAGAGCGTCTAGGAGCAGCTCCGCCGCCGCCGCCGCCAGTATCGGCTGCGAGCGCGCCCACCACCGCCGCCGGTACCTTCTGTGCCTGCCGCCACCGGCGCGGCCCGCTCAAGTTTTGAGTAGCGCGTCAGCCACGACAGTTATTGGTGGAGAGTCTCTCGTTCCGCCAGTGTCTTCACCTCAGGTCGAAGCTTCACCAAATGCGCTGGCATCCTACGATGCGTCTGCTTATCGGGTGTCGACGCACATCACGACAATTTCTTTCGTGAGGGGAAGCAGCAGGCTAACTGCATCTGACCGACGAGCGCTGGATGACGTGATTAAGCTAAGAGCTGATTACAATGGCGCTATTCGGGTGATCGGGCATGCATCGAGCCGCACTCAAGACCTTGATCCGCTCCGTCACAAGCTTGCCAATTTTAGGGTCTCCCTAAATCGCGCCAACTCTGTTGCTGCGGCCCTTATGTCCAAGGGGTCTCCCGGCGGACCGTCTCTTCGTTGGTGCCCGTCTCCGACAATGAGCCCGCTTTATTATGAGGTCATGCCAGCTGGGGAGAGCGGCAACCAACGGGCAGAAATCTATCTAGACTACTAACTGCCTAGAATTGGCCCTTTCACAGCCGCATTAGTGGCTTAATCACCCCTATATTTCTGGCTGTAAGCCTTTTAGCACGCTAAAACATCGCTCAGTCATTCATTCATCTGCAATCTATCGAAGCATCAAGAAAAGCCATGACCCAAGAATTTCATCGCATAAAGCGCCTTCCTCCATATGTATTTGCTGAAGTAAATGCGATGAAGGCTGCCGCGCGTGCGGCCGGTGAAGATATTATTGATCTTGGCATGGGTAATCCTGACCTCGCCACACCGGCGCATATTGTCGATAAGCTTTGTGAAGCGGTGCGGGACCCTAAGACTCACCGCTATTCAGCGTCGGCAGGAATCAAAGGGCTTCGTCTCGCGTTATCGTCCTACTACGAACGACGATTCAATGTGTCGATTGATCCGGATAAAGAGTGCATCGTTACCCTCGGGTCAAAAGAAGGCCTGGCCAATTTGGCGTCAGCGATGACGAGTCCTGGCGATGTCGTTTTGACACCCAACCCCAGCTACCCCGATTTCATCCATTTGGCTTCATCATCGCAGACGGGTCCTGTGCAAACACCTGCCAGTTATTCCCGATGATAATTCTCTTGCATGCGTTAGAGCAGGCAGTTGCCCACAGTACGCCAAAGCCCGTTGCGTTGATTCTCAACTATCCGTCGAACCCGACGGCTTTGGTTGCAGACTTGGATTTCTATGCTCAAGTCGTCGATTTCTGCAAACGGCACAGCATCTGGATTTTGTCTGACCTTGCGTATTCGGAAATTTACTTCGACGGCAATCCGCCGCCATCCATACTGCAAGTTCCTGGTGCCAAAGACATTGCTGTTGAGTTCACGTCTATGAGTAAGACCTACAGCATGCCCTGGTTGGCGTATTGGGTTCGTCGCCGGGAACCAATTTTTGATTGGCGCGCTGACCCGCATAAAATCTTATTTGGATTATGGCGCGTTTACGCCCATTCAAGTTGCAGCTGCAGCAGCACTCAACGGACCGCAGGATTGCGTCGACGAAATTAGGGCAACCTACCAAGGGCGACGTGATGTTCTTATTGAAGGTTTTGCGCAAGCAGGCTGGGATATTCCATCGCCCACCCGCAACAATGTTCGCGTGGGCTCCGGTCCCAGAAGCGTTTAAGCATCATGGATGCATGGGTTTCTCAAAACTACTGCTCCAGCACGCCAATGTTTGCTGTCTCTCCAGGGACTGGCTTTGGTGAGAACGGTGAAGGGTACGTCCGAATTGCATTGGTGGAAAACAAACACCGCATTCGTCAAGCCATACGCAACGTAAAAACAATTCATGTCTGAGGCTGACAGTGTTTTAGAGGCGGCTGAGAGAGAAAAGGTCGACTCATGAGCGAGCCATTGAAGGTCGCGATTGCAGGGCTTGGTACCGTTGGTGTCGGAACGATCCAAGTCCTAACCAGTCACGCTGATCAAGTTGCGGCAAGGTGTGGCCGGCCTATTCAAATCACGGCTGTGTCTGCGCGCAACCGGCAAAAAGAACGTGAGGCAGATATCTCTAGTTACGCTTGGTTCAATGACCCTGTTGCTATGGCGAAAGAAGCCGACGCCGATGTTATTGTTGAACTGATCGGTGGCTCAACTGGGACTGCTTTAGACTTAACAAGGGAAGCCTTGGCAGCAGGCCGTCATGTTGTCACAGCAAACAAAGCGCTCATCGCTGAAGCGGGAGCTGGCTTAGCCGTTGCCGCTGAAGCATCAGGTAAAGCCCTGGCTTATGAAGCTGCCGTCGCAGGTGGCATTCCTATTATTAAAGCCCTGAGAGAAGGGCTGGCGGGAAATAGTGTCTCGCGTGTGCTCGGTATTTTGAATGGGACGTGCAATTACATTTTGTCGACCATGGATGAGACCGGTCGTGATTTTGATGACGTCCCTTAAGGACGCTCAGGATTTAGGCTATGCGGAAGCCGACCCAAGTTTCGATATTGATGGTGTTGATGCCGCGCACAAGTTGGCAATTCTAAGCAGCCTCGCATTTGGTACAAAAGTCGATTTCGACAGCGTGTATGTTGAGGGGATACGGAAATGTGTCCGCCAAAGACTTCGAGTATGCACGGGATCTCGGTTATCGCGTTAAATTGCTTGGCTTAACGGGTGAGTTGGGCGACGGAATTTATCAGCGGGTACACCCGTGCCTGATCGATGCCAACGGACCGATGGCCGCTGTCGATGGTTCCTTTAACGCTGTTATTGCCGAAGGGGACTTTGTCGGGCGATCTACATATGAAGGTCGCGGCGCAGGGGCAGGGCCAACCGCTTCGGCCGTTGTTGCAG
>CALSLN010000023.1 GCA_943787205.1 uncultured Rhodospirillaceae bacterium
AAGTAACACAGCATGACATCGTTCCCTTCTAAACAGTCCGAGCCAATTACGAGCAAGGATCAACTGGGCGGCTTATGCCGAAGCTGGTTGTAAGCCCCGTGACCAATGGCGTGTTGGCACTGAGCATGAAAAGTTTTTGTACTGCCTTGAGAGCTATAAGGCGCTGACCTACGAGGGCGATAGCGGTATCCGTGCCGTTCTCGAAGGGATGCAGCGATTCGGCTGGCAGCCGGTCTTCGAGGGTGAAAACGTGATCGCTCTCACCGCACCAGGTAAGGGGTCAGTGAGTCTGGAGCCTGGTGGACAATTCGAGCTCTCTGGAGCGCCGCTGGCAACCGTTCATGAAACCTGCAGCGAAGTGACGGAGCATCGCAAGCAAGTTAAAGAAGTTGCTGAAGAATTAGGGTGCGGTTTGCTCGGCTTGGGTATGACTCCCAATTGGCGTCGTGAGGACGTTCATTGGATGCCAAAGGGCCGTTATAAAATTATGCGCGAGTACATGCCCAAGGTTGGCAATCTCGGCATCGATATGATGACACGCACCTGCACCGTTCAGGTCAATCTGGATTACGATTCAGAAGCGACCATGGTGAAGATGATGCGGGTGTCTCTGGCGTTGCAGCCGATTGCGACGGCGTTGTGGGCGAATTCGCCGTTCACCGAAGGAAAGCCCAACGGTAAGCTCAGCCAACGAGCGGCGATCTGGCACGATACAGATAAAGACCGCACGGGCATGATGCCGTTTGCTTTTGAAGATGGCATGGGCTTTCAGCGCTACGTTGATTTTGTTCTCGATGCGCCAATGTATTTTGTTTATCGCGATGGGTATGTCGACGCGTCCGGTCAATCCTTCCGTGATTTCATGAACGGCACATTGCCAGCATTGCCCGGGCAAATTCCAACCATTGCCGATTGGGAAGACCATCTGTCTACCGTCTTCCCTGAAGTGAGGCTCAAGAAATTCCTTGAGATGCGCGGCACGGATTCCGGTCCTTGGGCGCGTCTTTGTGCCATGCCTGCATTTTGGATGGGTCTGCTTTATGACCAACAGGCGTTGGATGCGGCTTGGGATTTGGTCAAAGCTTGGACGGCGGATGAGCGCGAAGCGTTGTACCGCGCTGTTCCGACGCACGCCCTCAAGGCCGAGATCGCTGGGCGTACCGTGCAAGATGTCGCTCTACAGGTCTTAGATATTGCTCGTGCTGGCCTAACACGCAGGGCATGCCTCGATTCCGCGGGCAACAACGAGACAGGCTTTCTCGCCCCCTTGCAAGAAATCGCAGCATCGGGGATAACTCCTGCAGAACAGATGCTCGAGGCGTACCACTCCAAGTGGAACGGCGACATCACAAAAGTTTTTTCTGAATACAGCTATTAGTGCGGCCCTTATGAATGATCAAAACGACAGCGAAGGCCCCTGGTTGCAGGAATGTGATTCCCTTGACCAGGTCAGGGAACACATCGATCGGCTCGATAGGGTGATTGTCCCTCTGTTGGTGGAGCGCAATCACTATGTCATGCAAGCCGCAAAGTTGAAGGGCGATGTGAATGCTGCCCGTGTGCCGGCTCGCATTGAAGACGTGGTCGCAAAAGTCCGCGGCGTTGCAGAAGAACGAGGCAGTAATCCGGAAATCGTTGAAGCGATTTACCGGGCGATGATCGAAATCAATATTCAGCTAGAGCAAGAGCAGATCGAAAAGAGAACCGGCGGAGGTTGATCGTGTCCGAGCCGTTCATTGCGGAAGGCCCTGGATACCGCCTCCGGCCTTTGCGTTTAGAAGATGCAGGCGTTATTTCCGAATTTGCTGAAGACGAGCGGTACTGGCTGTTTCTTGCAGATGGAACGCGGACCCCTAATCAAGTCAAACAACTGGTCATGGATGCCGTCTCCATTTCGTCCCGTCCGCACCCTCCAGAAACGTGGTGGGCTGTCGAGGATCCGGACACTCAAACGGTAATCGGGACAGCAAATTTTAAGCAACTCGGGGCCAAGACCCATCGTAATTGTTCAGTCGGTTGCACCCTTGGGCCAGATTTCCAGGGTAAGGGGGTCGGCAAAGCTTTGGGGTGGGCGTTGGTCGCGCTCGCTTTTGAAACGTTCAATGCGCACCGTGTTGAGTGCACCTGTGCCGTCGACAATGACGCATCAATTCACATCATGAAAAAGACTTACGGCATGACCAGTGAAGGTATACGACGAGAATACCGTCTAACCGCTCGCGGCTGGTGGAGTTCGCAAGTCTTCTCCATCCTTGAAGACGAATATGCCGCGAAGGCAGCGTTGGTTAAAAACGAGGCGTAATTTTATGGCCGCGGGCGCGATGACACGGACTCTATTTTCAACACCCCTCGGTATTCAAAGGCTCATTGCATTACCCTTTTTAGGGCTCGGCGGATGGTGTCTCATTTGGCCCGGCACTGTAGAGCGCCTGGTTCTTTTGCCTGGCTATCAAATTGATACATTGGCGAGCCAAATCTTGATGGGCTGTTTTGGTGCCCAGGCCGTTTTGTCTGGGCTTTTTGCCGCGTTCAGCATTTTTACTCGAACAACATTTATGGTGTACGGCATCGCGTTGTTGCCCTTCTTCGGGTTCAATTATTACTTTTTGTATGTGGAGCCTGTTTTCACGGCATGGATGTTTATGGATTTTGGCGCTAATTTAGTCATGCTGGGCTCTGTGCTTGGGGTTGGCGTCTTATGGCCCAGTCGGGTGCCGCCGACCCTTAAGCCTTGTGAACGGATAAGACTCTAGACCGTTTGTGTCGATTTTCTTGTTCTCACCGTTGAAACGAAATCCCCGGATGCTATATCGCGACTCTGGACATTCATTTTAAACGCAAAGGATTGAGACGCATGACGAACGGGATTGTTGATCGGCGAACTTTCATTGGCTCTCTAGTGGCAGCGGTATCCACGTCCGCCGTGGCTGTGTCGACAACCCGCGCAGACTCGCATGGCGGTGGTTGCCACGCGATAACTGCGGAAATGCAGCAGGCGATGACGCCTGACGATGCGATTGATAGTCTTAAGGAAGGTAATGCGCGGTTCGTGGCCGGTGAAATGCTGAATTGTGACCTTATGGCTCAGGTTAAGGCGACAGCTGATGGGCAAGCCCCCATCGCTGCGATCGTCGGCTGTATTGATTCTCGCGTCCCCCCAGAAATGGTGTTTGATCAGCACATCGGTGATATTTTCTCCGCTCGCGTCGCCGGTAACTTCGTCAATACCGACATTATTGGCAGCTTAGAGTTCGCTACGGCGGTTGCCGGATCCAAAGCCATCGTTATCTTAGCCCACTCGTCTTGTGGCGCTGTCAAAGGCGCGGTTGATGAAGTGAAGCTGGGCAACCTCACAGCGATGCTGGAGAATATTGAGCCCGCCATTCAGGCGACACCGCTCACTGGAGAGAAATCATCCTCGAATAAGAAATTTGTTGAAGCCGTGTCAGAGAAAAACGCACAGCTTACGGTTAAGCTGCTGCTTGAACGTAGTCCTGTGATCAAAGGCTTAGTTGATGATGGAAAAGTAAAAGTCGTTGCGGCCAAGCATGACGTTGCGACTGGAAAAGTAACGTTCTTGTCCTAGTCGGCACAAAGATTTCCGGGGTGCTGTTGTGAGTTTGGCGTTGGTCGCCCCTACAGCAGCACCTCAGGTTTCTAGTCCCCTCTAAATACCAGGGTCCGTAAAAAAGTCCGGGTAATCTTTCTCAATGCGAGTGCGTAGCCAAGACGGCACGCCTTCTGGTGTTTCCGTCTTCTCTGCCAGATAGCGCATCATCATGTGGCCCGGTACATTATCCATGTCCAGCCATCCAGACCATGGCGTGTTGGCCGCAATGTTGGCGAAGCTTTTCGCGCTCATCAGTTCGGGGTTCTGGACGTCTCGGATATCGGCATAGAACGTAATCATTTCCGTTAACTGAACACCGCCGCGACGCGGGTTGCCGGTTGGTATCTGCTCTGAGTTGCCAGGGCGGAACATCAAAATATCATCATTGAAGAAAACACGCCCTTCCCCAAACAGGGGTGGCCCCACTTTATTTACGAATTCTGCGGGTGCTTCCCATTCGATGTCGGGGTTGAATCCACCGGTCGGGTTGATGCGGATCAGTGGTCCGGGCACAGGCTTTTGGTGTTGTACCGGTACCAGCTTTCCGGTGATTGGATTGTCGTAAAATCCGTCGATCAAAGCCCCTGTTTCAGGGTGCTGGGTGTAGTTGCATTCGATGTAACGCAAATCGATAGTGCGATCTTCGCGCACGGTCATGCGGTGTTGGCTGACACCTTCTCGGCGGAACATCAATTGTGCGATGCCACCGTCCGGAATGCCGTAGACATGAGCAACATAGTGATACAGGCCGACGCCACCATCGAGGCGGCCCCGAACCTTGGCGTATGCCGTTAGCCAGTCGTATGGGTTGGTGAAATTGTATGGCCCTGTCATGGGGCCATCTTTTTTATCCTGTGCCAGAGCATTATGACTCAATGTGCCCACTCCAGCGGCGGCGGATGCTAAAAAATGGCGGCGGGCCAGTGACTGCGGCATTTGGAAACCTCGTAAGGGATGTTGTTGCAAACACACTCCCTGAACCGTGCAGTTCTGTCCACCCTTTGAGCAGGAGGTCTATTCTGCGCTAGAGTGGCGTCCTGGCCGCGGGTAGGGTCCGTCCACAATATGATTTCGGCTCCATGCCAACGCGCTACATTCACTCAAGGAGATATCTATGACTTTTAAAGGAACGGGCGTTCCAATCATTAACCGCCGGCAAGCGCTTCAATTTTCATCCGGTATAGGCTTGGGCGTTGCAGCATCAACCATACTGGCCAAGCCAGCTGAAGCGATTGGCGGGATGGGCAACGATGCGCGGATCAATGGCCCATCCTTGGATCTCCGAACCAAAGAAGGCAACATGGAAGCCAGTGGCCGCATCTACGGAAACACCGATGCGGGCGTGCCGAAATTTGGTTGGTATGACGGCTATGTGATGGGCGTCGCGCCTGGCGGTGCGGTCAAGAACATCTGTGGCTTCAAAGGAATGAGTTCTGCAAAGTTGATTCCCAACGAAGGTAAGCCAGGGTGGCGTAAAGTCCTTCGTGAGGTCGGCTTCTACTATGACCTTAAGACCGGCGAAATCATGGAAGAAATGATCAACCCGTATACGGAAGAAAAAGTCCGTGTCGTTCATGTTGCCAACGATCCGTTCAATCAGACCATTGAGCCCTACTATCCGCCGCCGCCCAATTACGGCGGTCTGAACGAGCAGAAAGAACCGATGCCTCAAATCCCGGTTATCCTGACTTGGAATGTGTCTGGGGATGAGCGTCTGCTCATGGAGCGCCACATTCACCTGTATTATCCGTCGGCTCTTGAGCCCAGCAAGTGGGTGCGCGAAAGTGCTGGCCCAATGAACCGGGTGTCTGAAATGTTCTTCTTCAACATGTCGCTGGAAGACATGCAGAACCCAGACCTAACGTCTGTCGAATACTCAGGGACCTGGGGCCGGATCACGCCATGGCTTCCTTGGATGCTGATGGGCCAAGCGCCAGGCAACGTTGTCTATCAAACGTTCATGGGGGGCTACGATAAACTCGAAGATATTCCGAAGGATATTCTCGATTATACGGCTGCGAACTATGAGAAGTATCTCACACCGCCACCGGACGATTACGGTCCGTCACTCTCGAGTCTTGAGATGTACGCCCGTGAACAAGAGCCGGTTCAGCCTGGCGGCGTCTAAACCACGCGATATATTTGATTTAAAGAGGCGCTTTCGGGCGCCTCTTTTTTTTAGGACGCCGGTTTTTCGCTCAGTGGGAAATCCACATGAATGTGATTGCCGTCTGGATCGCGGAAGTTGACTTGCACCATGCCGACGTCTGGCATGTCAGCCAACTCATAGGGGCTGGCGTTTTGATTAAGGCGCGATAGAAACTCAGACATACCTGTCGCGGTAAAAGCAAAGTGCTCGATTTGTAAATTTCCGTGGCCCGGCTCTGTTGGGCCTACTTCTATAAAGTGGACCCATGCTGCGCGGTACGCATCCTTAACGGCTTCCAGGCTGGCGGCCATTTTTTCTTCGGCGTAGAGCCAGGCGCCGCGAGCGCCGCCGAAGTGAGGGCGTGGCCCCGGCTTCAAATCCATCACACGACTGTAAAACCCAATCATCGTGTCTAGGTTGGCGGTGCGAATGTTGATGTGATCGAGGGTAAGGTTGAGTCCCATGGAGCGTCAAACAGCTTCGGGAGCAATTTGGAATTTCCGGCGGTCGCTGCCCTTCTGAGAGATAATCCGACCGGCAGTCGGGCCGGCGAAATGGGCGGGCAATAAAGTCACGTCTTGGTCGGTCAGGCTGTCAACCAAAGCGGCCCGTGTGGCATTGGCTTTCGCTTTGTCGTCACAAAAGGTCGTCGTCCATTCCGGGTGGGCAATCCCGAGAGGGCTGTGCAACACGTCGCCAGTCAGAATTCCTTTACGCCCGCCACTGTTAACCTCGACGCAATAATGTCCCGGGGTGTGCCCATGGGTCGGTAGAACCGTCAGGGCGTCATCGAGGGAAAAGTCGGTGTCGATCACTTCGGCTTGCTGCGCTTCGATGATGGGTAACACGCTTTCCTGAAACGATGGTGCGATGTAAGCCGTTTGAGCATCCTTCGCGCGTTCCATTGAGGCATCAAGGTCGTTCTTTGAGAATACGTACTTGGCGCGGGGGAAGGTTGGCACCCAACGGCCATCCCGTAGTTGCGTATTCCATCCCACATGATCGGCGTGCAGGTGTGTGCACATTACGTAATCAATTTCTTGTGGAGATACACCCACGGCGGCAAGGTTGTCGAGGAAAGGGCCTTCCCGCTTGCCCCATTTCTCCAGCATGCCACCAAAGGTTTTGTGATTGCCGATACAGGTATCAATCAAAATCGTATGGAAGGGTGTGCGGATGATGTAGCTGTGAAAGCTGAGGATGATCGCTTGGGCCTGGAAGTCGTAGAAATGTGGCTCCAGCCAATCCCGATAGTGCGTTGCCGGCGTAAGGTCTTCTTTCGGATACGCCCGTGCAGCAGGAAACGGCTCGATCATATCGATAATTTTCTCAATCCTGACGTCACCAAATAACTGCGGCTTCATGGATATCTCCTTAGGTTTTTGGCTTAATTTCAACCAGGTGAAAATTCAAAATGTCGTTCCACGGTTCCCAGTGGGCCACGCGGCGATGAATACCATCGAGGCCGACGACGGGGAACAACATCAGGGTCGCGGCTTGGTCCCGATAATGACGAATGACTTGGCGGGCCAAGATCCCGCGTTGATCAAGATCGAGTGTTCTCTCTGCTTTATGGATCACTGGCTGAATCTCTTCGTCGCAATACCATGGTCTTGCGCCTGTGCAGGCGTGGTTGACGGTGCGTACCAAGGGGCGCAGTCCGTCGCCGGTGTTGTTAAAGAAATCGGCCATTAAGGCCTGACCGCCGAGTTCTCCGCCCAAGGTTGAACGCAGCAATTGCGGATAGGTGATGCGGAGGACGTTCATGGTGACTCCGACGCGACTGAGGTCGCTGGCAATCTGTTGTAAGATTGCCGTGTCGTTGGGCAGGAAGCCCGCCACAGTCTCGACATCGAAGGAAAACCCGTCCGGATAGCCCGCGTCCGCCAAAAGTTGTTTGGCTCTCTCTGGGTCATATGTGTAGGGCTTCAGTGTGTTGTCGAATCCTTGCGCGATCGCGGCTGCTGGTTGGCTCGCGGGCTCAACCAATCCTGCAAGCAGAACTTTAGTGATTAGCTCACGGTTAACCGCATGGTTCAAAGCGCGCCGAACGCGAACATCCGCCATCGGTAGGGTTGGATCTTGAGTTTGCAACGCCATCACCAAAATCCGATTGGGATTGCGCATTTCTACGCGATGTCCCTCCCGTTTAACCATGTCGATCTGGTCGGTACTGATGACGGTTGCAATGTCGACCTGGTCCGTCTCTAAGGCGTTTAAGCGCGCGGTGGCATCTGGCACGAAGATCATCTCCAAGCCGTCAACCTTTGGCGCAATCCAGGACGCTGAGTTGGCACGCATGGTGACACGGTCTGGCTCCCAGCGTTCTAATACAAACGGTCCGGTCCCAACGGGGTCGTCTGACAATCCTTGGAATCCGACGTTTGCTAAATGGCCGGGTGCCGCAAAATACAACGCCGCCAAATAGGCTGCAATCATGGCATCTGGTTGCGCGGTATGAATGGCTACAGTCAACTCATCGATGATCTCAACCTTAGGGTAATAGATCATCTGTCGCTGCCATAAGAAGCCTTGGGCATCTTCTGTACGGAGACGGTCAAACGTCGCTTTCACGGCCGCCGCATTGAATGGCTCGCCATTGGAAAACGTGACGTTCGGGCGCAGTTTGAAATGCCATTCTGTATCAGTAACGGGCTCCCATGATAGCGCCAGCCATGGCTGTACAGTGCCGGCATTGTCGACGCGCGTGAGTGAGTCGTAAAGGGCAGGCCATATGAAGTGTGCTGTGGCCGCACCCCCAGCATAGGTGTTGCCTTTGCTGGGCGGTCCTGCAGACAAGGCCACTCTGAATACAGAGTCAGTGCGTGCTGGCGACGGCAGTGTCGCCAGGCTCAATCCGATCATCAATGAAAACGCGACAAATTTCATCGGGCTAGCCTAACGGACTTGGCGTTAATCGTCGTGAAGTTCGACCAGATGGTACATGAGGCGATCATTCATGGGCTGCCATGTTTTAACCCGCTTATGAACGGCGTCTAGGCCCACGACGGGGAACAGAAAAAGTGACTGGGCTACGTCATGATAATATTTCACGACTTGCCGGGTGAGACGGTTTCGTTCTGCGATGTCCATCGTGATTTCGGCTTTATCGATAACAGGTTGAATCACCGGATCGCAAAACCAGGGCCCCGGCCCGGTGCAGGCATGATTGGTGTTGAGCAGCGGCTGCAAGGCATCAGCGTAGCGGTTGGTGAAATCCATAAGAAAGCCATCCCCTTCCAACTGCCCCAGTATCGTGCGCTGCAACAGTTGCGGATAGGTGATCAGCCTTACCTCCATCTTCATCCCGACTTTCAAGACGTCAGATGTGATTTGCTGCAGGATGGCGGTGTCGTTTGGCAGAATTCCTGCTAGAGATTCGATGACAAAGGATACGCCGTCTTCGTATCCGGCCTCGACGAGTAAGGCGCGGGCTTTGTCAGGGTCGTAGGGGTAAGGCTTAACGTCCGGTGCATAGCCAACGGCAGCCGGCGTGGCGCCTTGCCCTGCGGGCCCAACTAATCCAGCCAGAAGAATCTCAGTAATGATGTCTTTGTTTATCGCGTAATTAAAGGCTTGCCTGACCCGCATGTCGCGAAAGGGGGAGTCCGCATCGTTCGACTTCAGGGCGAAAACCAAAATACGGCTAGGGTTGCGCAGCACGGTGCGGTGGCCGTTCAGCGCCAGCATATCAATTTGGTCTGTGCTGATCACGGTCGCGACATCGATCTGTCCCGTCTCGAGCGCTTGTATGCGGGCCGAGGCATCAGGAACGAAATAGGCTTCCATCTTGTCGATCTTCGGTGGACGCCAAGAGTCGCGATTGGCCGACAATGTCACTTTCTCCGGCTCCCAGGTGTCAACGACGAACGGACCGCTCCCGATTGGTTCAGTCACCAAACCCGCGAGGCCAACATTTTGAACATGACCTCCAGGCGCGATGAACAAGGCGGAGAGGTAGGCTGGTAGAACTGCGTTCGGTTTCAGCGTGTGAAACGCCACAGTGAGTTCGTCAATGACTTCAACAAGCGGATAAAACTTCTCCTGACGAGACCAATAGACGGCATTGATCGGATCGTTGCGCATGAGATCAAAGACGATTTTCACGGACTGGGCTGTGACGGGTTCGCCGTTCGAGAATTTTACATTCGGCCTTAGTTTGAAATGCCATTCTAGGTCGTTCACGGCCTGCCAGGACTCCGCCAACTGAGGAATAATATTGCCCTCATTGTCTATGTCGGTCAGGCGGTCATAAATGGCCGTCCAGAAAAAAGTCGGTGTGGTGCCGATCGTGGAAAATGGATTGCCCTTGCTTGGCGGTGCCGCGCTGAGAGCAATACGGAATGTGGACTCTGCATGTACGGTGCTAGAGCCGAGCAATCCAGCGATGAGTATTGTGAGTGTGCGAGCGATGTTTTTCATGAGGTGATGGTACCCCGGTAAACAAGGCAAAAAGAAGGGGCTGATGTTCGCTGCTCGGATGCCGGGCTTACTTCACTGCTACTTCATCAATCCAACAACGGCGCCCATGGCGCCATACATAAGGATGGTGTAGCCGCCATCGATGTAGAGCAGCCGTCTTGGCTGAGACGAGAACATGTAGTTGATGCCGAAGGCCGCTGCAGCCGCGACGCCGATAATCACGCCACCACTGACATGAGCGATCATGCCAATCGTTCGGTCGAGCAGGAGGTTGATTGCAACGGCGGCGATTAGAGTATGAATGATCGCGCCACCGAAGACTTTGACCGGCGGACCCTTTTTTTCGTCAGTCATGCCGGTGTCTTCCATCCAGGCCTTCTGGAATAGCGGACCGTACCAAAGTCCGCCGATCGCAAACCCAACGACAACGCAGATTGGAACACTCAACCAGATGAATTCGCCCATGACCTTTACCCTCGATTGATTCGTGATGAGGCAGCCTAGCCGAATCGGCCGGAGTGGGGGAAGGGCCCCATAAGAAAACCGCTTAGCGGTTACACCTACAGGTGAACAAGGCCAGACACCTGTATTTTGCTTCAGTCCCCTTGTGTTAGCGTGGGGGGATATTTCAGAGGGAGAGAATACCATGACAGATACAAGCGATGCAGCAGGGCCAAACGGCAATATTGAAGTCCGCACCGGCCTTGTGGTCGAGGATTACGATAGTCTTGGTGGTCCGGCGACCAGCTTAAGCCGCCGTCAGGCCCTCAGTGCTAGCATGGGTGCTGGAATTGGCGCTACAGGTCTCGGCATGGCCAGCAGTGCCCATGCCACCACATCAGGCGTTAATAAGCGTATCGAAAATGCTTCACTTAAAGGCCCCTACCTCGATCTCACCACGCCAGAGGGCAACATGATTGCGATGGCGCGCATCGATTCTGATATCGATATGAAAACCACGACCTACGGCTGGTACGACGGTCTGGTCATGGGCGTTGCGCCGGGTGGGCCGATCAAAAACATTTGTGGCTTTAAGGGCATGAGCTGCAAGCGCTTGATTCCGTATGAAGAAGGCAACGGCTATCGCAAGTTGCTGCGCGAAGTTGGTTTTTATTACGACCTCGCGACTGGCGAGATTTTAGAAGAAATGATCAACCCCTACACCGATGAAAAAGTTCGTGTTGTGCATGTGGCCAATGATCCGTTCAACGGCATCATCCGCGATACGATCCCGCCAGGACCGGCTTACGGTGGGCTGAATGCGGTGAAGCGCGAGCCCAAGCCGTTCCACATCGACTGGCAGATCAAAGATGAGTGGTTGCTGTTCCAACGCCACATTCACCTCTACTACAAGAATGCCCTCGATCCACAAAAATGGGTGCGGGAAAGTGCAGGCCCGATGAACCGGGTGTCTGAGTTATTCTTCCACGTGCATTCGCTCGATCAAATTCAGAACGAAGAGTTGACCCATGTGTATGGCACGGGCACCTGGGCGCGCCTTACTCCATGGTTACCGTGGATGCTGATGGGCCAAGCCCCGGGCCATGTGGCGTATCAAACCTTCATGGGCAGCCGCCATTCGCTGGACGATATTCCTCAAGACATCGTCGAGTACACAGCGAAGAATTATCCCAAGTATCTGGAAGCACCGGACGTGTGGGAAGAACCATCCCTGTCATCCATTGAGCGCTATTCGCGCGAGCAAGAACCGGCCTTACAAGGAGGCGTATAAATGTCTGATAAAATGACACCATTCACGGGCGGCCCCATCAATTTTTCCATTGATCGTCGCGCAGCTCTCACCGCCGGACTAGGTGCAGGCCTGGGGGCTGGGCTTGCCGTTAGTGCTCTGCCGAGTCCAGCGTCTGCCAACTTTTATGGCAGGGCGCATGAGTCATTAAAGGGCCCGACCTACGATCTGACGACGGCCTATGGCAATGTCGAAGCCTACGCCAAGATCACCTCGAACCTGGACATGACGTCCACCCACTATGGGTGGATTGATGGGCACGTCATGGGTGTTGCACCTGGCGGCCCGATCAAAACCTTTTGTGGGTTTCGTGGTCTGGGTGTCACTCGCTTGATCCCGCTTGAGGGTGAGCACGGCTATCGCCGCCTCCTCCGCGAAGTGGTGTTTTATACGGATCTGGAAACCGGTGAAATTCTCGAAGAGATGGAGAACCCCTTCACTGGCGAAAAGGTACGTGTGGTCCCGGTGGCGAATGATCCGTTCAACCGCATCATCCGTGAGTCCGAGTTGAGCCGACCAACCTTTGGCGGTTTGAACGAGGATGAAAAACTGGAACCCAAACCCTTCATTCTCAACTGGCAGGTCTATGGCGACCGGTTGATGGCGGAGCGTCACATCAACCTCTACTACCCCAATGCGCTGGACCCCAAAAAGTGGGTGCGGGAAAGCGCCGGGCCGATGAACCAAGTCACCGAGACTTATGTGATGAACATGAGTTTGAAGGATCTTCAGAACCCCGATTTGACCACAGTCGACAGCACCACTGTGTGGGGCCGGCATACACCATGGCTGCCGTGGATGCTCATGGGTCAAGCGCCTGGGCATTGCCTGTACAGCGTGATGGCTGCAAGCATGCACTCGCTGGACGAAGCGCCAGACCCACGCATCATCGAATACATCGCTAAGAACTACACCAAGTTCTTAGATGCACCGACAGAATGGGAAGACCCTTCGTTGTCCTCTCTAGAGTGGTACGCCCGCGAGCAGGAACCGGTGCAACCGGGCGGCGTGTGAGTCCTATAATTTAAAGGGCGCGCCTTATAAGCGATTTCTATTGGTGCGCCCTAGCACTCTGCTCCTAACGTGCGGGGCGAACGCGGTAAGCCAGCAACACCTAAAAGCAAGGACGCTTAGACATGACAGACCTTATCAAACCAGACGATATCAATGATCGTCCCTTCACCAGTCCCATGTCGTCTCGCCGCGCTGCGCTGGCTGCGGGGCTGGCCTTCACCGGTGTGCCCGCGTTGAATGCGCTAGTCGCTCCTGGGCGTGCTAATGCGGCGACAGGTTTCACGACGCCAGCCGGCGCGTCTTTGACGGGACCGACCCATGACTTAACCACTGGCCGCGGTAATGTAGATGCGTACCTCAAGCTCACCTCAAATCTCGATATGAAGTCCACCCATTTTGGTTGGATCGAAGGGAAAGTGATGGGTGTGGCACCTGGTGGCCCGCCTAAAAGAGATTTGTGGCTTTCGTGGTGTTGGGTGTAATCGCCTTTTGCCCTACGACGGTCCAGAGTACGGCTTCCGTCGTGTCTTGCGTGAAGTCGTGTTTTATACGGACCTAGAGACGGGTGAAATTCTTGAAGAGATGGAAAACCCCTACACGGGCGAAAAGGTTCGGGTCGTGCCGGTGGCTAACGATCCATTCAACGCTATCTTCCGGGAAACTTGGCCAGAGGCCCCAAGCTATGGCGGGTTGAACACGGAGAAACGTGAACCCAAGCCGTTCATCCTTAACTGGAACATTATTGGCGGTAAACTGATGATGGAAATCAGCGTCCATCTCTACTATCCAAATGCGCTCGATCCAAAGATCTGGGTGCGGGAAAGCTCTGGCCCTATGAACCGGGTCACAGAGACGTTTATTTACTCAGCCTCTCTCGACGATCTGCAGAATCCAGACCTCACCACCATCCCAAGTACAGGGGCCTGGGGCCGGACAACGCCATGGCTTGCCGTGGTTGTTGATGGGGCAAGCGCCCGGACACTGCCAGTACAACTGCATGTTTGCGGATGTGAAGGGGCCGGAAGATATGCCCGATCAGAAAATCGTTGAGTATATCGCCAAGAACTACCCGAAGTTCTTAGACGCGCCGACGGAATGGGAAGAGCCCTCACTTTCGTCGCTCGAATGGTACGCCCGCGAGCAAGAGCCTGCGCCACCGGGCGGAGTCTAAAACTTGAGCCTTCGATTGACCCTGTCGTTTGCCGTTGCCGTCGGGTGTGCGGTGCTAGCGGGGTCAGTTCAGGCTGACTCAGTAAAAATCGGCGACGTTTTTCAAGACTGTGAATCCTGCCCAGAGATGATCGTTGTTCCGCCTGGCCAATTCATTATGGGGACAGCTGATTCGGAAGTTGGCCGGCTGCAAAATGAAGGTCCCCAACGCGAAGTGACAATTTCAAAGCCTTTCGCGATCTCACGGTATGAGGTCACGGTTGGTCAGTACAGGCAGTTCGTTAAAGACACGAACCGCGGGGGTCAGAAACAATAACTGCGTTGTGGTGACAGGCTTACGTGGTGGAGAGCCCGTGCAAAGTAAAGGCTGGGACGATCCAAATTATGACCAGGGTGATGATCATCCCGTTGCGTGTATCAGTTGGAACGACTCCCAAGACTTCATCATGTGGCTGGCTGAAAAAACAGGAAAGTCCTATCGATTTGTAACGGAAGCCGAATGGGAATACGTGGCCCGCGCGGGATCTTCGACGCGTTATCATTTTGGCAATGATGAAAAAGACCTCTGTGACTACGCCAATGTGCCAGACCTGACAGCGAAAGCAGAAATGGCGAAGAACGAAGGGTGGTCCCCTTGGTTATATGTTGACTGCAACGACGGCTACGGCATTCAGTCTGCGCCCGTCGGATCATACAAACCAAACGCGTTCAACGTTTACGATATGCACGGCAATGTTTGGGAATGGGTGGAAGACTGTTACATCGATAACTTTAACGGAGCCCCAAAGGATGGATCAGCCAGGATGTCAGAGCGAGACTGCGATTACGTTGTTCGTGGTGGCAGTTTAAGTGCACCGGTTGCTGCTAGTCGCTCGGCCATGCGCTTCGCGGGTGTGACAGAACTCCGTGGTGCCGCAGCAGAAAAGGCACCAAAGGAATGGCACAACTTCAATCTTGGTCTACGGGTTGCCATGACTTTGGATTAACTCGAGTTCACGACGGATTGTTGGGTACAGCAAAAAACCAAGGGCCGCTCATAAAGAGCGGCCCTTTTGTTCGCACGGACGCTAACGGGCTTAGGAACGCCGAACGAACCTGGCGGTTTTACACGGACAGAGTCAGTGACGCAAAGCAGATAATTCGCTGCCACACTAAATAAAAACCTTGCAAAATGAATCTGAAAAGATCGGAGTAGGCGTGCCGTGCCATTTACAAAGGCATGCTAACGATTCGGGTTGTCATCACGTCTTGTGATGGTAATGCAACACACTGTTACTGCGTTGTTGTAAGTCTTGCAGAGCCAGTAGGGTGCATATTTGTTTTGTCGTTAAATGCCGAGTGTTGATTTTTTGAGCTCTCCGCTTGCTAGAGTCGAGGAGGCCCATAAACTCTCAGTCCAAATGCTAGCCCAGGAGCGCGAATGTCTATCGATCCTCATACCCTTCTGCTCTACGGCCATCTCGTTCTATTCGTGTATTGGCTTGGTCCTGATTGGGGGGTCTATGTCACGACCCATTACATCTGCAAAGCCGGGTTATCGATTGAAGAGCGACGTCGGTTCTTGGCGGCTATGCTGCGTATCGATTTGGTTCCGCGCTCCTGTCTAATTCTTTTGTTTCCCGTTGGTCTCACCTTGGCAGATGGTTTGGGCCTGAGTCCTGTTACCGGTGTTTGGCTTGTTCCGGTCTGGCTCTTCTTTCTGGCCTGGTTGATCTTGTCCTGGGCGGTTTATCTCAACAAGGGGCCTGAAAATGGCATGACCTTTCGTAAGCTAGACAACGGCATGCGTTGGGTTGTTGCGCCGGTTCTTGTGCTCACCGGGGCCGTGTCGCTTGTATTCGACATGGGATTCGGTTCGTCCTGGCTAGGACTCAAAGTGATGCTTTTTGGCGTGCTTATTTTTCTTGGCTTGTGGCTGCGATCATTTGTCGGTGATCTTGTACTTGGGTTTCAGCGCCTTGGCGCGGAAGGATCCACACCTGAGGTCGAAGCGATCTTTTCCGGCATGCTCAAGCGATCAAAGCCCGTGGCTTATCTGTTCTGGGGAACATCCCTGACCCTCGGGTTCCTCGGTCTCGCAAAACCGTTTTAAGACTTAGTCCCCGATTAACGCATCTATTTGTTTTGCCCGAATCACAAGAGCATCTGGCGTTGCACTAATCACGTTGCCGCCGAGCGGTGTAGGTGTCCAGGTTTCAGCATTAGGAATGCGGATTGCGTCGTTCTCCAACGCGACTGTACGAACACTGAGGCGCGCCAGTTTTTCGGCGAGGGGGTAGGACCAGTAGGCATTAAATGCTAGGTGCATGGTCGGTGCCATTTTGACCTGCTCGACAAAAGAGAGATGCAGAACATCAGCGGATGGTAGCCCCTTGCCGCGCAAGTTTTCGGCACCTTTCTTGAACCACGGCACGTAGGTGTTGAGGTCGCGTAGGCGGCTCCAAAGGAAGGTTACGTATGCCCCCTCTTGATCTGGCTGAATGTTGGGGACATGCTCGCCTGCCCACATCGCCAGGGTGTCGCCTTCGAAAAAGACCATGCGGTTGAGGATCAACGTGTGAACGCGTTCGGGCTGTTGTAGGGCCATTTCAACCCCGATGCGTGCGCTCAGGTTTGAGCCGTAAACAGAAAACCGGTCTAACCCCGCTGCATCGGCAAACCTCAACACCGCATCAGCGAAGTAGTCGAGGTCTGGGCCTGATTCTGGCGGGGGCGATGAATCACCCATGCCCATAATGTCTGGTGCATAGACCGGGCGATATCCAGCGAGCGCATCCAGCAACGGCTTTTGTACCCGCGCTGAATGTGGTCCTGGATGGAGGAATAGCACTGGCAGTTTGCGCGATGCCGCGGGCCCGCCTTGCCAATAATGCACTTGGCCTTCAGCGATGTCTGCGAAACGCCGTCGGACTTCGCCCTGTGTCGCGATCGGGTCGGGGCTCGTCTTAACACCGGCTATAGGATCTGTTGTCGTCTGAGTGACTTCACGCGCAATGCGCCATTGGCCATCGTCGCTTTTGACCAAATCCATGTGATAGCGGCCAGATCGCTCCCATCCGGGACGGCCATCTTTTGGTGTCAGAATTGAGGTGTAGGTGCCCTGCATGATGCCGTGATTGCCGAATGATTCGAGAACCTCCGCCGAGACATTCATTCGGACGTCAAAGGATGACAGAAAAGCCGAGTAGCTTTCGCCCACTGCATTACGACCATTGAGAGTTTGTGCCCCATGGGGGTGATAAATCGTGTCTTCTGTCAGTCGCTCGACAAGGTCTTCGGCGTTGCTCTCGTTCCAGGCCAAAAAGAAAGCGTCGTGGAATTTCCTGACGGAGGCGTCTTCGGCCTGCGCGGGGAGGCTGAGCAAGGTCAGCAATGCAACAACGGTGAAGCGGAACATTTTTGGCTCCTGACGGGCGATGAGGCTGCAAGCTTAAAACCCGTAATTGATATTAAGCAATGATCCAGGCTAGGGCAGCATGCGTAAACTTGTTATAGTCTTATGATGTATCCTGGATAAGGCCGCCCGCGGCCCTGGGGCTGAGGAGAGGGAAAAGTCATGTTGATTAACAATTGGTATGTCGCGGCAACGAGTGACGACGTCACCGATAAACCGCACCGGACCCGGATGATCGGAGCAGATTTTGTCCTGTTTCGCGATGAAAGCGGCACGCTCCAATGCTTGTCTGACGTCTGTTGCCACCGTGGCGGGGCTCTACACCGAGGGGAAGTCGTGGCTGGTTGCATTGCCTGCCCCTACCACGGATGGGAATTTAACGGCGAAGGCCAATGCGTCAAAATTCCAGCCATGGGCGATGACGTAAGTATACCAAAGCGCGCGCGGATTGATTCCTATCCCGTTGAAGAACGCATGGGCCTTATTTGGGTGTTTGTTGGGGACCAAGCGGAAGCGGACCGCCCAGCGATTCCCGATTGGTTCCAACCGTTTCTCAATAATCCTGAGTGGCGCATTGCGCGTTACAATTACGAATGGACGGACTGCAACTGGGAACGGTTGTGCGAGAACTCCCTAGACACGTCTCATCCGTCATTCGTGCACAAGCGCTTTGGCAGCCGTATTTCTCCAAAGGTGACGATTGCTCCGATCGAGCATACTGAGCATGGTGCGAAGGTGACTCGTGTTCGTGCCGCACCGAAAGCTAGCCAAAAGCGCGGCGCGATTGCGGAGTTACTGCCCAAAGACCGCAAGACGACGAAAGTCACAGTTGAGTGGAGCATGATCGCGAATGCGGAGATGCTGTATCAAGAAATGACCACAGAAATCACTCAGGTTTTGTTTTCGGTGCGCACGCCGGTTGATGACGATACCGTTCGCTCTTACGGGTTTCAGGCCCGGAACTTCTTGATGGAGCCGGAACACGATGCGGATCGCATTGAGGGGTTGTTTGAGGCCGTGCAGGAAGATCATGACATCGTTCGTTTCCTCAAGCCAAAACATACCGTGACGTCAAACGCTCGTGAGATGCTGATCGAGTCAGATGGTATGGAGTTGGCGTTCCGAAATAAAGTTGCCGAGTGGCGTGATCTTGGCCGATATGTGGATGGTGATGTTCTTGAGCGTGACGGCAAACGAGAAGTCTTCGTCGCGCCATCTCCGGCGCGAGGAGCTGACCCTAAAGGATGGGTTCACCAAACTCTTCCGATTGTGACTCCGAAGTCCTCTGTCGCAGAGGCTGCAGAATAGAACTTTCCCGTTATAGCATTTGGTCTAGTGACTTTTTGAAATAGACGAGTGCAACGCCAGCCAAGTTTTCCAGGCCAACAAGAATCGTGTGGTTCAGCGGTACGATGATGAAGACGGTTGCAAGAGCCATGAGTCCTACAAAGGGAACACGGTACAACTGTTTGAACATAACCCTACCTTCTAGCTGTTCTTGAATTTGGCGCCGTTCGTTGCGTTATCAAATACGCGGGTCATCATGCCCATCATGGCCGACCAACCGTCTGTGGAATCCAGAGGAATACCGTTGAAATTTGTTTGGCTGAGGCTGCGCAGAGCAAGATATTGGGACGCTGCGTACAAGACGAGGAGCAAAGCGCTTGTGTCTTGATCGTCGAACACGCCGCCCTCTTGGTATAAGGCGTCATGATGGTTGCCAGACTCTTGCTTCGCTGCTTCAAGGCCTGGCGTGAGATCACTGCGCCCAATTAAGGCCTGGGCCATTATTTGTAGTGCGATGGGTTTGTCTCTTAGTTCTGTGGTTGAGCGCACAAGGGCATCTATGATCACAGCATTTGGATCACCAGATGGGTTATCTGCAAGGGCGGAGAAAATATCGTCGTCGTTGCCCCAAACTTTTGATTGCCGAGCCCAGGCGGTCACTAATCCGTCGAAACCGCCAAAGTATTTGTAGATCAGCGGTTTTCCGACGCCGGCCTGCTTAGCGACGGCATTGACACCGACGGCAGAGATTCCGTCCTTAGCAACAATCTGCTCGAACGCGTCAATGAGCGCAGCCTTCGTGGCTTCTCGTTTGAGCGCTGACTTGGATGGGGGCCTGTCTTCTGAAACTGCGTCGAGTGGCGGCATTGGTTGTCCTGGTTACTAAGCTTCGACCATTTTCATCAAATTTGAGAGTTAGGCAACAAAAAGTTACCACCCGGTAATTAATTGTTGCTTGGACTGTTGGATTGATTTAGATGAGACTTACAGTCGCCATAAGAGGGGGCGAGTTTTGTAAGGGGAGACCGTTATGCTTGGTAAATTTTATCGACCACCATTCGTCGGAATTATTGCTTTTGTCACTGTCATTATGGCCCAGCCGTTGGGGCACACACTGTTCGTTTTACTCAAAGGTGTACTGGGATCTCCGGACGAAGCCTCGTTCATCGCAAGTTTCTTGTGTGGTCTCGCTGGCTTCGCAATGGTCTGGGTTGGCTTAAAGAAAAAAGAAACGGCAGCCACGTGGCTCGGATTTGTCGGTGGTATTCTTATTTGGACGGGCTGGTTTGAATATACCTGGGAATTTTTCGCCCATCTCCTCAATGTGCAGCCGATATTAAACCCTGATACAGGTGCGTTGGTCATGAGTCCTGGGCTCCAGATCATTCAGGCGTCGGGCATCCTCATGTTAGCCGTCACCGTGCTGCTCTATTTCAACCGTGATACACGGTGTACAGCCTTTAAGTGGCTGCATCGCAATGCGCATATGAATCCTGGTAAAGCAGGCGCCGGTAAAGACCGTGACTATGCACGCATTACGGCCCTGGAAACGATTTTTGTAATCTGGTTCATCTACGTCATCAATCTCACGCTGTATGATGAGCGCATTCTTGGGATAGAACACCCCGTCACATACGCCGTCTTTTTCGGCTTTCTTGTGTGGGCGATTTATCTCAATACCCGGTTGATTAAATATGCGCGTATGGCACCCGCTGTTCGATACGCTATCCCGACAACAATTATCACTTGGCTTGATATCGAGGTTTTGAGCCGGTGGGGAATTCTTAAGGAATTCTGGTTGATGCCTGGTGAGTACGCCCTGGAAATGGGGTTGGTTGTCGCGGCTTTTGTCATCGCTGGGATTGCGATATATTTGACACCAGAGCGAGGCGAGGAGAAGTCCGCATAGAGGTTCCGACCGTATAAGTATAAGACTAGCGGCAGGTGTCTCTAATGGCGCCTGCCGCTTTTATAGAAGGACCTTATCAAATGCGACGTCATCTTGTGATCACTCTCGGAGTGTTGGTGTGCCTAGTTGCACCGCCAGTTATTGCCCAAGACACGACCTTTCCCACGGTCAAGGCGCGGACCCTCAACAAAGATAAGATCACAGTACCGAAGGATTTTTCTGCCGCTAGAAACGTGCTTCTTATCTCGTTTGGTCGAGATATGCAGGAGCCTGTTGACGCATGGGACGCTGCACTGGCTCCGCTACGCGAATCATCTGACGCTATCCAGGTTTACAATTCTCCGCTGATTCCGAATCCTGGCGCCTTGGTGCGTGGTTTTATAAACGGTGGATTTCGCGGCATCTACAAAGACAAAACCCTAAGAGAGCGGGTCGTCATACTTTATATCGACGAAGAGGAGGTGTTCCCGGCCCTTAGCATTACGGATGAGGATAAAGCGGTGCCTTTGGTTCTGGTCACGGATCAAGTTGGCGGGATTCTTGGCAGAGTCTCTGGGCTGGCGGACGAAGCGAATGTTGCAGCCGTAACGGCGCTTGCTACGCCTTAGCTGAACTTTCCGGGCCAGCCATCTTCAATGTCTTTTCATCCAGTTTATAGAATATGAGAAGGACGGCACTGAGAGCGGCAGCTGCTGCCGGAAATACGGCTAATCCTATGTAGATTCCCGATACGGCAGCATCTGGCTGTGCGGCGAATTCGCCACCGCGTGTGGATACATATCCCATTGAGCCGAGGTAGGCACCAAACAGCAGCGGGCCGAACCCGGAGGCCGCTTTTTCCATTGTGCTGTAGAGGCCGGCGTAGACGCCTTCACGATTCAGTCCAGTGCGGCGTCGGTCATATTCCATCGTATCCGCCAGGATCGAGTATCCGATTACTAAAATGCCTGTGACTGCGACGCCAATACTAAAGATTCGCGCGTTGACGATCCATTGCAGCTCGGAGGCATCGGATAACAACCATGTGCTCATGACGATGGCATAAAGAATGGCGGCCGCCATATATACAGGCTTCTTACCAAAGCGTTTCCCCGCCCAAGTCCAAAGTGGAATAGCCACGAACGTCGAGACCGTAAAATACGTTCCGAAGGCAATGAGTAGTTCGTCGTTCCGTTGCAGGACGTAGACGCCGAAAAATATAAGCGCGGCCTGGCTACTCGCTTGCGCAATGAGTTGGCAAAGTTTGACGGCAAGAAAAACCATGAATGGTTTGTTATCACCGACTAACGCAATTTGTTCTCGAATAGACAGGTGGCTCGATTCTGTGCGCTCGAACCGAGGGGCCGACCGTGTCGCATAAAAAGAAACCAGCATGCTTGCGAGTAAGAATGCGCCCAAGATCCATCCCATAAGGGCATAACCCTGTTCCGGTCCGTAGGTTCGAAGCAACAGGGCGCCGCCTAGAAAAAGGCCAAGGTTTGCGGTGGTAAAGAACACCACGCGATAACCCATCATGCTTGTCCGTTCGTTGTAACTATCCGTCATTTCTGCGGGCATCGCTAAGTAGGGGACATTGAAAATGGTGTAGGCGGTGGTGAATAAAATAAGCAAAAAGGCGGCGTAGATTGCCATGCCGGTTTCACTATCAATATTCGGGACGTTGAAAAGTGCAACAAAGGCGATAAAGCAAACGAAACTGCCGAGAAGGAGAAAGGGCCGGCGACGACCCCATCGCGATTGGGTGCGATCACTGATGTATCCCATCAGAGGGTCCGTCACGAGATCATACATGCGCGCACCAAATATGATGGCGCCTGCCATGAAGGCGGCAATCCCGAGCACATCGGTCATGTAGTTGAGGAGGTAGGTTACCAGAACGCCGATCATCGTTGACGTGCCATGAGCACCCACGGCCCAGCCTAGTTTTTGCCTCAAGCTCAAGCGATTGGTGCTGGTGTCCGAAGTCATGGCCGTCCCCCTACCTAACTGTGGACACCATAGGTGAACACGGGTGTCATGCTAGGGAATTCAGGTTAGCCTTTCCGACAGACGAACAATGAATATCTTGGGAGATAGATATGAATGACTACATTAAAATGATGACGGAAAACACGGACGCGTTTACCCGCAAGGATGCTGACGCCTTAGCGAGCAATCTTGCTGAAGACTACGCCTCGTTCAGGATGGAAGGCGGCGAAGCGATAAAACGCACGTCCAGCCGCGAAGAAACCAAGGCGATTATGGAGAAAATGTTTGATGCGGTCCCTCTCAAGGGCTCGAAGCTCGACCGCATCATGGTTGTTGGGGATCATGTCGTCGCAGTCGAGAAAGATACCTTCGACACCCCAGACGGTGAGAGGACGACGACTACGTTGGGCGTGTATCACATGCAAGATGGCAAGATGTGGCGGGCGTACAGCTTCCCAATTAGCGATGATTAGGCCTGTCGGCGGCTCCTAGGCCCAAGGGTCGTCTATGAACCCTGGGCGTCGGTCGTTTAAAAATGCCAAGATGCGGTCGGGAACCTCGCTCGTGCTTGGGAGTTTGCGGCCCGCGAGTTCAAAGCTGCACACGCCCGCGCGTTGCCCCATGCGCATCCATGGGTACCAGCCGCTCATGGACTGGTAGTGCATCGTCGATGGAACGAAATCTTTGTCTAAGTCGGCAATATCGGCTTCATAAGTGACTAATGACGTGCTGGTCCTTACTGGGCCGCCGTAGGCTAGGGGATCTGACCCTGTTTCAGGTTCTGGGCGGACAACCTTTGTAATGAGCCGTTCCTGAGACCAGATGATAGGCCCGTTTGTAATGGGTTCGACGATAGTGCCCTCGACGTGCCGCACTGCAGCGCGACGGTCTTCGGGCAACTCCCAATTCCCATGCTTATCGAAAGATAGTGTCTGTGAAGACTTGAAGTGCTTGGGCTCACACTCGAGGCCGTTCATGGGGTTTGTCCAGGCGTCAGCGAGTTCACTCGTGCCAGGGTGTTGCCAGAAGCCACACTCGATCATTTTCTGATCAACGCCGCTATCTTCGCGTAGAGTCACGCTGTTGTAGCTCAGCCCATCAACACGAAAGAGTTGCCGGGCAATCTCTCCATGAGGCTTACCCCAATAGGCACCGGAGTATGACCACAGGCCGTCGCTCCCATCCAAATTGCCGCGCAGTTGAACGTACAGCTTGTTCTTGTCGATTTGGCTTTGTGCCATTGCCGGCGTCAGAGATAAGCTTGTCGTCGCTGCAAGTCCGGCCAAAGCCGCGCGGCGTGTGAGAGCGGTGAGGGGGCCTGTTGTCATAATCTTGCTCCGTTTTGGTCTAAAGGAGTGCCATGACCACGCCGGCGAGGGAGCCGAGTAGGAGCACGATGATTGCAAGGGAGGAAACGCCAAACCCACGACTGCGTTTCTCAGCAGCTTTGTAATATCCCTGGGCATAGAAAATGCGTCCGATGACAAAGAGAGCACCCAGAATGGCGGCCCACAGGTCTTCCCACGCGATTGCGAATAGCCAAAGCGCGGGTAAGAACATAATGAGTTGCTCTACCATGTTCTGGTGGACACGGTTCACACGCAGAAACTCTTCTGGCCCATCAACAGATGGCGGTTGCACGCCGTGCTTGAAGCGGGCGCGCCCGACCTGGATCATGCAGTAGAAATAGACGAAAAGGGCGCCAAGCGTGGCCAGTGCTGTTAGCGGAAATTGTTCGAGAATCATTTGAAAGCTCCTGTGTAATTTATCGTCTGCTCTGTCATTATAGGGCCATTATGGAAGCATGCCGTGGAACCGGCAATGGGGAGGTTTTAAGATGTCCGAACGCACAAGCCCGGTTAAAAGAACGACGATTTTCTGCCGGAACATAGAGGAATCACTCAAGCTATACCGCGATATACTGGGGTTCTCGGTCGCGGAAGATAAGACTGTTGCCGGCCCTGCAATGGCCAAAATGATCGGGCTCTCCGATTGCAGCATGCATATTTGTCATCTAAGAGCCCACAACAGCGAAGACGGTCTCATTGGCCTCTACGAGATTACGGCTGATGATGTGCCCGAGACGTCGCGTCCTCCGGAAGGTGTTATTCATCTTGGGCAAGTGGCTATCGTCGTGAATACGGACCAGCCAGCTGAAGTTGCGGCTGACCTGGAAGCCAAGGGCTACCCCTTCCTGACACCGCCAACAAAGTACGTCAAAGAAGAAGACAGCGAATACATGAAGGCTGGGACTTACACAGAAATGATTTTCTATGATCCCGACGGCGTTTTAGTCAGCGTGATGGGGTACGAACCGAAGGCGGGTTAACGCGTGATCGGCTCAGGAGGATGACAATGCGACTCTTTACTAGCGTTTTATGTTGTGTGGTGATGCTCACTGCATCGGTGCAGGCGCAGACCTTCACCAAAGGAGAGTTGGAGGGGCACCTGCGTTTGATAATGCAGTGGTGGCCAGGCGAGTACGATAACCACGAACAAATCGTACGTAAGTCCGGTGGCGGAATTTCAATTCATCAGTATGAGCCGATTTTTCGGGTTCATTCCCATTACGTTCAACTAGACCTCCCTGAGCTAGGCGAAAACGTTCTTTACGTCGAGGAATACAAGAACGCTGACCCTAACAATATTGCGCGTATCCGAGTGTATAGCTTGACGGTCGATGAGGCGGAGCAAGCGGTAAAAATAAAGCTCCACGCTTTCAAAGATGGCCATGATAATTTTGTAGGGGCGCGCCTTGACCCGGATCGTCTAGCTGAAATCAAAGTTTCGGATTTGCGGACGTTCTCTGATCCCTGTGATGTCTATATGAGATTTGAGGGTGGGCAGTTTAACGGTGGCATGAAGCGGGACTCTTGCGGCAAAGATGAATGGTTTGAATATCAGGTCGTTTTGGGACCGGATTACAATTGGACGAGAGACCGACTTATTAGTCGTGAAACCGGAGAGGTGACGTGGGATCAGACGGAGGGCGCTAACTACGCCTGGATTCAAATGACCAAGGCTCGTCGGTTTATCTGTACGGTTAACTATAACCTTGATGGAAATATGACGAAGACAGAATTCCTGACGGAGATCGAGGTCCACGATCAAGGAGGGGCTACTGATATTGCCTGGCCGGATGGTAGGACCCTAGAGTTCCAGCTCCACACCCGCGAGTTTGCTTCTCCGTCAGAGCGCGAATTTCCTTTGTTTCGTATCCACGAAAAGGGGAATCACGTGCCCATTGGTTATGGCTATGCGGTCGACGATGCGGATCGTTTCGGCCTCAATCTCGGTTGGTTCTATACCCTGTGCCGCCTCAAGGAGCAGGGCGCACCACGACCTTAGTGTCGCGCTAAGAAGACTAACTATGGATGGAGCAGGCCGCATCGAGGACGTGATCGCAACATTGCAGGCGGAATTCAAGGAGCGCTGCTCCGTGAATGCGGATGTAAGAGATCGTCACGGGCGCGGTGAATCTTGGCACCCTGTGGCCGCGCCTGACATGGTTGTATATCCGCAAACGACGGAAGAGGTTTCAAGGATTGTTTGCCTCTGTGCAGACCGCGGAACTCCGATCATACCATTCGGCGCAGGAACATCCTTAGAAGGGCAGGTGCAGGCGGTGCGTGGGGGAGTCTGTATCGACCTATCGCAAATGAACGCCATCGTTGCCGTGAATCACGAAGATATGGATTGCGTCATTCAGCCAGGTGTTATGCGCGCAGACCTGAATGCCCAGCTTCGTGATACGGGGCTGTTCTTCCCGATCGACCCAGGAGCTGAGTGCACCATTGGCGGCATGGTGGCGACGCGGGCTTCTGGCACGAATGCTGTCCGCTACGGCACGATGCGAGAGAATGTTCTAGGTTTAACCGTTGTGCTTGCTGATGGGTCTGTCATCAAAACGGGGGGGCGGTCGAGAAAATCTGCCGCAGGGTATGATTTGACGCGCCTTATGGTGGGGTCGGAAGGGACGCTCGGAATTGTCACAGAGGTCACTCTGAAGTTACATGGTATTCCTGAGGCGACGGCTGCGGCTGTCGTGAATTTCCAGTCAATCGACCAGGCCGTTGAGACGGTCATCCAAGTCATTCAACTCGGTGTGCCTGTTGCCCGCATTGAACTCATGGATGATGTCAGTGTCGATGCCGTTAATCGCTATTCAGATCTAGGGCTTTCAGTCGCGCCAACTCTATTTCTCGAGTTCCACGGCTCTATCGCTGGAGTCCAAGAACAAGCCGAAATGGTTGAGGCGCTTACGTCAGAGAACGGCGGCGGTGCATTTGAGTGGTCAGACAAGGCAGAAGACCGGTCTAAGCTTTGGCAGGCCCGGCACAATGCTTACTATGCAGGACTGGCTTTGAAGCCTGATTCCATTGGTCTTGTCACCGATGTCTGCGTGCCCATTTCTCGTTTGGCTGATTGCATTCGTGAGACCAAGGCGGATTTGTCTCAATGCTCGATGCCGGCACCTTTGCTCGGACATGTTGGAGACGGAAATTTTCACGTCTGTTTCATTATGGACAAGGATGCGCCGGATCAGATCGAAGAAGCCGAGGGCCTCCATCAGCGCATGGTAAAGCGTGCGCTTTCTATGGGCGGGACTTGCACCGGAGAACACGGCATAGGTCTTGGTAAGCAGGAATTGCTTGAGGATGAGGCGGGAGCCGCAGTTTCTGTCATGGCACGCATTAAGCAGGCGCTTGATCCGGACAACATTTTGAATCCTGGAAAAATATTCACTTCGGATAGTTTGACCTGATGACAGTGTCGCGAATTTGTATTGTTGGCCCGGGTGCTATCGGCGGCATGATGGCCGTAAAGATGATGAGTGCTGGCTTTGACGTGTCAGCCCTTGTTCGAACTCCCCGC
The DNA here is from genome assembly GCA_943787205.1 of uncultured Rhodospirillaceae bacterium. Taxonomy (GTDB): domain Bacteria; phylum Pseudomonadota; class Alphaproteobacteria; order Rhodospirillales; family Rhodospirillaceae; genus WLXB01. The sequence goes on from CALSLN010000023.1 coordinate 27,549, forward strand.
GTAGAAAGCATGCGTTGTGATGGGATCACCCTTCATGACGGCGGTGAAACGCTCCATGCCACGCCATCCGTTGCGTCTGATCCCAGTGAACTGGGTGCTCAAGATCTCGTCGTTATTACTGTTAAAGAAACTGGACTGAAGGACGTTGCGCGGTCACTTGCTCCACTGATAGGAAAAAGCACGCAAGTTGTGCAGGTGATGAACGGTATTCCGTGGTGGTTTTTTGCGGAGTTCGGTGGCCAGGTTCAGGGGACGGTTCTGCAAAGCGTTGATGCTGGCGGGAATGTGTCGTCACATTTTGACGTCTCTCGGCATGTCGGAGGGGTCATTAATTGCGGGGTGTCTTGGCGTGATGACGGGTCTTTGAGTCACGACCACTCCAACCAACTGTTTTTAGGCCGACCGAATAATAACCCTGATGGTGTCGACGGTATCGCGGACGTGTTTAAGGCGGCTGGATATAATGCTGAGGTCGCGGAAAGCATTCATCAACAAGTTATGACTAAGTTACTAGCCAACATGAGTTTTAATCCTGCGAGTGCTCTCAGTATGGCGACAACAGATTTGCTGCTGGGTGATGAGTACGTCGCTGATACTTTGGTGGGCCTGATGAACGAAGGGCGAGCGATTATATCTGCTCTCGGTCTAGATCCCGGCCCGGATCCGGCGGAGCGCTTAAAGGGTGGCCAAAAGCTGAATGCGTCTAAGACGTCGATGCTTCAAGATATGGAGGCTGGTAAGCCGCTCGAGCTTGATGGCATTTTAGCGTCTGCGATTGAGGTTGCGGGTTTGGTCAAGGTGCCTGTGCCGTTAACCAGAGCGGTTTACGGTCTTTTGCGTGTACGTCAGAAAACGATGGGGATGTCTTAGACATGAAAGGTCTGGGCGCTGATAAAAGGCTACAAGCCCTTACGGACGACCTTGCGTCTGGCCGGTATCGGGTCTTGTCTCTGGATGTTTTTGACACGTTGCTATGGCGGCGCGTGCCGGAGCCTCGTGACCTGTTTTTTTCAAATTGGCAATGAGCTTCTGTCGCAAAACTTGCTTTTGAGTTGGGTTTCAGTGGCTCAGTTTGTGGAACTTCGTGAAGCAGCCGAAAAGGCTGCGCGCGCACAAGCGGAAGCTCAGACGGGTTCGAGAGAAGTATTGCTGGCTGATATTTATTCGGCGCTCCCAGGGCATATTTGGCGGGATGCCAAGGCGCCGAATGCAGCTTCAACTATTGAGATCGCAACTGAGTCAGCCGCGATGGTGCTTGACCATGATGTTGCCGATCTTCTTGACGTCGCGAAACGAAATGGTGTTCGGACCGTTCTAACGTCCGACACCTACTTCACGCGTAACGAGCTTACGGATTTTCTGACCCAGGCTGGGTTAGCCGCTGAGCGCATTCCAGAGGCACTGTATATTTCAAACGAGCATGGCCGACCAAAGTGGCGCGACCTGTTTGATCTCGTCCTCAGCGATCTTGCGGAGTCTCCCAGCGACGTCGTTCACGTCGGCGACAATGTGGATGCTGACGTCAACCCATGCGCGATGCGTGGGATGGCGCATATCTTTTATGACAAGTGGTCTGCTTTGCCGAGGGCCCTCAAGAAGGAATTCCCAGGTCAAGCTTCAAGGCGTGCGAATTGGATGCTTAGCGGGGGAGATCATGGGCTGACTGGGTTACGGTCCAGGTTGGCCCGTCGCTCACCGGCGACGATTGATAAAGGTCACGACCCCTATTGGGTCTACGGGGCAACGACGCTGGCTCCTCTTTTTGCCACCTATGCGTCGTGGGTTGCCAAGACGGCGGCGCAGGAGAACGGGGCGCCAGTCTTTGGCATTATGCGCGAGGGGCGTTTTTTTATCACGTTTGGTAGGGGCCGTTTCTAAAGCGATGGGCCGTGGTGTCGAGTCAGGCGAGCTGTGGCTATCGCGGCGCGCTGTGGTGCGGGCGGCTCTGTGGTCTGATGACCTTTCGCTTCTTCCTCATGCGGTTTCATATTGTCCGGGGCCATCATCCGATGATGTTCTGGAACAACTCGGGCTTAGTCGCTCTGATTTGGCCGGTGTCTTTCAAGATACAAATCTGTTCGATATCCATGCGCCAGGGGGCGTTCAGGCTTTTCTAACTGGTGTATCCCGCTCATCAGACCTCCGAGACAAAATCGTCAAATATAGCGAGCGTCGCCGCGCGGCGTTGATGACTTATCTACAGGGTGTGCTTGGCAACGGCGTAGGTGGCCGTATCATCCTGCTTGACCTTGGTTATGCCGGGACAATTCAAACGGTGCTGCAGAAGATACTGCAGCGTGAAGATAAGCCGCTGTCGCTTACTGGCTTGTACATCGCGATAAACTCTAAGGGACGCGAGAATGTCCGTGCTGGAGTTGATCTAAGGGCCCTGATCTGTGCCGAAGGATTTGAATCGGGGCTGACGCAGTTATTGGAGCGAACGCCGGACATACTAGAGCATGCGTGTATGTGCCTAGATGGCAGCCTTGATATGTTCTCTGACGCTGGCGCCCCTGAGTTCTTGCCGAGCCAGCGGCCAGCATCTCAAATTGCCCAGATGGAATCGATGCAATCCGGAATCCTTGCCGGTGCGATAGCAATCGTTGAAACACTTGGGGAAGATTGTTTGTCATCTCCGGCTTTCCTTGATCATGCGTCAGAGATTGTAAAACAAGCCATGCTGTGCCCAACGGTTGAAGAGATCGATACGGTCGGGTCATGGTTGCATGAAGCGAATTTTGACCTGGCAGACCAGCGCGCTTTGGCAGACCTTCGTATTGATCCAAAGACACTGGAATTTGGTGGGCCTCAGGCATGGTCTAATCTCGGCCGACATGAGGCGTATTGGCCCCAGGCGGCATTATCAAAATTGAATACGACACTGGCCAATACTGCTGCCGCGGTCGCTGATGGTTGTGTTCAGTCAGAGGTTTTTTCGTCTGGCTCTGCTCTTGGCTCGCTTTCAATTGTCCCTGATTTTGGTGTTGGGTTTGAAGAGCGCCGTACGATGTTCGCACCGCTTAGCGTTTCCGTACTAGGGCGCGGCGAAATCCAAGTTCAGATCAAAGACTTTGGCCCTCAGGCTTATCAGGCTATCCAAATATATTGGCCGGGTCCGGGATCCGTTCTGTCGGCAGATCAATGCGCTATAATATATCGCGGAGAGACAGAGCAATCTGTCATTGATGTGACGTCGGAGCTTGTATTTGGCGAGAGCGTCAATCATCAACGTGGGGTTATGATAGCTGGGCCTGACGGAGCGATCGCGACACTCGATCTCAAAGCGTCAATGCCGGCCTGGCCACATACTCTCGACCTGTTGCTTCGCTTTAAATTCCTCCGTCTTGAGCAGATCTTTTAAGGATCATACTGATCATCAAAACCGCCTTTGCATGGTGACTGTAAACTACAATTATGCGCCCTATCTTGAGGACTGCATGTCGTCGATCATCAATCAGCGTGGATTTGACCGTGTTGACTATGTTGTCATGGATGGCGGTTCGACGGATGATTCCGTCCCGATTATCGAGGGGCATGCCGATAAACTTCACCATTGGCAGAGTGAATCTGACGACGGCATGTACCATGCCATTGAATCTGGATTTTCTAAGTCAAATGCAGAAGTCATGGGCTGGCTTAATTCAGATGACATGCTGGCTCCGTGGGCCATGCAGACGGCGCTTGATATTTTTGATCAACTTCCAGATGTGAAATGGATAACCTCACGTTATCCCATGCAAGCGCGAAAAGACGGTCTGGTTATGAAGGCTGACTTCGTGCCCGGAGTCGACCAGTGGGGTTTTTATAACGGCGAGCATATTAAATCTTCTGGATTGCCGACCTCTGGATGGATTGTTCAAGATTCAACCTTTTGGCGCCGTTCGTTATGGGAAGAGGTTGGTGGGGCTTTTGATCACTCGCTATCTATGGCTTGTGACTTTGAACTTTGGGCACGTTTTATTGAAAAGACGGATTGCTACATTGTTCCTGTTCCTCTTGGGATTTATCGGTTCCAGGGAGATAACAAGGCTGTGGTGGGTCGCGACGCGTATCGCGATGAATGTGTGAAGGTTCTCCAGCGCTATACGCCAATAATTCCCGAGGACCTAGACAGGCTTGGGGAGAGGGTGTTCGCAAAGCATTTAAATGCTCTAGGTTTTGGGCATTTGGTCGACTCAGCTAGATCGCCTAAATACAAGTCCGTTGTATTTAGTCACGCCGATGAGCGGTACCACATCGTCGAAAGCTGAAATGTTCTGCAGGTAGCACGAATAGAAACGGCGGCCCCCGCAGGAGCCGCCGCACTTGGTACCGATGGTGGTATTATTAGATCGCGCAGGTTTTTTCCGCGCTTGTTAGATCGTAGCCACCCTCGTCAATGTTGACTTGCTCTGCCACGCCGTCGTTCACGACGACGGAGAAGCGCTTGCCGCGCGTTCCTAGTCCAAAGCCGGAAGCATCAAGTTCGAGGCCTAAGGCCTTGGTGTAATCGCCGTTGCCATCTGCAAGCATAACGATTTTGTCGCCGACGCCGCGATCTTCACCCCATGCCTTCATGACAAATGCGTCGTTGACTGCCACGCAAGCGATCGTGTCGAAGCCCTTTGCTTTGATTGCATCAAAGTTCTTGAGGTAGCTGGGAAGGTGTTCGTTTGAGCACGTAGGCGTAAACGCGCCTGGCACCGAAAAAAGAGCAACTTTTTTGCCAGAGAATAAGTCGTCGGTGCTCATATCCTGAACTCCGTCGCTCGTCATCACTTTGAAGCTGCCGGCTGGCATTTTATCGCCATTGCTAATTGTCATCGTATCCGTCTCCTGTTTGTCAAAATACTGGCGCGTCAGTCGCGTCCAATTCACTGCGCACCACCGGTGCGGGCCTGTTACCTGACTAACCTAAGCACTGAGGACGCGCATTCCAATCGTGGAAATCGCATGGAATGTCGAGAATCGCCTTAAAATATCGTTGGTCTTGATGCCGGCTAGTTCTTGTAGGTTTCGTGTAAGACGTAAATTCCGTCGTCTACTTCCTCGAAATAGTCTGGAATATCGGGGTGCATCACCGGGTCGCCAGTTTCGTCTTCAAGCAGGTTCTGCTGTGAAACATAGGCAACGTAGTGGGACGATTCGTTCTCTGCAAAGACATGGTAGAACGGCTGATCCTTACGAGGTCGAGATTGCTCAGGAATAGATTGCCACCACTCATCCGTATTGCTGAACTCAGCATCCACATCAAAGATGACGCCACGAAACGGGAACAAGCGGTGACGAACCACTTGTCCAATCCGGAATTTAGCTTCCGGCGATTGAGTCGCGGACCATATCGACGACATAAAAGTTCCTTGTAGTTCCCACGTCACAGGGTAACGCATCGAGTGTATCAGATAGGCTGTGGCTATGCTCAAGGCAAGACTAGGCACCCTTTTCTGATAGGGTGGAAGCTCGTAAACTATTCTCTACTGATTGAAAACAGGGGGACTCGATGCCTGATTCACTGAGAAACGACCCGGATATCCTTGAAGTCCCAGAAAGCCGGGATTTTCGAGCCTATCATGCGTTTCTCCGGTCATGCAGGAATTTCATGGATGGGCCGTTGGTCCGTCAGATGGGAACCTCTTATGACGCGGTGGTAGCGGATGGCGAGGCCCCGCAGACGATTGATGACGCGAATCCAGTCCTAGACGACCTCCTGGAATTTCAACTCTATTCTTGGTGCTTTCGCCATTTTCAGCGGTTTAAATATCACCGTCCAGACTTCGGTATTTTCGATGTTATTGAACAGGACAGAGACCACATTATTGCAGAGTTGGACTCTGTGGCGCGTACGGCTGGCGATGATTTGCGGTTGAATGACACCCTTGAGATTCCTGAATACTATCGTTTTGTAGATTTTCATCAGCACACTGGAGGTGTGTATTCTGATCCACTCGACGGTGTTGCGTATGAGTTTGGGCGTCGGACAACAAATCCGGCCCATATGGATCCCAATCTCATTTATCGCCTTTCCTATAGTCAGTTCCCGGATCGCGCATTTGGTAAGGTCTTGGATTGGGGAACAGGCCACGGCGCTGGTCTTGTCGAATGGCAGAAGCTTCATCCAGAGTCAGAATGCTATGGCGTTGATCTTTCGGCGCCATGCCTGAAGCTTGCCCATAAACGGGCTAAGGAACATGGTTTTAAATTTAAGCTATCCCAACAGGACGTAGAGCATCTAGATTTCGAAGACGATACCTTTGACTGCATTTTCCATCTTTTTATGTTCCATGAAATCCCTCCTATCAATTTGAAGAATGCCCTGAAAGAAGTTGTGCGCGTGCTCAAGCCAGGTGGGGTTTTTATTGGCCCTGAATTTGGTCAAGGAGACGGGGGGCCTATGCAGCAAGCGGTTCAGATATCCCATGCCTGGAATAACAATGAGACGTACACGGCGGCTTGGACTCAGTTTGATATGGAGAAGGCCGCTCGGGATGTTGGTTTTAGCAAGGTGTCGATAGAGCCCTTTAAGCCTTATGAGTCAGGAAAGGCGGAGAAGGGCTCCCGTGTGACCGCGTGGCGCTTTTATCAACTTGAGAAGTAGGAAGAGTGTTGTCCAAAAAAGAATTTAAAACGGTCAAGACGGGCCCGGTGACGGGGGACGAACCGGACTGGATTCATGACCTGCCGGTCGACAATATGGTTGGGGCGATTACGGCTTTGTCGGCAGAAGTCTACATTCTCAAAGAACGGATGCGCGCCATGGAGCGTGAATTGGTTCGTCGAGATGCCTTGGCTGAGTCGTCTGTCGAAGATCATGAGCCGACACAGGAAGAACGCGAGGCTGATCAAAAGGATCTCGACGCGTTTGTGAATCGAATCTGGACTGAGATCATGCGTGACCGCAAGACTGTAGCGAATGTTGATCCGGGCGCAGTCAACTACTTCAAGCAACCGGAATAGAGTGCCCTAAGCCTTTTCGGCCCAGGCTTGGGCTTCATCTGAGGCTGCCGCATAAAATTTCAAGCCCCACATAATTAGTAAGATTGCTGGAATGCCAACCACCAGTGGGATTATAGCCATAGCGTAGCGCAGTGTGCTTGGATCACCCATAAGGTCGGTCAAGAACCCGACTGACGTTGGCCCAAGCATGAGGCCGACTACATTGATGATCAGCCAGTAGATCGCGGTTGCCTGGCCTCTGACTTGGTTGGGTGCAATATGGACGACCGCTGCAGCCCCGCATGCGGATGCCATTGCACCACCAAGTATCGACGGAACGTAGATAACCATCGCCCAGTTGCCGGTTGGCATTAGCGGATACAAGATATTCGTGACCACCGTTATAATGACGCCGTAATACATGGCGCGCATGGGACCGTCTTTTCCGCCCATCTTCGTGAGCTTGTCCGCCAACCATCCACCACTAGTTGCGCCGATTGGCCCGAATATAAGCCCAGCCGTTCCCAAGGCGATGCCGATAGACCCGATGTCCCAGCCCCAGGTCCGTTGGAACAGTGGTGCATTCCAGAATCCGGTGTAGCCGACCAAAGTTACGACTGACATGCCGAAGAAGAGACTGCCGTAGGCCTTCCAGCGCTTACCTAAGAAGTTCATGCTCTCTTGAAAAGAGAGTTCGTTCTTTTTCGTATTGGCCCTGCCTTGCATTTCGATAAGGCCGCGCCGAATTGGTTCTTTCACGGTGATCATCAGGAGGGCGACAATGAGGCCGGGTAGGCCGACGACCATGAAGGCTGTTTGCCAGGCGCGTAGTTCTCCGACGATTGGAAGTATGAATGGCGGCATTGCGAGCAGGACAGCGATGAGCGGTCCCCCAACTAAGTTTGCGATGCCTTGGCCGAGCGAAATGCCAGACATGTAAAGGCTGACCGCCCGTGCGCGCTTCTTCTGGGGAAAGTAATCGCTGATGAGGGAGAGTGCGCTAGGTGTAAGGACCGCTTCACCTGCACCAACGCCAATGCGAGCGAGAAACAGTTGGGGGAAGTCGCGCGCTAGGCCGCAGGCTGCTGTCATGACGCACCATACGGTGATACCCACGCCGATGATGGTGCGGCGGCTTTTCCGGTCTGCTAGCCAGCCAATGGGAATACCAAGCGTGACATAAAAAATTGCGAACGCTGGACCTAGGATGAGGCCAATTTGGAAATCAGTGAGGAGTAGGTCTGCTTTGATCGGCTCGATCAGCAAACTCATGATTTGCCGGTCAATGAACGACAATATATAGGCAAGGAGGAGAAGGGTGGTGACGTACCAAGCGTATTTGGTGTTGGGATAAGCAGGCTCAGTGGCTTGTGCTGTGTTTTCTGCATCGGTCATCCCGGGCACCCTTTTCACGATGGCTAGACGTTATCCCCAGAGTGTTCCCTGATTAAGAAAGCCTGACAAGCGATCCTTTTTAACCTTTGGTCGTCTGCCCCCAACTTTCAGCTTCAATGACACTGGCGCGATATGGCTTCAGATTGAATACGAGGATCCAAATGAAAGACCCAGCTATCGCTGAGACTAATGATAAGCCGTAGCGGATATCTTGCGGGCCATCGAAGAAAATATCTGAGGCCAAGGCGACAGCCGTTGGCCCAATCATGAGGCCCAAAATGCTGAACACGAACCAGTATACAGCAGAGATTTGGCCGCGCATTTCGTTCGGTGTGATCATCATTAGGGCCGCTGGTCCACACGCTGTAGGAATCCCCGAGCCGATGGCGTGAGGAATCAGTAACAATAAGCCGAGCCAAGGACTTGGCATGAGCGGGACCAGGACGCCGGCAATGACCAGCATGGTGGTTCCAATTAGTACGGCCCGCATATGGCCATCCTTAATGCCTCGCTCATACATCTTGTCGCCCATCCAGCCCCCCAGATAAGCGCCGCTGACTCCGCCGATGCTGACCACGAGACCATAGTAGAGGCTGATCTCGGCAATGCCCCATCCCCACGTGCGAATGAATACCGTCGGAATCCAGGCCAAGTATGCATTGCCAATAATACCCATGATGGACAGCCCTAAGAAATGACTGCCGTAGGTGCGCCAATTGGAAAATAGAAAGCGAATAACAGCGCTGATGGGTAGCTGTTCAACTTCTTTGCCGTCGACGGTGATGCGATCCCGCCGGTAGGGTTCCTTGATCGTGAACATCAGCGCGGCGATCAACAGCCCTGGGAGTCCGACAACAAGAAACACGATCTGCCAGCCGTAAATGTCGCCAATAACGGGGAGTGAAATTTGCGGTCCATCCATGATGGATGCCACGACCTGGCCTCCGAGAACGAACGCGAGTCCAGCACCGATGCCTAGTCCCATAGAATAGACACTGATTGCCCGGCCGCGTTTCTCACGAGGAAAATAATCGCTGAGCACTGAAGCCGCGCAGGGCTGCAGTGTTGCTTCACCGACGCCGACCCCAATTCGAAACATCATGAGGTGTGCGAACGTTTTTGCCAATCCGCAGGCAGCCGTCATGATGCTCCAGATGGCGATGCCGATTCCAATAATTGTTCTTCGACTTCTTTTGTCGGCAAGGCGGCCGACTGGAATGCCAAGGGTAACGTAGAAAACGGCGAATGCGGGACCAAGCAACAGGCTCATCTGAAAATCGGTAACACCGATATCTCGTTTTATAGGCTCGACAAGGAGGGCGAGAATTTGCCGATCGAGAAAGGCAAATACGTATGCGAGCATGAGTACGGCCACCACATACCAGGAATACTTTGCGCTTGGGTAGGGCGGTTCTGTCGATCGGTGGCTGTCGGCGGAGTCACTCATGTGCGGGCTAGTCCCTAAAATGGTCCTTTTACGGAGGCCGAATTCTACAGCCAGCAGGAATCGGCCGAAAGTCTAGCGCAGGCGCTACCGCAACTATGTCGGGCGTATTCGCGGTGCGGGCAAGCTAGCCTGTCGGCAGGTAGACGTGGCAGAATACCGCCATGGATAGTCTTTGGGTAAAGATACAAAGCCACGGCGTGGCTCAGTGGAAGCTCTGGGCTGTTGCTCTTGTCGCGATTGCCACGCTGGTGTTTGGCGTCATTTGGCAAATCACCAAAGATAGAAGCGCGGCGTTTGTTAACGGCGAGCGAACAACCCAACAACTGGCATTAAAACTGGAATCGAGTACCGCCGCTATTATTCGGTCGGCCGATTTGGTCGCTGGTCACGTCGGTACGGTGACCCTCGCGAACCTTAAGTCAGATGGAACTCCAGGGCCTGTCGCTACACGGTTCTGGTTGGACATGCTTGACGAGTTGTCCATTTTAAATGACATCGCATTCATCAAACTCGATGGCACGATCCCCATCACTGCTGCGCGCACGAGTGTTAGTACGATGGAGCTCGTCGAAAGGACATTTGACGGTTCGAAGTTCGCGTCATTTTTGACGCATGTGCAGGGAGAAACAGACGCAATTTATATTGGTAGCCCAATCAGAAGTCTTTTTAACAAAGAGAAAAAATGGATTCTACCGATCACAAAACCAGTTAGGGATTCTTCTGGCCAATTGCTCGGCATAGTTTATGTGGATATTGCGCTTGAAACGTTTCTGGACCTGTACTCTGAGGTTCTACCGGACGGTAATAATGGCGTTGCCTTGATTCGCGCAGATGGACGAATTTTGTTCGGGGCCCCCTTTCTGGAAGATCCAATAGACGTGTCGGCGTCGGGTTTTTCTCTTTTTCAGACTCACCTCCCAAGTTCATCAATGGGTACATACACGGGCAATGCGCCGCGACTAGGTGACGCTCGAATTTTGAGCTATCGAGAATTTAAGGACTGGCCTTTGGTTCTGACAGTCGATTTATCGATTGAAGAGCTTTTGGCGCCGTGGCGGCAAAGTGCAATTTTTTATGGTCTCGTCGGTGTTGCGTCATCTTTACTCATACTCTTGCTGACGGCGTGGCTCAGCCTTCAAATTCGACGAGACGGGGTGAATCGCAGAACCCTATTGCTGCGCGAGAGAAGCCTTGAAGAATCTCAGCGACTGGCGGGCGTCGCTCACTTCGAGCGCGATATCTCTACGAATGCGTTGATCTGGGCTGAGAACATGTTCGTGATACATGGCGTGCATGCGGACACTTTTGTTCCTGGGCGAACGTCTTTTCTAAGCCTAGTCGTTGAGGAGTCACGAAGCGCTACGCAGCTGCAAGTTGATCACTTTGATTTTCCGCCAACCAATGGACATCTTGAGTGCACGATATGTCGTCCCTCTGATGGGGCGGTCCGTGACATGATCTACGACTGGGAAATCATCCACGATCATGATGGCTTAGCGATCAAAGCGTTTGGCGTGGCGCGTGATGTTACGGATTTGCGCGTTACCGAAAGTAAGGCGCGGGACAATGAGGTGCGGCTGCGAGATATCACGCAGTGCATGAGCGATTTTATCTGGGAGACGGATAAGAGTGGCCTGATTACGTATTTTGAGAGTGGGGAGGATGGGCTTGCGCTCGACGTTGAGATTGGCGTTACCCGCAGCGAGAACGTGGATATGAGTGCTGGGGGCGGTGACTATGCATTTTTGACTCAGGCCATGGTTCGTCACGAACCTTTCAGGAGTCTCACTCTCCCCTTACGAAACAAGCGCGGCGTGGTTCGGTGGGCGCGGCTTTCAGGTAATCCCCGGTTTGGTACAGACGGTGGGTTCCTCGGTTTCAGGGGCGCCGGCGCAGACATTACTGATCAACGAGAGCAACGGCTTTTCGAGAGCGAAAAAAATAAGAGCGATGCGTTGGATCGCCTTGCCGGTGGGATTGCTCATGAAATCAACAACCTATTGCAGCCGGTCGTCGTTTACTCGTCCATGGGCGAAACTGAAGCGCCTGAGACTGTTCGGACCCAGGGGTACTTCAAAAAAATCTATACCGCCTCCCAGCAGGCTATCAGCATTGTTCAAGATATTTTGACCTTTGCCCGAGAAGGACGAACAAGCTTAAAGCCCGTATCGCTAGCAGCGTCATTGACTGAAGGGCTAGATATTATTCGACCGACGTTGCCACCGACGTTGTCTCTGGTCGGGCCTGTCGGTGACTCGGATCTGAACGTGGCCGCTAATCCAGGTGGCCTACACCAGGTCTTGTTTAACCTGGTTCGAAATGCTGTGGATGCAGCGGGGCCTCAAGGTCGTGTATCAGTCGAGGTCGGGTCGACCGTTCTGTACCCTAAAGATGCAGACCGTTGGACGGTGTTGTCGGGGCGGTACGGGTACGTCTCTGTGGCAGATAACGGCCCAGGTATGAATGAGAAAGACCTGAGTAAAGTTTTTGATCCGTTCTTTACGACGAAGCCGCGCGGTGTCGGAACTGGTCTGGGTTTGTCTGTTGTCGCTGGTCTGGTGCGAGAATGGGGCGGTGCGGTCGACGTGAAGCCCCAGCCCGGTGAGACAGTGTTTACATTCTACGTGCCAATGGCTGGTGTCGAGCAACGGGCTGCAGAATAGGTGAAATACTTACGGTGATTTCATGGCGCCCGTTGCAAAGTATGATTGACTGAATCCCGGCGTCGCATTTGGGTCTATGTTTTGATCTTTGATGTAGAGGCCTGGAATAAAAGTCTCAACGTAGGTGTCGGGGTCGAACCCGTTGGCTGTATATAGCTCCTGCAGCGACATGTCGTAAACCGTAAGCATAAAGGGCTCATTGTTGCAGGTTGCATCCCAATCTCTGAGTGAGGCTTGGTAGGGCGTGAGAGCACTGAATTGCGGTGCGTCACAGTGGATCATGAGGCCGCCTGGTTTCAGCAGTCTATGGCATTCCTTAATAATACGCGGCAGTGATTTAGCGGATGTCTCATGTAGAAGAATGCGAGAGACAATAAGGTCGAATGACTTGTCCTCAAAATCAGTTTCCTCAGCGTTTAGCTGATGAAAGTGAACGTCTGCTTCGAGTGCGCAGGCTCGGGCGTGGGCGTATCGAAGACACGGGCGGCTTACATCAATACCGTGGACCTCTGCCTCCGGAAAAACGCTCTTATACGGTAACGTGTTGTTGCCAATGGTGCAGCCCATGTCGAGAATTTTTATCGGCTTAAGGCTGGGGTAGGTTGCTTTGACCCAATTCGCCATGCTGTGCGCTGGATCATCATTGTTAATGCCCTGGCTTCCCATGTTGTGCACTGCAATCGTGCGCTCATACTGAGCCCCGGGAGAGATGTCGCCGTCAAAAGCTTCTAAATGGTAACCGCCTGGTTTGCGATGGATGTCCATTTCAGTGAGGTAGCGCGGCATTTCAAGATCTGGATTTAGCGACAGCGAGCCGTGGGTGCCGAATTTGCGCTCTGCGTTTGCGGTAAGTGTTTGCGCTTGTCGACCGATCATGTCGCCAGTGACCGAGTACATCCGATCTTGATTATCTGTGCGTAGGCGATACCAGATCTGCGTGTTTGCTTGCTTTCGCATCGCTTTGGCGATTTCACGAAAGTTAGGGTCTCGACCGTGTTCCGCCATCAAGCGGGGTTTTACTTTTTCATCGTAGAGTTTTTTAAGGGGCGGGCGGACATCTGCGGCCAGTTTTACCGCTAGGTTTCGGCAGAAATGCTCTCTTGCTTCCTCGTCGTGTGTGCCAGTTGGCAGGAAATCGTAGTCGGGAAGGGGGAGCATTATCTTGACCCTAATATGGGGTGGGGGCTGCGAAAGGTTCTTTGCGGTGGTGGGCAAGCGAGTCCGGCAGGTCTGGTTTGTGCTCGGGCGTCAAGGTGAAGGGCAACTTTTCATCCCCCCACTCATTAACGTGGTGCCCCTCCATGAATCTAATAAGGCAGACGTTTCCATTTCTCGATCCAAATGGGCCATGCCAAATATGTGGGGGTCGCCAAAAATACGAACCCGCGTGCATTGTTCCGCGCTCGCCCATGATATCGCCAGATAGCAGAAACATTTCTTCGACGCAGGGGTGGGATAGAGCGGCTTCTTTCCATCCTTCCGGATGGCTTTGTGCGCCGCAATTGAGAATCATCGTCTTCTCACCCTTGTCTTCGTCGTTGCGTAGTATTTTGTGGGCGATGCGCAAAAAATCTAGATCAGGGTCGACGTCTGCGGACACCCATTTCATGTCATGGAGGTTGATGTGCTGAACTGCTGTAACTGAGTCTGTCTGTGGTCTGGCGCTGGCTTTTGGTGCTGCGGAAAAGAATGTTAGCGCAACTGCTCCGTCCTCACTGCCCCAGTCTTCGTGCCGTGTGCCAGCTGGAAGATAACCATAATGGTCAAAGTAGTGGCGTTGATGACCAACCGTGATTGAGCCTTCAAGCACGAGAAACTCATGGTCAGCGGATAGATATTCTACCCCCGAAGACGACCAGCCTTTTGGGTAGCGCAGCAATGTCGAGCATGCCCCTGTCTCTTCGTCGAGGCTCAATACTTTACACGCCACGGTATCGAACGGTGTTGGCAGTACACCAGTTTGCCAACCGAGAGTCTGAGCATGAATAAATTCAATATGCGGTCTCGCCATGGTCATTCCTTATGGCTGGGAATAGCTTGTTACCCTAGTTTACCTCTCAAACACCATCCGTCCACCGGTAGGCTCCGTAACAATGAATGCGCCACGCACCTCTAACGTCAATCGTCGAAACTCGGCTCTGTTAGTCGGTTTTGTGGGGCTTATTCTACTCCTGACGATTCATATCCTTTGGCTTTACGTTATTGCCCGCGAGTCGCCAGTTTGGTTCAATTCTATTTTCCTGGTCCGGGGGTGGTTGGCCACCGTCATTGGGGATGCACCCTCATTTCGCGTCGTCGGCGCGCTGTTCGTTGTATATGGCGGCGTGATTGCCTGGTTCTTGTGGCAAAACGCCAGTCGAGTTGCGGCTGTTCTTTGGTTGCCAACGACACTGTGGGACGTCTGGTTTCGATTTACCGTCCAGTTGAACTTAGTAATTAGCGAGGGCTACACGCTCGGCTTACTAATGATTCTAGGGTGTGCTGCTACTGTTGTCGCCGTACTGGTAAATGGAGCGGCGCTTTGGGGGGCATTCATAACGTCGCAGATTCATGAGGCCAGGGAGAATTAGCGTTGTTTAGCGGCAATAACGCCCGCGTGTGTTCTGCTTTCCGGCTGGTCCGGGCGTCCAGAGAACGCTGCATGTTCAACAGTTAATCCGGCTTTCTTGCAAACCTGTGCAAGCGTATCCGGATCCATTGGGTTGAGCTGCCGCATGTTCGCATTAGAGCGTGCCTGTTCCGGTAGATAGACCGTGACATCAGGAATGAAGCCCGGCCAGGGGTCGCCTGCAGATTTTCGTTTCTCATAGTTGCCGGCGCCTCTGGCCCAAAAGCCTGTGTAGGGTGTGTCCGCAATTAGAAATACTTTGCCGCCTGGGGTCAGCCACTCTGCCATCGCCGTCACAGTTGCCGTGACGTCATCTCTATCAAGAAAGTGCAACGCACGTGCACACAAGATGGCCGAGAAGCAGGCCGGTTGAAATGCGATGTCAGGCATTTGAGAGACAACCCCTTCGATACGATTTTTCTGGGATTCCTCCACTTTCGACAACAGCACTTGCACATGCCCCAAGTCCATGTCGCATGCGACGATGTTCGCGCCCTGTTTTAGCGCTGCGAGCGATGCGACGCCGTATGCGCAACCCAGGTCCAGGCTCATCCCCTCGGATTGTCCGGCAAAGACTGTGAACGCGGCAGATACCGGGTCAAGAGAGGTCGTCATGAAGCCTTTGTTATTTAACGTCGGTATCATGCCCCGATCCGTAGCCTTTGGCATTGTTGGCTCATTCTGTGACACAGCGTCTCCCAAGGTCTTGCAATCTAGTAAAAAGATGCGTCCTAATAAGACATTAGGGTACAGGGGAAATGAGATGATGAACAAACTGAAAGCATGGTGGACGCTAGACGAGGTTGCCGAAGCTCAAAGCGACGACAACCCATTTGCGCCACTAACGCCGGCGCAACGCCAGGACACGATGCCAATGCTGACATTGGCTTTTGGCTGGGGGTTTCTCATCACAGGTTTGTTGACCGGCGGTCAGCTCGGGGCTGGCGTCGCGTTTTGGCCAGATCTGATCCTGGCGACCCTTCTAGGAAACACGATCAACTTCGTCATTGGCGGTTTAGTCGCCTATATCGGATACAAGACGGCTTGCAACTCAGGTTTGCTTTATCAATTCGTGTATGGGCGAATCGGCGTTTTTCTTCCCGTCATATTTTTGGCTCTGCTAACCACTGGCTGGCAGGCCATTGTTGTTGGCGCTTTTGGATTCGCATGGGCACAGGATTTCGATAGCCCAACCTTCTATGCCGTCGCAATTTTCGGCGGATTATTGTTTACCGTTACAACGTACTACGGCGTTAAAGGGATTGAGCGCGTGAGTGTGCCCTCCGTTGCTATCCTGGTGCTTGTCGGTTTGTACGCGATTTACCTGAATGTCGATCAAGCAGGTGGCGGTGCGGCGTTCCTGGCCATGTCACAGGACACTGCGGCGCAGAACCCAATTTCGTTTGTGACTGCCGTTAATCTTGTCGTGGGGTCATGGATTGTTGGTGCTGTCGTGATGGCTGAGTACACGCGCTTCGCCAAGAAGGTTTGGGTCGCGCTCGCGATACCTTTTATCGTGATGATTATCGCCCAATGGTTCCTGCAAATCGTTGGGGCTCTTGGCGGTGTTGTGTCTGGATCCGCTGATTTTACAACGTACTTGTTACAACAAGGCATGGTCATAGGCGGTATCGGGCTTATCGGTATGAGCTTGGCGCTCTGGACGACCGGCGACGCGAACCTCTACCTGCCAGTTATTCAGACGTCCGCTGTTTTCAAGCGCCCGAAACGGGTGATGGTCGTCATCTGGGGTGTGCTCGGCACGATTCTCGGTCTTGGTCTTTACCAATACTTCCTTGATTGGATCAATCTATTGGCCGCTCTGGTGCCACCGCTGATCGGACCACTCGTTGTCGACTATTACGTCGTGCATAAAAAGCAATATAACACCAACGATCTCAAGCGGCTGCATACCTGGAACTGGGCAGCTGTCCTGTCCTACGCAATCGGCGCGTACGTTGCGTATGGCGTGACGTACGGCGTATTGGACTTACCAGAGATTCTTATTCCATCTCTTCTGGGCTTGGTGGTTTCAATGGTTGCATATGCCATCATCTACTTTGTGGCTGCGGCGATGAACAAGAAGGTCGGCTACGCCAGCATTGCATCAGGTCAACCGCCAGCAGAATAAGCGCAAGGCCTTGCGTGGTGTCGCTCATGTCGCTGAATTGAAGGCGAAGATAAGCAAGGATGTGTTTATGCAAAGCTCCGTAAGCCAATGTGGTCCGGTGTCGCGACGCTCGGCGCTGATCTTGGCCGCAGGCAGTGTTGTTGCGAGCGCTAACCCGGTGTCGGCATTTTCGGTGCCATCGTTAGTTGATACAGCAAAGTCCGGCGTGCGGATGGTGGTTGTTCAGGCTTCTCAGGGCTCGGCGGGATTCTCAGATTTATCGAAGGCGTTGGAGTGGGCCGATCGACGAGTCGGCGAATGCGATCTAATTTCCTGCCTGGGGTGGAATTTCGATGCCTCTCTCGCTGGCATGAATGATGTCGCCGATTGGGCACATCTAAAATCTAAGTATGTTGCCGTGGCGGGGAAACAACCAAGGCTGCTTGGCCCGAATGGTGAGTGTGACGCTTATGAGTCTTCCAACGGCGCTAGGGTCTTTGTGACCGATTTAGGGACGGTTACTGTTGGTGCTCATCGGTCAAACACCAATGACGGTGCCGGTTCTAGCCAATTTAGCACGGACATTATTATTGATGACGGCGCTGATTACAGTCAGGCCACAGGGGCTTTCGTTGCTGCGCTATCGCCATCTGTGGCTGGTCTCCGACGGGGTGCCGTTATCTACGGTCCAGATTCGGAGTCATTGACCCAGGCGACAGGTGAGTGGGGGTATGGCGTCGTCGCGACACTAAATTTATCAGCTCTAAGGCGTGATCGCATGCAGCACGCTCGAAGCCCTGACCACCGTCTTCTCAAGAAAAGGATATCCTAATGCGGATGTATGGTCTTGCTGCTGGAGTTGTCGTCCTTGCGTTCGTCACGTTCAGCGCTAGCGCTGAGGACCGAGAGCATGGCGCGCTTGCGACGGTTCCCGAGCGGCTTAAAGGACTTACGCGGGGTGTCTATGCGGATGCGTCGACGGGGCAAGTTCATTTTCAAGTCTCAGAGCCTAATGACAAAGCCGACAAGACGCCGTTCGTTATTTTTCATCCAAACCCATACTCAGGTCTCTACTTCTCTTATCTGCTCGAGGAGTTGGGGAATGATCGTGCCGCCTTGGCGCCTGATACCCCAGGCTACGGTAATTCAACCAAACCAAAAGCTCCTCTGACGATGGCAGAACTGGGTGAGGTTATGGCGATGGCTCTTGAGAATTTAGGCTACGGCCCGGGGGGCAAGGGTAAGGTGGACGTTTCTGGCTACCACACGGGAGCCTACATCGCGACAGAGCTTGCAGCCGCGCGACCGGACCTTGTGCGACGGGTCGTCCTCATTGGCGTGCCATTTTGGCAGGGTGAAGAGCTTGAAAAGCAGCGTGTGGAACTCACGAAGCCAAAACCGATTGATGAGGCTGGCGCACTGGTAGAGGAGAAGTGGCGATTTGCGGTTATGGGCCGTAATCCATTGATTCCGCTGGACCGTGCCTTTGATCTCTTTATCGAATCGTTACAGAGTGGCTCTGATGTTGCATGGGCGTACAACGCTGTCCTCGGTTTTGATGCAGAGTCTCGTTTTGAAGATATCACCCAGCCAGTTCTTCTTCTCAATACGCACGGTGGTTTGAGAGAGGAAACGCGCGCTGTTCTTCCGCACCTTAGGAACGGACGCATTATAGAAGAGCCAGGCCTGACGCATGGTATATTTGATGTGGGCGCGCCAGTGCTTGGCCGGCACCTGAGATCCTTTCTTGATGCTGAACTTTGAAGAGGCGAAATGTTAAAATTGCTTGATAGTAGTGGTGGCAACCTCGTTTGCTTTAAGGCTTCAGGGACACTTAACGAAGAAGACTATCGCGACGTTTTCGCAGTTGCGATGACAACGGTGCTAGACGCACATAACACGTTTCGTTTTTACGCTGATTTGTCTGAACTCGAAGAGTTGGATGAGACCAGTCAATGGGGTGACGGGGAACTCCTCGCTGCCAATCGCCAGAAATGTGAGAAGGCGGCTGTCGTTGGCGGGCCGTCATGGGCTGGCCTAGCTCTGATGCTCCGCGACTCGTTGCCAGAAGAGGCGTATGAGTTTTTTGTCGATGGGCGCCAGGAGCGCGCGTTGGCGTGGGTTCGTAACTAATTTCACCGTGTCTGCTTAGGTCATGCCGTAAGGTTTCGGTCAAATTGTTGAGTCACCATTTGTAGCGAGCTGCCGTCCGGGTCAAAAAATTTTCCACCGGCTTTAGGCTTTAGATTTGTCACAGTGTCAAAAAGCATGGCCGCGCTCTCTTCGGGTGTGAGGGCCCCAGTGTTTTCCTTACAGTATCTGTGCCGCCAGTCAGTCTATGACGTCGGCTGCCATCCGCAATTCTTCTACGTTTAAGATTGCAACTTCATCCGTGCTTGGCAGCGCAACGCACCCGGACTCTTTGAGTTTAGTGAAGCACCGACTCACAGTCTCAATAGTTAATCCGAGGAAGTCGCCAATATCCTGTCGGCCCATAGGGAGGTGGACCACCAACGTGGGCGTTGAGAAACCGCCTTGCCTGAATGATAGGTACAATAAGAACGATGCAATGCGGCTAACCGCGCTTTTCCGGCCGATGGTAAAAGTGAGCTCCATTGATCCACGCAGAAAACGCCAAGTTACCTCACTGAGGGCGCGCCAAACGTCTGGGTCGCGCGCTGCTTGGTCCTCCAAGACGGAATGATCTACGCGAAGAAGCGTGCACTTCGAGAGAGTCTCGGCACCTAAGCTGGCTGATTTTTCGAACGTGATACCGATAAAGTCACCGGGGAAAAGGAACGTCATAATCTGGCGGTCCCCGGAAACGCTATACCGGCTCAACACGAGCGTTCCTTCAGCAACGCAGTAGAGGTACTGAGCCGGATCGCCTTCGCTAAAAAGCGTCTCGTGCGCACCGACCTTTATCGTTTCACCTTGCTGCACTAAGTCTAGGAGAACAGACGGCGCCCTGAACAGGGGGTGCAGCGCCGAAGGGGTTGTTGGATTGCTCATCATGGATCACCTACGAACATGCAGCACCGCCAAGAACGCAGAATCTAGCGCAATGCGGATGATTGAGGGAAACGTCATGGGTAGAGTCTTTTAGGGTTCGCCCAAGTTCAAATTCAGTGTCGTATGGAAGTAAGGTGCACGCAATAACTGATGGTGCTTCGGCTCCCTTGCGTTTGACGATCATGCGTGATGATGCGCACATAATGCTGTCTGGGTGGACATCTAGTATGCCCCAACATTCGGTGGTGATTTCGGCCACATCCAGGGTTGCGTCCATTTCCGGGAATAAGACTAACTCTTCAGGGTTAAATGCATCAACTGACAAGCTTAAGGATGTGAAAAGCGCGGCGTAGCCATCTCTCGCTGACGATTCTGCCTCGTCAATAAATGTTCGACCGGCAATATGGATGTTGAAACCGTTTTCGCTTAACCACGACAGCCCGTCGAGTGCGGGTTGCCAATTTCGGGCACCTCTCTCTGCCTCGTGTCCGTCTTTCGTGTGATGGTCAAGGGATACGCGCATGGTCAGTTGATCTCCATAGCGCGAGCCAATGTCCTTTAGTTTATCTGCGGACTTAAGCATGGGTTTCATCGCGTTTGTGAGGGTCATGACTTTGAAGCCACGCTGAAGAGCGTCTTCAATCATTGTAAGGGCGTCTGGGTTCATGAACGGTTCTCCGCCCGTGAAGCCAATTTCAGTGGTCCCTAAGTTTTGCTCTTTTATTTCATCGAGATAGGTCGCGACTTCAGCGGCCGTCATATAGACAAGAGCATCGTTCTTTGGTGAAGACTCGATATAGCAGTTACGGCACGTCAGGTTGCATAGGGTGCCTGTGTTGATCCAAAGGGTCTCCAGCCCATTTAACGTAACGGTCGCGCGCGCTTTGCCGTCTGCGGTGAGTGCGGGGTCCTGGAACTTCTCTGGTCGTAAAATAGCTGCAGCTTGCATCGGTTTCTCCTAGATGTTCAGCCTATCCTACAGCCCGCCTTTTTGGTGCAAAATTTCAACGAAACCAGGGCCATCTCCTACGTAATGTCCGTCATATCGATTGTTACGCATTACAGCGAAAAGTAATGGCGTGTAGGGGGTCTCACAACCAATCCGGTTGGATTGTTAGAAAGTGAAGAATCGACTATGACTCTATGGGAGTCGATCATGGCCTCAGTTCAGATCGTCGGTATTCTGGGCTTAAGACGGAGACTCTGAGATGTCTGAAGAAAAAGCGTCTATTCTTGTGATGAAAGCCGCAGGAGAGGTGCGTCGCGCGTCTGAGCTAGATAAGAAGCGGGCGGCGGAACTTATTAGTGTGGCCGATTACCTTGAGAGTATGATTTTTGAGGATGAACTTCAAAAAGAAGTACTGGATGGTGATCTTGCAGCTGCCCCCGGGCGACAATCCCAAGTGAGTGAAATTGAAAAACTGGTCACTCCATTCAAAGTTCGGTTAACCCGGTAAATTAGATATCAGTCGAATTTTCATGACACTTAGGGCTTTCGCTTTGATGCCAGTACGTCCTTTCACGAACAAGCTAATTTGGAAATGCGTGTGAGCGGGCCTGCCGCGAATACAAGGCAGGTCACAGGCGGACCGATGCAGGCCGTGACGCGAGATATGGCTATCGACCTGGCCAACAGTTCTCCGGCTCACGTTCTGCTGCTCGATGTTGGCGGTATGATTTTCGATGTCAACGCCAGGTGTGAGAAACTACTAGGTCAATCGGCTGCGGAGCTACGAGGAAAAAAGCCCACGCATGTTTTTGACGCAATACTTGTTCGGGTTAGGGCTATTGGTTACGAGAGGGCGCGACGGGGCTTTCAATTGCAGCACGATGGTGCGTGGTTTGAAGCGCAAGTTTTCACCACGGAGCCGTCGAGTGACGATGATGATGGAAAATTCCTAGTTCTACGTGCCACAGACATCACGGATAGAAAGTCGGCTGAATTTCAGCTTCTCGAAAGTGAAGCACGCCTCGAAGAGGCGACGCGCATCGCGAGTATGGGAACCTACAAACTTTACTGGGATACCTTTAAAGTTATCTGGTCTCATCAAATGTATGAGATACACGGTGTTGCGCCCGGCTCCATAGACCCATCGGCAATGGGCTATAATCACCTTATCCTTCCGGAAGACCTTCCAATTGTGAAGGCTACGATTAAAGACCTTGTATCCGGAAAAGAGATCACCGGTACAGAATACCGCATTCTAATTGAGGGCGAGAAAATTCGGTGGGTCCGCCTTGAAGGGCGGGTCCTCTTTGATGTGGACGGTCGGCCTTATGCCTCTTTTGGAACGGTTCAGGATGTCACGGAGGCGAGGAATCGCGAGGAGACGTTACGTGACCTTGCAGCGCGCAATACCGTGCTTACTGAGGCTCTTCAGGCTTCACCAGTCGGTGTTGCAGTTCTCACGCCCGATCGTCCAAATTCAAATGTATTCTATGTTAACCCGGCATTGGAAGAGATTACGGGTTTTCGAAACGGCAGGTTGATCGGTCTGACGCTTGAGAGCCTGCGGGGAGAAGAAACCGATCCAGAAATTTTTACGGCACTGATTGAAGCGATTCAAACCAGCCAATCTATTTCTTGTGAGCTGCAGCTCAGCCGTGAGGATGGTTCGACTTTTTTGAGCGAAGTTGAACTTGCTCCGGTCGTTGCCCCCGGTGGTAGCGGCGTTGTTGCTCACACCCTTATCGTCCGTGACGTCACGGACGACCGTCGTCGAACGGATGCGATGATGGACGCTCAGAAAATGGAAGCCCTAGGAAAACTTTCCGGTGGTGTGGCTCATGAAATTAATAATCTACTGCAGCCCATCATAACGTTGTCTGATCTGGGTCGAGAAGCGTGCAAGGAAGACGATGAAAAGCTGCTTAAGTATTTTGACGTTATTACCGGGAGCGGAAGAAAAGCGCGGGAAGTCGTTCGTCAAATTCTCACATTCTCACGACAGGATGCACCCTTAATAGGGTCTCATAAAGTTGCGCCAATTGTTGAGGACGCAGTGAAGCTTGCGAAAAGTGGGTTGTTGCCAGGTGTTGAATTAAAGACCCACGTGGAAATTGATGAGGCGCATGCGCTGGTAAATCCCACTCAAGTGTCTCAAGTGGTGATTAATCTGGTCAGGAATGCCAGCGATGCGATGGATGGCCAGGGCGCGATAAGCCTCGGTCTTGTCAGGCTGTCAGAATCTGACGCCATTAAGGTTCACCTAAAGAGGCCAGATCGTGGGTGGCTGGCGCTGACGGTCTCAGATTCTGGGTGCGGCATTGATGATGAGAGCCGCGCTAGAATTTTCGAGCCCTTTTTTACAACTAAACCGGTCGGACAGGGCACAGGTTTAGGCCTATCAGTTGTTTACAGTATTGTTCTCGGGTGGGGTGGCGCGATCAATATCGAGAGCGAAGTTGATATGGGAACGACGGCAATGGTATATATTCCTGAGTTTATTGAATAATAGCGCCGCAGAACCTGTAGGTAGACATCACCGTGAACGTTCTTTTGGTTGAAGACTTCCCTGAAGTTAGCCTCTCCGTTCGGGAGATTCTTTCTGGTGCAGGTCATTCCGTTGAGGATGCCACGAATGGCAAGGAGGCTCTAAAGAAGCTCTCCTCTTCATCGTTTGACCTCGTTGTAAGTGACATCTGGATGCCTGAAATGGATGGCATTGCGTTGTTGAAAGAGATTCGAGGGTCGGGCAACGATATGCCTGTGGTCGTCATTTCAGGCGGTGCGCCAAATGCACCGCTAACTTATACAGCGCCTTTAGCACCTACCTTTGGCGCGAATGCGGTGATCTATAAACCGTTTGAAAAAGAAGAGCTTCTTAAGACAATTGATGCCGTTATGGCAGGTGAAACAATTGCTCCAGGTGAGGCCATATAAGGCCGTCACTGGTTTTTGCGGCTTTGCTCTTTAGGCGCGAAGCAATTCTCGTAAGACTTTTTCCATATTAACAGCTAAAGCCCATCGATCTTGTTCTTCAAGTTTGTCGACGGCACCTGCTAACGCTTGCAGCGGGTCCTTAACTAAGAGTTCTTCGCCAGTCTCGGTGAGCATAAGGCGATGGACACGGCGATCATTTTTATCGGCGACCCGCTCCAGGTAACCTTTGCGAACTAGGGCCGCGACGGTCTGTGAGGCTGTGCCCTTTGTTGTGCCTTGAAAATTAGCGAATCCAGTCACGGTCCGCCGATCAGTGGTGGTCTCTTTAAAATAGCGCAAAGCGGCCCACTGCGCCGGGTTGAGACCCGGCGTATAGCCAAGATTATAGCAAGCTTTGCCGACTTGCTCGATAAGTCGGGCTAGGCCGCGGGATGATAATTTTGGATCAGGACGCACAGTAGACAAAACGCTTTGCTAAACCCCCAGGTAACGTGGCAACTATAACCTTAAGCCACTACGCAGAAGAACAAAAAACCCATGGTTTTTCTACTACTTATTCTAAATATGTTCCCGAGGAAGGACTGGAGCTCTAAAGCATTGGTCGATATTGAGCCCTGGGTAAGCGCATATGCCTAATTTATACCCCTGGATAAAGCCAATTTTGTGGCGGTTGGATGCTGAGACATCACATAGATTGGCGCTTTTAGCGCTTAAAACGGTGCCAGCCTGGAGTCTGCCGTCACCCGGCATGTCGGTCGGTCTGGCAACGGAGGTCTGGGGGCGTGTTTTTTCCAATCCAGTCGGTCTTGCGGCGGGTTTTGATAAGCACGCTGAGGCCGTTTCCGCTCTTTATCGCCTTGGATTCGGGTTTGTGGAGGTGGGGGGCGTAACGCTCCGGCCTCAAACTGGAAATCCAAAGCCAAGATTATTCCGTTTATCCGAAGACGGGGCCGTGATTAATCGTATGGGCCTCAACAGTGTGGGGGTTGATAAGGTTGTATTGGCGCTGGTTGACCAGAGGAGGTCTTCATTGCCAGGGCCACTTGCGGTCAACCTAGGTCTCAATAAAGACTCTGATGATCCACCTTCGGACTATGCGGGCTTGGCACGGTCCTTGTCCCCTCTGGCCGAAATTCTAACAATAAACGTGTCCTCTCCCAATACACCCGGTCTTCGAGCACTCCAGGATCCAAGCAAGTTAACTGCCATCGTTGAGGCCGTGAGAACAGCTGCGCTGTCAGCACCTGATACATTGAAGCCCGCAGTGCTGGTGAAAATAGCCCCCGACCTGGAACAGAAAGATATCGAAGATATCTGTGCTCTGGCACTCAAAGAAGGTTTTGATGGATTAGTGGTTTCAAATACCACGGTGGACCGACCAGAAACGTTGCTGTCTTCCGCTCAGGTGGAGACCGGCGGATTAAGTGGTCGGCCATTGCTCTTCAAATCCACCGCGCTGCTGAGAGAGATATACGCTCGGACTGAGGGAAAGATTCCTCTCGTCGGTGTTGGGGGGGTGTCGTCTGCCGCTGAGGCATATGAAAAAATCAAAGCTGGCGCGAGTTTGATTCAGCTGTATTCGGCGCTGGTCTTTAAAGGCCCTGCTCTTGTAGGCGAGATAAAGAACGGACTTGTCGAGAGCCTGAAGGCTGATGGCTTTGCTTCCATACAGGATGCTGTAGGTGCGGACCACCGATGAGGAAACAAGGCATGAAAGCGTTGAAGGGATTGTCGGAAGTTTCAGCAGACTTCGACGGCTTTATCCTCGATTTGTGGGGCTTGATACACGATGGCGTGACGGCCTACCCCGGTGTGGTGGAGACGTTCCTCGCTCTCAAAGAGAGCGGTATCAAGACGATCTTACTTTCGAATGCGCCGCGTCGAAGTCGCCTGCTGATCGACGGCATGACGAAGATGGGGGTCGATGCTGATTTATACGGTGATGTTTTTTCGTCGGGTGAGGCGACGTGGCAAGAACTTAAATCCAGGACGGATCCGTTCTTCGCTGCTCTGGGGAGCCGAGCTTACCATATCGGACCTGAACGCGATGTCAGTGTACTAGAAGACACTGGTATTCAGCGGCTCAATGTAATGGAGCAAGCAGATTTCGTCTTAAACACGGGGCCGGTAGAGTTGGATCATAGCCTCGATACCTATGAAACGGTTTTAGCTGACGCCCTTGCGCACAGCCTTCCAATGGTCTGCGCGAATCCGGATGACGTCGTAATGCGTGAAGGCAAACGTGTTGTCTGCGCTGGAGCGATTGCCCGTCGATACGAGGCGCTGGGAGGGAAGGCTGTGTACCGCGGCAAGCCAGACCCTGCCGTGTACCACCTCGCTGCTGGTCGATTGGGTATCTCTGACCTCAGTCGTATCGCCGTTATCGGAGATGCGCTGGAGACTGACGTCGCTGGCGCAAATGCATCCGGACTAAAAGCGATCTGGTGCACCGGTGGTATCCATGCTGAAGCGCTTGGAGTTGCTTACGGTGAGGCCGCTGATCTGGAAAAAGCCTCTGATCTCGCCAAGCATCAAGACCGAGAACCGTGGGCGATTATTCCTGGCTTTCGCTGGTAATTCTGGGATTTTTGCTGCGCCATTTCTCCAAAGCGGCAAACACGACAGGCCCAATCATGACGATTAGAGCAATGCGCACAATGTGGTGCGTCGTCACAAAAGCGATGTCTTGATCTAAGGCCAATGCCATGAGGCTCATTTCTGTGACGCCACCAGGCGCTAACGCTAAGAGCAGCGCCATGGGATTGATACCGACAATAGGGCCTAAGACGATCGCCCCAATGCCGCTTAAGGTGATCATTCCAATGGTTACAACAACTGCTAAGCCCAGCGTTTTTCCGGTTGTCGCTAGGGTAAGGCCAGAAAAACGCGAGCCGACTGACGCGCCCAAGACGACCTGTGCGGATGCAATGAGAACTTCAGGCGGCGATGAAGCGGTCAATCCACTGACGTGCACCAAAGCGCTAAGGATAAGTGGTCCTGCCAGCGCTCCCGCTGGAAATTTCATCTTTAGTCCGAACCAAAGCCCGGCAACGCAACAGACTGAGAGAAGGCTGATATCGAAAAAAGACATGTCACGGGTGATAGCGTTCACCGTGTCTGGTCGGTCATAACCGGCAAAGGTGACCATAAGAAACGGAATGGCGAAGGCCACGATAAAAACACGGACTGTATGGGTGAGCGCGATGGTCTGCGGGTTGCCCCCATTGTCCGAGCCAACCGCTGTCATTTCGGTTAGTCCGGCCGGCAAAGCTGCAAAGAATGCCGTCGCTCTGTCGTATCCAGCTCTTCTCAGAAACATTGGCACCAAGATGGCGAGGAGTACTAAGAAGCCCGCTAGAATTGACAAGCTCACAGCCCATTGAATGATCTGTCCTGCAAGGTCTGGGGTGAAGGCGCTGCCGAGGAGGACTCCAATCACCGCGATCATAAAATTGCGGAGGTGCTTTGACATTGCCAGTGATGTTCCACTGATAGCCGCAACTGATGTGGCGGCCATGGCGCCGAGCATCCAGGGTAGGGGGAGTGACAGGGCAAAAAATATCGCTCCGCCAGTGCCGCCGAGGCCGAGCGCTATCGCGATATTTCTGAGACTTGCAGTTGGTAAAGAAGAAGGTGTCGTGCCGTTAGGCGACTCACTCACGGTGAGAATTGCTCAGCAAGAATTCGCTCTTCCAAATTGTGTTCCGGGTCGAACAGAAGCTTAATCGACTGTGTGCGATCTTCTTTTATCGTGACTTCAACAACGTGACGAACCTCGGTGCGATCAGCCACCGCACTGACTGGTCGCTTGTCAGAGTCCAAGATCTCAAATTTTATGACAGCATTATCCGGTACAATTGCGCCGCGCCAACGTCGTGGGCGGAAGGCGCTAATGGACGTAACAGCAAGGAGATCAGCCCCTAGCGGTAATACTGGGCCGTGAACTGAAAGGTTGTACGCGGTGCTACCGGCTGGTGTGCACACAAGCGCGCCGTCGCAAACCAGTTCCTCCATGCGGCACCGGTCATTGATGAAGACTTTAAGTTTTGCTGCTTGTCGAGATTCTCTCAACATGGAGACTTCGTTGATGGCAAGGGCGCATGATTCCTTTCCTTCGGAATCAATTGTTGTCATTTTTAGAGGGTGTAGCTCAACCGTTTCGGCTTTAGCAAGGCGAGCTGGAAGGTCATCTTCGGAATACTCATTCATCAAAAAACCGACGGTCCCGCGGTGCATGCCGAACACCGGTTTGGCGAGTGGAAGGAACGTATGTAAGGCTTCAAGCATGTACCCGTCGCCGCCGAGGGCAACAATCACGTCTGCGTCTTCGGGCTTTAGTTGCCCATAGCGCTTATGCAGGCTCTGGAGGGCAATCTGCGCTGGTTCGCTGTCTGTGGCCACAAAGGCAACGCTTGGTTCACTCATGATCGCACCGGTGCAGGGTTAATAGTGTCTGTTGGTCGGTTGCAGCAAAGTATATAGGCGGAACCGGGTAGAGCCTACCCGCCAGTTACACTCATGTGGCGGGATACTGCTGGACGGTTGTTTCTCCGGTCGATTATGAAATCGTGGCCTTTTGGTTTGCGCTCTATTGATTCATGGATTGCAGCAATGAGGGGCTCATTACTTTCGCTCTGTCTTAACGGGGTGCGCAGGTCTGCTGCGTCCTCCTGACCGAGGCACATGTATAGTGTGCCGGTGCAGGTGAGGCGAACTCGGTTGCAGGACTCGCAGAAATTGTGAGTCATGGGAGTTATGAAGCCCACACGCCGTCCAGTTTCCTTGCAGACTGTGTAGCGAGCGGGGCCGCCCGTTTGGTAGTCTGTATCTTCCAAGGTCCATTCTTTTTGCAGATTCGCGCGCACGATACTAAGGGGCATGTATTGCTCAGTGCGGTCACCATCAATGTCGCCTAAAGGCATGGTCTCGATAAACGTGAGGTCAAACCCTTGCTCTCCACACCAGGAAACCATGTCGTTTATGTCGTGCTCGTTGGCATCTCGCATCGCCACCGTATTGATTTTGATTGCCAGGCCCGCTTGCTTGGCTGCTTCGAGTCCGGCCAAGACCTTATCGAGGTCGCCCCATCGTGTGATCTTGCGAAATGTGTCAGGGTTCAATGTGTCTAGTGACACGTTGATGCGCTTCACGCCTGCGTTTGCCAATTGGTCTGCAAACTTGGCCAGTTGTGTTCCGTTGGTGGTCAGGGTTAGCTCGTCTAACGCCCCAGTCTCGAGGTGACGCCCCAGCGACTCGATGAGAGACATAACGTTGCGCCTCACCAAAGGTTCTCCGCCCGTAAGGCGCAGCTTGCGCACGCCAAGGTCAACGAACGTGCTGCAAAGGCGATCAAGTTCTTCTAACGTCAAAAGGTCGCGTTTGGGCAAGAAAACCATGTCTTCTGCCATGCAATACACGCACCGCAAATCGCATCGGTCTGTAACCGAAACGCGAAGATAGGTCACTTCTCTGCCAAACGGATCAATCATGCCGACTGTTTATCATGGTGGGGGTCATTTTGTTAATTGTTGTGCACTGATTTTCTTTAGAAATCTTAGCGTTGCTGGCCATATGGTGACAACGGCAGTGAAACTCAATCCCTTGGTAACTCGTCGGGATCTATGTGCTCAAGGTTAACAATCGACGTATTAACTACAATTTTTCCCATATTCTCAAAATTCACGGTCACTTTTGTGCCTACGGCAGATTGAACTTGGCCGATACCCCAATCAGGCTGGGCGGGGTTTACGACAAGGGCTCCAGGAATATGGTCCGATTGCATGCGGTTTTCGCATCCTGATAATGTTTTATTTGAGTGTACAGGCTGTTGGGCGACAACCAACAGTCTTGCTATGATGGGTGAATTGATTTTGCCGGATATGACGAAAAATGAACACTGACCTTCAAATCGCACATCTCTTATGCACGCGCCTTTGTCATGATTTGGCGGGCCCGGTTGGCGCAATTTCGGCGGGCGTTGGGTTGATGGGCAGCGATCCTTCACTGATCGATGACGAAACCCTCTCGCTTCTGTCTGGCAGTGCCGATGCGGCAGGCCGCAAACTAAAGTTCCTCCGCATGGCCTTTGGTTGGTCTGGTGGCGGTTCAGCAAAGTTCGATGGTTTGGAACGAACTCTTGTTGAATACCTTGATGCGACATCCGGTTTGAGTGGTGCGCCGACACTCGAATGGCCGGTGCAAGAGAGCTTAGAGGGAGTGATGAATCATCTGGGCAATAGTGGACCGCAGATAGTATCAAACCTTGCTCTCCTAGGTCTTGAATGCATGCACAGTTGCGAAACCCTGTCGTTAGCCGTGACTGCTGCCACTGGCGGCCTCGATATCGTTGTTGTTAACCGTACGGCACCTGAGCGGACTTCAAGACTGCGTGAGGATACAGAGGCTGCTATTTCCAGTCCGAGTGAGGCTCCGCTGACAGCCCAGAACGTTCAGGCCCACCTGACACGATCTCTTGTCACCGGAACTGGCGGTGCCCTGGCTGTTAGAGACGATGGTGGTGGAGCGATTCTTACCGCCCATTGGCCGTAAAGATGCGACGTTTTGCAACTGAGGCGGTGCCACCCCAGGAAAATTAAGTCGTATCGAGCCGATAGCGTGTGCTTTCTATCGCTTTATCGCGGCTCTCTAACCCACTAATGTATTGTTAGAAAACGATGAAATGTACAACTGGGGGGGATGGAACGCATGGCTCGTCGTGGCTCAAGCCGACCTTGCCCAATACCTAAATGAAGCGTTGCCTAATTGTGGATGACTCACGGGTGATCCGGCGCGTAGCGCGCCGTATTGTTGAAGACCTTGGCTTTAAAGCTGAAGAAGCAGTCGATGGCGCTAAAGCTCTCGATGCGACGCGAGTGAGTATGCCCAATGTCGTTTTGTTAGACTGGGAGATGCCCAATCTGTCTGGGTTGGGCTACTTAAAAGAGCTTAGGGCACTGCCAAACGGTCATATTCCGAAGGTTGTTTTTTGCGCAACGGAGAATGACCCGAAAGATATACAAGAGGCGCTCAATGCTGGTGCTGATGAATACATAATGAAGCCATTTGATGGCGAAATCGTGCGCGCAAAGTTTGATATTATTGGTGTGCTTGACTAGTGACCCGCTCTTTCTACATCCGTCTTGGATTTGCGTTCTCTGACTCTTGGTGTCAGGTGAGGTCGGGCCATGACACCTGAAGATTTTGATTTTGTTGCGACGCTCCTAAAGGACCGGTCTGGCCTCGTGCTGACCAGCGACAAGTCCTACCTGATCGAGAATCGACTGATGCCCGTGTTGCGTAGACGCAGGCTCAAAGGGTTAGAAGACTTGATCAGTGACCTCCGGAGGAGAGGAGGAGGTCTTTGGAGCGCGAAGTGATCGAGGCGATGATGTCCGTTGAGACATCATTTTTCCGCGATTGGAAACCCTTTGAACATTTCCGGACCGTCACCCTCCCCAATCTCTTATTGGCTCGGAAAGAGAAGCAGTCTTTTCGTATTCTCTGTTGTGGTGTCTCCACAGGGCAAGAGGCGTATTCTTTGGCTCTACTGCTTCGACAGGCTAGTGAACTGCTAGGAGCATGTGATCCACAGATCTTGGGTGTCGATATCGCTGATGGAGCAGTTACTCGCGCACAGAAAGGTGTTTATTCCCAATTTGAGGCCCAAAGCGGCTTGCCGATCCAGATGCTCATGTCTGGCTTTGAGAAAATTGGCGACGCGCAGTGGCGAATCAAAGATATCTTACGGGCTGGTATAGAATTTAAGAGCTGGAATTTGCTTGATGAACTGTATCCGCTCGGCGCATTTGACGTGGTGTTCTGCCGGAACGTTCTTACGTTCTTTGACCAAGAAACGAAAATAAAAGTCCTGGGTCGAGTCTCTCGACTCTTGTCGGATGACGGAGCGCTCTATCTCGGTGTATCCGAGACGACCGCGAGTATATCACCAAACTTTATGCCGATTGCCCCAGAAATTGGTGTGTTCGGTGTGCATCGTCCCGATCGCCCCGCCACACAATCTCTAGCCGCCGGCGCTTGGCCTCCTCATGCTCAATCGAGCGCGAAAGAGTCCGCGTAGTCTTCCGCTAGTTGAGGGTCTTGCTCGCTTTTTTCGAGCACACAGTCACCAATAACCAATACATCCATTCCGGTTGCCATAAAGCACCTGAACGCATCCTCTGGAGTGCAGACGATGGGTTCGCCGCGCACGTTAAAGCTGGTGTTCACTACGATCGGAACGCCGGTCTTTTCTTTAAATTTTTCTATCAGGCTGTGGAATCTAGGGTTGGTTTCTCGATGGACAGTCTGGACCCGTGCTGAGTAGTCAACATGTGTCACTGCGGGGATGGTCGACCGTTGCGCATTGACGCGGTCGATGCCCCGTCGCTCCAGGTCCAGGCGAGTTAAAGGTATGCACTGATTGTTTTCAACAGGTGCGACGATCAGCATGTAGGGACTGTCGCAATCAAGGTCGAACCAATCGCTAACGTCTTCTCGTAAAATTGCCGGCGCAAATGGTCGAAAACTTTCTCTGAATTTTACTTTTAGATTCAATGTGCGCTGGGTTTCGGCGTGGCTCGGATTACCAAGGATCGATCTCGCTCCAAGAGCGCGCGGGCCGAACTCCATCCTGCCTTGAAACCACCCCACGCCTTTGTTGTTCGCCAACGATTCTGCTGTGTGCTCGATCAAGGCGGTCTCATCAAGGCGTTTAAATACGGCGCCCGCCTTGGATAGCCTGGCTTCAATATCAGACTGTTCAAAGCCAGGTCCGAGGTAAGTTCCAGACATACCGTCACCGCTTGATGCCGTCTTTCGATCACCGTCTTTGTAAAGGTGATGAGCGACTAAGGCTGCTCCTAGAGCACCGCCCGCGTCACCGGCTGCGGGCTGAATCCATAATTGGTCAAATATGCCTTCTGCTTGTATTTTTCCGTTGGCGACACAATTAAGAGCGACGCCTCCTGCGAGGCACAAGTTCGATGCACCGGTTTCTTTTTTTATTCCCCGCGCGAGGCGTAAAACGACGTCTTCTGTGACCGACTGAATAGAGGCAGCAAGATCCATTTCTCGCTGCCCAATCGCCGTCTCGGGGCTCCTGGTTGGGCCGTCAAACAGCTCAGCGAACTTATTGTTCGTCATGGTAAGCCCGGTCGCATAATCGAAATAGCTCAAGTCCAACCGGAACGTTCCGTCGTCCTTGATATCAATGAGGTTGTCCATGATCTTTTGAGCGAATCTGGGGCGACCATAGGGCGCTAGGCCCATAACCTTGTACTCCCCAGAATTCACCTTGAAGCCTGTGTAAGCCGTGAATGCCGAATAAAGCAGGCCGAGCGAGTGCGGAAAGTGAATTTCTTTCTGCATCGATAGGCTGTTGCCTTGGCCATGCGCAAGGGACGTGGTGGCCCACTCTCCAACCCCATCCATGGTCAGAACTGCGGCTTCATCGAAAGGAGAAGGAAAGAAAGCTGATGCCGCATGACTCAGGTGGTGTTCTGAGAAAATGAGTTTCGAATTCCAGTCGACGTCTGGGTCGAACGTCTTGAGGTGCGTGATTAAATTGTCTTTTTGGAACAGTTTCTCTTTCACCCAAACCGGAATTGCGCGGCGGAAAGATGTGAACCCCCGGGGAGCAAAAGCGGCGTAAGTTTCTAAAAGACGCTCGAACTTTAGAAATGGTTTTTCGTAAAATGCAACGACGTCGATGTCGGCTGGCTTCAGGCCAGAATGCTCAAGGCAATAGTTGATCGAATGTGTTGGCAAAGACGCATCATGCTTGATGCGCGTGAACCGTTCTTCTTGAGCCCCTGCAACAATTTGTCCATCAACAATTAGTGCTGCTGCACTGTCGTGATAAAGGGCGGACAGACCAAGAATACGCACCGTGAGTTCCTGCCCGTCAGATTAAAAAATCGTATAAATGAAGGGCGCAACAGCGCTGCCCTGCGCGAGTACAATCAGGCCGCCAAAGAGAACGAGCATGAAAATCATCGGGAGAAGCCAGAACTTCTTACGGACTCTCAGGAATTGCCAAAATTCGACGATAAAAGACATGTGTTAAACTCAGAACTGTTGCGGCAGTGATTTTGGATCAGGTCCAGGTGGATCCCGGTCGACCCAGTAACTTGAGGCGTTAGGGTCTCGCTTGAGGCGCAGAGGGTCTTTGCCTGAAATCTTTAAATAAAGCCCTGTCGGTATCACGGCAATAATGTAGAGGGCGCCAAGGATAACGGGGCTGACAATCAGGTGGAGCACCTGTCCAAGACCCAACCAAGCCCAGGCGACAGGGGTCAACGCACGCGGCAAGATGAAAGCGAGCACTGCGAGGCCTGCAGCTACGGCAATGGCCCAAGTGCGAACCGGCGCATCGGCAAACAAAGGCCACGCGCCAATTAGGCCGAACACAACCGCGAGCACCACCCCGACTGATCTATTCGACGCACGGGGGGCATCGTCGCTGGGATTTATTTGCTCGTGGTGATCTGACGTCATGAGTGGATCTATACCATTATGGGCGCTGAACCGCAGCAGGAAACGCACATTTAAGGCTGCTAGGCAGCTGGGTGCGTGTTTGTCAGCTGTGCGCACCCAGACCTATGCCGCTTTAGCCGACGATTCTGTGTCCACGAAGTTTAAGGCAATTCATTACTATTTCTTTCCGCTCGTCCTGTGTTTCCCAGGCCCGGCCGCCGCCGCCCAGTAGTCCGCCGATGAGGAGTCCACCAATCGCTCCTTCTACGCCTTCGTCCGCGGCCCCGACTAGGGCGCCTATCCCTGCGCCTAATAGGGCGTCGTTCTTAACGTCACCGTTGGTGTAATTACGTTGCTCAGCGAGTGAGCGGCACTCGTTTAGATCTGCGGAATAGGCCGCATTCTTGGGCCCGTCGACAATAGGCAGATAACCTGCGCCAGTATTTGCGCATGCGGATAGGGCGAGAAAAGTGGCTGACGTGACAGCCATCGACTTGAGCTTCATAAAATATTCCATTCGTCAGTTTAAGAAACAGACGAACAATGTTTTAGAAGTTTGGTCGGAATGTGATGGAGCCTGTCACACTCTCGCCACGATGCTTCAGTTTACCCAGCTGCTATTTTGGCAGGGGGTAGGTCTTCGGCGGCCATACTCTCGCGTAGTACGTAGCCTCGACCCCACACCGTTTCAATGTAGTGGTCGCCGCCTGTAGCGTTAGCGATCTTCTTGCGTAATTTGCAGATAAAGACATCAATAATTTTCAGTTCAGGCTCGTCCATGCCGCCGTAGAGATGATTTAAGAACTGCTCTTTCGTGAGGGTCGTACCCTTGCGGAGCGCAAGCAATTCAAGGATGCCGTATTCTTTACCTGTGAGGTGAAGGGGCTCGCCTTCCACCTGGGCCGTGCGGTCTTCCAAGTGAACAGCCAGCTTGCCAACTTCAACTTTTGGCTGAGAGTGTCCCTTGGACCGACGAACAATAGCTTGGATACGGGCCATCAGTTCATCGCGATTAAAGGGCTTTGTTAGATAGTCGTCAGCGCCAATGCCGAGGCCTTGTACCTTTTTCGTCGGTTCAGTCAGACCCGAAAGAATGAGAACCGGCGTGTTTACTTTTGCATTGCGGAGTTGCCGAAGGACTTCGAGGCCATCCATGTCCGGTAGCATGAGATCAAGGATCACGAGGTCGTACTCGTACAGCTTACCGATTTCGACACCGTCCTCACCCATGTCGGTGATGTCGACCACCCAATCTTCTTTCTTCAGCATTGCCTCGATGGATTGTGCTGTCGATTGATCGTCTTCAACTAATAGAATGCGCATGGTAAGCAGCCCCTTCCGCTCTCGCCCCAGTCTTAATACCTCTTAATATACCATGAAGCGCCTTACGAAGCTAGGTTTCGCGCCGAGTCGCTAGAATGCAACGAAATCAGGGCTTTGTCCGGTTGTTCGGCCTTTACCCCGCGTTAACGGCCCAGCTGTATGCTCTGCTTTCTCGACCGTAGGTATGGGTTTGTTTTCCGTGGGGCGCGTGACTGGGACTCGCGCTGGGATATAACAACAGGCTCAAAAGATGGGATAAAGGGTGCTGTGACGGTCAATATTTCAACACTGATTAATGAGCTCGAGCGATTGCCGGTGCACCGCGTGTACGGTCGTGTGTCGGCGGTTCAAGGTCTTCTGATCGAGGTCTCTGGTGTTCAGGGTAATCTCTCAGTCGGCGACCGATGCAACATCATTGCCCGCGACGATCGCAAAGTAACTTGTGAGGTCGTGGGGTTTAGGGATGGCCGTGCGCTGCTTATGCCATTTGGCGCGCTCGAAGGCGTTGGCCTGGGTTGTCGCGCCGAAATCGGCGAAAGCCAGCCCTCTATATTCCCGGAAGACGCTTGGCTCGGGCGTGTCGTTAACGCAATGGGTCGGCCGATTGATGATAAAGGCGCCTTGCCATCTGGCGACAGTGCTTATCCGATTAAGAATGCTCCACCACCAGCCCATACACGAAAGCGCATCGGGTCGAAGGTCGATCTCGGCATCCGGTGTCTGAACACATTTACGACATGTTGTCATGGCCAGCGCATGGGAATATTTGCGGGTTCTGGCGTTGGCAAATCGACGGTGTTGTCGATGATGGCCCGCTACACCAATGCTGATGTCACAGTGGTCGGGCTGGTCGGCGAGCGTGGTCGTGAAGCTCGCGAGTTTATTGAAGATGATTTAGGCCCTGATGGTTTGGCGCGATCCGTTGTTGTCGTCGCGACATCTGATGAGCCACCTCTGATGCGTCGCCAAGCGGCGTATGTCACGCTTGCGGTCGCCGAGTATTTTAGAGACCAGGGTAAAAACGTGTTGTGCTTGATGGATTCAGTGACACGCTTCTCAATGGCACAACGGGAAATCAGTTTATCCGCAGGAGAGCCTCCGGCAGCCAAAGGCTATACCCCAACTGTTTTCGCCGAGCTTCCGAAATTGTTGGAACGCGCTGGCCCAGGTCGCAAGCGCACCGGCAACATCACTGGAATGTTTACAGTGCTGGTTGAAGGCGATGACCACAATGAGCCGATCTCAGATGCTGTTCGCGGTATTCTTGATGGTCACGTCGTCCTCAACCGCGCTATCGCAGAGCGGGGTCGCTACCCTGCTATCGACGTGTTGAAGTCCATCTCCAGAACGATGCCCGGCTGTAACACCGATGAGCAAAATGCCCTTCTTGAGAAGGCGCGGAAGTACATTTCGTCCTATGAGGATATGGCTGAATTGATTCGCTTGGGAGCGTATCGAAGGGGCTCCAACCCCGAAGTCGATGAGGCAATGTTCTATTATCCGCGCATTGAAGAATTTATGCGGCAAACGAAGGACGATCACTCTGATCTTGAGACGTGCTATCGCCTTCTCGCAGAAGCTTTAGAGCCACCTCAGGAAGTGGACCCAGGTACCGACGGGACTGAGCCGCCGCAAATATCTGGCGCCAATCCGGCCGACTTCACGCCTCAACCTGATCCCTCTCAGCCGGCCGAGTGATAGGCGCTCATGGCTAATAATGACGACTTAGCAACTCTGATCCGCCTTCGGAAGTTTGAGGTTGATGAGCGTCAGCGCGCCATGGCCGTGCTTCTACGTCAAGAGGAAGCGGTGCTTGCGGGGATCAACGCTATTACCCGCGAAAAGGAAGCGGAGGCAGCCTTTATGTCAGATGCTGGCATATGGGAGGGCTCTACGTTCACTGCTTATCTGCAGCACTGGCAAACCCGACGCGCGCAATTCAATGAAGCGCTTGGCTATGTTCGCACCCAGATTGAAGAGGCGCGTGATGAACTGTCGGAAGCGTATCGTCGACTGAAGACCTTCGAAATCACTCAAGAGCAGAGAGACGAGGCAGAAGGTCTGGAAAAGTCTCGTTTGGAACAGATTGAGCTCGACGAAATGGGGCTCGAGTTGCATCGCCGTAAGCAGAACGCTCTCGTCATGTAGTGTTGCAATACTGCGTTGCTTTTCAACCCGAATATCTATGCATCACTGTCGTTATGGAACTGGCTTGACCGCTCGAA
This sequence comes from uncultured Rhodospirillaceae bacterium, assembly GCA_943787205.1. Classification (GTDB taxonomy): domain Bacteria; phylum Pseudomonadota; class Alphaproteobacteria; order Rhodospirillales; family Rhodospirillaceae; genus WLXB01. Next base: position 65,600 of record CALSLN010000023.1, read on the forward strand.
TGGGAACAAACCCTTCTGTAAGGTCCGGCGTTTGAACGCGGGCCCATGATCCACCGGGGCTAATTTCAATGACGCTGACCGGTGTGCCCTTGGGCAAAATCAACAGGACTTGATAATCTTGGCTTGGCCCGGTTCTGACATTGAGAGCCTCTGTTTAAACAATCACGATATCGTCTGCCGAAATACCGGTGCTCCCGCTTACGGTTGCTGTGATCCATTCTGTCAGCGATGTCGGTGTGCTCATGGTGAAGGATAGGCTCCCCCATATAATAAAGGCTATCACCGGTGCTAATTGAATAATGGGTGCCCAGCCGGGTTTGTCCCAGCGCGTGCGCAAGTGTTTAGGGTTATGAGCGGACAGCGACAGGAGCAACGTATCAACGTCTTTGCGTAGTTCAGGGGTGCGAGCAAATGTGAGCGCCTGTTCAGCCGTTCCGCGTGCGAGTGTTAAGTCGCCACGTTCTTTGAATGCTTTGGCTTGGCGAATGAGGAGGCGGGTATTCCGATCTGCTGGTTTGCGCCCACCCCGAATATTGTTCCACAACGCCTTGATTGTTTCTTTCGGGCCGTTGGGGATTGCCCACCATCCAGTGATCCAAGTGATAAGGCTCGCTTTAAGGGCGGCCTTATCTGCACAGGTTCTGCAGTATATCCCACTAACTTCTTTGCGTTTTACAGAGAGACCTTGTCCGGCAACCATGTCGAAGACGACATATCGTGGTTGTGCAGTTACGTTGCCGCACTGACAAACCTCAGGGCTGACCGATGGGGTTGGCTTGGCACCACGTGTTTTGCTCTCACCGCCCTTTGTATTGTTTTTAGATTTAGGCGGGCTTTCGGCAGTGGTTTTTTTTGCTGCCTTTGGCTCGGATTTCTTTGCTTGTTTTGGATCCGGCGGTGGCTTCTTTTCTTTTTTCTTCTCAGGTTTCTTTTTGGGCTTAGGTCTCTTCTTGTCGTACGTCGCGCGCTTGCCGGAATCCGATAGGATTTCGTAGGCTTCGTTCAACCTGTGAAACTGTTTGGCAGCGATCGGAGAGGGATTGATGTCTGGGTGGAGGCGTTTGGCTTTTGAACGAAAGGCAGACTTAATGGCGTCGGCGTCCGCATCATCGGGTACGCCGAGCGTGGTGTAATAGCCTTTTGGATCACGGCTAAAGTCGCTCACCACTTCGCTCCGAAATTAGTCTGTGTTGCTGCCGGTCTGAGGACACGGGGTGTCCTGCGGTTGGCAAGCACCCTCCACTGTCCCCTAAAGTGCCCGGGTAAGGCAAAGAAAGCGTTAAGAATAAAGGCTTTCAGCTTCACACATGCGTGACGAAAGGCCGTAGATTTTAATGAATTTCAGTCTTTTGGGAACTTGGACAGAGTTTCGCGCCAGGCGTCAGGCTCAAGCGTTTCATCATTGATAATGGTCATCGTGGTGCCGATGGTCCGGTCGTCCATCAGGCTGGCGACCATAACTTCCGCGACGTCTGAACGATTGACCGGTCCAACGATATAATCGTTCTTGGGCGCTAGCCGCACCCCGATTAGCCCCGCCGGTTCGTCACGTAATCCACCGGGTGCGATGATGGTGTAATCCAAGCCGCTATTCTGTAAATACGCCTCGGCTTTCGCTTTCCACGGATAGGGAGCGAGGGGCAATGTATACAAGAACCCATCGCGACCAGCTGACCCTGCTGTAATCACCAAGAATCGTTTTACGTGCGCGGTTTTAGCGGCATCAATAAGCGCGCGGTTGCCTTCCCAGTCGACTGCTTTGAAACCGTTCGACCCTATGGGGCGCCGTCCTCCAATAGCCGATAACACAGCACCGACACCCTCCATCACGGTTGCCAGGGAAGCTGGATCGGTGACGTCCGCAACAGCGGGAATAACACCTTCACCAAGGCTAGCGGCCCGCTCAGCGCTACGCGACATTGCGCGGACCGTATATCCCTCCCTGAGCAAAGCCGCGACGATGAGTTTGCCGCTCTGTCCTGTGGCACCGGCTACGAGAATGGTTTCTGCCCGTGTGGGGGCGTTTGTCATTAGAATTAGTAGGCAGGCCCAGGCCGTAAAGGCGCGTGACATACGGCTCATCTTTAGTTCCCCGTGTTTCGGTGAGATATAAGACAGTCACCTTAACAGAAACGCTCTTTTGCGAACTGGGGCTATGCTCCGTTTTATAGCGTCACCACCGTTTGGTCACGCGCTCCGAGCGCGTTGTGACCCTGGTGGTGATGCTTTGAACTGCTTCAAAACGCTTTTCCATTGTCGGGTTTTGCAAGGTATGTTCACCCTATGACAAGTTTATTGGGTGCTAAACGGCACTACTAAAAGATAGGTCTATTTAGGGGGTGTGCGTGGTCCATCGAAAAATTCTCACGGCGTTGGTATTCTTTGTTGGACTCCTTGCGGAAAGTCAGGCGATGGATGCCCTGGCTCAGCAGCCTACGGTTATGATCACGGGGTCTAACCGCGGTATTGGATTAGAGTTTGTTCGCCAATATTCTGCAAAAGGATGGACAGTCATTGCGACGACACGGCGGCCTATGCAGGCCAAGGCGTTGCAACAATTTGCTCGTGCTCAACCGAATGTCACCGTCGAACTTTTAGATGTCACAGATGGTCAGCATCTCTCTGCATTGGTTGAGAAATACGATGGTCAACCTATCGACGTTCTGATTAACAACGCAGGCGTATCTGGAGACTTCCTCGGGTCGGGGCAGAGCTTTGGGACTTTGGATTACACGACAGTTGATACGTTTATGAGCGTCAATGCGATTGGCCCTTTACGTGTCACCGAGGCGTTCTATGAGAACATCAAGCTGGGGAAGCAGAAAAAGGTTGTGGCTATCACCGCTTTGCTTGGGGTTCATAGTTTTGAGTACGGAAATTTCCCTGGCGCTTATTGGTACAAGGTAAGCAAGGCGGCGATGAACGCCGCTGTTTATAACCTCTCGAAAGAAGCGAGCAAGGACGGCATAACCGTTGCTATGCTCACGCCAGGCGAAGTGGCGGTGGAGAAAGTAACCGACCCTGGCCCCAGCTTCATCACGCCGGAGGTTTCAATTCGCGGCATGATCGGCGTTATCGCCGGTCTTAGTTTAGACGATGCTGGGACGATTATTCGCTACAGCGGCAAGCGATACGACTTCTAACGAAGGCTCTCTGGAGTCGCAGTCTCTGGTTATGCGTTCGGATTTGCCGTTGTGCGATCCGGGTGCTCGGCTAGAAGGCGAGCCTTATAAGTAGGCGGTAAGTCGTCAATAGAATCGAGCTTCGCTCCAGATGCGTGCCAAATGACGTGGCCCGGTTGGTCGCCCATTTCCATCCAGTGGGGCCATGGCGAGAAGAATGTAGCTGAAAACGTAGCGGGAATTTTACGCACACTGGGATCAACGAAGTGCTCTCGGAGGGCAAAGTTCGTTTGCCGTTGTTTGCGTGGTGATGGCAAGCCGGGTGGGTAGACAGTTTCGTTGTGCAGCCATACGTAGTTGCCAGCCGCCGTCCACCAAAGCTTTAGCGGCTTATCTTCTATTTTATCTGCAGCCCACGATGGTTCGACGCCATCGACCGTATAATTAAAGCCTCGCTTGGGGTTTCCGCCTTGAACGGCAGCAGGGACATCTACGGTTTTTCCGGTGTACGGGTTTTTCATCTGTCGCAACCAGTCGCCCGACTCTACGTCGGTCATGAACGAGACGGTGTTGCCGGTAAACCGGTATCGTCCTTCTTCGACCTTCTGTGCCCAATACATCTCCATGCCTTGGAAGGTCATAATTGGACGAGGGGCTTCTTCGCCCACAATCGCGAAAATCGTGCCGTTGTAATACCAGGGGCAATCTTCGGGATCTAAGCTGGCGGACATCCGGAGGAGATTTCGCAAATTTCCCTCTGGGCTTTCGATGTCCGGCAGGTCTGCTGCTTGGGCAGTGCTTGGTAGGCCAGACGCTAGTCCGCTTAGCCCCAGGAGGCTAAATCCTGTCAACGTGTCCCGTCTTGATACCTGTTCGTTCATGCTCGCCCTGCCAAAGTTGTTTTCCATCGAAAGATCGTAGCGTTTTCTCTAGCGAAGTGCAGTCCCCAAGTCGTCAGGCCCATCGTCTTGTCGTAAATTGGTCTGCATTGTCGTGAGTTGACCAAAGAGACCTTAGCCCCTAGGTGGGCAAGGCTGCATTGACACTCCCGCTAGACCCCATGAGAATCCCCCAACATTTGCCCTAACATACGTGTTGGCGCGCGGATATCGGATTTAGCGAGACGATGGCGGTTGCGTTCAAAGACAGGCTTGATTCTTTCGGCCAGTGGGCCTTTCCAGGCCTGGACGGTCGACAGGTAGTAACCTTGTATCTTGGCGTGCCGCTCGCCATCGGAGCGATTCTGGGCTGGTATCGCGCTGGCTATGCCGCCGAATACCCTCTCGCAGTGTCCTTATTCGAATGGACCACCAACTTCTTTGCGCTGTGGATCGCATTCGACCTTGGGTCCAGACTTATCTCGTTTCTCTTGAAGCCTTGGACGCCCCCGCTTTGGTTGATATTGGTGCTCGGCGGAATTGCAGGCGTAGCTGTTAGCCGTCCGATACGCAGTGTCTTGCGCGATGTTTCTGGCAGTTTTGCTCCTGATGTTCGACCCGAGATCGCTTTTCCAGCAGGTTTGGTTTGGGAAGAGTATGTCTTCGCGTATGCCAGCGTGGTCGCGGTTCCTATCTTGATTTGGATTGTCGTGAACTACGTCTATGCCGAAGGCCTTGGTGTTCCGCGTTACGGTGTCCTCTCGGATAAGTCAGAAGCGGGACGTAGGCTCAGGCAATTCGGCGAGCAGCAGGAGGGCGAGCTCCGCGTGGAGTCGATGCCCGTCGCCACACCTGAGTTTGTTAAAAAGCTAACGGCTGGTCCTGATGCTGAAATTAGGGCACTGCAGGCTGAAGACCATTACTTGCGCGTATATACAGACAAGAAGAGCGAGTTGATCCGTTACAGGTTTTCAGACGCTGTTGGAGAGGTCCAGCACCTCGCGGGACTGCAAGTACATCGGTCCTTCTGGATCAATACAGATTCAATCCAAGGGATTCGCCGTGCCGGTCGGTCGTATGAAATTATCCTTGGCGACGGGTTAGAGGTTCCTGTGAGCCGTTCGTATCGCTATGCCATCAAGGAAGCCGGCCTGTTGAGCAAATTTCCAAACACGGCAGCTTCGGGTTCCATGGCGCCGTAGCGCGGCTACTTTTCCCCGTCGCTGATGAACAACCGAACGTCTTTTGCCAATTTCTCCAACGATGGTTTGTGCGTGTACATCATATGCCCAGCCTCGTAGTACTCCATGACAACGCGATCCGGATCTATGCCATTCGCGGCAACGGCATTTTCTGTTGCAAAAAAGGGTGTGGCTAAATCGTAATATCCGTTCGCAAAGAACGCCCTTAGGTCTTTGTTCTCTCGCATGCCCTGGCCAATATGCGGGGCAACGTTAACATACGATGGCCAACCTCTACTTCCAGTAGACCAGTTCCAGTTGCGCCCTGGTTCGCCGTCGAGGATTTTGTATCTTTTCGTAAAGTCGACGTCGAGGACGCGTGTGAGGTAGTCGTTAACGGCAGCGACAAACGCCGCATCGACACCATAGGCTGAGGCGTCATTGTCAAAATACTCTCCAGCGTTGTCCAGGTCTTCGCCGGTGTACCGGCTATCAAACCGCCCGACAGTTTGGCCGCGATCTCTTAAGAGCTGTTTCATGAAGCGGAAAGCTCCGACTTTTAGATTAGCTTGGCGAATATACGTTTCGCTGAGGCCTGTAAACTTGGCAAGTTTGCGGACAATATTTTCTTCTTCGTCTGCCGTTAACCGGGAACCCTTTAGCAGAGCAACTGAGTATTCATTCATTGCAAACTGGCGGGCTTCTTCAACAAAATCTGAGACGTTCTCAGCTTTATCGGTGGCCGTATCATGATACCAGGCCGTTGCCGCGTATGTTGGTAGAACGCTGACGTAGGGAAGTGAATTTCCCATGGCAAATTCTGCGGCGTGGAAGTCTATGACTGCTGAAATCATAATGACGCCATTGAGCGCGACGCCGGTAAATGTGCGTTGTAACTCGCTGACCAATTGGCCCGCTCTCGTTGTTCCGTAACTCTCGCCGGCAACGTACTTTGGTGAATTCCAGCGGCCATTCTCAGTTAAATAGAGACGCATGAATTCGGCGATAGATTTTGCGTCTTCACGAAGGCCCCAAAAGTCTTTCCCCTCTGAATCACCTAAAGTACGCGAATAGCCTGTACCGACTGGGTCAATGAAAACCATGTCCGTCACGTCGAGAATGCTGAGTGGGTTATCCTCAATCCGGTAAGGTGCGGCACCCGCATCTTGGCCATCACTCGGCACAACAACGCGCTTTGGCCCGAATACACCCATATGAAGCCATAGGGAGGCTGACCCAGGGCCACCATTGAAGACAAATGTAATCGGTCTAGTCGTTGGGTCGTCTACGCCATTTTTTGTGTACGCCACCGTAAAGATACTGGCTGTGTTATCGCCGTCGTCGTTTTTTAGGAATGTCTCTCCAGCCTTTACCGTGTAGGCGACCCGTTCGTCATTGAAGCGTCCCGTGAACGATTTTACGAACACCTTTGGCTCTTCCTTGTCCTTCTTGGTTTCCGCGGCCTTGTCAGACTTGGAGTCGTCCTGAGCGTAGGCAGGCAAGGAGAAAGAGAGGAAAACGGCTATGGCGAGGCGTAGGAGCATGTGGTGCATTGAACTGTACCCTTCAGTATCTGATCAAACAGTCAGTACCACGCGTCGTTCTCGCTAAAAACCCTGAAACGAAAACGCCCCAGAGCTTGTGCTCCGGGGCGTTCCGTATCAATAGGGTGGGGTGCTAGAACGAGTATTGTGCCCGCACGCCAAAGTCACGGCCACGCTGTGGGTTGATAGAGAACAAGGTTGGCCGAATGCCGGGAGCCGCAGCATATGTGTTCACAAAGTCCGTGAAGCGGCCGATTGTCCGCGGTGTGTCGTCATCCATGATGTTGTCGACATACGCAGTGAGGTTCCACTCGGCTGCCTGAACACCGATCTGCGCGTTCCATAACCAGCGGTCACCGGTACTGACGTAGTTGGAGACCGAGGCAAACTTGCTTGATTCGTAGTTTAGGTAAGTGCGGAAGAACCAATCTGTATCGTTGCCAAATTCATCAGTATAGCTGGCTGATACGTTGAGGTTGTGTTTGGGTGTCGAAGAGTTCGTGTTGCCTTCAACGTTGCCATCTCCACCATCCAGTGCAGCGTCCCGGACATCAAAGAAGGGCGCTGTGAACTCATGGTCTGCGTAGCCATACCCTGCCGTGAGTAAGATGTTTTCCGTCGCCGCATAGTTGGTTTCGATTTCAAGGCCATAAACCCGGGCCTTAGGAGCGGTTCGCACGGTATTGTTGGTTTCAAGAGAGCCGTCGCTGAGCAGGATGTCTTCCACAGAACTGACCGCTTGGTTTTTCCAGTCGATGTAGAAGCCCGACATATTGAACAAGCCACGCCCGCCATTAAAGGTCGACTTAATGCCCAGTTCATAGTTCCAGTCGGATTCCTCTGCTATAATTGCCCTGCCATCAGCAACAGCATTGATGAGTTCTGTCGGGTCTGTGTCGTCATCAAAGAAGGACAGGTTAAACTCAACCGGCTTGTCGCCCTTGGCAACTAACCCGTAAAGGGTCATGTCTTCCGTGGGCTTGTAGGTCACAATAAAGCGTGGGGTGAATGTCGTCGTTTTTTCCGTCACAATCAGTCGGTCATTAACGATTTCTGCGACATCAACGGCGCCAATCAGTGGGGCCAATGTCGCTGCATCTGCGGGGGAAAGAACCCCGGCGCGAGCAGTTTTTTCGTCCTCGGCATAACGTGCTTCGATTGAAAAATTGAGTTGGTCGGATACGTCATATTCGATTTGACCGAAGACAGCGTAGTTGGAAACATCTTCTTGGCTGTCATCGCAACGAACTGGGTCAAACTGTGCGGAGTTTGCCTGACAAACAATTCCGCCGTTGGAGACGAACGTCGAAACACCACCAGGTCCCGTAAAGCGCCGGTCACGTTCTTTGAAGCGTTTCTCGAAGTAATAGACACCGAGTAGGCCACGCAGTCGATCTTCTGCTGGTGAGATGACCTTGAACTCGCCAGACCAATCTTCCGTTTCGTCTTCCTCGTAAGCCGAGAAGAGACCGAATACGGGGCGGTTCTCAGTGCGGTCAATGTCACGCCCAGATTTAAACCGATCACGGTTCCAACTCATGCGGGCTTTGACCTCCCAGTCGTTCATGTTGCCGGTGTATTCGGTGAGCAGGCGGAAGATGTCTCGCTCTTGTCCGGCGCCGATCGGTGAGGGTGAAGACGCAGAGCCAAAGAAGCTTGTTGTTGTACCGAGTACTATGTCGGGAATGTTCAGTTTAGAGACCCGGTCACCTGCTTCGAGTTCGCCGCAGAAAAATCCGGTCGACTCCGCGCCAGCATCTGCGTCTATCCCAGGGCGGAAACAATTGAGTTCATCAAATCCCACTTGGAGTGATGGGAAGTGATCATCCTTGCCGCCGCTGTACTGGCCTTTGATAGCCAGCTGATGGTTCTCGTTGATGTCGTAAACCAGCTTTAAAGTTACGTCTGTGTTTTCTTCGCCGCCAAGACTACTGTCGTCTGCGTTCTGTGGTGTGTTATTTAAGAACCCTAAGAATCGCCCAGGTGGAGGAAAGGGAATAAAGACTCCAGGAATTTCTGCTTCATTGGCGCCTAGCCCGTTTTTCTACTCACCGCCGTAGGTATCGAAACCTGCCGCTGCGAAGAACTTTAGCTTTTCACCGACGAGCGGGCCGGACATCCAGCCTGATGCTTTGTAAGTTTGGTGCGATCCAACTGTTGCGTTGAACTGACCTTCAAACTCATCCGTCGGCTGGCGCGTGATAAAGTTGATAGCACCAGAGAATGTGGCGCGTCCAAAGAGAGCCGATTGTGGACCCCGAATAATTTCCACCCGTTCCAACGCATCGATTGTTGAGCTAGTCGCGCTACCTGAAATGAAGACACCGTCAATAAAGTAGGACGCGTTGGGCTCGCCACGCACCAGGGTGCCTGATTGTCCACGAATGGTCGGACGATCTAATCGCCGACCGAGTTGCGGAGTGGTCACGAAGTTCGGTGTAATCGCTGACAAGTCGTAGATATTCGTAACGTTGCGTTGTCTCAGGGCATCAGCTGTAAATGCTGTGATCGAAAGCGGCGTGTCTTGCAGGCTTTCTTCTCTGCGACGGGCGGTAACCGTAATTTCCTCAATTGATAGGCTTTGGGCGGCCGCAGGTTCGGGCATGACGGTCAGCGCAATAAGGGCTGCTGCGCCCGTGCTGCCTAGTAAAGGTTTGCGAAAATTCATCGTCTGTTCCCTCTCCAAAGAAAGATGAGGCCCGCGTGTGCCAGCCCCCTATTGCTCACCTCAGGTTTATATAAACTGTTGAGACCAAACCTATGGGCCACATCAAGTGCCCATATTTTTTTCAGGGAATTTGGGAAAATAGAACGAATGCTGGGCTATTATCCGCATAATGGTTGCGGCCGTTCTGGCGTTCACCAAGTGGCTAAATCATGCGTTTTGGCCGCAAATTAGCTTTATAACTGCCGTTTATGAGGCCTTTACTCGATCGTTTTTTCTGCCATTTTCAGCGGAATCTCTGTTGGAACTGGGGCGATCGCCCAACCCTTGACCGTATGTCGGCCAGGGCTCGGCACTGCATAGGCCACTTTTTTCTCGTTCAAAGACACTTGCGTGCTGTCGACGCGCCAGCCATTGGAATCCCAAGTTCGAAGATACTCTCGGTACCGAACCAGTGCTTTGTCGTGCGGCATCATGTTTTCTTTTGTATTGGTCTGTGGTGCGACAATGGGCTCAAGTTCTTCCAACACAACGATGTCTTGATCGGCAATGGCCCTTTGGCGTTTTTCAATGGCGGCATCATGTTCATTTTCCAGCAAAGCGTTCCGCATGTTGACCAGCCAACTCCGTGTATGCGTTTCATCAACGGGTGTTCTGAAGGTGTATTGGTGAAACCAATTGGTCGATGACATATGAATTTGTGTCCAGGTCTGATGCGGCCCGAAATGTCCTGTCCCCGCTTCTAGGTCGCCCGCGAAATCACGGAGCTTCTTCATCGTTCCATCTTTGAGTGCTGGAGACTGAAAGGTCATTGTGAAGCCACAGCCGTATTCGGTTTCATCTAGCGTGTAGTCCTGGACTTTGTAGTCATCCTTCGTGCCTTCAAAGCCATGGGTTGGATGGACGAACTCGTTGTGCCCCGGGTCAAGAGTGTTCTCGACAGATCGTTCGTAGTTGGCGGCGTACTCGTTGAACATGATGGATGGCTTCCAGCCCTTGAGTCCGTACTCCGGGACATCCATAATAGGCGGGCGCTGACCCTCAGCGCAGTCGCCGAGGAACGCAAAAACAAGGCCATATTTTTCTTGTACAGGATAGCTATCGATTCTTGTGCGCGGGGGGATTTTCCCATCTTTCCCTATTGATGGAATCTTTGTGCACTCGCCTGCGCCATTAAATTGCCAGCCGTGATAGGGGCACTCCACGGTATCGTTCCGGATTTTCCCGTTGCCCAGAGATCCACCTCTATGGGTGCAGACATTCGATAGGCAGTGCGCCGTACCTTTGCTGTCTCGGAACAGTACGAAATTTTGGCCGAGCATTTTTACTTTGAGCGGATCGTTTGCGAGATCCTCCGATGCGGCAGCGGCATACCAGAAATTAATGTACATGGGCGACTCCTACTGTCGGTGCAAACCTCTATAAATCGAGGCCGCACACTAGGAGTGCAGTCTTGGGGCGCGATTGACCTGGATCAATTGGAACGCAGGTTTCTCAATTACCTGACCGTATATTGGATAGTCAGTGCGATGGCTGCCTACTCGGCGGCGGCTCGTGTTGGTTCTGTTGTGTCGCACGTGGGGACAGGGTCAATCGCCCAGCCTTTCGAGGTCTGTCGCGCAGGACTCGGGATTACATGGGCCTTATGTTCCCGCTGTGCGTCGACCGCCGCGCTATCAATTCTCCAGCCGCGAGAGTCCCAATCGGCCAGGAGTTCGCGAAAGCGCGTGATAACCAAATCAGATTTGACCAGCACTTCTTCTGTTGAGGACACCGGCGTGTGAAATGGTTCTAGGCGCTCAATAACAACCTTGTCTTGGTCTGCCACGACAAGATTTCGTTCATTGACCGGACCATCCATTTCCGGGTCGGTGCGGAAATTACGGCCTTGCAAGAAGAACCGCGCCGTGTGGCGCTCATCGACTGGTGTCGTGAATGTATATTGATGAGCCCATGTTACCGGGCTGAAGTGTAGTTTCGTGACTGCTTGTGAAATGCCGCACATTGTTGTGCCGGCTTCCATTTGGCCTTCGCCCTTTAGACCTTTCATTTTTTCATGTGGAAGGTCTGGTGACTGGAAGGTTGTCATCGTTCCTACGCCCCATTCGCTGGCTGTAACCTCAAGGTCAGGAACTTGATAGTCCTCGCGATCTCCTTGGTATCCCATAGAAGGGTGCACGAACTCCGTATGAGCTGGGTCCAGAGAGTTTTCTAAGGCGCGTTGGTAGTTTGCCTCCCAAGTGTACCGCATAAGTGTGAAGCGCCACCCGTCCTGATCCCATTCCGGAATGTCGATGATTGGCGGGCGTTCGGATTCTGGCAGATCACCAAGGAATGCGAAGACCAACCCGTATCGTTCTTCAGTAGGGTAGCTGTCGACTTTGGCGCGGGCCGGAATTTTAGCGTCGGGCCCAAGAGATGGAATTTTGGCACACACACCATCGGCACCACCAAACTGCCAACCGTGATAGGGGCATTCGATATTATCCCCTTTTACTTTGCCATGAGCGAGGGACGCGCCGCGATGAATGCAAAGGTTGGATAGGCAGTGCACTTTTCCGGCAGTGTCCCGGAATAAGACAAAATCTTGACCGAGCATATGAACTTTTGTCGGTTCGTTTGTAATGTTTTCGCTTTCTTCCGCGACGTACCAGAAATTCATAAACATGAGGTCAGTATCCCTAAGCTTTGATGGTCGACTTATTCTGCTGCGGCTTTTGCGGCGACGGCTGGTTTTATGGTGGGCGCGGATTCTATAGCCCATCCCTTTGCGCTGCGTCTGGCTGGGCTCGGAATCGAGAACGCTTTTTCTTCACGCAGAGCGTCAACCTTAGCTGTATCAATCCGCCAGCCACGGCTTTCCCAATCGGCAATAAACTCACGATAGCGATTAATCACGGCATCGGACTTGACCATCACTTCTTCGGTCGATGTCGCAGGCGTATAAAATGGCTCAATGCGTTCGATTACGACTTTATCCTGCATCATCACAGCTGAATTCCGTTCATTAATGGTCTCATCCATTTCTGGATCAGCTCGAAAATTACGGGCCTGGAGGAAATAGCGCTTAAGTGTTTTTTCATCGACGGGAGTGGAAAACCCGTACTGATGAGCCCAGGCATGCGGGCTGAAATGCAATTTGGTCCAAGCGCTGGAAGGTCCGTGATTGCCCGCGCCGGCTTCCATTTCGCCTTCGCCCTTTAGACCTTTCATTTTAGAACTCGGAAGGTCTGGGGAAACGAACGTTGTCATTGTTCCGCAGCCCCAGTCTTCTTCAATTAGCGCGAGGTCGGGGACGCTGTAATCATCGCGGTCACCGCCATACCCCATAGAGGGATGAACAAACTCTGTATGAGCCGGGTCTAACGTGTTCTCGACGGCGCGCTGAAAATTAGCGGTCCACTCATAAACTTGCGTGGTGACGCGCCAACCATCCTGGCCGTATTCTGGTAGGTCCATGACTGGGGGGCGTTCTGCTTCGGGTAAGTCACCGAGGAACGCAAAAATAAGACCGTATTTTTCTTGAACCGGATAGCTATCAACTTTGGCACGAGCTGGAATTTTTGCATCTGGCCCAAGGGACGGAATTTTTGCGCAAACACCGTCTTCGCCTTTGAACTGCCAGCCGTGGTAAGGGCATTCAATATTGTCGCCCTTCACCTTGCCATGTGCGAGAGAGGCGCCGCGGTGGGTGCATAGGTTAGATAAACAATGAGCTTGGCCAGCCGAATCCCGAAACAGAACATAATCGAACCCAAGCATGCGCACTTTGACCGGTGTGTCTTTGACGTTCTCGCTCAATTCCGCGACGTACCAAAAATTCATAAACATGGCGTATTCCCTTTGTCTTTCGCTGGGCCTGACCTTCGTGTGGCACCGCTACAATCCATTAAGATCAGTCATAGACCGCGATCTATGAGGCCGAAAGGCCGTTAACCGACCTGACCGCATTTTGGCTAACCCGCTTTCTTAGTAAGGGTTTTGGGTGTTCGCAGATCAAACCGCGGGCCCTAACAGATGTCAGTCACAGCGGATTGTTTCGAAGGAGATGTAACCGAACGTTTGGTCGAAGCCTTGGATTCGAGGGCCCAATCCAACGAATCCAATGTTTTCGTACAACAAGATGCTGGGAGATTTTTCGCGATAGTGCCCCATCACCTCCTGTCGAAGGTCAAGCGCGAGGTCGGGGTCCGTTTCCACCCAAGCCGCGTCAATCGTTGGTTGAATCGTGGGGTCGCAAAGCCATGGGGCCATCACTTTGCGGCAAGAATTGATGTTCGTGGTCTGAATAGAATCGACAATAGGGTAGGAGCCCCATTGCAGCGTAAAAGCATCGGACTCAATCCGGCCTCGAATAAAATCCATAAGGAACCGCATCACGGCGCGCTGCTGTACGTCGACGCGGACGCCAATGCGAGTGAGGTCATCGGCTACGCGTTGAACAACTAAATCAGCATTCGTGCCGCCTCCAGACGTGAGTAAGCTCATGTCAAAGCCTTCAGGGTATCCCGCATCGGCCATGAGAGACTTTGCGCGTTCAAGATCATAGGAGTAAGGCACAAGAGACGGGTCGTAGCCATAGGCCTCCCGCACAGTCGGCTGGCTTGATACGACGGTGCGCCCGCCTAGCAACACATCAACAATTGTTTGTTTGTCGATGGCGTAATTTAAAGCCTGCCGGACGCGAATGTCATTGAGAGGTGTTTCGCGGTTATCGCCATATTGCAACATGACTGAGTACACCGCGCCGTCTTTTACGGACGCTACATCGCCACCAATGCTCTCGATAATTTCAAAATCTTCCGGGGCGATTTGGTAGGCGACGTCCAGCCCGCCGGAAAGGAGTGCTTGAATGCGAGCGGCGTTATCCGGGATGACCATGAAATCAATGCCGTCGACATTCAGGGGGCGCCACGATAGAGGGTTACGTTTTGTTATTGCGCGTGCGGGTTCCCAGCCTTGGACCATCAACGGGCCGGTTCCGACGGGTGTCAAAGAAAATTGTTCGACGCCCATGTCTTGCCATGCGCCCGGCTCAACAATCAGAAGAACAGCAGCGTAGCGAGGGAACATGGGCACGGGGGCTTTGGTTTTGATGTCGACGGTGCGTGCGTCGATCACAGTCGCGCCGTCAAGAAACCGAAAGTCGCGTCTCAGCCCCTCTGTTTGGGGGCCATCTCCGGTCAGGTAATTCACCGTGTGGGCTACCGCATCAGCATTGAAAGGTTTGCCGTTAGAAAACACAACGTCGTCGCGTAACGTGAATCGCCAGGTTAAATCGTTAACCGCTTCCCAAGATGTGGCCAACCAAGGTTCCACGGCGCCCTGCTTGGTCATGCGCGTTAAGCCGTCGAAGATGCCACCGAGTAGCAGGATGCCTGGCGTCTGAAAGTTGGAGAAAGCATTGCCTTTTTCGAACGGCAGACCGCTGAGCCCGATCTTCAAGATTCTCTGATCTGCACTAAAGGTTTTTCCCGGAGCCATAGATGCAGCTGCAAGGCCACCAGCAAATGATCTGCGGGATATCAACATTCTGTGGTCCTTATTTCTTTCTCAGAAACTCAGTTAAATCTTTGGCAACATGGTCGATTACATCGGTCCAATCTTGCCAGTCTTTTTGCCGATAGAGCTTGATTGATTTGTACCACGGACTGCGCCCGCCTTCTTTGAACCAGTACCACAGGGCGCCACCCGACCCGACCCGTGGAACCATTGTCCAGGTTGGCACGCCAACGGCCCCAGCCACATGAGCTGCCGTGTTGCTATTGGTTATGACGAGGTCCATTGCTGCGATCTGGGCTGCAAATGCATCCATGTTCTTTAAAGCGTCGATATTTGGATCAACAACGATATCGCACCCAAGCGCAGCAGAGGCATCTGTGATTTCCTGCCTGTGGTCGCCATATTGAAGGGAGACAAAAGTGGTGTCGGGCTGAGTGAGGATCGGACCCCATGCGTCTAAGGGGATCGTCTTTTGCCAACCGTCCCTAGCGCGGCCACTGAACCAAGCCACACCAATGTGCGTGGTGTTCGGGTTCATAGAATTGTACCGTTCGACCAAGTCAGCCTGCTGATTAACATCATTTTTCAGGTACGCGGAACCTCCCGGAAAGGATTCAAAGTCTGGCCGAAAATGGGACACGAGATCACCGATCGCTGTCTGAACGTCGATTTTGACCTCGTCTAGTATGGGAGATGCCGGATGTGCCCGTGCGACCACGGTCGCTTGTGGGAAGGATCGTTCAAATAACGGGACCAGACGTGCCTCACATTCCAAAACCACATGCTTCGCAAGGGAAAGAAGGTCAGGCAACATGCTGGCGTACATGATTTCGTCCCCGACCCCCTGTTCTCCCCAAACCAAGATCGTTTTGTCGGCAAGATGGGTTCCGGTCCATGCCGGGTAGGGATGATTTCTTCGTCCCGCAAATTCAGGTGGAATTTCGAATCGCCATTTTTGATCGGCCCACCCTTCTGCAAGCTTGCCATCTATGAGCAGCGGGTGACTTCTCGCGATATGAGCTTTCGCATCATCGGGTGCCATGGCAATGCCCTGATCCAAAAGCTCGAGGGCTTCTTCCAGACCTTTTGTTTCGTGAACCATGTGAGCCAGGTTGCTGCGTGCGGGCGTCATGCTTGGGTCAAGGTTCAGCGCGCGCCTAAAAGCGGTTTCCGCGTCGTCGGTGCGATTCATTGTGCGCAGTGTCACGCCTCTGTTGTTCAAGGCTTCCGCATTATTCGGTTCTAGCTTCAAAGCCGTATCAAAGATTTCGAGGGCATCTTCGGGGGCACCCATTTTCGAATAGGTTGAGCCCAGTGACATTCGACTTGGGACGTCGTTTGGGTTGAGAGTCAGGTAGCGTTGAAGCGGCGCAATGCTGTCCGAAAACCGCTCTGCCTCCAACAGTGCCAGGCCAAGGTTCCTCCATGCCGATGGGATGGTGGGATGGACTGCAGTGACGGATTTATAGTGCTCGATAGCGCCGGACAGATCGCCAGCATGCCTTAAGGCTTCACCCAAATTGACCAGAGCGGCGCTCAAATCTGGTTGCAGTTTGAGTGCTTTCTCAAAACAACCTTTCGCTTTTATCGGGTCGCCTTGTCGTAGTCGGCAATCACCAAGTGTGGAGAGACCGGACGCTGGCAGCTTATTTTTGCGTGCCAAGGGTTCCAATGCTTTAGCCGCAGATTCAACATTTCCATTGGCGAGGTGCGCCAGGGCTAAGCTATTTGCCATTCCACCGTCGGATTTCTTAGCGCGGTGGGCATTTTCGAGAAGCGGCAAAGCACCGTGTGTGTCGCCCATTTGTAGGCGACTCAGTCCTGCAATATGCAGCGCGTCTGGATTGTTGGGCGTGTTAGCGAGGACCTGGTCCGCCATCGCGGCAGCATCTGTCAGGCGCCCACTATTGAAATGGCTGATTGAGGCCTGAAGGGCTTTGTTTAAGTCTTCAGGTGTTGCGTTTGACATGGATCGGTCTTCACTCAGGCGTCGGCTCTATGGCGTTTTAATGATGGTATCGCGTCCTGTCGATCTTCAATAGGTCTGAACAAAGAAATCGTGTAACGGCTTGAATTCAAGAGGTATGCTCAAAACTGATTGAACACATTGAATTCTTATTGAGGTTGATATGTCAGAGAGTGTGGCGCGTCGCTTATATGTTGATGGACCCTTCGGGCAGGTTCATCTGCGAGAAGCATCTCCCGGAGCCGCTGGTGCCGAAAAGACGCCTCTAATCTGTTTCCACCAAAGTCCAATGTCTGGAATTCAATACCGGCCATTCCAAGATGAAATGGCAACGGATCGAGTTGTCTGGTGTCCTGATACCCCTGGGTTCGGAGGGTCGGATGCGCCGCCTGATGTTGTGACCGTAGGAGACTATGCCAACGCCATGGCTGCGGTGATCGAGGGGCTAGGGTACGGAGCTAATGGAAAAGGACCCGTCGACGTGTTTGGCGGTCACACGGGGAGCGTTATCGGTACGGAACTCGCCGTCAGCCATCCAGACATGGTTCGGAAGATTGCCTATCCGTCGATTGCCTTATTCTCCGATGAACAAAAAACCATGATGATGCAGAGGTTTGGTGGGCCGCCCGAGTATTTCACTGACCCTGATTTTGTTGGGGCTACTTACAAACAAACGGTTCTTGACGGTAATGCAAAACTTGACCCGGAACGTCGGCTTGAATTGTTCACGGAGCGTCTGCGTTCGGGCATGAAGGCCTGGTACGCGCCGGAAGCGGTAATGAGTTACGACGCAGCAGGTCAGCTTAAGAAGTTAACGCAACCCGCTCTTGTGCTCGTGCTTGACGATATGCTCGCCGAGAACACCCGATTGGCAGGGTCGTTGATTTCCGATTCGACAATTGTGGAAATGACGCACATTCCGCACGCGTTGGCGTGGGATGTGCATGCCGCTGAAATTGCTAAGGCAGCACGAACCTTTTTCGATACCGCGCTGTAAAGGTTTATGGGCTACCTCAGGTTTCTGCTTGCCCACCCCAGGTTTCTAAGCTTCGGGTTTGGCCTCAACGTTTTTGTTGCTCTTGGCCAAACGTTTTACGTCTCGCTCTATAATGGTGAGGTCCGTGCTGCTTTGGGTTTGAGTCACGGAGAGTTGGCTGCTCTCTACGGAACCGCGACCATCGTCGGGTCGGTCTGCCTGCTTGCCACGGGCCGTTTACTGGATCGTGTCGATCTCAGATGGTTCACTGTTGCGACAACCATTTTCGTCGCTGTCGGCTGTTGGTTGTTTTCTATCGCGACGACCATCACCGGATTGTTCATTGCCGTCTTTGCCGTGCGTTTCGCCGCTCAGGGTCTTTGGGGTGTTTGTGCGCAAGTGAGCATGGCGCGTTATTTTGATGCCGATCGCGGTAAAGCAGCGGCCGTATCAAATGCGGGTTATGCGATGGGGTTTGCGATTTTTCCGTTGATCGGAGCATGGCTCCTGACGACGTATGGATGGCGTGAGGCCTGGGCGCTTTCTGCGTGGTTCGTTATCATCGTTGTCCTTCCGCTGACCATGTTTCAACTGTGGGGCCATGGCAAACGCCATAAAGCCTATGAAGAAAAACTGGCCGGTCTAGCGAACGAAAAGACTGGCTCGCCTGTGCGTCAATGGACCCTCAAAGAGGTTCTAACAGACGCTCGGTTTTGGCTATTGCAGCCGGCAATGCTTACCGTGCCGGCAATCGTCTTTTCCATACAATTTCATCAGCTCTACCTGGTTGAATACAGAGGGTGGGCGTTAACGTCGTTTGCTGGCGGGTACGCCGTGTATTCTGCTGTATCCCTGTTGGGAACGTTGATCGCGGGATCAATGATTGATCGTCATGGATCCTATCGTGTGATCACATTGTACCTTTGGCCCTTGGTGCCAGCCTTGCTTGTATTGGCTTTTATTTCTTCTGCCGTCGCAATCCCAATCCTTATGGCACTGACAGGCCTTACCTTTGGTATGGGTTTGGTTGTCTTTGTGACGATCTGGGCCGAGATGTACGGTACGAAAAACATGGGGGCTATTCGTTCGTTCAATATATTCTTGAATGTGTCATTGGCCTCTACAGTCATGGTGTTGACAGGATCGCTGATTGATAGCGGAGTTAGTATTGAGGCCATGTCTTATGGTGGTGTCTGTATTGTGGTCCTGGCGTTGGGGTCGACAGCAATCGCACGCCGTATGCCCAATCCACACGAGAATGTCGCAACGTAACGGGAGATGAGCAATGTCGTCCAAGAAAGTGATCGGCGTGACGTTTGGCGTGGTTGTGGTCGCCGGGTTCGTGATTCTTTGGTCGAATAGAGTGCTGATTGAACGCCACTACACCCAGGGTGCACCAAACCAGGTAAACGGCTACACGTGGTATAAGCCAATTGATCAGATTGCCGGAGCGCATACGGGGTTTTTTGATGTCGTTACGTCGGAGCAACGCTCCATATCCGCGGACTCCATCTCAGAGGCTAGTGCGTACGCCGAGAGTAAGCGCTCTGAAA
Organism: uncultured Rhodospirillaceae bacterium; assembly: GCA_943787205.1. GTDB lineage: Bacteria > Pseudomonadota > Alphaproteobacteria > Rhodospirillales > Rhodospirillaceae > WLXB01. The sequence goes on from CALSLN010000023.1 coordinate 84,987, forward strand.
GTTTGTTGATCTGGCACCGTGGTGCGCTTCAACACGCAGAGTATTGGCTCGGCCTTGGCCCCGGTGACGTCGTCAATTCCCGCAGTATGCATAAGATGGCAGGCGGGCTGCTGATAGCGCGGGCTATCGCTGACGGTTATATCAAGTCTGTGGATGACTCAGTGGCCGATTATATCCCGGCATGGCAAGGGACTGACAAAGTCAGCATAACGATCCGTAATGTCTTGCAGATGTCGAGTGGCCTGCGCTGGTTCAGTATTCGAGATACGCCACCGTTTGGACTCAGTTCAAGGCGTTACCTCGACCCCGAATGGGACCGTGTATTGTTGGAAGATGTTCCAATGTCGTTCCAGCCGGGCAGTGAATACGACTACAGCGACACCACAGCCGACGTTATGCCCCACATTATTCAGGGAGCGACAGGTAAGCGCTACGCGGAGTATTTCTCCGAAGCCTTGATTCAGCCTCTCGGCGCGAAAGGCGGGTCTGTTTGGATCAACCGAGATGGCGGCATGCCTCATGGTGGCTGTTGTCTCTTGCTCCCACCTGAGACTTGGTTGCGGTTCGGGTTATTGCTTTTGAACGGCGGTGCTTGGGATGGGCAGCAATTGTTGCCGGATACTTGGATGACCGAGATGCTGACACCGTCTCTCAACAAAGAACAATTCGGTTTTATGATTTGGCTCGGCAAGCCGTATCTCGAACGGCGGCTGTATCACCGGCCTGAGTCGCCGATTAATCAAGTACCGAAACCTGGTGTCTATAACTCGGAGCCGTTTCTTGCTGACGATCTCTTTATGTTCGACGGTGCGGAGGGGCGTATGGTCTATATTGTTCCATCTGAAGAATTGGTGATTGTTCGAACAGGGTTTCGCCCGCCACCTGGCGAAGAAGAGTGGGATAATGCATTTCTCCCAAACACAATATTGCGCGGGATCTTAAACCCGGCTGAGGACTAGGAATGAAGAGAGGGACTTTGGGGTTGGTCGCGCTTGTTGTCGTGGCCTGTGCGGCCGTTGTTTTGGATTGGACGTTCTGGACTCGCTTCCTTTCTATCGGTGGGCAAACACCCGTGAGCTATCCCAGTTGGATTGCGCCAACGGCCACAGTGCGCGGGAATTTCGTTGACGCGTTGCCGACAGTTGATCCCCAAGACCGCGTGCTATCTGATCAAGCGATTACCAACCTTGTCGCCTACGCGGAGCGGGTGGACTCATTTTCACTTGTTGTGCATCACAAGGGGGCAGTTCAGTTCGAAACGTATTGGCGCGACTTTGGTCCTGACGATGTCACAGAACCTTATTCCATGGCGAAGTCGCTGCTCGGTATCATGGTCGGGTTTGCTCTTGAAGACGGTGATATAGGATCCATAGATGACTTGGTCACAACCTATGTGCCGGAGTGGTCTGGCACAGACCGCGACTCCATGACGGTTCGTCACGTGTTGCAGATGGCGAGCGGATTGGAACACCATCGCTTTAATTTCAAACTGGCTCAGAATCCATATAACAAAGCGCTTCGATTGTTTATCGGCACCGATATGGAGCAGTCGATTTTACGGTTAGGGCTAGACGCACCACCGGGCGTAGAATTCACCTACAACAGCGCCAACTCACAACTGATGATGCTGATTTTGCAACGCGCGACGGGGCGCTCTTATGCTGAGTATGTATCTGAGAAGCTTTGGCGTCCCCTAGGGGCAAAAGACGCGACCCTGTGGATGGACCGAGCTGATGGCATGCCCAAGGCGTATTCGTTTTTCCAGGCGCGCCCACGCGATTGGCTGCGTATCGGCCTAGCCATCAAGAATGATGGCATCGTTGATGGCAAACAGGTCATCTCGCCCGATTGGTTGACACAGATGCGGACGCCGTCTGCGAACAATCCTAAATATGGGCTCCAGATGTGGATAGGTAGTCCTTACGTGCCGGAGCGGTTCTATAATTCAAACACGCCCTTCGGCGTGAAACAGGCTGAGCCTTTCCTGACAGAGGATGTTGTCTTCTTTGATGGTGGCGGCGGCCAGCGCGTCTATGTCGTGCCGTCGGCCGACCTAGTGATCGTGCGAACGGGAATGCCGTCTCCTGCTTGGGATGACGGCATCATGCCCAATATCGTTCTGCGTGACTTGGGTTTTGAGCAGGAGGGATCGTGATGCCTCAGTTTACACGTCGAAGCGCATTAGCTGGCGGCATGGCTCTCGCTGCTTTACCGACTAAGTCGTTTGCAGCGAATACGTTACCCACCGATTCGGCGCTACAGAATGAAGCTTACGTCAAAATTCTCGGTCGTACGGATGGTGGGCGAGTTGCCAAAAAAACCCGCGGTATTGTGATGGCTGTAATGTCAGATGCTATCGTTCCACTTTATGGGTTCCGCAATAGTGAATCGGCCTGGTGGCGTCAGATTGGCGACCATAGTTGGGTGCGCTATCCGTCTGTTCTATCTTTTTTCACAGACCTTGAAACAGATACGTTTATTGATGAGTTCGTAAGCCCGTTTAATGGCAACACCGTCACGCTCAAACCAAGCTACATCCGACACAAAGAAGGTGAGTTGTTTACACCGAGCGGGCATTACTACGGCAGCATGAAGCGAACTTTCCCTGACCGTTATCCAGATGAGCCATTGCAACTTAATTGGACGCGCGACGGCGACGATATTCGGATGCAGCGGTCGTCGAACTTTCCGCCAATGATTCCGCAGCCGTCATTGGAATCCGTTTCGTTTTTTGCGAATGCGTCTGAGGTGCTGAATGAAAGCGTCACGGATGCGCATTATCGAAGCGCTGGCTGGAACATTTTTTCAGGAACGCGCGCGCCTTACAAAGAGCTTGGTGTTCTGCCTGGGCATGCCATCTGGCACTACGATGCGGTTAAGCTCGATAGCGTCGAAGACTGCGATGCAGATTACCTGGAGCGGGCTCGGGCCTACACGCCGTTGTTTGATCAGTCGCCTGAATTGGATGACGGCCCGTCGTTCTTTGAGCGCTTGATGGCGAACCGGCAGCCCTAACCAAGGGCTGCCGCGCCTAGTATCTTATTCTGCTGCTGCAGCGGCCGTCGTTTCCCACGTTAGGAACTTCTCGCCGAGCAAGCGCCCCATGGTCAGGCAGCCGCCTACGCTTGAGCCGCCCAGGTAAGCGTTGCCCCAAATGCCCATGCCCAGCATTTCTCCACCGGCATAGAGGTTAGGAATGGCTTTGCCATCTGCGTCCAGAACACGGAGTTCATTATCGCAGGCGATACCACCGAAGCCGACCACCGAAATCGCATAGTGGCGGATCGCGTAGAACGGTCCTTTTTCAATCGGCGCAGGTGTGTGCTTGCGGCCCCAAGGGTCCGATTCAACCACACGTCCCTTGTTGAACTGCTCCACTGTTGTCTTAAGGTTCTCAGCAGGTATACCGCAGGCCTTAGCCAAACCGTCAAGGGTGTCGGCGCGGCAGTAATCGGCGTGGCTGGCAAAAGCCCGTTCGATTTTTTCCGCATCCCAGCCCAGGAACAATTGAGGCGCCTGATCCAAGATGCCTTGGTCATATACCAGCCAACAACTCCAGTCGGATTGGTTCATGATTGTGCGTTCGCGGAAGTCTTGACTCTCTTCTTCCTCGTTGATGAACCGACGGCCTTCATTGTTTACTAGAATTTCCCATGGCGCGCGCATGGCAGGGAACGTTGCGGTGTGAATCCAGTGGTCGTCTGGTTTGTCGATATCGACGGTGCCACCGAACGTCATGATCAAGTTGTCGGCCAGCTGAACCTTGGCGCCCAGTTTACGGGCCTGTTCGATGCCATCTCCTTTGGAGTGCTCGTATGTGTAGACCCGCTTTGGACGATTGTGGAATTCCTTCCAGTGCTCGTCGCTATTGGAATAGCCACCACAGGCCAGCAAGGTTGTTGAAGCGCGAATTTCCTCGCGGTCACCGTTTTCTGATTCGGTAATGATGCCGCCAACAGAGCCGTCCGCATTAACAATCAGACTGGTCATGCGGGTTTTAAGCCGGAGTTCAACGTTGCCACTCTCGAGAACTTTGTTAAAGGCAGTCTCAAGAACCGCTGCATACGCTTTGCCAGCGGTCGCTGGTGTTGTGATGCGCGCAGTTGAGTAGGGTTCGTGCCCCTGACCAATGACGGGGTTGTCTTCTGGGTACTCAAGGCCGATTGACATAATCCAATCCAAAGTCTCGCCTGAGTTTTCCTGCCACAAGCGCAATTTGTCGTACTCGCCAGTGCCGTGGTTGATTTCGATGCTGTCTTGGAAATGTTTTTCAGGGGAGTCGTCGATGCCCTTTTTCTTTTGTAGAGCCGAGCCTGCCGCACTCATCGATCCAGAGGATAGGTGAAGCGTACCGCCAACTTTGTCCGCGACGTCAACCACGAGCACTTTGGCGCCGCGTTCAGATGCTTTAATTGCTGCTGGTATGCCGGTCGTACCGGCTCCAACAATGACGATATCCCATTGGTTGGACATGCTCTGATTCCCTGTTCGTGTTTTTAATTATTTAGATTGATACGGTACTGATGGAACATAATCATGGCCAGACCGTTGTCTTGACCGCTTGGAAAACATAGTCCGCCGCGCCGACTTTCATGACGAAAACCTTCGCCGCTCTTTCAGTCGGGCGCGAATCGAGTCTTGCTAGGTGGGGAATGGTTAGCTGTCACCCCATGCCAGAACATCGGGAATAAACTGCTCAGCTTGGGCCAAATAGGCTGGTGACAACTCGTCAAAGCTCTTCAATTTGCTGCCGACGCAATGCCAGACCGAATGACCAGGACGCTCACCCATGTTTAAGAACCCTTGCCAAGGTGCGAGGAATACAATCCCGAAGATTGAATCGACGCGATGCAAGTCTGTATTCCGGATTTGATCTAGGGCTATTGTTGTGGTGCCGTACTCGGCTAAGGGAATGGGGCGCTGATCTGGGTACTTGCGTTGTCCTACCATCTGGATGTTGTCACCCATGACAGTCCAAGTCAGGGTCAAAGCGCTTTCCATTTTTGGGTCGATGTCCGCGCTCCAGTTTTCACCTTTCTTAGCGTTGGTGTCTCGTGCAAACTGAGCGCTGGTGATTTTACCGTCTGTGCCGACGTAATACAGGCTGCGAGATCCAATAATATTCGGGGCGACCAAGTTTTCTTCACCCGTCCAAGGGTTGCGGTACATCTTACCGTTCAGAACTTCGCCGGTCTCCGGGTCTTTGAAAATCGTCATGACTTTCGACCAAACTTCATATCGCCCGTCATCGCGTTCCATAACCATTTTCGTTTCGCAGCTTTCACAATCAAAAACGATCTTTGGATTCTGGTCGGGGGTTACTGCGATGTAGTAGCCACGCCATGCGTTTGGTGCCGGTTTGCCAGAGAGGTCGCCTTGAATACGGAGGTAATCGCGCAACTCTTGCTCTGGGGTTTCATGCAATGAACTGACAGTCGCGCTCGCTGGTCCAGCGATGCCCGCTGCGGCTAAGGCCCCAACACCACTGATGCCGAGATTGAAAGCGCGGCGTGACACGATAGGTCCGGACAAAGTCGTCATAGGTGTTCTCCAACAAGGTTGATGTCTGTCGATGTAAGTCGAGATCTAAGAATTTGCCATGGATTCAATTCTTTGATGCTCAATGTGCGGCGCATTGCCCCGCGCGGCTGACGTGCTTAGAGTTACGAGATGAGTGATCTTTCCAATAAAGTGGCCTTCGTTGCGAATGCGGATAGCGCCATAGGGCGGGCGTGTGTCTCTAGTCTGGCATCAGCGGGCGCGAAAGTCTGTGTTGCTGGTGCTGCTGCTCAAGGTGCCGATCTGGCAGTCGACGTAAATTCCGGCGATTCCGACGCGTGGGATAGCGCTTTCAATATATGCATTGAAACACTGGGATCGTTGGATGTTCTTGTTATTCCGACATCGGCGACGTCTGCGACCTCCATTGAAGAGACATCCTTTCAGGATTTTGTGAGTTCCCACAGAAGCATGGCGGTGCCAGCCTTTCTGGCTCAGAACCGGGGCATTTTGGCAATGCGTACCTCTGGACCGGGCGGGGCTGTGGTTCATGTCATTCCAGCCGCTGCACGGTCTGGTCTTGATGGCGCCGTGGCCGCGTGTGCGGCAAGTGCAGGGATTTTATTTTCGTCGAAATCCGCGGCATTGGAATGTGCAAAGGCCAAAGACGGTATCGTCGTAAATGCTGTTCTCGTTGGCCCGGTCGCGGGCGAACCGCCCTTGCCTTATCCGGAGCATGTGACAGCGGTCCCACCACAAGCCGTTGCCGACGCTGTTCTCTTTTACGCAACCGATGGCGCCGTATACATGAGCGGTATGGACTTACCGGTCGATGGCGGGTTCTTAGCCGGATGACTCATGTTAAAAAAACAGATCAGCTTTCCGGGAAAGTGATTTTAATCACCGGCGGGACCTCTGGTCTTGGTCGTTGGACCACGCTGGTGACAGCGGCCCAGGGTGCGACCGTCGTTTATAGTGGGCGCAATGCCGAAGGCGCGGCAGAGACCGATAGGCGTCTAGAGGCGGCAGGTCTGAAAGCAGAATGCTTACCGCATGACGTAACCAATGAAGAGGATTGGCGGCGGGTCGTTGACACTGTGGTGGAGCGACATGGTCAACTTGATGGATTGGTCAACAATTCTGGTGTGTCGCGGCTAAAGTCGATGGATCAAATGTCCCTTGATGACTTGGAGTTCCTGCTCTCTGTCAATGTCGATGGCATGTTTCTTGGCACCCAACATGCGTTTCGCGTGATGAAGGCACGGGGCGGTTCGATCGTAAATATTTCGGCACTTAATGCGCTGCGTGGCTCGCCCAATTCGACTGGGTACGGCATGGCAAAGGCCGGTACGACACACCTTGCTCGCGCAGCCGCCAAAGAAGGCCAGCGATATGGCATTCGTGCCAATGCCGTTCATCCTGGCGTTTTGTTTGAGGATGGCGACAAAGCGTCACCAGGTGCGATTGCCTTGTTTGGCGAGGAGGGCGCGCAGAAGTTCGTTCAATTCAACATAGATACGACGCCTCTTGGACGGCTCGGTCATCCGCGTGATATCGGAACGGCAGTCGCCTTCTTACTGTCTGACGCCGCACGACACGTTAGTGGCGCGGCTGTCTGCGTAGATGGTGGCCGGATGGCGGGCGAATACATGCATCACGGAATTAAATCTCAAAAGTAATCTCAGGAGGATTCAGGATGAAGGCGTTAGTACTAGGTATAGCGGCGACGCTGACCTTTGGTCTTTCCGCGACGGCTCAATCCGAAGAGATTAATCATCAGAGCTTACTGCTTCGATCCGTCGCCGTGACGTGCAAGGTTGACGAGTCCATTGCGTTTTATCGCGATGTTATGGGGCAAGAGATTATTAAAGATGAGACCTTCACGGGCAGCGGTATTCAAAAATATATCGACGTAAAAGAGGGCGGTGCAGTTCGCTTCGTCATAATGGGTGGGTCAGGGGTATACCCTGGCGGTCAGGTCGTTGGTGGCAACATCGCATTCATGGGGATTGTGGACTCGGATGACCCAGCCTGCAGCGGTGACGTCGAAAATCATCGTGGTCGCCAAGGGTCGACGATCTTGCCTCATCGGGTCAGTAATATCGAAGAGATCGCTAAGCGCGCCAAAGCAGCGGGGCATGAAATTCTCTTTGACGTCAAGGCATCCGGGACCGGACTGTCCCGCAACATGATGCTGTTTGACCCCAATGGAAACATTGTTGAGGTCTTCCAGATCAACACCGCACGTATCAAATAGCCCTAACAATAAAAACGTTATGGTATACAAGGCGATGTTTTAGGGGCTCATTATTCGTATGATGGGCCCTTATTTGCACGAACAGTATACAATACTAGTGAGGCGTATCGACATGAACGACGTGAAGCAAATGTTCTGGGCGGTTTCAGTCACAGCGCTACTCTCTATGGGGCTGCTGACGCCCGGGTCCACCGAGGCTCGTAAGGTTGGTGTTCTTTATGTGGTGCATGGCGGGTCCGAGAGCACCGACATCGAAAGCCTGTGGGATAGTTCGATGCAAATCTTCGCCTACGATCCTCATTCTGCGATTTATCAACGCGTGATTTGGAATGAAGAGGCTTGGCCGACCGTTGCTTCTTTTGGGGATGGTCAGAGTTACAGCAATGTCGCGTCTCAGTTAGATAAGTACACGTTTCAGGATGATCGTATTGGTCATGATCCCAACGCCGAGCGAACCCAAAAACAAATGGACGATATGGCGGCTGCGCTGAAAGCGCGAGAAGGAGAACTCGGCGTCACATTCATTGTTGATAAGGCGCAGTGGATTGGTCCTCGCGAGCAGACCAAATTCCTACCCGACCCACGTCGTCTCTATGAGCCTCAGGTCGAGGGTGGGGCTCGCTTAACCTATTGTGGCAGTGAAACCGATGGCGGGCCGTGGGCTGATTGTGACCCTCAGCGATACAACATTGATGGGCCCGCTGAGCGTCTACTGGCTCAGGGTGTCGACGAAATCATCATGATCGACATGACAACGGCAGCTGTTCGTTTCTGGAAGAGTTATGACGTGGTTAGAGTCACGCGTGACGTGGTGGCGCGGTACAATGCTAAAAATGGGACTGATGTCCCGGTGACTTGGGTAAATGATCCTACCGATTTAATGCGCGAGTCCTATCCCCTAGAGCCGGAGAATTGGACTCGCAGTTTGGGTGCGCCGACCAAAGATAGTGTTGTGCCGCTTGAGGGGCGCCCTAGCCCGGTGACGGAAGACCCTGCGTTTGCAGCGATGTATATGGAGGGGATCGAGAAACGTTTTAATCCAGCGATCGCGGATCAAGACACAGCAATTCTGTTAATCAATCATTCTATCCGTGATGGCAACGAGGCTTATGACCCGAAGGTTAATGACACAGTTGCCCTCAATGATTTTCTAAAGGCTGCAGTGTTGCGGACACATCCTGATATTGACCCTGAAAATATTATTGGGACATGGATGGGGCTGCGGGTCGAAAACCCCGATATCAAGCTCGGCGGACGGGTCCGCTCGAATTTAGAACGGTCTCGGGATATGCGTGCAGAAAACCTGGGGCATCGTTGGTTTTATGAAACCGACAAAGTGCCACCCGGCGGCGATCAAAAATACTTCTACTGGGATGGCCTCGAGTATCTCAAGAACCGAGGCGTGAAGCATATCGTCGTGGTGTTCACGCAAGTGGTTATCGACTCCGTACTCACCTTGGTCGAGGTGCCAAATCAAATCGGCAAAGAAATTGGAACCGAGACTTGGCTTTATAAAGCGGAGGGCGATTTTGTTCGCTATCCCAATCATGGTCACCCGTTCGCGGACTATTGGGGCCGGCAGGCTGAAACTATGTGCCGCCCAGTTGGTGCGCCTATCGATGCGCCGAAGTCAGAGCCGTGTTGTTTGGTGATGGGCGGCTGTGGAACGTCCCAGCCGTACCCGCCCTTGCGTCAGACTCCAATCGATAAAGCCATGCAGGACACGGACCCTCATTTGGTTCGCGATCTATCGGCCTACGGTCATATTGGCTACGACTCTGAACAGGGGCCTCCGAGTGATAATGGGCCGGTGCAGGATCAATTCACTGGCACTTGGGCCATGTGGGATCCCATCAACGGCGATCCCCGAATGGGTGGTTTTCTCGCCGGTCATGTCGTCCGCCACATGGAGATGCGGCGGGGTCTCGCCCCACTTTAAGTCGACCTTGAGGTCTAAACGCGACCTTTCCCTTTCTCCCTGGTCGTCCTAGGCTTGTTGGGAATAAGGGGAGAGATACAATGATGCGTACTTTGTTGGTTGTAGCCCTAATGCTGCTGCCCTTGTCGGCTTCGGCCACGAATTCCAAGCCGGAGTTAGCAAAAGTTCTGGAAGATTTGCTGGCTTGGCTCCCGGGCGAATATACATCCATCCCCCAAGTCTATCTTGAGCGTGCTCTCGGTACCCCACCCGATGGGGAGCACGAAATCTATTATCGCGTCTTTGCTGAAATTGAAGCGCCGCATTTGGCTAAGCATGTCATCTACACGCAAATCCGATTGGATGGCGATGACGGGACAATCTTTCCTGGCCAGCAACAAGTCTTCCTGATCTCCATCGACGAAGAAAAAAGCGTCGTCTCAATTGAGGGACGTCGTATCAAAGACCCAGAAAATTATGTTGATGCACACATGCACCCTGAGATGTGGTCGACCATTGCTCCTGATCCGGATTTTGGCGGCAACTGCCTCTTTAATTGGCGGCGCCACGGCCAGCAATTGCGCGGCCTGCTAGGAGATCACGGCCAATGCACCATGGTTTCAAAAAGAAGTGGCAACCAATTGACCTGGGACGCTGAATGGATTCTCAATCCTGACCAGTTGTGGATTTACGATAATGGGACGTTGGCTGACGGCACGCTGTTCTCTGGTCGAGAAGATCGCACCCACCTTCGTTTATCCAAGGCTGAACGCTACGAGTGCTTCACGTCACTCCGATTTGAAGACGGCACGACACAAGTCATCAATCCCTACTTCATGCACAACAGGGGTGACACGCTTACAATTACAACGACGGAAGCTGAGCCGCGTGACCTGCATGTTGAGTTTTTGACGTCGCTCTGGCCATCAAACTCGGGCCGTAACTATGTCGACCTCATGCGCCTCACCCTGCACGATGGTGAAGTCGGGGATTATAAAGACGAAGACGTCTTAGGATTCGCCTGGGCAGAACCATCCAGCAATCGGGTCGGCTTTACGACGGAATGGGCAAGCTCACGCTGCAAGCTTGCGAATCCAGATGGTCCACGCTTTAAGGCAGCCATGATGGGCCAGTAGGGTCGGTTAGACTGCGGTTCCGCCGACTGTCAGCACATCCAGCTTAAGGGTTGGCTGGCCGACCCCAACCGGAACGCCTTGGCCCTCTTTGCCGCAGGTGCCGATGCCTGGGTCCAGCATCATATCGTTGCCGATCATTGAGACCTCGGTCAGGCAATCTGGGCCGTTTCCGATCAGGGTCGCGCCCTTGACTGGCGCGCCAATTTTGCCGCCTTCGATCAAGTACGCCTCTGTCGCGGAGAAGACGAACTTGCCGGACGTTATGTCGACCTGGCCGCCGCCGAAGTTCACCGCGTACAACCCTTTATCGACCGATTTGATGATCTCTTCTGGATCGTGATCGCCATTCGCCATGTAGGTGTTGGTCATGCGCGGCATGGGGTGATGGGCGTGTGATTGCCGACGTCCATTGCCTGTTGGTTTTACACCCATGAGACGTGCGTTTAGTCGGTCCTGTAAAAAGCCAACTAAAATGCCGTCTTCAATTAACGTTGTGGACGATGTTGGCGTGCCTTCATCATCGATCGTCAAGGAGCCGCGGCGGTCTTGCATGGTGCCGTCATCAATGACTGTGACGCCTTTGGCCGCTACCTGCTTGCCCATGAGGTCGTAGAAGGCTGAGGTTTGCTTGCGGTTAAAGTCCCCTTCGAGCCCGTGCCCGACGGCTTCGTGCAGTAAAATTCCTGGCCAGCCAGGGCCGAGCACGACGGGCATTTCGCCTCCTGGCGTGTCGACGCTTTCCAGGTTCACCAGAGCTTGTCGTAGGGCTTCGTCAACGGCGCCCGTCCAAGTGCCTTCATCCAGGAAGTGATCGTAGCTAACGCGACCGCCGGTGCCATAAGATCCCATTTCCATGCGATCACCTTCGCCGACAACAATCGACACGTTCAGGCGAATCAGTGGACGAATGTCGCCAACCGAAAGGCCGCCCGCGCGCATAATCTGCACCGCTTGCCATGACGCCGATAGAGAGGCGGACACCTGCTTGATCTTGCTGTCCTTGCCGCGGGCATAGGCGTCGATGGATTCAAGTGTTTTGACTTTGGTTTCGTAGGGAATCAAAGGCAGCGGATTTTCATCCGTGTACAGCGCCTGGTTTGTTCCTGTCGGTGGATCGGCCAAGGTTCCGCTATGGCCAGATTTTACCGCATTCACAGTTTCAGCGGCACGGGCGATGGCGGCCTCTGTCATCGTCGTTGAATGCGCGAAGCCTGTTGTTTCACCGACCAAGGCGCGCAATCCAAACCCTTGCGCTGTATCGAATGCGGCAGAGCGAATGCGCCCATCGTCAAAGCTTAGGCTTTCCGCCTGGCTGTATTCAAAAAAGAGTTCACCGTCGTCACAGCCCGATAGCGTGTCCGCAATGGTTTTTTCGACAGAATGTTTGTCCATTCCTGTGCGTGTAAAAAACAGGTCGTCGGTAACCGAGAGATCGCTCATGCGAGGCAAAGTCCTTGTTGCGAAGTCATGCGGCGTTAAGGGCGGCAGAGGACGAAATATTGTGCGGCCTAGTTGCTGGTAGGCTGACGAGGCGGGCGATGGTCACACCCAATGTGAAAAGGATCAAGGCGCCAGTTTGGTGAAGCAGCGCGAGCCAAAGCGGGACAACTAGCAGCAGGGTTGAAATGCCAAGGCCAGCCTGGACAAAAGCCATGACTACAAACCCATTGGCGAGCTTGCGAATCTGTTCTGATGTCTCACTCTCCTGCATCCGCCACCATGTGGCAGCAATCAACAGGACCAAAGTAATCCCAAGGAGTCGGTGATTGAACTGGACGGTCATGATGTTCTCGAACCAATTCGCGTACCACGGCGTCAACTCGTACAAGCCATCTGGAATGATTTTGCCATCCATGAGTGGGAACGTGTTGTAGATTAGTCCTGCATTAAGGCCTGCGACAAAGGCACCAGACATGACGACTAGCAGCACAGCCAAAGCCGCACCCAGTGCAAGTCGAGCGATGACAGGGTCTGGTTCTGGTTTCGGAGGTTCAGGATCGTCCTGGCTGCGAATACCGAGCGCTACCCAAATCAGAAGACCATAAACCACGAAGGCGAGACCTAAATGCGCCGCTAGTCGGTATTGGCTGACATCCGGCCGGTCGACCAGCCCGCTTGCAACCATGAACCAACCCAAGACCCCTTGAGAGCCACCCAGGACGAGAAGGCCGCCCAATGTCCAAGCCAGCCGTCCGCGGGCGCGACCGGTAAAGACAAACCAGAAAAACGGCAGGGCGAAGACCATTCCAATAAGGCGTCCCCATAGGCGGTGGCTATACTCCAGCCAGTAGATCTCTTTGAAATCGCCAACTTCCATCCACGAGTTCACCTTTTGGTACTCGGGGTATTGCATGTAGTTCTCAAACTCTGTCGCCCATTCCTCATCCGTGAGGGGGGGGCAGAATCGTCAGTGGCTGCCACTCGACCATAGATAGACCAGATTCGGTCAGCCGTGTCGCACCGCCTAGGACCACCATAATGAACACCATTCCAGCGCAGATCAGCAGCCATAAGCGTATACGTTTGGCGTCGGGCGCGGATGGGCTGAAAGGCGTCATTGCGGGTCCAAAAAGTAATCAAAGAAGTGTCTAGGGGTGATTTAGGCGATCATTGGGTCTGCAACAAGGCTGTCCTAGTCTTTTCCGCAGTGGTATTGGGGTAAGTCATCGCCGATTCCGTGTCCCTAAGGCACGGCTTGGCTTCAAATAACCCGAGTCGACGAACGTCATGCCCAACGAAGCCTCGTCCAAAAATTGCCCAAAGTATTCGGTGGTCGTTCCTGTTTTAAATGAGGCAGGAAATATTCAGCCGTTGATCGACGAAATTGGTGCGGCCATGGCTGCAGTGGCGGGCGAGGGCGGATATGAAATCATATACGTCGATGATGGGTCGACTGATGAAACGCCAGCGCAACTAAAAATCGCGGCTCAAGGTCAAAACGTTCTTCGCGTATTTCGTCACGCAACGTCGTGCGGCCAAAGCCAAGCGCTCATTACCGGTATTAAGAATGCTCAGTCTGAATGGATCATCACCCTCGACGGGGACGGTCAGAATGATCCTGTTGATATCTCAGAGCTAATTCGAGCGCGCGATGACTCCGTCGCCAAAGAGCCAGGATATGCCGAACGGTTTCTCTACGTCGGACATCGCCGTCGGCGTCACGATAGCCTGGCTCGACGTTACCAATCTTGGCTGGCCAACGATATTCGTGGCTGGGTCCTTGGCGATCACACGCCGGATAGCGGATGTAGCTTGAAGCTTTTTCGTCGCGATATTTTTCTTGATTTGCCGCGGTTCAATGCTTTGCACCGGTTTATCCCGGCGCTGGTCATGCGGGCTGGCGGTCGCGCGGTTTCCGTTGAGGTGTCACATCGACCACGAACGCGCGGTCAATCCAAGTATGGTTTATGGCGACGACTGGCCATCGGTATCGTCGACCTGATAGGCGTGCTGTGGTTGATCGCCCGAAATACCCGACCCGAACTCTCTAAACAAAAGGACGCCCCATGAGCTGGTTTGTTACATGGTTTGCGACGATGAACATCTTCAAGGCCTTTGGATTGCTTGGCCAAGCTGTTTTTGGCTCTCGGTTCTTTGTGCAATGGCTCGCGAGCGAGCGCATGGGGAAGAGCGTGATTCCCTTGGCGTTTTGGTACCTAAGCTTGATCGGCGGGATTATTACGTTCTTTTACGCCATTTATATTGAAGAGCCTGTCTTCATCATCGCCCAATTCGGGGGAATCGTCATTTATTCGCGAAATTTGTACTTCATTTACAGAGATCACCTCGCGACTCAGGGACTTATGGGGCCTGACCGAGAAGATTAAGACCAGGCGCTGGGCCTAGTGCTCCTGCGGGTCCGCCCCGTAAAAGCGTGATTTAGCCCCATTTTTTCATGATCCGGTCCTTGACCCCTCGCTCTGAGAGTCCTTATCTAGCTGGCACTCCTCAGGGGGGAGTGCTAGCGATTCGCATAACCTCCTGAATTACATTAATTTTTTATGACGCACACCAAGACCTAAAAGGAGGTTTCGCATGAAATTTCGGCCGCTGCACGACAGAGTGCTGGTCAAGCGCCTGGACTCAGATACCAAAACTGCCGGCGGAATCATCATTCCTGACACGGCTCAAGAAAAACCAATGGAAGGCAAAATTGTCGCCGCTGGCGCTGGCGCACGTCGGGAAGACGGCAAGATCGTAAAGCTAGACGTAAAGAAGGGCGATCGAATCTTATTCGGAAAATGGTCCGGCACGGAAGTCAAGGTTGACGGGGATGACCTGTTGATCATGAAGGAATCCGACATCATGGGCATCATCGAGAAATAGTCACGCCCTGCGACACAAACTCAAGTTAAGGGAAACGCATTATCATGGCGAAAGACGTCAAATTTGCGACTGATGCCCGCGACCGCATGTTGCGCGGCGTCGACACCTTGGCCAATGCGGTCAAGGTTACTCTCGGCCCCAAGGGCCGGCACGTTGTTCTGGATAAAGCCTTCGGCGCACCTCGTATCACCAAAGATGGTGTAACGGTTGCAAAAGACATCGAATTAAAAGATAAGTTCCAGAATATGGGTGCGCAGATGGTGCGTGAGGTTGCATCAAAAGCAAATGACACAGCTGGTGACGGAACAACTACAGCGACTGTATTAGCCCAATCAATTGCTCAAGAGGGCGCGAAGGCTGTTGCTGCTGGAATGAACCCGATGGACCTGAAGCGTGGTATTGATATCGCTGTTGACGCAGTTGTTAAGTCCTTGAATCTCAGTCCCAGAAAATCACCACTTCTGATGAAGTCGCTCAAGTTGGCACAATCTCAGCCAATGGTGAAATTGAAATTGGAAAGATGATTGCAGAAGCAATGGAGCGCGTTGGTAATGAAGGTGTTATTACTGTTGAAGAAGCAAAATCGCTTGAGACAGAATTAGATGTTGTTGAGGGTATGCAATTTGATAGAGGATATCTATCACCATACTTCGTAACAGATGCCGAAAAGATGCGTGCAAGCTTAGAAGATCCATACATCTTGATTGCATGAGAAAAAGCTTATCAAATCTTCAGGATATGCTGCCAGTATTGGAAAAGGTTGTGCAGTCAAGCAGACCACTTCTAATCATTGCAGAGGACATTGAAGGTGAAGCATTAGCAACATTGGTTGTAAACAGGCTTCGTGGTGGATTAAAAGTAGCAGCAGTTAAGGCGCCTGGATTTGGCGACCGCCGCAAAGCAATGCTTGAAGATATCGCAACCTTAACAAATGGACAGTGATTTCTGAAGAAGTTGGCATTAAGCTTGAAAGCGTCACATTAGAGATGCTTGGAACTGCTAAGCGTGTTGAAATCACCAAAGAAGAAACCACCATCGTCGATGGCGCTGGTAAGAAGGCCGACATCAACGGCCGGTGCGAGCAGATCCGCCGTCAGATCGCTGACACAACATCCGACTACGACCGTGAGAAGCTCGAAGAGCGTCTCGCCAAGTTGGCCGGTGGCGTTGCTGTCATCCGCGTTGGTGGAGCCACCGAAGTCGAAGTGAAGGAAAAGAAAGACCGCGTCGACGATGCTCTGCACGCCACGCGCGCTGCCGTTGAAGAAGGCATTGTCCCTGGTGGCGGCGTTGCCCTGCTCCGCTCTGCCAGTGCCCTCGCCAAGCTTGTCGGCGACAATGCCGACCAGAAGGTTGGTGTTGGGATCGTCCGTCGTAGCCTTGCGCGTGCCTCTCAAGCAGATTGCTCAAAACGCGGGTGAAGACGGTGCCGTTGTTGCTGGTAAGGTTGATGAAGCCAGCCCAGCTACGTAACTGGCTTCGACGCTCAGTCGGGCAAGTATGTCGACATGGTTTAAGGCCGGCATCATTGATCCGACCAAGGTTGTCCGCATTGCTCTGCAGGACGCAGCCTCCATCGCTGGTCTCTTGATCACCACTGAAGCCATGGTTGCAGAACTTCCTGCACCGGCGGCAAATCCTCCTCCGATGGGCACCCGGCGGCGGCATGGGTGACATGGGCGGCATGGGCGGCATGGGCGGTATGGGCATGTAAGCCCACGTCTACGCGCTCGTATACTTTCGGGAAAGGGCCGCGTCTTGTACGACGCGGCCCTTTTTTCTATGCACTCTTTTTTTTTAAGTTGGGGCTTGACTGGCATAGTATGGGGCCCGTCCTGGAGTGTCACTGATGCCGTCAAAGTCTTTCGTTAAAGTCGTTGGCCTGCTAATCTCGCTGCTCTCGCTCGGGCCCGCGTCGATCTACTTTCTGTATACAGACGGACGGGCGGGTCTGGAGTCGCGGGTTGAGTTGGCCTTCCACCGTAATGCCCGGTTCGTGTTTATGGCGTGGAACCGACACCAGTTGATCCCACGCCCGTGCTCACGGACTGGTCGTGGGAGCGGGTGTGCGCCTTTGGCGAGTGGCCTCTCGCCAGGCCGAAGTTGATGCGCTGGTTGGCTTCTCCTACGACAACTTCACGCCAGCTCACCTGGCGCGATCTCGATGACCACTGGACTCTTGTTGTTCATCGACTCGGAGCGCGAAACCAACTGGGGTCTGCCACCGCCCGGTCACACCGATTCGCATCCCCATTCCTGAAGGTATTGCGGGCTTTCCGTGTGGCTGAAAATGGGTGCGCTCGGCTCTTGTGCCGATCGCGACAACTGCGCGCCTTGGCGCTTGGAGCGTCGTCCGGTTCCGTCTTGAGGCCGGACGCCCAATTGTTGACGGCTCGCTCTGGTTGACGCGTCTGCGATCGGTAGACGAACTAAATCTCGTACGGCCTTAGTCCTTCGGTGTGGTTGTATGCAGAGAACGCCTTTCGTTCCTGCTACGGCCTCTGCCAGTCCAACTGACGCGCTCTACTGGCGTGCCTTCGGGGAAAGCGCACCAAGCAGTCGCGACGGCATCATGGAGTCCAACAGCACGAACACGCCCTTGTCTCCGTCCCGCCGGATCAGGCGGCCGAAGGCCTGCTTCAGCCGCAGTCCGCGTAATCCGGTCGTCGTAGGCGCGGGTGCCGAAGGCTTCGCGGCGGGCGCGATGTAAGGATGTCGGGCCGTGGGCCAGGGCACGCGGTCAAACACCATCAGTTGCAGCGATCGTGCCCGGCACGTCCACGCCGTCGCGCATGGCGTCCGTGCCGAGCAGGCAGGCTTTTTCCTCCGCCCGGAATATGTCGACCAGACTGAGGCGGTCGGCAGAGTGGATCGACGTGTTGTGCGTAAAGCGGCAGGCCCAGCCCCTTCCAGAACAGGCGCGATCTGATCAAACGTAGCGCTTGCAAGCGCGAGATGGCCGTGAACAGGCCGAGTGCGCCACCTCCATCGGCCGCGAGGAAGAGATCGCGGTAGGCATCCGGCCACTTGGACTAACGCGTCCTTGCGTACGATCGTTTACGATATAGACGCGCGTATGCCTCTGCGTAATTGAACGGTGATGTGACGAAGCTGATCGCTAACGGGCGTGCTGGCAATATGAAACGAGCCAACCTGTTGGTCGGCGCTTTCCCAGTCTGCGGCGTCGTCGCCGGTGCCGTCCCGCAACGTGGCGGACGTAATGGCAACTCCTTGCGCCGGGTCGAGCACCGCGCGGGCAAAGGGCAGGGTGGGGTCGACCCAGTGGCGATGGAAGCCCAACGTCGAGTGTCCCGCCCGTCAATGCGGTCTACACCCAGCCAATCGACGAACTCTCGGCCGGCGTGTCGCTGGCGAGCGCTTTGATCATGTCGCTGCCACGCGGTTAGGGGCATGACCGCCCGGCGCTCCAGGCTCCGGCACAGGCCCGTCGATCACGCGCTGCGGGTTGCCGTATCCAGCTTCGTCGGCCGGGCGTTCCAGCTGCTGGGCCAGCGCTTTCACCAATTGCTTCACCGGCTCGACCAGGCGCGTGAGCGCGGTGTCGAGGGCGGCCGCCGCGTCCAGCAGTCCCGTCGATCGGGTTCCACCGCATCCGTCTGCAGGCTGTAGGGCGACTCTGGGTCGTCGCGGGTGTACACCTGCCGTGCGCACCAGATCTGAGGAAAGCTCTCAGCTGGGCCGCGAGGCTGGCACCATCGTCCAGCCGGGTGAGCCAACCCGGCGCGGGCAGGGAGCGCGCATCCTTGCAGAATGCCGTCCAAGGCCATGGCCATAGGCATCGCCGTCTGCATCCAACTCGCTCAGCAGGTCGTCGATCCGGCGCTTCAGGCCGCGAGATCGTGTCGGTCGGCCACCGGCCTCTGCCCCCACCAACCACCGCCGCAGGTCTGCGGTCTCCGCTGCGCTCAGGTGTGCCGAGAAGGCACTGTCGGCCGCGCCAAACAGGTGGTGCCCTTCATCGAAGACGTAGCGGGTTGGCGTTGAGTGCCGTCGTCCAGGCCGCCCATCGCCGCTTGCACCATGACCAGGGCGTGGTTGGCGACAACGATATCGGCGGTCCGCGCTTTGCGGACCGTCTTCTCAACGAAGCACGTGCGGTAGTGGGGGCAGGCCGCAAAGACATGCATTCTCCGCGCCGGTCCGCGAGGGACAGACACGCGTGCCGGTCCCGAACAGGTCTCGGCCAGCCAGGATGGAAAGTCGCCGCCGACCATGTCGCCGGATTTGGTGGCGACAATCCAACGCGCGATCAAGCGCCAATGGAATGGCTGCGCTCGGGTCGGTGCCCGATCGGTTCAGCGCTTCTTCGTAGTTCAGCAGGCAGAAGTAATTCTCGCGCCCTTTCCGCACCACCACACGCCGGGCCTTCGCCTCCGCATCCGGATAGAGCCGGTCTAGCTCTTGGTCCAGTTGCCGTTGCAGGTTGCGCGTGAAGGTCGAGACCCAGACGGCGCCGTGATTTTTTTCTGCCCAGACCCCTGCGGGGGCTAAGATATCCCAAGGGTCTTGCCGATGCCCGTGCCTGCCTCGGCGAGAACCAAATTCGGTTCGTCCGGTGCGGGCTTGGCTTTGAACGCGTGGCTGACGACGGCGGCGTATGTGGCCTGCGACTCCCGCTCTCTCGGACGTTATCCCCCAGTAAGATGCTCGTGAGCCGCTCTCCGGCTCTCAGGTCTCAGAGACCGCGTCGTTTCCTGGCGGCGGCAGGAGGCGCTTGGTCCTCAAAGGGGGTGAGGCGGGTCCACACCCGTCAGAGGCGACAGTCCGATTCCCCCTCCTTCTGGGGCCGCCCCGATAGCGGCTAGAACCGACGGGCCCCATCCCCACCCGGCCCGCTCGAGCACGTGAGTGCAATGGCTCCGCGCCTGGCGAATGTCGCCAGCCATCCCAACTCATCACTTCAGCTAGCAGGGCGCGTGTCGGCCTCGATGAGGGCGATGCCGTCATCCATCAACCGTGGTTGGTACAGGCGGTTTGGCATGCCAGTGGCTGCAGCGACGCCGCGCACGGTGGGCAGGCTGAACTCGCCCGGGCGGACAAAGGCATACAGTTCAAGCATATCGTCAAACCCTGGCGACGGGTTTTAGGCCGAGCCGCGCCGCTGTGGCCCGGCCATGGCATTGGATTACCGGGTGGTTCGACCTCAGATTTAGCGGTGGACGCAGTAAACTCTCGCACTTCGCCGTCAGAGAACATCAGAATGCCGTCCCGGGCGCGGGTCACCAACACCGGCGCATCCGGAAGTTGAAGAGTGCGCTCGGCTGTCACGTCAGAGCCTGTTGAGGAAAGTGATGGGTCAAAATAGGGCCGGTCAAAACGATCAGGGGGCAGTGTTTATCTCTGTTCAGGTATAGCCCTTGGAGAGTCGAGCAATCCAGCTTAAACCAATGGCAACCTCAGAGTTGTTGGACTTGACCCCAAAATGGCGGCCCCATAGGGTGCGCGGCCTTATCAAACCGGATATTGACCATGAGTGACGCGACCACGATTGCCAGAGAAAGCAAGGCTTGGCCCTTTGCCGAAGCCCGCACACTGCTAGACGGGCGCCTGAAAAACGGTTTGGGTGATAAAGGCTACGTCTTGTTTGAAACCGGATATGGCCCCTCTGGCTTGCCGCATATCGGCACATTCGCCGAGGTGGTTCGAACGACCATGGTGCGGAACGCGTTCCAACTGCTTGCACCCGACATGCCAACGCGACTGTTCGCGTTCTCGGACGATATGGATGGCCTGCGTAAGGTTCCGGATAACGTTCCCAATAAAGAGATGGTCGAAAAACATCTCGGTAAGCCTCTCACCAAAATTCCTGATCCCTTCGGAACCCATGAAAGCTTTGGTCATCACAACAATGACCGACTTAAGGGGTTTCTTGATTCCTTCGGGTTCGATTATGAATTCAAAAGTTCAACCGAGAGCTACACATCGGGCGAGTTTGATGCCGCGCTTCTTCGCGTGCTGCAAGAGTACGACAAGGTGATTAACGTCATTTTGCCAACGCTCGGGCCGGAACGCCGTGCGACATATTCGCCATTTCTACCGATTTGCCCAAAGACCGGTGTCGTGCTGCAAGTCCCGGTCATTGAGCGGAACGTCGATGCAGGCACAATTGTCTACGAGAACGAAGACGGCAGCAAAGTTGAGGTTCCGGTTACTGGCGGACATTGCAAGCTGCAATGGAAGTGTGATTGGGCCATGCGCTGGTATGCCTTTGATGTTGATTATGAGATGTCTGGCAAAGACCTGATCGATTCCGTTCGTCTCTCAGGCAACATCTGTCGCAAGCTTGGCAGTCAGCCCCCGCAGAATTTGACCTATGAATTATTCCTGGATGATCAGGGCCAAAAGATATCTAAATCCAAGGGTAACGGGTTGTCCGTGGAAGAATGGCTGACCTATGCCCCAGTCGAGAGCTTGGCTCTCTTCATGTACCAAAAGCCCTCAGCTGCGAAACGACTCTACTTTGATACGATTCCCAAGTCTGTGGATGAGTACTTGTCTCACTTGAAGGCGTTCCCCGGGCAAGAGCCTAAGGAACAATTCACCAATCCTACGTGGCACATTCATAACGGTGAGCCGCCTGCGGAGGAGGGTCGTCTCAGTTTTGGTATTCTGTTGAATTTGGCCAGCGTTTGTAACTCTGATGATCCCGCTGCTCTGTGGCACTACATCAGCCGCTACGCGCCAGAGGCAAGCCCAGAAAACGACCCGCTGCTCAATAAACTTGTGTCGTATGCCATTGCGTACTTCAAAGATTTTGTTCTGCCCCATAAGACTTACCGCCTGCCGACGGATGCTGAGCGTCCAGCACTAGAAGCGCTGAAGGCTGGTCTAAGAAGCCGCTGGACAAGGGGCCACTGCAGAAGACTTGCAGTCCTTGGTTTATGAAATTGGCAAGTCCAATGAGGACGTGTTTCCGGGCCTAAGAGATTGGTTCAAGGCGCTTTACCAAATTCTGTTGGGGCAAGACCAAGGCCCACGCATGGGGTCCTTTATGGCGCTGTACGGCGTTGAGGAAAGTCTCGGCTTGCTAACCCGTGCGCTTGCTGGTGAAGATTTGTCGGCTTAAATCGCTACTAAGTCCATAACCGCATCATCGGCGTCCCGAATGCGAGCCAAGGCATCGGTCATTGGGGGTAGTTTACCTTCGTGTCCGAAAATATCCAAAAGCTCTGAGACTGGAATGCGGCCACCGGTGTTCAGGAATGCGGCCTTAAGGACCGCGACCGAGTAAATCGTATCGCCTGAAATAATCTTGTGTTCCAGGTATATCCATTTTTCGTCGACACCGACGACACGTGTTGTCACATCGACTTTCTTAAACGGTGGCACGGCCCGTCGAAACCGGATCGAACCAGACGCCAGTACTGGCATGAGCTTGTTGGCGCGAACCTGTTTCCATGCGCCGCAGCGCATCAGGTGATCAACCCGACTCAAATCCATGAAACTGAAGTACCTGGAATTGGTTAGGTGCATGTTGACGTCAAGGTCAGTTGGCAGCACGCGAAACGGCAACGACGTCTCTTCGGTCATGACGCATTTGCTTCGATGATGCGCGGTCAGCATCATCCAGATGAGGCGGAAAAGAAGATTCATATTAAGATTTTTCTTAGGCTGCTACGGCAGCACCGAACAATTCGTCCTCCATGTCCATGATTGAGTCTCCGCCGGCCATAATCATGGCGAACAGGCTGCTGGTTTCAGGCAAAACGCGCTCGTAGTAGAACCGCGCTGTCTTCAATTTACCGGCATAAAACCCTGTTGGATCGTCGTCTTTTTTACCAAAGGCAAGCTTCGCTGCTTTGGCCCACATGAAGGCGACGGCCACGTGCCCAAACAGATTGAGGTAATCCGTTGCGGCTGCGCCTGCCTCATTGGGGTCGCGCAAACCTTTCTGGGCGAGAACGCCGGTGGCTTGTTGCAGTCGCCCGAAGGCTTTGGCGAGGCCAAGAATAAATGCCTGCATTTCTTCGTTGTCGGCGTTCTCTTCGATGAACTCTTGGACCGGATGGAAAAATGCCCGCAGGTATCTGCCGTAATGGGCGCCCATCTTGCGGCCGATCAAATCCAAGGCCTGGATGCCATTGGTGCCTTCGTAAAGCATGGTGATCCGCGCATCGCGGACGAATTGCTCCATGCCATGTTCATGGATGTATCCATGCCCACCATATATCTGCACACCTAAGTTGGCGGCGAGGAATCCTTTGTCAGTTCCGAAGGATTTTACAATCGGTGTGAGGACCTGAACTAGGT
>CALSLN010000024.1 GCA_943787205.1 uncultured Rhodospirillaceae bacterium
CGGTTCTGAGAATGGGGATTTTCTTTTACGTGATTGGTCTCGGATTGATGATTGTCGCATCTGGTCTGTTTTCGGTTCTTTTGGCCCTAACTTTTCTAACCATGGGCAATGCGTTGTTTGTACCAGCGTCTTCTAGTATGGCATCGCAAAATGCGCCTGGTTCAGAGCAAGGCGCCGCACTTGGTGCTTTTCAGGCGGCTGGCAATTTAGGCCGCGTCCTCACGCCAGCAGTTTCCGGTCTTATTTTCGCCGCCTATGGAACGACGGCACCTTTCTTTGTTGCTATCGCGCTTATATTGCCGACATTTTTCCTCATTCGAATAGCGATTTCGCAAGCTAACTTGATCGAGACCGAGTCCGCGGCATAACCTTCGCCTTCGGTTTGAAACTCTGGAGCCCCATCATGATGAAATTTTCGCGTTCAATGTCTCGCCGTACGGCTATTGCGGGTACCGCATCTGCTGCCGCATTAGCATCCCGTCCGCTTCACGCCGCGACTGAAAGTGACGTGGTCATCATCGGCGCTGGGCTGTCCGGTCTGTATGCGGCGATGCTGCTCGAGGAATCTGGCTATTCGGTGTCCGTCATTGAGGGGCGGGATCGGATTGGCGGCCGTCTCTACACCCTGAAGTGATTTGCCCGGGCAATCCCGAGGCGGGCGGAAACTCGATCCTTGGCGGTTACGGACGCGAATGCGCGACATGTGCGACCGCCTGAGTGTCCCCTTGATGGATTACAAAACCACGCGGCGCGCTTATCCAAGCCTGAGCTTGCGCTCGGTGGGTCCGTCATTCCAGCCGATGGATTGGCCGTCTCATCCGCTGAATAAGATGCCCGAAGGTGCGCGCGACCGCAGCCCTAGTGGTTACATCTGGGGCGTCATTGCGCGCAACAACCCGCTCGATTCCTTTGAGGATTGGTACGACCCCCGAAGGCGTGGAAGCATGACGGCCCTGTTTACGGTCTCCTCCGCAATTTAGGAGTGGTCCGAGGAGACGATCGCTCAGGTGTATCGACACCAATCCGCAATACGCCACGTCGGCCCACGATACCTCTTTGCTCATGTGGTACTTCATTCAGAAGTGGTTCGCGACGCAGGACGAGATCGAACCCGTGTCCCTGTCCGCGATCGGTGGCAACCAACGTATCCCTGAGGCGATGGCCAACACGCTCAAGTCCGACATCCATTTAGGGAACGACTGTCGTTGGCATTCGCAGTGAGAAAAATCGCACGCTGAAGTCCATTGCGACGATGGCCCGTGTCTTTAAGGCCAAGCGCGTGATCTGTTCGACGCCCTTGCCACCGCTGCGATGGATCAGGTTTGATCCCATCCTGCCGGCTCACAAAACGGGCCGCCGTCCTCAACATGTCGGCCAGCAGTTAATCACCCAAGTTCACATCATTCCTAAAGAGCCCTTTTGGGAAGAAGATGGTTTTGATCCGTCTATGTGGACGGATACACCCGCCGGCGTTGTGACCGCGCAACGCTTCGGTGAAACCGATGAAGAAATCACCAACTTCCTGTGCTGGGGCCGCGGTCATATTGCCCAGTATTTGGATACCTTAGGCGAAGAAGAAGCAAAGGCGAGGGTGGTCAAAGAGATTGAAACCCTTCGTCCTGCGGCAAAGGGCAAGATTGAAGCTGGTGGCTTTAAGTCCTGGCAGCTTGATCCGTTCGCGGGCGGTGACTGGGTCGTCTGGGCGCCGGGCCAAATTGCCACGCATCTGCTTGATGTTGGTAAGTCGGAAGGACGCATTCACTTTTGTGGTGAACATACAGCTTTGTCCAACCGTGGAATGGAGGGGGCGATGGAGTCTGGGGAACGGGCCGCATTCGAGGTGCTCGACACCCTCTAGTCTTCGTGAATATGCATTAAAAAAGGGCGGCTCGTTTGAGCCGCCCTTTCTTTTGATCGCTATGGTCTCAATTAGAATGTAATCGAGGACCGAAGACCGAAAGTGCGTTTGTCCTGTGGAAGGAGAATTGCACCAAGTTTGGTGAAGTCGAAGACTCCTGGGGCGTCGATGAGCGAGAAGTCAGTGAACTCTTGTCCACCGCGCCACTTATCTTCGTCGAACAGGTTCTTGACGTAGAACTCGACCCGTAGGTTGTCTCGTTGAACACCCATGCGAGCGTTGACCAGGAAGTAAGAATCGAGAGATGCAAGGTTGGTCACGCCGATCAGAGATTTGCCCATGTAGTTCACGTCACCACGCGTATACCACTCCCATTCACCGGTGAGGGGGGCTGTGTACGTGGTCGAGAAATTACCGGACCATTTGGGGAAACGACCAGCGCGGTTACCGTCGACCGTAGACGTGCCTAGCGTGGTTGCCTGTGAGTCGGTCGCTGTAGTGAATGTCGTGAACTCGTTCTCGTTGTACGTGATGTTTAAGTTCGCAGACCATTGATCGCTGATCTGGAAGGCGGACTCAATTTCGACACCGTAGTACTCGGAGCTTCCTGAGGTCGCGGCGCTGTCAAAGTTTGGATTAGTATTTGGTACGCCGTCTTCATTGTCATCACGGAAGATTGTGACAAAGGAGGATGAAGGTGCGTTTTTCCACTCTTGGAAATAAGCAGCGACGTTGAGCAGAAAGCGACCGTCCATCCAAGTGGATTTCATACCAACTTCAACGGAGTCCAGTTTTTGATCTGGAGTCAGGAGAGCGAATTGGTCGCCCAACGCAGATTCAAACTGCTGACATTCCGACTGTGTGCTCGGAAGCCCAGTCCGTGGGTCGGTAAAGGGCACCGAGTAAACAATGGTCTGACAGTTGACCAAGTTGGAGTTGATCACACCTGGCAGAACCCCGCGGGACGCTGTGGCATACAGATTAACGTCTTCCGTTGCCTTATAGCTTGCCGAGAAGCGAGGCAGCCAATTCTTGAATTTATTAGTGAATGTTCCAACGCCATCACCACGTTCGTCTTCTTGGTAACGAAGTTCCACGTCTACGGTGAATTGGTCAGTCAGGTCGTAAGATACTGATCCATAGACACCCAAAACATCAACGGTATCGCCGCCATCAACACTGGTCGGGAATAGTCCTGGGACGTCACAATTCACGCCGATTCCGGCAAAGACACCAAAGTTTGCACAAGTGAACACAAGTGTGCCGCCACCGGCGCTGGTGAGATAGTCTTGGTTGTAGTAGTTGGCACCGGCAACCCAGCGCAGGCGACCTTCATCGGATGATGTGGCGCGGATATCGAAGCCGTAGTCTTCGCCAGCTTGTGGGTTGGTTACATACCAGGCTTCCACGTCTGTCATATCCCAATCGCGGAGGCCGTTGGAGGCATTTTCGTTGTAGGAGGCCGTCCCTGTAACGGTAATGCCGTTATCCATTTCGTAGTCGCCGGTTAGGCTGAAGCGCTTGATTTCGCGGACCAAGCCGAACCCGTCAATTTGAGGTACGCCAGGAACCTGACCACCATTAAGCAACTGATTAGCCACAATGTCGGGGACTGTTGAAACAAGAATTTGCGGGAACAGACTGCCATTACTTGTCACCGAAGGTGCGCCAGCTTCTCCTGGGCTAGGTAACGTGCCGCATCTGAACAAGGATGGGGATAGGGTTATTGGGTTCCGGTCGGAATCAAGGCCAGGCAGTGTTGTGCCCGAGCACGTGTCATTCAGACGACCTTGCAGAAAGGCAACAGCCTCAGGTCCATCGCTGTCTTCTTGGTAAAATGCGCGCAATTTAAGAGTAAAATTCTCGGATGGCTGGGCATAGAGCTGAGCACTGATGGAATCTGACCCTTGCTCACCAAGTTCAGTCCCGTCGGTTGCCGTGTAATAGCTGCCTCTTTGATAAAGGCGGCCGGCAACGCGGAATGCCAATTTGTTTTCAATCAGCGGGCCTTCGAAACTGGCCTGGACTTCGTAGTTGTCGTAGGTCCCGGCATCGAGCAGCACTTTTCCGGAGAATTCCTCAAGGCTTGGCGTCGATGTGATGTAGTTGATCGCTCCTGCAAAAGAGTTGCGAGCGAACTGGGCAGACTGTGGACCCTTAATAATTTCAACGCGCTCTAAGTCCATCAGGGCGATTGACTGTGCGCCCTGAAGGGCAAACACACCATCAATGAACAAAGACGCAGTTTGCAGGGTCGAGAATTCAGAACCCTCGACGCCACGGAAGCGGATGTTGGCGTTCAAGCGACCTGGGCGGTTACCAGCAAGATCGTTGTTGAACTGCATGCCAGTCGTCTGCATAGAAATGTCTTCAAGGTTTTTGAAGCCAGCTCGATCGATTTGATCTGCGGTGAACGCGGTGACAGAAAGCGGAACGTCTTGAAGGCTTTCAGCCCTCTTACGTGCTGTGACGACAATTTCCTCTAGCGCCAAAGTTTGCGCTTGGGCTGTGTTGACCGATAGGTCTGGACCGACGGCCACAGCGGTAAACACAGCAACGGATGTTGCTAGGCACTTCTTGAACATGATGCTTCCCCCAAAGACATAGAATAAAATTCTACAGATGGGGTAATGTCGCTGCAGAACTCTATAAAATCAAAGCTTAAACGCAGCTGGCGCTCTACTAGTGAGCAGTTGTGGCTTTGGGGTCACATTGTTGAGCGGTCCCTGTGATGCGGACAAAAGGGCGGTTTGTATGGATCGCTATCCTTGTGGCCTGGAAAACCCTAGATCCCAGCGGCCATGCCGCTCCATTTTCACAGGCCTAAGACTCCAGGGTTGATCAGATTGTTTGGATCGACAGATCGCTTTAAATCCCGAACGAGCGATATTGTCTCGCTTTTGGTGGCAGAGGCGTAGGAATAGAATCGGCCGTACTGCATGTGAGCCGCCCCCAGATCATCCATCATTGTTGCAAATGCTTCGCGAATGACACGAACACGTTGATCCCGGCGTTCGGCATCTGCACCTTCTGGCGCTGGGTCTTCTACGTGCGCCATGCCGTTGTGATGCAAGGCACTGGCTTTTCCGTGCCAGTACAAGACCGGTTCGACCATCATTGCGTGTCCGGCACAGGCGAAGGACAGGGAGGCGTCGATGCCCAGTGCGATCATATCTGCGAAGTGATCATTTAAGACGGTCATGAAGCCATCATAGGCGTCAGTTACGCGACTTAATGGGAACACACCGTGAGTCCAAATTTGCTTCCGGCCTTTCGCATCTAGTGGAGATTGCACAAACGAAAACGGATTCCCGCGAATGAAATCAGGTGCGACTGGATCGACCGCGCTTCCTTCCGACCCAACCAGTTCAACGATGGCAGCGAGATGAGCGTCAGCGATATCCTGCGTCCAGCCTTCGCACACCACGTGCATGGTCGGGTTGCTTACTGGTTCGTCGCCGAGCGGGGCAGGCCCAACACCGAGGCATTCGGATGCGAGGCCGGATTGTCCGACGGCTCTTATGGCTGGGATGAGTGTCTCGAACGATGCGAAAGTAAACGACGCAGAGGCCTGCCCTTTAGGAATTTTCTCAAGTCGCAATGTGGCCGAGACTTTGACGCCAAGGGCGCCTGCATCATTGAGAAATGGGCCGGTCAAATCAGGGCCGTTGTTGCGGAAAAAGGGGATGGAATTTTTGGTCGCCCCAGATCCGGTCGCAATGATAGCGCCGTTGGCGGATACGACTTCAAGCCCCAGCACTGAATCTGCGGCTGTGCCATTTTTTGCTGATCCAAAAAACATGCAGTTGTTAGAAAGGCTGCCACCAACCGTCGAATAGCGGCCGGTCGTTGGGCCGAACATTGTGGCGCGCATGCCGTGTTCAGCTGTTGCGGCCATCATGGTTTCCCAGGTGCACCCTGATTCAACGGTCACCGTCATATTGTCTGGATTGACGTCGAGAATGCGATCAAGCCGCCGCGTATCCAGCACAATTGCTGGCACGGCGTTCTTCTTACTTTGCACATAACCAGCTGTGTAGGAGAGGCCACCGCCTCTTGGGAGCAACGCAACTCCAGCCTTCGTGCAGGCTCGGATTGCATCACACGTCTCTTCCCTTGAGGCTGGTGCGATGACGGCCAGAGGTGAGGGGCCTGAGAAAAACAGATCTTCCGCGAATTGCTCACGGGTTTTGCCGTCTGTGTGGACGTGTTCACTACCGAGTATGGACTCGAGATCGGCGATGACTTTTTCTGCTTCCATAGGTTTTAATCCAGTGGTCGTATGTGATGGATGTGAAGACATATCCTGCCACGAAAAGAACGATGGAGCACTCAGTCAAATGAAAGTTGCGCGTTATACCCGTATCGGGACTCCAACTGACGTTATTGAGATTGTCGACGAAGATACGCCGGCACCGCAAAGCGATGAGGTGACGATCCGCATGGAGGCGGCGCCGATCCACCTTGCCGACTTGTACTGTATGGCTGGGAAGGAAAGGTTCAACCTTCCGTTGCCGGCGACGCCTGGGTTCGAAGGTGTGGGGCGTATTAGTGCGGTCGGCGCAGGTGTTAAGAATTGGTCCGTCGGCGACCGTGTGTTTCCGCCGTTGGCTTCTGGCACGTGGAGAACAGAGCTTACGGTCAGCGCGACAGAGTTGCTTCCCGCTCCAACTGGCGATGCGGTTCAGCTCTCTCTTATGCCAATTAATCCTCCGACCTCTTATCTCATTCTCGAAGACTATGGTGATCTGAACGAGGGCGATTGGATTATTCAGAATGCGGCCAACTCGAACTGTGGACGGTATTTGATTGAGCTGGCGAAGCTGCGCGGTATTAAGACAATCAATGTCGTTCGCCGCCCGGAACTTATTGATGAGTTAAAGGCGCTTGGCGGAGATATTGTTCTGGTGGACGGAGATGACCTGTCTGATCGCGTTCTAAAAGAAACAGAGGGTGTGCCCGCAAAGCTAGGCGTTGATGCGGTTAACGGCATGGCCACGGCTCGCATTGCGTCTTGTCTGGCTGACGGAAGTACGGTCTTGGCCTACGGCATGTTGACTGATGAGCCTTGCATGATTCCCTCCGACGTCGCCTTTCTGAGAGATATCCGCCTAGAAGGATTTTATACGGTTCGCCAGTTTAGTAAGCGTACGCCGGAAGCCGTGCGGGCCATTTACACTGAATTGGCACGGTTGTTTGAGGCCGGCACACTGACTGCTAAGATCGCAGCGACGTACTCGCTCGATAATATTAAAGAGGCGGTTGCCCACGCGGGTCGCCGCGGTGCGGAACGCGATGGTAAGATCATTCTGACAATGGACTAATGATAATGACCCAGTATCTCATACGTTTATGTCTATCTGCAGTAATCGCAAGCATTGCGGTGTTCAATATTGGTGATGCCGCCGCTCAGTCGGTTCTCATTAAAAATGTAACCCTCATAGATGGAACGGGTGCTGCTCCAGTGACCGGTGCGTCCGTGTTTGTGGAAGACGGTCGGTTCTCCAGAATATCGACAAGCGCCATTGCGACCCCTGACGGTGTTTCGGTTGTGGATGGCACTGGTAAATTTCTGATGCCAGGCATTATTGATAGCCATATCCATTTGCCCGGTGGGCGTGCTGGCGCTGGTAACCGGCAAATGCTGATTAACAGGCCTGTCGCGTTGAAATCTATGGCGGCCTATCTCTACTCCGGTGTCACCGCTGTTTACGATTCTGGCAACAATGCAGAGTTCATTTACGGTATGCGTGAGGACGAGCGCGCTGGCCGCGTACTTGGTCCACGCATTTACGCGACCATAAGTCTCATTGCTCCTCCAGAAGGTCATGGTTGCTGCGCTGGTGGTACGGTTGTCCATGACTATGAAGACGGCGTGAAGAAACTTGATGCGCTTTTTAAAATGAAACCGGACTTGCTTAAATTTACGCGCGAACGCCGTGGCATGGGGCCAGTTGGTCGCAACATTCCTTTGCTCGAAACTGGTTTGATGAACAAGCTTGTTGCCTATGCTCATGAGAATGGAGTGAGAACAACTGTCCATGTGTCTGAAGTGGAGCTGGCCCGCGAAGCCATAGAGGCTGGAACCGATGCTTTTGCGCACACCGTTTATCTCGACGACGCCAATGCAAATTTTGCATCACTCATCGCGGAGAAGGGGGTCATTCTTTCGACCACGATGACGCGCATTGAGGCAGACACAACGTTTTTTGACGAGCCGCTCTATGTGGCGACTATCCCTGAAGAGACCCGCGACGAAATTCGAGCGAGTGAGCGCTTCAACGGCTCGCCCTACACAGGGTGGCTGAGTTCTCTGCGCCCTGCGATCATGAACAACATCAAAGTACTGCATGAAGCCGGTGTCATTCTCGCAATGGGGACTGATCGATCTTTGGGGCCATTGCCGCACCAAGAGCTAGAAGTAATCGTTGAATCCGGAATTGCACCGCTTGATGCTATTCGTATGGGGACCCTAAACGCAGCCGCCTACATAGGCGTGGATGATGAGATCGGTTCCATCGAAGAAGGCAAACTTGCAGATATGCTTTTGCTTGATGCAGACCCCAGCGTGGATATCAGCAACACAACGCTGATTCATTCTGTCTACAAGGGTGGCGTTTGGATTGACCGTGCCGCCTTAGACGTTCCGGCAAATCGCCATTGAGGTCTGCCTGCGGCCATTTATGGCTCTGACATAAGAGCGTCTGGCTCGTTTGCCAGCGTCCATTGCCGCACCCGCCCATCAAAATACCCGCCTGTGACCACGATGCTATCGTCTGGCGAGAAGAGGATGCTGTTTGCCGATCCATTGTGGCCGAGGAGAGGCTCGCCGACAGCATCGCCAGTGACAGACCAGATCCGTCCAGCGCCGTCATCACCTGCTGATGCGAGGAGGGAGCCATCCGATGAAAAAGCTAATGCCCGGACCCAGCCCTTGTGACCGGACATATTACCCACGCGCGGTGTTCCATCAGCGCCCCACAACCTCACCATGCCGTCGTCGCCACCGGTCGCGAAGATCGCACCATCTGGCGAATATGTGATTGTACGAACGGCCCCTCTGTGGGCTGTCATAGAGGCGGCTCTTAATTCACCGTCGAACCACCAGATTTTCATAGCGCTATCGGCTCCACCGCTCAGGAAACTTCTTCCCGATGGAGATATGGCAAGAGCGCTTACGGCTTCTTTGTGTGCCTTGATCGGTCCGAGGACGAGCGTACCATCTGACTCCCAAATTCTGATCGAACCTTCTTCGTCTCCCGTTGCGACCATGCCGCCGTCCGCCGAGAAGGCGACAGCTGTCACTCGGCCGTCATGGTCGTCTTTGGTGAGAAGCGGGGAACCGTTGAGGTTCCAAACACGCATGGTTCCGTCATAGCTTGCGGTCGCAAACCGATCACCATCCGGAGAAAATGCAATCGCCTCGACCCATGACGTGTGAACCAGATTAGGTGGTCCTAAAGGTTGTCCGTCGGTGTCGTACAACTGAAAACTACCATCGTCGCCAGCCATGGCAACTAAAGTTCCATCTGGCGAGACCGCGAGCGTGCGAAGCCATGGGTCATACGCGCGTAAGGGTTCGCCGCGTGGAGATCCATCGATGTTCCACAGCCTTACGGTGCCATCATAGTACCCGCCGGTGGCGAAGAACTCTCCGCCGGGTGAAAAGGCTAAAGCCTGAACTGACCCAGCATGTCCTCTCATGGGTGGTTGACGTAGTGACCCATCGAGGTTGCGGAGCAAAACGGAGCCGTCATCACCAGCAGAGGCCATAACGCCGCCTCTTGGTGCAAAGTCGACGACCCATGCCCGATGTCCTGAAAGCGGTTCCGTGCGTTGCGAACCATTTAGGTTCCAGAGGCGCACGAGGCCATCGTCACCAGAAGATGCAATGAAATCGCCGCGCGGAGAAAAGTTTACTGCTTCCACCCAGCGCTCATGCCCTAATAATGGTCCAGCGAGAAGTTTGCCGCGCGTGTTCCACAGCCTGACGGTGCCATCGATACTCGATGACGCAATCTTTGTTCCGTCTGGTGAAAAGGCAACGGCGCGAACCCATTCCGTATGACCGGTGAAGGGTTTCCCGATTTGTTGTCCGTCCAAAGACCACAGTCTGACCGTGCCGTCGTATCCTGCAGAAGCAAGTCTTGATCCATCTGGCGAGAAGTCGAGGTCCTGCACAGACCCTTCATGGCCTAAGAAGGGTTCTCCACGTTGGCTGCCATCTTGATTCCACAGAAAGATCTGTCCGCGGATTGTGGTCGACGCAATGGTCTTTCCATCCGGAGAAATCGCTACGGCTACGGCCCGTGCATCAAGGTCGAGTTCTTTTGTAAAGGCACCGTCGTAAGACCAAACGGTAATGCTGCCATCAGAGACGTCGACCACTGCAAATCGATTGGGATCTGTTGGATCAAAGGTGAGGCGAACGGGCGTGAGTGGACCGCCTTGCGCCTTGACACGAATTTCTACTTCCGATGTTAGCGCATAGGTTTGGGCGAGTGTTGGAGCTGCGCATAAGAGCAATGCGATTGCCACGCCGCCAAAAGCCAGGCGTTGATGCTTCATCTTAGCTGCCCTCATCATTCCATCGACACGACTGTATATAAATTTACCGTCACTAAGTATGGCGTCACCGGGTTAGTTTCCGCTAGCCTTACCCTATGGCGCGTTAACTATTCGCGACTATAAAGGAGTATTCCACAATGGCTGAAGAAAAAGTGAGTCCTGAGTCCGGCGAACGAAATCCGATCTGGGGTATCTTGACGATGCTTTTCGTACTCGTTCTAGGTTTTGCGGCGTCGTATTATTTAAGCCGCCCGATGCCAGAGCAAGCGCGTGCTGAGTGGAATGCGCAGGCCGATGCGGACGCGAAACGATTAGCGTCGACGTTTACTGTGTTACTTGATCGCGCAAACAGTCCGCTCCAAAGCCTTGCCACATTGTTCAATGGCTCAGGCCGTGTCGCCGCTGACGAATTCGAGAATACAATTGAGTATCTCAAAGGGCATCAATCAGGGGCCTTTCCCGCATCGATGGGTTTTCTGACGAAATCTCAACCACCGAGCTGCGGAACCGAAGACGGATGTTGGATGGTCGCCTATTCGACAGATACGAATGGTGTGCTGAGGCCGGGCTCTGATGCTTCACGTTTTGGCCCCATGGTTGAAACTATTAGTACTGCATTGGTTGATGAAAATACTTTGGCGGTCGGATCTGTTTTTCAGGGTGAAGATGGCAAGCCATACTCTTACTATGCGGTGACGATCCGCAACACGCGCCAGTTTGGCGTGGTGGTAAGTCTTATCGATTATCAAGGCCTTGTTGATCGCTTGTATGAAGAATGGATTCCGGAGGGTTTTACTCTGCGCCTTGAGGCTTCATTCTCGAACGGCTCTGAAATGTCTGCGCCATTGTTTATCGTCGGCTCATCTGAACCCGGCGAAGGCGCGGTCCGGTCTGTCAGTGTTCCAGCGGAAATAGATGGTGCAAAATTTAATTTGGTCTTGGATGTAACGGAAGAATATTCCGATGGTCCTAAGCTCCTAGCCGGAACGTTTGCTCTCTACACCGGGATTTTCGCGACGCTCTTTCTGGTCATGCTCATTCGAATATTGTTTAGGGCTGGTGATTAACTGCCGTCAGCAATACGTGCAAACATCTGGGCTGTTTCTGCTGGCAGAATGATCATTGAATCGTGCCCGCAGGGAAGTTCTTTGTACTCCCAAGTCGGTTCATTCCTAAAAGCCTGCAAACGTGCCTCTTGAGCCGGTGAGAGTGCGGGCTTGTCTGAGCAGTATATAAAGGTGCGAGCGACACCATCCGACCCGCCGTTGGGTAGGGAGATTGGTTGCAGCCATGTGCCGAGTGGTTGCGGCGTGACATTTCGGCGGAGCCAAGCCAGTTCTTCTGTCATGTGGTCCGGCACGCCAAAAGAGATAGGTTCTCTCGCATGGGCGAGATATCCGTCTTCCAATGGTCCGAAATTCTTTTCAGCGATTTCCTTCGTGCCACCACGCAACACAGTGTCCCCATCATCGGGGACGATGGCATCCAAGAAGATGGCATGGGCGACCCGATCTTTATGTGTGTCGCACACGCCGCTGATAATTACCCCGCCGTAGCTGTGGCCAACGAGAACAATGTTATCGAGGTCTTCCCATATCATCAGGTTGGCAACATCCGAGATGTGCGTATCCAAATTGATCTCAGGTGAGCGTAGATGCTGGCGATCTCCCAAGCCGGTTAGGCTTGGCGAGAAGACCCGGTGTCCTTGCTCCTCCAGCTGTTCGCGGACCATTTTCCAGCACCAGCCACCATGCCAAGCACCATGAACCAGCACGAATGTCTTTTTACTGTGTTCCGTTGCTCTTGACTCAGAAGGCGTGCCTAAGACGGAGCTAAGAACAAGCGCGGCTGCTCCCTGTGCGGCTATTCTTCTAGAAATCATCAGGCCGTCTCCGTCATTAATTCTTATCGGTTTAAAATCATGCAACGATGTCTGGAATGGAAAAGCAATGGTTGCGATCAACCGGTATTATTGAAGAGGGCCCATGTCTGAGAAATCCAATCGGCTGACAGGTGGCCAGGTTATCAGCCGAATTCTCAAAGGGTACGGTATTGAAACGACCTTTGTGCTCGCCGGTGCGGCTCATTCTCATACGTTGTACGCTTTCGAAGATGATGGAATGGCCGTGATCTCGGGGCGCCATGAAACCGGGACTGTCGGGGCTGCCGATGGCTATGCCCGAATCACAGGGAAGCCTGGCATCGCCATGATCGCCGGCAAGCAGGGCATGCCAAATGCTATGGGCGGTATCCAGACTGCGCGGATGGCGTGTTCACCTGTTGTGGTATTCGCGTCCGTTTACGCTGACCCATCCCGTGAATCTTTAGGGGACGAGGGTGAAGACCCACTAGAGATGGCTAAGCCTTACGCCAAATGGTGCCGCGTTGTGCCGACCATCGACCGGCTCGCGGAATTTGTGCATGCGGCTCTCCGTGCGGCCACCTCCGGTCGCCCAGGTGTTGCCGTCATTGGGGTGCCGTTAAGTATTCAAAGCGCGACAATTAATGGTGACGCGGCGTTAGATAGTCACGCTCTTCGTACTAATGTTTCTGAGGCCTCTGCGGACTCGATTGAAGCTGCAGTAGAGATGCTCGCCAAAGCGAAGCGACCTTTAGTGCTCGTGGGCAGTGGCGCGGGCTTATCCAACGCGGGGCCAGCGCTTCGCTCTCTCGCTGAGACACATCGATTGCCTGTGCTTGGGCATGCGCTTGGTCGTGGTCTTGTTCCTGAGGATCACGTTCTGGGATTTAGTTGGCCATTGGCTCAGGTTGCGGCCAAAGAGGCGGATGCAGTTCTTGTTGTCGGTATGCGGCTGTCTCAACGCATTGGTTACGGATTAGCGCCACGATTTAATCCCAAAGCGAAGATTGCACAAATTGATCTGATTGCAGACGAGTTCGGTCGTAATCGCGTGATTGATGTGCCGATGCTCGGTGATGCTGCGCTGACAGTGCGTAAACTTGACGAAGCTTTGTCGAATGCTGGCAATAGCTCTTCCGGCGATCCCACGTGGGTGAATGACGCGATGGCAGCGCGGTTAAACCGGATTGATGAATTAGGCCGAAATGACACCGGACGAATACATCCCACGCGCATTGGCCGAGACCTGATGGATGTCATGCCCGACAATGCTATTTTCGTTGGCGATGGCGCGGACGCATTGAATTGGATGCTCGGTGTTACACGCATGTCTGGCGACCGCTGCTATTTGGATCACTATCCCCTCGGCTCAATGGGTATTGGCACGGCGCTTTCCATTGGGGCAGCTGCAGCCGAGCGCGAGCTATCACGGCAAGAGGGCAGAGAGCCACGTGAGGTCGTTCTCGTGACTGGTGACGGATCGTTTGGGTTTTATGCGAGTGAATGGAATGCCGCTGCACTGGCAGGATTGAAGGTGGTCTGTGTGATCGCCAACGATGGAGCTTGGGGCACAGAAAAAAATGGTCAATTGGCCTCTAAGGGTCGCAATGTGAATTGCGAACTTGGTCAGGCGAATTACGAACTCATCGGCCAAGTATTCGGTTGTCTCGGCGAACGCGTGGAGAACCCGGACGATATCAAGCCGGCATTGCAAAGAGCGTTTGCAGCAGACCGTACGACAATTATAAACGTTTTGACCGACCCCGATGCGGGGCTTGATCGTAAGAAGGACCCGAGACTACAGATGATAACTTTCGAAGATTTGCCCTCGAGTCATAAAGCCCATTATTCACCAGAGGTCGCGTAAATGCGGGCTCTAATCTCTGTTGTTGTCGCCGCCGGATTTTTCATCAGTGGTGCAATCAGTCATGGGCAAACGTTACGCGTTGCTGTCTCTGCGTACCCACCAACATTGGGTAATCCGTTCACAGGAGCAAGCCAACCGTCAGCTGAGCTATGGTGGTCCATATACGATGGTCTTACCCGCCTAAACTGGACAGGCGGGCCAGAGCCTGCTTTGGCCCTGTCGTGGGAGAATACATCGCCCACGACCTGGGTGTTTAAGCTTCGGCCCAATGTCACCTATCATTCTGGCAAGCCCTTTACGGCGCAGGATGTGGTTGATGTACTTGCACTGATGAAGCGCAAGGATATGGCGCGCTATCTAATTCCTAACGAGTTGTCCTTGGTTTCCGGTAGTCGTGCGCTCGATGATCTCACAGTCGAAATTGAGACCTCTGAACCTGATGCCATTTTGCCAAAACGTCTGGCGACTCTGATGATGATCGACCCGGAGCTATGGGATGAGATTGGTGTGGATGGCTACACCCTTGCTCCAATGGGGACTGGGCCGTTCAAATTGTCGACCTTTGGGCGTGGCAACGCGGCAGTCGTTTTGGATGCGAACCCTGCATCGTGGCGCGCTCCGAAAAATGTTCAGCGTGTCGAGTACAAATTAGTGGCCGACAAGACGTCTCGTATTCAGGCACTCTTGTCGCGGCAAGTTGATCTGGTCACTGGCCTTCACGTTGATGATGTTGCGGTCGTTGAAGGGCAGGGATTTAACGTGGTTGTTCAGCCCAATCATCAGGTTAAATCCATCGCGCTTCCCAACGCTTTGAGGGAAGACCCTTATCCCCTGAACGATGCGCGTGTCAGGCGGGCTTTGAACTATGCCGTTGATAAGGATTCGATCGCGAAGTTTATCATGTTTGGCTATGCCGACGTTGTGAGCCAAGGCGTCACGCGTAATACAATCGGATATAACCC
This sequence comes from uncultured Rhodospirillaceae bacterium, assembly GCA_943787205.1. GTDB lineage: Bacteria > Pseudomonadota > Alphaproteobacteria > Rhodospirillales > Rhodospirillaceae > WLXB01. The sequence goes on from CALSLN010000024.1 coordinate 15,117, forward strand.
AGATCTAAAGCCATTTTCCTATGATCCAGAACGCGCAAAGGCGCTTTTGGCTGAAGCGGGATACCCCGATGGCTTCTCTATGAAAATCGAAGTGGTCACCGATAGTACGACGCCGGATGGACTGATGTACCAACGCGTCGCGCAGGATTTAGAAGCCGTCGGAATAGATGTCACCTTGCGTGCGATTCCCTTTACCGAGTACTCGCGCAAGTATGCGCTGTCTGATTGGGACGATACGGACGCGTTCCATTTGGTGTGGAACAATGCCGCGTTCCAAGATCCCATTCGTCCGATTGAATATTTCTCCTGCATGAGGGCCAACCCCTTTTTCTGCGAACCGGAGATGATTGACTCTATTAAGCAATCGAACGCAGAGATGGACCCGGAGAAACGTATTGTCCTGTTGCAGAATATTATGGCGCAGTATCATGATTTGGCACCGGCAATTTGGCTGACCAACGCGGTTTACACGACGGCGTATAACGACAGCGTCGTGTCATTTGACTACAGGCCTACGGGCACGGTCTTCGAAACGCTCATCATGAAGGGCGACTGACCGATTCTTAAGCCTGGCAAGATCTCTCGTAGTCTGCTCGCCATATTGGGTTTGGTCGTGCTCTCCGCTTGCGATCCTATGGTTATCGAAGGGTGTGAGTCTTCCGATGACATTAAGTACTATTGCGGCATGGCTGCGCCGGAAGACATCGAACCTCTCGGCGACCATCCATGGTTGCTGGTCAGTGAACTAGGCGATTTAAGCGCGGGCACGTCTGGTTATATTTCTGCTCTGAATATTGAAACGGATGAGTTCATGCGCTTGCAGGCGCAAGAGGTGCCGGACAGCGTGTTTTCTCAATGCGGTTCTTTGCCATCAAAGCTTCGTCCGCGCGGTTTTCATGTTTCCGATCTCGCTGATGATGGGTTTCGTTTGTTGGTGGTCAACGCTGCTCTTGGTGAGCGGATCGAACGCTATCGCGTGGATGTTGGCGCGGAAGGTCCGACACTGACCTGGCAAGGCTGTGTTGACGTGCCTGAGACCGTGTTCCCCAATGACGTCGCAGCAACCGGCGACCATGGCTTTGTGGTCAGTCACATGTATGGCGAGCCTCGCGGACCATGGCTAACAACAAAACATTTTCTCGGCATTCACACCGGTCACGCTGCCGCCTGGGACCCTGATGCGGGTTGGCATAAGATTGAGGGCACAGAGGCATCGTTTCCTAACGGCATCGAGGCAGACCCGGCAACCGGGCGCGTTTTTCTTGGCTCTACCTATGGTCAGACATTTGTCTCTGCCGCTCTTGATGGCACGGAAGCAAAGTCCGTTCGCATTCCTGTCCAATCAGATAATTTGACGTGGACGCCAGATGGGCGGCTTCTCTCTGTTGGGCATACTGGTATCCCTATGCTCGGAACAAGGGGCTGCCGTGGCCTGCCTGGTGTGCCGTGCAGTTTCCCATTTTCTGTCGTTGCCGTTGATCCTGTAACGTTGTCTCAAGAGATTGTCTTTGAGCACAAGGGTGGCCAAATACCGGGAGCCTCCGTCGCTCTTCATCACCAGGGTTTTCTTTATATGGGAACAGTTTTTGGAGATAGGATCTCACGTGTTCAATTCCTGGTTGATCCCTAACCCGTGATTTGATTCCGCTAGGCTTGGGGGCGTAAACTGATTCTAAACATAAGGTGTTTTAAGAAGTCCAATGGCTCGCAACCCTATTCACAGCATGTTGGCGTCACCGACGCATGACGAATTTGCGTTTCAGCAATACACGCTGGCGCTCAAGGATTTTGTGCGCGACAGAGTACGCTCTCGCAACGAAGACTTGTATGAGGTCCGGGCGAAACCTCGTTTCGTGAAGGAGCATGGTAGAGAGCCACAGTCACAGCAAGAAATTGGATCTGTGATGTGGGATGACCCTGCCTATCAAATGTTCAGCCGCTTGCATCGTGATGGGCAAGAAATGATGTGGGCATCTGTCTCCGATACCCTGTACCGGGAGCAAGACCGGTTATCATCTGACTACACACGCTATACTCAATCTAATCAGTGCAAGGGCACACTTGAGCTTGACCCTGAGTTTGAAGTGCCCCGTGGCATGGCCAACGTCGATATCCATCTACAACCGGGTGGTTACTGTTCCGATTACGGGGACGATGACGTCCTTGCGGGCGCGTTTTACGAATACGGCGGTAATCTCTACACGATGGGGCGGGGCGTCGGCCAAGCAGAGAGTAAAGGTGAAGTAGGGGTCCGCTTTATCAAAGACCGCTACCGTGGTTTTACACCAACCCGTGTTTTAGATATTGGCTGTTCGGCAGGCTCGTCGACGGTGCCTTACGTCACGGCATTTCCTGACGCTGAAGTTCACGGCATTGATATTGGCGCCGCTATTCTTCGTTATGCTCATGCGAGGGCCGAGGCGATGGAAAAGCCTGTGCACTATCATCAGCGCGATGCGGCAGAAATCGGCTTTGAGGATGAGAGTTTTGATCTCGTCATGTCGCACAACTCTATGCACGAGTTCCCCCAAAGCACGACCGAAGCCATGATGCGCGAGAGTTTCCGGCTGCTTAAGCCAGGCGGCGTCACTATGCATATGGATGTAAATATACGCTTTGACGAATACAGTCCCTGGATGCAATTCCACCGTGGCTGGGATCAAATCAATAACAACGAGCCTTACTGGCGTGTTTATGCGACGAATAATCCAAGTGATATGATGCGTGAGGCTGGCTTTCCTGAAGAAAGCGTTTGGCAAGGTAAGTTCAGGCAACTCGACAAAAGCATCCAATGGTTCATTTCGACGGCGCGCAAGGAGTAGTGTTTTGCTGAGAATTTTAACAATACTCGCTGTGTTGTTGTCCGGGACTGCATCCGTGGCGGATGAGTCCAGCATTGCGCACACGCAAGAGATGATCGACCGCATGTTCGCCGGAAGTTATTCGACAGCAGTGCAAGTTGCGGCAGAGCAAGTCGAGAATGTTGAGGAGGTCGACCGCTACCCACTTCGGCATATTGTATACGCGCGCATCGTCGCGCCTCACCTTGGCGAAAATGTATACTTTAGACAAACCCGTGAGGGCGGCATTGAGGCGCCTATTTCGTCAATTGGGCTCGTGATGTTCGAGCCCGATGTAGAGGCTAATGCTGTTCGCGTGTGGTTGCGTCAGATCATCAACCCAGAAAAATATTACGATATGCACAAATCGTTTCACCTCTGGGATGACGTTGTCTATGACCCAGAGCTTGGTGCGAAGTGCCCGTTTTATTTCCGTGCAGACGGAGACACGGTTGTCGGGACTATGGACGGCGGCCGCTGCGAGATATTTACAAATGGTGGCGAGCGCATGGCCTTCGAGCGGCACTGGGTCTTAAGCGAAGACGGACTCTTGATCATGGACAAAGCCTTTGCTGGCGACGGTACTCTGTTAGAGGGCCCGTTGCACATTGTGCCGGCAGAATACAAACGCCTAGATTAGGCGGTTCCTGGAACGCTAAGAACGCGTGGCGAGCGCCAAGGTACTTGCCCTTTTCGACACCCGACATCGAGCCTAGACTTCATCCTTCGCGTTGATTGCCTGAGGGAGGGTGCCATGCCACGGATGTGGATCGGTCTACTAACTACTCTATCCATCTTAGTTGCTGGTTTAAGTTCAGCCCAGGCAGCGGGCATTGCAGGCACAGGTTCGCTTGTTGGAACCGTAACGGCGGATCAACCGTTTAGTGCGGCAAAGGTCTACGCCCAGCATCAGAGCAAACCCATACTTTTTATGGTTTACACGCAAAAGGGTGAATATCGCGCGCCTAACCTTTTACCTGGACGCTATGAGGTGACCGTGCGCAAAGACGGTTTTGCGTCTGAATCACAGATGATCACGATCGCAGCCGAAGAGTCGGTGGCAGAGGACTTTATTCTTCAGTCGAAAGAACGAGACACGAAGTACGCCGGGTCGCGCACGTTAGAGACGTTGCATGATGAGCCGTTAGTGGTGGCGGGCTATGAGGAGATTTTCCCGCCCGGTCCGGGACGAGATATTCTTGAGGAATGGTGCATCGTCTGTCACGGCGTCAACTTCATTCCCCGTCAGCCAACCTTTCGAGAAGGTTGGGAAGCACACATTGATTATATGACGGCTTCATCGGCGTTTGGGTTGGAGGGCGGTGCTTCGATGATGCCGCCGGAAGCGTTGGCCAATGGAAAGCGGGAACAGCTACTCAATTACCTGGCGGATAACTTTGGCGAAGATAAGCCGCCACGTGCGGTGATGTCGCCGGGGGAAGCACCTCTCGATGAAGATGCGCTCGGTAAAGCCATGTATATCGAATATCAGTTTGCCAATACCGAAAAGCGGCCAGGACGTTGGACCCAGGAGCCACATTTTGACAAAGACGGTCACGTTTGGGTCACCGAGCGTGGTGTGCCCAGCGGGATGACCATGCTTGATCCATGGACCGGCGATTACGTTGACTACGATAATCCTGTGCCCAAGGGCTCACCCCATGGCGTGGTGATCGATAGTCTTGGCGACGTATGGTGGGCCGGACGAGATGTTCATTTGGCACGGCTTACCCCATCAACCGGTGAAATCCGGGAGTACCCCATTAATAAAAACGGCATGCACGGACATACGCCGGTATTGGATTCGAAAGAGAACGTTTGGTTCTCCATGCTCCAAGGAAACAGCATCGGTAAATGGGATCGCGCCACTGACACCATCAAGCTCTGGGAATCGCCAGTTGAACGCGATCGTCCTTACGGCATCCTTATGAGCCCAGATGACAAAATTTGGTACGCCAAATTCCACGATTGCGGGGTCTCCATGTTTGATCCCGAAACGGAGACGTTCACGCAGTACAAGGCTGAAAGCGAGCCCTGCACGGTGCGTCGACTTGGCCTGGATAGCAAAGGCATTGTGTGGTTTGGCCTGTTCTCACGCGGCATCCTTGCCCGGCTAGACCCAAAGACCGGAGACGTGCGTGAAATTTCCATCCCGACCGGAATTTCTGAACCCTATGACGTGTGGCCAGACCCATCGGATAACGTTTGGATCAGTGATGGTGCGCAAGAAGGCGTGCTCATTAAATTCGATCAAAAAACCGAAGAGTTTACGTTCTACCCAAGTCCGCAACGCACAGATTTCCCAAAAGTTGCGATCACCCGAGAAGGGGCCGTGTGGTATGCGCCGCGTATGGTCGCGATGACCAAAGGCGGCCCGGCGGGCTTAGGTGTGCTCTATCCCGACAAGGATAAGATGACCACCTTCGGTGCTTTTTATTAAGGCGGCCTGTGCTCGTGCGCCAACTTTTTGAGTGCTAAAAAAGGTCAGTCAATGCGACCCAAAGAATTCTTGTAGAGTGCTTGACGCGTTCGCTTGAGAAGCCCAGCATAGGTCTTGTAGATAGAGGCGAACAGGAGCCTGAAATGGGCCTTCGAAGATGTCTGCGAAGGATCACAATCCGTTATGGCAAGTGATCACCAAGGTAGCGAGGGTGTGCAAAAAACATGACTCCACCTAATCAGATTGTCTGACATTGTGTGGGCCCTTTTGGGTGCTGCAATTTTATAAAATACACATTGGTTCGCGCGTTGACGCGAATGCGGAGTGCCATGATCCTCCGCCATAAGAGACCTCGTCCGGGGTAAAGCCTGAGACGGGGTTCTCTGTTATAAAAATTTATCAAACACCTCGTTCTTGATGTACAGTTGGCCTCTTGGCGAACTACGCAATCTCAAGCCCCTCATAGCCGTCGCGCGCCACGGCGGCGCATTTCTCAGCATAGGCGGGGAAGCCTCCCAAGTACGGCATGAACACGCGTGGCTTGCCGGGAATGTTGGCACCCAGATACCAGGAATCACACGCCGACCGGATTGAGGCCTGCCCAACAACCTGGTTGTGGGCCATCCAAGAATCTTCGGCGGATTTATCTGCCTCGATCATCGTGTTGCCAGATTCGCGGAGGTGCAACAGGCAATCCGCAATCCAATCGACGTGGTGCTCGCTTCCTGTAATCATATTCACGAGAGCTGATGGGCTACCCGGACCGTTAATTGTGAACAGGTTCGGAAAGCCGTGGATGGTAATACCAAGCAAGCTTGCCGGTGAGTCTCCCCATTTTTCACGCAGGCCTATGTTATCGCGACCGCGAATGTTCATTTTGGTCATCGCGCCGGTCACAGCGTCATAGCCTGTCGCGAAAATAACGGCATCAATGTCATAGGTTGTCTCGCCCACGAGAACACCATTCGGAACTATGCGGTCTATGGGTGTTTCTTTAACATCGACCAAGGTGACGTTGGTGCGGTTGAACGTCTTGTAGTAATCCGTATCGACACACATGCGTTTACAGCCGAAGGGGTTTTCCGGGGTCAAGATCGCCGCCACTTTTGGGTCTTCAACCAGGCTTTGGATTTTGCGGCGGACAAAATCAGACACGGTATCGTTGGCCTCATCGACAAAGAGAAGGTCGGCAAATGTCGCTTGGAACATGAGGCCTTTGGTCTGCCACCATTCTTCATAGATGTTTTCACGTTCATCGTCAGAGACGTCGAGGGCGGATGGCCCTGCCGGGTCTACAGGGATGGTTGTTGGATACTGTTTGCCACGAGTCCGCAGTGTCGCATAATCCGCTTTCACGGCGTCTAGTTCACCTGCATTTAAGGGGCGGTTCGCTGCGGGGATGGCGTAGTTCGCTGTGCGTTGAAATACAGTGAGATGCTTGGCTTGTTTTGCAATAAGCGGAATCGACTGAATGGCGGAGGAGCCGGTACCGATGATCGCGACACGTTTGCCTTTGAAGTCGACACCGTCGTGTGGCCAAAGCCCGGTGTGATAGGTGTCGCCGGTAAACGTCTCTAGACCTTTGAACTCTGGCATATTGGGAACGGAAAGCGGGCCCGTTGCCATAATGCAATATCGTGCGCGGACCTCTTGTCCCGTTTCTGTTTTAACCAGCCAGCATGAGTCCTCTTCTTGCCATAGGGCATCGGTGACACGGGTATTCAGGTCTATGTCTTTGCGGAGGTCAAAGCGGTCGGCGACGTGCTCTATATAGGATAAGATTTCAGGCTGGGTTGCATAGCGTTCAGTCCAAACCCAGTCCTGTTGCAGGTCTTCATCGAACTGGTAGGAATAGTGGATGCTTTCGATATCGCAGCGACAGCCCGGATAACGATTCCAGTACCAGGTCCCGCCGACACCATTCCCGGCCTCAAAGATATGGGCGGAGAATCCGGATTGGCGCATTTTATGCAGGGCATAGAGACCAGCGAATCCAGCCCCAACAATAAGGACGTCATAATCGATGGGGGTCTGTGAGGGGGTGGTCGACATAGGGTTTCGCCTGTCTTTAGAAGGTCATTTAAGCCAATGTTTTAGCGGTTTATATGCAGGCTGTCGTATTTTTGAAGATCAGGCAACGGTCAAAGAGTCACATACCCCTTGATTGGTGGGCTCGTTGCCTCCTATTAAGGCATGCCGTGAGAAGGACTTTTGCGACAACCGTTGCAGTTAGACGTTCATAGAGCAGGATGCTTTTTTTGCTGAGGTGGAACCGGTGTTGGATAAAACAGTGACTAGAGTATTCTCTTGCTCTGCCGTCTTTGTCGCGACGGCCATTCTGGTGGCTATTAGCGCGATTGCTCCTGGAATGGCAGAGGAGGCCGACGCCCGCCCACCGCGCCCGATTGAGCTTGATAAGGCAGACATACAAAAGCGCCTGTCAGGCCTTCCAAAATCGTCCGGTCAATTTTTTGTATCGAACCCTGAGATTAACCAAAGAGGCGCCGAGCGATCCTCTACCGCAAAAGTGGGTGTGGCGCGATCAAGAACCGTCAAGATAAACCCTACAACAGTTGATCAGTTAAGGGCCGCTGTTCCGCTGCAAATCAACAACACTTTAAGCACGCTTAGCGCTGATCCTACAAAGTACGGTCTCAATCTTTTTAACGATGTTGAGATTGACGTCGTGAATATTGAGCAGAAACGCAATGAGCTTGGTTTGCTGATTTGGCGCGGCACCATAGTGGGCGACCCCTATGGTTCAGTCACGCTCGTGTTTGATAACGCGGATATTACAGGCCGCATAATGACCCAAGGTCAAACATTTGCCATCACCCCGACAGGGCAGGGGCAGCATCGCCTGACTGAAATTGATGAGTCGACCCGCCCTGAGCTGGAAAACGATGGTATTCGTCCACCTAAAGCCGCGCCCAGCGACCTGAAGCCAGCTTTGAAGTCCAAATCAAGTTCTGAGTCAGCCCAGGCGGCAGGCACGGTGATCACTCTCTTGGTGACGTATACGCCGAGCACTGTAGCGGCCTACCCCAACATTCGCTCTGAGATATCTTTAGCGCTCGCATGGCTGAACACGGCCCTGGAAAATTCTAACGTTGATGCAGAGGTTCAAATCGTTGGTATTGATCAGGTCGACTACACAAATGTAGCGCCGGGTGGTGATGTTCTCAGTGATGCCAAGAACGGTGTGGGAGATTTTGCACGAATACAAAATCTGCGCGCGGCGCTCGATGCCGATTTGTTGTCGGTGTGGGCGTTCGAGGCCACAGGTGTTGGTGGTATCGCGTATTTGCTCGATGACATTACTGAATTTCCGAATAAATCCGAATTCGGCGTGAGCTTGGTTGCCTATCCCGACCCAGATATTTTTGCCCACGAAATTGGTCACAATTTGGGTGGAACTCACGACCGCTATGTCGAAGACGATGACCAGCCCGGACCGACAGCCTATAATTTTGGTTACGTCGACACGGACGCAAAGTTCCGCACGATTATGGCGTACACCAACGAATGTAGCGATTTGGAGATTAGCTGCGCGCGCCTTCAGTATTACAGCACGCCAGATATTCAGAGTGGTGGTGCGCCGATTGGGATCGACTCTAGCTTGTCGGAAGCTGCACACAACACGCGAGAGCTTGGAGAGAACATAAGCCTCGTTGCAAATCTCGGCAGTCAACTTGCGGAACCGTCGTCGCCGGTATTGGCCGTTCTCTTGAGTGGGTCGGGATCAGTTGTGAGTGACGTGTCGGGGATCGATTGTGGCAATTCCTGTAGCGCTACGTTTACGTCTAATGACGTGGTCACGTTGTCAGCTCAACATACAAGTGGCTGGGTGTTTGAGAGTTGGTCTGGCGCCTGCACGGGCTCGAGTAGGACGTGCGAGGTCACCATGTCTCAAAGCGCGAGCGTGACGGCTAATTTTACGACTGGCGTGTTGCCCTCGGTTCTCTTTTCTTCGACGCAAACAACAGGCCAATCTTTTTTGCGGTTCTATAATTCGGGTGGCTCCAGCGGTGTCGCGTCGGTCGATCTATCAAATCAAGAAACAGGAGAGTATCTCGCAACGTGGACGAGTCCGACGGTTGCGGCCGGTGCATCGATACAAGTTGCCGTGACGGACGTGGAGTCAGTCCTCGGCGCGGGTGTCGTTAAACCATCGTACTATGCAGCTACCGTTAAAAACGGTTTCCAAGGGTGGCTCCAGCATGTCCTTTGGAGTCCGGTTGATGGCACGCTAACCAACCTAAGCACCTGTAACTTTGGTGTGACAAGTGGTGCCGATGCTCTGGCAAATGTTCACACCTCTCAGCTCGATTATGGATACCCAAGCACGGTCATTGTCAGCAACTCAATGAGCAACAGTTCCACCTTTACACTCGGTATCTATGACGCTGCCGACGGCACCTCGCTGGGGACCTACGTTACGCCCAGCATCAGCAGCGATGGGCAGTACGTGGTTGCTATTGCAGATATAGAATCTAATGCCGACATTAATCCAGCAGGCATCAACCACTATGTCATCAAGGTTGAATCCTTCTCTAACGAATCGTATTCGCAGTATTTTGATCCTGCGAAGCCCGCCTTTTTGCAACACCTGGTTCGCAATATTCAGGCCGGTGTCATCACAGATATGACAACCGTTTGTTCTTTCTCCGATCCGCCAGCGTCTTATACCACCGTCGCAGAACTCAGAACGGGCTCGCTGTTTTCATCTGAGCAGACGCTCGCCCAGTCTTTTCTAAGGTTTTACAACGGCGGCTCAAGCGCGGGTTCCGTGCATGTCACCTTGGCTGATTCCGAAGACACCAGACTTGGTGAGTGGACAAGCAGTTCGATTCAACCGGGTGCAGCTATTCAAGTCCCGATAACGGAGCTTGAGTCATCAATCGGGCAAGGGACGCAAAAACCTGAGTATTATGCCGCCACGGTTCAAACGGAATTCGAAGGCTGGCTGCAGCATGTGCTCTGGAGTCCAGCAGACGGGACGCTAACCAACTTAAGTACCTGCGAAGTCGGCGTTGTATCCAATGCCTTGACGCTCAATAGCGTCCATACGTCGACCCTGGAGGATGGTTATCCGAGCACGGTGGTGATCAACAACGTCTCTAATTCTGACACTGCGGTGACCTTAGGGCTATACGACGCAACGACAGGCAGTTCATTAGGCAGTTATTCAGCTGGTGTCGTGCCGGCGCGTGGGCAGGCGGTTGTTCCGGTGCTCACGATGGAAGCCGGTGCGGGCGTCAACCCAAATGGGGCCTATCACTATGTCATCAACTCTGAGACAGCGTCCTTTGAAGGGTTCTTACAGCACGTCGTCAATAATATTGAGGCCGGTGTAATCACTGATATGTCGACGGCCTGTCAGTTGCCTGTCGTTAGTTTAGAACTCGGCAATAATTGTGAGATTTCTAGTCCGTGTTCACTTGCTATCGGTGCAAGTGAGCAAGGGCAGAAAAAAGGTCTGAGCGGCGCTAGCGTCTGGTATGCAGTGGACCTTGTTCAAGGCACGAACTATTCGGTCAGCGTTCAAGGTGTCTCCGATGGCCAGGGAACGCTGAAATTCCCTTTCTTTCGCGTCTACGATTCCGGGTTCTCTATCGTAACAGACAGTACGGAAACCGGTTCGTTTACAGTGGATACGACAGGTCAGTATTTGCTGGCAGTGGGTGGCTCTTCAAATGGTCCTGGCGATGCGGCTGGCACCTATGTTGTATCGGTTCAGGAAAGCAATTAGCGGCTCACGCCCCTCTTTACTAAAAGGTCTCTCGTAATCTCACTGATCTTTGTGACCCCAAGTAAGGCCATGTCGCGTTCGATTTCCGTACGCAGAAGATTGAGCGCTTTTTCCACGCCAGCTTGACCACCTGCGCCGAGGCCATAAACGTAAGACCGCCCGATAGAGCAGGCGGTTGCGCCCAACGCCAAGGCTTTAATCACGTGGGTGCCACGTCGGATACCGCCGTCCAGAATAACGTCTATTTTATCACCTACGGCTTCAACGATTGGCGGCAAAGCATCAATGCACGCCTGCACGCCGTCCAATTGCCGGCCGCCGTGGTTTGAGACCATCACGCCATGAGCGCCAATTTCCGTTGCCTTGATGGCGTCGTGAGCGGAGTGCACGCCCTTAACAAGAAAGCGTCCGCCCCACTCTTGCGCGATCCACTCTGCGTCTTTCCAGGTCATGCTACTGTCGATCTGGCTCGAGAGATACTGAATTGGTGAGATTTGTTTGTCCGCAATGCCCAAGCCCTTGTGCTGAGAAACATTCGCTAGGTCAAAGTTGGGGTTACGCAGCGCGTTTAAGCTCCAATGCGGATGGGTTGCGAAGCTGAACAGACTGCCGAGTGAGAACTTTGGTGGCATGGTCATGCCGGTCACCAGGTCGCGCTCCCGATTACCGGGAACGGGCACGTCGATGGTTAAACAAATGGCATCATACTTGGCGGCCTTGCAGCGCTCGATAAACTCCTTGGTCAAACCCCGATCTTTATACACATAGATCTGGAACATCTTTGGGCCGTCAGTTGCTGAAGCCACATCCTCGATAGATGTCGTCGATAAGCTCGATAGGCTATACAGCGTTCCAGCCTTATGGGCTGCTCGGGCGACCGCTGCTTCACCCGTGTGATGAAACAGTTTCGACATCCCAGTAGGCGAGAGAAAGACTGGCCAATCCAACTCCACACCAAGAGCGTTGGTTTTCGTGTCGATGGTGCTGGTGTCATTCAGAAGATTAGGCACCAGCTCGTAGTCCTCAAAGGCCTCTGTGTTCCGTCGAAGGGTGACTTCATCATCTGCGCCGCCATCCAAGTAATGGAAGATGGGCGCGGGCAGGCGGCGTTTCGCCTTGGCGCGCAAGTCTCGGATGTTATGGCAGCGGTCTAGCGACATCAGGGCCTCGGTTTTCAACTGTTTATGATCTCAGGTTTACCATACTCGCGCAGTGGCCATAAAGGGGGGCAGAGCTTGCCTCACACGTGCTACGCTTGCAGCATCCCTTTCAAGATCAGTTAATCGCGGAGCGGCAGAAATGAAGACAGATCGTAGAACGGCCCTTAAACTCGGCAGTGCAGTGGCGGCCACATTGGCGGCGAGTACAGCGCGGGCGCAGTCGGTGTCTAGCGCCGATCCAGACGTTATCGTCATCGGTGCCGGACTGTCGGGGCTATACGCCGCGATGCTTCTCACCGAAGCTGGAGCCACGGTGCAGGTGATTGAGGGGCGGGACCGCGTTGGCGGCCGCTTGTTCAGTGCCCGTAATGTTGAGGGCAACCCGGAATGGGGCGGGGATTCAATTCTCGGCGGTTATGGCCGCATGCAGGACGTTTCCGCCAATGTCGGCGTTAAGCTGGAGGACCACCAATCCCGCCGCGATCTCTCGCCCGAAGCGCACAAAGATCCAACCAATACAGAATTAGCCTTACGTGGAAAACTCATTCCCAAAGGCGATTGGCCAACCCATCCATTGAATATGATGCCCGCCGGCGCGAAGGCTCGCTTTCCTGGCCGTGGGTATTTCCAGTCGGTCATCGGTGAGAACAACCCGCTGGAGGCCTTTGAGGATTGGCTTGATGCGGACAGTGCTCAGTTTGATCGCTCGATCTACGAGGTCTTCAAGGAGATCGGCTGGAGCGATGAAGCGATCGAGCTCAACTACAACACTAACGTACAGTACGGCACCTCGGCCCACGATATTTCATCGTTGATGTGGTTCTTCACCCAGGCCTGGTTCAAGTTGCAAGGCGACTTGGATCGCGTTGCCTTCAAAGCGCCAGGCGGAAACCAGAGCATTCCCGAAGCCATGGCCGCGACTTTGCCTGGTGAAGTGCATCTGAGCAAAGAAGTTATCGGCATTCGTAGTGAGCCAGGGCAGGCGGAGGTGCATTGTTCTGATGGCAGTGTTTACAAAGCCAAGCGGGTAATCTGCTCGATGCCGATCCCGACGATGCGTTGGCTCAAGTTCGATCCGTTATTACCGGCCCTCAAAGCGCAAGCTATTGCCACGGTGCCAGTGCAGAAAATCACCAAGATCATCATGGTGCCGAAGAAACCCTTCTGGGAAGAAGACGGCTTTAGCCCTGCCATGTGGACGGATACAGACTGTGGCGAAGTGCGCGCCCTCCGTGAAGGGGAAGATGCCAACCGCATCACCTGCCTCATGGCCTGGGGCCGGGGCCACCTTGCCGACAAACTCGATAGCTTTAGCGATGAAGACGCCATGGCGCGGGTCATTGCCGACTACGAACGTATTCGCCCGGCCGCCAAAGGCTTGCTGGAACCAGCGGGCATTAAATCCTGGCAAAGCGATCCCTTCGCCGCAGGCGATTGGGCGGTGTGGTCGCCGGGCACGGTGACCACCATGGTCAAAGCGATCATGGATCCAGCCGATCGTATTCACTTCTGTGGCGAGCATACGGCGACGTCGAACCGCGGTATGGAAGGCGCGATGGAGTCCGGCGAACGGGCAGCCTTCGAAGTCCTTGATGTAATTTAGCATGGGCCTGTCACGCCGCACGTTTGTTGCAACTTCGGCTTTAGCCCTTGCGGCGTCACGCCCTCTCCACGCAAAAACCGAAGCGGACGTCATTATTATTGGGGCTGGGCTGTCGGGCCTCTATGCCGCGCGTCTCTTGGCAGATGAAGGCGCGAAGGTTGTTGTTGTCGAAGGCCGCAATCGTGTCGGTGGTCGTCTCGAAAGTTACCGGCATCTTGAAGGATCACCGGAAGCGGGTGGAGATTCTATCCTCGGTGGGTATGGCCGCGTCCGCGACCTGGCTGACCAACTTGGGCTCACTGTTGTTAATCACCGTCCCCGTGGACGACTATCGCAAACGGAGATCGCCCTCGGTGGCAATGTTATTCCACGCGATGAATGGGCCGCGCATCCGCTCAATCATATGCCCGCCAATGCCAAAACATCTTTCCCGGGGCGACGATTTTTTGAATCTGTTGTCGCCGCCAATAATCCGCTTGATGCGTTTGAAAGTTGGGCTGACCCAGAAAGCAAAAAGTACGACCGTTCCGTCCACGCCTTTCTTCAAGAGCAAGGATGGAGCGAGGAGACCATTAATCTCAATTACAACACCAACATCGGGCGCGGCACATCGGCGCACGACTGCTCGGTCCTCACGTGGTTCTTCCGTATTGGCTGGGACAAGGTGCAAACGGACATTGAAAACGTTGCGCTTAAAGTGGTTGGCGGTAATCAGTCCATTCCTGAAACCATCGCAGCACAGTTGCCAGGCGATGTGCACCTCAACAAACCTGTTGCTGCCATCCATCAGGATGCAACGGGTGTCGATGTCATTTGTGAAGACGGCACCACCTTCCGAGGCAAGCGCGTAATTAACTCCACACCGCTGCCGCCGCTGCGCTGGGTGAACTTTGACCCGCTGTTGCCAGCTGAAAAAGCAGCGGCCATCAAGATGCTGCCGTCCATGAAGATCAACAAGGTATTCCTCACGGCAACGGAGCCATTTTGGGATGACGATGGCTTTGGTCCGGGTATGTGGACCGATACGCCGATGGGGCAGGTGGCTGTTTTGCGTCAGTTGGAAAATAGCACTGCCGTCACCGGGCTAATCGCCCGGTCGCGCGGCATCATGGCTGAAAAACTAGATACGCTTGGATCAGAAGCAGCGCAGGCGCTAGTGATTGCCGAATACGAAAAACTCCGGCCCGCTGCTAAGGGCAAACTCAAGGCTGTCGGTTATAAGTCCTGGGCGAAAGATCGCTTCGCGGGGGGGACTTGGATGGAATGGCACCCTGGGCAGGTACATATGTTCCAACCCCACCTTGCATCATCCGCAGGCCGCATTCACTTTTGTGGCGAACATACCGCGCAGTCAAACAGAGGCATGGAAGCCGCGGCAGAATCTGCCGAACGCTGTGCCTTCGAAGTGTTGGACATGCTCTAGCAAGGAATAGATGTGATGCCGAGCCTTCTCATCGTATATTCAGTAGCACTGTTTGCTGTAATCATTGTTCTTCATTACGTGATGGGCCGCGTCACGGTTGCGGGGGTCTTATTTTTAAATACAAAAATGGACTCTTGGAACCTTCTCAAAGGGAAAGCGCTCTACTGGGCAAGCAAATAGTATTCGCCGTATTCAGTGTTGTTTTTGTCTTGGTGAGTTGGGCGACTATGTTCTCTCTTATCGTTTTCTATTTTGCGACCACGCTCGATGATCAGTTCGGCAATGTGGGTGAATACACAGTCATAGCAATTTGGTTTTTCAACTACATTTTAGGTTTCGGTTACCCGATATATGTTCATCGTCAGAAATTGAGAACAGCCGGGTTTCTAAACATTTAGGTCAATCTCTTACGCAAACGCGAACGGGCTTTGGCCTGACCAAAACGTCTCACGCCATAATAAACCCCGTTAAACAGGCTCAATCGACTTGAGAGCGTCAGAGATCGTCTGCGCGCAGGCCTTTAACGGCTGCAAGAAACGATCCGTGGCATCTTCCAAGGGCACGGCGGTGGGGTGAAACCGGTTCGATAATGCAAGGTCGACGTTCCCGTTTACCTTGAGGGGCACGGAGAGGGTGCCCCAGTTTACACCTGGCACTTTGGTCATCGCGAAGCCTTGGGCTCGCGTCTCCCGTATCACCGATTCAAATTCATCAGTGTTGAGTTGTGCGCGCGAAAAAATATTTGGGTCTGCGGCGAGTGCGGATTTGAGGATATTAACGCGGACGTCCTTTGTCTTATACGCTAAAAGAACGTGCCCCGCTGAGCGACCCACCAAGGGCAGAACCAAGTGCTCTCGCATCGGATAAACAATCATAGGCGATTCAGCATCGGTGCTTTCCAGCACTGTGAGGCGGCTATTTCGAATCGTTGCGAGGCTGAGAGGCCACCCGATCGCTTTACAGGTTTCAATAAGGTGCGGGCGCACATGGGTGGTGACCCAGTCGTCTCGCGGAGCACCGCTTGAAAACTCAAGAACGCGTGGGGTTACTGTATATTTGCGGGTGGCCTCATCGCGTACGACGTAGCCAAGGTTGACCCAAGTCACGAGATAGCGGTTAACGGCGGCGCGAGGCACGCCTGAAAGCTTCGCTAATTCCGACACGGTCACGCCATCAAACGCATTTATGTTGCGCAATACGGTGACCGCCCGTTCAACAATCTCTAGTGGGGTTACGCCGCCCATGTCAGGCCGTCGCCCCGATGTTCTCAGTCTGAGCCGCTCTTATGGTTTCTTGCCACCGGCTCGTATCCAGATCGCTCAGGCACTGCGTCAGCTCCTCAGCGCAGGACAGCAAAGGATCAAGCAGTTTTTCAGTCACCTGACCCAGAGAAAGAACGGAATCATTCACGCCAACGGAAACGCAAAACGGCACAGCCCCATTAACATGAACCGGAACTGCGATTGTGTTGAGCTGCTTGTTCACTGTTTTGGATGCCGCATAACCTGAGTTCACAATGTCACTCAAGAGCTTTGGGACGCTCTTTGAATCGATGCCAGACTCTTCATAGAGCGTTGACGATTGTTGAACGGCCATGGCTAAAACGTCATCTCTCACGGGCTGGGTGAGATACGCAAGGAGGACATGCCCCGCAGCGCGGCCGAGCAAAGGCCGCATCAACATTGTGCGGCGCTGTTTGGTGACCAAGGGCGATACAGCGTCCGTATTTGCGATCAACGTCAACTGAGCACTCTTGAGCGTGGTAAAATTCAATGACCACCCAATGTCTCGGCAGGTGCGATGCAGGATCGGAAGAACTGTAAGCCGGAGAGCTTGATCGCGTGTCGCCCCTTTCGACAGCTCAAATGTCTTCGCCGTCGGTTGATAGGTCAGCGTGCGTTCGTCGCGAAAAATGTATCCCAGTTTCAAGAGTGTGACGATGTAACGGTTCACAGCAGACCGCGGCAGATCGACCGCCTGCGACAGATCCGACATCGTAATGCCGTCAGCCGCGTTAACCGCGCCAAGAACTCTGGCGAACCGTTCGATGCTCTCTAGGGGCTGGATCTGTGCCAAAGCGTACTCTCCAGGCGATTACTCATTCAGCGATCATATTGGTTACGTTATCACATACAACGGTGCAGAAAGTAGGGTTGTTCTTGATCGCTGACCGAGCAGGGGCCGCTTTGGGCTACAGGGTTTCAAGCCTGTGAGAGACAAATCACCCCAAGACTAAACACTCGTTCAACGTGTCATGCACAAGCACTCCGGAGAAAAACCATGAAATTGAGAACAGCACTTCTTGCCTCTGTGGCAATGTCACTGGCGCTCCCTGCATCTGCGCAACAGGTTGCGTTAGAAGAAATCGTTGTTACGGCGCGTAAGCGCTCAGAAACGTTGTTGGAAATTCCGCTCACCGTGTCGGCATTCTCGGCCGATGATATTGAGCAGGCGGGCTACACGACCATTTCTGATTTGATTGAAGCTGTGCCGGGCGTGCAGTACGGCAGTTTTGAAGCTGAAGGGCGTGGTGATTCAGCCAGCTTCCGTGGCGTCGCGACCAACACCGGTGACCCAACCCTGCAAAACTCGTCCAAGTTTATCGACGGTGTTTACGTCTCAGGCTCGCTCTTCACGGCGCTGCTCTCTGATCTAGAGCGGGTTGAAGTGATCAAGGGGCCACAAAGCGCGCTCTATGGCCGCGCGACGTTCTCCGGGGCGATCAACTACATCACGAAAAAGCCGTCCAATGAGTTCGAAGGCTCCATCAGTGCCACGGTTGCCGAGTATGACGAAATTCAGCTCAGCGGCTCTTTGAGTGGCCCAATCGTGGAAGACCGTTTAGCCATTCGGATTAGCGGCGGATTGCTCAGTAAGGGCAGCGAATACAACAACATTACCAATGGCGCCGAGATGGGCGAAGACGATATCTATTCCATCAGCACTGCTTTGAGGTTGACGCCAAGTGACGCCTTCACGGCAGACTTATCGCTCAGCTATTCCGATGCGGATCTTGGTGAAGCGCCTCGTGCCACCACAGCCCTTAATAGCGGCGAGTTGGTTTTCCCTCTGACCTCCGTGATCGGCGGCAACGTGGATCAGTTGGACGATCCAGGGATCCAATCCGAGACCTTCCGTGGCAGCTTGTCCATGAATTACGACATGAACGGTTACACGCTCACATCGATCACCGGGTATGGCGAAGAAGACACGGTTAACCAGTCCGATGGGAATTACGACCCCAGCAAAGTGGGTTTCTTATCGTTCCTCTGTAATGCCGGACCATTCGTTGGCGCCGATTGCAGTATTTTCCAAACCGTCACGGAACGTCGGCTTGAATCAAAATTCCAGGAATTCCGCATTACGTCGCCAGACGACGAGCGCTTAAGCTGGATTGCTGGGGCTTCCTATTTTGATGAAGACTTCTCGACGGCGCGCTTACGTAACTTCCGTCAATCCCCGTCTCTGAAGACCACTGAGAACCTGTCCGTCTTTGGCTCCGTGTCCTTCGAGGCAAGCGAGCAGTTCACAGTGAGCTTTGATGGCCGCTACCAAACAGAAGACATCAAAGTTGAGAACCTCGACACCGGGACGATTCAAGAAGGTGAGTTCAATTCGTTCTTGCCGCGTTTCATCGTCGAATACACACCGTCAGACGATACTTTGCTCTACGCCAGTGCGGCGAAGGGCAACAAGCCGGGCACATTTAACAGCTCAGGCCCACCGCAGTTTGCCGTTGTCGACGAAGAGTCACTTTGGACCTATGAAGTCGGGACTAAAGTCAACGCATTGAACGATGTTCTCACAATCCAAGCCGCTGGTTACTTTATTGATTGGAGCAACCAAGTCTTCCGCTTCAACGACCCAGACCCCACAGTTGGGAGCTACTTCATCAACGCGGGTGAAACTGAAGTCTGGGGCGCTGATTTCTCCGTCAACGCGCAGTTCAACGAGCACTTGCGTGGCTCGGTTTCGTATTCTTATGTTGATACGGAATTCAAAGTCTTTGAATCAGCGAATGCTTTGACAATTCTGGGTGATGCCGATGTGTCTGGTAATCAGACGCCGCGCACCTCCGGAAACTCCCTCTTTGCATCTCTTGAGTATCAAGCGCCTCTGAACATGATCGGGGATGGTTACGACTGGTTCGCCCGCGCCGATTTGAGCTATCGCGATGAGATGTTTATCGATGAACTCAATCTAGAAACAATCGGGCCGCAGACACTTGTTAATCTGCGCCTCGGTATTGATACGGGACCAGCCCGTGTCACGCTGTTTGTCGATAACGCAACGAACAGCGATGCGCTGACCACTGGCTTCAGATTTGGTGCAGTGGCGCTCGTCGGACTGCCCCAAAGCCGGCAGTATGGCATTTCAGCCGCTTACAAGTTTTAGGCACACTCAGGCTGGGGTGGAAGGCAAACCTTTCACCCCGGACCCTGGTCTAAAACACCGAGATAATCGTATGTTAGGATAGAGAGCGGCTTAAGCCGCTCTTGGTTTGTAAGGTAGAAGCTTATTTTGCGATAGAATTTAGGCGGACCCTCTTCACTGAATTGAGAGACTGATCATGACCGAAGGCTCTAAGAGCAAAGCAACACACCGCGAGGACTTTGTTCCTCCTCAAACCGAAGATGTGTTTCTCGATAACGCGGCCTTGGACAATGTGATGTCGACGGTCATTGCTCTGGGCAGTGAGTTTTGGGCGCTGCAAAAGCGCATGAACGTGATGGAAACACTGTTGGAAGAAAATGGCTCCGTCTCGAAGGAGATGGTTGAAGCCTATCGTCCGACCGAAGAGCAAAGCGCCGCCTGGGAAGAGCAACGAGATCGTTTCATCAATCGCGTGTACGGGTTCTTGCAGAACACCGGTACCGATTCAAAGACCGCCGGGTAGGAGAGCACCATGATTGATCGTCGCACCCTATTCGGAACAACCGCCGCTGTTGCTAGCGCCTTTACCTCTTTTTTCGGTAGCCGCAAGGCCGCTGCCGCCGTGACCTCGAAATCCTTGCCCAATGATATCGAGCCCCGCGGCACTTACACAGAAGGACGGTTAGAGCGCCTGCCAGAGATGGATATGGAAAGCCGCCTTGAATTTACCCAAGGCTTTCGCAATTGGTCCTTGCGCAACTTTGGCCGCAAGAGCTCTAGCCGAGTTAATGAGCTGGTGCGGGAAGCTGGGTTTGTCACAAGTCCGTCACCACCCATTGATGATGTCTTGGCCGCTATTGGCGATGATCTCACCGTATGGACAAGCGTGCGCTGTAAAACCACGGCGCAGCAGATTATGTGGAACAACTTGGTCGATGGCTTCAATGCCAACAAAGACGCGTACCTGGCCGAGCTGGACGCCGCCGATGCGTCCGGACCTGGGACACTAGAGCTCAACGCCGATCTCGATATACCCGATTACACAAAGCATGAAATTCACATTCAGCCCGGTGGCTATATTGGCGATCCGCTTGGCGGCTACGTCTATCACTATGGCGTCAACGTCTTCACGCTGGACCTTTCGTCTGAAGATGTTTTCCACCGTGACCTAGCCCAAATCATTCCTGTTCCGGAAGATGGCAAGATGGAACGCTTCTTGGATATCGGTACGGGCGTCGCCCAATTGCCCATGGCCGTGAAAGAACGATTCCCCGAGACAGATGTGTGGGGCATTGATGTCGGCGCACCCATGTTGCGCTACGGCCATATGCGCGCCGCTGAGAACGGCTTGGATATCAACCTGTCTCAGCGCATGGCAGAGGACACTGGCTTTGAAGACAACAGCTTTGATGTTGTGACGGCCTACATTCTGTTCCACGAAGTCCCGACGGAAGAGACGAAGAAGATTCTGGCCGAGGTGCGTCGCATCTTGCGTCCGGGCGGTGTGTTCTTCCCCGTCGACTTCCGGACCTACACCCAAACACGGCCATCAGCCTCCGGCCGGTTTAATCAGTGGTGGGATCATGTGCATAACAATGAAGTCTGGACCGAAGAGTATCGGGCGTCCGACTTTATTCAGTTGATGGCAGATGCAGGTTTGGTCGTGAATGAAGACGCCCCAACGTTGCAGAAACGATTCTGGAACAGCGTTATGGCCACAAAGCCGGTTTAGGCTCGTTCAGGCGAGGTTTTACGGCTGGTGGGCAACAGCCCAGTAGAACGCTGCCCTGTTGAAGCACCAGATGTGCCAAAACATACTTTGGGCGGCGTGCAACCTTACCTGTCATGTTTCTAACACCGATAACTACTTATTATGCGCATGTCAGAGGGGCGCGAAAATGAGTTATAGTAAGGTTTGTCGTCGTAATCCTGAATCGGATTGTGTACATGCTGCTGAAAAACCTAATGATATTATGCTTAGCGCTATTCATAGCTAACCAGGCTACTGCACAAGACTCTGGTGGTGATCAGAGACATTTTTGTGAACGGTATGCAAAGCGTTCGCTAACGAAAGCGGTCCAGGTTGATGGTTTTCAAGACTGGTATGGCTCAACCGGCATCTGGACCCGCGCTGAGGTGATGAATTATGATGATGCGGGCAAGCGTAAGGTTGTTAAAGAAGACCCTACCAACATAACTTTTTCTGAGTTATCTGATATCACTAGAGATATCATTATCGCTGAGCTGAAAAGTGACTTTGAAGTTCTAGTCCAAAATAACAATAGCTCGGATAGAACTGCTTTGAAGCAAGGGCCTCTCATAGAAGTTCGCGTTGTTGCTACTGTTCGACCATCTACCTGTGGTGATGGGACGATGGGGAAGATGTTATCGGTCGCCGGTCGTGCAAATTTCACACGTCCTTTTAAGCTTGTAGGACTTTTTAGACCGGAGGCGTCTTTAATTTGTCCTATGAAGAGTGCGCAGTCGGACCAAATTAAAGAGGTCCTGACAAATCTACTGAATGCGAACGTTTTTCCTCACTTAAAAAAAGGCCTTTGCATTGATTGGGCGACTGTCGAGCAGTAGGCTATCCTCACCATCTCGGGCTTTTTATGTCGTGAGAATCTAAGCCTCTAGCCAAAACCCGTCTTTTCCACTTTCCACCCGCACGGCTGTGGGGGTTGGGAAGTGGGCCGGTATCAGCCAACTGCCATTATCTGCGACGGTTTCCAAAACGGTTTGCCGCATGGCGCCGGCCATCTTGGCATCCCAACAGAATTGAGATGACCACTCGGGATGCTCCACTTGAAGTGGGTGGTGAATCACGTCGCCAATCACGTAGGCGGTCTGTGTTTTACCCTGGCTGGTGGTGTCTAGTTTCACCATCACGTGTCCGGGGGAATGACCAAAGGCGGGGAGGAGCGAGACGCCGGGCTCAATCTCGTGGTGGGAGTCGACAATCTCCGCTAGGCCCGCATCCAATACTGGCTGGACGCTGTCTTGCCAGGATTTATGATTGGCATCGGCATCCGGTTCCCAGAAGGCCATTTCCTCGCGCCCGAATAAATACTTTGCGTTGGGGAACGTCGGCACCCAGCGTCCATCCAGTAGGCGTGTGTTCCAGCCCACATGATCTGCATGTAGGTGTGTGCACAGCACGTGCGTGATTTCGTTGACCGACAATCCAATGCCCTTGATATCATTTAAAAACGGACCAGACCGCATGTGCCATTCGGGCACAAAGGGGCGGTGCTTATCGTTGCCCAGGCAAGCGTCGATCAAAATCACGGACGTCGGTGTGCGCACGATAATGCCATGGAACGCCATGATCAGTTTGTGTTCAGCCTGATCAAAGAACCGTGCATCGTTATAGGTGCGTGTGGCCTTGATGGCGTCCGGCGTGGCTGAGGGAATCAAATGTTCCGGGTCGCGAAACGGCCCTTCAAACTCGACGATGCGATAGACTTCAAAGGGCCCATCGGGAAAAACGGGAAGGGCGATCGCACCACTCATTGTGGATTACCCAAACGAGAAGGGAATTTGATCAGGGCCGTAGTACTGCTCAACCGTGTTGTCTTTCTTATAGAAAATATTCTGCACATATGTGCCGCAGCGTTGGCTGCGCACAATCACGGCGACCGTCGGGCCATCTCCATTGTATTCAGCGTGAATGTCCCAGGGCTTGATAAAGTCGATGTAGCCGGGGACCACGTCCACGGTTTCGGTTTCTTCCACAACAGCGGTTTGGGGCAGATCGCCCGGCTCACCGCCATCTGTGCGCTTGAAGCGCAGCACTTGTTCGCCGCCATCGACCACACCGTAGAGTGTCCATGACACACCGTGGTCGTGGATTGTTGTTTTCGCATTGGCTTTCTTGATCAGTCCGTTGATGACAAAGCCGTAGTCTGGATCTTCATAAAACAGCAGGTTGGCGTGCTTGCCTTCCAGGCCCAACTTGGCCGGGCTGGTTGGCCAAGTCTTGGCATGTTCCGCTACATCGGGGTCGCGGAGCATCTCTTGCAGCGGTTCGCAGGCTTGCGGCCAAACCTCATCGGCACTGAGGCCTTGCTCGAACAAGCCTCGCACGGTTGAAACAAACGTCTCAACGGCGGGCAACATGGGTCTTCTGCTGGCATCATCTGGCATGGTGGTTTTTTCATTATTGAAGGTGATAAGAGGAAGAGTAAGGAAATCGCTGTATCGAGCCAATTCGTATATCAATAATAATCACCACACGATTACGGACCTGGCCTTTGCCCCTTGGGTGACGAGTTACACTCTTAAACCACTGCGCCAATCACGAGGGCCAGGCCAAAAGCGCCGGTCGCTAGTGCCCAGGTGCGCGGCAGGGGATTACGCCAGAATCGACCGGCAATAGCCAGAACCCCATCCGGTGCGACCATCCACAGGAGTCCTTTGGCAATGGTGGCCCAGCCCATCAATGTTACGAAGGCCGCGAGCCATCCGTCCCAACTGGGGTGAACAATCACCACTGTGACACCAAGGACGTATGTAAGAGCGCCGGTAATGAAGGTTAGCGCGGCATTGCCCTTAAAGCCTTCTAGGATGCGCCCCAGCTTTGTTGGATCACGAAACATGCCGATGGCTATGGCTATGGCGTAAATCCCTAAGGCAAGGGCAAGAGAGACCGTCAACGGTTGGGAAGAGAGCATGGATGTTCTCCTTTCGCTGTTTTATGTCTGAGCTGCGCTTACTCGCTGCGTCGGCGGAAATTATCTCCGGTCTTCCAATCCCCGCCTTGTGAGTTGCTCTAAGGCAGAGCCTCACTAATACCCAATAAGTATAGGGTTTATGCCCCTCAGGGCACGATTTTATTTGGGGGTGAACTTGTGCTTAAATACCCCCATAAAAGTATCAGGAAGGGTGGGACCCATGATCAAGCGGTATTTGTCGGCGGCGGTGGTATGGCTCGCGATTGCAGCACCAGTTCAGGCGCAGGAGTACACGGGCCTTTACGTCTTCGGCGATAGTTTGTCGGACTCTGGCAATCTGTTCGGATTGACCGGCGGCACCACGCCCCCAAGCCCACCTTATTTCAATGGCCGCTTCTCTGATGGCCCGGTCTGGGTTGAGAGTCTCGCCCCAGCTTTGGGTTTGACCTACACCCAAGCCACCAACTTCGCGATTGGTGGAGCCGAAGCAGGAAGCCTGAACGCGATAGATGTTGGTAATCAGGTGTTGGGATTCGTTGGCGCTGGCGGCACGGTTCCTGCTGGAGCCCTTACAGTCGTCTGGGCTGGCAACAACGATTTCCTCCGCAATGCTGCGACCACACCCGCAAGTGAATTGACCACGACCGTTGTCACCAGCATCGGCACAGCGATTGGAACACTTAACGCCTTTGGCGCGCAAAGCTTCTTGGTTCCAAACTTACCGAAGTTCGGTAACTCTCCAGGTGGGGCGTCGACGGGGCTCGGGCCGCAGTTGAATGAACTTGCATCTTTCTACAACACCAACCTTCATAACGCGTTGATTGGTCTTGAAGAGTCTCTTGGTATTCAAGTGTTCATCATGGACGTCGAAGGTTTGTTCGATGACGTGATTGCTGATCCATCGGTTTACGGCATGAGTAATGTGACGATCCCTTGCCTTGACGGTTTGGCGCAGCCAACGGGTGTTTGCCCAACCACTGAAGCAGCCAATGTCACGTTGTTCTGGGATGCGATCCATCCCACCGGCGCGGCGCATTCTATTGTGTCTCAATTCGCTCAGGCCACCTTGGCTATGTACGACCAGCCACGCGTGGTCGCGACGACCTCATACATGGGCCCGATCATCATGGATGCCCAACGCCAGACCACGGAACAGCGTTTGATGACCATTCGCTCGACCAGCAATGGATCGAAAGCGCCGGCTCAAGTTTATGCGTCTTATCGCGCGGCGACAGGAGACCGGGATGGTAACGCCAGCCTCGAAGGCTTGGACTACGATTTGGATACCATCACGATCGGCATGGATAAAGTTGTCGGCTCCGGTTGGGCTATTGGTGCCGCGTTAACTTACGGCTCAGGCGACGTTGAATTAGCGGGCGGTGGGTTGACCGATTACGAAACGATGATTGGGTCTGCTTATGTCAGCTTCAATGGCGAGAGCGGCATGTTTATCGATCTCAGTGGCGGCATTAGCTCCGATGACTATGAGATGGATCGCAATACATCGTTCGTCTTCCGCCCTGTTGCCAATGGTGAAGCGGGCGGAACTAGCGCCTATTTTAACGCTGAAGCTGGATACAGTATGAATACGGGCAGTTTCCGTATTGGTCCGTATGCGGGCGTTCGGTATCTCTCCACCGATATTGGCGCTTACGCTGAAACCGGCGCCGCTATGTTTAATCTTGATGTCTTGGACCAACGCGCCGGCGGTATCGTCGGGTCCGTTGGCCTTGAAATCGGCAGCACCTATTCTGACCGCAGCATCAAGATTGTACCGCTTGTTCGTATCGCCTATGAGACCGAACTGGATAGCATCGATTACGGTGCCAGCATTCAAACATCGACAGGACATATTGTGAGTGTCGGTCGCGGGTCTGATTCAAAGAACCGTATTGCAGCGAATGCAGGTTTGGCTCTGGTCGGTCAAAACTTCTCTGTCGCTTTGAGCTACCAAGGCACGGTGGATTACTCAGACGGCAAAGATGAAGGCTTCATGGGCCGCCTGAGCTATTGGTTCTAGGGTCTAAATCTTTTATGGCGGTGCTGGGATGAGAAGTGTTCTAGCAAGTGTGAGCTTTCTGTTGCTTGGATTGGTGTCGAACACCGATGCCCAAGCTGAGCCTTTAGATCCGGCTGCCGTAGAAGCGTTTTTCGACAGTAACATCACAGAATTAATGGAGGGCACCGGCATACCCGGTGTCACTCTGTCTGTGGTTCAGAATGGCGAGTTGATTCTCATTAAGGGGTATGGTGTCGCCGACATCAAAACGGGTGAACCGGTCGACCCTGAAACCACCGTGTTTCGAATTGGGTCTATTACCAAACCCTTCACCGCTATTGCTGCGCTTCAACAGGTGGATGCGGGGACTTTAGATTTAAATACCGACGTTAATCAGTACCTGTTTCCATATCAGGTACCAAATACGTATCCCGAGCCAGTGACATCGCATCATATTCTAACCCACCAAAGCGGGTTTGACGTTGATATCAGTTACCTCTACGGACCCCGGTTCAAGACGGAAAAACTAAGCCCGGAAGAAATTGAAAGGCGTTTCATTAGAGTGCGGCGCCCAGGGGAAGTGGCAGCATACGACAATCTCGGTTTCGGAACTTTGGGTTTGGTGATCGATTCTGTGTCAGGTGGATCTTATGACCGGGCCTTAGCAAAAGGCATCTTCCGGCCACTTGGTATGCATCGATCTTTTGTTGATTTACCGCCAAATCGCACGGTCAATCTGGCTGGGTGTCATCTTTGGTCCTCGCCAGAGAAGGTCTGGTCTTGCGAGCATGATAATTTTAGTGATCTTACTAAGTCTGCTGGTGCCATCGCCTCGACGGCATCGGATATGGCCAAGTTTATGCTGTGGTTGTTGGATGATAATAAACTGGAAGACGACCCAGTTCTGTCACCTGAGTCCTTCTCTGATTTGACCAATTTTGATAATTACCGGCCGCACCCTATGTCTCCAGGCATTGGTCGCTCGCTTATGGAGTACAAAGTGTCCGGTCGTCGGGTTTTCGGGCATGATGGTGGCCTTAATGGCTTCATGTCAGACATGTCGCTCTTCCCTGATGCGAGCGTTGGCTACTTTGTCAGTTTGGCGGGCACGCCTGGTCTCATGGCACCATTGAAGTTGTCGGCTCTATTAACGCAGGCCCAGGGCGCACCGAGCGGAGACGCAATTAAGGTCTTTCAAGACAAATATATTGGATTAAAGAAATCCTTTGCGGAAGCATTCGTGCCGCAGTCAGTTGATTGGCCGCCCGTACTCTCAAGCACGGATTCAGAACAGTTAGGTTCAATCAATATTCAAGACAGTGTGCCAGGAATTTACCGTAGCCTTCGCAATACCTCTAAGACGTTGCTCGTCAGATTGGCCGGTGCTGCGCAATCCCCTGTCATTAGTATGCCATCCTCGAACACATTAGTGAGCAGCATCTCAGGCGCTTATCAGGAAGCGGCGCCCCTATTCTTCGAGAATGAAGAAAAAACAGCGCTGGTAATTCGTTCAACGGATGACAACACGTACATTTTTGGGTCAACACTACCCGTAGGTGGCGTGAAGCGACATCCGCAATACACCTCTCCTACATTAACCCTTTTGCCGGCACCGATCGCTTTGCTGGTTTTACTCAGCGGTGTTGTCTATCTGCTTCCCAGGTTTTCCGGTGATCGCCGTCGCATCGCCTTGTTTGGTCTACTCGGCGTTGGATTGGTCCTGTCCGCTGTCTTGCTCGAGTTGGAATACGCGACTTGGTTTGAACTTGTGAAAGGAAACTCACTTCTTCCCTTGCTGTGGCGCTTGGCTTTGGTCATCGGGCTCGTGATTTTGCTCAGAACCGTTATGGGCGTCGTCCGCGTTTGGCGGGGTAAGGGGTATGGCACGGGCTGGCGCGGCAGTGTGCAAAAGTGTCACGGCGCGTTGATCGCCGCGTCGTGCCTCATCATCGTCAGTCTGTCAGCCTACTGGGCAGCGGCCTAGGAGTTTACTCCGGCTCGCCGGCCCATTTCTCTGGGCGATGGCCAGTGTTCGCGGCTTCGTCTGGATCCCATTCGATCAAGTTGATCTTCTCGCCATCGGGGCCGCGCAAGGCCATTTCCCGTTGCTTGATATGGCCACGCACGCTTAACCGCTTTGGCTCGCAGACAACGGTGTGTGGAAAAGCCTTGGCGCGGCGAATAACCTCATCCAGGTCGCTGCAATAGAACACCATGCAGATCTCTCCCAGGTTACAGCCTTCGCTTGGCCGTTCGATTTTGGGCGGTGCCGGATTCTTTACCTCAAACAATCCCACCATGCCGTAGGCCGTAAAGTCAGGTTGCTTGAGAATACACACCCGGGTCGTGACCCCGTCTGGCATGCCAATAAACTCATGCATGTTGCCACCTTCGGCGGTGCCTTCCGAGTAAACCTCGGTGAGGCCCAGCACGTCGCCATAAAAGGCTTTTGATTGTTCTAAGTCGGAGACTTGTAAGGCCGCGCGGACCATTTGGCTGAGTTTCATGATCATCTCTATGTTATGCAGAATAGTCCTTCATTCTGGCAGGGCAAGAGGAATAACGATAGGGTTTCCGAGAGATTTCGCGAGACTGCTCTGCGCGGTGTGGGCTTCGTTGGTCAGGTTGGCGAAACGACTACAGTTTAGGACAGGATTGGTTTTCCATCGGTCCCGCATTTTGCTACGACTACACAACACTTTTTACGGGAGAGGTTTCCATGCTTGATCGTCGTTCTCTGTTTGCTGCCACGGCTGCTGTCGGGTCTTTTGTTGGCGCTGTTTTTAAGGGACGTACGGCTGCCGCGGCCACATATGCGAAAAACGCTACCATTCCGGGTGAGGTCGAGCCCCGTGGCACCGATGGCCGCCATGAACGTCTCCCCACGTTAGATTTAGAAAGTCAGCATGATTTTCATTCTGGCATTCGCGGTTGGAACAGCCGCGTCGCAGGAAAAGCGGCCCAGCAGCGCGTTGAAAAGATCATGGTTGAGAATGGTCTGGACAAAAGAGCCACCATGTCGACCGAAAAAGCACTGTCTTTGATCGAACATGATCATGTCGTTGGTACCAGCGCTCGCACGTGGATCAGCAATCAGCAGACCATGTGGAAATCCATGCAGGATTATTATCACGCCAATGCGGATGACTACCTGGCTGAGATGGAAGCCTTCGATAACATTGGGCCAGGGACGTTAGAGCTGAACCCGGACATGGATATCCCCACCTATACGAAGCATGAAATTCATATGCAGCCGGGTGGATATGTCGGTGATGAGTTCGCAGGCCACATGTATCACTACGGCACCAACAATTTTTACACCGGTGGTCGCGGTGACAATGAACAAGATCAAATTCACATAGGCACAGCAGAGCGCATGCCTTTGCCGGAGGATGGCAAAGTTAAGCGCATCCTCGTACAGGGGTGTGGTCCCGGTCAGTTTACCGTGGCCTTAAAAGAGCGGTTCCCCGATGCTGAAGTTTGGGGCATTGATGTTGGTGGTCCGCTTGTTCGCTATGGCCATATGCGCGCCGTTGAGCTTGGCGTCGATGTTAATTTTGCCCAGCGCTTAGCCGAAGATACAAAATTCCCGGATGGATACTTTGATATCGTCACATCATTTATTATTCATCACGAACTTCCGGCAGATAAAACAAAAGAAGTGTTCCGTGAAGCACACCGGGTGACTCGTAAGGGCGGGTATTTTTATCCTGTCGACTTCCGCACCAGAGCATCAGAAAACCCAGCGTTTGCGCAGTACCGTACGTGGTGGGACCACCGCTGGAATACGGAAGTCTGGAGCCAAGAATTCCGCAGCATCAATTTGGAAGATGAATTGGTGAACGCCGGGTTCAAGTTAAAGGAAGATGCGAAGCCCGTGTTGCGTGGTTTCGGTGTTCGTCATGCTATCAAGCAAGCCTAGCTTGGGCTTCGCGTCTCTTAATTGTGATCGTGCTATGACGCGAAGTCATAGCAAATTTCAAACACGGTGATAGTTTGAGGAAGCCCCGTTCAAGAACGGGGCTTTTTTCAATAACGCCAAGAACTGGCAAACGGGTGGGTATGTTACGTTTCAGTGGAGGAGGGCTTGCTGTTATCGCGTTAGCGGTATCGCTTAGCAGTGCCCATGTTTATGGCGCATCTGCCCAGGACGCACCTGCACTAGACCCTCAAGTCCAAGTTCAAACCCGAGACGGTACGGATACTGGTTCCGTTGTGGTCTACGATGCGGAATATTTCGCGCAGTACAATCCGATCACGGCTGAAGACATGCTCAACCGTATTCCGGGCACGGAAGGTCTTGTTGGCGGCTTCGGTAGTGATCAGGAAGAGCGTCGGGGGTTGCGCTCAAACACGGATCAAATCCTGATTGATGGTAAACGCCTGACCGGTAAAGAAAACCAAAGCTCAAGTTTTTTGGAGAGGTTGCCGGCCAAATCCGTCGAACGCATCGAACTGATTACGGGCAACGTGCGTGAGTTGGATACGGATGTAGGCGTGCGGGTCATTAACGTTGTCCTGAAAGAAGGTACGGGACGCGGTAGTGGTTTTGCACAAATTGGCACCTTCGTATTCTCCGATGGCGCAGTCGTACCGATGGGTAGTCTCTCGTACAACGGATCAGTGGGGAACCTATCCTACAACGCATCGACACAACTTCGGCCCGCGCAGTCTCCTACAGATGTTGTTGATATTATTCGCAGCCCTACCGGAGACCGTGTCAGCGTTATTGAAGAAGAACGCCGTCAGTCCCAAAGGCAAATTGAAGGGCGAGGTGCGCTCACCTATAATTGGGAAAGCGGTAAGACGCTGCAACTCAATGGTCTCTTCACTTATTTTCCGCGCGATAACTTTGATACCACCACGACTTTTCTTGATCCTGGCAACGGCTCGTTGATCGAGTCAGGAACGGTTGTCGATAACATCAAAGGTGACAACACGACGTGGGAGATCAGTGGGGATTACAGCCAGTCTCTTGGAAAATCCCTGAACTTTACTGGGTTATTCATTTACTCAAATAGTGGCGTTGATCGCGAGAACGAGAATTTTATCCAGGTTGGTGAAGATCGAACGCAGACCGGTGGTGACAACCGTGATCAAACTGCGACGGAGAAAATTTTACGTGGAACGCTGAATTGGAACATTGCCAAGAAGCACGATTTGGAACTGGGTGTGGAAGGCGCAATCAATACTCTGGACAAAGACCTGGATTTTTTCTCCGTCGTGAACGGGGCAATCTTTGATATCCCAATTATAAATAGCGATCAGAAGATTACGGAAGATCGCATCGAAGGCTTTAGCACCTATAGCTGGAAACCTATCGATGGTCTTGAAATTGAAACGGGTCTTGCCGCCGAATACTCCTCTCTGACTCAAATCGGCAGTGATGTGGGAACGGAGCGTTCCTTCACCTTCGTCAAACCCAGCCTGGATATTTGGTACAATGTCGATTCAGCCACGCAAGTGTGGTTCTCGGCGAGCCGCGACGTGGGGCAATTGGACTTTGATGATTTTGTCGCCACCGTAAACCGCGAAGACAATGAAGTGCTGTCCGGGAACCCGGAGCTCGCGCCAGAAAAATCCTGGGACTTTGAAGTCGGGGCCGAGCGCCGTCTGAACGATGGGGCGGGCGTTATCAACGGACGTGTTTTCTATCGTCGTGTTAATGACGTCAAGGACCTTATTCCCTTTGGTTTGACGGATTCACAGCCTGGCAACTTGGGCAGTGGCGACCATTACGGGGCCGAAATAGAAGGCAGTATTCGGTTTGGCCGTTTCACCAGTGTCGACGCTGTCCTTAGTGGTTCTTTTCTCATTCAAGATTCAAAAGTTGCCGACCCGTTTACAGGTGTGAACCGGCGCTTTGGCAATCAAACGAAGTATGAATACAGCATGGAGGCCCGCCACGACGTAAAGTCATGGGGAACCTCTTACGGCTTTGATTTTTCAAAGAAGGGCCCGAACCTAGAGAGTGACGTCGCCGAGTTGGATTTAAAATCCACGACGCTCGATGCGCGTATCTTTCTTGAGCAGACCATCACGGACGGTACAATCCTGCGTCTGTTCTGGGCCAACATGCTGAAGATTAGTAACAAGCGTGTGCGGACCGTGTTCGACCCCAGTCAGGCCAGCGGCACCATTGATCGCGTTGAGTTTCGCGACTCAGAACGAGGCTGGATCGCAGGCTTTAGGCTGAGAACGACGTTCTAAAGTGTCTCGCTTTGTCACGGGTGGTTAGTCTCGAAGAATTGTAAATCTATAGGGTGAGTTTTAATGAGTGAATTATGCTTAACGTTAGGGGTAGACCACGTCGGTTTGACCGTCAGTGACCTAGCGGCAACGCGTGATTTTTTTGTTGAGTGCTTAGGCTGGGAGGTTGTCGGCGAGAAATCTGACTATCCTGCAGTCTTTGTCTCGGATGGGATATCGCGTCTTACGCTCTGGCAG
Organism: uncultured Rhodospirillaceae bacterium; assembly: GCA_943787205.1. Lineage (GTDB taxonomy): Bacteria > Pseudomonadota > Alphaproteobacteria > Rhodospirillales > Rhodospirillaceae > WLXB01. The sequence goes on from CALSLN010000024.1 coordinate 47,828, forward strand.
GTTCATGATACCACCGACTGTGTCGCCTTTGATCGGAGGCAAAACGTCGGGCTCCACCATTTGGCATTAAAAGTGGCTAATCGAGCCGCGCTTGATGCTGTGTTTGAGCAAGTGAAGGACTGGCCTGGTGTCGAAATTGAATTCGCACCAGAAACTTCAGGTGGCGGGCCTAAGTTTCACACGATGATCCGTGAGCCAAGCGGAAGCCGGATCGAGTTTTCCTGGGACCCTCGGTAGATCTTCAGCGGCTACAAACTTCTGCACAGTCTAGCGCTTTAAAAAGGCCGCCATCGCCGATATGGGGGCGCGTTGGTATTCTGATTTTACCAGCGTGGCATTTCGCATCAGCGACACTGCGTTTTCAGCATGATGTTCAAGAATATCCCCCGGTGTTGCCACAACAAGTGCCGGGTTATTCGTTTCTTTAACGAGGGGCTCGGCATCCGTGTTGTAAGCAGCACGCACGTAGTCGCCATAGGTGAGGCCACCCTTAAGCCAGGCCAACAGGCGGGCTTGCAGGGCAACTGGTTCGATCTCCGGTTCGATGTCGCGCACACCGTCTTTTGTACACGCGTACCAAGGCCAAAACAGTGCGGCATCCCTCAGCATATGCCAGGCGGTTAAGAAATGTGTGCCGTCCCAGCGCGCGTCTATCGATGGTGCGGCATGGGCAACCAAACCCTCCCTCAAGGTGGCGTCGGGTAGTTCGGGCCGATCCAGTATCAGACGACCGGCAGAGTCCCCGGCTTGGCGGGCGACCTCTAAAGCCAGAGTGGCGCCAATAGACTCTCCGTAGAGATCAAACTCTGTTATCCCGCAGCGATCCAAGATGGCCCGAATGTCTTGTGCGAACGTTTCGAGAGATGCCCCGGCCTCGGATAACGGGTCTGAGTCTCCGTTGCCCGCAATGTCTATGGCCAGAACCGGCCGGTCGACAGCCATGGCTTTGACCTGCTGTTCTATGAGTGCGGACGTGCGCATACCACCATGGAGAAACACTAAGGGCCGACCGCTATCACCGCCGCCGCGCCTCACCATCCGTTGCCCACCGCCTACACTCACGTAAGACCGATAGAGCTTCTGTCTGGGGGTGGGGTCTTTTGCGGGGCCAACGATTTCACCCGCAGTGACTTTTGATAGAACTGTGCGAATAGCATCAAGCTGATTGTCTTCGGTCGTATCGACGAAGTTTATGTTGGTCGGCAAGTTGGGAAGGCTGCGCTCAATGGCCGTATGCTCATCGGCCCCCGTGGTCACAAAAAAGGCATCTGTCGTCAGTTGGTACAGCGCATCGCGACTGTCGTGGCTGAAGGCCGCGCGATAGCCGAGCCAGTAATTGGTTGCATTCATTTTTGCGTGCACTACGTCATGCAAATAACGGGCGTCTTTCATGCCGCCATGCACGCGGGTGGCTTTGTGCGCTTCATACCAGGGCCAGAAAATGAGTTGATCGCGGGTGTGCTGCCAGGCCCAGACCAGGTGCGCGCCATCTGCAGTGGGAGTAAACTGTGGCGCATAATGATCGGTGCGATCTTGCGCCACTTCGGGCGTGCTGAGCGATACCCCATCGATCACGAGGGCAGTCACGCGATCTGGTGCCCGCCGGGCCACTTCCACCGCGATATTTGCACCCGTGTGAGATCCATATAGGGGCGCGCGTTCGATGCCCAAAGCGTCGAGGGTTTCAATCACGGCGTCGGCATAATCGGCCATCATCGGTGCGTGTTGAATAAGAGGGTCTGATTCCCCGTAGCCAGGCGCATCCAGGGCAATCAATGTATAGGAGTCAGCCAACGGCATCAGGTGGGGCAGCACGAAGGCCCCGGTTTGTGGACTCACATGAAACAGCACAAAAGGTGGGCCAGATCCAGCACGCCGGTAGTGGACCTCTCGGTCTCCAACACGAACGAAGTGGCGGGTGATGTCCATGGCGCGTCCTCGCTGTCAGTGCTGCTGTTATTAATTATAGAAGGACACATTTTGACAGGAGTTGCGCCTCGCGCAACCTCGTGTGCCGCTTAACTTACCTTCAGCACAACGGCACCAGCTGCAATCACCAACGCCGCGGTGATGCGCCGCTTGCCAAACGCTTCGCCCATAAAGACAGCCCCTAGAATGGCGGCGAACACCACGCTGGTTTCTCGCAACGCGGCAACTTCAGTGGTTTGCCCTAGGCGCAGAGCCTAGAGGGCCAAGCTATAACTGATGGTCCCTAGAGCGCCGGACAGAAACCCCGTGCGAACGTGGTCTCTTGTGATGTCGCCCAGGGTTTTGCGCCTCCAAATGGCGACACTGATCGGGAAGAGAAAGCCATCCAACAAATACAGCCAAGCCAAATAGGTCAGTGCAACCTCAACCAGTCTTACGCCCGTGGCATCGATCAAGGTATAGGCCGCAATGCAGATGCCACTGGCGATAGCGAACCCGAGGGCCGGACCATTAGCGCGCAGGAGTGCAAACGCGTTTGCACCTTCGAAGGCAAAGGCAAAGACCCCAAGGGATAAAATCACCAATCCCACAATTTGCAGGGACGATAAATCTTCCGCCAAAAAGACATAGGCGCCGATGCCCGTGAGTACGGGGGCGATTCCACGCATCACCGGGTAAACCAGAGACAAGTCGCCGAAGCGATACGCATTGGCCATGCAGGCGTGGTAAATCATGGTGATCACAACAGAGATCAGCAGTAATCCCCAGACCGGTTCCGTTGGCAGTGGGACGAAAAACACAACAGGTATGGCGAGGAGTCCGAACGGCGCTCGGCTGATGGCGCGGATAACCAGCTTGTCGCCGCTGGCCTTAACCAATGCGTTGCTCACGGCATGAAGCACCGCCGATGCGAGGATAAGAAGTGTGGCTAACGCATCGGCTGACATCAGTCGTCTCGCGCATGTAATTGAACAGCCAGCGTGCCCCATAGGGGCGACGTCGGCTTTAAACCAGAAATCACCGGTACCTTGACGTGATTGCCGTCACGGTAACCAGTGCATCTCTACGTCGGAGTGTAGTCATTTTCGCCCACCGAACCAATTTATGTCCTAGGGTATCAACGACAGATCTGATCACCGAAGGATTATCCCATGGGTCTTAAATCCTTGCGTCGCGATATCCTCACCCGCCCTTTGTTCGGCTGGGCCCGACGGGCGCTGCCAGCCATGTCCGATACGGAGCGAGACGCGCTAGAAGCGGGTGACGTGTGGTGGGACGCAGATCTATTCAGTGGTAATCCGGATTTCAACAAACTGTTGCAGACCCCACCGGCCACGCTATCCGACAGCGAACGTATTTTTCTCGATGGTCCAGTCGATGAGCTTTGTGTACCCCGTCAGCACCAATGGAACTAATTAGGGTAATTGCATAAGGGAGCGTTTTTGGCTCATCGTCACCGTAAGGAGTGAACGATGAGACAGAGAACAGAACGTCATCAAGAAGCAGCAGACCGGACTGTAAAGGATATCCGGCGTAAGACGCGCAAGCGTTATTCTTCCGAGGAGAAGATTCGTATTGTGCTCGCCGGATTGCGGGGCGAGGACAGCATTGCCGAGCTTTGTCGTCAGGAGGGCATTGCCCAGGGCCTGTATTATACCTGGTCGAAGGAGTTCCTTGAAGCTGGGAAGAAGCGCCTGGCTGGTGATACGGCACGTGAGGCCAACACAGGCGAGGTCAAGGATCTTCGCCGCGAGGCGCGTGATCTCAAGGAGGTTGTGGCTGAACAGGCCCTCGAACTGCGTCTGCTTAAAAAAAGCATGATCGGGGATGGGGGAGACGAAGAATGAGATACCCTGCCTCCGAGAAGCTTGAGATCATCAAGCTGGTTGAACAGTCGCACCTGCCGGCCAAACGCACATTGGATAAGCTCGGGGTTCCCCGCACCACCTTCTACCGCTGGTACGACAAGTATCTGGAGGGCGGGGTAGAAGCTCTCGAAGACAAGTCGCCCAAGCCGTCGCGGGTGTGGAACCGGATCCCGGATGACATCCGTGACCGGATTATCCATATGGCCCTGGAGAACCCGGAGCTGTCGCCCCGGGAACTGGCGGTACGCTTCACTGATACGCAGGCCTACTTCGTCTCGGAAGCTAGTGTTTACCGGCTTCTCAAGTCCCATGACCTGATCACCAGCCCAGCCTTTGTGGTGATCAAGGCAAGCAGTGAGTTCAAAGACAAGACGAGCCGTATCAACCAACTCTGGCAGACCGACTTCACCTACATCAAGGTGATCGGATGGGGTTGGTTTTATCTGAGCACCATCCTGGATGATTACTCGCGTTACATCATCACCTGGACTCTCTGCACGACCATGAAGGCCAGTGATGTGATGGACACTTTGGAACGGGCCTTACAGGCCTCAGGCTGTGATCAGGTTGAGGTTCAACACAAGCCACGTCTGCTCTCAGACAATGGACCGTCTTACCTCTCTGGTGAACTGGCCGAGTGGCTCGCTGACAACGGTATGGATCACGTGCGTGGTGCTCCCTATCACCCACAGACGCAGGGCAAGATTGAACGGTGGCATCAGACTTTGAAGAACCGCATCTTGCTGGAAAACTACTTTCTACCGGGTGATCTCAAGGCCAACATCGGACGCTTCGTCACCTACTACAATCACCACCGCTATCACGAGAGTCTGAGCAATCTGACACCCGCCGATGTCTACTTTGGTCGCGGCGAAACCATTCTAATCGAAAGGGAAAGGATCAAACGAAACACCATCAAACAACGGCGCTTGCAACACCGCAAAGACGCCGCTTAAAATCAACAAACATGATGGGCCAAACTCTCTCTTAGTTTATCAACCCTTCTGTTCCAAATACTTTGATGACGGACACTTCATATTGGATGGTCGAAATATAAGCGGTTCTTATGTCTTCAGGTTTTGAAGCACACGCCGCTAAGGCGAGAACGGCAAAACCAGCAGTCGCCATTTTTTTAATATGAATATTTTTCATTTTGGGAGCCCCCGTAAATTGATTATTCGCCAGCACTTATGCTCTTCGGTTGAATGCTGATGATAAAAGTATAAGCAAACCAGATGAGATTGGCTACTTAAACGAGATTATAATTAATAAACTATCGCAAGAGTAGGCTTCGCAATGTTGCCTAAAACCCCATTGCAACGGAGAAGCGGATGTCCCGCCCGGGCAGGGGGGTCAGTTCTTTGATGAAGGACGTATGGGGCCGAGCAAAAGTGTTGCCTAGGTTTTTGCCCTGAAGCGTGAGCCTCAAATCGCGGTCAGCCACGGGCTTCCATGCAATTTGTGCGTTCACGAACGTGTATGAGTCCGTCCCGTCCTCCAGCGGAGCAAGTCTGCTTGCACTGGAAGAGCCCTCCACTTCAATGCGTGCAAACCAGGATTGGTAGGCTGCATTCGCACCCACGGTGAAGAACAGGGGTGGGATTCTTGGCAGCGGTGTGTCCGTTGCCTGGTTCGTCGCGCGCACGTAACTGACCGACCCGTCTACAGCAATCGTTAGGTCATCTGATGTGTACAGGTCAAAATTAGATTCCATTTCGATGCCTGAGAATTTGGCGTCGACTTGGGTAAACTGAAAAACGGGCAAACCGTCTTCTTCGAGTCCGGTGAGTTGATCGAAGATGTAGTCGTCATACTCTGTGCGGAATATATTAACGGCCCCTTCGAAAGGACCTGCCTTAACATTGAAGGACGCTTCCGTTTGCCAAGCCGTTTCTTTGATGAGGTTAGGGTCACCCACTTCAAACTGTTGTGTGGCCAAGTGGGGACCGTTCGAGAATAGCTCTTCTGCGTTCGGCGCACGTTCTGTAAGCGACGTTGTTAGGCCAAACGTCGTTCTTTCAGACACTGTCCACAAAGCACTTGCAGAACCAGATAGGGTATCAAAACCCCGTTCAACTGCAGTTGTTGTTGATGTCACCTCAGCCGTTTCATATCGCAGGCCGCCGGTCAGCGTGAGTGCACCAAAAGAGGCTTCCTCAACAAGGAATAAAGCCAAGGACTCTGTATTGGTTGGCGGGACGAATGCTTCGTCCCCAATGGCTTCGAAATCGCGGTTACGCAATTGAATACCAAAAGCACCCTCGAGATTTTCCAAGGGGCGGTGAACGAATTCTACCCGACCTTCCCAAGCCTCATTGAGAAATACGGTGCCAATTTCGTCGCCTTCCAACTCTGTATGGTCGTAATCCCCATAGCCAAAGCTAAAGGTCGCTTTGTCTAGAAAGGACCCCAGGTTTCGGACTTCCCCATCGACATCGAACCGCACGCGCTTGAGGTCAATGGAAATGATCTCCTCTTCCTCTTCTTCTTCCTCACCTTCTTCGTGCTCGTGTGCTGCAGGAACGCCGTAGAGAGAGTCGAAGAGGCCACCTGAGACACCGAAATGTCCATCTTCCCAAATATAGCTCAGGCCGCCACCGAAGGAATAAACCTCGGCACCAGAGTTCTCGACAAAACCCTCATTCCCTTCTTCTTCTGCCTCCTCGTTGGCAAAGCCGTCGATGTCGTAGTCCGATTGGTCGCTATAGGAGCCGTCCAAAGACAGCACCAAGCCAGATCCAATTGTACCTTGGGTGAGGGCATTGGCACTGAAGGCGTCTGCGTTGGTGGCATACGTAAGGTCACCTCGGCCACTGACCGATTGCTCGGGCAGTGTTTCTGCAATCCGAGTATCAATCACGTTGATAACGCCACCAACTGCGCTGGAGCCAAAACGAAGCGTGTTTGGACCCCGTAAAATTTCAATGCGTTCTGTCGTGCCGGGATTGATGGACACCTGATGGTCCACACTCGTCACGGAAGCGTCGACTGGATCTAAACCGTTCGCCAGAACGCGGATGCGGTCACCGCCTTGGCCACGAATAATTGGACGGCTGGCAACAGGGCCAAAAAACGTTGATGAGACCCCAGTCTCACCGCGCAATGTCTCTCCGAGAGAGGATTGGACCCGATCGCGCAGAGCGTCGCCGGTCAGAATGGAAGCCCCTTGGATTGTGTCTGCCAGGCTGCGCTCCAACGGCGAGGCCGTAACAATAATCTCCTCAATGTCGAGGGATGGCGCAGTGTTTGATTGTGCGAATGCAGCGTATGGAATAAGCGCGTGTATAGCTGCCGTATACCAAAGTAATCTTTGGGACATTGTGAGCTCCTGAAAATATTTTTTGGTTATGTGAGTGCGTTATCGAAGGTGTTCGAGGTTTTTGACCTCGTTATTGGTGCGCTCATGGCGCACACGTTTTTTATTGAATTGCGGTGCAGTCTTTACACTGACCCATGATTTCGAACGTTTTTTGGGCCGGACTGAAACCAGAGGTCTCCTGCCAGCGGGATACCACTCGGCAGAGCTCATGATCCTCAATTTCCTCCACCTGCTTGCAGCTTGTGCACACAGCAAGAACCACTTCATGTGCGTGACCATGACAACGGCAAGGAACAAAGGCTTTGAGGCTTTCGATGCGATGAACGCGTCCGTCTGCATTGAGGCGATCAAGGGCGCGGTACATGACCGGTGGGGAGGGGCGACGCCGGGCAGGGAGCCGCGCAATCAGTTCATAGGCCGTGAGTGGCTGATCTGCCGTCTCCATAATTTTCACGATCTGTGAGTCGTCTACTGCGCGCGCACGGGCCATCATGTGCCCCTTTCAAATGAATCGTATCCTATAACATACGATTAAGATCAACAGAGCTGGAAGTCAACATTTGATCGTGCGAAAAAAGCGGCCGGCGACTATCCGTCACAGATGATAATGGGAGACAGGCTTTTGAAATTTATTGGCATCGTCGTTTTTTGCCTGCTCTCGACATCTGCATCAGCCTATCAAGGGATAGAGCTTGGACGGGATTGTCGAAATTCCGATGATGCCGCTGTGGCCAGATGCGAAGGGTTCATTAGCGGTTTTGTGGCGGGCGCACAGGCTGATATTGAAGGTGAGCCGATCAACATGTGGCGCTACTACGGGTACACGTGGTGTGGACCTGTTGTCTTTGAGCTTTCCGAAATTATTGATGCCCTCTTTGAGGCGAACCGCACAGGGCAGGCCACACCCCACTTTCCAGCATCCGTGATGCTGGCCCAGTCTTTATCCGCGACGTACCCCTGCACGGATGCGGCTGCACCGCGTTACCCTGGCTTGGGCTTTCCATCTTTAGAGTCGGATTAATGAAACCAGAGAGCCGTTCTTAAAGGCTCTGCTCTTTATTCAGGAGGCATCGCCGGTATATCCGTCACGCCGACGTCCGCACCCATTTGCGAGAGCAATGTAGTCGCCTGTCCGCGATGGTGTGTTTGGTGATTGAACAAATGGCTGAGGCAGAGCGACAGGGGCAGGGTGATATCTTCCTGGCGTAGGAAGTGGTGGAAGTTCAAGTCGGCGCTAATAATCGTGTCCGTTAAATCAGTCTCGGCCCAATTTTGTATCGCTTGATCGACGATCTCTCGTTCGTTCGATAACGCGGCGAAGTCGGTATGCAACTCCATGTCCAAGCCCGAGAGCGATTGGACCGGTTCGAAGAACAAACCCTCTAAGGCTGGGAAGTCCCACTCTGCTGTGGCGAAGCGGTGCAGCCAGACCAAATCTCCCAACAGGATGTGATTGAGCGTGGCGTGCAGCGATCCAAAGAAGGCGCCCCGATTTTCCTTGCGGGCGTCATCGGATAGGGCACGGGAGGCTTGGTAAACCTTGCCGTTCATCCAAACGTTGTAGCGGGCCATGGTGCGGAAATGGGTGAGGCTCATGATGGAATGATAACAAATTAAGTTGTTTTTCTCAATCAAAACCTTGGAGCGTTAGCGCGCAACTTCCTTAACCCTCAAAATCAACCGTGCATGGGGTCGTTCATATTTTTGTCGTGCATGGGCTCGACCCTTCGAACCAACGGTGCATGGGCTCGAACCGAGCAAATTCAATTTATTTATTTAGGAAGAGGCGTGTAGCCGCTGATAAAAGGGCTGGGGTCTACCGTTTTTGGGTCATAGACCCGGCGTTCGACCGCTCCGATATCCGCGCCGTAGATGTGTATGGAAATAGAGGCTTGATCGCTCTCTGCATTCTTGACCCGATGGATGTCGCCCAAGCGCGGCGAGACAAAATCAACCATGCCCGGTTTGAGTGTTAGGCTCTCGCCTTCGATCAACTGTCCGGTGTCTGCATCGCGCGCATAAAGCGTGCCGGTCTCTGCGCCACGTAACATGCCGATAGCGCCCCACACCCGATGATCGTGAATCGGTGATTCCTGATTGACCCCCCAGACGAAGCTGACCACGGAGAAGCGGGAGTCCGGATCTTTGTACAGCAGGTACTGGCAGTAGGTTTCTGGGTTCGAGACAGCGTAGGCATCGGGCAACCAGTCATCGGTCGAGACAAGCTCGCCAAGCAATTTACCGCAGACGGGAAGGAGGTCGGACTCGCTGGGCTTCATGTCAAGCAGTGTCGTCATGCCCGCGATGAAGGCTTCAAACTTTCCGCTCATGCTTTGCATTCCAATTGTTCAAGCTCGGCAATGATGTCGTCGTGATCACCGTCCAGAGCGGGCGGGCCTCGGCGGATTGGAAAGCTTTCGCCGGCAACTTCAATCGGGCTGGCAAAGGTCTCCGTTTCGACACCGTTTGGCAGAGTGAGGGGTTGCACCCAGCCGAAGTGATCCACCAGGGGATCACGTAACGCGGCGGAGTAGGTGTTGATCGGCTCGCAGGGAATACCACGAGGCCGGAAGGCTGAGATCCAATGCGCGATGCTTTCTTTCTCGAGGATCGGCTGAAGAATACTCTTGAGTTCAACTTGGTTCTTCGCGCGATCTCCGGTTGTTAGAAAGCGCGGATCATCTTTCAAACCTGGCTCGCCAATGACCTCGCAGGCCGAGGCGAAGAGCTTGTCGTTCCCGGCTGCAAGTACGATGTGCCCGTCAGCGGCGGCGTAGGCTTCGTATGGGGAGTTTCTCGGGTGAGAGGAGCCCATGCGGACCGGATCGTTGCCGGTGCCAAAATACTCGCTGGTCTGAAGGGCAGAGAACGACAGGTTTGTGCCGTACATCGACATATCAATGTGACCGCCAATGCCGCCCGCTTCAACGCGGCGCAGGAGAGAAACGATGGCAAAGGCGGCGTATAGCCCAGCGCCAAAATCGGAAACGGGAACCCCTGCTTTAACCGGAGTTCGGTCTGCGTCGCCTGTGACACTCATAACCCCAGACGCGGCTTGCACGGTAACGTCGAAGCCGCCGTCCTGCGCGCGCGGTCCGGTCTGACCAAAGGCGGAGATCGACGCATAAATCAGGCCCGGTTTTTCGTCTTTGAAGGAGTCGTATCCGAGACCAAGGCGGGCCATGACGCCTGGGCGATTGTTCTCGACGACAGCATCGGCCGACAGGATGAGGCGGCGGGCGAGGGCAAGGCTGTCCGGGTCCTTGAGGTCGAGGGCGATGCTGCGCTTATTTCTGTTGATGGACGCGAAGTTTTCGCTGTACCCGTCTGAGAAGGGGGGCCAGCCGCGCAAGCCATCGCCTTTTAAGGGCTCCACTTTAATCAGGTCAGCCCCCATGTCAGCGAGGGTCATGGCACAGAAGGGGCCCGCTGCAACGTGGCAAAATTCGATAACGCGAATACCGGAAAGAGGGAGAGGTGGAGACACTATGGCGCATCCGTTATGGGCGGAATGCCTGTCGGCACTGTGCCTTCGTGGTGATGGACGATCAGCCACTTGCCATCGATCTGGCGAAATACATCTGAAATGCGGACGCGCCCCTCTGCTGCATTGGGCGGCTCATAAGAGTAGTTGAGGTAGTAGCAGGCGAGGGCAGTCTCTGCCCAAACGGAAACCTCTGGCTCTTCAATCGTTAGGCTTAAAGCGCCGCGGGCCTGCATCTGCTCTTGATCGCCGTCATGGAACTTTTTGCGTTCTTCAACACCTCGAATGAGTTGAGGTGTGAAGACGTCCCAGACGGTTGCATCAGGGTGCATATGTCCCTCGATTCCGTCCGAATCATGCTCTTCAAAGGCCGTGAAAATGCCTTTGATAATGGCGGTAATCTCGTTTGCGGTCTTGGTCTCTTCAACGTTCATGGTGCTCTCTCCCTATCTTGGCCCAGCAAAATCGCGCTCGGCGTCAGATTGGTCAAGCTGTCTCCTGACATTCTTCTTGACCTTCACAAAGAAAAAGAACAAAAAGAGAACAATATACAAGAAGTATTGTTAAAACTGCAGGCAAGGGAGGGCACTGATGCAAGATATCTCTCGTCACCGGCCAAAGCTTGATGACTTGCGGAATCGGATAGGAAGCATTGAAGGCTTGCCGCGTGCGGCTGACGCTGTGATTTCGATGGGTCTTGAGGCCATTGATCAGGCGTTGCCTTGGGGCGGCTTACCGCTGTCCTGCCTCCATCATGTTGTTGGTGAAGCAGACGCTCTACCGCCCTCTGCTTTTGCATCTTCAGCAACGGCTTTTGTTGCGACTTTAGCCGCGCGGCTGAAGGGGCGGGGAACCGTGCTGTGGTGTCTGCCCCGCTACAAGGCGGCAGATGCTCTTTATGGCGTAGCTCTGGCGATGCTTGGTCTTGAAGAAGAGGATTTGATCCTTGTCCGTGCGAAGGATGAAAGCGAAGCGCTTTGGGCCATGGAAGAGGGGCTGTGTTGCTCCGATGTGGGAGTGGTTATTGGGTCTCTCTCTGCACCACTCAATTTAACAGCAGAACGCCGCTTACAATTAGCTGCAGAACGTGGCGAGACAACGGGATTCCTTCTACAGCCCGGGGCATCAGTGTCGTCTTCTAGCGCTGCAGTCACGCGTTGGCGGGTTGCTGCGGCCCCATCTGCGGCCCCTCTTTGGACTGGCCTTGGACCGCCGCGCTGGTCGTTGGCATTAGATCGGTGCCGCCAAGGCACTCCTCATTCATGGATTGTGGAATGGTGCGATGAGACGTCTGATCTCCGTTTGGCTACCCCGCTTTGCGACCGATCGATTAACTCGGTTTCGGCCGCAGCATAACGGCACTCCTGCGCCTTACGCACAGTGGCGGGCGCAGCCGTTCGTGACGACACTGCCTGAGGCGGGTGCCGTCCGTATTGTCGCTGCAAATGCGGCGGCGCAAGCTGCAGGAGTTGATCCTGGTCTTTCCTTGACCGATGCCCGCGCCATTTTGCCGTCCTTGAAGGTCGTTGAGGCAGATGCCGCTGCGGATCGTGCGTGTCTTGATGGAATGCTTGCGTGGGCGCGACGGTACACACCATGGATTGCCATTGAAGGTGTAGATGAACGCGGTGGCGCTGGCTTGTGGCTTGATGTCACGGGGTGCGCACATCTGTTTGGTGATGAACGCGCTTTGATCGAAGATTTTGAGGTGCGGCTCAATCGCTTTGGTTTCATTAGTCGTTTTGGTGTTGCTGATACGCCCGGCGCGGCTTGGGCTGCTGCGCATTGTATGGCTTCTCAGGGTGATCCAGCGATTGTGCCCAGTCGCGAGGAGAGAGTGCATCTCGCCCATCTCCCCATGGCAGCGTTACGATTGTCAGCTCAAAATCTTGAGACTCTTAAACGATTAGGTGTTTCTACAATCTCAGATTTGCTTGCCTTGCCGCGAGCGCCGTTAACACGTCGTTTTGGCAGCGAAGTATGTCTTCGTCTTGATCAACTGACTGGGCGGGTTGACGAGCCTTTGTCGCCTGAAGCCGAACGATTGCCCTATGTGGCGCGTGTCAATTTTGCCGAGCCTATAGGCCGAACAGAAGATGTTGAAGCGGCTTTGCTTGATCTTTTGCAAAGCCTTTGCACGCGTCTCGAGAAAGACCGGAAAGGAATCCGACGATTAGCCTTCGAGGTTTTTCGCGTTGATAATACAGCTGACCGTATCAACATTGGTACGGCCAAAGCCGTCCGCCGACCAGAGCATCTGTTTCGATTGTTTAGGGAGAAGCTCGATAGGCTTGATGCGGGGTTCGGCATTGAGTTTCTCATGCTTACGGTCACAGCTACGGACACTATGGAGAGTGAGCAGGATGGTATTCAGTCTCTCGGGTGCTCTGATGTATCCAATGTTGCAAACCCAGGCCGTGACCTGACGCTGCTTGTTGACCGCCTAGAATCACGCCTAGGGGCGGGGCGCGTTGTGCGCCCGCACAAGAGGGAAAGTCATATTCCTGAACGCGCTGTTGGATTGATTCCTGCTTTAGGTCTCAAGACGCAGGAGGCCTTAGCTGGATATGCGCGTGAGGCGGCTTTGTTGCATGGTGATATTGGGTCCTTGCGGCCGGGCTCTAGGCCGATTCAGTTGTTGCCAAAGCCTGAGCCGGTCAATCCTATGCCAGTAGAACCCAACACCCCTTTGGTTAGGGCCGTACCTTTGCCGGGCTTTTCATGGCGTCGACGGATGTACTGTCTTGCTGCAGCAGAAGGGCCAGAACGGATTGCGGGCACGTGGTGGCGGGGTGCCTTACCGCCTGACCGTAGTGGGGAAGAGCATTCCTATTTTACGCTTTGCGAAGACGGCGGCGCTATCCGTGAGTATTGGCGAGTAGAAAGCGAAACCGGCGCAAGATTTTGGTTGTTTTACATGCCGTATCCTTTGCAGCGTGATCATACCAGCCACGAGCAGAGATGGTTTCTCCATGGTTTGTTTGCTTAGGCACCGGCATGGCGATCGAACCGCAATATGTAGACCTTCAGGTCTCGAGTAATTTTAGTTTCTTGCGTGGTGCATCACACCCTGAAGAGCTTGCTCGTGCGGCCGCCGCGCACGGACATTCGGCCGTGGCTTTGACAGACCGCAATACGTTAGCCGGAGTGGTGCGTAGTCATATGGTGTGTAAAGACGTTGGTGCGCGCTTTATTCCTGGGTGTCGGCTCGACTTGCTTGCAGCGTCAGCATGGCAGTGGGGTCCCGAAGTTCATGATTGGCATCTTCCGCCTAAGGATCTGCGAGACCAGGGTGGTGCGAACAGCCATGAAGCACCCGATGGCCCTAGTCTGTTGGTTTATCCGACCAACCGTAATGCGTATGCCCGCTTGTGCCGTTTATTGACGCTGGGTAAGCGGCGTGCGCCAAAGCAGCAGTGCTTTCTAACAATGGATGATCTTGGGTCTTACAGCGAAGGTCTCGTTGCGATCGCGCTCGTGCCAGAAGGTGCGTTCCTGAAAGGGCAAGCCCAGACTGATTTTCTAGAAGCCCTAAAGCAATTTAGAGGCATTTTTGGCGAAGCTATATCCGTTGCTGCCTGCGCCAATGCCACTGGAGAAGACGCACGGCGGTTGTGGCAGGTCTCAGAGTTTTCCAAAGCGACCGATGTGCCGTTGGTCGCCGTTAACGATGTTCACATGCATACCGTTGCACGCCGACCTTTATTGGATGTCCTGACTTGCATTCGAGCGCACTGCACGGTTGATCAAGCTGGGATGCGTTTGCAGAAAAATGGCGAACGTCACCACAAACCTCCGCTCGAGATGGCCCGGCTTTTCAAAGGGCATAAGGGAGCGCTTGCGCGTACGATTGAAATAGCCGAGGCGTGCACGTTCAGCTTGGAAGAACTGCGTTATGAGTATCCTTCAGATCCGGTGCCAACGGGAGAAACAAGCCAATCACAGTTAACGCGGTTGGCTTGGGAGGGGGCATCTTGGCGCTATGATGGTGACGTATCTGAGAAGGTTTCGGTACAAATTCGCCATGAACTAAAAGTGATCAATGACCTTGGGTATGCGCCTTATTTCCTGACCGTCCACGATATCGTCAGTCATGCGCGTCAGAGTGGCATTTTGTGCCAGGGGCGTGGATCGGCGGCCAACTCTGCTGTTTGTTATTGTCTTGGTGTTACGGCTGTAAACCCTGAAGAGACAGATCTCTTGTTTGAGCGGTTTGTTTCTGCCGCGCGGAATGAGCCGCCGGATATTGATGTCGACTTTGAGCACGAGCGCCGTGAAGAGGTGATTCAATATATCTATGAGAAATATGGCCGCGAAAGAGCCGGCCTTACGGCGACTGTGATTACCTACCGTACGCGCTCTGCCGTGCGCGATGTGGGCAAAGCGTTGGGGCTTTCGGAAGATGCGATTGCAGCGTTGCTTGGTACGGTTTGGGGTTCATCATCAAAGCGCATCCCTGAAGAGCAGGCCAAAGAGGCCGGTCTTAACCCTGATGATACCCGCCTTAAGCTGACACTCGACTTGGCCTCTCAACTGAAAGGGTTCCCACGTCATTTATCTCAGCACGTTGGCGGGTTTGTTCTGACCAAAGAACCGCTGTCCGAGATTGTTCCAATTTCGAATGCGGCTATGGAAGATCGCACCGTCATTGAATGGGATAAAGACGATATTAATGCGCTCGGTATTCTAAAAGTGGATATTTTAGCGCTGGGTATGTTGACGTGTATTCGAAAGGCGTTTGACCTTATCGAAGATCATCATGGTCACCCCTTAAGTTTAGCGACGGTCCCTCAAGAAGATCCAGCAACGTACGCCATGCTTCAACAGGCTGATACAGTTGGGGTGTTTCAAGTGGAAAGCCGTGCTCAGATGAGCATGCTGCCACGGCTTAAGCCTGCCACGCTGTATGATGTTGTTATTCAGGTTGCGATCGTGAGGCCTGGGCCAATCCAGGGAGATATGGTGCACCCTTATCTCCGTCGTCGACGCGGAGAAGAAAGCGTTGAGTATCCGTCAGATGCACTCAAAGGCGTTCTTGAGCGCACTCTTGGCGTGCCCTTGTTCCAAGAACAAGCCATGAGCATAGCGATTGTTGGGGCCGGGTTCACACCTGATGAGGCGGATGCACTGCGCCGTGCAATGGCGGCATGGCGGCGCAGTGGTAAGATAGAGATATTTCGCGAAAAATTCCAAAAAGGCATGCGAGCGAACGGTTACACGCAGGTTTTTGCTGAGCGGTGCTTCAAGCAAATCGAAGGGTTCGGTGAGTACGGTTTCCCTGAGAGCCATGCTTTTAGTTTTGCTTTATTGGCTTATGTCTCGTCTTGGTTGAAGTGCCATTACCCGGCTGCTTTTACCTGCGCTTTGTTGAACAGTCAGCCTATGGGGTTTTATGCACCGTCGCAGATTATCCAGGATGCGCAGCGACATGGGGTGGAGCTACGTCCTGTTGATATCAACGCCAGCGATTGGGATTGTAAGCTTGAGCCGGCAACGGCGTCTAAGGGCGTTGCGTTGCGTCTTGGCTTTCGCCAGGTGAAAGGCCTCAAAAAACCTGATGCGCAAGCGATTGTTGCGAGTAGGGGGGCTGGGTACCGTGATCCGTATGATGTTTGGCGCCGCTTTCCCGAACGCAGCACGACATTGATTAATACGCTCGAGAAGCTGGCGAAGGCGGATGCGTTTGCATCTCTCAACTCTGATGAGGGGGCTTTAAGTCGCCGGCAAGCGTTGTGGGCTGTTAAGGCGCTTAAGCAAACGCCTCTTCCATTATTTGTCGCCCAAGAGGGCGATAAGCCACCACCATCTGGATTGCAGGGTGGAGCCGATGCGGTGTTTGAATTGCCGCCGCCGCTGCCCAACCTTTCTCTGGGTGAGCAGGTGGTGGAAGATTATACGGCCTTACGACTGACTCTCCGGCAACATCCCGTTGCTTTTTTGCGAGAGTCTCTCACGCAACGGGGCGCTGTTGCTGCAAACGAACTTGGTAACCTTGCTATGAATACCAAAGTTGCCGTTGCTGGTTTATCGATCTGCCGGCAGCGCCCTGGAAGCGCGAAAGGCACGGTCTTCATTACTTTGGAAGATGAGACGGGCGTTGTGAACCTTATCGTCTGGCCGAGTGCATTTCAGGTTTTCAGGAAACAAATTCTGCGCTCTAGTCTGCTCTATGCAGAGGGGGTCGTTCAGAAAGATGGAATCGTGATCCATGTTCTGGCCGAGAAGCTGATTGACGTCAGCGAGTTGTTGTATGAATTAACAGACCGAGGACCTGTTGTTTCTGCAGTGAGCACCCGTGCTGACCGCGTGCGCCACAACAGGCGATCAACACCAATATTACCTAAACGGTTTCAAACGCTGACCAATGCGGATGAGAGCATTAGCGGTTCGCCTAATACGCGCCCACCAGCACAGCCTATGGAACCCTCTTAAGTACCGTCCATATACCCTAAAAACCCCCTGTTTTGATCATCGCGTGAATGGTCTGGCTGTATGCCCCTTGCTCATATCCGTTCCGTATGTCTCATTTAATTATATGAACACGCTGAGGCGCTGGTCTTTGGCAAGTCGCGTAAGAAACCAAAATTGGGGAAAAAAATGACGGGACGTATTAGGCTGGAAAAAGAAATTCGGTGTGCTTGGCCCATCAACCAACACCATCGTGCAACCGGACTTTGATGATATGCGAGTTGGTGGTGTTACAAACCACTACAGTCGTATTCTTACGCCAAACTCACAGGCTATCAGCAACGAAACCTTCTTGGCCGGAACAACTAAGATTTCGGAAGGGGTTTTTGGACGCTGTGCGTAGTGTTATGACCTGTTCACCAGATTATATTGGTCATGGGTATGTCCGCTGTGACGTTCTACGACGGCATCGCAGGAGCAGATGCTTTTGTAAAAAAAGTTGAAGATGAATCCGGGATTAAAATTAGCGTCGGGTCGCACGCCACATCAGCCGCCCTTAATGCCTATGGCAACATCAAGAAGATCGCCTTTGTCTCACCGTATTATCCAATCGCCAATGCAGAGGTGAAACGCTATTTTGAAGAGTGTGGTTTTGAGGTCGTGCGGGATATTTGTCTTCAATGCCCAAGCTGGACAGCCATAGCAGAAGTGCCAGAAGACCGACTCCGGACCCTGATCCGAGAAGAACTCAATGGTGATGATGTCGATGCTATTGTTCAAGTTGGCACCAACCTGAGCATGATTCGCCTTGCGGCCGAAGCTGAAGCCTGGCTGGGTAAACCAGTCATCGCGATTAACACAGCCACCTATTGGCACGCGCTGCGCGCGAATAAAATTAATGATCAGATGACAGGCTTTGGGCGGCTACTCTCTGATTTTTAATCGAAGCGTTTTTGATATCGGCTTAAAGAACAGGAATAACACCTATGGCGATGTCAGTATTGGTGACGGGGTCTCACGGACGCACAGGAAAACCCGTTGTGAAGGCTCTTGCTGAGCGAGGGGCAAACGTCAGAGCGTTCGTCCGTGATCCAGCGCAAGAGTCTGAAATGAAAGCTCTGGGGCGCTGCGGCTATCGCCGTTGGTGACATGGATGAGCCAGATACAATCCGGCCTGCGCTCGAAGGGTGTGATGCCATCGTTCATATTGGTCCGCCAATGCACCCGGACGAAAAAAACCATGACAGGTCATTTTGCCGCCGCAGCGAAAGACGCTGGTGTTTCGCGGTTTATTTATTATTCCGTTATGCATCCGCTTAGGCGAGAGGTTCGTCATCATAGCCTCAAGCTCGATACTGAAGAGATGCTGATTGAATCAGGGTCTGCCTTATTCCATTGTTCAGCCTATGCGATACATGCAGCACTTGGAGCCAATCTGGTCCAAGGTGATGGCTGATGGTATTCACGCGATGCCATTCAACACGCAGGTGAAGTTTTAACGTCGTTGATCTTCTCGATCTCGCTGAAGCAACGGCGAGAATTACACTAGATGAAGGCTGGTTATACGGCACCTATGAGCTAGCCGGTCCAGATGCGTTGAGCCAATCAGACATGGCAGAAATCATTTCGAAGGTGACGGGTAAGACCGTTAGAGCTGATCAGGTTTCGATTGACGCTTTGCAGGAAAAAGCGCGAGCAAGCGGAGCATCAGAGGATCGCGTTAGGCAGATGACGATCATGAATCAGCACTACGATGCCTATGGCTTTTTGGGGAATTCGAGAATCCTAGAACGTGTGCTTGAACGCAGACCAGGCACTTTCGAAGATTACGTGAGAAGACTTTCTACACAGAGTTGAAAATTAATGTTTGCACCGCAAATTTTTTTTCTTCGTGTAAATTTGCCGCACATCAAGGGTTTGATTGCGTTTTTAGCGCACCTGTTTCCGCTCAATATAATTTTGCATCGCTACGATACCGTCGATTGTACTCATGCTCAGAGTGCACTTTATGTCATTATGTACTTAACGAGGCGTGATGAGGTTTAGCATTCGCTATTTCCTCATGAAGTTGATCTCGGTGTGGGGTTAGTGACCCTAAGTCAGCGGTGAGGATTAGTCGGCTAAACGTCGACTGTTTGTGTTTTTTATGGCGACAATTGGTGCTCTAGAGAGCCTGTTCAATAAACTCGGTGAGTTAAAAGCAAACGCAAAAAAAGGCCAAGGTATTGTGGTCTTGCGTGCTTCTAGCTGTGCGCCAGCCGGTGCGCAGGCTGCTGCGCTCAGACAAAATATTGACCTTGTTCTTTCGCGAATGATTGGGCCTGCAAAAGCCGAGTGTTATCGCCTGAATAACTTAGATTACGCGTTCTTCTTTGAGGATAGTGCTGAGGCTGCAAGAGAGTTTGTTCCTGATGTGCGGGTCGCCTTGTTTAAGGTGTTGTCCCGTTTAGGAGCCGGGCAAAAACCCATCCCAAGGTGGTGGGCTCATTTTTGATCATTACAAGCTCGATAAGGACTTTCCAGAACTCGTGCGGGTCGTGATGGTTTACATCAAAACGGCTAAATCTATTGCCTTGGGGCAAGTTAGCAGTACCGGCGAGCGGTTTCTGAATGAGAAAGATCTAAAAGCAGTCATTGACGCGTTCCGCAAAGTGGGTGCCGAAAAATTCTTAAAGACGTTTGCGAGAAGCCAGCAAATTTGCGTCGTCCCGGAACGTGGTCCCATCAAAACGAAGATGACCGAGTACTTCATCAATATTGACCTTCTGCGCAAACCGTTCTTTGAGGGCGTCGACCTCAGCGAGGATGGTGATCGCTTTGGCGAGCTCACCAAAATTCTCGATAGCATTGTGCTGAGTTCTTTTGAGACCATCGTGAAGTCGCTGAAGGGGCAACCCATTTCTATCAATCTCAACATTCCCAGTATCTTTAGTAAGGCCTTTGAGAATTTTGTCGCCAAAACGCCGGAAGATGTCATGCGGAACGTGGTGGTTGAGTTCCGTCAGGATGATGCTGTCTTGAACTATGATGGCTATGTTATTGCGCGCGACCACTTACGGGCGAAGGGGGCTCAAGTTGCGATCGGTCAGATTTCCCCGTCGTCCATTGGTTTGGTTAACATCGGCTTTCTTGAGGCGCAGATCGCGAAGTTGCAATGGAATGCTGACGCGGGAGATGATTTGTACGCAGGCCGCTCCATTCTAGAAAAACTAAAAATGTCTGGGGTCCAACCAATCCTCACTCGTGTTGACGACGAGACGGCCCGAAAAGTTGGGGCTGACCTTGGTATCGAGATGTATCAAGGCTTCTTGATCGACAATATGGTCAAAGAGGACGTTGTTGCAGCGTAAAACCTGCCGTCGCGATTCCCTATATTAGAGGGAACCGGAGATATTATAATCTTTCCAATACTTTATTTTTCCGTCCCGAACCAAGAATACACCGACAATATGAAAGTGATTGTCAGGCGCTTCTGAGCCTTCAGGGCGTAGAAAGTGATCAATGCGCTCGTTTAAGACGATGTCCCCCATGACCGTAGAGCGAATCATTTCCCAGTCGATTTCTCGCATCCCGGCCATAAAGGGTGTGAGCTGACTTCTGAACTGATCGTGACCATTGATCGGTGGGGCGCCTTCAAAGATGTGATACTCGATATCCTCAGACACGTACGGGATCAGAACTTCTACATCTCGGGATGACCATGCTTTGCAGAAGTCATTTACGATCTTCTCTTTCTCAGCTTCGAGAGCTGGGTCAGCCTCTGGTCCAGCGGCTTGCGCCTGAGATCCAAAAGCCAGCGCCAGTCCGGCACCTAGTCCGCTTAGCAGTGTGCGTCGCTCGATCGTTTGATCCTTGGTGAGATCGTTCATGACTTACTTAGCTCCGATGAATTTAAGGTGGACGAAGTCTTGGCTCTATCGCGTGCCATAGCTAGCCGCAAGTGCGCTGCGTCCGCGTTATGGTGGTGATCATCACAATTTTTTTCTGGACGATATGCGGTCAACGTTATTGAATGCCGGTATACTGTTGTTTGAGGCTTGTGTGTAATGGAGTGGGGTTATGCCTGCTGACTATATCAATGACTTCAATAATCCATTTTCAATTGGACCGAAAAGCACAGCCCTTGTGGTCGTAGATCTCCAGTACGCGACAGGCAGTCTTGACCATGGTTTGGGTAAAATGTTGCGAGAGCAAGGGCGGCTCGAAGAGGCTGACTATCGGTTTTCACGCATTAATAAGCTTGTGCTGCCAAACACAGAGAGGCTTCTGAAAGCATTTCGGGATGCGGGTGCCCCGGTTGTCTATGTGACGTACGGAGCCGAGCACGAGGACTGTTCAGATGTGCCACGCCATATCCGAGGTATTGTAAAAGCGACCAATAATATTGAAGGGCATAAGGAGCATGAGATCGTGAGTTCCGTTGCACCCCAACCAGGGGAAACCGTCCTCAATAAGGTGACGATGGGCGCATTTGGCTCTACAGGCATCGAAAGCCGACTTCGAGCCATGGGTGTGACTGAGATTGTCACGGTCGGTGTTTCAACCAATAACTGCGTTGGTATGACAGCGATGGAAGCGTCCGACAGAGGGTTTGGCGTCGTGCTCGTATCAGATGCTACGGGCACGTGTGACGACGAAGCCCAGGCGGCGTTTGAAGCCATGTTCTTGCGCCTCTGGGGGCGTGTTCTTTCGACTGACGAAGTGACGGCTGAACTAAACAGAAGCGTATCCCAAGCGGCAGAATAATATGTTCAGAGAATCAGAAACGAAAAAAGGGCGCCATTTATAGGCGCCCTTTTTATTTGCGTATCTATCCGACTTTAGAAACGGTAATTGAAGCGAATACCGCCCTGGGGCTTGTCTGGCTCAAACGTGATGATGGCGAGATTACCAAGAGCCGAGAAATCACCTGAGCTTTGGCCACTGCGTATTGTGTCATCACCCAAAATATTCTCTCCATACAGGAAGACAGACCATTGGTCCGTATCTACCCCGATCCGGCCATCAACGTTGACGTATGAGCCGAAGTAATGGAACGCGTTAGAGTCTTGGTTCCGCTTGCTTTGATATTGAGCAGATAAGTCGACCACCAGATCCAAATCATCTGAAATTGGCGTGCGGTAAGAGGCTGCCACGGTCAAAGCATGCTTCGGTGTGCGTTCGAGGGGCTCACCGGAAAAGTCGGTTGAGCAAGACCCAAGTCCATTTGGCAGTGCGATTGGCGTGCAGTTCCCAGCCAGCGCAATACCAAGGGCGCTTGTGGTCGTAACGACGAAGTCTGTGTACTTGCTGTCCAGGTAGGTATACCCGAGGGACAAGTTTAGTTCCTCCGTCGGATTGACGGCCAATTCAACTTCCAGGCCATAAACCCGAGCAGAGCCTGCGTTCCGCACGACAAGATCGTTGCCTTGGGCGTTGTTTGGGTTCGGCTCCAGCAATGTGACCTGCTTACCCGAATAGTCCATGTAGAACCCAGTTACGTTTGCAATGGCTTTACCGTCTGCAAAGGAATTCTTGGAACCGATCTCATAGTTCCACAGTTTCTCAGGGAAGAAACGGCCGTTGCCGGCTGCTGTACCGGCGATTGTCGAGACGCCACCAGGCTTTACACCCTTAGACACAGATGCGTAGAGCAAGTTAGTGTCCGTTGCTTGGTATTCCAGCGCAAAACGCGGTGTGAAGAAATTGTCACTTGATTCAAGGACGGCTGTCGGTCCGACGTTAACTTGGACTGGGCCATCAGCGCCGGGGAACGGGCCAACAAACCCTACTGCGCCGCGGCCACCTTCGACATAGCCCACATCCAAGTTTTCATCGGAATAGCGAGCTTCGACAGTTGCAGTGAGTTGGTCGGAAATGTCGTATTCAACGATTCCGTAGACCGACCAATGGTTCGTGTCTCTGAATTCTGGCGACGCCGCTGGTACAGTAATACCGGCAATGTTCTGGGCGGCAGATGGCAGGAGGCCAGGCAGACCGAACATCAGTGAGATGAGGTTGTTGTTTAATTGATCAACGCGTTCTTGCCAGTATTGGCCACCGACAGACCACCGCAGACCATCCGACTTCAGATCACCGATGCGGACTTCTTGGTTGAGCTGCTTAGTTGTCGTGTCTAGGTCAAACTGGAACAGGAACGGCAGGGTTTCTGCAAATCCTGCGGGTGCAGGAAGCAGGCTAAATCCTGGCGCTGTACCAAAGAAATCAACGTCTTGATTCTGTGTGGCTTCGGCTCTGGTGAAACCAGTCCATGACGTCAGAGAGATATTATTGTCGAATTCGTATTCGAAGACGTTGCTAATAATAAGGGAGTTGAGAGTAGAGCCCTTAAAGCGTTCTCCGGTAATTGCATCTTGGCTCAAGAACACTTGGCCAGAGGATGTGATTTCGCCGAACCGTGGAACAAACGCTTGAGATGGAAGAGGAGTAGGACCGAAGGTGCCTGGAATAAGGAGGCCTACGGCGCTTGCAGGGAGGTCTATTGCGACACTGCTGTTGGTCGATAGTGACAATAGCGTCTGTGCCCGAGGTGCATAATCATCCTCTGAGTATGAAACCCGCGTATCCATGGTGAAATTGTCAGTCGGCTCGAAGTGGGCTGCAATCGAGAAGCCACCACTTTCAAACCCGCCAAGCTCTTGCCCGTCTAGGGCGTTTTCATAGTAGCCATCGTGCTTTGCAAATGACGCATTGATGCCGAGGCTCACCTTGTCCGAGACCGGGCCACTGACGGCACCACGGAGTTCGAACTGACCGTAATCACCGATATCTGTGGTGAAATTGCCTTCGAACTCGTCACCAGGCTTCTTTGAGATGTAATTGATAGCGCCACCAAAGGCGACGCGTCCGTATAAGGCGCTTTGCGGCCCTTTAACGACTTCGATCCGTTCCGCGTCAATGAGGCGAAGGTTCGCCAGCATGCCACCGCCAGCGGTGAGCATGGACTCAGAAGACACGTCGATCCCATCGATCATGACGCCAACGGGTGGGCGACCGCGTGTCGCAGGAAGGCCACGAATTTGCGGACGTGTATCTTGGGGAACGAAGCCACCATCGAACACAAGGCCAGGGGTGTATTTAGCCAAGTCACTAATGTCATTGATACGATTGCGTTCGAGAGCAGCTGCATCAAACGCCGTAATCGACATCGGAATCTCTTGCAAAGACTCCTCACGCTTACGAGCCGTGACTAATATTTCTTCGATCTGCGCTGCTGCGTCTTGAACTGTGAAACCAACTGCGACAGAAGCCAGTAGGGCTGCGCGCAGAATTCTGGTGCTGGACATCGTGTATCACTCCCCCGTTTTGCGGTGAATGGGCGTGCCGTTCAAAATTAGCTAACACTAAAACCCACTCGCAATGTGAGTGCATTCTCTATGCCTACATTATTAGTGTTAAGGTCTTTATCGCCTTCATGCTCATCCAGTGAGCGCAATAGTGGGTGCCTGACGGCATTTGTTTTGCTTTGTGACTTGTGTGCAACGCGACGCAGACCGATATTCATACAAATCCTCGATATGGCTGGAGACTAAGGCATGTTTTTTACGTCACGAAAGAAATCGGAACTGCCAAGTGCAGACGAATCTCTGCCGGGTCGTGCCGACGCGATGCCAGTTCCGAAGACTCATTTCGTCAACGGGAACACGCTTAAGGCACCTTTTCCCGAAGGTGTAGAGACCGCGGCATTTGGTCTCGGCTGTTTCTGGGGCGCAGAGCGCAAGTTTTGGGAATTGGATGGTGTCTATAGTACCGCTGTAGGATATGCGGCGGGACATACTCCAAACCCAACCTACGAAGAAGTGTGTTCAGGAATGACCGGACATAATGAGGTCGTTCTTGTTGCGTATTTCCCTGAGCAGATCAGTTTTGCAGATCTATTGAAGGTATTCTGGGATTCTCATAATCCCACTCAAGGCATGGGCCAGGGCAACGATAGTGGAACCCAGTATCGGTCTGGGATTTATGCCGCGAACGATGAGCACATTAAGCTTGCAGAGACATCTCGGGATGCTTTTTCTACCGCACTCAGTGAAGCTGGATATGGTCCTATTACGACGGAAATAATGACGCTTCCGCCGTTCTATTACGCTGAGGATTATCATCAGCAATATCTAGCGAAGAACCCGAACGGATATTGTGGCCTCGGTGGGACAAATGTCAGCTGCCCTGCAATTGCTGCGGTGTGAGCGTCCTAGTCGACGTTTGAACTTCTGAGTAGATCGACGGAGAACGTGAAGCGTCCCGCGGGATGTTCACTGACGGAGATTTCAAAAATACGCCCGTTCTTGTCCTTGTAGCGTCGCACGATGACGAGGGTCGGGCTGCCAGGCTCGACGCCCATTGCCCACGCTTTCTCTTCTTTCATAGACCCGGCGAAGAGATCCATGGTGACTTCTTCGGCGACGACATTGAACTCTTTTTGAATCACCATGAAGACCGGTGTCGTGTCTTCCCCAATACGGTCAGCGAGTTGTCGATGTTCCGGTCGAACAAAAACATCGGTCCAACAGATTGGAGATTTTTCATCCAGGTATCGGATTGATTCAATCTTGTGCCAAGCCTCGCCTGTCTCGCCACCAATAGTTTGCGCCGTTTCAGCGTCGAGTTCTATGGGGGATGAACTCTTAACCTTCAGTTGGGTGTCGTGGGAGTACTGCAGCAGCTCATCTATGGTGTTCAGCTTTTGGACAAACATGGTCGTCGGGTTTTTAGAGACCACGACCGTGCCGGAGCCCTGTCTTCTCAGGATCATTCCGTTATCGATCATGCGCCTTAGAGCTTCACGCACCGTAAAGCGGCTTACACTAAAGCGATTGCAGAGTTCTAGTTCTGTGGGCATTCGAGTGCCAACCGGATAGACTTCTGACTCAACCTCAGTCTGTAGAATATCGGCAAGTTCCTGGTAGCGTGGTCCAGAGGAGTTGCCTCCTGATGCTTTGATTTGGCTGTTCCCCATTTCGTCCCCGCCCATTTGGATGTCTAGACTTAAACGTCCGGACAAATATAATTTGTCTGTACATCTTATCTTAGATACAGTGCGGTGCCAGACAAAAGAAGTATTTGTCCGCAGTCACGAATAAATCTGAAAGTCTGTATGGGTGTGACGCAGGTTCCGCCCAGCTTGCTCAAGAGAAGTATATTAAGAATACCCAGGAGGCCGGAATGGCGCCAAAAGACGCGAAATATGAGGACATGGATGAGGCGCTGATACTCGATAGTGTCAGTAAGTGGCTCGAAAGAGATGTTGCTCCGTACGCCATGGATCTGGAGCACTCTGATACCTATCCAGTCGAAATGGTCGAGCAGATGAAGGGTATGGGCCTTTTCGGCGCGACTGTTAGCCAAGAATGGGGCGGCCTCGGACTGTCTGCCTCGACCTATTCCAAGGTGGTCACGATGGTGTCGGAAGTTTGGATGTCGTTGACCGGCATTTTTAACTCCCACCTCATGATGGCGACCGCCGTTGAGAAGTTTGGTACCGAAGAACAAAAGCAAAGATTTTTGCCACGTTTTGTGACGGGTGAATTGCGTGGCGGAACGGGTTTAACTGAACCCGATGCCGGAACGGACCTGCAAGGTATTCGTACAAAGGCAGTGCGTGACGGCGATGACTACATCATCAATGGCACCAAGACCTGGATCACGAACTCTATTGAAGGCACGTGCTTTGCCCTCCTGACCAAAACAGATACGCAAGCTGAACCGCCGAGGAAGGGCATGAGTCTTTTCATCGTTGAGAAAGGGCCCGGCTTCGAGATTTCAAAACGCCTTGAGAAGCTTGGTTACAAAGGCATCGATTCCGGCGAAATGGTTTTCACCGATTTCCGCGTGTCTGCAGATAACTTGATTGGTGGAGAAGAGGGGCGTGGGTTTTACCAAACTGTTGGCGGCTTAGAGCTGGGCAGAATTAATGTCGCATCGCGATCTGTTGGCATCGCAAAGAGGGCATTGGATGAGGCCGTGCGGTATAGCCAAGAACGGTCCACTTTCGGCAAGCCGATTTGTCAGCATCAGGCCATCCAATTGAAATTGGCTGAAATGGCGACCCGTTATGAATCTTCACGCTTGCTCGTAGAGCAGGCAGCCAAAGCTTACGACGAAGGCCGCCGCTGCGATCTAGAAGCTGGCATGGCGAAGTATAGTGCGTCGGAAGCTGCCATAGAGAATTCGCTTGAGGCCATGCGTATTCATGGTGGGTATGGCTACTCGAAAGAATTCATTGTCGAGCGTCTTTATCGTGATGCGCCGCTTATGGCCATCGGAGAAGGCACGAATGAAATGCAAAAAATTATCATCGCAAGGCAGCTGATTGAACGGAATAAAATATGATGTCTCTGCCACTAGAAGGGCTCCGCGTTCTTACGCTTGAGCAATATGGAGCCGGACCTTACTGCTCGATGTTTATGGCTGACATGGGCGCAGAGGTTATTAAGATTGAAAACCCATCGACTGGCGGAGACTTCGCCCGATCGACCGGCCCGTACTTTCTGGGTGAAAACGACAGTGAGTACTTTCAGGCCTTTAATCTTAACAAACGTAGCCTGACTCTCGATCTTAAGTCCGAGAAGGGCCGTGAGATTTTTCATAAGCTGGTTGAGACGGCCGACGCGGTCATAAACAACATGCGTGGGAATCAGCCCGCTAAGCTTGGTGTCGATTACGCTGCTTTGAAAGCGATAAATCCGACGGTCGTTTGCGGCCATATTTCTGCCTATGGGCGTGATAATTCGCGGGCTTCATGGCCAGGGTATGACTACTTGATGCAAGCAGAAGCCGGTTTTCTCTCTGTTACAGGTGAGCCAGATGGACCGCCCGCTCGTTTCGGGTTGTCTTTGATAGACTTTATGACGGGAACAATGTTGGCGTACGGCGTTACGGCGGCGATCATGAAGGCGCAAAAGACTGGTGAAGGGGGCGATGTTGACGTGAGCCTTATGGAGGCCGCTCTACATCAGTTGACCTATCCAGGCGTGTGGTACCTTAATGAGGGGCTGGTGACGGGGCGGGCACCTCGTGGGGCTCATCCCTCTGTTACGCCAAGCCAACTCGTAAAGAGTAAGGATGGCTGGGTCTTTATCATGTGCCAGAATCCTAAGTTTTGGGATTTGTTGGTTGAGGGGCTCGGTAGGGATGATTTGCGCGAAGACCCTCGGTTTGTGGACCTCGCTGCGCGGTTGGAAAACCGAGCTGCTCTTACTGAGGTTTTGGACGAGGTCTTTTCTGAGGAATCTGCCGAAAGTTGGGTGGATAAATTTAAAGGTATTATTCCAATTTCTCCGGTCTATGACATGGCGCAAGCTTTGGATAATCCGTTTGTTGAAGAGCTAAATATGATCACGGAAGTCGATCATCCCGATCGGCCCGGGATGCGTGTTCTCAATAATCCAATCAGACTCAATGGCGAGCGTGTTCCGATTAAGAGTGCGCCGAAGCTCGGTGCGGATACGGACGAGCTTCTCAAAAGTTATTGGCTATGCAGAGTCTGACATATCCGCCATGCGAGATGACGGAGCGATCTAGGTGTCGCTTTGCAGTCTGCTAACCCTAAGAATAAATAATGAGTGGATCCAATGTAGCTTGATGGTGTTCGCGTAATTGATTTGTCCATGTATTTACCAGGACCGCATTTAACACTGATGATGGCAGATCATGGTGCAGATGTGCTTCGCGTAGAGCCTCCAGGTGGCGAGCCTGCGCGGAAGTACGGTCCGTTCCAGGACGGGCATTCGGTTTGGTTTCGTAATACGCACCGAGGGTAAAACAAGTATTTGTCTAAATTTGAAAGATGATGAAGATAGGGAGCGCCTACTAAAGCTGTGTGAGACTGCGGATGTGTTTGTTGAGGCCTTTAGGCCCGGCGTGGTGAAGCGTCTCGGTGTAGATTATGAGGCTGTTAAGGCTCGCAATCCAAAAATTATCTACTGCTCCGTGTCAGCCTTTGGACAAACTGGCCCGCTTTCGGGTGACCCGACCCATGACATGGGAGCGCAAGCACTCACCGGACTTTTAGCGATAAACGATGGTGGGGATGGTAAGCCCGTGGTGCCGGGCCTGCCTGGAGCGGATATGGGCTCTTCTCTCGTCGGACTCTCCGGCATTCTCATGGCGCTCTACAGAAGAGAGCAGACGGGCGAGGGTGATTACGTCGATGCAAGTATGTACGACACGCTCCTATCCTGGACAGCGCATCTAACGGGTCCTGTTCTTGCTGATGGCGTCGCACCTACGACACGAGAAGGTCGTTCCATTGGTGGCGCGGCTTTCTATAATATCTACGAAACAAAGGATGGTCGATTCATCGCGCTAACTGGGCGTGAACCGAAGTTCGTTAAGAGTCTTCTGACGGAAATAGAGAGAACAGACTTAATAGACATTTGCTGTCTTGACGATTGTGTTGCCCAAGAGTCGGCAAAAGCTTTGCTGCGAGAGACATTTAAGACAAAGACTCAGTCCGATTGGATAGCTCGTTCTTTCAGGACTAGAATTGGCTTGGGCTCCAGTCTTAGACATGGTTGAAGCTTTCGAACACCAGCACGCCAAAGCTCGAGAGATGGTGGTATCCGACGACAAGGGCCTTAGGCATGTGGGAAACCCGATTAAGTTCTTGAATGAGCCAGCTGAGTTGCGCTTTGATGTTCCAAGCCTAGAAGAAAACTAAAGTAGCCTTTATTGGTAATTTTGGGTATTCCAAGCAAGTTTTCAGTAAATGGCTGGTATGATGGCGTGACTGAGATCTTGAAGTTTGTGTACGGACCCGATGATGCACGTTCTATAGTGCACACGTCTGTTTCTAGGTCGCTAATAAATGCTTCGGCCCTATTAAGCTTTTTAAGCAATGAAGGAGCGTGAATATGGCCTTGAACGCATACTATGACACGCGCCAAGCACCGATTACCTTCGATTTTGCTTACTTTTTGATAAATGCGGAATGCTATCGACAGGCCTCGCGATTGCCTTCGATAAATCTAAACATAATTTGCCCTGCGTTTAGAAATCTCAGTCCGAGAGATAAAGAGTACGAAGATTCTGAAAAGGCTTGGCGTGTCCACCATATTGTGGGGCAAATACCCAAGCTCTTGCCGACAGTTCGGGAAACGAAATTTCAATATGATGAAGTACAGCAAATTTCTTTTCCGAACTATCCTACGACCTATCCTTATACGGTTGGTAAAGATCCACTAAGACCATACTCGCCGACTGTATTTCGTGCGATGCATGAAAAGGGATGCCAAATTCAACCCTTTGAAGCGTCATCGCATGCTAAAAAGCTAGTCAGAAACTACACAAGGGGGCATCCGTACGTAACGATATCCCTTCGTACGACAGGTTTTCAGACTGAGAGAAACTCTAATATTGACGCATGGTATAAATTCAGCTTGGCGTTGCGTGAATCAGGCGTGAGAGTTCTCGTGATACCGGATTTCGAGGACACGTTTAGTAATAGAACGGCCTGGGAATATGATTGGGACGTGGTTGACTTTGCCGCCCATGATCTCGATTTGAGGCTAGCCCTATACGAAGATGCTGTAGACAATTTTACCGTCAACAACGGAGTTTCAGCGGTGCTGTTTTTCTCTAAGTGCTCGTTCAAGATGTTTAAGATGACTGTTCAGGGAATACAAACGACGACTGCCGAGTACCTAAAGGCCAACTGGGATGTAGATCCAGGAGAAACGCCGAGTTTTTTTCAGGACAATCAAAAGTGGGTTTGGCAGGATGATACGGTTGAAAATTTAATGGCGTATGCAACGCTTACAAAAGCGTAGTTAAGAAATTGTAGTTTGAGTTTCTGGTCATTACTTCGAATTTTGCGGTTGCCGGTCATTCGTTCTATGGAGTATTAGGAATTTGCAATACGTCGTTATTGGGTCTGCAGGTTTTATCGGTGCCTATCTAACGCGTGCGTTGCAGGCGGAAGGTGTGGATCGCACTGTTGTTGACCTCAGTGATAGCACAGCCTCGAAAAAACTTGGTGCCGTCGTGGATGGTAAGTCGTGCGTTTTTTGCGCGAACGGTGGGCCGGGCCCGAATGGCTGGGATGCATCTGCAAACCTAAGAATACTTGAGCCGTTTCTGGCCGTAGCTGATAGATGTGCCCACGTTACGTATCTGTCATCAGACATGATCTACCCCTACGACGTTCCGGTAACCGAAGATCTAGTTCCTGCCCCTGACACCGTGTATGGAGAAATGCACTTGGCCCGGGAAAAGGCGTTGTCTGATGCCGTGGGCAACAGGCTATTGATAGCGAGGCTTGCGCAAGTTTACGGCCCAGGCGACAGCCACAATGCTTACGGCCCGTGCCGCATGCTCAGTGAGGCCTTGCTCGGTGGACCTATAGTTGTTAAGGGTCGCGGCGAAGAGCGTAGAGACCACATACACATACAGGATACTGTCAAGCTATTGACGTCTCTCATACGAAGTGCGGCGACTGGCGTGTTTAATATTGCAACGGGGCAAGCCGTTTCTTTTGAAGATGTGGCGAAATACGTTCAGAGTGTCGTCCCTAGCGACATTAATTATGAGCCGAGGTCCGTTCCGATTAAGCACCGGGATTTCGATGTTTCAAAGTTAATGGAAACATTTCCTGACTTTCGTCCGCAGACAATGAACCTGAATGACATGATTGAGTTGAGTAATGGGTGAGAAACAGTACGAAGATTTCAAGACTCGCTTTGAGACAGAGCAAACTGATCAATTTGGATTGATGGTTAGTCACTCCTTCGAAGAAGACCCGAAGCGTGTCGGGTTCACTTTTGCACGATACGGTTTTGTGGCTCAGATGTTCTCAGGGTTTCCGTCAGTCCTGGAGGTTGGCTGCGGCGATGGTCAAATTAGCCGGGTCGTTCGGCAGACTGTCGGTGGGTTAACGGCAGTAGACTTTGACGACCAATTCGTCGCGGATGCGCAAGAAAAAATGAATCCAAAATGGCCGATAACGTACGGTCAGCATGACATATTATCAGGTCCCGTGCAGGGCGGCTTCGATGGAGCCTATAGTTTGGATGTCCTGGAACATATTGATCAATCCAACGAAGATATATTTGTTGGAAATATTGCTAAATCTCTGAGTGATGATGGTAGCCTTATCATTGGAATGCCGTCTCTAGAGTCACAAGCGTATGCGAGCCCGGTGAGTAAGGCAGGGCACATCAATTGCAAAACGCAGGATGGTCTGACGAATTTTCTGAAAGGTCACTTCCACAATGTGTTTCCTTTCGGGATGAACGATAGCACGCTCCATACAGGTTATGGCGCTATGTGCCATTACCTCTTAGCGTTGTGTGTCCGCCCGAAAAGATGAGCTGTATCGTATGTGGAACTGGAACTCTTACAGCAATAAATGGGTATTCCGACCTCAGTCGCATAACGTCTGATTGTCGACCCTTTGAGAAGGGGGGGGCGCTATTCAAATGCTCGCAATGCTTGGCTGTTCAGAAGAGTGATTCCCCTGCGTGGCGGTTAGATTGTGAGAAGATTTACAAGAGTTATGATGTTTACAGTGTTTCTGCGGGGTTAGAGCAGTCTGTTCGGGGCGGAGGAGCGGAGTCCGTGTATGGAAGACGCTCTGACATAGTCCTCAGTGAAGCCGAAAAACTTCTCACCTTGCCCGAACAGGGTCGGTTTTTGGATTTTGGATGTGGGTCCGGTGTTTCCAGCTCAGCAGCGTCCGATCGGTTTACGGGCTGGTCTATCGATGGGTTTGATCTTGATACCAGGCAAGAAGAGACGCTCGGAAAAATAGGCGGTTTCGAAAAGCTCTTTGTGGGTGACCCAAAAGACATCGACGAGAAATACGACTTAATAATGCTAACGCATGTCCTGGAACATGTTCCAGACCCCTCGGAAACTCTCAGGACACTCTCAAAATTACTCACGGCCAATGGTGCAATCATAGTTCAGGTGCCTGATCGCGCGAATAACCCTTACGACTTACTCGTGGCTGACCATCTTATGCATTTTGATTTGGACTCGTTGTCCTCCGTGTGTCGAAGATCAGCGCTGACAGTCTTAAGCCTCGCGAATGACTGGGTTATGAAGGAGTTAAGCCTTGTTGCGGTTTCTAGAGATGAGGGGCTACCGGATGCCGGTCTCGCAAAACACACATTGGCTGACCCAGAGGCTCATATAGCTTGGCTGAGGTCCGTGGGGAAGTTTTGCAGTGAGCATAGAGAGAAGCGCCCCCTAGGTATTTTCGGGACGTCTTTGGTAGCGACGTGGATGACAGAAGAACTTGGACGTGCACCAGATTTCTATCTTGATGAAGACCCGGCTAAGATTGGGCAAGCCTTAGGCGGCGTTGAAATTCTTAGCCCCCCTGATGCCCCAGCTCACTCTGTAGTCATTCCAGCGATGGCAAGCGCGGTCGCTAGGCTGGTCGCATCGCGCTATCAAGACAAAGATTTCTTGTTTGCTTTTGTCCCGGATTTTGATGAGCGCACCAAGAGTTAGCCGTAGAGCCAGAGTTAACGTCTATTCAAAATAGATAAATGAATGGTCGCCTGTGTAACCGGTCTGCTTAAACCACCACTCCCATTCGTCTGGCGTGTTGAATTGTTCGCAAGTGACTTGCCAATAAAGCAGGTTCGCTTTCTCTTCTTCAGTTCGATAGGACTCCACGCATAAATATTTTTCTTTGCCGACGCGTTCCATCTCGCGCAGAGCGGGGTCAAGTTCGTGCGCATATAAATTGTGAAGTGCAATTTATCGAGATTACGAGATCAAATTCATCGTCTTCATAAGGAAGCGAGGTTGCGCTGCCGTGCTCGATGAGTTGCTTGATCTCTGGTTTTGCATTTTCAATGGCGTATGTTGAGACATCCAGGCCCTGTACTTCGATGCCAGGGAGAACCTGTGTGAAGTCGAACATTAGAAAGCCTTTGCCACAGCCAACGTCGAGGATGCGATCGCCGGCCTTGAGCCCATAATGCTCAATCATCTGACATTAGCAATTTTCGCCCAACGCCCTTCCATGTATCGATAACCGCCATAGTTAATTCTGCGGTCACCATCCCAGTAATCGTAATCCCATTTCTTTGCGAGTCCTGCGGCAAGGGCCTTCGGGTAATCCGGGTCATTAACCCGAGCTAGGTAGTCGCGTGTCGTGCTCTTGTGAAGAGGGGACATGAGATCAAGATAGGCCAACGATCGCTCCTTCTGTCAGTAATTCATTTCCGCGTCTTAGGCGTTCCGAAATTAGGTCTTCAGCAGATTGCCTAACGTTAACCTTTAGCATGGTCTCAAGCCTCTCTGGACGGAGGACCGCTAAGACTATTGTTATCCATTTTACTTGAAGGATCGAACTCAGAATTGTCGTGCGCCGCTGCAATATATCGATTGGAATTGTTGACGCAATGGCTTCTTGCATGAGTGGGATATGCCCACTTGATATTCTAATTCTGGGCTGCAGAAAGAAGTCTACGACTGCTTTCGTTGGATCATCCCATCCTGCGAATTCAAAGTCATGAAACTTGGTGCCTTTCGCGCTCGAGATCGAATTGTGAAATCCGAAGTCAGAAGGCGATAGGCAACAGTATTTCTCGTCGAGTTCGTCGACTATTGTGCCTTCGGAAAGGGCTCCGGTTAGTTTGCGATTAACACCCACCCAGCTCTGTTTAACATTTGATATCAATGCATTAGAGGATTTTTGAAAAGCTCGGGGGAGATGGTCGGAAGCCAAGCTATCTATTCTTTGCTCAGTGTTCTGTGCATGCTCTGTAAGTCTAAGAAAACCATCTGCAGCGTGGTTCGTGATGAGTTGTCGCGCAGTGCTGTGATCACTATTCAGTAGACGTAGGAACTCAGAAGCACGTTGGATGTCGGCGAGGGTAGGTCTTGCATTACCATCAAAATTTCCTCCCTCGATATATTCCATTGCAACGACACGGAGATCTGAATCGCTATTGAGCAGATGTGGAACAAAGTCTTCAGCAACCGTATTCGCGTACTCTAGAAATTCTGCTTCGGCAATAAACCGGTCCGGCATTCCCTGTGTAGGAGGCCCGTAGAGTTTCACAATGGCGCGGCCAGTTGCATTTTCCCAGAGGTAAACTTGATTGTTAGCACCACCTGATTGCGGCGTAATGGCGGCGTCGCTAGCCCCAAACTGCTTTTGACCCCAGGCTCTTATTTCAGGCGCTAGGTCGGTTATGTGTTGCTGAGCCACGTCAATTCATTCCAATGCTTGATCATCCGAATGTTCTGCGGGAGGTCATGCTTGTGAGGGAGAGCACCAGGAGAGAACCATAGTTTCTCGGTAGAGGGTGGAAAAGAGACGTGGGTCAGAATATCTACGAGGTCATCAATGAAGACGTCGCACTGAAGGGAGGCAATCAACTCGACTTTCGCGTCTTTGGTTTCATTTAAATGAATATCGTGTTCAGAGATCAAGGCATTGCCTTCAATGACCAGGTTCTTCGTAATCCATTGCCGTGCCGAATCGTGCAGGTCGTATTTTGGGCCGAGATAGGGGTGTTTACTTCTATGGCTAACAATGACTGTCGTATGCCCCGCGTTTTGCATCGCCCCAATTATTTCAAGTGCTGCAGGAAATGGCCGCGCATGTACCATGCCAGGCCCGTAAAGTTTGCCCTGGAATTCAGTCCATTCAGTCTCTCGGTCTTGCTCGCGCAGGTAATCCCGGATGCCTAATTTTGTTTTTGGTGTGGTCGGTGGCAATGAAGGGACTTCGGTTGCCAGCTGTTCGATCGCTTCGTCGTAGCAGACGATGGTGTTGTCGAAATCTAATCCAATAATCATTTAACGTATTCAGTCTGCCGCTCTTGATAGACAGTCTTTTGCGGCGGTGACAATGCTGCCAGCATCAATGTGAAAATATTCTCTAGCATAATTCTGGGAGCCGACTGTATGCATAAACTCGTCTCGAGTTCCAAGGCAAACGATCGGTGCGTGTATGTCTTTTTGTGCG
The DNA here is from genome assembly GCA_943787205.1 of uncultured Rhodospirillaceae bacterium. Taxonomy (GTDB): domain Bacteria; phylum Pseudomonadota; class Alphaproteobacteria; order Rhodospirillales; family Rhodospirillaceae; genus WLXB01. The sequence goes on from CALSLN010000024.1 coordinate 83,764, forward strand.
AGATGAGCTGAGACGTACTCACCAAAACCGCCATTGGTTGAGTGTTCTTCTACAGTTAACAAGGCGCGAAAACGTTCTGATAAGCTTGATATCAGGGCGTGATCTAAGGGTTTTACCGTATTCACCAAAACGACTTCTGCCGATATGCCATGGTCTTCTCGTAAGGCATCAGCGGCTGCAATAGCCTCCGGCCCAATTGTGCCAACGGATAGAATACATATATCGCTACCGTCACGCACGACAGCGGTTTTGCCAATCCCAACAGCATTCTCTTGAGGAACGAGGTCTTTCTCGCCTTTTTTGCCAATACGAATGTATGTGGGAACACCCGAGCCTACAGCTTCTCTCAATACAGTTCTAAGCGATGGTGCGTCGTAGGGCGTTAAGACCCGAATATTTGGGATTGCTCGGAAGATTGCGAAATCTTCGAGTGAATGGTGGGTCGGGCCGAGACTTGCGTACGAGAGTCCAGAACCCGTACCGACAATGACTACAGGCGCGTTATGATAGGCTACGCCAACGCGAATTTGCTCAAGGCAGCGCGTCGTCGTGAATGGCGTGATTGTATATACGATGGGGTGCAAGCCACTTAGGGCCATGCCGGCCGCAACACTCATCATATTGGCCTCGGCAATGCCGCAATTCATGAACTGATCGGGGCAACTACCCTTAAGTTTGTCGAACAGTCGGTTGCCAATGTCTCCCGATAGGAGAACCAGTTTTGAGTCTTCCGCCGCCATGGCGGTTACTTCTGCTGCGAATGCATTTCTCATAATTTGGCCCTACGGCTCTATGCCAAGTTCTTTGGCAGCCAAGTCAACTTCCTCAGCTGTTGGGATTCGATAGTGCCAATTGTTGTCGTCTTCCATGAATGAAACACCGCGCCCTTTAACCGTATTAGCAATAATTGCTTTCGGGCGAGGGTCATCGCTGTTCTTGGCTACGGCGTCAGCCATTTCTTGAAAAGAATGGCCATCGATCTCTGTGACACACCAACCAAATGCTCGCCATTTATCCGCTAAAGGGGCAAGGCCAAGTACTTCGTTGCTCCGACCGGTCGCTTGCCACTTATTATAGTCGATAGCGATGGTTAGGTTTGAAACCTTTTGAGCGGCTGCGAGGAGCGCTGCTTCCCAATTTGAGCCCTCGTTGCATTCGCCATCGCTGAGCACGGCATAAACGGAGTAGGGGGTGCCCGAGATCCGTGATGCTAAGGCCATACCAAGGCCCATAGGCAAGCCATGGCCTAGAGAGCCAGTCGCAGCCTCAATACCGGGTAAGGCATTTGGCGTCGGGGGGTGCTCACCAAAGAGGGATCCATTTTCCCCCGTACCCATCAAGCGCTGATCTTTCAAAGAAACCCCGTTCCGCTAAGACCTGAAATAGAGCAGGCGCTGCATGGCCTTTGCTCAGAATGAATCTGTCACGCGCGGGGTCCGTTGGATTTTTGGGGTCGATGTTCACCAATTGCCAGTAAAAAAAGACCAGGAGGTCTAAGCACGAGAGGCAAGACCCGAGGTGCGGCGTTCCCGATTCATGCGATGTCTTGATGATTCGGTGGCGGAGTGTCTGAGCAATTGAGTTCAGAGAGGCCAAGTCGTGTTGGATCGGTGCTTCTGGCATACCGTATTGTTTTTCCACTAAGGGCGATGCACGTAATTTATCGGGTGCTTGCTGAGTGTGTCTAGGTTGTCTTTAACCCACCCTATGCAATGCTCCAAGCCTGTTTCAAGGCTTATTTGATCGGTCCAACCGAGTTCAGATTTAATCTTGTCACTATTAAGCCAATAGGCATCGTCTTTGCCGATCCGGTCTGGTGCAACGTTGACGTTTTCCTCAAAAGAGGCGCCCAGAATCTCGCATATCAATTCAACCAGCTCGCGAATGGACACAATGCGTGGTGTCGAGATGTGGTAGGTCTCCCCAACCGGTGCGTTCTGCGCAATAGACCACGTGGCTGGCGATACATCATCCATATGGATGAACGACCGGGTGGATATTCCACCCCCATGCAGTTCTAACTTTTCTCCCGTGAGAATCGATAGAATGGTTCTGGGTATAATTCGATAGAGCCGCTGACCAGGACCATAGACATTCGCCGCCCTGGTGCTGACGACGGGTAAGTCAAAAGCGTCTCGATATATGTTGAATGTCATGTCGCCTGCAGCGCGAGATACGGCATAAGGCGTTGAGGGATCGAATGGGTGGTCTTCTGTGATCCAACCGTCCGTGGAACCGTAAACTTCCGGCGTCGTCACATGGACGTACTTGTCTAGAAAATCTACGTGTCTGAGCTTCTCAGCAAGTTTTGCCGCTGATACGACATTCGTCATCATCCAGTCCTCAGGATGATCCCAGCTTTGCCCAACCATGCTTTGGGCAGCGAAATTCACAATGGTCGAGAAACGTTCCTTGTTGATGAGAGCCATCAAAGAATCGAGGTCGTGATTGAGGTCTATTTTCTCGAAGCAAAAGCTGCCTTTTGCTGGTCCCCATTTGTAAGGCAAATAGACGTCGTCAAGTTCGGCAGATCGGCTTGCTCCAACGGTATCGACGCCTTGCTTCACGAGATATGAGCTGAAGCTTGACCCAGAAAAAGAGTTGCTGCCTAGGACAAGAACTTTACTCATG
>CALSLN010000025.1 GCA_943787205.1 uncultured Rhodospirillaceae bacterium
CAATAAATGAAACCCGTGCATACGAAGCACGCATCAACCAAGAGAGAAATTGTTAGTCTTATGGCCAAAGCGACGGTTCACGTAACCCTGAAAACCGGTGTCCTCGACCCTCAAGGCAAAGCCATCCAACATGCACTCGAAACCCTTGGGTTTTCCGGGATTGAGAGCGTACGCCAAGGGAAGTTCATCGAATTAGACCTGCAGAATCCGACAATGGTAAGGCGCAGTCCGCTGTTGAAGAGATGTGCGACAAGCTGCTCGCCAACACTGTCATAGAATCCTATCGGGTTGAGGTGAGCGACTAAGATATGAAATCCGCAGTCATTGTTTTCCCGGGTTCCAACTGCGACCGCGATATCGCTGTCACGCTCACCAAAGTCACAGGCCACAAACCAGAAATGGTCTGGCATCGAGACGCCACTCTGCCCGATGGCCTAGATCTCGTTGCTGTCCCTGGCGGGTTTTCTTACGGCGACTACCTTCGCTCAGGTGCGATGGCGGCCAATTCACCGATTATTTCTGATCTGAAAAAGAAAGCTGAGTCGGGCGTGCTGACCCTAGGCATCTGTAATGGATTTCAGATTCTGACAGAGTGCGGCCTTCTGCCCGGTGCTTTGATCCGCAATCAAGACCTCAAGTTCGTCTGTCGCGATGTCAATTTGAGCGTCGAGCAACCGGACAGCGTGTTTACGGCCCAGTACAAAAAGAGCCAAGTCATTCGCATCCCTGTTGCTCATCACGATGGCAATTATCGCGCAGACGACGATACTCTGCAGCAACTCGAAGACGAAGGCCGAGTGGCATTCAGATATTGCGACGAAAACGGCAACGTTGACGAAGACGCTAATCCCAATGGCTCCGCTCTCAACATCGCCGGTGTATTGAATTCAACGAAATCAGTCCTCGGCATGATGCCTCACCCAGAGCGCCTGGCGGACACCCGATTGGGTGGCCAGGACGGTGTCCCCATGTTTGAAAGCCTACTGGAGCGTTTGTCATGACTCTGCCAAATGAGTCGATCACCAAAGAAGACATCACTGCTCACGGCCTTACTGAAGAAGAATATGAGCGTGTCCTCGAGATTCTTGATGGGCGTGAACCAAACCTCATTGAGCTAGGCATCTTCTCAGTGATGTGGTCCGAGCACTGCTCCTATAAATCATCAAAAAAATGGCTCAAAACCTTACCCACAGAAGCGCCCTGGGTGATCTGTGGCCCTGGTGAAAACGCTGGCGTCGTCGACATCGGCGACGGCCTTGCCGCTATCTTTAAGATGGAAAGCCATAACCACCCCTCTTTCATCGAGCCCTTCCAAGGCGCGGCGACCGGTGTTGGTGGTATCCTTCGGGATGTGTTCACCATGGGCGCACGCCCCATCGCCAACATGAATGCTCTACGGTTCGGCGATATCAATCATCCCAAAACCAAGCATCTGGTTGCGGTGTGGTGAGTGGAATTGGCGGCTACGGCAACTGCGTTGGTGTTCCGACCGTCGGCGGCGAGGTCAATTTCCACTCTGCCTATAACGGTAACATCTTAGTCAACGCCATGACGGTTGGTCTGGCGCAACAAGATCGTATTTTCTATTCAGCAGCATCAGGTCCCGGCAACCCAGTCATCTACGTCGGCTCAAAGACGGGCAAAGACGGTATACACGGCGCGACGATGGCATCTGCTGAGTTCGACGAAGATTCCGAAGAGAAGCGCCCAACGGTTCAGGTTGGCGATCCGTTCACTGAGAAACTGCTCATCGAGGCCTGCCTGGAATTGATGGCCACGGATACGATTGTCGCGATCCAGGACATGGGTGCGGCTGGACTAACCTGCTCGACCTTCGAAATGTGCTCCAAAGGCGGCACCGGCATCGAAATGAACCTGAACGCGGTTCCCATTCGCGAAGCCGATATGACGCCCTACGAAATTATGCTGTCCGAGAGCCAAGAGCGGATGCTCATGGTGCTTGAACCGGGCAAAGAACACATCGCCCAAGCCATTTTCGAGAAATGGGAACTCGCCTTCGCAGTCGTCGGCACGCTCACCGATTCGGGCCGTATGGTCCTGTTGAAAGATGGCAAAGAAGTTGCTGACCTTCCGATTGATCCTTTGGCTGAGGCCTCTCCTGAATACGATCGGCCTTGGGTGGAAACACCAAAAGCAGACGTCGTTGCTCCAGACTGCGTCGCGCATGGTGACTGGACGGAAAGTCTTAAGAAACTGATCGGTGCGCCCGACCTCGCCAGCCGGCGTTGGGTATGGGAGCAATATGATCACATGGTCATGGGCGATACGGTGCAATGCCCCGGCGGCGATGCGGCCGTCGTGCGCATTCATGATTCGGAACGCGGATTAGCCATCACAACAGATTGCACACCGCGCTACGTCAAAGCTGATCCGTTCGAAGGCGGCAAACAGGCCGTTGCGGAAACATGGCGCAATCTGACAGCAACCGGGGCGCGCCCCCTTGCCATTACAGACAACCTCAATTTCGGCAATCCGGAAAAGCCTCCGATCATGGGCCAGATGGTTGGTGCCATTAAGGGCATCGGTGAAGCCTGTCTTGCTCTCGACACACCTGTCGTCTCGGGCAATGTGTCGCTCTACAACGAGACAGATGGCGAGCCGATTCTGCCAACGCCAACAATTGGCGCAATTGGCATCATCGACAACTTGGATCAGACAGCTACGGTTGGATTTAAGGCTGATGGCGACGCGGTCATTCTTATTGGCGGCGCCGATACGGTGACAGATGGCTGGCTTGGCCAGTCCCTTTACCTACGCGATCTACACAGTATCGAAGAGGGAGCACCACCGCCTGTGGATCTCGCTCAAGAACGAGTCACCGGTGATGCCGTTCGTGCACTTATCACCGCAGAACAAGTTAACGCCTGTCATGATGTGGCAGACGGTGGCGTTGCGATCGCCCTCGCCGAGATGGCTCTGTCTGGTGACATTGGGGTCACGATCGATACCGGCTCGGACGCGTCTGCGCCGTGGCTGTTTGGAGAAGACCAAGGCCGCTACCTTGTGACCTGTGGCGCAGATGAAGCTGGCGACATCGTCCAGGCGATGACCGACGCTGGCATCACCGCCCGCCAGATCGGAACGACCGGTGGCGACGCCGTCAGCATCGCGGGTGGAGCCTCAGTCTCTGTTAAAGACTTGCGCGACTTGCATGAAGGCTGGTTCCCTTCCTATATGGCAGCATAAGACTGGCCCAGCCCTCAAAGGAGCAAGACCCATGGCAATGAGCGCCTCAGAAATCCAAGAGATGATTCAAGCAGCCCTGCCAGACGCGACCATCACCATTGATGATTTGCGCGGTGATGGCGACCACTACGCTGCCCACGTAACCTCAACTGCCTTTGCTGGGAAGAGCCGGGTCCAGCAGCATCAGATGGTCTACGCTGCCCTTCAGGGCAAGATGGGCGGGCAATTGCACGCCCTAGCCCTGCAAACAGCCGTCCCTGAAGCTTAAACCCTCACTTTTCAGGGGCTTAGCGGGTAAAATCGGTTTTGCTTGCCAAACCATCCGGAAGCCCTATATCCCTTGGCATATGAAAGCCGTGACTTACGGCTAGCCCTATTGATTAACGGAGACAGTTCCCATGTCCGACAATCCCGCCATCGCGCAAATCAAAGAAGACGTGACTGCTAATGATGTTGTCCTGTTCATGAAGGGCACCCCTATGTTTCCACAATGTGGCTTCTCAGCCTCCGTGGTTCAAATCCTCGGCCAGCTCGGCGTGAAGTTCAAAGGCGTCAACGTTCTGGAAAGCGACGAGATGCGCCAGGGCATTAAGGACTTCACACAGTGGCCTACCGTTCCTCAGCTTTACGTCAAGGCAGAGTTCGTTGGCGGTGCAGACATCATTCGCGAAATGGCGATGAACGGCGAACTGGAAGACCTTCTCAAAGAAAAAGAAGTCGCCGTCGCTTAATCCGATCTCGGGTAGCTTAGCGGGCGGTCTCCGTAAACCACCCCTCGTCCGCAAGCTGCGCCCAAACCTTCTCAACAACCTTGCCGCCATTGGCGAGCACATCCATTTCGTTGTCTGCGACGAAATGGCTATCGTACACTTGCAGGCGGCCGTCGGTCATGGCGGTGCGAACCATGCGGCCATTGGCATAGAGCAAGTTGTTTAGCGGCTCTGGCGGTAAAGCCCCAGACCCAACCAGCATCCCAGACACGTCGACAGAAATCATATCAGCACGCGCGCCGGGCTTAATGACGCCCAGGTCATCTCGGCCGAGCCCCTTGGCTGGAATTCGCGTTGCTGCATCAACCGCATTCCACACCGTCGGACGCACGGTCGGCTGTCCATCAGGATCAAGCTGACGCCGTAACGAATGACGGGCTTGGCCATAGAGGACAGCAAGCTTGAGGTCTTCGAGATAGTCGTTCGAGTGGGTATCGATGCCGATGTTGACGTTCATCCCGGCAGCCAGCGCCTCCGGATAAGGCTGAGTGCCGTTTCCTGCGCCTCCAGCGGACGGACAGTGCGAATAGACGACACCATGCTTCGCAAGGATCGGCGCATCGATCTTCCAGTCCAGGCCGCTCATATGGGCGCCAAACACTGGTCCATTGGTGAAGAAGCCGAAGCTCTCGAGCCACTCGGTTGGGGTCTTCCCCCACAAGCGACGCACGTCGTCTGTCTCTTGCCGCCCCTGCGACAAGTGAATGTGCAGGCCCGTTCCTAGCTCGTCTGCAGCCGCTGCGAGAGCGGCCATCGTCGCTGGCGTATGCGTGTCACAGGCATGGGGCGACATCATCGGTTGGATGCGTCCATCGCCCTTTCCCATATGCGCTTTTCCGAAGGCTAGATTGGCTTCGATCTCAGCCAACGTGCCCTCTTCTGCATCAAACAAAACCTGATCGTTGGGCCGAAACCAGATGCCGAACAGACGCTCCGTATTAGGAATCATCGAACCAGGGAAGCCGCGCACACCCCAACGCTCAGCGAGGCGGACATAGCTCTCGGCTTGGCGCAACGTGAGGCTCATCTCGACTTGGGTGGTGCAACCAGACCGCAACAGCTCAGCCAAGTTTTAAAAGCCGTCAACGCATCAAGCTCATCGTCGTCGAGCTGTTCAACAATCTCGAGAGGGCGTTGGTAGGAGCGCGGCCCCTTCGATGATCCCGCGCGTCGGCGTGGCGCTACAGCAATGGGTATGGACCGGAGATAAATCCGGGCATCAGAATATCGTGGGGCAAACTGAGGTGCGGCACTGGATCAGTAAACGGCTCGGCACGCACATCTTCAATCACACCGTTACGCACCAGAACATGCCCGTCACGCAGCAGGTCAAGCTGGCCCTCGGTTTCAATGAGCACCCATCCCGCATCAATGATGAAGCTGTCACCAGGACCGAACGGAGGGTCTGAGGCCTTCGTCTGCGCTTGAGCGCGCGCTTGGGTGGTGGCCGCGCCTGTGGCCAAAACCGACAGCGCCGCTGTCTGCATAAAGCTGCGTCGCGAGGCCTGAGGCTGTGGAGCCGTGTCGTGTCCCCTCGGCAGCGGCCACAGATAAAACACGCGCCCTCATATCCGGATAAATCGTGCTGGTGGTCTGTCATTGGGAGCCTCCCCGAAGCCTCAAAAATTCTGCCCGAGAGTGTGCCTTAAAAAAAAGAAAAGTGGAATTTGCCTCGTGTGAAACGCGAAAACGCGTGGAACGAGCCCATGCACCACGCCCTTTCCCAGAAATTATGCTTTGGATTCAAAGTGATAGAAAATATACAAACGAGTACGGATGAACGCTGCTGTGCAAGATACGGAAACCAGGCGCGTTTCCTTCTTTCAAGACTCGACACCCGCATAGCCGATCCAATCAAACGAGTCCCCCGACCCTATGCGCCCGGCGCATAGGCCTCGCCCCAACTTCTATTTGCCAAAATCGGCAAAAAACCACAGGGTCCTGCTCAACTATTACAGCCCATACCAGGATGACTTATGAGCACTGCCTCACGCGCCAACTCCATCGACAGCTCCAACTTCCGTAAGCTTTATATCGGCGGCGCATGGATTGCCCCATCGACCGAGCGTCTTGTGGACGTGGTCTCCCCCGTCACTGAGGAGGTTGTGTTTCAGGTGGCAGAGGCAGACATCGCCGACGTGGATCGCACCGTCGCGGCCGCTCATGTAGCCTTCGAGAGTGGACCCTGGCCCCGCATGACTCCGGTTGAGCGCGCGAAAACCCTAGAGGCGTTCGCGAAAGAGTTACGCAGTCGCGCCGCAGACTTTGCCATTGCCTGGACAGAATCCACCGGTGTGATTACTTCGATGGCCAATATGTCGCCGGAGTATTCCATCGGAGCAGTGGACCGGTCTATTGAACAGGCATCGAGCTTCCCGTTTATTGAAGAACACCCATCGAAGAACGGCGCGAATATGCTGATTCACGAACCAGTGGGTGTGGTTGCGGCTATCGCCCCGTGGAATGCACCCCTGGCGACCATGTTGACCAAAATCGGGCCCGCCTTGGTGGCCGGCTGCACAGTGATTATGAAGCCAGCCCCGCAAACGCCCATAGAGGCCTACATCATTGCCGAATGCGCGGACGCGGCTGGGTTCCCACCTGGCGTGGTCAACTTGATCACCGCCGAGCGCGATGCCTCGGATCATCTCGTGCGGCACCCCCAGGTGGATAAGGTGAGCTTCACCGGCAGCCTAACGACGGGACAACGGATTGCCTCTGTCTGTGGTGATCGCATTGCGCGCGTGACCTTGGAACTGGGCGGCAAGTCAGCCGCTATCGTGCTCGACGATTACGACCTGGAAAAAGCGGCCAAGAGTTTGGCCGGAGCCATCAGCATCCTCAGTGGTCAGAACTGCGCCGCCCTCACCCGGGTTATTGTCTCCCGCAGCCGACACGATGAACTGGTCAAGCATCTGGTCACAGCGTGCGAAGCCATCACCATCGGTGACCCCTACGACCCAGAGATTAGGCTGGGGCCGATCACCATGAAATCTCAGCTGGAAAAGATTGAGGGCTATATCGCCAAGGGCATTTCAGAGGGTGCAACCCTCGCGACCGGCGGCAAGCGACCTACACACCTTGAGCACGGCTACTACTTCGAGCCGACCGTCTTCGCGAACGTGGACAACAGCATGACCATCGCCCAAGAGGAAATTTTTGGCCCGGTGTTGTGCGTGATCCCGTGTGATGATGAAGACGAAGCAATTCGCATCGCTAATGACTCGCCCTTCGGCTTGGCCGGTGCGGTGTACACTGACGACAACACTGCCGCCTACAGGATTGCCCGGCAACTTCGGACCGGCACAGTAGGCCAGAGCGCGCCCGCAGCCAGTTTTGCGATTGCCTTTGGTGGCTTCAAACAGTCAGGCCTCGGCCGCGAAGGCGGGACGAAAGGGCTACTGCCTTACCTGGAACCCAAGACAGTGATGTTGTCGGGGAAGCCGGACCAGATCTAAACAGACCTGGCTAACGGCGCTCCTCTATTCATCGGAACGATAGTGCGAGACACTGCTTATGCGTGAAGCGGATAAGCAGGAGGTTTCCCGGTTATGACCTACAGCAATTTATATCATTTCGTTGGTGGCATTGTCGTCAGTTCCAGCGTCGCCTTAGCCCTGACAACGGGGGCGTGGACACAAAACGAGCCGCAGTCCCTGGAAGAGTATGAACGGCGCATCGAACAAGCTCCGGTGCTGCTAGACAAAGGTTTAGCCGAAGCTACAAGGTCCTACATGAAGGGCTCCATGCGTGCCCACCACGAGCAAGATGTAGCAGCATTGATTGCCGGCCTTGGTGAGCCCTATTCGTTCACCCGGATTTACGAAGAAGGGCCGGTAGAGCTGGCAAGCAGCCGTGAGATGGCAGAAGCGGCCTCCGTCAGTCTCTACGAAAGTGACTACATGAAACACTACCAGGGCGTCGAAGCACACCCCATCGCCATCGTCGGCAACCTGGGTATCCAACTAGAAATCGAAACCTTTGAATTTGAAGACGGCAGTAAAGACGTCAGCACCATACTCTCCGTCTATGAAATGAAAGACGGCAAACTCTGGCGAAATTGGGCATTTAGCCCACAGGTTATGGACGATTAGAGCAAGACTTGGGACGCGCGCCCGCACGTAGTCAAATTCACCGTTTGACCCGTTAGCAAGATCACCGCAAAATTGGCGCTGACCTGCGTTCTCATTCACGAGCGCACACTCATCGTTTGGAGAATTCGTGGTTGAGCCGCAAAACTACACCCAGAGCCTGATAAGCCGCGTTGCTGAATTGGGGTCTAAGACTGGCGAAAAGACGTTGATCGTTTCCTGCGCGCCCGCTCTAAAAGATATGATTCAGAATGTCGCCTATCTGAAACTTCACGAGACCGTAGAGTTTCTGGAGGCCTCTAAGGCAGACATGGCGGGCGATGATGTTTTGACAGTAGACTCTGACATCAATGCGGTGCTGATCGCGGCGACGACACCACATACCATGAACTGCATTGGCTGGTGTTCCGGATGACCGGGTCACAACAATTGTTGGGCCGTTCCAATCCACATTGGATAGCGACGTCCAAAAAACACGAGAAACGCTTGGGCCGATAGACGCTGCTGTCGTGCATATTGACTGCGATGTGGAAGAACCCGCCAAACTCGCGTTGGATTTTGTGACGCCCTATCTCAAACAAGGCTCACTGCTGCTGTTTGACGAATATGATATGCATCAGGCCGATAACACCAAGGGCGAACGAAGCGCATTACGTCGCTGGCTCAGCGAAAACCCTGCATTTGATGTGGAGCACTACCGCTCCTATCACTCAACGGCCCGGTCCTTCATCGTTCACAAAACAACGACATCCACGTGAGGGCCTGAAGGCGTGGCGCTGCGGGATGCCAAAAGCACTTAGGGGGGCCGGTTAACTTTAAAGCCTGAGCTCTTCCAATCTTTTAATTTGGGTGCCGTCCGCATCAAAGTTTTGCGGGGCTAGCCAGGCGTCAAGCGCAGCGCGCACTGCGGGCCATTCTGTGTCGGTAATGGAATACCATGCGGTGTCGCGACTTCGGCCTTTGCTCACCATATCATTGCGAAAGGTGCCTTCGTAGATAAAACCGAAGCGCAGCGCAGCACGAGACGACGCCACATTCTGCGTGTCGCACTTCCACTCATAGCGACGGTATCCCAGATCATCGAACACGTGGCGTGCCATGAGTAACAACGCCCCTGTTGCCTTGAGGGTGCGTTGCAGGGCGTAGCCAAACACGACACAGCCGATCTCGACGCTGCCGTGTTGCTGCCGGACACGCAGAAAACTGAACATGCCAAGGATTTTGCCGGAGGCCACCTCATGGATGACCATGGTTTCCCAACCGTTCGCAATGCAGGTTGCCGCAAAACTGGTCTGGAAGGTGGCAGGATCAAGATACGGCCCAACCGACACGTGATCCCACAGCCTGGCATTTTCTTTACCCCCAACAACGGCGAACAAACCCTGCTCGTGCGTTTCCCAATCCAGAGGCTCTAACCGCACGGTCGAACCGATGAGCGTTTCAATGCCCGGAGGGAGGCGAGGAGTCCAGGTGGAGAGGTCTGTCGTTGTCATTGTCACGGCTCTTAGCCAATCAGCTTGCCCATGCTTATGCGTTTCTCGACCTCAAAGCCAAGGGATTCGTAAAAAGACACCACGGCTTCGTTGCCGTCGCGAATTTGTAAATTCACTTTAAGGCAGCCTAGGGTTTGCAGTTTAGCGATGGCGTGATGAACCATCTCTCTCGCAATACCACGACGCTGAAAATCAGGGTGGACGGCCACCCCGTTGAGCCAGCCGCGGTACCCGTCATAGCCCGCAATAGTGGTGCCAACGAGGCGACCATCAAGCTCAGCGACAAACACCAAACCAGGCTGGAACCGTTCTTTCTCAGAGATTGATTGATCGACGAGCTTGCTCGGCGCATCAGCCCCGAAGGCCGCTGTCCAAATTTCAGAAACGGCGTCGAGATCAGCCTTAGTGTAGGGGCGAATATGAATGTCGGTCATGAATGGAGTTTAGCTAGAGCAGTACGCGCAATACACCCTGGACCTAGGATAAAACCCCGGACATCAGACTAACGTTGGAGTGATTCTCGCTTAAACCGAAACCAACCCAGAAACCGAGATCGGTAATGAACGCACGCGCTGGCCGGTGGCATTGTAAATCGCACTGGTCAGAGCTGGCGCGACACACGGCACACCCACCTCACCCATACCGCCAGGATGTCCGCCCTGGGCCATGATGTGGGTTTCGATACTGGCAGGCACGTCAGCCATGGTCATCATTCGGTAGCTGTCGAAGTTGGACTGAACGACCGCGCCGTCTTCCACATCGATCTGGCCGTAGAGCGCCGCAGAGAGCGCATCAATCACAGAGCCTTCGATTTGAGCTTCAACGATATTCGGGTTCACAACCGTATGGGGATCAACAACCGTGACCACGCGATCAACAGTCAGCCCACCATCTGCGGCCACCGTCACTTCAACGATTTGACCAACGGTAGATTGGAAGGCTTCAGCAAAGGCGACACCACGGCCGCGACGAGAGCCTTCAGGCCCTTCAGCCAGCGGCTTACCCCAATCGCCTTTCTCAGCGAGGGAATCAAGGACCGCGACAAAATCTGGCTTATGGGCCAGTAACTCGCGACGGAAATCGATCGGGTCTTTGCCAGCGGCTTCAGCCACTTCATCCATAAAGGCTTCTTGGTAAAAGCCATTGTGCGACATCGTCACACTGCGCCAGTTGCCATTTGGGACCGGGTTGTCCTGGGCGTTCAAAGCCAACCGTATGGACGGAAATGCGTAAGGAGAATCGCTCATGGGCATAACCATGCTGATGTCGTCTTTGGCTTCGAACATCACGAAAGTGCCGTTGCGGGTATTGAAGTCTGCACTGACAGGCTTGCCGACAATGACAAAATCAAGTGCCGTTATGTTGCCGTCGTCATCTAGGCCTGCTTTGAAACGGGAGGCCGTTGCCGGACGGTAGGTATCTTGTTGCACGTCTTCTTCACGGCTCCAGGTCAGCTTGATAGGCGTACCAGGAAGGTTCATGGCGATGGACGTCGCTTGGCGCACAAAATCCATATCGGCGCGACGGCCGAAACCACCGCCCATAAGCGTGGCATGGACTTGGACATTCTCTTTTTTAACACCGGCAATTTTGCCAGCCTGGCTGGCGCTTTGACCAATGGACTGGCTGGGCGACCACACGGTGATGCTCGCATCTTCCGCATCGTCGGTTTCTGACTCTTCATACAACGCTGTGCAGCCCATGGGCTCCATGCAGACGTGAGCCAAGTACGGCGTTTCGTAAACCGCTTCGACCGTCTTGGTCGCGCGATCCCAATCCGCCGTGAATGTTTCGTCTTCGTTCAGGACATTGACCTCTGCCGCATCAAACAACGCAGCATAATTAGGCAGTGCTTTACTGGTGCTAAATGGCGTGCCTTCTGGAGGGGTCCAGGTAACGTCCATGTCGTCGAGCGCCTTCTGAGCAGTCCAGGTGCTTTCGGCAACCACGGCGATGGCATTATCAAGCACCGGGTACACACCAATTACGCCTTCGCGAGCCATAGCTGAATCCGCATCAAAGGTATCAAGCGTCCCCTTGAACATCGGGCTATGGCGAATAGCCGCATGCAGCATGCCCGGGAGCTTGACGTCGATGCCGTAGATGGCCGAGCCGTCACTTTTCTCAGGGGTATCAAGGCGGCCAACCGCATGATTCAAAATCTTGAATTCGTCAGCGTCTTTTAGCGGATTGTCTTCACGTGGTGTAACCGCAGCCGCTGCTTCTGCCAATTCACCGTACGACAGAGACTTACCGGACGCGGCATGAATGACCTTGCTCTTCTCGGTGGTCAGTTCGCTCAACGGCACATCAAGCTGTTCCGCTGCTGCTTCCATCAACATGGTGCGTGTGGTCGCACCAACCGTGCGGAGGTAATTGTAGTTACCAAGAATGGAACTGGACCCGCCCGTGATGATCAAACCAATCAGCGGTGTCACTTTGTACAAGGCCGAGCGCGTATAATCAGCAACGGCACCGGGATCCATAAACATCAGAGGAATGGCTTCGGCGACAACGTAGCTGCCGTAGTCTTTATCCAGCGGTGCTAGCTCGTAGCGCACGTCTGCCCAGTCGGCATCCAGTTCTTCAGCCACCAGCATTGGGATCGCCGTGGTAATGCCCTGCCCCAATTCAGCCTGAGGCACTGCGACGGTGATGATGCCGCTCGGGCTGATCTTCACATAGGCATGGAGGACGTAGTCCTCCGGGGACGACGCACCGAATTTAGGTTTGGATTCGCCATCCTTCAGGCTGTTCAATCCGTAGGCAACGGCAAGGCCACCACCGGCTGCTATTCCAGATACGATAAGGCCGCGGCGTGATAATTTCATGGGTCGAATCCCGTTCTAACAAAAGCGTGCTGATTATAGCGGATATCGGTAGTGGGACTGGCAAAAACAAGCAATACAAATCCCAGTGAGACGTGCACCGAGTGGTCAGAAAATGGCTAAAACGTGAGAATTACGGGTCAAAAACCCTCTTAATTATGGTGTTTTATGCGCAATAGCTATTCAACGGCAGGTACTGGAGCTTCAACCTTGCTCGTATTCGAGCCCGCATTTGGCCCGGCGATCGCGCCCGTCTTGAGACGCACCAGGAGGGCTCCAATACCGACAAGCGCATTCAGACCGGCCATGTAGAGGAAGGGCGTCTGATAGGTGAAGCCGTCAAACAGCATTCCACACACCTTGGAATGGATGAGCACACCGAGGGCGCCGCAGAACCCCATCATGCCAAAGACGGCGCCACGGAATTTGCCAGGGGCTTCTTGACCAACCAAGGCTGGACCCGACACCAAAATGCAGGCCTCGCCAGCGCCGGCCATGATCGCCACTGGAAAGATGAACGGAGACGAAAACGGATCGCCCACAATACCCAGAGCGAAGTAGCCAACAGCGGCAACCGCCATGGAAAATGAAAGCACCGAAACGCGATCAAACCGATCCACAAGAAATCCCATGACCGGCATGAACAGGAGCATGGCCGTTTGCGATACGGCGAATATGCGCCCCGCTGTCGCTGTCGCATCTTTTGCCTCGACACCAGCATCAGTGCCAACGGCCACAATCCACAAGGTGAGAAACGTGGTCATCACGATGAGATCGCCACGCGACACAAAATAAGCAACACCGGCAATACTCAGTCGCGGATTGCGCTTGGTCTCGTCATACCCGTTGCGAAGATTAATCAGGAACGGGTCTTTCTCTTCCGTCTTATTGGGGCGACCATCTTTGAGGCCAACGGACGTAATCAGGGCGGCGGCAGTCGCCACGCCAGCAATCACCCAAAAGGTATAGGTTCCGGATTTGATGGCATCGAACCCCTCCCCAGCAAAGTAGCCTGGCAACTTTGAGAATCCGATTGCTGCGATCACCACCACACCAAACCCGGTGATAAAACCATTGATGCTGATAATTTTTCCGCGCGACGCATTTTGCGGGTAGTCAGCCATGACCGTACCCAACATAAGGGTTCCCATGGCCAAACCCGCACCCAAAAGAATACGACCGAGCATAAACATCTCAGGCGTACGGGCCGCTGGCAGCAATACACAGGCTATCGCGATAAGCGTAAAGGCCGTTACCCATAACGGAACGCGCCCTAATTTGTCGGACAATGACCCGAGCGGGATAACCAATGCGATGGCCATGATCTCGACGTAGACGGTGAGCGTGCCAATAAAATCACCCTGCTCGGATGTCGGCATTTTAATATGCTCAGCCAGGAGGTAGGGCGTTAACACACCAATCCCAGTGACGAACACGATCGTCATCATTCCGGCAAAAAACAGCGCCAAAACGTTGGCCGGTGCGATGCCTGGGCTGAGCCAGATGGGCCCGAGCCTCCGTTGGCTGCGATCAATCTCAAAACCTGGTTGGTTTGACATGGCGCTCCCCATAATCCCCTGAGACCAAATAGGCCCCTGCCTGAGTATAGGGCCATGATAGAGACCATGCGCTCGCCTGGCGAGAGGCCCCATAGCCAATCCCCCATGACAGAGTCGACCTGACCGTTATAAGGTTAGGGCCTCAATCACGTGCAGATACAATAATCAGGGAGCACCAGACTATGGCGAACGATATGGCCGACGACGCTTTTGACATTGATTGCGATGAACACTGCTTCACCTCAGCCCCACTCTCACGCCGCACCTTCGGTGCGACCTCTGTCGCAGCGGCTGGCCTCGCCGGTGCGGGTGCCGCTTCAGCTGCCGGACTAGACGTCGTTGAAACCGACGTTGAGATCGTCACGCCGGATGGCACCTGTGATGCCGTGTTCTTCCACCCAACGGAAGGGAAGCACCCAGGCGTTTTAAAATGGACCGACATCATGGGCCTACGCCCAGCGTTCCGAGATATGGGACGGCGATTGGCCTCAGAAGGCTACTCGGTATTGGTGCCAAATCCATTCTACCGAGACGGCCGCGCGCCCCTTCCCGGCACAGACTTCAACTTTGCGACAGATCGTCCGATTGCCATGAAGCTCATGGGCAACCTCATTGCGCCAGGCGCAGCAGAGCGTGACGCACAAATATTTGTCGCGTGGCTCGACGAACAAGGCCAAGTGGATTCAAATTCGAAGATGGGCACATCCGGCTATTGCATGGGTGGTCCGTTGACGATGAAAACCGCCGGCCTATTGCCAGACCGCATTGGTGCGGCGGGATCCTTCCACGGCGGTGGATTAGCTACAGAGAGAGACAACAGCCCCCATCTGCTCATTCCGAAAATGAAAGTGCATTACCACGTTGGTGTGGCCGATAACGATGATGCCCGTGAGCCAGAGGTTAAGAATATCCTGAAGGCGGCATTTGAAGCGTCCAACGTACCGGCGGTCGTTAAAGTCTACGAAGGCGCTGACCACGGCTGGTGCGTTCCAACCAGTTCCGTCTACAACGAGGCTCAAGCTGAAGTCGCGTGGACAGCCCTATTAGATACCTTCAAGGCTGGCCTGGCTTAGCCACCCACTTACACGTCTCGCAGACCAGAATGGCCTCGCCCAACCCGGGTGAGGCCATTTTCTTGGCCGGTTCTAGTCAACAATGTTGAGGTTGGCACGGTCGAGTTGATACTCAGGCTTAATCACCTTTTCCCACGTCCCGATCGTGCGCTCGGTCAATTCCACATCGTCATCAACGGCATGGTAAATAACGTTGAGACAGTCCGCATTACCCAGACATTCCATCGTCAGCCGAGCGAGACCATCGCGCGTCATCGCACCCACGGCCGTATGGTCTTTGGTCAGCCGAGCGTTGCCGGACTCTTTTGTTTCCATAGAAAGCAACGTCAAATGGCGGATGATGGTGTAAGGCACGCCGCTGTTAATCAGCGTTGCCTCGGCAATCGTTTTCGACGCGATGGAGGTTTGCTGAATTGGGTGTGTTTTTTCAATATAAATCAACTTGCCGCTATCTGAGGCCCCGATTGCGCCATGAAGAATGACCTGCCCCACATTTGTCGCGGCGGCCCATTTTGAAATAAGCACCTGACTCTGTTCGTAGAATTTTTGATCACCACCGAAGGCTTGGCTCGAGGCATCGATCACAGCCCGATAGGCCACGGCGGTAAAATGCGTTCCATGTCGGCGTCTGCGAGCATATCGCCAATCACGTACGTGACATCCACACCTTCAAGACGAGCCCGGTTCGATGTCGGCCTGGCCAATACGGTGACGTCTTCTCCAGCACCCACCAAATCTTTGGCAATCTCAGAGCCAAGCTGCCCCGTTCCACCAAGCACCAGAACACCACCATCGGCAGCAAAAGACTGACTTGACCAAAGCAAAAGACTCACTGTCAGCGTAACGATGTATTTCATTATTTAAGGCATCCCAATGTTGAAGATTTGGCAGAGTTTACGTCTGGCACTTGAGTGAAGGCCACCTGAATCGGTGATACCAAACAGAGCGTCCGTGAGGTGAGCTAAAAAAAGACCCTGCAAAAGCGAGGCCTTTTCTTAAACGACACATGTCACTGATCAATCGTCATCGGCGGGTCTTCAGGAATGCCTGCGCCAATGTCGATCCACTCAACATTAGCGAGCCTTGTGTACCGCTCGGAGTGTTCACCAAACTTTAGCTTCCGCATGAGACCCGAGTAGGCAACGAGCCTCCCGGGTTTACCAGGCTCAACAATGAGGGGAAGCGTAATGGCCTCGACCAACATTTCTGAGCCACTGCTGGCCGCCAATTCAATCTCTGACCTTAGCCCACAAGGATTCAATATGACCTGGCGCGTGTTTGCATAGAGCGCCTCACGGACAGAGTCAGGTTGGCCCTCGCCCATAGCTTCACCTGTTTTGTCTTTCCCCCATCGCTCAACGAGACCTGTGCCCATGAGCCGTACAATCATTGTACCGGTTTCGCTTATCTCTGAGATATGGACGAACGGTGCGTATTTAGGGTTTGGGTTATCAAGAAAGTCTCGATGGAAGGGCACAATGTCGCCATCGAGGCGCAGGGATTGCCAGTGCTCAAAAAAGCCACGGCAGTCTTCCGACTGAAACATAGAATCGGCCATGCAGAGGTTCCGTTGGTCGTAACAAAATCTGGTGGACACGGATGCGAGATCTAGGTCCAAGCCACCTGTCTGTGGAAAGACCGTTTTTTGTGAACAGATTCACTAAAATCTGATCCGCAAGTCTAACACAAACCTATCGACCGAACGACAATAGAGTGCCGCTAGAGAAGTTGAGCTTCATTGCACTAGCGGCAATCTGAGGTTTAGAGAAATAGCTAAAATTGTGAGAATGAGAAACGGCCCTTCCTGTTTTGGAGAGGCCGTTTTCCGAAATCATTACTCGTTCTTGAAATATGCCATTAACAAAAAATAGACCGGCGAACTCAAATAGTATTACCGACGTAACAACCAGTCGCCGCGTTACGCTTTGGACCGCGCGTCACGGAAAGAAATCATCCGCCGCTGGCTCTCATCCCAAAGCGCAAATTTCACATACCGAAGGCTTTCAATCAGCGTCACCCGATTAACCTGGGTAAGAGCCGGGTAATCGCGAAGTGTGCGCGGTAACCGGTAAAAGGGAATTTGACTACACAAGTGATGGACATGATGCATGCCGATATTGCCGGTGAACCAACGTAGGACGGCGGGCAGATCATAGTGGGAGCTTCCATGAAGTGCGGCTTCATGCAAATCCCAATCGGCGTCGTCGTCCCACAACGTATCCTCGAATTGATGCTGGACGTAAAACAGCCATACGCCAAACGAGGCGGCGAGAGCCACAATAGGAACATGCACCATCAGGAAGGCTTGCAGCCCCATACCCCAAATCAACAAGGAGAAGGTTACCAAAATTCCGACATTGGTGGACATGGTGCTGAGCCAAGGCTTCCAGCCATCCCGCATCAAACCAACGGGCAAGCGCTGTTGTACAAAATACAAATAGGCCGGGCCCAATGCGAACAAGACGAGGGGGTGACGGTAGACGCGATACCAGAATCGGCTCAGCATCGAACTGGCTTGATATTCTTGTAACGTCAACGTGGTCACGTCACCCATGCCGCGACGATCAAGATTGCCACAGGTCGCATGATGGTTCGCGTGTGTGCGCCGCCAGTAATCATAAGGTGTCAGTGTGAGCACACCGATCACGCGGCCGACCCAGTCATTAGTGGCGCGTTTGTGAAAGAACGTCCCATGCCCACAATCATGTTGAATGATGAATAACCGCACGAGAAAGCCTGCTGTCGGCACGGCCAGCAATAAAGAGAGCCAGTAGCTGTAATCGAGCAACAGCCACATCGCTGTCCATAAAAGTGCGAACGGAAGGATGGTGATCGAGATCTCAACAATACTGCGGAGGCGGCTCAGATCACGGTACTCAGAGAGAATCTTGGTCCAATTTCGTGCGGCTTGCACTGAGAGATCAGGGTCCGTGTTTTCTATGGTATTGGTCAAATCGGGCAACTTTCAATTCCCAGCCAGGCACTAACGGTGATTACCTACTATTAAACAACTTTGCCTTTGCCGCAAACTTTACCAGCAGGGCATTCTCAAGCATCGAATGTGACCGCCGAACGGGCCCCATGTCAATTTTCTCTGGTGATAAAGTGACCGGTGGTCGACGGCCATAGATTAATGCGTTTAGGGCGATACAGTCAGAGCTGTCCCATACGCCATGACACCGGGAGTCAAACGTCTCTATTTGATAACTGAGAAGATGAGCGACAGTATAACGCGACATCCGCACACCCGAGGAGTTGAAGTTATGGCAAGAAACCTTTCCCGACGAGCTGCAGCCCAGATTGCATCCGGTGTCGCTCTTTCCGGTCTGTCTGGCGTGACGTCTGCTAGGGCAGAAGCACAGCGTGTTATTCCAAACGCTATTGATCTCTGGACACCAGAGGACAAGGTAACTGCGTTGGTGAAGCAGCAGGGGCGCACTGATGAAGGCCGCGTTTTCTGGCGCTTCCAAGGGATAATCTATGCCTTCAACGCCCCGGAAACGCCTGTTCCGCTGCTTCGCTTCAGTGGCTGCGAGCAACAGTGGTGGGAACCCCAAGACGATGGATCTTTTGTTCGGTATAGCTCACTGCTGACCTATTTCCGCGACCTCGATAGCGGGAAACTAATCCGGTCTTTCACAAACCCAATTACCGGAAAAAAAGTTGAACTCAAAGAAAACTGGAGCCGCTTACCGGAGGGGACGGAGATATCTCAGCGGGGCCTCGTAAACCGCGTGCTTGATGAAGCCTTTCCTGATTTCTACAAGGACCGCTCTATTGACGACATAGACATGCGCCTCATCGACGGAACGGTTGCATTCCATCAGAAAACGATATGGCCAAAAGCACTGATGCGGAAACCCTACAACCAAGACAACACGTTCTATGTGTCCTTTGCAGACGTTGCCGATCCCGAGAAACCCTGGATTCCAACGCACGGGGCGGGCCACATCTTAATGCCCTCCATGGCGAATATTGGCATGACCGATCCAAGCCAAGGCCAAGTGCTGTGGCACGTTGAGTATTACAAGGTCCGTGGGCTTGAGCATTTTCAACCCGACTACTTGGAAGCCGCGCGCCAGGACTACGGGGATTATTTCGAAATCAATCCAAAGTACGATACCGCGCCGTCGAAGTTGGGGGCGAGACTCGAGAAACTTGGGTTAATGAAGAAGACCAACTAGGGTTCGAATACAGCCAGCTTGATTTTGCACAAGCCCTGAGAAACGGAGAGCTGGCCCAAACCTCAGCACATCAGGAGCCAAACGCATGAACACCCTTAGAATTTTGTTGGTTGCGTTAGTGGGGATCAGTGGACTCGCCCACGCAGAAACATCGGCAGAGTACGACACCGCCAAAGCTGCAATTTGGGCAAAAGAACTAGCGATATACGACGCTTGGGGAAAGACCGGGCTCGACTACTATATTGAGCACTCTTCCGAACACTACGTTGGATGGCCGCCCGGCACACCTAAACCGTCATCACTTAACGACCTTAAAAGAATGCAGGCTAACCTCGTCGTGCCCAACCAGGAAAAGCGAGAAATCACCTTTGATGACCTAGCGCTGCACGATGACACGGCCGTTTTATATTATACGACACACCGAACAATGCTTCCCGATGGCACGACCGTGGATGAACTGCTGCACATTTGCCATGTCTGGGTACGCGACAACACAGGAGACTGGAAAATGATTGGTGCCTTAGGGCGGGTCGAAAGAGAGTAAGGGTATGAGAGCTAACCGCATTGCATTTTTGGGGGCCATCGCGAGTTGGCTTTGTGTCGCCCCTGCTCTGGCCATAGATTTTACGCCCGTTCGACGGACAACCATTGTCACCGCCAACCTCGAAGCCTCCCTGACCTTCTACCGAGACCTGCTTGGCTTTACCGTTGAGTGGGATGTGACCTCGGACAAAGTGGGGTCAGTAGCCTTCTTCGAACCGAGTAACGAAGTCGGTCGGGCCGTCGCCCTTCGTCAAGGGCCTCTGCTTGGCGGGTCAGTGGGTCTGGTCTGGGCGCCAAGTGTTCAGCCACCCAAGTTGCCATGCGCTAATCCAGCCACAGCCGGCTCCGTCGCATTGTTGATGCTGACGAATGATATGCCCGCGCTCAAAACACGCCTCGATGAAGCTGGCGTCATCCGGGTCGGCTCACAGGTGTCATACGAGAACTCGCGTGGGCCAACCGATGTATTTGCCGTGTACGACCCAAATTGCATCCGGGTCACGTTCGCTTACAAATCAGAAGAAACCCTAGAAGACACCATGAACAAATAGGCCGGTTCATGCCACGCTTAAGAAACAGCTTTGGCTGCGTCCGGATCAAACCGGCAACGTGTTTGCCTAGAACGGTAGTGAGAGTCCAAGTTAAAAAAAGGCCCCGCTGCTAAATGCAACGAGGCCTTCTTCGTACATGGTACTAGCCTGCCTTTTACTTAGGCAGCACAACCGTATCGATGACGTGAATGACGCCGTTGTCGGCGACAATGTCAGCGGTTACGACGGTTGCGTTATCAACCATCACGCCGTCCATAGCGTTAATCTTGAGGGATTGGCCCTGGACTGTTTCTGCATCCAATGTTTTGCCAGCGATATCTGACGACATCACTTTGCCAGGCACGACGTGATAGGTGAGCACGGCAACCAGTTGGTCTTTGTTTTCAGGCTTCAACAAATTGGCAACTGTACCCTCAGGAAGCTTAGCGAACGCGGCATCGGTTGGTGCGAAGACCGTGAACGGTCCGGGGCTGGACAAGGTATCGACCAGGCCCGCCGCTTGCACAGCCGCAACTAAAGTATTGAAAGAGCCGGCAGCGATTGCAGTCTCAACGATGTTGGCCGCTTTTACGGCACCCGCAGAGAGGGCCAAAGACGCAGCGACCGCGATGGAAGCAAGGGTTGTCTTATAGGTCATTAAATACTCCAGGACAAAATGAGTGGGGGGAGAGGACGCGGCCACGTTTTGTATAAGCCGCTGTTCACAGACTCATTACGCCCTGCACTCATGCCCAGATCAGACCTGTGCGTTTATGACCGCACCTGCAGGAGGGTGTTCGTTTGCAACCCTACAAGCAAAAAAAAGGCCCCGCAGAGCGAGGCCTTTTGAAATTCCTTTGGCAGTGACGGCCACCAACGGAATTCGTTCTTTTTAGCGCTAATAAAAATCGAGGTGTTATTTAGCGCGAATAGAATTCGACGACCAGGTTTGGTTCCATCTGAACCGGATAAGGCACGTCTGCAAGCTGCGGGATACGGGTCATGCTACCTGCACCCTGATTGTGATCAACCTCGACATAGTCGGGCACATCACGCTCACCTGAATCCATCGCGTCGAGGATCAGACCCATGGTCTTAGCCTTGTCGCGCAACTCGACTTTGTCGCCGATCTTCACCATGTAGGAAGGGATCGTCACTTTGACGCCATTCACCTTGATGTGTCCGTGGGACACGACCTGGCGGGCAGCAAACACAGTCGGAACAAATTTCAAACGATAAATCACGGCATCCAAGCGGCATTCCAGAATGCCGATCAGGTTTTCCGAGGTATCGCCTGTACGACGCACAGCTTCCTTGTAGTAGCGTAGGAACTGTTTCTCGGAGATATTGCCGTAGTAGCCCTTGAGCTTTTGCTTAGCCATCAGCTGAATACCGTAATCGGACGGTTTGCGACGGCGTTGGCCATGCTGGCCTGGGCCATAATCACGCTTATTTATGGGGCTTTTGGCACGTCCCCAGAGATTAACCCCCAGACGGCGGTCGATCTTGTGCTTTGAAGCAATTCGGTTAGTCATTATCTAAAGCCTTGTTTTTTCTATGTTTTTGTCCCGGTAGTCTTACCACCCGACCCATCAGGTCGCCAGAAAGCGGGGCGATGCACCACCCACATTCCCGGGAATGAGTGATGGGATTTAAGGGAAAAGGCAGAGGAAGTCAATCAGTTGACGCATCTCAAATCTCGGTCTAATCGCAGCGTGGCGAAAGCAAGGAACCGCAGTTTTGCAGGCCTTGCGAGACTTGGAGCGCCCGTTGATAAAGGTCATATCGCGACTTGCGTCGAACGGCCATCATACCGCTTCTGCTCGCAACAAAAAACAGAGCACTCACGCATAGGACGATAAGAGTTATGACAACGTTACTCGATCAAATCGGTGGGGAAGCTGCCGTCGACGCAGCCGTAGATATTTTTTACAAAAAGATGATGGCCGATGACGTCGTCACCCCATTCTTTAAGAACACAGACATGGACAGCCAGACCCGGAAGCAAAAATTGTTTCTAACGACTGTGCTCAATGGAACATCTAAGGGCGCGCTGTCCTATATGCGCCGGGTTCACTAAGACCTGGTCCATGATCAGGGCCTAACGGATGTCCATTTTGATGCGACCGCGACCCACCTGCAGGACACACTGGAAGAACTCAAAGTTCCAGCGGACCTGGTTTCGCAAATCATGTCAGCCGTCGGCGATATGCGGGATGCGGTTCTAGACCGGGACGGAGCAGACGCCACTTAGGCTGGAGCTGGGGTAGGTCATTTCTTCCAATCACTGCGCACATCATACGCCTCGTCTCGGCGACCGTAGCGCAGCTCTGTCACAACACCATGCAACGTGCGCACCTCTTGTTCTGTGAGAGCCGCCCGCTGGAGCATGGCACGGATGTTCAGCACCATGCTGGGGCGCTTCTCTTCAACGTGGAGAAAACCGCAGGTATCCAGCTCATATTCAAGGTGCTGAAATAGGAGATTGAGTTCGTCTTTGTTGGCAGGCCGGGTGATGCCATAGGGCGTGGCCTCGGCCTCACTGGCCTGCGTCGCCTGATACCACTGGTAAGCAACGATCAAGACCGCCTGAGCGAGATTGAGCGATGAATACGCCGGATTAAGTGGCGCCTCGATGATGACGTCGGCTAAGCCGATATCGTGATTCTTAAGCCCAGACTTCTCGCGCCCAAACAGAATTCCAATTTTAGTATCCGCCGTCGCCCGCTTGGCTAACTCAGCTCCCGCGTGATGGGGAGTCCAGACGGTCTTGATCATATCGCGCGGTCGGGCCGTCGTTGCTGCAACGAATTGCCGGTCAGCAAGGGCATCTTCTGTGCTTTCATAGAACCCAGCTGACTTAAGAACCTCAGACGCACCTGAAGAGGCCGCTAGGGCCTTTGCTGACAACCAATCTTGCTTAGGCTTGACCAAGCGCATGTCTGTCAGACCACAGTTGTACATAGCCCGGGCGGCCGTCCCCATGTTCTCCGCCAATTGCGGTTCAACCAGGATGATCGCCGGACCGCCGCCGCCGCCCAAAGCTTGAATTGGTTCTTTTGTGGTATCTGTTCCCGACATCGAACTTAGGCCGTTTCACCTTGGGCGCGTTTAAGCACGCGATCTCGTCCAATTAACGGCAACAGTAGTTTAAGCTCTGGCCCATGCCCTAGACTGGTGAGCGCCATTCGCAACGGCAGGAATAACCCCTTCCCTTTGCGACCCGTCGCTTCTTTCACGGCACTGGTCCATTGCCCCCAGGTCTCTTCCGTCCAGGGTTCTGCTGGCAAATGCTTAGCCGCCTCTGCCATGAAGTCCGCGTCCTCGATGGAAGGCGCAAGGGGCGAGAAACACACAGACCACCAATCGGCAGCGTCGTTGAAATATTTCAAATTGCCACGCACAGCCTGCCAGAACGCCTCGCCTTTATCAGACAGCGTGGCGTCGTCATCGACCAATGCGGCCAATCGCGGTGCTGCTTCCTCATAAGACATTTGATGCAGAACTTTGGCATTGAGAAGCTCAAGGTCCTGGGCATCAAACTTCGCCGTCGCTCGGCTGAAGCGACCGATATTGAAGTCCGCGATGATGGCTTCTAAATCTGAATAAACATCGATGGCTTCTGAACTGCCGAGGCGCGCCAGCAAACTTGAGACAGACAACGGTTCAAGATTCTGATCGCGAAGATCGGCAAGGCCCAGCGACCCAGCGCGCTTCGAGAGCCCCTCGCCCGCAGCACCGGCAAGCAGTGGAACATGACCAAAAATCACCAGCGATCCCGGTGAAACCGCATCCATCATTTCAAGCTGGACCGCACCATTGGTGACATGGTCTTCACCACGAATGATGTGCGTCACGCCATAATCAATGTCATCGACGACGGAGGGTAATAAGTACAAGAACGTGCCGTCTTCTCGAATGACAACGGGATCACTGACATTTGCGGTGTTATAGCGACTTTCACGACGGACCATATCCGTCCAAAGCACATCACTCTGTTTCAGCTTAAACCGCCAATGGGGCTTGCGACCTTCTGCTTCGAACTTGGCACGATCTTCATCTGACAAGTCTAAGGCTGCTCGGTCATAAACGGGTGGCTTATGCTGAGCCCGCAATCGCTTGCGTTTGAAATCTAGCTCTTCAGCCGTTTCATAACACGGGTACAAGTGGCCGGACTCTTTTAAAATATCGGTGACGGCGTTGTAGCGATCCATTCGCGTTGACTGGCGTTCTTCCCGCTCCCAGGTCAGGCCAAGCCAGTGCAAATCTGTGCGGATGCCCTCGACGTATTCTTCTTTGCTCCGCGCAAAGTCGGTGTCATCGAAACGCAAAATAAACTCACCTCCGTTTGCTTTAGCAAACAGCCAATTGATGAGGGCCAAACGTGCGTTGCCAACATGCAGACGACCGGTCGGACTTGGGGCAAAACGGACTACTGGGCTCATGGTTCATTTCTTTTCGGGGCATCGCCGTCAAAGGCGTTGGTGATGGGGTACCGGTGATCCCGCCCAAAGGCGAGATGGCTGATCTTAACGCCAGGAGAGGCTTGGCGACGCTTGTATTCTGCAATGCGCAGCAACCGATGAATACGACGCACGACCTCTTCCTCATGGCCATCTGCGACCACCTCAGACACGCTCCGTGCGTTTTCGATAAGACCTTTTAAGATCGCATCCAATTCCGCATAGGGCGGCAGCGAATCTTCGTCTTTCTGGTCAGGCCGCAACTCGGCGGTGGGTGGCTTGGTAATGATACGGTCCGGCATCACCGCACCCGGCGCGCCTAGAGCACCCTCTGGAACGTGCGCATTACGCCATTCACACAAGGCCGTAACTGTCGTTTTATAAACGTCTTTCAGAACATTATAGCCGCCACACATATCGCCATAGAGCGTGGCATAGCCGACACTGACTTCAGATTTGTTGCCGGTGGAGAGAACCATGTGCCCGAACTTATTCGACAGCGCCATGAGTGTTAGGCCGCGAATACGGGATTGAATATTCTCTTCGGTGGTATCGGGCTTTGTGCCAGCAAAATGTGCGTCTAACATGCCATCGAACGCCGTCATCGCATCACCGATATTGATACTATCGAGACGCAGACCAAGGTTCGCGGCCAGGCCAGCCGCATCCTCCAAGCTATCTTCGGAGGTGTAGGGTGATGGCATCATAACGCAGTGGACTTTGTCTGCCCCCAACGCATCGGCCGCTACAACGGCGGTGATGGCGCTATCGATCCCGCCGGACAGGCCAAGGATAACACCAGGGAAACCATTCTTGCCGACGTAGTCACGCAGACTGAGTATCATGGCTTGATAAATGTTTTCTAAGCGATCAGGGGCTGACGTTACGATGCCCGAGGCACAGGACCATTCCCCGTTAATCTTCGACCACTGAGTCACAGCCAAGTCTGTTTTCCACCATGGGAATTGGACCGCGAGCCCGCGGTCTGCATTCAGAACAAAAGACCCACCATCAAACGCAAGGTCGTCTTGGCCGCCGATCTGGTTGACGTAAATCAGAGGCAAGCCGGTTTCAGAGACACGTGCTACCGCATGGCTAAGCCGGACATCGTCCTTGTCTAACTCGAAAGGCGAACCGTTGAGAACGACGAGTATTTCCGCGCCTGTTTCGGCAACAGTTTCCGCAATGTCCTCGAACCACATATCTTCGCAGACAAGGACACCGACGCGCACGTCACGGATAACGACGGGGCCTGAGGGCGGACCCGACTCAAAGACGCGCTTTTCGTCAAAGACGCCGTAGTTGGGCAAATGGTGCTTAAGACGAACACCTTTGATTTCTCCGGCATCAAGAACCAGCGCGGCATTGTGACAGAGTCCATCGACCCGCCAGGGCGCGCCGATGATCAGCGCCGGACCACCGTCCGCTGTGTCAGCAGCCAAATCTTCCGCCGCGGCCTGAATGGCGTCCAAAAAACCGGGCCGTAGCACAAGGTCTTCAGGAGGGTAGCCACTGAGGTTGAGTTCAGAAAAGACGACAATGTCTGCGCCCTGTGCAGCCGCATCCGCACGGGCCTGGCGAATGAGATCAGCATTCGCAGAGACAGCCCCAACCGTAGGGTTGGTCTGGGCTAAAGCGATGGTTAGCGAGTCAGACATAAGGAACCGCTGTTTCTCCGGTCTTGGCCAGGCCGAGACCTAGCCGCTTACGAGGCAACCGCTGCAGCTGTGGACGCCTGGCGGTCTTGCTTAAGCATCTCTGCCATCAGGAATGCCAACTCTAAAGCCTGGCTCGCATTGAGACGTGGGTCACAGTGCGTGTGATAGCGATCGCCGAGACTGGCTTCCGTAATGGCTTGAGCCCCACCGACACATTCCGTGACGTCTTGGCCGGTCATTTCGAAGTGAACGCCACCCGCGTGGGTGCCTTCACTGCGATGAACGTCAAAGAAGCTCTTCACCTCGCCCAGCACATTGTCAAAGCGGCGGGTTTTGTATCCGCTCGAGCTTTTCTCTGTGTTGGCGTGCATCGGATCACAGGACCACACAACCGTTTTGCCTTCGCGCTCGACAGCACGGATTAAAGTGGGCAGATGCTCTTGTAACTTTTCAGCGCCCATACGCGTGATGATGGTAATCCGTCCGGCTTCGTTATCCGGGTTCAGCGCATCAATCATCCGCAGCACGTCGTCAGGATCAATCGTCGGTCCAGCCTTGAAGCCAATCGGATTATCAACACCGCGCAAGAACTCCACGTGGGCATGATCAAGCTGACGGGTCCGTTCGCCAATCCACAAGAAGTGGGCAGCGCAGGCGTACCAGCGACCGGTTGTGGAATCCATCCGGGTTAGGGATTCTTCGTAGTTAAGAAGCAGGGCTTCGTGAGATGTGTAAAAATCCGTCTCACGCATGCTCGGAACGGCCGTGCTGTTAATGCCGCAGGCTTCCATGAAGGCCAAAGCTTCTTGGATGCGATCTGCGAGATCCTGGTATCGTTCGCCCTGGGCACTGTCGGCAACAAACCCGAGGGTCCACTGGTGCACCTTACGGAGGTCAGCGTAGCCCCCTTGCGAGAACGCACGCAGCAAATTCAACGTGGCCGCAGACTGATTGTAGGCCTGCACCAAACGCTCTGGATCTGGCTCGCGCATCTCAGGTGTGAAGTCCATACCATTGACCATGTCTCCACGGTAGGACGGCAGTTCTACTCCATCGATGATTTCTGTGTTCGAGGACCGTGGTTTGGCGAACTGCCCAGCCATGCGGCCCAACTTCACGATCGGCACACCTGCACCAAACGTGAGAACAACAGCCATCTGCAGCAAGACGCGGAACGTGTCGCGAATGTTGTCAGGATGGAATTCTGCAAAGCTCTCGGCGCAATCGCCACCTTGTAGAAGAAAACCACGACCCTGCGCGACGTCACCAAGAGATTTCTTGAGTGAACGGGCTTCGCCAGCAAACACGAGTGGCGGGAAGTTGCCGAGACGGTGCTCAACAGCTTTAAGTGCGGCTTGGTCTGCGTATTCGGGAACCTGCACGATTGGTTTCGTGCGCCAGGTTTCCCGCGTCCATGCGGTTGTCATGGGAACCTCAATGTCCAGTGGTCTCAAACGGATGCTGGGATATAGAGGCTTAAGCACTGAATTTCCAGGGTTTTAAAGGATTCGCGCGTGTAGCACCAGCATTCGCGAATCGCACAGCCCAATCAACCACACGCCATCAGTCAGCGGGCCAAGAGCGTCATAAGCTACTGATAACATTACATATAAAGTCTCTTGGGGCGTTCAGAAATGGCCTCGCAACCTTGATATATCAGGATCGAAATGACGAGCGACTAACTCCCGCTTAATTCAAAAAGACCGACAACTCTGTCGTTTTGATGAATCGCAAGGACAAAGGCCCAACCTCTGCGGTCTCTTAAGACTCAGCATTCAGAGAGTTAAAGAGGAGACAATAAAATGGGTGACGTTCTTGCCTGGCGTAAAAAATTCGGGGTCATTGGCCCCTCTACAAATACGGTCGTGCAGCCGGATATGGAGCAAATGCGGCCACCAGGCGTCACCAATCACTACAGCCGGATCTACACACCCAACGCCAAAGCCCTTGATGATGAGTCCGCCTGGAACGCAACACAGGTGATCGCCGACAACGTTGCTGACGCGGTGAAAAGCATTGTGACCTGCGAGCCAGACTATTTAGTGATGGGTATGTCTGCGATCACATTCTTTGGGGGGAAACAGGGTGCGCTAGACTTCGTCGATAATGTTGAGAAAGAATCGGGCGGCGTAAAGTGTAGCATCGGCTCCCTCTCCTGCGCGGCAGCTTTAAGGGCTTACGGCGGCGTGAAGCGGATTTCATTTCTGTCACCCTACTATCCAATCAACAATAAGGAAGTACGGCAGTATTTTACGGACGAAGGCTTTGAAGTCGTTCGCGACATTCCATTGCGCGCAACAAGCTGGACCGGCATTGCCGAGATCACAGAAGACACCCTGCGGGAGACCTTGGCTGAGTTGGATGGCGATGACGTTGATGCGCTGATTCAAGTCGGTACCAATTGCAGCATGGTGCGCCTTGCCGCAGCGACGGAACTCGTCTTGAACAAGCCTGTGATCGCGATCAACACTGCGACCTACTGGCACGCCCTACGGGCGTCGGGAACTACCGACAAAGTTTATGGCCTTGGTAGATTCCTGGAAGAGTTTTAGCGCTTAAACGTCTGCAGACTCTGGCACGGCATCGCGCATTGTAACGAATTCTTCAGCCGCAGTCGGGTGAATACCAACCGTTGCGTCGAACTGTGCTTTTGTCGCACCACACTTCAGCGCAACGGCAAGGCCCTGAATAATCTCTGGTGAGTCGTCGCCGACCATATGGCAGCCGAGAACTTTATCCGTGTCTTTGTCGACGATGATTTTCATCATAATTCTCTCGTCGCGGCCGGATAGCGTGTTCTTCATGGGCTTAAATCGAGAGAGGTAAATCTTAACGGCATGATTTACGCGGGCTTGCTCTTCCGTTAGGCCAACAGTGCCAACCGTCGGCTGCGTAAACACAGCCGATGCAATGTTGGTGTAGTCCAACGTCATAGGATTATCGTTGAAGAACGTCTCTGCAAAAACACGCCCCTCATTAAGGGCGACCGGTGTCAAATTAACCCGATCCGTCACATCACCAACGGCGAAGATATTCTCGACGTTCGACCGGTTCCATTCATCGACAACGATGGCCCCCTTGTCATTCATCGCAACACCGGCTTCTTCTAGCCCGACGCCCTTGGTGTTGGGGGAACGCCCTGTGGCGTACATGACTTGGTCAACGACCATTTCTTCGCCGCGATCAACCATGACAGAGAACTGTCCGCCGTCTTTCTTTTCAATGGATCGCACGGTGCAATCGCGATGAATCGCAATGCCTTTTTTCTCAAGCTCTTCAGCTACGGTGCCGCAGACATCATGATCGAAGCCGCGCAAGATCGCGCCTGAGCGAATCAGCACATCAACTTTCGATCCAAGCGCGTTAAAAATCCCCGCAAACTCAAGGGCAATATAGCCACCGCCGACAATGACGATATGCTTTGGCAACTCTTTTAAATCGAGTGCCTCATTTGAGGTAATAGCGTGCTCACGACCAGGGATATCAGGAACGAACGGCCAGCCGCCGACACCAACTAAAATCTTATCTGCCGTATAGGACTTACCCGCAACTTCGACTGTGTGCGGATCAGCCAGCACACCGCGTCCGTCCAAACTCGTGACACCGGCGTCTTTGAACATGCGGTGGTATATGCCCTCAAGGCGATCAAGTTCTTTGTCTTTTGCTGCAACGAGCGCACCCCAGTCGTGACTCACGTCTCCGACAGTCCAGCCAAATCCCGCGGCGTCTTCAAAATGATCCGCAAAGTGTGCACCGTACACGAGGAGCTTCTTTGGTACGCAGCCCCGCATGACGCATGTGCCGCCAATACGGCTCTCTTCAACAGCAGCAACACGGCCGCCATACCCAGCAGCCAAACGGCTGGCGCGAACACCACCCGAGCCCGCCCCGATGGTGATCAGGTCGTAATCAAACTTAGCCATGTGATTTGGTTCTTTCTCTAAGAAACGAAACGTCGAAAACTAACGACGGAAGGCGCGAAGCAACCCCGGTGGATAGACAGCCACGGGCGGCGGTGGCGGTGTACCGCCGACGCGCTGACCTTCGTTTGGAGAGCTACCGTCACCGGACTTGCGGAGGATGATTTCTACCCGCCGGTTTCTATCGCGACCAGCCAACGTGAAGTTGGAGTCCACGGGACGCGTATCGCCATAGCCATGGGCTTCAAGACGCTTACCCGAAATATTATTCACCGTCGAAAAATGTCGCACAACGGCAGCCGCACGCGCCGCAGACAGGGCCCAGTTATCGCGAAACCAACCGGTCGAGTTGAGCGGTGTATTATCTGTGTGACCCGCCACAATGATCTGGCCGTCAATTTTCTTTACGACATCTGACAGACGATTAAGTGACGCAAAAAACGCATCCGTGATTTGGTCACTACCGGTGCGGAAGCCAACCTCATCGGGAAATGTGATAACGATCTCAGAATAATTCTTATCGACGTCGACCAGTCGGCCTTGCATCTCACGCTGCAGCGCCATTTGAATCTGCCCGAGGGTTTGATCCATATCAGCAGACGCTTGTTCTTGTGCCTTAATAGCCTCGCGCAGAGCAGCGAGCGCCATAGACGCTAGAGCTTGCTCTTCTGCTTCAGACAACTGCTCTTGAGCGCCAATGTCTTCTTCAAAGCCACTCTTAGAATCCATGTCGTCTTCTGTCTGTTCTTCGTCGGACTCCGCCTCTTCTCCTTGATCAGAGCCTTGGCTGGCCCCTGTCGTATTAGAGTTCGGTGAAGCGAGCGTTGGAATGGGAACCGGCTCAATATTAGAGGCGTATTCCAGAACAGGGCTACCAATGAGTTCGATGACACTGGAAAGAAGGCGTTCCTTCTGAATGCCGAAGGCTTCTTTCATGGAACCAGAAACTTCATGAAACTTCTTCACATCCATGATCGAAAACGAGAGCAGGAGGATGAAGAAGCAAACCAGGATAGACATCAGGTCAGCAAAGGTCACAACCCACATTGGTACGGGTGCTGGTTTCGCCATCTGATACTGCCTCCTACTCTTCTCTTATTCTACACAACCTAAACCACACTGGGATAGCTGTGTTTCGTTATCGCTCGTCGGCGCTAACTCTATCTTTCGTCGGCGCGACGTTGATCCTCAGGGAGGAACGCAGCCAACAACTGGTACATTGAATCTGGGTTTTGTTTTTCAGCGATTTGATTAACCGCTTCTACGACCAAGGACCGATGCATGTACTCAACCTGCGCCTTATTCGCCAATTTATCGGCAATCGGCAATGCCACAAGGTTGGCGACAAGAGCACCGTACAGCGTCGTCAGAAGCGCAACGGCCATGGATGGACCAATCGTTTCTGGATCGTCCATCTCACTCAACATTTGCACGAGACCAACAAGAGTACCGATCATGCCGAACGCAGGCGCTGCATCACCCAAAAAGCGAAAAAGCTTTTCACCTTCTTCAAGGCGTTCAATCAAGAGGTCACGGTCACGACTCAACGCATGAGAGATAAACTCCGGTGCCATGCCATCGCAATACATCAGCGCGCCCTTGCGCAGAAATTCACTGTCGATGGGCGCATTCTCTAAGGCTAACTGGCCTTTGGTACGCGACAACTCTCCAAGTTCAACTGCCTCGTCAATCAGCGCAACGGCGCTGCCGCCGCTTTGCTGGAACGCATTTGATATTCCAAGCTTCAGGGCACCCATAACTTCGTGCAGGGGAAAACGAATCAGGACTGCGGCGATGCTGCCGCCAATCACGATCAGCATACTTGGAATGTTGACGAACATGCCGGGGCTGCCGCCAAAGACAATCGCCAGGCCGACAACGGACGTCCCGGAAACCATGCCTAATATTGTGGCTAAATCCATATTCTACGCATCCTGACAGCCTTTAAATCCAACGCTCACACTCATCCTTAGGCGTTGACGTGACGGCTGTTCTCCCCCGTGTTCCCGCAATCCGAGGTCACCGTTTACATGTGCATAAGCTAGGCGCACGGCGAACCCCCTTCAATACCTGTTCAGTGTAGTCACGGATAGTTAAAGAATCCTTTGGATTCAAGGCCTTCCAGTGCGCCTTAACACGCTTTCAGACAGCGATCCGAAACGAAATCTGCCGCCATTTGTTCATTCTACGGTCACGCTCTTGGCCAAATTGCGCGGCTGGTCTACGTCCGTCCCCTTCAGAACGGCCGTGTGATAGGCCAGAAGCTGTACTGGAATGGCGTAGAGCAAGGGCACCACAAAGGGATCGATAGCAGGCACTTCGATAATATGAGTGGCTGTATCACCGATCCGCGCCCGCCCCATAGCATCTGTAATCGCGATGACTTTGCCGCCACGGGCAACCACCTGCTCAATGTTAGAAACGGTTTTATCGAACAATCCATCGGACGGCGCCAAGACAACAACAGGCATGTGCTCATCAATCAGCGCGATGGGGCCATGCTTCATCTCACCAGACGCATAGCCCTCGGCGTGGATATAAGAAATCTCTTTAAGCTTCAGAGCCCCTTCCAGAGCAATCGGATAGGACAGGCCACGACCAAGATATAGAACATCCTGCACTTCCATGAGCGACTGAGCGATCCCTTGCACATCTTCCTCAAGATGAAGAAATTCTGTGATCCGGGCGGGGACTTCCGCCAAAGCCGTCATCAAACGCTGCTCATCGGCAAGATCAATCGCGCCATTCGCCCGAGCCATACCGATGGCCAGAGACGCGAGAACAGTCAGCTGAGTGGTAAAGGCTTTGGTGGACGCGACACCAATTTCGGGACCAGCGAGCGTTTGAAGCACAAGGTCTGATTCCCGAGCAATCGTGCTTTCCGCCACATTCACGACCGAAACAATGTGCTGTGACTTGGCCTTGCAATAGCGCAAGGCCGCCAGTGTATCAGCCGTCTCACCGGATTGAGAGACAAAGACAGCAAGCCCACCCTCTGGAAGGGGCGGCTCGCGATACCGAAACTCGGACGCAATATCTACGTCGACAGAAATCCTCGCTGTCTGTTCAATCCAATACTTGGCAATAAGGCCAGCGAGATACGCGGTGCCGCACGCAACGATAGTCACCTTGGGTATGGCACCAAGATCAAATGGCATGGTTGGAAGTGCGACGGTGCGTTCGTTCGGATTAATAAAGGCTGTCAGCGTATCGCCAACCACCTGCGGCTGTTCGTGAATTTCCTTGATCATGAAGTGACGGTATTCGCCCTTGCCGATCAAAGCGCCGGACATCGCGGTTTGGCGAATCTCACGTTGCACGTCGGCGCCATCTAAGCCCCGCACGGACATGCCATCACGGGTGAGAACGACCCAGTCGCCATCCTCAAGATACGCGATCTTTTCTGTCATCTGCGCCAGGGCCAAAGCATCAGAGCCAACAAACATTTCACCATCACCAAAACCAACGGCCAAAGGCGGACCTTGGCGAGCCCCGATTAAGATATCAGGACGGTCGGTGAACATAATGGTCAGCGCGTAGGCGCCATGAAGGTCACCCAGCGCCGCAAGCACGGCGGCTTCGTGCTCCAATCCTTCATCCAAGTAAGAGGCGATGACATGCACGACGACTTCGGAATCTGTTTCAGATTCAAAATTTCGGCCTGCCGCTGATAAACGCGCGCGGAGGTCGTGAAAGTTTTCGATGATACCGTTGTGGACCACGACAACGCGGCCGTCGGTGTGAGGGTGGGCGTTGGTCTCATTGGCCGCGCCATGGGTGGCCCAGCGCGTATGGCCAATGCCGAGCGTGCCGTCTGTTGGCTCGGTTTCAAGCCGCGTCTCTAGGTTAACGATCTTGCCTTCGGCGCGGCAGCGATGAACAGCGCCCTCATGCACAGTTGCAATTCCGGCTGAATCATAACCGCGATATTCGAGACGCTTCAAACTCTCGACGAGGAAAGGCGCAACCTCATGAACGCCAATAATGCCAATAATGCCGCACATAGGTTAGCTGTCCTTACTCTTAGACTCTTTGACAGCTTTTCTTTGCGCCCGGTAGGCATCGGCCGTGCCTTCTCTATTTTTCTGCGCCGCGTCAGTCACGGCGATGGCGTTATCTGGAACATCTTTACGAACGACGCTTCCTGCACCCGTGATCGCGCCGTCTCCAACCGCCACAGGCGCAACAAGAACCGTGTTTGATCCGATGGACGCACCGGCGCCGATATCTGTGTGAGACTTATTAAAGCCATCATAGTTCGCGGTGATGGTCCCTGCCCCGACGTTCGCCGCCTTACCAACACGGGCATCGCCAATATAGGTCAGATGATTGACCTTCGCGCCCTCTTCGATGCGGGCGTTCTTTATTTCAACAAAATTGCCAACGTGGGCGTCCGTTTCTAAGGCGGCACCAACACGCAAACGTGCATAGGGGCCAACGGTCGCCCGCTCGCCAATCGTCGCATTCTCGAAATGACAGAAGCCTTTGATGGTGACATGATTCCCCACCGTGACGCCGGGACCAAACACCGTGAAGGGGCCGATCTCAATATCGGTTCCGAACGTTGTGTCGTGACTCAAGAACGTACTGGCGGGATCGATGAGAGTCACACCGCCTGCCATGGCGGCAGCACGATAGCGGTTTTGCAAAATGCCCTCGGCCATGGCCAGGTCCGCGCGGGTGTTAATGCCAATCAACTCATCGACATCGCCCTCAGCAAAAACACACGCACCATCATCAGCCTGCGCAAGCGCAATCACATCGGTGAGATAATATTCCCCCTTGGCGTTGTCGTTCTTGAGCGCCTGCACCCAGGTTTTGAGTTTCTTGCCATCTGCGACCAGCACACCGGAATTGCATAGACCGACAGCCAACTCATCGGGCGACGCATCAGCAGCTTCCACAATACGGCAGACCTGTTCACCCTCTGTGATGAGACGGCCATAAACTCCGGGCTCTGAGGGACGGAAGCCAAGCACAGCCGCCGCAGCGCCCTCTTGGCGACAGGCAAGCAGCGCCTTAATTGTATCTGGCGTCAGCAAAGGTGTATCGCCGAACACCACGAGCAGATCGGCCTCGCCCGTCTCTGATGCTTCTAACGCGACGCGCACAGCGTGCCCAGTACCCAAACGGTCGGTCTGAACGACGGTCTTGTGCGGTGCAAATCGGTCCGCTTGGTCAGCCATTTCTGGCCCCATTACGACGATGGCCTGATCAACCCCAGCCACCTTCAATCCAGCCAAGGCATGATCCACCAGGGGTAAGCCTGCTAACCGATGCATGACCTTGGGCGTGTCCGACTTCATGCGCGTGCCCATCCCGGCGGCCAATACGATGGCGATGGTTTGGGTTTGAGACATGGAGAGGTCCTGGGTGGTTAGGAACAAATGATATGGCCGCTTGAGGCCTTACAAAGCGTAGCGACACAATGCCACGGAGCCATGGCACGATAAAGGCAAAGAATAGTCTGTTTGCTCTGCTTGACGGTTGAGAACCCGGCTCGTATACACCCGGCCTTCCGCCTGGGAATTAAGAATGGGCGATTAGCTCAGCGGGAGAGCGCTCGCTTCACACGCGAGAGGTCACTGGTTCAATCCCAGTATCGCCCACCATTCTTTCACGACTTATGATTATTGTACGTAATTTCAACGACAGTAAGCTTGCAGTCCATCAGGACGCGAGCAAAGAATCTAGTTCAGGGTAAATCTTTTGTGGCCTATCGAAACTGCCCAAAACATGCCGCCACACCTCTCTAAATATTGCCTTTTGAGTTTGGGACCATTGCTTTTCCCACGTTTCTTCGACACCGATATTACTCTTGCGGTGTGTATTCGTCTTCGAGTGCGAATAATAAGCAGCATTTATGTTGTGGTCATCTGACAATTCACCTTTGGTAATAAACTGCAAGATTCTCGATACCTCTTGGTAGTCAGCCGTGTAGTCCTCAAATTTAAAATACTTGTAACGAGTTGCTTCTATTTGGAGGTAATGGCCGATAGCAGATCCCGCACACCAAAGAAAAATGAGACTAGATTTATCGGCAGGGTCAACTATTTTGTCTAGATCAGGAACTGACGTGAGCATGGATGAGTAGACTTGCTCTCTGGTAGAGGTCAATTGAAATGACCTCGATCGTTCTTGGAATTGGGAGTCTACAGCGAGCACTGGATTTCTAACAAAAGCACAGAACGTTGCGTCTTTTTTTCTACAGGCATCTAACCCACTAATTCCATGTTGCGCTGAGAGATGAACGCATCCAGCATAATCTATGCGTTCCCTTTTTGCGTACTCAGCCATCAACTCTAATGCGGGCTCTAATGCAAGACTCGAATCATATGTCGGCGTAAGCCCAACGCTCCCATGAAAACACTTTATCCTAGGGCTAGATGACAAAAGTTTACTGATCCATGCAGTAGCCATGCTCCCACTTGAGCTAATATAAAATAGATTCTTCATTAAGACATTCTCGTTGCGTCAAAATACGAAATCAACCTCTAAGTTATTGGATGCGCTTCGCACGCGAGAGGTCACGGGTTCAATCCCAGTATCGCCCACCATTCTTCCATAACTTGTGATTATTTCACGCCGTACTTCTTTTTCATGTAGGCGGCGGACTTCTTGATCAACGTTTCCAAGACTTTGAGATCAATATCTTCAAGTTTGTTGATGTAGAGACAAGACCGCCCGGTTTTGTATTTCCCCAACTTGGTCATGAGATCATCGTACTGAGAAAATCCAGGCATGATGTAAACTGTCAGCGCCTGTTTGCGCGGTGAGAAGCCAGTGATGAGGAAATCGCCTTCTCGCCCACTATCATATTTATAGTGGTACTCGCCATAACCGACGATGCTTGGCCCCCACATCTTGGCCGTCCAGCCGGTTATTTTATCCATCAGTTTTTTGATGGCTTGGGCGTCTTCGCGGCGCTTCGGGTGCTCAACAGATTTCAGAAAAGCACTGACACTCGCCTTCGTTGCCTTTGTTTTATTCTCTGCCATGGGGTCTCCCCAGCTTAAGTCGCCTCTTTCGAAAGTGTGTCAGAGAATAACCAGGAGAACAAACTCAGCGCCAGGACGGCACCGATAAGCTGAGCAATGATAAAGGCTGGCACGCCTGCAGCTTGGATACCAGAAAAGGTATCGGTTAAAGACCGGGCTATTGTGACTGCGGGGTTTGCGAAAGAAGTCGATGCCGTGAACCAGTATCCTGCGGTGATAAACAAACCAACGGCATAAGGCACCGCGTCAGGCTTCCAGCGCAGGCAACCAAGAATACTTGCGAGCAGGCCAAACGTCGCCACGCTTTCAGAGAGCCACTGCCCGGGACCGGCACGCACCTTGGTCGAGGCCTGGACTAGAGAGAGGTCGAACATGGCATGGGCAATCAGCACACCGATGATCCCCGCCGCAATTTGCACAAGGACATACGCTGCAGCATGACCAGGAGAGATTTCTTTTCGCAAGGTAAAGACCATGGTCACCGCTGGATTAAAATGCGCACCGGACACCGGTCCAAAGATCAGAATCAATACGACCAAAATTGCACCGGTCGCCAACGTGTTGCCCAGCAGAGCAATACCATCGTTTCCACCAGAGAGACCGTCAGCCATGATGCCGGAGCCAACCACCGTCGCAAGCAGCAAGGCCGTACCGACAGCTTCGGCGACAAGGCGTCTTGAAAGAGAAAATGTCATAGCGTATCTGGCCTACACCTTAAGTGCGGCCAATCTCCTCTAGGTGTTGCTTGATGTCTGATGGCGCGAGAGAGTCCAGTGGGAGCGCAATGAATAATTCAATGCGGCTCTTCAGTTTTGCATAGGCAGATTGGAATGCGTCGCGGGCAGCCTCGGGGCTTTCCGTCACAGCAGCCGGGTCAGGCACGCCCCAATGGGCTGTAGCCGGATGGCCGGGCCAAACGGGACAGACTTCGCCCGCCGCGTTACCGCAAACCGTGATGATGAAATCAAGAGACGGCGCATTTGGGCCAGAAAACTCATCCCAACTTTTCGAACGTAACCCGTCAACGGAATAGGACTCTTGGGTGAGCAACTCCAACGCATAAGGATTCACTTTTCCAGCTGGTTGAGACCCAGCGCTAAACGCTTGGAAACGCCCTTGGCCCAACCGATTAAGTATGCACTCTGCCAAAATGCTACGCGCGGAATTCCCAGTGCATAGAAAAAGGACAGATCGAATAAGGTCGTCGTTGGCCATAGTTCTTTACGCAACAAGGTCAGACGGTTCAGCGAGACGACGGAAGCGTTTTGCATCACCCGCATAAGGACTGGATGCCTTCGCGCCCTGCTCCGCAGATATAAGAGCCGCTCGCGCCCAGTCGGGCAAAGAGTCTGACAGGCGATAGAATATCCATTGCCCCTGCCGTCTTGCATCAACAACTCCGCCATCCCTCAGCAAAGCCAGGTGCCGTGAGATTTTAGGCTGGGATTCACGAATAGCATCGACGAGCTCGCACACACAAAGCTCACCCTTCGCGACCAAAAGAACGAGGCAGCGCAGGCGGGTTTGATCGCCGATCAGCTTGAAGAAGGTATCCGGTTCCATATGAATATATTCGCTTATCCATATATACAGTCAAGCATATATATTCAGGTAATCGCATCCATTGCGCCGCTTATTGCGTAATTAATAGATATGACAGCCGCCCCCATCATCGTTTGGTACCGACAAGACTTGCGGATTGCAGATAACCCTGCGCTCAGCGCGGCGGTTGCGACCGGACGCCCGATTATTCCGCTCTATATCCTGGATCAGGAAAGCGACGGCTTACGGCCAATGGGTGGAGCCTCCTTATGGTGGCTTCACGGCTCGCTAGAGTGCCTATCGCAGGATCTACATGACCTTGGTGCTCCGTTAATTCTGCGCAACGGCGCCGCACAAGCGGTCCTAAACCAGCTTATGGCAGAAACCGGTGCTGACACAGTCTATTGGAACCGCTGTTATGAGCCGGGTGCGATTGCGCGCGATACCGCAATCAAAAACGCCCTCCAGGACAAGGGCATAGAGGCCGACAGCTTCAACGGAAGCCTGCTCTATGAGCCCTGGGAAATCAAAACCCAGCAAGACAAACCTTATCGGGTCTTCACCCCGTTCTATCGCATGGTCTTGGCGCAAGGCACACCGGCTCAACCATTGCCAAAACCACAGTCGATCAAACCGTACGCAGCGCCGCTGCAGAGTGACGCTCTAACCGATTGGTCGCTCCTACCAACGAAACCAAACTGGGCTGCCAGTT
Source organism: uncultured Rhodospirillaceae bacterium (assembly GCA_943787205.1). GTDB lineage: Bacteria > Pseudomonadota > Alphaproteobacteria > Rhodospirillales > Rhodospirillaceae > WLXB01. The sequence continues at coordinate 39,572 of CALSLN010000025.1, forward strand.
TCTCGAAATATTGGTCTCCCGGTGAAGCAGGCGCGCACACCTTATTGTCAGATTTCCTAGACGATCGCATAACGGTATACAAAGCAGAGCGAGATTTCCCTGGCATCGCGGCGACCTCTCGCTTATCTCCACATTTGCATTTTGGCGACATCAGTCCGCGGCAAATTTGGGCGGCCACATCAGTGGTTGAACCAACAGCAGGAAGCGAGACGTTTCTCAAAGAAGTTGTGTGGCGCGAGTTCGGCTATAGCTTGTTGTATTACAACCCGACCATGCCAACAGCGCCCTTGCAAGCCAAGTTTAACGCCTTCCCTTGGACAAAAAATGACCCTTATCTCGTCGCCTGGCAGACTGGGCAAACAGGCTACCCCATTGTCGATGCCGGAATGCGAGAGCTCTGGGCAACGGGCACGATGCATAATCGCGTACGCATGGTCGTCGCATCATTCTTGGTGAAACACTTGCTCATCCATTGGCGAGAAGGCGAAGCATGGTTCTGGGACACGCTGGTCGACGCGGACTTAGCGAGCAACACCGCCAACTGGCAATGGGTCTCTGGCTGCGGCGCGGATGCCGCCCCCTACTTCCGGATCTTTAATCCGATTACCCAAGGTGAGAAGTTTGATGCCGATGGCACCTACGTGCGCCAATGGGTCTCTGAAATCGCTGATCTGCCAGATAAGTTTATTCACAAGCCTTGGGAAGCCAGTGATGACGATCTAAAGAAGGCTGGCGTCCGTCTTGGGGATACGTACCCGCACCCCATCGTTGACCATAAGGTTGCCAGAGAAAAAGCCTTAGCCGCCCTCGCGAGTATTAAACAAACCGACTAGCAAAGGCGCTTGGCTTAAGTTGGTTCTGGAGCGGAAGCACCTTCCATAGCCTTCGATAGAAGCATGTAAAGCTTACCCATATCGGAGGTGGAGAATGTTGTCGTCAGAACTTCGGCACGATCCGTCGCCCGTGCATGCTTCACCAAGGCGGAATATTCCTTGAGGTATCGCATGACGAAGGTGCGGAATTTCTCGTCGGTCTCGTACTTCTTCTGAATAGCCTGCAGCTTCTGACGACTCAACGTCTTGGTAATGTGACGCAAGAACACGGCCTGATCGCCCTTGTGATAGCGCTTCCACAGTTCTTCCTCGACAGAGGGTTGGAAGATTCGAGCGATATCCACTGACAAAGAATGAAGCTGTTCGATGACATACGTCGTCTCTTCCAAGAACTTCGCGGTCTGCGCTTTCTCGTGTGAGTCATCCAGTTGCTTGGCACTGGTTGAAGCCTGATTGGCAGAATCTAATAACTCTTCAACCTGACGCTTAAAGGTGTACCCAGCCTTGGCTGTTTGATCGGTAATCTCATTACTGGCATCAACCAAGCTTTCTGCATGCTTACGCAACGTTTTCAGCACGATTTCAACGCGGGCCACGGCTTCGTCAGCAGACGTACCCAAATTCTGTAGCTGGTTACGGAATCCATCACCAGTTTGACGAACACCGCCTGCAATACGTTCAGATGTGTGACCAAATTCATCCAGAGACGTCCGCATCTGTTCGCTAGCAACAGCCACTTGAGCCGCGCCGCGGTTTGTTGAATCTTCAAAGTCGAGCATCAGCTTCTGCAGACTCTCGCGGAAACCAGACAGGCGGGACTGTGCATCATCAGCCGCAGACGTAAGGTCTTCAGAGCGCTGACGAATACCGTCGCCGACGACGCCCATACGTTCACTGGCTTGATCGGCAGCCTTATCGATGGTCTGCGCGTGATCTCGGAATACGCCAGCAGCTTGTTCTAGCTTCATGCCGGCCGAAGAGGCCGCACTTTGTAATGTGTCTTTGGATTGATCCAGCGCATCCAGCGACCCCTTGAGCGCTTCTGTGACTTCGCCCGTAACGGTGGATAGCGCCGTCACTTCCTCGCCAATCTCACGGCGAACGGCTTTCGTCTTCTCAACCGACTGATCCGCGACTTCCATCGCCGTATTGGCTGTCTGCTCAAGACCTTGACGGATCGACTCCAGTTCTTTGGTGATGCGCGCACTGGCTTGCATCAGTTCAGACGAATTCTGACTAAGAACGTCGGACATATTCCTAACGTGTGACAGCACTTGTTCTGACGTCGCACCCATTTGGCGAGATTGCTGCGCCATCGATGTTTCGCTGAGCTTCACATGCGTGGCGAGTGTACTTGCCGTCGTTTCTAATTCGTCGTTCTGGCGACGGAGCGTTTCGCGAATACTCTCAGCCTGCGCGGCAGCTCGCTCTGCACTCGAAGACAATTGTTCCGCATGCTCACGCACACGAACACCAACGGAATCGATTTTTTGAATAACAGCATCTGAAGCAGAACCCATAGCTTCCGCACGCTCGATCGCAATTTCAGAAGCTTTATCCAAATCTGCCGTCGCTGTCTTAAAGCGCTCGGTGACCACTTTACTTTTGCCTTCGAACTCATCGCTCGAACGACCAAGCCGGGCCTCGACTTTAGAGGCTGCGTCGCCAACACCATCAGCTTGCTGCTTGATCATGTTTTCGACCGCACGAAGACGCGCTACCGCGTCATCTGACGCTGTCGACAATTCTTTAGTCTGAATAGATAGCGCTTCCTCAACGATCTTCACGCGAGAGAGAACGCGCTCCATAACCTGGTCGAGGCTCGCAGTCTGCTGGCCAAGGCGCGTATTGACCTTTGTACTCAGGTCATCAATGCGGTCTCCAGCCGAAGTGAGCTCGGCGCGTTGCTTAGCAAAGAGCCCTTCGAGACTCTTGGACTGCCCCTTAAAGCCATCAACGATAGTTGAAACGGTCCCATCAACACGTTTCGCAACGGACTCGATCTCTTCAACATGCTTCGCGACGGCTCTTGCCATATCTTGAGCATGGACTTTGGATGTCTCGTTAGAGGATGACAGCGTCTCTTCTTGTTGGGCAACTTGTTGCGCGATTGCAGCGGACAAGCCCTTAGCGCGCTCGGTCGCCGTGTTCAACCTTGCCACCTGACCTTCCAACGCACTGCTCATAGTGTTCACCTGAGCCAGAGTGTTTTTCGAAGCAGATCCAATAAATTCTTGCTGACGACGGAGGGCGTCTTCAATTTTGTGGTTAACACCAGCAGCCCCATCGATCGCGTCTTTGAGTTTATCGACTTGCTCAGTGACGGCAGCGGCAGATGTGCTCGCGCCGGTTTCGAGTTGGCCGGTTACGGTCGATAATTTATCGGTGCTGCGCACGAGATGCGTTTGAATATCCTGTAAACGCTCAGATACGAGCTGACCCGCTTCAGTTAAGGCATCAGCTTGGCGTTTCAATGATGCCGTAACGGCATCCACGTTTTCTGCCGCCCCATCCGCAGGGTACGTCAGGCGCGCCAAATGTAGGCGCAGCGCTTGACCTTCTTGGGAAAGCTGGCGTCCACGGTCAATGAACGCAATTAAAAGCCAAAGAAAAGCGATGGGCATCAAACCCACAGCAAACAAACCACCAAACTCAGGCGGCAAGAGTAAAAAGAGCTCAGACCAACCGAGGGTCCGTGTGATGTAAAACGCGAAAATCGCAAGCCAGGCAACACTGAGACCAACACCGACGGAGATCGGCTTGCTGGCGTTATGCCAAGTCATTGGGCTAACGGGGGCAACGGCGCTGTCCTGAGCAACGGTCCCTGATGGCCTAGCCGTCTGGGCCAGGTTTTTCTTGGCATCAAAGGGTGAGCCCGCTTTTTCCCAAAAGCGAGACAGGGCTAAACCAGAGGCAGGCTCTGGAGCGCCAGGAATACTAGATCCCGTTTTGCTTTTGCCACTCGATTGTACTGCTGGTCCACGCGAACCAGCCCCCGCGCGAGTTGAACCCGCGCCATTTTGTGCGTCGTCAGCCATGTTTCGGCTCTTTATTTTGTTTGCGAAGTAACCCCGTCTCTCATGGCAAGGTTATCCACAGACTATTAACAAAGTCTTCCTGATCGCGAGGAAACTTGCCTGATCGCAGCCAAGTGTACGAATTAACAATATATGTTGTTATTTCTACTACAACTTGATAGCTTGCATTTAGGAACCACTAATAAGGGGTACTAGAGATGACTCTCGGCGCCCGCGTAAGACAGTGCAGATTGGCCCTCAGTTGGAGCCAAGCAGAACTCGCCGACAGGATCGGCGTTAAACAACAATCCGTTGATCAACTGGAATCCGGCAAAGTAAGCCGACCCCGTTACATCGTAGAATTAGCAGAATCCTTGAACGTTCCTATGGATTGGCTACGTCACGGCAAGGGGCAGGTTCACCTATCGCGACCTACGGGTGGCAGACCCGATACATCCCCAGCTTGGGCCTTTGAACCAGACATTGAGACGGTCTCCGGACAGGCTGGGGAAAAAGCCTATTTTGAGCTAGATGGGCAGGCTTTTGCATTGGTTCCAGTCTACGACGCACGCGCATCGGCAGGCCCGGGCGCCCTCAATACTGAAACGTCTCAGCCCCTGTATCACAACGTTTTCAGGCAGGATTGGCTCAAGGGCCTCACATCCTCAACGCCGGATAACTTGGCGGTCATGCGTGTTGCAGGCGATTCCATGTGGGACACACTGCAAGATGGCGATTTTATTCTCGTGGATAGGGCAATCAAGCAATGCAACCGCGATGGCTTGTATATCATTCGCTATCAGGATGATGACGAGGTCATGGTCAAACGGCTGATTCGCCAGCCCAGTTCAAAGCTGCTGATTATTAAGAGTGACAACCCAAATTACCCGCCACAAACAAGCAACCTTCAAGACGATGCTTTAGAGATTGAAGGCCGTGTTATTTGGCTCAGCCGCAGTATAGGCTAACCTTAAAACCTCTTAAGCTCCTATTTTTATTGATTTTTTGGCGCCGTTTGAACGTGAGGGCTGCTGAACCGCGTCCCCATTGGGCATCCATATAAAATTTAAATAATACCGAAAGATCAATTTCTGGTTTTAAATAACAATTTTTATTGTATACTTTCCTTGTTAAACAACAAGGGAAGTCGCCATGCCATTCTCAAACTCAGACCTGACCGTTCTTGCCTATGCTGACGGGTACACGCTTTGGCATTACGTTACCGACGATGCCGCCGAAGACACCAAGCAATCTGGATATTTCGAAGATGCGCGCGACGTTTTCCGAAATAACGACCGGATAGAGATCTTTTCTGGAGACACTTCCTTCGACGCCATCATCACAACGGTAGGACGCGTCCGACTGCGCACTGCCTAAGGTGACAGATGTCGATGACAAACAAAGATTCGACGCCACGGCACCCTTTTGGCGCCGCTATACAGACCAAACCCGCGCTACAGATATACACTCCGCACACAATTTAGCTTACCGCCTCGCATTTGAGCATGGCTCAAGCCCGAACCGCAGGGCTAGCGGCGCGTCGAACGCGTTTCTAGATAGATATCTTAGACAATTGAGATTGGCTGCACGCCAATCAGGAAAACCGCGTTAGCTTTGCGTAACCTGATCTTTATCAAGCGTTGTACTTGTGGTCGGGCGGCCATGAGACGATAGGCGCTCATGCAATTCGCAGATGATCTGACTTCCTGTCCGCTTAAAAAGAAAAGGCAATAAGCCATGCACAAGACAGGCTAAGCCAGCGACCAGCATGCGGATGCCAAATCCACCCGCAAATATGAGATGCTCAAAATAGGTCTCATTGACTGATTCAGGATGCTCGCAAAACAGACGCTTAAGACCCGACATTGAATACCTCCGTTGATTGTGGAGAGAATATACCCTTGTATGGACAAAAATTGTTTGCGATCTGATCCCGTATACTCAACAATAATGAGAATTAAGTTCTAACATATGTATTAGAAGGGTTATTTTGTTCTATGGATGACAAAGATAGGAAGATACTAACCCTCCTGCAGGAGGACGCGATGATGCCGGTTGCGGAAGTTGCGAGCCATGTTGGCTTATCAACAACCCCCTGCTGGCGCCGCATCCAGAAGCTTGAGGAAGAAGGGGTCATCCGGAAGCGGGTCGCCCTGCTCGACCGACACAAGCTTAATGTGGGCGTCACGGTCTTTGTTGCCGTCAAAACCCGACATCACGTCTTGGATTGGCTAGAAAAATTCAAAGCTGCACTGGACGCTATACCGGAAGTTGTTGAGGCTTACAGGTTATCCGGTGAGGTCGACTATTTGCTGCGTATTGTTGTTCCCGACATTGGAGCCTACGACGAAGTTTATAAGAGGCTCATCGAGAAAGTAGAATTCTCCGATGTCAGCTCAAGCTTCGCGATGGAAGACATGAAATTTACGACAGCCCTGCCTGTAAAATACATCTGACTTACGGGCCGGAAAAGCTAGGTTTCAGGGGTCGGGTGGCGTCTCGTTATCGTATTCGGTGTAGAGCGCTTTAAGAATACGGTCGAGAAATTTGCCGCGCCATTCTTCGCGCGCCTTGGCTTCGTCTTCGTTCGGACGGAAGCTCTCTATGTCACCTTCAGTGTAGACACCTTTGGTTGCCGCGAGGCGCTCGTGCGTATCCAACCTGTCACGCATGACCGACATTTCAGATGCAAGCTCCATCACCATGGATAAGAGCCGATCAATATTAGGGTCAGCAAAAAAATGCGGGTTACGTCCCTTGATTGGATTTAGGGCTGGGTTCTCGGCATCGTCTTTAGGCATCGCTGTTCTCTCTTTGCAAAACGGGCGGCTTAACCATGAGACCTGAAGGAACCAGGCCTAGACGGTATTCACCGCTTGATCTTTAGCATCCTCACCAATATTTGACGCAACGGTATGATCTTCGTCAACTGTCGCGTCGGCAAAGGATTTTTGCTGGCGTTTCCATGCGGAGGCATACGCGCCATCAGCGGCCATCAGAACAGCATGGGTGCCGCGCTCAACGACCTCGCCTTCTTCAAGTACAAGGATCTCGTCAGCATCGACAATCGTTGAAAGTCGGTGGGCGATCATAACAGTCGTCCTGCCGGCGCTCACCTCTGCCAGATTCGCCTGTATCTCTTTCTCCGTATGGGTATCGAGGGCCGATGTTGCCTCGTCAAAGAGCAGGATTGGAGAGCCCTTTATGATTACACGCGCGATCGCAACACGCTGCTTTTCTCCACCGGACAATTTAAGACCGCGCTCACCAACGCGCGTCTCATAGCCGTCTGGAAGCGCAGAGATGAACGTCTCGATGTGAGCCATCCGTGCAGCGTCTTCGAGTTCCGTGTCTTCGATCCCGGGCTTGGCGTAAGATAAATTGTATTTGAGCGTGTTGTTAAACAGGACTGTATCCTGCGGCACGATACCAATCTCCGCTCTCAGACTTTGTTGCGTGACATCTGAGATATCCTGGCCATCAATCTTAATACTGCCAGACGTGACGTCGTACATTCGAAACAACAAGCGGCCTATGGTCGATTTTCCGGATCCTGTCGGCCCGACAATTGCCACCGACTTTCCAGCAGGCACATCAAAAGACACACCCTTGAGAATTGGACGACGCTCATCATACGCGAACGTCACATTCTCAAATGATATATGCCCACCGCTCAACGTTAGAGGGTCGGCGTTCTCTTTATCTTTGACGTCTGGCTCTTCATCTAAGATATCGAACATTTTTTCCAGGTCCACGAGCGCCTGCTTAATGTTGCGGTATACGAAACCAAAAAAGTTCAGCGGCTGTGCAAGTTGCAACATATACGTATTGACCATGACGAAGTCGCCCTGCGTCATTGTGCCATTCACGACACCAAAACCAGCCATAACCATAAGCGCGGTAACACCGATAGAAATAATCGCCGATTGGCCAATATTCATATAGGCCAGAGAGACTTGAGTTCGCACAGAGGCCTGCTCATAGTTCTCCATAACGGAATCATATTCCGCCGTTTCAAGCTTCTCGTTCCCAAACGCTTTGACCGTCTCGTAGTTGAGTAAGCTATCAATGGCACGCGTGTTGGCCTGGTTATCCAACTGGTTCATTTCACGTCGGAACTTAAGGCGCCATTCCGTCGTATAGGCGGTAAAGACGACGTACACCGCAACTGTCGAAAATGTCGCGAACGCAAACCAAGCGTCGAAGGCACCCCAGAGGATTATCGTCACCAACCCGACCTCAAATAAAGTCGGGAAGAGGTTAAACAACGTAATCGAAAGCAGAGTCTGGATCGCGACCGTGCCGCGTTCAATGGATCGCGACAGTCCGCCAGTCTGACGTTGCAGATGATACTTGAGGGACAGACGATGCAAGTGCTCAAGAATAGCGAGCGCCGATTTGCGAACAGCACGCACGCCGACTTTCGCAAATATGGCATCCCTCACCTGGCCGAAGGCAAGTGACATGAGGCGGGCTGCGCCATATGCCAGGATAATCCATAGCGGTAGCGCCGCCAGGCTGCCATCTAACGCGTCGACAGCGAGTTTCAGAAAGTAGGGAACAAAAACGTTTGCAATCTTGGCTAACACAATGGCCAGCAACGCAAATACGACCCGCGCTTTGATCTCAAAATCACCCTTTGGCCAAAGAAACGGCCATAGGGATTTCAAGACGTCAATATCTCCGCGTCGACGGGCATTATCTTCTGGGAGCGGGCTCTGTGCAGGACGCACGATATTGCTGCCTCATCTGGTTGTGACGGTGATTGCTAGAGTCAGCTTGTGGCATGGCCACTTGTGCCAACGCAACAAATGAAAAGGGCGTAGACCATGTCTACGCCCTTAAGAATTTTCGAACCTTAATAGATGCTCTGTTTAAACCGTCACCGGCTCGACATCAGGCTCACCTATAACTGTTAGCGCTTCGCCATAACCGGCAACATCAGAGTACAACTCAAGCTCTCCGTATAGCTTCTTTGGTTCCTGCTCATGGCCGCCAGCACCGGCAGACTGAGATTCAACCTGCTGGGCTTTGTCATAAAGAGACGCATCGGGCTGTCCGTCGCCACCAGCATTGGCTGTTGTGGGTGCGTCTTGTGCGCTGTCATAGTACTTGCGGTCACCATCTTCAGGGGCAAACCGCCCAGATTCCGACTGAGCAACTTTGTCATAGAACTTTTGCTCGCCGGTTCCGGCTTCATAAAATTTACCGCTTTCCGGCTGACCCGCTTTATCTGAAAATTTCTGGGCACCATCAGTATCGGCCGCAAAGCGTCCAATCACGACTTCAGCGCCATCACCATAGAACTTCTGGTCCACTGGAGCGCCGTCCGAAAAACTGCCCTGACTGGCGATTTCTTCAGCAGCAACGTATTTCTTTGCCACTGTGCCGTCTTCGCTTGAACCACCAGAGAGAACCTGAGGGTCACCGAACTTCTTGAGCGGCGCTGCTGCCTGCTCTTCAGCGACCGTTGGTTGCTGCGGCGCTTCGTTTGTTTCAGCCCGCGGCGCCAAGGATCTCTGGATTTCTTGTTGCTGAACTTGTTCCGCAGTGTTGGAGCTCTCTGCGCGCGCTTGCCCACGTGCCGCATACGTAAACGAAGAATCCCGAGCACGGGTTGCCCGCTGTGACTCTAGAAGATCAACGCGACCATCTGCGTTATTGTCAAAGCGCTGAACAACGTCGACCGTGCCAACAATTTCAGCGGCGCTTCGACCGAGGTCAAAGTCCTTAACCTCAACTCTATTCGCCCGAGGAGGCGTCTCAGAGCGAGAAACATTTTATTGTGCTTCTGCTGCACGTCTTGCCTACTGCTCAGCGCCAGCCTGCCTATTTTGGCGGCTATCTGCTTGAGGTTGGTCAGGCTTGGACTGTCGCGCCACTGCATCAGCAGCAGGCGCGCCGGACGGCCGCGCAGCAACAGCAGAGTTTTGGGGGTTTGCTTCCTGGTTTGAACCAGAAGCACCAAATCCTCGCAGCTGACGTTCAGCGGCAAGGGATTGCTGCAATGATGCCGCCGAATTTGTCACGACTTCGGTCATGGTATCGCCCTTTCTAAGCGACGGATTCTTTCTGTGACGGCTTCTGCGTCAGTGTCTTGATACCTCGGATCAGGCCTAAGCTCAACGAAAGGGACTATAAATCGAAGGGCTATAAAGGTTTCTGACCGAAACTATAAATGTCAACTAGAAAGCCCCCCCCATCAGTAAGTACTTGATTTCTATGTAATCTTCGATGCCGTAGCGAGACCCTTCCCGGCCAATCCCCGATTCCTTAACACCACCAAAGGGTGCAACTTCGGTGGATATAATGCCCTCATTGATTCCCACCATACCGTACTCAAGCGACTCGGCGACTCGCCATACTCTGCCTAGGTTTTGGCCATAGAAGTACGCAGCCAAACCATATTGCGTGTCATTCGCCATCGTGATTGCTTCTTGCTCAGTAGAAAAGCGGAAAAGTGGCGCAACTGGGCCAAAAACCTCCTCTTTGGCCATAGCCATATCGGTAGTCATACCCGTTAGAATTGTGGGCTGGAAGTACGTTCGGCCAAGATCATGGCGCTTCCCCCCAGATAAGACGATAGCGCCACCGTCAACAGCATTGGCAACCAAGCCCTCCACCTTCAAGAGCGCGGCTTCGTCGATGAGAGGCCCTTGGTCCACGTCACCCTCTAGGCCATTACCGACCTTTAGGGCCCCGACCGCTGCTGCCAACTTCTCGGCAAACGCGTCATAGACACCATCTTGAACAAGGAACCGATTGGCACACACACAGGTTTGCCCTGTATTGCGGTACTTTGAGGCCATCGCCCCCTCTACAGCCGCATCGAGGTCTGCGTCATCAAACACGATAAAGGGCGCGTTACCGCCAAGCTCAAGCGACACTTTTTTGACTGTCCCGGAACATTGCGCCATGAGGCGTTTGCCGACGTCGGTCGACCCAGTGAACGTAAACTTGCGAACAGCAGAGTGGCTCGTCAGAACGTCGCCAACTACAGCCGCTTTAGACGTCGGCACCACGTTAAACACACCAGATGGCAAACCCGCGCGCTCACCGAGTTCGGCCATTGCTAAAGCAGACAAAGGCGTTTGCGCTGCTGGCTTAACAACGAAAGTGCATCCGGCCGCAAGCGCGGGAGCAGCTTTTCGTGTGATCATGGCATTCGGAAAATTCCACGGCGTGACAGCACCGACAACGCCAATCGGTTGCTTTAGGACGACAATTTTCTTGCCGGCCTGGTGACTTGGAATAATGTCGCCGTAGATACGCTTTGCTTCCTCGGCGAACCACTCAATGAAACTCGCGCCGTAGGCAACCTCACCCATCGATTCTTTGAACGGTTTGCCCTGCTCAGCCGTCATAATCTTTGCCAGGTCGCTCTGGTTCTCCAAAAGGAGCTCGAACCACCGACGGAGAATACCAGCCCGCTCTTTCGCAGGCTTAGCACTCCATCCAGGAAATGCCGCTTGCGCCGCCTCGACGGCTGCGGTTGCATCGTCGGACGTGCAGTCTGAAACTCCCGCCAAGACGCCACCTGACGCAGGGTTCGTGACTTCGAAAGTGTTACCGGAGGCCCCTGCAACCCATGCACCGTTAATGAAGGCGTCCGTTTTCAGGAGCGTCGAGTCTGAAAGATTCATAGTTAGCGTCCTAGCGATTGCGACCATGGTATTCAGGATTCGGCATCATATCGACAGCCGTAGCAACACGGTTCGACATATTAAAGAAACCAGCTGTGTCTGCGATGTCGAATATTTCTTCGTCGCTGAACCCAACATCTCTTAGCGATTGCCGATTGGAATCGCCAATTTCGCTCGGCGTCACAGTCATCGTATACGCAAAATCTAACATTGCGCGTTGGCGCGGTTCTAAATCGGCGACCCGGTAATTGATGGCCAACATTTCCCCTAACTGGGGATCATCAGATAATTCACGGACGGCTTGTCCATGTGCGACAACGCAATAGAAACAATGGTTGGTCGAGGACACGACCACTGCAATCATCTCACGCTCCAACTTGCTAAGGCCGCTCTCGCCCAGCATGAGTTCATTATAGGTGGATACAAAAGTCTTCAACTTTGCCGGCCGAGACGCATAGGACAGCAGCACATTGGGGACAATGCCGAGCTTTTCCTCGCATATCTTGAGGTATTTCTTCATCCCCTCATCAAGGGTTGCATCTAACTCCTCTGCAGTGGGAGTTTTAAGTGCCATGACATGTGATGGCTGAGGCATTAGCTGGTCTCCGGACAATGTTTTGCAAACGCTACGAATAAGGGGCTCATTCTTTGGCTTTATTCAAACTCAAACCTGTCAGCATGATAGATTTTCCAGCACTTAAACGCGCCCAATCACCCAATACATGCCTCATTTGCCCAACCGGTTTTAGCGCGAGCACGCCAGACCAGGAAGCTCCAATATTTCAGCACCCACGCGAAGACCTTATTCCCGCATGGGAATCTATGATCAAGGACCAGCCAAGGACGGAAGAAATACACAGGCGAGACGACGGGTTTCACCGGACTTTCGTACAAAGAACCAAGTTTGCTGGATTCCCAGACGTGATATCGGTCGAATTTCTCTCTCTGACAGCGACATCGTCAACACTAGCCCTCTATAGCCGGTCTCAGTACGGCCGGAGCGATTTAGGCGTGAACCAGAGACGGGCCAACGTTTGGCTTTCAGACCTCGCAGGGCGCCTAGGTTAAATCATAGTTATACTTGCGGTCGCGGGCGTCACACGGTTTGCATCCCGCCCCTGAATTCTATAAACGAACCCCAGGATTTGCCGCTTTTTGAGCCTTCGCAGAAAAGTATAGAGCCATGACCTCTTCAAGACAGGATCGCCGCGCCCAACTTGCGGCAGCCATCCAGTCCCGCATTCTCGTTTTGGATGGGGCGATGGGTACAATGATCCAATCCTACGATCTCGATGAAGCCGCCTTTCGCGGCGACCGGTTTAAGGACTGGACGCACGATCTGCGGGGCAACAATGACCTGCTCTGTCTGACTCAACCGGAGATCCTCAGCGAGATTCACCGCGCCTACTTGGATGCTGGCGCTGACATCTTAGAAACGAACACGTTTAGCTCGACATCCATTGCTCAAGCGGACTACGGCCTTCAAGATTATGCCCGCGAGTTAAATCTGGAATCTGCCCGGTCTGCCCGCAAGGTTTGTGACGACGTCACTGCGTTGACGCCCGATAAGCCTCGGTTCGTTGCAGGCACCCTAGGCCCAACCAACCGCACCGCGTCTATATCACCGGACGTCAACGATCCGGCCAAACGCAACACCAGCTTTGATGAACTTCGTACAGCGTACTTTGAGGCTGTTGAAGGGTTGGTCGAAGGCGGCGCCGACCTCTTAATGGTTGAGACGATTTTCGACACGCTCAATGCTAAAGCAGCGCTCTTTGCCATCGAAGACGTCTTCGAGAAAACAGGGGATCGTTTACCCGTGATGATCTCGGGTACGATTACAGATGCATCCGGTCGGACCCTCTCTGGTCAAACAGCGGAAGCCTTTTGGAATTCAGTCCGTCACGTGGCACCGTTCACCATTGGACTCAATTGTGCTCTCGGAGCTGAACAACTGAGGCCTTACGTTTCTGAAATTTCCCGCATAGCCGACACCAACCTCTGCACCTACCCTAACGCGGGCCTCCCCAATGAATTTGGGGAGTACGATCAAAGCCCCGAAGAGATGGGTGCGCTAATTGGCTCTTGGGCTGATGATGGTTTGGTGAATGCCGTTGGCGGGTGCTGTGGCACGACCCCAGACCACATCCGGGCTATTGCAGACGCCGTGGATGGCAAAGCGCCACGGGTCATTCCAACCGTAGAACGGAAACTCCGTTTGTCGGGCCTCGAGCCTTTTGCGTTGGCATCATGAGCAAGGACGCCTCGGCCACATTCGTTAATATCGGTGAGCGTACAAATGTCACCGGCTCGGCGAAATTCAAAAAATTAATCCTGAACGACGACTATGAAGCCGCGTTAGATGTCGCGCGCCAACAAGTAGAGAGCGGCGCGCAAATTATCGACATCAATATGGACGAAGCAATGCTGGACTCAGAAGCGGCGATGACCCGCTTCATGAACCTGATTGCATCTGAACCCGATATCAGCCGCGTTCCAATCATGATCGATTCCTCAAAATGGACGGTCATTGAGGCTGGCCTCAAGTGCGTACAAGGAAAGTCGATCGTTAATTCGATTAGCCTTAAAGAAGGGGAAGAGCCGTTTTTTGAGCAAGCCCGTAAACTGAAGCGTTACGGGGCAGCCGTTGTTGTCATGGCCTTTGATCAGGACGGGCAGGCAGATACGGCCGATCGCAAAGTCGAAATTTGTACGCGGTCATACAAGCTACTCACTGAGAAAATTGGGTTCCCGCCTGAAGACATCATTTTTGATCCCAACATCTTCGCTGTCGCGACGGGGATCGAAGAACACAACGGCTATGCGTTGGACTTTATTGAAGCGACGCGCCGGATCAAAGAGACTCTTCCCCATTGTCATGTGTCTGGCGGCGTCTCCAACATCTCGTTCTCGTTCCGCGGCAACGAGCCTATCCGCGAGGCCATGCACTCGGTCTTTCTGTATTATGCCATTCAAGCTGGGATGGACATGGGCATCGTCAATGCCGGACAACTCGCAGTCTACGCTGACATTCCAGAGAACCTAAAAGAGCGCGTTGAAGACGTCATCCTGAACCGCCGCGATGATGCGACCGACCGTTTGCTAGAGATTGCGGACGAATATCGAGGCGCCGGGAAAAAACGGGTCGTCGATTTGGCCTGGCGTGAGAAGACCGTTCAAGAACGCCTAAGCCACGCGCTCGTAAATGGCATCACCGACTTCATCGATGAAGATACGGAAGAAGCACGCCTGCAAGCAGAGCGACCATTACACGTCATCGAAGGTCCGTTGATGGATGGTATGAACGTCGTCGGCGACCTCTTCGGTTCCGGCAAGATGTTTTTGCCACAGGTCGTCAAAAGCGGCTCGCGTTATGAAGAAAGCGGTCGCGCATCTGATTCCTTTTATCGAAGAAGAGAAAGCGAAGAACCCCAATGCTGACTCTGGGGCAAAGGGGGAAAATCGTTCTCGCAACGGTCAAAGGTGACGTACACGACATTGGCAAAAATATTGTTGGTGTTGTTTTGCAATGTAACAACTTCGATATCGTTGACCTCGGAGTCATGGTCCCTTGCGCGAAAATCCTGGAGACAGCCAAGGCCGAGAATGCGGATATCATTGGATTGTCAGGCCCTCATCACACCGAGCCTTGAAGAGATGAGCTACGTTGCCAGTGAGATGAAACGACTGGGAATGGACACGCCGCTTCTTATCGGCGGTGCCACGACATCGAAGGTGCATACAGCCGTAAAGATTGCGCCAAAATATGATTGCTCAACCATATATGTAACCGACGCATCACGTGCTGTTGGCGTCGCTAGTAAGTTGCTGTCGGACACTCTGAAAGATGACTTCGTTGATGGTGTCAAAACTGAATACGAAGAAGTCAGAGCTGCCCACGAGCGCGGGCAAAGCAAAAAGAAGCGCCAAGCCTTCGCGGGATGCGCAATCGAACGCCTTTAAGATTGATTGGTCGTCATACGACCAACAACAACCCAACACTCCAGGCATTACGGTCTTCGATGACTATGATCTCGCTGAATTAGCCGCGTGCATCGATTGGTCGCCATTCTTCGCTACCTGGGAACTAAGAGGAACATACCCTAAGATTCTGGATGACTCTTTGGTCGGTGAGACAGCGCGTGCATTGTACAAAGACGCGCAAGTCATGCTGCAACAAATCATCGGCGAAAAGTGGTTAACCGCGAAAGCTATCGTCGGCCTATGGCCAGCGAATTCAATTGGAGATGACATCGAAGTCTATGGGGATGCCGATCGATCAACGGTCTTACAAACATTCCACATGCTCCGTCAGCAGATGCCACGCCAAGGATCGGCGCGGGCAAACATGTCCCTCGCCGACTTCATTGCCCCTCGAGACACTGACATCACAGATACCTTGGGTGCGTTTGTGGTCACCACTGGGCACGGAATAGACGCCCACGTCAAAGCGTTTGAGGACGCTCATGACGACTACAATTCAATTCTTCTTAAAGCCTTAGCGGACCGCCTCGCTGAAGCCTTCGCAGAACGGCTTCACCAAAAAGTCCGTAAGGAACTCTGGGGATACGCAGAGGCCGAAGATTTTGAGAACGAAGATCTGATTGGTGAGCAATACCAAGGCATACGGCCCGCACCAGGATACCCGGCAAGTCCAGACCATACAGAGAAAGGTCTACTTTGGGACTTGCTCGACGCGGAGAAACATACGGGTGTCTCGCTGACGGATAGTTATGCGATGTGGCCGGGGGCCTCTTCTGTATCTGGGCTATACTTTGGTCATCCGGACAGCCGTTACTTTGGTGTTGGTAAGATTGAGCGCGACCAAGGTCGCTCACTATGCCAACCGAAAGGGCCTAGATCAGCAGACCATGGAACGCTGGCTAGCACCAAACCTCAACTACGAGCCTGGCGAAAAAGACTAAGCTAAGCCTTGGGCAGGCTGCTAAGTCGCCGGAAACAGAATAAAAAATAGTGTAACGGTCAAGAACGCACCTAATGTCGCGCTTCCGGTGACGGTCGCAAATCGACCAAGCGGCCCCATGAGGCTAGCAAACTTGCGATCTGCTGCCCATTTTAAGAGCCAACCGGACGACAGACCAAGAAGCGTGCCAATGAGAACCATTGGCCAGCCTGCAATTTCTGTCGTGATAAAAAAATGCCGCGACGATGAAAGCTAATATGGACCCGATCGCAACGGACACCACGGCAAGTGGCACCTCACGAAGGGCAATCTTAGACCAGCGCTGAGCACGCCACGCCCTGACGCTAGATTTAATCTCCGCCGACTGTGGCTCGCCGAGCCAGCGCACCGTTATCCGCTTTGCTTCGGCTATAGCAACGTTTTCGAGTGTTCACCTTGCCAGTACGAATGGCAGCAACAACCCTAAAGCGGCTCTTTCCTTCAGGCTGGTGCAGCACCAGAACGTGCTCGGTCACAGAATCCGGAGCCACAATATAAGCGCCACCGTCATCGTGGCTGCGGGACAGCCACCATGTCTCTTTGTCCGCATCTTCCCAAATGAGATATGCCGACGAGGATTCTATATCTGGTTCGTTTTTTTCGCTCATGAAACCAGCCGGTCGATGACTAAAGGACGTGAACCCTTAGCACCGTGGCAGCGTGAAGTGAACGGTAGATCCTTGTCCTTGGACAGACTCGACCCACAGATCGCCGCCATGGCGGCTCACTAGATTGAGGCACAGCCGCAGCCCAAGCCCTGACCCTGTCTCCCCTTCCGTTCCTGGAGCGGTTGGAAGCCTCTTGCTGCGCATGAAAGCCTGCGTACGTTCCGTATCCATTGCCAGCGCCGTTGTCAGAGACAGTGATATGAATATGCTCGGAGGCGTTCTCATCCACATCAGCAGCAACGGTCACGTGATCGCCGGATTCACAGAACTTGATCGAATTATTGATCAAGTTACGGAACCACAGTCAGGACCATGTCACGGTCTGCCCTAACCTTTATGCCGCCAACCTTATGTGTGATCGAAACACCTTTCTCGCGAGCGAGAACGGCAAGCGGCCGCACGCTTTCATCAACCGCATCCGCGACATCTAGGTCGACTGCATGGAAATGTAGATCAGCGCTTTTCAACTGCTGCCCAGGCGAGCAACGTATCGAGTAAGGCAATGCGTATTTTCAGCCGCCTCAACAATGAGCCCCCGCATATTCCTTCATCTTCTCTTCGCCCAGAACAACGTCATCGCTCGAGAGCAAAGATGCAAACCCAATAATATTGTTGAACGGGCTCTTTAGATCATGACCGATAATGGAGAAGAGTTGATCCTTAGCTTGAACAGACGCTTCTAAATCTTGCCGCGCCTTCTCCAGTTCTGCTTCTCGTGCCTTAGCATCTGTCACATCCTGAATTGTCGCGATGTAACGTTGAAGGGCTCCATTACCGTCAAGAATCGGCTGGCCAATCTCTCTAAAGTGCCGCTCTCCTGCGTTCGTTTGCCGTCGATAGGCAACTTCATAGGCTTGCCCCGCCGTGACGCCTTCCGAAACGGCAGAGGCATATGCCTCTCTGTCTTCCGGGTGAAGGTAAACGGAGAAATCGCCAGGGTGATTAATGCTGCGAACAAGCGCGCGGGTTCCTGTTTCAAACATGTGCGCTAAATGATCCGAACAGAATGCAATACACGCTTGATCAGGGGTCCCATACCCAATGCCCGAGTCCAGAAACACGGGCTGCAAGATCAAGCATATCCTTCTGGTCGCGCACGGCTTGTAATGTCCGAAAGAAGCGTCGGTTACATCCGTTACAACACCGAATAGGCCGACCACCTGACCGTCGTCATCGCACTCCGGTTGCGCCTTGGTGATAATATTCCTGATTTGACCGTCAGGCCTGATGATCCGCGCATCACATTCAAAGCTGGTCGCGTTGCATACAGCAGTCTCTAAGTTGGCTTGCACCCGATCTCGATCGGCGCCGTGGATCGTGTCAACGAAACGATCATATGTGGGCTGAAAAGAGAGTAAGTCTTGCCCATAGATGGCGAAGACCTGCTCCGACCAGGAAAGCGAATCGGCTTGGATGTGCCAATACCAATGGCCCATATTACCGACGGTCTCAGCTAGAGATAAAACGCGGGCATCATCACTGACCCTGTTTTCACTAGCCGGTACCGTTTTATCCGCGGCGGGCTGTTAGCATGCCAAGATAAACCTCGTCTCTGTGAGCTTTGACGGCGCCAAATGTAGTTTGGACTAAAAAGTAGTTTGATTGGTACCAGCCGTCCACCGAAAAGTTTGTGTGGGACAACAACTAAACCTTTGCGTGTATTTTTGACCGGAATCAGATGAATATTGCTACAACACTGTGGGCTATAGGAATCGCATTCTTCTCGCTTCTTCCTGCTCAGGCGGCTGTCTCAACGGGAACTTGGGACAAGCTAGAACATAGCCTCGCCTATGCAGTTCTAACGGTTTTGGCGCGCCGGGCCCGCCCGAAGAGCCCGCAGATTCTAGTTGGAACCCTATGTGCGCTATACGGCGGCGCAATAGAAGCCGCCCAATACCTATCACCCGGGCGCCACCCTGACTTTTTCGATGGGGTTTGCAAATGCTCTTGGCGTATTGCTCGGCCTTACGCTGTATCAAGCTTGGCTGAAATTGCGGCACAAAATGCAGGCAGAACGACAAGACGAACCATAGCTCTGGATATAGAGAAGTTGGCTCCTTTACACAGACTTGCGCCGTCGGTTCAGGCCTGTTACAACCCCGCTCCTTCCGCAGAACACTGCGCCTTTCGCGCAACTTTGTGGAGCCCGGTTGGGGGTGTAGCTCAGTTGGTTAGAGCGCCGGCCTGTCACGCCGGAGGTCGCGGGTTCGAGTCCCG
>CALSLN010000026.1 GCA_943787205.1 uncultured Rhodospirillaceae bacterium
CCTCATTTGACCAACTCCTATCAAGCTTTTCCGCAGACCCAAATATCAAGGGTCGGCTGTTTGAAAATATTTTTGCTAAGTGGTTTTTTGAGAACGACCCAGCCTGGAAGACCAAGGTCGCAAAAGTCTGGCGTTGGAAAGACTACCCAGATTATTGGGGGCCGGACTGTGGTGTTGATCTTGTCTGTCGCATGAAAAATGGTGAGGACTGGGCAGTCC
This sequence comes from uncultured Rhodospirillaceae bacterium, assembly GCA_943787205.1. Taxonomy (GTDB): domain Bacteria; phylum Pseudomonadota; class Alphaproteobacteria; order Rhodospirillales; family Rhodospirillaceae; genus WLXB01. The sequence continues at coordinate 220 of CALSLN010000026.1, forward strand.
AAGCGAAGTGCTACGACGAATCCTACCCCGTCAGTAGGGGTGATATTGACAAATTCCTCACAGAATCAAACCGCCCCAACATTCATGGGCGAGTGCTGATTGCGACCACCGACCTCATAGGTGCCAACGCCAACAATGCAATAAAAGGGCAAGAAAAGCCCGTCGTCAAAGTGCTTCTGCAAGACCTTCGCAGTTCTGCTCTCAATTACCCAGAACATATAGATAAACTTCATGCATATATTACTCGGGATCCCCACACACCAAGGCCTCACCAAAGAGAAGCAATCGACGCGGTTATAAAGGGCTTCAAGACTGAGGATAGGGGGCAGCTCATTATGGCTTGCGGGACTGGGAAAACCATGTCCGCGCTTTGGATCAAGGAAGAACTGAAGGCGAAGAACACACTCGTGCTGGTTCCCTCACTGTTTCTTCTTTCGCAAACACTTAAGGAATGGACCGCTAATCGTTTAGACGATTTTGGAGCTCTTTGCGTTTGCTCGGACGAAACTGTAAGCAAGGACGAGGATGCCCTAATCTCAGAAGTGCCGTTTCCGGTGACTACTGATGTATCAGAAATCAGGCAGTTTCTCTCGCAGTCTGAATCGAGGGTTATATTCTCCACGTATCAGTCGTCGCAGAAGGTCGCCGAGGCTCAAGCCCATGGAGATATTCCAGAGTTTGATCTTGTGATAGCGGATGAAGCTCACAAGTGCGTAGGCCAAACTTCATCAGACTTTGGAACAGTTCTGGATAATTCCAAGGTTACAGCTGCCAAGCGATTGTTCATGACGGCAACGCCGCGAACCTTCAGCGCTCACTACTCTAGGCTCGCTGCGGACCGTGGTTTGGATATTGTTTCCATGGATGACGAAACGGTCTTTGGAGGCGTTTTCCACAGACTAACTTTTGGCCGAGCGATAGCTGATGACCTTCTCAGTGACTATCGGGTGGTCATCGTTGGGGTGGATGACCCAACAATCAGAGAATTCATTGAGGACCGTGAGCTTCTTCAAACAGAAAGCGGGATAGAGGACGACGCCGAAACCCTCGCATCCAAGATCGGTCTGTTAAAGGCGGTCAAAGACTATGATCTGCGTCGAATGATCAGCTTTCATAGTTACGTGAAGGGCGCGCAGAATTTTTCAGAGACGCTGCCCAAGGTCATGGAATGGCTAACCGACGAACACAGGCCAACGGGAGCCCTGGGCACCGATTACGTGTCCGGAAAAATGCCTGCTGGCGACAGAGTCAGAAAACTTGAACGGCTAAAAAACTTAGAAAGTGGCACGCGACATATAGTGAGTAATGCTCGGTGTTTATCAGAGGGAGTAGATGTCCCTACACTTGACGGCGTTGTATTCATCGACTCAAAGAAAAGCAAAGTCGACATTGTTCAGGCGGTGGGCCGAGCAATACGACCAAGCGCCGTCAAAACCTACGGAACAATCGTTTTGCCCATTTTTATTGGCGATGACCAGGACGCTGACGCGGAGCTAAGCCAAAGCCGTTTCTCGGTAATCTGGGATTGCCTCAATGCTCTGAGAGCGCATGACGAAGTTCTTGCAGAGGAAATAGATAACCTCAGGACCAAACTAGGTAGGCACGGACACTTTGATGGCTTTCCTGAGAAGATTAAATTTGATCTACCAATGAGAATATCTAATGAATTTGCGGCAGCTTTCCAGGTGCGTTTGTTGGAGACAGCGACGGCTTCCTGGATGTTTTGGTTTGGGTTATTGGAGGCTTACAAGGAACGCAACGGCGATTGCTTGGTTCAAGCGAGCGCTGAAACCGTTGATGGTTACAAGCTCGGCAACTGGTGCGGCACACAACGCCAACAATTTAAGGCCGGACGTCTTTCCGATGATCGGATTAAAAAACTTGAGGACCTGGGCTTTGTCTGGTTCTCGGATGAGGCCGCCTGGACTAATGGCTACGAGCACCTCAAGGCTTACAAGGAACGCAACGGCGATTGCTTGGTTCAAAGGAGCGCTGAAACCGTTGATGGTTACAAGCTCGGCACCTGGTGCGGCACACAACGCAAACAATTTAAGGCCGGACGTCTTTCCGATGATCGGATTAAAAAACTTGAGGACCTGGGCTTTGTCTGGGATACGCTTGAAGCCGCCTGGACTAATGGCTACGAGCACCTCAAGGCTTACAAGGAACGCAACGGCGATTGCTTAGTGAAGGGTCCTCATAAAACCGATGATGGTTACAACCTCGGCAGCTGGTGCAGTAATCAACGAACAGATTATAAGACCAAGACCCTTTCCGATGATCGGGTCAAAAAACTTGAGGACCTGGGCTTTGTCTGGGATTGGGAGGAAGCCGGCTGGACTAAAGGCTACGAGCACCTCAAGGCTTACAAGGAACGCAACGGCGATTGCTTAGTGAAGGGTCCTCATAAAACCGTTGATGGTTACAAGCTCGGCAGCTGGTGCGGCAACCAACGCAGTGCTTATAAGGCCAGACGTCTTTCGGATGATCGGATCAAAAAGCTTGAGGACCTGGGCTTTGTCTGGGGGGATACGCGAGAAACCGCCCGGACTGATGGCTACGAGCACCTCAAGGCATACAAGGAACGCGAAGGCGATTGCTTAGTTCCAGCGGATTATAAAACCGATGATGGTTACGCGCTCGGTAACTGGTGCGGCAACCAACGCAGAGATTATAAGACCGGACATCTTTCGGATGATCGGATCAAAAAACTTGAGGACCTGGGCTTTGTCTGGGATGCGCGCGAAGCCGCCTGGACTGAAAGCTACGAGCACCTCAAGGCTTACAAGGAACGCGAAGGCGATTGCTCAGTTCCACGCAGCTACAAAACCGATAGTGGTTACGCGCTCGGCGACTGGTGCACCAATCAACGCAGTGCTTATAAGGCCAGACGTCTTTCGGATGATCGGATCAAAAAGCTTGAGGACCTGGGCTTTGTCTGGAATACGCATGAAGCCGCCTGGACTAATGGCTACGAGCACCGCAAGGCTTACAAGGGAAGCGGAAGCAACCAATGGTTAACTGGCTACGAGCACCTCAAGGCTTACAAGGAACGCGAGGGCGATTGCTTAGTTCCACAGAGTTATAAAACCGATGGTGGTTCCCGAGCTCGGTCTACTGGTGCGGTACACCAACGCAGCAGATTATAAGGCTGGACGTCTTTCCCATGAGCTAGATCGTGATCGGATAGCGAAGCTCAATGCGCTTGGTTTCGATTGGGGAAAAGCCGAAGGCTCTAAGGAAGCATGATTGGAAACGGAACGGACAGGGGCCCGCACCTATGCCGCGAACACCTTTTTTAGCTTCGACCATGATGGTAAATTCATTAACTCGCCGGTGGGGCATAGTCCACCTCTCAGCCAATGGGCACACGGAGGAATAGGTACAATGGTAAGTAATTTAGAGCGGCTTCGAGCGCTTGAAACTGAACATGAAGAGTTTTTTGATTCGCGCATAGTGCCTATCCTGGAATCAAAAGGCGTGTACCCAAAAAACGATTTTAGCGATATAGAGCATATCGAGAGTACTGAGACACAGCGGGAGTATGTTGAACTTTGCATAGAGTTGCTTGAAGCAAACATCGCGAATGAAAGAGAAGACGCTACTCTAATGGAACTCCCTTCTAAATCGGATAAACCACAATCTATAGTTTACGCGCTCGTAGGTGCAGCTGCTGGATACTACTCAGGTGGTCCAGTGTGGGCCTTTTTAGCGGCAGCCGCAGGGTATCTATACGGTAGGCACTCTGATTCTCTAACCTATAAAGAAAAGCTTCCAAATGTAGAAGAGCACAATAGGTTTGCACATGAGACCCGCGAACGTATCGATCGGTATGAAAACCAGATAATTAAACTGAAAAAAGTAATACATCCAAATCTGCCAGATGAAGCAAGTCCGAGAAGACATTACTGAATAGCCACGCACCATCGAACTGCTCAAGCTGCGTGATGTAATAGGCCAGTCACGCCCTTTTTCCCCTACTCCAACAACCTGCTCCAGACATTCTCTCTAATTGTCTTGTACGGTCGTGCAACACACGTGGGGTCGAGTAAAATTTGGCCTTGTTTGTTAATTCTGTAAGAGTCATCACCCAGCTCAACTGCGGCCAAGCCCTCACTGAATGACCCCGCAGAATCGAACTGCGGATTGATCACCATCTGTCCAGACCGGTCGATGAAACCATATTTATTACCCAGCTGAACTCGGGCCAAGCCCTCACTGAATGACTCCGCAAAACCGAACTGCGGATTGATCACCATCTGTCCAGAGCGGTCGATGAAACCATATTTATTACCCAGCTGAACTCGGGCCAAGCCCTCACTTGAATGGCTTGTCGGCACACCTGATGCCGAGATCGGCATATCCGTTAGAAGCGACCGCAGGTTCTGTCATATCGATTTTCAGGACAATGGACCGGGCATCCCTGATGATCACGTGGACCATATTTTGAACCAGGGTGGACAGGACTTCACGGCGGCGGGGAATGGCCTGACACTGGCGCAGGAGGTTCTTGATGATTACGGCGCCCGTCTAAAGCTCAAGCGCCGCAGGAGACGGACAACCTTTACTGTTAGCTTCCAGCGTAGGCGAGTGACGAGGACCTAGGGCCCTCATGTATGCTGTTCGTAAACGCGAGGAACGATTTCTTGCATTAGCGACGCCACGTATTCGACATGAATAATAGTAACATTTTCTGTTGGGAGTGATCCAAATTCCTGCTCATATCGCGCCTGTGCATCCTCAAAAGATTCGTGCAGTTCCTGTTCAATGGCGATCATTTCGAGGGTTTTGATACCTCCCGATATGCAGAATATTTTCAACACGAAGGATACACAAATCGCAACGAGGACCAGTCAATATTGGCGGAAACAGACAAAATTTTTTTACGTAAAGGTGCGTTCGTTTAGTTCGGTGCATGGTGTCGTTTGCGAGGGACCGTTACTTTCAACAGAAAATTTATTCAGAAAGTAGAAGATACGCATAGAAATATTTTTCTAAATCTAGTCATACGGATTTCGTCAATTCTTCGATTTCTAGCGCCAATTCCCTGAACAACTTGCGTTCTCTAATCATGTCTAATGCATAGAAACCGTGCTTAAGGGCGTAACTGTTTCCTTTAGGTGCTCCGCTTCCTCTTCCCCCGTGCATTCGACAACGCTTCTTTTCCTTGATCGCGGGCGACTGGCACGGCTTCCCCGAGCGTGTCCTGGCACCGCAACGAGGACTGAGATGCATCTGCAACTTGCTTTGCATGGGGTTGTTCCTTGATTTTTTCTTCAACGCCCCCCGGAGGGAAGGCGTTGACCTGAGTTGGTCCCGACGAGTTCACTTCGATGTGCTGGTGTTTAACTGTAACGGTCTGGTTGCCTGACTCGCCCCGGTACTTCTTCAGCGCAGCCATTTGTTCCGTGTAAAGACGTGAGAGTTTGGCGGCCTGTTTCAAGTAGATTTCGACGACTTCAATTGGTTGACCATGTATGAAAGCGCGCCGGTAAAGGTCCATGCTGGCATTGTGAGAGGCAACCATTTGCGCTGCCAGTTGCCCTTCGATTTCATCTCTAGGTCGGATACCTTGCAATGTGGCTAAAGTCATTTGCATAACTTCTTCTACATCTTTATTGGCGAGGCCAACCCCACCCAAAATGGAATTTATCGATTGCGTTAGGATGCGAGTGCAAAATTCTTTGCTGGTTGATCCAGACAGTCTTTCGGGAGCAACTGCCAATTGGATTTTGGCATTATTATTGCCGTTTTGATCTTCCTCTACGGTGACTTCGGCCGGGTCGTTTTTTCTCTTGTCCTCTAATTCATCAGACATCACTTGAATGCCCTCATGACCGCCGCATCACAGCCGGAAGGCCGGCAGATTGGGTCCCAGTTTCTAGCTTCAGCACAGGAAACGGAAAGGTGAGGTCCAATAAGAGTTTTCCAATAATCAAAACGGAAGATCATCTTCTTCCTCTGCCTTCAACCACCGCTTTTTCCGATCATTAATGATTTCTTGTCGCTGTCTATAAATGAACGTGTGCATCAAACTGTCCACCTGATCTTTATACCCCTGCCTCTCTCTCTCTAGATCTGGAGTAGTGATCATGTAATCTGTGGTTTCTTCAATTCTTTCGAGGACGTAACGAAGGGTTTTCTCTGGTTCCTCATCATGACCAAGTTCCCGTAATACTTGTTGTAAACAAGCCACGCCTGCTGCGTTAACTCTATTTGTGAAAGTGTCTGGGCCGTCATTTTCCATTTTTTGTCTCCGTTTAAATTTGCGATTGGTTGGGTGGTTCGCACCCGTTTTTTGAAGTGCTGCTAGACTTAGTAATTTAGACAAATTCTTTTTCTGAACGGCGGCAAATCTGTTTGGACCTTGCCGCCCTCACTCTCGATGACAACGCGGTCTGACGAAACGAGAGAAACGTTTCTGCCCTTGATTGACCAAACCAATGCGCGTGTATCTAGGCAGGGTTCTGGGCATTCGGGATGCACGCCAAAAACATCAGATGGCGTCCACCCCAGAGCAGCCAACTTCGAGCCCCAAGAGTCCAAAAACCGCCCTGAGTCGTCTATGACCTGGAGCCACCTCTCTTCGGTCACATTAGGTGGCTTGGGCATGCTCTGAAGCTTTGCAAACCCCTCAGCCCACTCACGGGGTATCTGGCCGTCAAAGCTACAGATGGCTGCCCTCTCTTCGGTTTCGTCTTCTGAAAGAGTCTGTCCCACATGGTCAGTGGGGGGGGGCAAGGAGCTGCTAGGTTTTGTCCCGGCTTTGTCCCTTTGCGTGTCCTGCCTCAAACGCCTGGTTTGCAAGGGCTTTTAGGCTGAACGTCCCGACTTTGTCCCACGGTTTGTCCCGTTCTGAAGTGATTTGTCCCGCTGTCCCATCCCCTATAGGAGCGGGGCAATGGGACAAAGATTTCTGAGTGCTCATTTGGCCAATGCCCCTTCTTCTTTTGCACGTTTTTGGAGACGATTAGCCTTGGACTTACCAAAGCCCAGCTCTTCTCCAATTTCGCGCGTAGTCAGCCCCTCGCTGGTTAATTGAATGACGCGCTCGTAATCCAGATCAGCAAGGTCTTTGGTTGTCCATTGTGCAGCGCCGTCTCTGACATCGAGTTTCGCCTCATAAGCCTTGGTGTCGTCACCATGGATGCCCCTGGCTTTTTCCAAGTGGACCTCGAAGCGAGCACCGTCCGCCGGTGAGTAATCGACTGGACGTTTGAGGTTGATGGAAGTGTCCAAGACATCTTCGCGCCTTGACGTGCCACGTTGGCCACCGTTTTTGCCAGAATGATGGATCATTAAGACTGACATGCCGCGCTTACGAAGGGTCAGTATCCATTCCTGTACTGGTGTCCATGCCTCGCTCTTGTTTTCTTCAATTCCCGGACAAAGCGTCGAAAGATTATCCAAGATTAGAAGGCATACCCCTTGCAGATGTTCTTCAATGGCACCCCCTGCCATCGGTAGTGCCAATGTTAGCCGACATATCAGGCTGTAAATCTGGAGTAATGATATGCAGGTTCTCAGGCTGCTTTAGGTCAACTGACATGCCTCTAGCTATGAATGACAGGCGTTCCTGCATCACATTGCCTGGCATCTCGCCATCTACGTATAGAACCTTGCGTGGTTCTGGTGCGGTGTAGCGAAGAACCGAGCCACCAGATGCAACAGCGAGGGCAACGGAAAGTGCGAAGTACGTCTTTCCTATTCCTCTAGGTGCGTATGCCATTATCAAGCCTTGGGCGGGCAAGATTGGACTCAATACCATTTCTCGCGGTGGCAGTTTCATCGATATGAAGGTGCCAACATCGACGGCATTAAGCCTAGGAACCTGAAGGCCCGGTTGGTAAGGAACTGTGTCCGTAAGAGCGTTAAGCGGCGACATTGGTCGTCTCCTGGCTTAGACGGACCTGTGGCTTTCTGCCCGTGTCGCTCAGTCCTGCTGATAGGCGTCCAACAAGTTGCGGCGTTGAGCAGATGAAGTGAGAGAGACCCCCAAACGTCAGGTGGAGATTTATCGACCAATCCAAGATAACGGCACCGCGTCCGCCAGCACGAAGCCAGTCAAGTGGAGTTGCATGCAGTTCTATTGGCTCTTGATGTATCCGGCAGCGTTCGGGCTCGTCAGGATTGAGCATGAAACCATTACCAGTTCTCATAAACCAACAATTCGGTTGAGAAGGTGACCAGGCGCAAAGATCATCTAAGAACTGCCAAAAGCCAGATGCATGCGAGCCTATGGGACAGACGTAGTAGGGACGCCCTGGCTCACACGGCTGGTAATATCCACGCTCAATCGAACGGACTTTTTGAACGCCGATCAGTGAACCTCCGGTACCGCACCATACGGCTCGGGGGATGCCAAATGCAGACAGATTTTCATAGTGGGATTTCGTATTTTTCTGGTCGGCGGCTACGAACTCACGAAGTAAACAATTACTCATCTTCATGTCCTCCCATTTGGGATGGGTCGAACCGATGCTTCGCAAGAAAAGCGTCTAAATCATTACGGTCATATATAACGCGGCGACCAATACGGAGAAATGCTGGGCCTCCACCAGTTAGTCGCCATTTCTCAAATAGGGAAGAAGAGAGTCCGCAATAAGCAGCGGGCATCGCGAGTGATAAGGCGTCGGGATTCATTAGGTATTAGTTCTTGGCTCATCGCATGGCCTCTTTGGAAAGGCGCAATACGTTTATACGTATCGGAATGCACACAAAGCATTGCGCCTGATTTCGACTATTGAGGTGTTATGCGAAGTTGTTCTTTGAGGGAGTGCCGTCTCCCACCCGGTTCCGTTACTGGTCTTTACCGGGTGAAGTCCCATGAAAGGGTTGTTTCATTCCGGCAGGGTGCCAAAGGGCTTTGCTTTATTTAGTTCTGACTCCGCTGAGGGCGGTTGGTCAAAAGCAAGTCAGAGAATCTTCTGTACATTTATCATGATGCCACAGCGTGCATTCGTCAACCATATTTAGTTGCATGCAGAACGTGATCTACTAAATGTGGTGCAGAATGTTAGGTCGCGTATGGGCGCTAGAGAACATTATTGGACTCTATTTTAGCTAAGAACTGCCCCCAGGCAGTGAGTGCTTTCTCTCGCTGAGGTAATAGACGTGCCCGATTATAGATTTGTTGAATCGGTGTGTTTTTGCGCCTGTCGTATGGTTTAGAATCCGATCTGCAACATCGGCAGATATACGTGGGGTTAGCTTTTCAACCATGTGCTCCACCATCGTTCGTCTTAGATCGTGCAGCCGCCATCCATGCACACCAGAAAGTTCGTCTACTCGCTTCTTAGCCTTGGAGAAGCCGCTGAACGGTGTTTCTCCAGACTGAGTGAATAACAGGCTGTCACCATCGAGTAGTGGCTTAATCGTTTTCTCCGCCAGAACAGATAAATGGACGGTGTGCTGCATACCATTCTTGGTCCTGCTGCCTGGAATGACCCAAACAGAGTTTATGAGGTCAATTTCAGAACCCTTCATCCCGGCAACCTCAGACCGCCGTTGTCCCGTCAGAATAAGTAACTGCAAGATGGGACCGAACGGATAGGAAATGGCTTTAGCTGCTTTCCAGATACGCTTTAGCTCAGTGGTGCTAAGGGAGTCTCGTTTAGGAGTAGGAACGTCCAGCGTTATTCCCTCAGCAGGGTTCTCAGGTAGGCGGGTGCTTCTTTGTTGCTCTGGCAAAGAGGGGGCGTAGAGCTGAATAAAGGTTCTTGGCTACGAATGGAGCTGGACGGGCACTTATCTCATCCAATAAGGCTTGTATTTCTTCGTGGGTGATTTCTGCTAAGTCCCGCGAACCCCATACGTCATAAGTCTCCCGTTCCAGTAGGCGAGTGGTCTCGGCAATGTAGCGATGGCTCAGACCTTTGGCGTTCCTGCTGGTAATGAAGACCTCTGCAGCATCCCTAAAGGTCCTGCTCTTGGCCGCTTCTTTGGCCCGCTTTTCGGCCTCTCGTTGATGGCGTCGCTTCTCTACGGGGTCTTTCTCGTCCCCAGATTTTGCTGCCTGTACTTCTGCTGCTAATTGTTCAGCTCGACGTCGGGCAGCCGTCACCGTCAAAGTGCGGGGATCGTAGGGGCCTATGGTGAAGCGTTTGGTTGTCCCAGCTCGACCACCGATGCGGGTACTGGTAGATAAACGCCTTTCGCCCTCTAGGAGTGACTTTAAGGCCGAACCCCTTAAGGGAGCCATCGCCTGTATCCCAAAGGAACTTGTCTCTGTTACCCGGCTTCACAGCTTCAACGATCGCTTTGGTAATACGTCCAGACATTAGTTGGCCCGTGATTGCTAGAACTGGATAGTAACGATATAGCAATCACGCTAGATGTAATACCATGAAACCGTGTATGGCCAGATAAGCTATAAAAAGCTATATTTTATGCCACTTATGAGTTGGGATGTGGCGCAATGAAACGCAATGAAACGTATATCTTCTTACTTTTAATCAGCGGGTCGCAGGTTCGAGTCCTGCTGGGCTCACCAATTTCTTCTAATGGATTTCACTGGTTGCAGCGCCATGCGGAGCGGGATCGCTTTCTCATAGTCAGCGCTTAAAACCCACAAGCAGCTGCGCTGCCGACGTGGATTTATTCATGGCGAAAACTGGAAATATTTCGGTTATTTCGGTCTCACCACTGGCCGGTGATGTGGAAACGACGACTAAAACAACTGCAATTTAGGTGATTTTGGCTAGCATTATATAGCGAGGGTCGTGTCTTTGGGCTCGCTCGGTGTATGTATAAATAGTAGACTATTATTATAACTGAGTTTGCTTGTTTTACTCGCATTCATTACCCGGGGCAGCCATGTCTGAAATGCGTGCATAACCGGACTATTCAAGAAGGTCACAAACATTACGCCACACCCGCTTGCTTCACGTAGTTCGTGTTGCCTATCAAACGATTGAAAGAAAGCAGGTCTAAAGGCGTTCTATTTTCCGAGTATCGTGTGAATAGCGAGTGACCGTTCTACCGGGGTTTGCCGGGGAGCGACGGTTCCACGCAAGTCTGCGCCAGATATGCCTCTATAAAGGGAGCGCATGGGTGGCATTACTAAAAGTATTGGATTTCAAAGCTAAAAATTCTGAGATTAGTTAATTAGGCATATATTAGTTATATAAGGTGCGCGAGTGTATCAGCGCACGACAGTTTTTTTTAATCGGGGGAGAGCTAAGCATGCTTAGCAAGAAAAATTTACTAGCAATGACGAGTGTACTCGCATTGTCGGCATTCGCCGGAGAAGCAGCAGCGCAGCAGTTGGCGCTAGAAGAAATCGTCGTTACATCGCGTAAGACGAATGAGTCTATTCAGGACATTCCTTTGAGCGTTACGGCGTTCAGTGCTGAGATGATCAGAAACCAGCAAATCACTGATATCGAAGACGTGCTTCAGTTCACCCCTGGGGTGCACATGAGCAACCACACGGGTAGCCGTAACAATCCGGCGATCCGGTTCCGCAGTATCGACTCCTCGTCTGTGCGCAACCAGCAGACATCGTCTGCATTCGTCGATGGCGTTTATCTACCAGGGTCCACACAGTGGGTGTCTATGAACGACGTCGAGCGCGTGGAGGTCGTCAAAGGCCCTCAGAGCGCCTTCTTCGGCCGGGCCACCTTCGGCGGTGCGATCAACTTCATCACCAAGACACCGGGTAATGAATGGGGCGGCGATGCGAGTATTATCCTCGGCAATAACAAGCGCGCGGATGCGTGGCTCAGCCTCGAAGGTCCGATCGTTGAAGACAAGCTGTCGATCCGAGTATCCGGTCGGTATTACACCTACGATGGCGCCTGGGACAACGAGCACCCCTCCGGCGACAAGCTGGGTGCCCAGCAGACCAACACAGGCAGCATAGCGCTTTACGCTACGCCGTCTGAAGATATCACCATCAAGTTGCGTCATGTCTATTCAGTAGACGACGATGGCTTGGCCACTCAGTTCTTGGCCAAAGGCGAGAGCAACAATTGCGGACCATTTGGGACCGGAACGGCCACATATTATTGTGGAACTCTCAGCCGCGATCTGATCACCAACGGGATTTCGATTGACGTATCGCCCCTGGTGGACACCACGTTTAAGGACGACTTGGGCCTCGATCGCACAACCCAACTCTCCACTCTGAATGTTGATTGGGATATCGCTGGCTCTGGCTACACATTGACCTCAGTGACCGGTCGGTACCGCGAGAGCACGGAAGAAATGCGTGAGCTCCTGACCGACGAAATCATGGTCTTCCTGAAATGGAATGACAGATCGTGGTCCCAGGAGGTGCGTCTGGCATCCCCTCAGGATGAACGGCTGCGTGGGATGGTCGGTGGTTACTATCTCGACCTGACTTACGGCCTGGATGGTCAAAGCGGCTTCCCTTGTCCGGGCACAGGACCATTCTGCTTTGATCCGACTATCGGAGCAGTGAGTGCAAGAGGCGGCCGTGGCCTGTTCGGGGTCACGCCAACGGTTGCTGAGGGCGTCAAAAACAAGGCGGTCTTCGGTAGCTTGCAATATGACGTTACCGACCAGTTTACCATTAGCGCCGAGCTGCGGTACGAAGAAGAAACGCTTGAAAACGCATCTTCGGTGATTCAGGAGGCAATGCCGCTTGATTCTAGCACTGACGCGCTCGCGATCCTTACGGCGCAGCAGTTTGGCGGTGCCGAGATTGACCTGAAAGGTGAATTCACGGCGTGGTTGCCACGTGTGATCCTCGACTACAAATTGAACGAAGACACCTTGCTCTATGCAAGCTATTCAAAGGGCAACAATCCGGGCGGCTTCAATCCTGAAGTCATTCAAATGGAGCCCACCGTCGCGTTCCCAGCGTTTAATGCAGCTGAAGGTATCGGCTACAATGTTGAGCAGGCTGGGCTTAAATCCTACGAGTTTGGTGCCAAGCACAGCCTTGCCGATGGCAGAGGCTACGTGAACGGTGCGGTCTACATCATGAACTGGACCAACCAACGCTTCCGTGGTTTCACGAGAAACGTCGACAGTAACGGTGATGGCAGGTTCGTCCTGGGCTCAGACCGTCTCGGCGGACAGATTGATTACAACAGTAACGGCAGCACCAACATCTGGGGCTTTGAGTTGGCGGGGAGCTACGTGCTCAACGAAAACTGGATCGCCAGCGTGACCTACAACTACAACAAAAGCGACATCCAGGTTTATAACGATGGCGTTAATTTACGGGTCTACGGCGATGCTGATGCAAGTGGCTTTGAAACAGCCCGCGCACCAGATCATGCTGCCACGTTTGCTCTGGACTTCAACATGGCTGCCGACGGTATTGGTGGCGGTGACGGTGAGTGGTTCGGTCGCTATGACGCTTGGTATCAGTCCGAAACCTATAACTGGACGGTCAACCTGGCCAAAACACAGGCTGCAGTCCTGCACAATCTTCGTGGCGGCTGGCGTAATGACAAGTACAGCGTTACGGCCTGGGTTGAGAACCTGACTGACAGCGACAAAGTGCTGTCATCACAACGCACCACGGGCAGCTTCTTGACGGGTACACTGGGCTACCAGTTTACTCTGCCTGAGCCACGCACCTTCGGTGTGACGTTGTCTGCTAGCTTCTAGTAGACCGCTCTAAGACGAGATCAAGAATGGGTGTGTAGGGTTTAAACCTTGCACACCCATTTTCTTTTTCTCATCACGTTTTTTCGATCAAGGCTGTGTGGGTAGAGCATTCTCTGCCGCTTTAGCTGAGTCACATAAAAAGGACTGTAAAAGCATGGATAATTCCGAGTTTCCTAAAGCGGTAAGTAGGCGTTTATTTGGAGGGCTAAGTTTGGCTTCTGCCTCTATTGCTGGCGGGGCCGGACAGGCTCTTGCTAGGCCTCATACAGTTGATGCGCTCAACGGTGATGTCGAACTGGTAAGGGCGGTGAGAAAGATGCGGTCCAGTACGGACGGCAGGCTTAGAAGCGGCTGGCTTGAGGCCAAGCGATTTTCTTACATTGACGGAGAGATCACGCCACTGCTCATTCTCTTAGCAGGGACCATCAGCACGTCGCGTGACAATGGTGACGGCACGTTCGACATCAATGTTGTTGAGACCACGTACTACCTTGACGTCGAGACGGGTGAACTGCTGGATACATTAGCAATGCCCGGAACTGGAAAGGTCGTGAAAGTTCCACTCTATCGGTCGGGCCCGGCCGCCGTAACTGTAAGCGCTAAGTCGGATATATCAGAATTGGCGACAGGTAAGGAGGGGGTTGTAAGCGAAGATGGGAATGAAGCACCTTCAGCGTTCGCACCGAAGGGTGATGTGAAGCTTGAGCGATCTGTCGGACCTGCTGTCATTGATGGCAATACGGTTTGGATACAGACAGAAGAGTATGGTCGGGTCTTTCCAACAGATCCAAAAGACGCCCGCGTTTTTTATAAGGAATCAGCCATTTGGCAAGGCGAGCTGGATGAGCTTGTTGATCCAACAGTTCATGCCGCTTCAGCAAAACTGTCTTATAGCGCAGCGTCCAGTTGGCGCCCGTGGATGGAGATGGGCGACATACAAGGACACACCATGTCGAGTGGCATCGGCGCGACGTGTAACAGTTTGGCGGAGATGCCGGAAGAATGGTTGCGCCTCACGGCGATTCATCACCCCGATATTTTAGAAAATCCCGAGGGAGTTCTCAGAGGGGAAACCTGAAGCGGATGAAAAAGTACATCCTGACCGCGACTGTTATTCTGCTCGGAGTTTTCGGGGCCGTCATTTATGCTTCGGATGAATGGATTTATATTGATCGGTTCGTAAATCAGCCTGAGAACGCGGGCGAATGGCCAGACTCTTTTTACGAACCCACCTACACCATCGGCAGTGGAGACGGAGCGTTCTTTCCGTCCTTTGACGCTGACTTGAACACCATCTCTCCTGAGGCTTTAGACGCTGCATCGTCTTGGACAGCCGAGCGAAACTCGGTCGCACTGATTGTTCTCCATCGCGGCAAAGTGGCCCTTGAACAGTATTGGGACGGCGTAGGCCGCCATACCCCCTATAGTGGTCGTGGCATGACCAAGTCTTTGATCGGCATTCTGTACGGGTTTGCTGTCGCGGACGGTGCAGTCGTTCTTGATGAACCTGCCGCGACGTATTTGCCTGAGTGGCGCAATGACGAACGGTCAAAAATCACGGTCCGTCATCTCCTTGAAAATACAAGTGGGCTTGAGAATCCCCCGTTCTCGGATAGTCCCTTCAACAAACAGACGAGACTGGCGTGGGCCCCAGACATTGCGGCTGCTGCGCTTTCGTTTCAAGCAGAGCGCCCCCCGGGCGAAATTTTTAATGTCTCAAGTGCCAATTCTACTTTGCTAGCGGTCATTCTTCAGCGGGCGACCAATACGCCGGTACTCCAGTATTTCGAAGAACGATTGTGGATGCCCCTTGAAGCAGAGAAAGGAATATTTTACGCGGAGCGCCCAGGCGGACGGGCTCACATCGACTGCTGTTTCCGTGCGACACCCGGAGATTGGGTGCGCCTGGGAAGCATGCTTGCGCACGACGGTATTTACAACGGACAACAAGTCCTGCCGTCCGGTTGGGTGGAAGAAATGACAGCGCCGGGTCGGCACTATGAAGCCTATGGGCTGCACATGTGGCGTGGCCAACCGTACAGAGAAGTACGAGAGGTCTACGAAGGGACGGGCATCGGTCACTACCAATCCGAGCCATTCCTTGTGGATGACATCCTATTCCTTGAAGGCGGAAGTAACAGAGTGATGTGGGTCAGTCCGTCACTGGATTTGGTAATTCTCCGGTTAGGCAGAACCACCGACAAGTGGGACCACTCCTTCATCCCCAACACAATTATTCGTGGCCTCAACCTTATGCAAGGGGGCGGTTAGCTATGTCGCGTGCCATTCTTTCTTTTCTTACGCTA
Source organism: uncultured Rhodospirillaceae bacterium (assembly GCA_943787205.1). Lineage (GTDB taxonomy): Bacteria > Pseudomonadota > Alphaproteobacteria > Rhodospirillales > Rhodospirillaceae > WLXB01. The sequence goes on from CALSLN010000026.1 coordinate 16,110, forward strand.
ATCGTTGCTGGCTTCGTGGCGCCCGTTCAGGCGACGGATCTAGTTTTTTCTGAAGTTTCTGGGGGAGGTAATACGCCCCTGAATGTTGTCGAATCCGGTTCAAAAGACGGTAAGGAAATTCTGTTCATTCATGGTGTTAGTCAAAGCTACCTGAGTTGGCGCGCGCAACTTTCTTCTGACCAGTTGCAGGCTTTCCGCATGGTGGCGTTTGATTTGCGCGGCCATGGCAATTCAGCGAAGCCTTGGATGCGCAAAGACTATGAGGACAGTGCGCTTTGGGCAGACGATGTTGCCGCCGTCATCGCGGCAAAAAAGCTCGTGAAACCATTAGTCGTTGCCTGGTCTTACGGCGGACTCGTGTTGATGGACTACATTCGACACCATGGGACAGATAACATTGCTGCGATCAACTTGGTGGCTAACACAGGTGTATTGATCGATCGTATCGAAGACCCAGAATCGAGTGATGAAAAAATCATGAGGCAAATGATTGCTAATCAAGTGCGCCAGCAGTCGCCCGATATTGAAGAAAATTTGGCGTCCGTGAGGTTCGCTGTGTCTCTCCTTAGCGAAGCGAACCTCGGAGAGGTGTGGCAGCAGGATGCCCTGATGGTGACGATGATGACGCCGTCGTATGTCCGTCGGGCGCTCGCAGGAAGAAAAATTAACAACAAGGATCTCGCCGGGCCGTTAAGCGACATGCCGATCTTGCTTTCTTACGGTGCGAAAGATGGTTCAGTGACTAGCCCTATGGCTGAAGCCTTTCGCTCGATTTACCGACAGACGATTGCGTCCAAGTACGATGACATAGGGCATTCTCCGTTCGCAGAAAATTCGGAGCGTTTTAATAGAGAATTATTTGAATTCGCTAACTCGATAGGGCGCTGAGTCTTGTCGGGTAAAAATTTAGCATGTTCAATTTTCATGAAAGGACAAAGTTGAGATGACAACGAGACGGAAATTTGTAGCATCAACCGCATTGGCGGCAGGTGCCTTGGTTGGTTCGAGAGGCGTGTCACCGGCAGGAGCCCAGACGCTTACCTCGATAGAACCACCGATCAGTCAGGTCACATCAGAGTTTCTTTATTTCGAAGATCCAGTGGAAGAGTTTCGGGCGCATTTGCGTATGGAACGGGACTTGGTCGGAGAACAGGGTTCGACTTTGACATGGTACCACTGGATGGTCTTTGCGATCCCTGGTGGTCGCCGGCCTGAACCTCTGATGCGGTATGAAGGTATTGAGTACAGTTATTTCCGTCACCTCGGAAACAACAATTACCGCATCCACGCTCATAACGTATCTTTCGGCCGCGACCTTAAAACCAACGCGTTCATCGATACCGTGGTGAACCCTATCACTCAGGAACGCGTAGAGGTTCCGGTTTCATTGCTGTTGACTGATCCCGGCACAATCGCGAGTCCTAAAGGATTCCGAAATCTCAATGGAGACGGGACATACCAAGACGTATACCGGCAGTTCCGTGTTGAAGATAATCTCATCAAACTGGATAGCGTCCGCAGTGCGCCGCCGGATTGGCCAGCGACTCACATCGAGAATTCTTGCCAATGGGTCGAAAAAGATCTGTTTGCGAACGAGACGATAACTTCTCTACCGGTAAAGTTTTGTGGTCACTATGCCTTCGAATATTACCCTTGGCTCAATATGCCTGAAGAATACAAGCATGGTCATTTGGCAGGGTTCTGGGATGGTAAGAAGGTCAACTCACCGGCTGAACTTCCAAGAGAGATTCTTGAGCGCCTAGAGCGGGAATACCCCGAACTCTTGGCTCCACGCTGGGAAGATTTCGATAAGCCTGCGCCTTTTAAAATTTGAGACGCAAACCCCTGACTCACAGCATCAAAAGGAATAGTGATGGTTAGTCGTCGCAATGTGTTGTCAAAAGCAGCTGGCGCAACGAGTGCGTTAATAGGAGCGAAGGCTGCGGTTGCTCAGGACCTCGTGTCCGTCAGCCCGCCGGTGAGTCAGGTCACGTCCGAGTTTCTCTACTTCGAAGATCCCGTAGAAGAGTTCAGAGCTCATTTTAGAATGGGGCGTGATTTAGTCGAAAATCAAGGCTCGACCCTGACGTGGTATCATTGGATGGTCTTCATTATTCCTGGCGGACGGCGGCCAGAACCCTTCATGCGATACGAAGGCATTGAATACAGTTATTTCCGCCATATGGGAGATAACAATTACCGTATTCATGCCCATAATGTTTCGTTTCCCCGAGATTTAAAGACCAACAAATTCGTGGATCGTATCGACAATCCGATTACGGGACAGAAAGTGGATGTTCCAGTGTCTCTGCTGCTCCATGACCCGGGGACAGTTGGCAACCCAATAGGCTTTCGTAATCTCAGTGGGGACGGCAGTTATCAGAAGGTGTATCGGCAGTTTCGCGTTGAAGATAATTTGATCAAGAAAGACACTGTGCGCAGTGCTCCACCCGATTGGCCAGCAACACACATAGAAAATTCCTGCAGTTGGGTTGAGAAGGATTTGTTCGCTAATGAAACCATAACGTCGTTGCCGACGCATTTCTGTGGTCATTACGCTTTCGAATATCCGGCTTGGCTGAAGATGCCGAAGGAGTATGAGCACGGCCATCTTGCCGGTTTCTGGGATGGTAAGAAGCTGAACTCTCCCGCTGAACTGCCCAGAGAGATGCTTGAGCGTATGGAGCGGGAATACCCTGAGCTCTTAGCGCCGCGCTGGACTGAATTCGATAAGCCTGCGCCGTTCGAAATCTGATCCCTTTCGCCCAAATGAACGACTCAATAATCGTCATAAAACTATCTTTGAGGTCCTGAGACATCTCACGCCCAGTAAGTCGACGCACATTCAACAAGGCAGCCTCTGCTGCCTCTCTTGCCGCTGCAGCACCGTTCGTCCATAGCAAGCGAGCACGCGCCCAAGAAACGGTTGATGTTATCGTCATTGGGGCTGGTCTGTCTGGCTTAAATGCGGCGTGGACCATGAGCGACGCCGGACTGAGCACATTGGTTCTAGAGGGCAGTTCTCGTGTTGGAGGCCGGGTGTGGTCTGCAGAAGAAAAGTGGGAAACCAACGCAGGCGTCGTCCCGATTGAATTAGGCGCGTCTCAGGTGGGGCCGTCCTACGCGCGCGTTAGGGATGCGATAGATCGTTTGCAGCTTCCGACAATTAATGAAGACCGGAAATTGCTGCCATTTTCGTATCACATCGGGGGGCAGCATGTTTCTGCATCTGAGTGGCCTGACTCTCCCTTAAATCAAACCGTCGGAGAAGAACGTGAAATTCTTCCGGAGCGTTTCAGTTCGAACCTACTGTCCAGGTTGAACCCACTTACCGAGCTAGATGACTGGTTTAATCCAAAGTTTTCGAGCTTCGATATCTCACTTTATGACCTGTTCAAGCGTAACGGTGTCTCTGATGCCGGCATACGGCTTGCGAGTGCGGCGGGGGTCAATGATCTCCATGGTGTTTCCGCTCTGCGCATGCTTCAGGAAGTGACACGAGGCGCCTTAGAGGCGGAGTTTTTGGGTCCTTTGGATAAAGACGGCAAACCAATCGAGCATTGGCCGAAGAACCTGGTTGGCGGCACAATTGCCTTGCCGACAGCGATGGCGGAGCAGTTGGATCAAGAGGTGCGTGTTAATCAGCAAGTTACGACGATCGAGCTTGAAGATGATGGGGTGGAAGTGCGTACGCTAGATGGCAACCGGTACAGGGCGCGATTTGTCATATCGTCTGTTCCGTTCTCAGTTCTTAAGTACGTCCATATTTGGCCACGTCCGCCCGAAGCACAATTTAACGCCATTCGGAATCTCAGATACTCAGAAACGACGCGCGCATTCTGCCGTATTAAGGAGCCGTTCTGGCAGGAAGACGGTAAGGGAGGGTCTCTTGTCGCAGACGGCGGCGCTGGAATCTTCTGGGCGATTGATAACGGATCGGGCGAGGGAGAGCATCGTGGGATGTTCGTTCTGACCAATCTGGTGGGGAGCCGGGTTTCAGCCCGCTCGCCGGACGCCGCCGCTCAATACCTAATTGACGAAATGGAACGCATTCGCCCAGCCTCCCGTGGGCAAATTGAGATATTGAAATACCACACATGGGAGCGTCAGCCATTGCAACGGGGATGTAGTCCTATGTTTGCCCCTGGCCAGATCACGGCCTTCGCAAACGAAATGATAGTGCCTCATGGCCGACTACACTTCGCAGGAGAGCACACACGTCGATTAGATTACGGCATGGAATCTGCAATGGAATCTGGTGAACGGGCGGCATTTGAGGTGCTTGATCGGGCATGATTAAGCCCTGCTAGGCCATATAGTATCCAAGGGTGCGCATCTTATTACGGGTGGGGGTTTTAACTAAGGCGCGATCCGTGGCCATTAGCGACAATTTACAGTCAGCACTTAGTTTTGCCCATACCGGCCTATCATTCCTTACAGTCTTGAAATGATTCACTTTCTAGTGGCTTATGCCTCTTGAAAATTGTCTGAATTGTTGCCAATTTTCTGCATGCGCCACATGAGTGGAACCGCATTTTAATGCAGGGTTAAGGAGACAAACCCCATGGAGACCATGGTAGAGCTCGATCAATTATCGAAACACTTCGGGCCATTCGTCGCGGTTGATGGCATTAGCTTGAAGGTTGGCAAAGGAGAGGTTCTCGGCTTTCTGGGACCGAACGGCGCAGGCAAATCAACGACCATGCGTATGGTCGCTGGATTTCTGACTCCGACAAGCGGAACGGCCAAAGTTTGTGGGCATGACGTTGAAGCGGAACCTGTTCTGGTCAAATCTTTGATCGGCTATATGGCGGAGGGGTCTCCGGCCTATGAAGACATGACGGTCCGCGCCTTTTTGAAGTTTATAGCTGAGGTGCGCGGGTTGTCCGGTCAGGCTGCCGCTATTCGCATTGAAGAGGCTGTCGCTAAGATCAAATTGGAAGCGGTAATTGATCGCTCTATTGAAGTTCTGTCCAAGGGGTACAAGCGAAGGGTAGGGATGGCCCAAGCCATTATCCATGATCCGCCTGTTCTTATTCTTGATGAGCCAACCGACGGGCTAGACCCCAATCAGAAGCATCACGTACGGACGTTGATTGAAGAGATGGCCGCTGAAAAAGCGATTATCGTTTCCACGCATATTCTCGAAGAAGTTGAAGCCGTTTGCACCCGCGCGGTTGTTATCGGGAACGGTAAACTGCTGGCGGATGGTACCTCAGAAGACCTTCTTGCGACGCTGCCTGAGCACGATGCAATTTATGTCGTCGTTAAACCTGAAGCCGTTGATGCTGCGAAGAGCAAACTGCAAGCTGTAAACGGCGTCGGCCACGTGACTCATACGCAAAGAGCAGACGGCGCGGTACAGATCGAATGTATGCCGAGTGAGGGCGCTCAGATCATCGACGGAATAAACAGTGCATTGCGTGAGGGTGCGATTACCACTTCCGAGGTTTACAAACATCGCGGTGATCTCGACGCTGTCTTCAGACAAATTACCGGGGGAGGGTCCACTCATGCGTAATATCTGGATCATCGCCAAGCGTGAGTTATACGGATACTTTACGACGCCAATGGCTTTCATCTTCATCGCGATCTTTGTGGCGTTAACGGGCGCGTTTACGTTTTACATCGGCCGCTTCTTTGATCGCGGACAGGCAAGCTTAGAAACCTTTTTTAGCTTTCATCCTTGGCTATACCTTCTTCTTGTACCGGCTGTTGCCATGCGGCTTTGGTCTGAAGAACGGAAAAGCGGGACGATTGAGCAGTTGTTGACCTTGCCGATCACGACGGCGGATGCGGTTTTAGGTAAGTTTGCAGCCGCTTGGCTGTTTTGTGGCATCGCTCTCATTTCAACTTTTCCCATTTGGATTACCCTTACGTATCTCGGAGACCCAGACCACGGCGTCATCGGATTGAGTTACGTTGGCAGTTTTCTTATGGCTGGTGCATTTCTCTCTATTGGGGCTTGTATGTCGGCGCTAACGCGCAACCAGATCATCGCGTTTATTGCGGCTGCGGCTGTTTGCTTTGTCTTTACGATGAGCGGATTGGATTTGGTGCTTAATTTCTTCAGGGGATGGGCGCCGACCTTCCTAGTCGACGTTATTGCAGCTTCGAGTTTTCTGGTACGCTTTGAGTCGGTTACGCGTGGCGTCATGGAATTCCGAGACATCATCTTTTTCTTATCAATGATGGCCTTCTGGTTATTCGCGACGACGGTTACCGTCGACGCGAAGAAAGCGGCGTAGGGGGATTGAAAATGAAAAATATTGATAAAGCTCGCCTTGCTGCACTCGGTGTCGTGGTTGCCGCAATTTTGTTTCTTGCTGTGAATACGATTTCGCAAACTCTGTTTAGCGCGGTACGCGTCGACGTAACCGAGGGGCAGGTTTTCACACTTACAGAAGAAACGATCCCAGTTTTCCAAGATATTCAGGAACCCATTGTTGTACGGATTTATTTTTCGCAGGCTTTGTCTGAAGCAAGTCCGCGGCATGGCGTGTACTTCCAACGTGTCAGGGATTTGTTGAGTCAGTACTCGGCGCTTTCTGGCGGCATGCTGCAGGTTCAGTATTTTGACCCTGAGCCGTTTTCCGATGTTGAAGATCGTGCCGTTGGTTTCGGTCTTCAAGCTGTTCCGCTTGGCGACATTGGCGAGGTTGGATACTTCGGCTTGGCCGCCACGAACTCTACGGACGATCAGGAAGTCATTTCGTTTTTTAACCTAGAGCGGGAAGCCTTCATTGAATACGACCTGACGAAGTTGGTTTACACGCTGTCTAATCCGCAACAGCCCAAGATTGGTTTGGTGACGTCACTGCCCGTTGATGGCGGCATGACTCCTGGCATGGGTGGTATGGGGGGCAATCCAACACCGCCGTGGCAGATAATGGATCAAATGCGGGACTTCTTCGAAGTTGAACGCTTGGATATGGCCATGGAAGAGATTGACGAAGACATTGATGTCTTGGTTTTGGCTCAGCCTGATGGTCTGACTGAGGTTGCGGCTTACACCATTGATCAATGGATTCTGTCAGGGGGCAAAGCCATTGTTTTTGCTGATCCGAATCTCGAATCTGGTGCACCCCCACAGGGTGGCATGCCTGCACCAAGTGACCTTGGGAACACTAAGACTCTTCTCAATGCTTGGGGTTTGACCTTGGAGGACGACGTTATTGCGGGAGATATCCAGGCTGCCGTTCGGGTGAATACGGCAGCAGGAGGCCGGCCGGTCATCTCTGACTATCCAGCATGGATGAATCTTCAAGCAGCGGCGCTCAATCAAGATGATGCGATAACGGGTGACCTGAAAAACCTGACGCTGGCGACAGCAGGTGTGCTTACCAAGGTTGAGGGCGCGACGCTTGATATTCGGCCGTTGATTCAAACGAGTACGGATTCCATGAGAATCGCGTCTGAAAAGGTGATTGGACTCCCCGATGTCGTCGCCCTGTTCCGCGAATTCGAGCCATCCGGTGAGCGCATACTGCTCGGCGCCAGAGTTTCAGGATTGGCTAAGACGGCGTTTCCGAATGGAGCGCCTCAAGGGGTTACAGCGGAAGCAGGCGAGGACCGCGTCCATTTGGAAGAGGCTACGGCACCCATTCAGGTTATCGTTGTCTCTGATGCTGACATGCTCGCTGACCGCTTCTGGGTTCAGGAGAGCAATTTCTTTGGACAGCGAATGGTCGTTCCGACCGCTGACAACGCGGCGTTTCTCATCAATGCGCTAGAGAATTTAACGGGCACGCCGGCTCTGTCTGCTTTGCGTGGACGTGGTCAGGTCAGCCGACCCTTTACCGTGGTTGAAGACCTTAGACGCGATGCCGAGCAACAATTTCGAGCCAAAGAGACAGAGCTGCTAGGGCGTTTGGAAACACTTCAGGGCGAAATCAGTGCGATCCAGGTCAACCAAGCGGGGCAGGGCGAAGGTCTCATTGGTGACGATGACCAACGCGCGATAACGAACTATCGATCCGAGTTGCTATCAACCCGGAAAGAGTTGAGAGAAGTCCAACGCAGCTTGCGAGAGAACATTGATCAACTCGAAGGCCTGCTGAAGTTTATCAACATCGCGGGTGTGCCAATTGTTTTTGGTGGACTCATGATTTGTGTTGGGGTTTGGCGTCGCCGCCGTACCCCAACCAAAGTCGCAGTTTGAAAGGGAGTGAAGAGATGAATACGAAGAACTTCGCTGCTTTGTGTGGTGTTACTGTTATCTCCGTCTTAGTGGCAAGCTGGGTAGTCGCGAGCCGACCGGCAACAGAGTCCTCAGATTATGACGGTACAGTGCTGTTTCCGAGCTTGCTCGATGACGTCAACTCTTTGGATACGGTCACGGTTCGGACCAAAGATGGTGTTGCGACACTTAAGTCGACAGAGTCTGGTTGGGTTTTTGTTGAGCGCGATAACTATCCTGTCCAAAGGGACAAGATAGGGGAACTCGTCGTCAAGCTAACACGGCTGACTAAAGTGGAACCTAAAACGAAATTGCAAGATCGATACGATAGGCTAGACCTCGTTGATCCAAACGATAAAGAGGACACCCGGGCGAAGGAAGTCACACTAACAGCCGCTGATGGTGACGAAATGGCGCGCCTGTTGGTTGGAAAACGAAAGTTCACATTGGGCACGTCAGAGGGGGGAACGTACGTATTGTTGCCTGATGACCCTCAGGCTTGGCTGGTTACCGGAGAGTTGAATCCCGGCGCACGGGCGCGGGATTGGCTCGTGCGAGAAATTACGAACATTAAAGCGGATGATATTCGCCGGGTTGAGGTCGTTCATCCTGACGGTGAAGTGCTCGCCGCGAGCAAAGAAACGCCTGAGCAATCGAATTACACGTTAGAGAACATCCCATCGGGTATGGAGCTTCGTCGCGATAGCATTGCCGATGACATGGGGCGCGTTCTTTCAAACTTGCTGTTGGATGATGTGAAGAAAGCCGACGCAGTTGAGTTCGCTTCGGAAAAAACCATCAAAGCGACATTCGAAGGGTTTGACGGGTTCATAGTTACGGTTGAGCTCATCGAAGATGGAGACGAGAACTGGCTTCGATTTAAGGGAGTAGCCCCGGCTGATGACTCTGGCACTGACGCAGGAGCATGGTCTGAAATGATTGCAGACGTTAACAAAGCGACTGCGGGCTGGGTGTATCAGCTCCCTGGGTATGAAGTTGCGGCTATCAAGAAGCGGATGACGGACATGGTGCGTGAACCAGAAGAAGGCGCTTAAACGGTACTGCGTATTGTAGGGCCTATTGTGCTCTGCGAAGGCAATGTATGATTGGTCATCGTCCGCTTCGCTTTTATGCGTTGTGGGGTACACGAGCACCAGGGGGGTGAGCCATGATTAATTTTTGGACGATTCAAGCGTTTTACTGCCTAAGCGGAATTGGCTTCTTTATCCAAGATCTATTCGCAAAAGTTCCGATGGGCGATGCAATGGTTCGCGCCTTTATCTGGCCATATGCCCAGTGGGATAGAATCAGCGGGTTCTTTACCGGCACGATGATGGGCTATTTGGATAGCGCCGTCGCATCCGTTACCGGGCTGTTTTAATCTGTCTGCTTGTTTTTGTGTTTTATGGCTGCCATTGCACGAGCAATGCGCTCGCGTCTGAGTCTGCACCCTTCGCATGGAAGCAGGGCCGCCAACGCAAACAGAAGAAAGGGGACACCAATGGCAAGTGCAATAAACACCTGCCACTGAGTCATGCGTTCTCTCCAGCTTCCGCCTTTCGGCGGTCTACCTCGGCTTTGATCGCCGTAATGATGTCAGGCAGAGTTTCTGCAGTGATCTCATTGTAAAGCGCCGCACCCTGAATCTTCAGATTAGGCCCGATTTTGCAGTTGTTCATACAAGGGCTACGAATCAATTTTGCCGGTATGGATTGCTCGAGTAGGGTTTTCTCGATGGTGTCCGCAAGGTCACGACTGCCGCGACCCCCGCAGGACGGCAGCTTGTCTTTATTGAGCCGCTTGTTCGTGCACAAACGAATATTGAACAGGGGCTTCTCAGACGGAATGTAATCAACCTCAAACATGGGCGCTATTTAGGCAGATCTTGGCGGGAACTCAAGCTCTAGACACTAGCTTGGTGTCACCTTCGCGAACAATTCTGACCGTTTCCGACCAATCGACGTGTTCTGCGATCGTATCTACAGGGACCCATTTGATGAGATCGGCATCTCCGCCTGCTGTGGGCGTGCCGGTGCTGTAACGGGCAACATAGTCCACAAGTGTATAGTGGCGCTTGAGTGCGCCGCTGTCGTCGTGGCGGATCAGGTCTACGACGTCGACGAGAATAGGCTGCGAAATAGTCACGCCAGTTTCTTCCATGATTTCTCGATGCGCGGTTTCTAACAAGGTTTCTCCGGGCTCCTGACGGCCGCCAGGGATGGTCCACAAACCCTTATTGGGTTCCTGTCCGCGCCGAATGAGTAAGACCTCATGCTCGTCGTTTATGACGACAACACCAACGCCGACTTGGGGCAGCGTCTCGATCGGAGGGTTGTCTAGGGCCATCTGTGTCAGCCTGACCGTAGGGTTTGAATGGCTGCATCCTGCTCGAACAAATAGAGGAGGGTGCGCAGTGCTTCTCCGCGATCGGACTTGAGGTCAGGATCGCGGTCGAGAATCAGTTTGGTGTCGTCTCGCGCCATGATGAGTAAATCTGCATGGACTGACAGATCGGCTAGCCGAAACTCTGGTAATCCACTTTGGCGTGTTCCTAAGACTTCACCACCGCCACGCAGTTTGAGATCTTCTTCTGCAATCACGAAACCATCTTCAGTATCTCGCAAGATGTTCAGTCTAGCCGTGGCTGTTTCTGTGAGCGGTGCATGATAGAGCAGAAGGCATGTTGAGGCTTTGTCGCCACGGCCAATGCGGCCGCGGAGCTGATGGAGTTGGGCTAAACCAAAACGTTCCGCATGTTCGACGATCATTACGGTCGCCTCAGGCACGTCGACGCCAACTTCGATGACGGTCGTCGCCACCAGCACTTTTGGACCGTTGGGGCTTTCTTTATCCGCGAAGGCCGCCATAGCGGCGTCTTTCTCTGGTCCTTTCATACGCCCGTGGACAAGTGTCACGGCGTTTTCGCCGATAATTTGGGAGAGGTGGCGGTGTCTGTCTTCCGCGGCAGCTAGGTCTGAGGTTTCCGATTCTTCGACCAAAGGGCATACCCAATAGACCTTTGAGCCCGACTTTATGGCGCGTTGGACTGCTGAAATTGTCTCGACCAGTCGCTCGAGATTGACCAAGCGGGTATCGATCGGTTTCCGGCCAGGTGGTTTCTCATCAAGGCGAGAGACGTCCATATCGCCGTATGCGGTCAGCGTCAGCGTCCGGGGAATAGGTGTTGCTGTCATCACCAGCATATCGACACCACGGCCCTTGTTAGCCAACTCAAGGCGTTGATGGACGCCGAAGCGGTGTTGTTCATCGACGACGGCAACCATCAAATCGTGAAACGCGACGTCTTTTTGGAATAGAGCGTGGGTGCCGACCAAGATCGATGTTTGGCCGTTTCTGACCTCCTCGAGGATTGCATCGCGGGCTTTCCCCTTAATCCGACCGCTCAAAAAGGCAATCGACACGCCACAGGCTTCACACAGGGGTTTTAGGGTTGCGAGGTGTTGCTGGGCCAGTAACTCGGTTGGAACCATGAGCGCGGCTTGGCCACCTGTTTCCACGGCAGAGAGCATGGTCATGAGCGCGACCACGGTTTTACCACTGCCAACGTCGCCTTGAAGAAGCCTGAGCATGCGGGTGTGGTCTGCCAGGTCTTGATCGATTTCTCCCAGGGTTCTGTTTTGGGCACCGGTGAGTTCAAACGGTAAGGCCGCGAGGACCTTGGACCGTAAACCGCCTGTGCCTTTGATGGATCGACCAGACAGTCGTTTTGCCTTCATGCGGACCATGGCGAGGGCCAGTTGATTGGAAAGCAATTCGTCATAGGCCAATCGATGCCGAATTGGGCTGGATAGATCTAAATCCAAGAGGGAGTCCGGGTGATGAGCAGATAGAAGAGCGTCTTTCCATCCTGGCCAGGTATCACGCTTGATCTGCGCTTCATCGAGCCATTCTGGAAGGTCAGGCAGCTTATCCAATGCGCCAGCAATGCCTTTCACCAACGTTTTGGGAGAAAGGCCTGCTGTGAGGGGGTATATCGGCTCGACACGCTGGATGGCCTCTTTTTGCCCCTCTGTCACGATGTGGTCTGGATGCGCCATTTGCCTTTGGCCATCGTAGACTTCGATTTTACCGCTAATGACCCGTGTTTCGCCGACGGGAAGGACCTGATTGAGGTAGTCCTTTTGCGCGTGAAAGAAGGTCAGCGTTATACGGCCCGTATCATCGCCACAGGTCACTTTGTAGGGTAGGCGGGACGCGCGATTTGGCGGTGGGCTGTGAGCAAGAACTTCAACAGTGAGGGTGCAGACCCGTCCTGCTGGAGCGTCTCCGACCTTTGGCGCGAACCTGCGATCTATGACACCGTTTGGCAGGTGCCAAATCAGGTCTATCAGCCGGTTTCCGGTCAGTTTTTCAAGAAGTTTAGCAATACGTGTCCCGATCCCAGAAAGGGTATCTGCGGCTGTAAAAAGCGGATTGAGGATGGTGGGACGAAGGGCCATGGCAGGAATATAAATATCTCAGAATGGGTCAATTGCGAAGCGGCTCTGACACCTTTATACCCTGCTTTAGACCGGCAGCCTTGGGAAAGAAGTTCCTTTTTGGCGTGAGCCGGAGTTTTGGATTCTGGATTGTGCATTCTGGTATGGACCGAGAGATACAACGTAAGCGGATAAAATACCGCGCCACGCATCGCGGTACCAAAGAGGCGGATGCGATTATTGGCGGGTTCGTTACTGCTAATATCCAAGACTTGAGCGACGATCAGCTCGACGCCCTTGAGGTTTTTCTGGACTGCTCTGATCCTGATATTTCGGACTGGCTGCGCGGGGCTCCACCGTTGCCCGATGGGACGAATTTGGAAATCCTAGAGCTTGTACAAACCTATCAAAAAAACCTGTTAACGGATTGAATTCATGAATGAAATGATTCAAGCCAGACGCCAGGTCATTGCGGGTGCACCAGAGGGCGTTGATGCCCTGGTCCTTGCTGATAAGGCACGCACAGCCGAACACGGCCATTTGCATATCGTTATGGATGATGTGCGCCTTTCGAGCCTGAAGGATAGCTTGCAATTCTTTGCGCCAGACGTGGCAGTTCTTGATTTTCCAGCCTGGGATTGTGTGCCCTACGACAGGGTGTCGCCTCATGCGGAAGTTGTCGCTCGGCGCATGGACGTATTGCTCCGATTGGCTGCTGTCGGTGAGGACGCAGAAGATGGCCCGCATATCATTATTGTGACTGCAGCGGCCATGCTTCAGAGAGTCCCGCCGGTCTCTGCGTTCCGCGGTATGGTGCGCGAGATTAAGCCAGGTACGAGACTAGATACGGATGCCTTGGCGGCTGAACTGGGGCGCACGGGGTATCATCGGGCTGAACAGGTCATGGAACCTGGTGAATTTGCCATTCGTGGCGGCCTTATTGACCTGTTCCCGCCTGGCCATGACGACCCAGTCCGCATCGATCTCTTTGGCGATGAAGTCGATACGCTGCGCTCCTTTGATCCGGTAGACCAGCGGACGACGGGGAAAGTTAAAGCGCTACGCCTTAAACCCATGAGCGAAGTCGTGTTGTCGAAAGATGCGATTGAGCGCTTCAGAACACGCTATCGGGAACTGTTTGCCGCTGTATCGGGCACAGACCCATTGTATGAAGCGGTTTCCAATGGCCAGACCTATCCGGGTATGGAGCATTGGTTGCCCTTGTTTCACGCAGGTTTGGACACGCTGTTTGCCTATGTGCCTAAGGCAACAGTTTCCCTTGATCATCAAGCTGACGATGCCATTCAGGCCCGGCTCGATTTGATCCGCGATTACTATGAGAGCCGGCGGATCGCAGATCCGTCCAGCGGCGGCGCTAAGTTGGGCTTAGATGAAGGAAGCGCGGTTTATCACCCCGTGCCTCCCGATCAATTATTCCTTGATGAGAAGGAGTGGTCGAGGTTTCTTATGGCAGCTGCGCCCTCAGATTTGAGACCATTTGCTGCGGCAGACGTCGACGAGAACGCGACCGATGCCGGTGGACGTGCTGGGCGTGACTTTGCTGATGTCCGAACCATGCCGGACGGTAACGTCTATGAGGCGTTCAAGCAGCATTCAGTGGAACAGCGGGCGGCAGGCCGCAAAGTCATTCTGGCTGCCAACACTGAGGGGTCTAGGCGCCGTCTTCTTGGTGTCTTGCATGACCATAATCTTGCGACGGCTAAGACCGTAGATAGCTATAGCGATATATCGAGCGGGGGAAATACTGAGGTTTCACTCGTCGTTTTGCCGCTTGGCCGTGGCTTTGTGACGGACTCCCTCGCTCTCGTCACCGAACAGGATCTGCTTGGCGAACGGCTTGCGAGACGAACCCGGCGCCGTAAAGCAGAAGCCTTCATCGCTGATGCATCCCAACTCGGGGAGGGCGATCTCGTCGTTCATTTAGAGCACGGTATTGGGCGCTATGAAGGACTAGAAACCCTAGATGTCGGCGGGGCACCTCACGATTGCCTAAAAGTCAGCTATCACGGCGATGATCGGCTCTACGTGCCGGTTGAGAACATCGAGGTGCTGTCCCGATTTGGCTCTGAGCAAGGTAATACCATGCTCGACAAGTTGGGTGGTGTGGCGTGGCAGGCTCGGAAAGCGAACCTAAAAGAACGCATTCGCGAAATGGCGGAGCAGCTGATCAAGATCGCTGCCGCTCGTGAACTGAAGTCCGCAGAGACGTTTACGCCACCTGAAGGCGCGTATGATGAGTTTTGCGCTCGTTTTCCTTTCTCCGAAACCGAAGACCAGTTGCGTGCCATCTCAGATGTCATGGAAGATTTTGCCAAAGGTCGGCCAATGGACCGGCTTATCTGTGGCGATGTTGGGTTTGGTAAGACAGAAGTCGCACTAAGAGCGGCCTTCGTTGCGGCCCTGACGGGTGTTCAGGTCGCTGTCGTCGTGCCGACGACATTGCTCGCAAGGCAGCATTTCTCCACCTTTAAAACTCGATTTGAAGGGTTTCCCATCAAAGTGCGCCAGTTGTCTCGGCTCGTTTCGCCGAAGGATGCGGATGTTGTGCGCGAAGGGCTGAAATCTGGGTCTGTTGATGTGGTTATTGGAACCCATGCATTGCTGGCCAAATCGGTTGATTTTGCCAATCTCGGCCTCCTGATTGTCGATGAGGAACAGCATTTCGGTGTTGGTCACAAGGAACGGCTCAAGCAGATTAAAGCCGATGTTCACGTCCTAACGCTGACCGCGACGCCAATCCCTAGAACGTTACAGATGGCCCTGACTGGGGTGAGGGATTTGAGCCTGATGGCTACGCCACCGGTCGACCGGCTGGCCGTCAGAACCTTCTTGATGCCGTATGACCATGTTGTCATCCGCGAAGCCTTGATGCGTGAACGGTTTAGGGGCGGGCAATCCTTCTATGTCTGCCCGCGGTTGGCGGACTTAGATGCGATGGCCGCCCAGCTTAGAAAGGTTGCGCCGGATATTAAGGTTGTCATGGCCCACGGACAGATGACCCCGACAGCGCTGGAAGACGTCATGACGGCCTTCGCTGACGGCGAATACGATGTCTTATTGGCCACGAATATCATTGAATCTGGCCTCGATTTACCGCGTGTGAATACGATCATCATTCACCGATCCGACATGTTCGGTTTGTCTCAGCTTTACCAATTTCGTGGACGGGTTGGGCGGTCGAAGACCCGGGCCTATGCCTATCTTACTGTACCGGCAAATAAGAAACTGACGGCGACGGCGGCGAAGCGTTTAGATGTTATGCAGACGCTGGATAGTCTGGGCGCTGGGTTTTCATTAGCCAGCCATGATCTCGATATTCGAGGCGCAGGGAATTTACTTGGCGACGAGCAGTCTGGGCATATCAAGGAAGTTGGTATTGAATTGTATCAGCAGTTGCTCGAAGAGGCCGTTGCGGCTGCAAGAGAAGGCGGTGGCGACGGCGCGGCTGAAGCTGAGGAAACCTTCTCGCCACAGATTACCTTGGGTGCACCGGTTCTTATTCCTGAGCCCTACGTTAGAGATCTGGGCGCGCGTCTTGTTCTTTATCGGAGGGCTGCCGACTTACAAGATCAAACAGAGGTCGATGATTTCGCAGTTGAGTTAGAAGATCGGTTCGGCAAAGTGCCATCAGAGGTCGATAATTTGCTCACCGTCGTTGCCATCAAGGCTTTGTGCCGAGCCGCTCACGTTGAGAAGGTTGATGCGGGGCCAAAAGGCGCGGTGCTGACCCTTCACAAAAATGAGTTTCCTAATCCCATTGGTTTGGTCGAGTTCATTTCGCAACAAGCGGGCACGGTGAAGGTGCGGCCGGACCATAAGATCGTCATCATGCGGCTCTGGTATGACGTTGATGAACGAATGGCTGGAATCAAAGAGATGCTGGGGCGTTTAGCGGAGTTAGCCAAGGTAGACGAAGACGACGGTTCCTAGCCCTAAGGGGGTTATTTGGCCTTAGCGGATATGGGAGTAAGCTATATCCCATGTCTGATCTGACAATCACATCCGCCCGGATATTGATCGCTCCCAGCGTTACAGATTTCGGCATTGCACCGTTCAATCAACGGGGTATTACGAGCACGGGCGGAGCACCGGCTGGAACCAACAGGCTCGGTGTTGTTGCAGACAGGGTTTTTCTGAGCGCACAGGCACAGGCATTATTGGGACAAGTAACGTCCGGTGGGTTTGATAGCCGCACCGGTGCGGTGGACCAGCTCATTGATGGTGTCGGAACGGGTACACAGTTCGGATCAGTCGATCTCAGTGGTGCGATTTTCCTCGGACAAGATCTATCCGGGTCTGTTTTCAATGGAACACTATTGGTGGATGTGAATTTTTCTGGGACAGACCTGAGCAATGTGCAGTTCATCAATACGCTGGTGACGGGCGCGAATTTTAATCAGTCCAATATTTCAGGAGCCGATCTAACCGGGGCGCAGGGACTCACCTTTGGTCAAGTGTCTGGTGCGACGTTCAGTAGCTCCACATCGTTCCCGCAGGACATTGGCAACCAAATTTTCGGAACCTTCACTGGGATCGGCTAGTTAAGGCCCATAGTTAGCCATCGGACGGATATCTACTTTCCCTTGCGTTCCGAGCGGAAATCAGCACATTTTGTAGTAGGGTAGGACCATAGTAAGAGTTATCAGCGAGAGGTTTCTGCACGTGCTCAAGTGTTTTGTTTCCGGCACCCGCAAATTGCGGCCATTTTTCACCTATGTTTCTGTTCTCATCGGCCTTGGACTAACTGTAACGGCAGCGACGCCGGCGTCTGGTCAAGGCTGGAACATGAGTTCCCTAGAATCGGCCTACGACGATTTCGCCACCTATCTGGAAGAGATGGGTGAGTTCTCGCCTGAAGACTGGCAGTACAAAATTGGTGCTGCCGTTGGCAGCGTTCCAGATTACTCAGGCTCTGATCAGTACGAGACCAAGGGTCTTCCGATTTTTCAGATCAGATACAAAGACGATGTCTGGATCGACCCCCTAGGCGTGCGTGTTAAAGTCTGGAGCACAGATTGCTGTCGCTTGTTGGCTCAAGCCGGTATTTCGACTGGACGTAGCCCAGACAAAGATAGCCGTGCTTACCTGTTGCCGGACGTCTCAACCGGCGCTGACATTGGTTTTACCTTTGAAGGCCAGCTTGCCAAGTTCTTTGCTTTCCGCCTGCGGGCTCGGCAAGAGGTTGCAGGCGGGCATGGCGGCACTGGACTTTCAGCGGCACTCGGAACAATTATCCGAACTGAGTCGGTTCGCCTCATTCCAGAAATCGGAGCTGAGTGGCGAAGCAATAAGTTCATGGATGCCTTTTACGGCGTCCCAGCTTCTGTGACGCCATCAACGGGCTATGCAGCCTACAACCCGGGGGCAGGGTTTGAGGATGTCGCGTTTCGCATCACCTCGTTTTACGACCTCGATGAGCAATGGCAGTTGATTATGCGCGGTGAGGCTAAGTTATTGCTCAACCAGGCTAAGAATGCGCCCTTCGTGGTGCAAGACGGAGACTCCTTCCAAGGCCTATTTGGTATGGGCGTGCTCTACACGTTCTAGGGCTGCCGCTATCCTTTGGTAGTAGGAAAAAACGGCAAATCATACGCATGCACATGTGTGGAAATGGTCCAAAACCCTTATCTTAATTGGAGTTTGGGTCCTCACTTTCACGCGAGAGTAAAGTCATGCATATGGCCGATGTTCAGCCAGGTATAGAAGCCACTAAAACGGATGTGGATTGGTCCAAGCGGGTCGAAGGCACGATGATCAATCCGGCGACGTTGCTCGCGACGGATTACCTCAATCACTTCAATGAAGTTTTGATGCTCCTACAAATGGTTCCTGACATGCCGGATATGCTGGAGGACTGCAAAGAGTGGCGGCCTAAAACCTATGCGCAGCACTTTCTAGATTCTGGTCTGACCGACGGACCGTTGGCGGCAGAGGCCTACCCGCATTCACCACCGGCTTTCAAACTCCCCTTCGAGGCAATCGTCAAACAGATGGACGATTTGATCTTTGAGACCACGGCAGTTTTGGAAGAGGCGATTGGAAGCGGACAAGAGATGGAGCGCGTGAAGCATCGAACAGAGCCGGCCATAGGCACGCTACAAACCTTAAATCAGTTGGCTGACAGCATTATTCACGGCGATACATCCACACTAGATCAGGCCAAAATTGACCAAATGCTGGGAGATTAAGCCAGTCACCCTTTGTTACGGAAAGCCTCTTGGGATTTAACCCAGCTTAGGCGTAGACTTTCTCTCAGATCAGGCATGACGAGAGGGAAGCACCCATGTTCATTAATTTCTGGTACGCAGCCGGACGATCGGACGACATCACCAACGACGCGCCCACGAAAGTGCGCATGCTTGGGTTGGACTTTGTTGTCTTTCGGGATTCAGCGGGGCAGGTGCATTGCCTGAATGATACCTGCGTTCACCGTGGTGGATCGCTGGGGAACGGAAAGATTCAAGGCGACTGTGTTCAGTGCCCTTACCATGGGTGGGAATTCGACGGGGAGGGTGCCTGTCAGAAAGTTCCGTCTCTCGGACCTGGTGGAAAGCCACCCGCACGCGCACGGACGGACTCCTACCCTGTCGAAGAGAAATACGGCTTGGTGCATGTGTTCCTCGGCGACCTGCCCGAAGCGGACCGCCCACCCATCATGGATATCCCCGAATACGGAACCGAAGGATGGCGTGCGACAATTCAACAATATGATTGGGTGATTGATTACCAACGGTCAGTCGAGAACTCACTTGATCCCGCTCACAATGAATTTGTGCATCCCACCCACGGCTTCTCTGGCGCTGACCCGGATTACCATGTGCCGGCGTTGAATATCGATGAAACGGATTGGGGCACGGGCTTCCTGGTGGAATACAAAGCTCCCCCGCTGACCGATGACAAAATGCGCGAAGGCACGGGGCGGAGTGAGAACGCCAAAATTACGGCCGGCACTTGGACTCATGGCCCGACCTGTAACGTGACGCGCATCAACCCCATGCCCGACAAGCACATTCACCAGTACAGTTTTAAAACACCCGTCGATGATTTGCACTCGCGGTCATACTTGGTGAACTTGCGGAACTTTGTTATCGAGCCCGAAAACGATAGCCGCATGATGGTCCGCAACGATGCGGTTGCGGCTCAAGATGGCGTGATTCTTGAGGCGATGAATCCGCTGGTGACTCCGCCAACCAACACCAAAGAAATCTTTGTGCCTGCTGATGGTGCAATTGCTCGCTACCGAGAAATTCTCAAAGAGTGGGAAGCAAAAGGCTGGAAGATTGATATTGATAAGGTTCAGGCGGATCGCAAAAAAATTGCTTACGCCATTCCAAGCCCCGCACGCCGCAATGCCAAGGGCTGGGTGATTGATGCGGTGCCGATGGTGGATGCATCATCATCAGACAGCGTGAAACAAGCGGCAGAGTAGGAGCACGTTATAACTTACGCGGTTCGACCGTTAGTTCTAGATGAGGCTGATTTAGTCGCCTCATATTTTGCAGATGCAGAGGATGCGTTTCTGCAGAGCCTTGGCGTTGATCCGACCAAAATACCAAGCCATGAAGAAATGTGGCACGGCATGGTCCGTAACTTGGAAACGCCCAAGGATGAAAGAGACAATTACTTCCTGATTTGGGAATTGGATGGCCTTGCCGTTGGCTTTTCCAGTCTCGACGAAATTGTTCCTGGCAAGCAGGCCAACATGCATTTGCATGTGGCCGTGCCATTCGAACGCAAGCGCGGGCATGGCGCGGAATTTGTAAAACGATCTGTGCCGATCTATTTCGATGAGTTCGATTTAGAGGTGCTGTATTGCGAGCCCTATGCCTTCAACACGGCGCCGAACCGCGCGTTGCAAAAAGCAGGCTTCGAATATGTTGAAACGGTGGAGTTGGTACCGGGACCGATTAACTTCCATCAGGCCGTCACGCGCTGGAAAATCACGCGTGACACGTTGGGGTGAGGGCTAAACAGCCAAGCGCCTAGCTTTAGTTCAAGACCTTAGTCTTCGCGTCTTCACTTGTCATATGATCCTCACATATCTTCCGGATCCATCAGCAAGTCCTTCAGTTCAACCACATGGCCGTCGGGGTCGATGGTGATGCTGGAGAGAACGGGGATACGGGTTTTGCCATCGTAGGACGGATAGGTGCGATTGGTTGGTGGCCTATAGGACCTCTCTTTTCTGACCCTGTATTTGGGCCCTACATCACGCAGAAAACATGAATTTAACAATTCTTTACACGCCATAATATTGCATTGCAGCATAAGTCGTTTATGACTGTCTCACCTTCTAATTCGATCTGAAATACGATCCTCAAATACACGGATACACTGTGACGAAACCAACCCTCGCCTCTATCGTGGGACGACTTCCTATAGCTGACTGGCGAAACGCCAGCCTTGCAACGCTTTCTCCTATGTTGATTAAGACTGAAGTCCTCGCTGGATTGACGGTTGCTTTGGCCTTGGTGCCGGAAGCGGTCGCCTTTGCCTTTGTGGCTGGCGTGCATCCGTTGGTCGGGCTTTATGCGGCATTCATCGTTGGGCTGATGACGGCAGTATTTGGTGGCAGGCCCGGGATGATCTCTGGTGCCACGGGGGCTTTGGCCGTTGTCATGGTCGCCTTGGTGGCGAGCCATGGTGTTGAATACTTGTTTGCCACTGTCGTTCTTATGGGGATTTTACAGCTTCTGGCGGGCGCGTTCCGATTGGGTAAGTTCATTCGTCTTGTGCCGCACCCGGTCATGCTGGGCTTCGTAAATGGCCTGGCGATTGTGATTTTTTCTCGCCCAAATGTCCCAGTTTATGGTGACCAATGATCTGGGTGCTCAAGAGTGGATGGCTGGCTCAACGCTGATTCTGATGCTTGGTCTGGTCGGCTTAACAATGGCGGTTATTTGGCTGGTGCCGAAAATTACGACAGCTATACCGGCACCTTTGGCCGGGATTGGTATCGTCGCTGCCGTGGTGATTGGATTTGGTCTGGATGTTCCACGTGTCGGAGACCTTGCAAGCATTGAAGGCGGGTTGCCGCTGTTTCATATCCCGACGGTGCCGCTCTCTCTGGAGATGCTAAAGGTTATCTTTCCCTATGCCGTGATTTTGGCGGCTATTGGATTGATCGAAAGCCTGCTGACCTTAAACATTGTTGGTGAAATGACCGGCAAACGGGGCGGCGCCTCGCGGGAATGCTTGGCTCAAGGCCTGGCTAACACCGTTACGGGCTTCTTTGGCGGCATGGGCGGCTGCGCCATGATCGGCCAATCGATGATCAACGTGAAATCTGGCGGGCGCACGCGCCTTTCAGCCCTATCTGCGGCGCTGTTTCTGCTAGCGTTTATTCTTGTGGCTTCAAACATTATCGAGCAAATCCCACTCGCAGCATTGGTTGGCGTGATGTTCATGGTGGTGATCGGAACCTTTGCCTGGCAGACCCTTCGGATCATGCGTCGGATACCAATGAATGATGCCTTCGTCATTGTATTGGTGACGGGCGTTACCGTGGCCTATGACCTCGCGATCGCAGTTGTGGTTGGGGTGATTGTGTCTGCGCTGACTTATGCCTGGACAAACGCCCGACGCATTCATGCTCGGATTGATGACACCAAAGAGGGTGTGAAAGTTTATAAAATAGATGGACCGTTGTTCTTTGGGTCAACGGATGGCTTTGCTGAACTCTTCTCGCCAGACACAGATCCGGATTCAGTAATTGTCGACTTCATGGATAGCCGTGTTGCAGACCAGTCTGCGCTACAGGCCATTGAAGACATGGCATCACGCTATCAAGACTTGGGTAAGACGCTACAGCTTCGGCACTTGTCTCGTGATTGCCACAAGCTCTTGAACCGGGCAGGGCAACTAATGGTCGATTCAAATGATGACCCAGATTATGGGGTTGCCGTGGAGTACTCCATACAAACGGGGATGCTCGGTGGAGAGCATTAAATCCGTTAATTGCCTATAAATAGTGCAATAATATTTACTGCCTATTATGTATGCATAAATTTAGTGCAGCGCACTCAATCGGCCATCGCGTTGCCTTTTCATAATGATCATAAAGTGTTGTTTTTAAACGGTATTTGTTATCTACAGTCATGTCTGATGCGTCGCACAAGTTTGGCACGCGTCTTGCAATATTCGGATAGGACCAGAGCGCAGACCTCATATTAAGTCTTAAGGGATTGCGCCATGACGATACGACAAACGACGACCGCGGCTCTGCTGATAGCAGGCCTTGGTATTGGGACTGCAGCCCCGGCTTCAGCCCAGGACAGCGCGTTGCCAGGGGAATTCTCCGGCAATGTGACGCTGACCAATGATTATGTGTTCCGCGGGTATACCCAGACGAACGAAGACCCTGCCATTCAAGGCGGGTTGGACTGGGATTCAGGTGCTGGATTTTATCTCGGTACATGGGGATCAAACGTTAACTTTGGCGATGGCGATGAAGCCAGCGTTGAGCTTGATGTCTACGGAGGCTATGCCGGTGAGGTCAATGGCCTCTCTTATGATGTTGGCTTTATCTATTATTGGTACCCCGGTGCTGCTGGTGCCCTGAACTATGACTTCTGGGAAGTCTATGGCGCGCTCGGTTATGACTTCGGTCCAGCAGCTGTATCGTTCGGCCTAGCGTATACCCCTGAAAATTTCGGCGACACGGACGATGGCCTGTATTTCCAAAGCGGCATCAGTGTGCCCGTTACCGACACGTTCAGTGTTGATGCAAACCTGAACTACTACGACGTGGACCCAACCTTTGGCGCTGATTATTTCGATTGGAACATAGGCGCGACGGTATCCCTCGAATGGTTCGATGCTGATCTTCGGTATGTCGATACGGATGTCTCGAACTGCTCTGGCGTGTGCGACAGCCGCGTCGTGTTTTCCGTATCACGCAGTTTCTAGGACCGAGATAAATCGGAGGAGGGATCAGATGAAATTGATCGTAGCTATCATTAAACCCGGAAAGTTAGACGAAGTGCGTGAAGCGCTCGTCGAGCAGGGGATTCAAGGCTTAACCGTCAGTGAGGTCAGAGGCTTCGGACGGCAAATGGGCCATAAGGAAATCTATCGTGGCGCAGAGTACGAAGTGTCGTACTTGCCAAAAATAAAAATCGAAGTGGCGGTTGATGACGGTGCGGTTGACACGGTCCTTGAAACCATCGCGTCCAGAGCCAAAACCGACAGCATCGGTGACGGCAAAATTTTCGTTCTCAACGTCGAGCAGGCGCTCCGTATCCGCACTGGGGAAACCGGTGCGGGCGCGCTGTGACGCTCATTAGAAGACAAAGGAAATAGATAAATGAAACTTTCTTCAAAGTTACCGACGGCGGTGGCGGGCGCTGGGGGCGCTCTGGTCCTCATGAACTCCCCAGCGTTCGCTGCCGTCTCGGACGAAACGGCGTACGTATTGAACACGTTCTCGTTCCTCGTCCACGGCTTCCTCGTCATGCTCATGGCTGCAGGCTTTGCTATGCTGGAAGCAGGCCTCGTCCGAACTAAAAACACTGCTGCGATTTGTTTAAAGAACGTTGCGTTGTACTCCATCGCTGGCTTGGTCTTTTACATCGTTGGTTACAATGTGATGTACACGGACGTTGGCAGCTATATGGGAACGTTCAGCTTTCTCTATAATCCGTCAGGAGCTGAACTTGCTCTGCTGAATGCTGACGAAGCGACAGACGAGATGGTCGCTGCTGTTGTCGACAATGGGTATTCGGTGGCTTCTGATTGGTTCTTCCAGATGGTGTTCGTTGCTACGACCGCATCTATTGTATCGGGCACACTGGCTGAACGCATTAAAGTCTGGCCCTTTATGATCTTCGTGGTCGTACTGTCGGCCGTCATTTATCCGATCCAAGCGTCTTGGACCTGGGGCGGCGGTTGGCTCTCAGAAATGGGTTTCTCAGATTTCGCTGGCTCAACATTGGTTCACAGTTGTGGTGGTTGGGCCGCACTCGTCGGTGCCTTGATCCTTGGTGCACGAAAAGGAAAGTTCAGCGAAAACGGTGTGCGTCCAATACCTGGTGCAAATCTTCCATTGGCCACGCTTGGGACATTCGTTCTGTGGTTCGGGTGGTTTGGTTTCAATGGTGGATCACAGTTGGCTTTGGGTAGTGCGGCGGATGCCACGGCCATCGCTATCGTTTACGTCAACACCAACTTGGCCGCAGCGGCCGGTGTTGTCACGGCGATGATTATGACCCAGCTGCTGTACGGAAAAGTTGATCTGACCATGTGCCTTAATGGCGCTTTGGCAGGCTTGGTTGCAATCACGGCTGGCCCTGATCTTCAGAACCATTTGATGGCGATTATTGTTGGCGGTATTGGCGCTGCACTTGCTGTGTTAGCTGTGCCGCTTCTCGATAAGCTCAAGATCGACGACGTCGTCGGGGCGATTCCCGTCCACTTGGTTGCCGGGATTTGGGGCACCTTGGCTGTTGGGATTTTTGGGGCTGGAGATATCTTCACACAGATCATCGGTATTCTTGCCGTCGGCGCATTCGTTTGCATCGTCAGCGGCATCGTTTGGTTTGCTCTGAAAGCCACGGTTGGTATCCGTGTCTCGGAAGAAGACGAAGACATGGGGCTTGATCGTTCTGAACTCGGGTTGGAAGCATACCCAGAGTTCGGTCGGGGCTCACAGAAAATCTAGTTCGCCCAGTAGGGCAATTATTCAGCCAAACTTGGCCCGGCGGTGTGTTCCATCGCCGGGCTTTTTTTGTCTCTATTTTGGTGTTCCACCTGTGCCATCGGCACCGTGTTTGAATCGCTTTAGATAGCCTTCAATCGTGTGCCAAGCGGGCTTCTCGCTGGTCCAAGCATGCGATGTCATCGTCGCTTTCGCATCTTGGTTCAAGGTGCCAAGGCGTATTCTGATGTGGTCCGGATCATCGGCCTTTTTGCCATGGACAGGTGACCCGCACTTCGAACAAAAAGCGCGTACAGTTCCAGGAGAGTATTCATACTCTGATATCGCGTCTTCACCCGTGATGAGCCGGTAACTCTCATTTGGGACGGGTACGTTGGCCGAGAAGGCTGATCCATTCGCTCGTCGGCATTCTGTACAGTAGCAATAGCGTGTATCGCCGAGGTGGCTGTCTGGCGCGTCGACTTCGAAAGTCACCGCACCGCAAAGGCATTGGCCTGAAATCATATCTAGCTCCTTCATTTGAAGACAGCTTTACACGTTTTACGCGTATCGGCCAAGCGTACGTTGTTTTGAAATATGAGTGGGGGTATCAGCCGGGGGAGTCCAATGAATCACTCACTTGGAATGTTTTTCTCGAATGCAGGAATATTTGAATCCAAGGTATGCCATGGCTTGGCAGTACTCACCCAACTTAGAGCCATGACTTTAAAGTCTGAATTGTCGTCGAGCGCGCTAGCGGTGATTGGCAGATAGTCGGGCCGTGATTCATTGATCCCGTAAATGCTTGCGCCACAGTCTGCGCAGAAAGCGCGGCCAATGCGATTGCCTGTCTCGGATTGGCTCCAGTAAACTTTGGGTTCACCTTTCTCCAAGAGGAAATCGCTTTTCTGGTGCACCGCCGCGTAAGCTGGAGCCCCACCATTACTGGCCTGGCAATCCAGACAGAAGCAAGCACCGCTGCCCATGCTTTTTCCGGTTATAGAAAATCGAATTGCCCCACAAAGGCAGCCACCTTTTGTCATCTCGGATTCCAGTTTGGTTACGCTGTTCTCAGGACCCTAAGAACGCGATTAGAAATGATCTCCGCGCCGCGAGTCCACATGCCGATCCGGCCAAAATCTCCATTCTTTGCATCTTCGTCAAATCAGCGCTGTAGGAGAAGGCGGCGGGAGAGGGGCATGACGTTCTCAAAGTAAGATCGAAACGGAGCTCATAATGGATTGCGGAATACGGATGAGCAATGACAGGATGGCAAAAGGGCGAGGGATAGCGTGATTAAAAAAATACTCTTTCAAATACACCTTTGGTGCGGCCTCATGATCGGCCTATTCCTTGTGTTTCAAAGTGTCACTGGGTCTTTCGTTGCGTATCGCCATGCAGGGAACCATTGGCTGCATGCTGAAGAAATGCTCGTTGAACCGCGAGACCAGGCGATGATTCCGATGTCGGCTATACTCGAGTCATTTCGCGAAAAATTTCCAACGATTCCGTTGAATGTGCTGAGCGTCGTGTACCCTCAAAACCCGAATGAGGCTTATTTTATTCGCGTGTGGGATAACGCACCTGCGCCCAATATGTACGTGAGTATGAATCCTTACACGGGAGAGATCACAGGATGGGGCAGTAAATACCAATACCCTTTTGAACTGATGTTCCGATTGCATGAACAAATTTCTATGGGAACGCCCGGCATCAATGCTGTTCACATGGGCAGTCTGTTTATGCTTTTGATGGCGCTGTCTGGACTCTATTTGTGGTGGCCTAGGCGCGAAACGTTGACGCAGGCGTTAACAGTAAAGCGCCGGCCGCTGAAACGGTTTTTGTTTGGTTTGCATCGGGTGTCGGGTGCTTACGCTTTCGTCCTGCTTTTCATTGTGGCGCTTTCTGGAAAAATGATTTTCGGGCTTTTGACTCTTCCGGATATCGGTTCTGACGCTTCTGGTGGTTTTGGCGCATTTGCTCTGGTTGGAGCCGATGTCGATCCCAATGCTGAGCCGGTCTCAATTGATGGTTTGATCAGGGTTGCCGTTGAGAAATTCCCAAATGATCCTATTCGTGATCTGAGCTACATCCGGCAAAATAGAGCGATTGCTGTTGTTACGTTTCTAGATACAGGAGGTCCAAACGCTAGGGCGCTCAATCGTGTGTTTTTTGAACGCCCGACAGGTCGGGTCATTGCGGTAAGGGATTGGGATACGTTATCGGGTGTCGCCCTGGCAGAAGACTGGGCATTTCCAGTTCACTCGGGCGAAATACTTGGGAATATCGGTCGTTTTCTTGTTTTACTGTCTGGCTTGGTAATGCCGTTTTTGTTCGTGACGGGGGCTTGGCTCTGGTGGAAGAAGCGGAGCGTCTAATCGGCGTTTAGCGCAATGCGATCAAACAGGATGAAGTTATTGACGACTTCTACACCTGTCACCGCTGCTGAACTGGCTGCGAAACGAGGCGCTTGATACATAAACAAAGCAGCCCAATCGTTGCGATAGAATGCCATGGCATCCTGACGTAATTTTAGGTTCCGTGCAGGGTCAAGCTCGCTTTCCGCTGCTGCGATAAGCGGCATGACTTCTTCTCGGCAATACCAAGGGTGACGCCAGACACAAGAGTTCGTGTCGAGGGCTCGTAAAGCTTCTATGGATGGTTCAAAATTATAATGCAGACCAAACGCGTCGACATCCCAGGTCCCTTCAACAACGTTTCGAATAATCTGATTTACGGTGACTGTTTGAATTTCCATTTCGACACCGACAGCTGCGAGGTATTGCGCAACGACGAGATTGACTGCGCTATCGTTCGCGCTAGATCCGGCGGTCGCCTCGATTATAAATTTGAACCCGTCTGGATACCCAGCCTCAGCTAGCAGCGCTCGCGCACGGTTAGGGTCGTAGGGAATGGGGGGCAGGTCAGGATTAAAGCCATAAACAACTTCTGGAGCAGGTTGTGTGGCCGCGACTGTCGCGCCATTGAGGAGGCCATCAATAATAGCCTGCCGGTCAACGGCGATATTTAAGGCTTCACGAACACGGATGTCAGCGAAAGCTGGGTGTCGGTCATCAATGAAGTGGTAGGACCAAATCGCTGCATCCCGCCATGAAAACTCGTTTCCTCCGTCGGCGACGATTGCGCTCACTTCGTCCGGGCCAATACCTATAGCAACATCTAGGCTGCCAGCGCGAACGGACATTGTACGGGTGGACATCTCAGGCAATGACAACAGTTCCATCCTGTCGACGAGAGGCGGTCTCCAGCTTTCTGTAAAACCGCGCAAAGAGATTCTCTCTGGCCGTATGTCTTCGACAATGAAGGGGCCGGTGGCGATAGGGGCTTGGGCAAAGGCCTCTAGGCCGACCTCTGCAAAATAGTCGGGCTCCACCACATAGAGTTGGGGCAGAAAACGCGGCAGAAGTGGTGTCGGTCGAGTGGTTGTAATCTCAACGGTATGTGGTCCGGTTGCGCGCGCGTCTTTCAGAAAGCGTAGCATGCGGGCGACGGTTTCAGATTTAGCATCTTCACTCGTCAGGAAGGCCACTGCGGCTACAACGGCCTCAGCGGTCATTGGCGTTCCATTCGAAAAGGTCACATCGTCACGCAGTTGGATGACCCAAGTCAGGGGATCAACACGGTCCCATGAAGTGGCAAGCCATGGCTGCAAAGAGCCCGCTGCATCAATAGACGTTAGGCCATCAAAGACCGCGCTCCACGTGTAGACGTAGGGCAAGCCCGTATTGCGATAGGGATTGAAAAGACTGGGCGGTAAGGCTTGGAGGCCAACACGCAGAGTTTTCTCGTCCTGCGCTTTTGCTTGATCAGGGCTTAATCCCAATCCACACAAACTGAGAGCGAATACAGCGGCCCTCAATGCGGGCAAGAACTTTAGGTGTCGTTTCATGAATCAAGCTTAGCAGGGTTAAGCATGGGTAAACCACCATGACCGCTACTCGAGTTAACTTAAACTGGGACCATTGCTTTATGGGGTTCTGGAGGCAATTCGACCCTAATTGAGTCTCCTTGGTGGACATCACCGCCAGTTACGACGATCGACATCACGCCAGACTTACGTAGGAGCGTTCCATCTGATCGTTTTTCTAGTGTGGCCTTCAGTAATCCTTCCTGAATACCGTTTAGCTGCTTGCAAGGATTGCGAAGGCCGGTGAGTTCGATAACTGCGTCGTTCCCAAGGTGAAGGCGTGCACCTGCTGGAAGAGATAAAAGGTCAACACCCCGGGTGGTCACGTTCTCGCCCATCAAACCCGGTGAAAGCTTGAAACCCAGAGCTTCCAGTTCATCGTGAAGTTCAGCGTGGATAAGATGGACTTGACGCAGGTTCGGCGCATTTGGGTTTTTTGCAACGTGCGACCGGTGCTGGTCTGTAACGCCGGAATGGGCGTCTCCATCGACGCCATGGCCTTCGATGAGGCGAATACTGTGTTCAGTCGCTTTTGAGAATGTGTGCTTGGCGTTTCGAGATACGGCGACTACGGTTTGAGACATTGGACGATCCTGATCAAACAAGTCTGGAGCGTCCGTTTTGCCTTAAATGGCTGTTGGTGGCCAGTGACATCGCTGCAACTCAGCATCCCACTTTTGCCCACTCTCTTCAAATCAATGGCTTGCTCATCCGGTGGGCGGTGCAATCGGTTTATAAGGTTGGGCCGATCTGAATTCGGTCCTATCGTTCACCTGATCGAAACCGATAGCCGAGGACAAACAACATGGACGCTGGTCTATCGCTAGTCGTATTTTTCTTTGGAACAATGCTTCCACTTTCTGTGGTGGCCCAGCCCACTATGATCGCGCCCGAAGACCGCAGCCCTGGGATCGTTAAAATTCTCCGTGGGACGACGGAATGTCGTGAACCCGCAAAAGATAATGCGCCCTGTGCGTCTGAGTACTGGTCCATGTATGTGCATGAGGATGGCTCAAGGTACATCCATGTCGTGTCTGACAACTTTCGAGCTGGTGAGGCACGACATGCGATGCTCTGGGTCGACCCGGACGGCACCACCCGTGAGGCTTATATGAACAATTGGTCCCGGGAAGGTGTCTTGGGGTCTGCCTATGTCGTTAAGAAGGACCAAATTGCCGCCGTTGCCGCGTCTGACATAAAATTCGAAAGGGCTGACGAAGGAATCATTGTTGAGGATGTAGAGGCTTTTGATCAGCTGGACTCGCTCGGTGTCGGCCCTGCGTCTGCCGACGGCATGCATTTCTTGAAGTATGATTTCGATGCACCTGGAGAACAGCCCCATGGCATCTATTGGATGGGTGGGTCGCGCCACGAAACGATGATCGGGAATATCGTTACGTCTGAATATACGTATTTGGGCGAGGGGGAGTATACCTTTCCGAACGGCCAATCCATCACAGCCGATAAATTTCGTATGCTTAGCGGCACTGAAGTTTGGTTAACCAAAGAAGATCGCGCAATGTTGAAAATGGATCTGAAATTCGGGGATGTCACAGGGTCCATCTTTGAAACGGTGACACTCGACATCGTGGAAATTGGATCCTGACCATGGTGAGTCGACGTGACGCGACTGCTCTACTCGGGACATTGGGGCTGGGCGCTGTATCTGCACCTAGTTGGAATACGGCTGAAGCTGGAGAGGGATATACACTTCCAGCGGACCCCGCTGCCCAAAATGATGCCCAGGTTCGAATCCTAGGCCGCACAGATGACGGAGAAAGCGTCTGGCAATCGTCTAGTAGAATATTTGCCCTGACGGATGAGGGGGGTAACGCCTCTGTTAAAAACACGGGGTGGTCAGAGGTCTTGGTGGAAAAGAGAAGGTGATAGTGAATACCGGCGCTACCCTTCCGCGCTAAACTTTTTCGTCGACCCTGAGACAGATGAGTTTATCGACGCATTTAAGAATCCTATCACGGGCCGAACGACGCCATTGGTTTCGACGGTTCAACGCAGACAAGATGGTGAGGTGTTCACCCCAATGGGAAGTTATTTCCCAATCTCGCGTGATAGATTTCCAGAAATGTATGAGTACAAGCCACTCGCGTTAGATTGGCGTCTGGATAATGACAGCATACGTCTATTTTTCACTGAGCATTTCGCGCCGGTTGCGCCGAGACCGATCTATGAAGTGCATACGCATTTTGCGCCTGCGTCCGAGGCTCTGGACCCGAAGCGTGTCACGGCGCGCGGTACTTCATCAGGTTGGTACACAGGTAAATTTAGTCGCTGGCTCGATATGGGTGACGTCGATGGTTTTATGATTTGGCATTTCGAAGGAACAAAACTCAATTCAGTCGACGATCTCAGTGACGATTATGTGGAACGAGCCCGCGCAATGGCAGAAAACTTTGATGTATCACCCGAATTTGATTCTGGCCCTAGCTATATTGAGGCGGTTGAGAAGAACCAGAATTCGACTGAGTGAATTCGACCTGCCGCTCGCTATATGAGCTAAAGAAGTCGAGCCAATGTCGAGTGAGGGCCCGACATGTGATGATCAAAGCCTTCCTGATGGCATGAGGGTTTTACGTTGCAAATCATACAGTTTCTAGCAGTGTGCGCGTTAGCGGTCGGCTTTGGGCTTCCGACCTTGGCTTCAACGGTTCTCGTAGAACGAATTGACGTTCGCGATCTTGAAATGATTGACAGCGTCGCTGAAAAATATCGTGGCACGCCGATTGATATTCTCATTAGCAATGCGGCCATCGTTGCAGACCTTACGGACCCGACCCCGCAAGTCTTCGGCTCTTTAGATTATCCGCTCTTTGCGGTCTTCATGGAGACGAATGTTCGTGGCCCGTTGAAGATCGCAGAAGCGTTTCATGACCATGTAAAGATGAGTGAGATGAATCGGATCATTATGATTTCTTCGCTTTCAGGATCTCTTGGAACTGGACCAACACGGCTTGGCGGGCGTGTGTATTACAAGACAAGTAAAGCCGCGTTGAATATGGCGATGGTGACGGTAGCTCGAGCGACGGCTGAAGATGGAATTATTGTGGCCAGTTTGCATCCCGGCGGCGTGAAAGTTGAAAAATTAGCAAACTTTAATGTTCCGGGTTTTATGCCGCCGGCTGAGAGTGTGGGCGGAATGGTCGATGTTATTGCATCACTCACGCCAGATCAGAGTGGCCTATTTTTAGATTGGAAGGGACGGATCCAACCATGGTGAGTCTTAAACAACTCAAACGGCTGTTTTTTGTCAGCGTATTAGCCATAACCGGCGCTGCATCAGCCGAGAATCCTGTCGTTGTTAGAGATTTTGAGACATGTCCTGAGCTTGTTGTGTTGCCACCTGGCTCCTTTGTACTTGGCGCGGAAAAAGATGAAGGGCAACGATGGAAGATGCTCGATCGGATGTCTGCAAATGAGGGTCCGCGTGTTTCCATCACTTTTACAGAGTCCGTTGCTATCGGTAAAACCGAAGTCACGCGTGGGCAATTTGCCAAGTTCATCCAGGAGACCGGATATAAAGTGAAGCGAGGGTGTTTCCACCTAACGAGTTCTGGTTGGTCGGTGCAACCTAAATTGAATTGGGAAAACCCGGGCTTTGATGTCACCGATGATCACCCAGTCGCATGTGTGCAACGGCCAGCAATCCTTGCCTATATTGGTTGGCTCAGCGAAACGACAGGGCAACCCTACAGGCTTCCGAGCGAGGCAGAATTCGAATACGCCGCACGGGGTGGTGCGACCTCTGAGACCCAAGCTACATTCTGGGGCGAAGATTGGACTAATGCCTGTCGCTATCAAAATGGTGCTGATCTTACCTTCGTACCAAACGCTCCAGATATTCCGTACGGCCAATACGCTGACTGTGATGATGGATACGTGTTTACGTCACCTGTCGCGACGTTTGAGCCAAATGCCTGGGGCCTCTATGACATGGCGGGGAACGTTTCTGAATGGACGTCTGACTGCTACCAGGACTCTCATGCAGATATCCCGCGCGACGGGTCACCTGTAAGTAAGAAGAAGTGTCGCGCTTGGGTGGCAAAAGGAGGCTCATGGGCTGGCTTCCCCGGGTTGCTCAGGCCTGCAACGCGGCTGCGGCTAAGGGAAGCAACGACAGGAACTGGATTTGGCTTCCGTGTCGCACGGGCTGTAAGCGGCGAGTAGGCGAATATTTAAAATGTTTCGGGTGCGCGCTCTAGGGCGGATATAGGGTCTTTGGCAATTTCAGGATGTGTGCGTTTCAGGAGTGTTTGGATCTGAGGCGCGACATCCTCAAATTGAAACGCTTTGCGGGCTATTAGCCGTGTGACTTGGCTGCCTGGTTGATCCTTCATACCGAGCCAGCCCGCCCAACTTGAAATGAGATGCAGCGTTGCCCGTGCTGGCGCACTTGGCATGTCGTCATCAAGGACATCGCTGATATCGGCGTTGAAGGTCTCCAGGTCGTTGACCCGGAATTGCTCAGGTCCTGATTCAGTTGTTCGTGTCACGATGGCCGAGGAATCAAAGGATAACCACACGTCGTTTGCCACGACCGTCGCAGGGCCAAGTGTGTGGGTTCGTTTAATATCCAACCCCGGCAGGTGGGTTGCGGCAACACTGCTACCATCTTTAAGAAACGTCTGAGTTTCCGGGCCCATCAAGCGGCCCGGCACTGAGAACGTCTTGCCTGTGTATGGATTTTCATAGGTATCGAGGAGTTCACCCGTTTCAAGGTCCGTCATATAGACCGCTTCCAAAGACGCGACATCAAAGCTGTCGCGCCGGTGCTCAACGACCCGCTGTACGAAAAACACCCACATTCCCCACATGGGCTTCGTTTCGCCGTTCACGACCCCGTACTTTGTGCCCCGTTTCCACCAAAAGACCGGCCGCTCGTCTAAAGCGTAGAGGAGTTTGCGATGAAGGAGGTCCAGGTGTTCTGGATCGGCTGGGTTTAGTGTTTTGGGGGTTGCTAGCATATTCGTCGTCGCCTATCGCAAATTGCCTATAACACACTGAACTATAACAATATTTGGTCGGCCATGATGGAACTTTATTCACGCCGTATCTTCCGTGTTCATTCACCGTATGCGGTGGACGGGATAGTGGTCGCTAGAGTGGTCGCTAGAGTGGGTAAATGGCGCTATACTCGCGGAAATATTGCTTATGGAGAGATTTCAAGATGCTAGACCGTCGTACATTATTTGGAGCCGCGGCTGGAGTTGGTTCGGCTGCAGCGTCCTTCTTCACTGGCCGGAAAGCTAATGCAAATGCATCCGCGGGCACTTTGCCTGACGTCGAAGTCCGGGGTGCCAAGGGCCGGCTCGAACGTCTACCGACGCTTGAAGCCGAAGGGCGGGATGATTTTCTGACTGGATTCCGCAATTGGCGGGGGCTCAACGGTGCAACGCGCCGCGAAGGTTCGCTTTGAGAAAATTCTCACTGAAGCTGGCCATGATCCGAGCAAAGAACTGCCGATGGAGAAGATTCATGAGCTCGTGGATAATGACCACATAGTCGGCACAGAAGGGTTGATGCGGATTTACAGTCAGCGTTTCGCTCATAAGAACTTCTATAATTCATTCGCTGACGATGCCGACGTCTATCTCGGTGAGATGGAAGCCTATGACAATATTGGCCCGGGAACGTTGGAGTTAGATCCAAACCTGGAGATTCCCGAGTACGCCCAGCACGAAATACATATGCAACCCGGCGGTTACGTTGGAAATCCTTTTGCAGGGCATCTGTATCATTACGGAACAAACGCGTTCTATTCGGCACGTTCCACTGACAATTACCAAGATCAGCATCACGCACGCCTGGCGGAGCAAATTCCGACACCTGAAGATGGGAAGGTCCTGCGTATCTTGGATATGGGCTGTGGGCTTGGCCAATTATCTGTCGCTTTAAAAGAGCGTTTTCCTGATGCAGAAGTCTGGGGTGTAGACGTTGGTGGCCCGATGATTCGATATGGGCACATGCGGGCCGTTGATGAAGGTGTAGCTGTCAATTTTGTTCAGCGCTTAGCCGAAGACACGAAGTTCCCTGATGATCACTTCGATATCGTGACGAGTTACATTATGCACCACGAAATCCCAGCACAGACCTCACGTGATGTATTCAAAGAGGCGCACCGGGTTTTACGGCGAGGGGGACTGTATTTCCCAATTGATTTCTTTACGGGAGGCCGTCGCGGCGTTCCTGGTGCATACTCTCAGTACCAAGAGTGGAAAGATCACCGCTGGAATAATGAAGTCTGGCGTATTGAGTACAAACAAATGGATTTTGCTGGAGATATGGAATCCGCAGGATTCGATGTGAACAAAGAAGGTTCACCAGCTTGGTACAGCAACCGCAACATTTTCGGCACAAAGTCCGCCTAAGCGCGGCGAGCCATAGGAGAGTATCATGGGTAAGAAACTTGATTTTGATAAAGAACCCCGCGGTGCTCGCGGTCGCCTAGAGCGCTTAGCGCGTCTTGACGTAGAAAGCCGGGATGATTTCCTGACGGGTTATCGGGTCTGGGGCGCGGATCAAGCCATTCCCGCGGCCGCAAAGCGATTCAATCAATTGCTTGAGCGAGCTGGTATAGATCCATCGTCTCCAGATACGCCACTGGAGGATATTCTCTCGATCGTCGATGGTGATCCAATTCTTGGTGTTGCCGCTCGGTATCGGACAGGTGTGCATGATGTCATGCACCGTAATTTTGACGAAGAGTTTACGGCGAACGCTGATTATTATCTTTCTGAGATGGAGGAATTTGATAACCGTGGCCCTGGTAAGCTTGAGTTAAACCCAGATCTTGATATTCCAGAGTACGCCCGCCACGAAATTCATACCCAGCCTGGTGGCTACGTCGGCAATCCTTTTGCGGGCCACATTTATCATTACAGCACCAACAACTTTTATACCGCTCGTAAACTACCGAATTACCAGGACGAACTGCATACGCGTATTGGCGGGCAGGTTCCTGCGCCTGAAGACGGTAAAGTTATGCGCATTCTCGACGTTGGCTGTGGAATAGGCCAATTGGCGGTGGCGCTAAAAGAGCGTTTTCCTCAAGCCGAAGTGTGGGGTTTAGACGCTGGCGGGCCAATGATTCGGTATGGCCATATGCGAGCGGTTGAGTTGGGTGTGGACGTGAATTTCACTCAGCGCATGGCAGAGGATACAAAGTTCCCGGACAATTACTTTGACATTGCGGCGTCTTATATTTTGCACCACGAAGTGCCGGAGCAGATTTCGAAAGATATTACCATTGAGGTTCACCGAATTTTACGACCCGGCGGCACGTTCTTTCCAGTCGATTTTCAGACCGGATCTTCTAAGGGT
>CALSLN010000027.1 GCA_943787205.1 uncultured Rhodospirillaceae bacterium
GGGTGCACAAGCTGCTTCGCCGGCAACCGCAGCCTCAAAGGCCGATGTCATCGTTATCGCCGTCCCATGGGCAGGCGCAGAAGAAGCGGTATCTAGCTTAGGCGATCTCAGCGGAAAACTAGTCATCGATGTAACCAACGCCCTTTCTTTCGCGCCAAGTAGCGGCTTGATGGAAATGGCCAGCGATACGTCAGCAGGAGAAGAAATCCAAGGATGGCTGCCAGGAAGTAAGGTTGTTAAAGCGTTCAATACTGTTGGTTTTCACGTTATCGCCAGTCCTGACGCTTCTGGTGGAACAGTCTCTGTTCCTCTTGTAGGTGACGACGCTGAGGCCAAAATTCTGGTGGCAGAAATGGTGCAGAGTATGGGATTTGAGACAATCGACGTAGGGCCGCTTAAACACGCTCGTGCCCTAGAAATGATGTCTATGCTTTACATCGTTCCCTATCTACAAGACAGGAAAGAGGATGCTTTTGAATATTATCTCCGTAAGGGCGCTGCACCGAAAGAGAGTAAAGGTGTGCGCGCCGCCGGTTAACAAGCTTTATAGGACACCCACATGAGAGCACCCAATTTCGTTACTACAATTCTTTGCCTAGGCCTATCTTGGACGGCGGCAGCAGACACTATCGCTGTAATCGGCACCGGTGGAGTTGGCAGTGCTCTTGGCCCTCACTTCGCCGCCGCAGGGCATACAGTAATATATGGATCGCGTACGCCGGATGATTTAGACGTTCAGACTTTGGTCACCCTAACCGGCAATGGCGCATCAGCAACTAGCCAGTCTGCTGCCGCCGCGGATGCCGATATCGTCTTGCTCGCGATCCCCTGGGCACCTGCGCAGACAATAGTTAAGGGCTTAGGAAATCTGGACGACAAGATCATAATAGATCCGATAAACGCACTCGCTTTTGGGGCAGATAAGTCTATAGCGCTGGCTGCCACGCCTTCTGCCGCTGAAATGATACAAGATTGGGCGCCCCGCGCCCATGTGGTGAAAGCGTTTAATACTCTCACACGCGCCTACATGGTCGACGCCGCATCCGCTGGTGGATCGATTACAATTCCTCTTGCCGGAAATAGCGCCATCGCAAAAGACCGTGTTGCGACCCTGGTGTCGTCTATTGGTCTCGAGCCCCTGGATGTTGGAATGCTGAGTAACGCTCGTGCCGTCGAAGCAATGGGACAACTGTACGTTGCTCAGGGTTACCAAGGTCGACAGAGATTCGAGTTTCATCTTCGCTCACGTTGACCGCAGATTGGTTCAATGATTTGACATAGGTCACGGACATCTCTGTGCAATCCCCCTCAAACTCCTAATCCTGTTTGAGGGGTTTTTGTACCGCCTGCCCCTCTTTGGATAGACCAATGAGAGAGGCCATATGCTCAGAAACGACGTCATCGACCGCGGCACACGCGGCCAGACACCGGCGCTAAACACGCGCGCAGACGAAGCGTTCCTTGATTACATCTCGGACATGCGAAACACCCTCATGCACGGCACACACAAGCGTGTCGAGGAGCAGAGCGCCGCCGCTTTGGAGAAAGCTGGGCTAACAGAAAACCTTTGGCCAGACCGGGTTTATGATATGCGCACGACGATGACAGACGTGCCAGAGGTTGCAAGCTGGCTACGTGCCAAGCGTAGCCTTCAAGAAGCGTATTGGCAAACCATCGTAGACTCCTATAGCTCTCGCCAAGACGAATTCCTGCACATGCTCGAGGTGTCTGACAGTGAAGGCCCCGGTTCTGTCCACTGGGATCCAGATTTTAAGTACCCAGACTACGCAACAGTCGACATTCATATCCAACCCGGCGGCTACGTGGCAGATCCTTTGTGCGGACTCCACTATGACTACGGCACCAAAGTTTTCTTTGGTGGAATGAATGACGGTGATGCACTACACGCCAAAATGTGTGGCAAAACTGCAATCCCAAAAGATGGGCAAGTGAACCGAGCCATGGACATCGGCTGCGCTATTGGCCAATTCTCATGCGCTCTCAAACGTCGGTTTCCAGATGCAGAAGTATGGGGAATGGATATCGGCGCGCCGATGGTACGCTATGCGCACAGCCGTGCCGCCAAGCAAGGACTAGATGTCAACTTCGCGCAAATGGCGTCCGAAAAACTTAATTCTCCAGACAATCACTTCGATCTAGTGACAGCCCATCTGTTATTCCACGAACTTCCCGAACCCATTATCAAACAGACAATAGCTGAGGTTTATCGCGTACTTCGGCCCGGTGGAACCTTCGTGCTTTGGGATTTCCCAAGCGATGCTGCCGCGGACGGACGGTTTTCAGGCTTCATGCGATACATGGATGCTGCAGATAATGGCGAACCTTACTCTTGTGAATTCGTCTCTTGTGATGTGGAAACCTTAATCCCGCAAGCAGGTTTTATATTGCGATACGACGACCTAGATGACATCGCTCGGCATGGACGCATTGGCGATAAACCGGAGCAAAGGACATGACAATGCTAGACCAGACGCCACTTGACTACGTTAAAGACCTCCCCGGCTTTGAGCGCGGCCACCCCCACTATTTCAAGGATCCAATGATTGATCATCTTTTAGAAATTGTCATGATGATTGGTGGCGAGCTCTGGGTTGAGCGGGACCGTAGACTGATTATGGAACACCTCCTTGAATCAAAAGGCAGCGTGACCCAAACCATGGTTGAGCAATTTGAGCCGGACGATGAAATGGCTGAAAAGCTCTCTACGGCTAGAGATCACTTTACAAAGAGAGTTTTCGGCTGCTTGTACGACACTGACGAACACACAGACGTGGGAGATTTCTTCAACGTGATCGGTAAAGAGGGATAGTTGCCTACATGGATGGCATCTGCTTGCTGTCCGGGCTAGAGCGGTCTAAATTCTCGCTATAGGTTTTTACCGCAGCGAGGCGTGACATGACCCAATCCAACTATTTTGTCGACCGCGGCATGAATGGCAATACCCCTGCCCTGCCATCGCGAGCCGACGAGAGCTTTGTCGACTACGTGTGCGAAGCCCGCAACACGCTCCTGCATGCGCGCTGGAAGCAAATGGGTGACCACGGCAATGAGACGCTAAAGAAACACGATATAAAAATTGAGCACAGCGCCGATTGTGTCGAGCAGGTCCGAGATGTAATCGCGGGAGACATGGAACTGGCCAGCTTCATGCGTATCAAGCGCAGCTATCAAGAAATATACAAAGACCGCATTATTGGATCCATAAATACACAACGCGATGACTGGCTACGCAAACTGGACGAGGCAGAGACCACGGGTCCGGGATCACTCACCTACGACCCCGATTTTCCCATGCCAGACTATGCAAAAGTCCAAATTCATATTCAGCCTCGGGGTTACGTCGGCGACGATCTAGCAGGCCTTTATTACGACTGTGGCACTCAAATTTTCTTTGGTGGAAATAATGCCGGTGATGCTTGGCATCGCGAATTAGCCGAACGTACGGCGTTACCTGAAGATGGCAAAGTCGACCGTATATTGGAGATCGGATGCTCCGTTGGTCAACTGGCCTGTGAGTTAAAAAAACGCAACACTGATGCTGAAGTATGGGCCACTGATATTTCGGCACCAATGGTTCGCTATGGTCACTGGCGCGCAATTCAGCAAGATCTGGACGTTAATTTTGCGCAGATGGCATCTGAGGCATTGGAATTTCCGGATAATCACTTTGATCTTGTGACTGCTCATATTCTCTTCCATGAAATCCCCCGGCCTGTGATTGAGAAAACGCTTGCTGAAGCGCTTCGGGTCCTCCGCCCAGGTGGCACGTTCGTGCTATGGGATTTCTCCAGCGCGTCGGACGAAAAACCGGGTTACGGTGGATTCTTAGGCCTCATGGACTCAGCCGATAACGGTGAACCTTATGCACCGGGATTTGTAACCATGGAGGTTGAAAAAAACCATCGAGGATACGGGCTTTGTTATTCGGTCTATTGGTAACCCGGCACAGATGCACGACCGAGTCTGTGACAAGCCCACATAACCCTAACTAGGAATATTCCATGACAATGCGTCGTGCACTTACCGCCATAGCGGCATCTCTTCTTCTACTTGCGAGCATACCTGTATCGGCAGAAGTCGTGGCCGTTATCGGAACTGGTCGAATGGGAGGCGCGATTGGGCCCCGCTTTGCGGAAACAGGGCATACGGTTATTTATGGCTCACGCAATCCAACCTCAGAGAAAGTTCAAGCCCTTGTCGCACAAACAGGCAACGGTGCACGTGCAGACACATCGGCGAATGCTATTGCGAATGCCGACGTTATCGTGCTGGCTTTGCTTTGGTCAGCGACGGAAGAGTTGATTAGGGCGAACGTCGAAAATCTCGACGGCAAGATTATCTTCGACATCACCAACGCGACTCTTAAAGCGCTACAACCAAATCGAGAGGGCGCAGTAGAAAGCTCAGCAGGTGCCCTAATCCAGGGATGGGCACCCAACGCGAAGGTCGTGAAGGCCTTTAATACTGTTGGGTATCATATCGTCGCTGACCCCGAGCATGCAGGCGGGCCGGTTACAGTTCCTCTCGTCGGAAATGATCAAGACGCAGTGGAGCAAGTATCGGCAATGGTCCAAGCCATGGGCTTTGAAACCATGATCCTTGGCGGTATCGAACAAGCCCATGTCCTCGAAGGTATGGCGTCACTTTACTTTGTACCCTATGGCGCAGGACGTTTCGACGAAGCCTTTGAATACTACTTCCGCAAAGGCACCGCCCCGGCCGGTATAGGATCTGCCCAGGTCCGCGGTGCTGACAGCAAATAAGAGGCGGCGGCTAGCTTTCCTCAACGTCGCTTGCAGATGACCCAATATAGGCCTGCGTGAGGCCTTCTGAGACAGTCCACAGCCGTTCTGCCATGGCAGCGTTTTCCATATTGTGTCCAGCAACCACGGGATTGCAGTCTTCAAAGTAGAAGCCGCTGGTTTCTGAGAGCACAGGTGCGGTCGCCACATAGGTTTCCGTCGCGGCGCCAGCCTCAACAGATTTAAAGAACGGTAAAGCCCAGCTGAATAGACTGGCAAATATCTTGATATGCGTCGGATAGTGGCGACCAAGATTGGTATTGATGACACCCGGATGAATCACGTTGGCCGTCGCTGTTGAGCCCTCTAGCCGACGAGCCAATTCTAGTGAGAACAGACCGTTGGCTAGCTTGGAATGTCCATAGGCATCGTTGGGGACATATTCTGACATCCACGTGCCGTCCAATTTATCAAACTGAATGCCATCATCCGGTGCCCACAAATATCCCTGCGAACCGACGGTCACAAAACGGCCCTGTGGGGCCGCTTTAACTTGCTCCATGAGCCGGTTAGCAAGAATGAAATGGCCTAAGTGATTAATGACGAAGTGGCGCTCGATCCCATTGACCTGCTGCAGTTCCGGCAGCGCCATAACACCTGCATTGAGAATCAACATGTCGATTGGCGCACCCGTCGCGCCAATCGCGTCCGCACATGCGGCCATAGTTTCAAACTGCTCCAGATCGCCAGCGAAGGGTGTTGTAGCTCCATCAACAGAATTACACGCGTCCGTCGCCTTCTCTATGCTCCGCGCAATGCCAAACACATGCGCCCCGCGAGAGGCCAGCACGCGCATGGTCTC
This sequence comes from uncultured Rhodospirillaceae bacterium, assembly GCA_943787205.1. Lineage (GTDB taxonomy): Bacteria > Pseudomonadota > Alphaproteobacteria > Rhodospirillales > Rhodospirillaceae > WLXB01. The sequence goes on from CALSLN010000027.1 coordinate 5,626, forward strand.
ATAGCCGAGACCCGAGTTGCAGCCAGTGATGACCGCGGTTTGGCCTGATAGGTCGAGACCCGCTGTAACTTCCTCAGCCGTAGACTCTTCCCCAAAACTGCTCATTGGCACGCCGTCTGGCCTAATAATCGGAGCTTCTTCCTCATCCCCACCGCACGCCGACAAGGACGTTGCTGTGACAATGGCTGTGGTGCCCGTAAACATCTGGCGACGGGAAAGGCCGGGCTGAGAATCTTGGCTCATGATGAATTTCCTTATGGGGTAGAGATACCTCGTTATACGAGGATCTAAAGCGATTGGACGATCTTTTCCGTCACTTCTTTGGCATCGCCAAACAGCATCATCGTGTTGTCGCGGAAGAACAGTTCATTAGCGACGCCAGCATAGCCCGCCGACATAGATCTCTTAACGAATAAAACGGTCTTCGCCTTTTCAACGTCAAGAATTGGCATGCCATAAATTGGGCTCTGCGGGTCGGTTTTCGCGACTGGATTGGTCACGTCATTGGCCCCAATTACATAGACGACATCTGCTGTGCTGAATTCGTTGTTGATTTCTTCCAGTTCGAAAACTTCATCGTAAGGCACGTTGGCTTCCGCCAAGAGCACGTTCATATGACCAGGCATCCGGCCAGCGACGGGATGAATGGCGTATTTGACGTCGACGCCTTCCGCCTTCAGTTTGTCGGCCATTTCACGCAATGCATGCTGTGCCTGCGCGACCGCCATGCCATAGCCGGGCACGATGATAACTTTCGAGGCATTGCTCATAATAAATGCGGCATCTTCGCCAGCGCCTGATTTTACACTACGATCTCCAGTCTCCGCCGCAGGCCCCGCAGCCGCATCCCCACCAAAGCCACCGAGAATGACATTAACGATAGAGCGGTTCATGCCCTTACACATGATGTAGGACAAGATAGCACCGGACGACCCGACCAAGGCGCCAACGATAATCAACAGCGAATTCCCGAGAGTGAAACCAATGCCTGCCGCCGCCCAACCAGAATAAGAGTTGAGCATGGACACGACGACCGGCATATCAGCCCCGCCTATGGGCAGAATAAGTAGGAAGCCAAGCGCAAAGCTCAAAAGAGCAATCAGAACAAAGAGCGACACACTTTCTGTACTGCAAAACCAGATCACCAACACGAGCAACGCGACACCCAGCAGCGCATTGAGAGCATGCTGACCTGGGAAAACCAAAGGGTTCCCCGACATAAGGCCCTGTAATTTCGCAAAGGCTATAACGGATCCAGAAAAAGTCACCGCACCAATGGCAAGGCCGATAGACATTTCTACTAAGCTGCCGGTTTTGATTTCGCCGACAACGCCGATACCATAGGCTTCCGGCGCCAATAGAGCGGCAAATGAAACCAGCACGGCTGCCATGCCCACCAGGCTATGGAAGGCCGCAACCAACTGGGGCAACGCCGTCATTTCGATACGCTTGGCAATAATCGTGCCGGCTGTACCACCAACTACCAAGCCGACGACTATCCATACGTAGGCCGTGACTTCTGGCGAAATCAAAGTCGTAAGAATGGCAATCGTCATGCCAACCATGCCGAATTTATTTCCTCGGCGGGCCGTCTCTGGAGACGATAATCCACGCAAAGTGAGGATGAAAAAGACGCCCGCTACGAGATAGGCGAGCAGTGTAGCTCCTTGTGCCATAACGGTTCCCTATTTCGCCTTTTTCTTGAACATTGCCAGCATGCGCTGGGTGACAATAAAGCCACCGAATATGTTTACCGATGCCAAAATAACGGCAAAGAAGCCGAGTACTTTGGATGTGGTAAACGCTTCAGGGCCCGTCGCAATAAGTGCGCCAACAATAATCACCGAAGACACGGCATTTGTTACGGCCATCAGGGGTGAATGCAACGCAGGCGTCACGCTCCACACCACGTAAAAACCAACGAAGACGGCCAACACAAAAATCGTCACGAGATACCAAAACTCGTTGCCGCCACCAGCGCCTTGCGCTTGCATCGCCAACTGGCCAGCCTGGACCGCCAACATTTCCGCATTTTGAGCCAAGGATTCGGCTTGGTCGGCTAGACCTTGAGCCGCCTCAGGAACCTGCGCATTCATGACGTGCCTCCTTCGCCCGTTAGGCGTGGGTGAACGACCTTTCCATCCTTGGTCACCAGAGTTCCTGTTACAACATCATCATCCCAATCAATGGAAAGGTTACCTGTTTCCTTGTCAATCATCGGCGACAGGAAATTAAACAGATTGCGGGAATAGAGAGCGCTTGAATCACGGGCTAGGCGCGCAGGCATATTCGCGTGACCAATAATGGTAACGCCGTTATCCGTCGTTACAGTCTCACCGAGTTTCGAGCCCTCGACATTGCCGCCAGATTCAACAGCCAAATCAACAATGATTGAGCCCGCTTTCATTTCAGCCACAACGTCAGCCGCGATCAGCATCGGTGCTGGTCTGCCCGGAATGAGGGCTGTGGTGATCACGATGTCCGCTTTTGCCACCTCAGCACGCACGGCGTCAGCCTGTTTCTGCTTGAATTCATCGCTCATTTCCTTGGCATAGCCACCTTCTGTTTCGGCAGCCTTCATCGCCTCTTCATCAACGACGATAAATTTTCCACCGAGACTTTCGACTTGCTCCTTCGCAGCGAAACGCACGTCTGTGGCCATAACGACAGCGCCAAGACGCTTAGCCGTTGCGATAGCCTGCAATCCAGCAACTCCCGCTCCGAAGACCAGCACACGGGCTGGCGCAATAGTTCCAGCGGCCGTCATCATCATCGGCATGGCTCGACCAAAAGTTGCGGCCGCATCAATCACTGCTTTGTACCCAGATAAATTTGATTGCGAGGACAATATGTCCATCGACTGGGCACGCGAGATCCGCGGCATCAGTTCCATGGCGAAGGCCGTCACGCTCTGCTTCGCGAGTGCGTTAATCGCATCTTTCTCTGTCAGAGCCTGCAACGCGGAAATGAGTATCGTATTCTTAGTAAGGCTCGCCACCTCATCGTCGCCGTCCGCACCGGACATCGGGCGGGACACCTTGAGAACAACATCGGCCCCCTTAAGTACATCTGCCGTCGACACCGCGATGCTGGCGCCGGCCTCCTCAAAAGCGGAGTCTGAGATATGGGACGCTTGTCCGGCACCGCTTTCGACGGAAACGTCACAGGACAGAGCAATAAATTTTTTGACCGTCTCCGGGGTCGCGGCCACACGCGTTTCCCCAGGCCGCCGCTCCTTCAATACTGCGATCTTCATGGGTACCCTTCACCTTCATCTTAGCCATCCCATATGCCCTATCCCCCGCGCTTTGTGAAGGGGGCCTTGAGCTGCCAGCCATGCATACATGGCGATCAGCGCCCCGAGCCAGGGGTGGACCCGGGTAGGAAATCCAATACAGTGACATTCCCGTAGGCGCTTATATGGGTTGGCTAGGCGAGCGTTTCATATGCACCACTTTGTCACATTTTTAGCGCTCTGCCTGTCTTTGGGCACCGCGAGCAACATAGCGATGGCGGCGCCCCTCAACCCGCAATCAGAGCGCTTGGCCTATAACCTGAAGGTCGGTGGCCTGCATGTGGCCGATTTTCTCGCCGAATTCGATGAAAATGAGACTGGCTACCGAACCACGCTGACGATGGAAACACGTGGAATGGCGCGCTGGTTCCAAGATTTCCGTGCTGAAGTCAAAGGAGACGGCACCTTTTCCATTGAAACCGGACAAGGCCCCACGCCCGTTCCTCGGCAATTTGACCGGGCTTGGGCCGCGGAGCAAATCTCATCCTCTTTAACCATAGCCTACGATCCAATGACTAGGCTGGCACGGCCCGAAGAGCGCACCTTCAACCCCCAAACCGGCGAAGCAATTGCCCTCGAAGATCTCGACTGGAACCGCGACCGTAAGATTCCAGAGCCAGTACCAGATGCCATGCGGATCGGCGTGTTTGACCCCATGGCAGCCTTTGTCGCGGCACGAGGGCAAATTGTTCATCATCGTCAAAGCGAGTTCCGAATTCCCATATACGATGGCCGGAGGCGCTATGATCTGGTTGGCCGCGTTGAAGCCCCTCGCATGTTTTGGATCGGCGGCCAGGACGTCGAACTCGTCCCAGTACTGGCCAGCGTTGAGCCCGTGTTTGGATTTGACCGTGAGCGCACGGAATCTATGCAAGACAGCGGCGGTAAAATTTTATTTAGCCCCGACGATCGATTTATCCCAATGCAGATCATCCTCGAAGGGCGTGCCTTCTCAAGTGTGATGAACTTAACCGCCGATTGCAGAATTGATACAGCAACCTGCGAACAAATTGCGGATGCTAGTAAGGCCAATTCAGACTAGCAATGGAAGCTGCCCTTCTGTTTCCCACGCGAGTTTTGTTTAGCGAGCCTTGGGAAATTCGTTTTGTAATCGGTGCAAGCACGAGCATTCTTATCTTAGCCGTCGCGCTACTTCGGCTGAACCGACTAAGACCCGCAGCCGTATATGACCCACAGCGGGCCTGGCTGCGCGCAGCGATCTATTTCTTGTTCTGTTTCTTGGTCTCCTGGGCCGCCGGTGTGCTGCCAGTCCTGAGATCTATCCCCATCGTGCGCCCTGATCAGATCGGAGCCCCCTTGTGGTGGGGCGCAACAACTGGGTTAGCTGCAATCATCCTATTTGGCTACGGCGTCATTTGGCGTGGCGGCACTGCGTCTCACGGAAGACGCTTATCCCTTGCTCCACTTCTTGTTTTTGGAATTTTATGGGGTTTTGCAACTGGAGAGCTACTCCTAAGCATATGGTCCATCATCGAGAAGGCTGGTTTCGGGCCGGTTGCATCCGCAGTTGGAACATTTCTTATTGGCGGTTCTCTAAATGGTCTGTGGCATTCGAAGTACTGGGATATTCGTGTTTCTCCAGACCATAACGTTCTGGAATGCAATCGAACCAAAATCCTCCTCGCACATTTTCCAAATCTGATCTTTAGTCTTATGCACTTAGTTCAGTTCTCTAACCCTTATGTATTCGTGCTGGGGCAAGTTATCGCGCTTACGATATCTACACTGGTGATGCGCTTTCCACCTTTCTGGGGCCCAGCCTCGGCCATGGTCCCTCAGCACCCTCCGGAGGGTCGGCCGAGAGCAGAGCTTGATGCATTAATAAATCAAGCGCCTTAGACAGTTGGCGCCACTTTGGAGAAAACAATGCTTATCCCCTCTCCCACAGCCACGACTCTTCTATTTGAAAACCTGATCTTCTTTACCATCGCAACCCTAATACTGGCCGTCGGCATCAAACGGTATCCCGGTGCACGACCCTTTCCAGGACCAGTGACCCCATGGCCAGCCTGGTTCAAGGTTTGGTTCAAAGTGATCTGGGTGGTTGGGTTTTTACTGCCAATCCTCATCCTCGTTGGGTGGGGAGGTGTCGCCGGGGAATCCATAGTGTGGCTTGCAATCGGCCCCTATTTTCTTTTGTTCTTCCTGCAAATCGGTACTGAACAAGTGATTTGGAAGAAGTATCAGAGCCCCATGTGGGTTGCCGTGCCCTGTCTATATTTGCCATGGCGGGTGTGGCAATGCGTTCGGGGCCTTGAAACAATTGACCCCCGAACAGACCTGGCTTTCGTCGAATACACGTTGTGGGCCTTGCTCATTTTATGGATCATAAATATCGGTGTGCACTTCACCGGTATTCCTGCTTCAATGCGCTGGAATGAACCACGGGCCAACGCATAGAAAGCCCCTAAGAAAGATAGACCATGACAGAACGGTTTCCAGTCGGTTCCACGGCCTACACCAAAGATGGCCACCCCTATACCGTAGAAGAAGTTGCTGGTGGCATGGTCTATTGCTCATTGCCAAACGGAACCGAAACAGACTTTCCCGAAGACTCTCTGTTGAGTGAACAAGAATGGGCCGGGCGTTCTGGTGGACAAGATGAAGTCATCTATGGGCGCATTAAGCGTGCCAAAGCCTATACAACACCAACAGCGAAATTAAACCAAGCGGCCGCAAAGAAGATACTCGCTCGTGCGGAGGGATTATCTCCGGGCATCCTCGATTTTGCTGCCTATACGATTGGTGTTCAAAACTTGTCAGAGAGCGGACATGACGATCACCTGGAAGGGCTATCGATTGTAAAATGCAGGGATGTGTTCGACTCTCATTCCCCAGAAAAACAGGCGAGTGCTCTCGCAAGCATATTAGGCTCTCAAGCCAGCGTCTTTGTCAGCATTGCCGACCTTGGCGACAATTTACTAAGAGCCATGATCGACAAAGGTATGGCAGGCCATGCCACGGCATTTGACGAATTCTGCGACCGACCGAGACGATAGACAATACTTCAAACTACCCAAAGAAAAACCCCGCCTCAAATCTGAGACGGGGTATAGCTAAATCTAATTTTTAGTCTAGTGACCTAGTTTAGGTCGCGCGCGACCCTAAAACCCCAGAAGGCCGCCATACGCCGCTCTGGGTCTCGGCCGCGCCACGTCGGGCGTTGGCGGTAAGCTTGGGTTATCCAGCCGCCACCGCGAATGGCCCGCCGATCACATGCGCCTTCCACTTCAGCCGCAGAACCATCGGTAGGTTGGTTAGGGTAGGGCAATATCGAGCAATCCTGATTCCACTCCCACACATTGCCGAGTATGTCGTAAAGGCCGAACTGATTGGGCTCAAAGGAACCGACAGGCGATGTATCAGCAAAACCGTCATCACAGGCTGGCGCATCCCAATCTTCTGTGGGCCATTTAGCCGCAGCCGTCGTATCGTACACATTGGCGTAACGACACGCGTCATCGGGATCCGCACCCCAATAATACAGACTGTCCGTTCCACCCTTTGCTGCATATTCCCACTCCGATTCAGTGGGCAAGCGATAGCGTTGACCTGTTACGCCGGAGAGCCATGCAGTATAAGCTCGGGCGTCGCGCCAGGACACGCAAACCACAGCTTCATCATCTCTGACGGGCCGCTTGTACCCGGGGTCCCGCCATGTACGGTTTGGCGTCGACATCTCTGTCATCATCCACATGCTGCAATCAACTTCCGGCTCTTGTCCGGTTGCATCGATAAACTTTGCGAACTGGCCAACCGTGACTTCGAACCGGCCTAAGGCAAAGGAATTAGCTATTGTGATATTTCGCTCGGGTCCCTCTGAGCGTTCTGGGTCGCCAACAGAAGGCGTCCCTTGATTGGGATCTACATTTCGCTCGGGTCCCTCTGAGCGTTCTGGGTCGCCGTCATTTTCACCCATCGCGAAAGAACCAGATGGAATGACCACCATTTCAGGACAGTCGGCACAGTCCTGAATGATCGCACCCGGTTCAAGTGAAACGGATTGCCCTGATGCAGATGACGCGAACAAAGAAAAGACAGCGGCTCGAAAAATGATCTTGATCATTGCGATGTACTCATATGAAGAGATAGCGATCGCTTAAGGTTGGCGTCTGATTGCGTGGTTTGCAAGAGGCTCAAGCCGCTTGCCGCACATAACGCCCTAACGATATGCAAAACGGAATTATGGCGTCGATGCCATTAATAAGATGTGCCCTACGCACAAAGAAAGCCCCCGACCGCGAGGTGAGGGTTAATGCTGAATTTTGCGTCGCTAGACTAAGATTTGGACTTAGCTATACCCCGCCTCACATCTGAGACGGGGTTTTGCACACGAGACAAAAAACTTAGTGTCAGCGCGCCATCGCTTCTTGTGAAGGCGCATCACCGCGGATTTGTTCTGGTGTCCACTCCCAAGGGTACTGGCCTTTCGCGGGCTCGCGAACAATAACCATTGGAGCCGGCCCTGGGGTTGCTGTCATAAACGCCCAAGCCTTCTTAGCAAACTCAGCGTCGTTCACATCAAGCGCTTGTTCAGGCATATCAACGTAAGGGTCGGTCTTCCCGCCTTCGCAGACTGTAATGTTCTTGAAGTGCATGACCTTGCCGACGTCTTTAGGAATGGTTCCGCGAAACTCAAAATTTGCCCAGCCATCTGAAGGTACGGGATCTCCCGTCTTGGTCCAGACGATCTCGCCGATCACTTCTGTCACTTCACGGCCGTGCAACATGATAGGCGTTTCGAGGTCCTTCATCTTGTATTCAATCGTCCAGCCAACCTTGTCGACAGCCTTGGCATCGATGATACCATCTGGAACTTGAAGTCTGGCCGCGGTCACAGGCGCGCCTTTACAACCATGGTTAACGTTAAGCACCATAGGGAACAAATGCCCAGCAGGTGCTTCACTCACGTTAAGGACATTATGCGCCGATGCCGAACCAGCGGCGCCCACCGACAAGCCAGTGCATAAAACCGCACCACCCAGTGTCGTCATCAAACGAGTCTTCAAAGTCATGATTTTTCTCCCCTGCGGCCCAGCTCTCGAGCCAGTTCAATTGAAATCCGGATATCACCTATCAAACTGAACATACCTTGAGGCTAACTCTACCGGCAGTACACCATTAAAGTTGAGACTAGCTCGTATCACGACCGCCTGCATTTAGGCGGTTTAGCCGGGATCAATCAGTGATTAACCGTGCCGATCCGCCATATATTCCGGAAAATCATCCCGCGGTTCGGTCCAGTTGTCCGTATCAAAAATCTCGGGGGTCTGATCCTCAAGAGCCTTGCGGTAGGCTGCGGGGATTTCTTCCGGCCCACTAATTTTTGCACCATACGCCCGTCCCCAGGTCCGCCCGGGTTGTCCACCCATTCCCCACCACGGGTGCCAGCTGACAAGGTTTTGGAATTGAATGTGCGACTGGACGCTGGTGATCTCACGGTTCACAACGTCCTTAAGGTTAGCAAAATACACATAGTGAGAGTCCCACCAGAATGTATCGCCCGCTGATTCCTTTGGAAATACTTCTGGACTCATGGGGTTTGGAAACGAAAAGGCTGAGGCGCTCGGAATCATCACAGTATCGCCGAACACCTGCAATTGAAGCGGCTTTGGCTTGAGTGTCGCTAGTTCCCCAGTGACCATTCCGTCTGGTCCTATCTCTACGGATAGTGGACCACCGATAAATCGCCACGGCTTACGCTTTTCACCGGTAACTGGGTTTTCCCAAACCTCGAGCACTTCGTCAGAATCAAACTTCGTGTAGACGCCTGATTCAAACACTTTAGCGGCCTGATTCCCGTTCGGCAGTGTCCGCCATTTACCGACGTTCAAATTGCTCATCGTGGCGAAGGGAATCAGGTTACCCGCGTGGGTGTAGCCATAGAGATGCAAACGAAAAAAGGAATAAATCGTCTCTTCACCCGATGAACCCTTCACTGCAGATTGAATGCGCACTCGCTCTGCAGGGTCTTCCCAATTGAGTTCAGGAGGGACACTCGAGGCGAGGGTTGGCATGGCCGGTGTAACGGCGGCAGCCGCGCTGGCGGCAAATAGAAAGGAATCACGGCGGCTTAAGGTTGGCAGTGTCGGCATGGTCTTCATCTCCCCAAAAAAGTTGGGCGAAGCCTAGACCAGGATTTTAATCTGACACAGGGGCATTAGGCCCCTTCCTCCAGCCAGTGAACAAGTTCTGTCTGCTGAAGCGCCTTAGTTTGGCGCTGGGCCAAGACTTCGGGGTCGAAGGACGCGATGGTGTCGTGGAACAATCGGTGCCAATTGACCTCGGCGCCGAGGCGTAAAAACACAGAGCCCAGGCCGATCGCCGCACGGTCCATCAATACAAACTCGCGTGGCGGCTTCACGCCGCCAAGGCGGCGCAACTCTGTATGCACCTCCATCGCAACTTCTCGGCCGTAGTCTGTTGCGTTGGTTTCCTCAATCAGACGCGGACGGTCTTCCATGAGGGGTGCATAAATAAAGGAAGCCCAGCGGCTGAGGGCATCGATCACTTCATTATCGAGCCCTACGAAACCCCAAGTCTCATAAGCGTGAACTGCCAAATCACGGTCTCCGCTCTCAACGGCGCGATAGAGGTCGATAACCCCAGTGATAAACTCCGGTCGGAAAACACGAATACAACCAAAATCCATCAAGTTAATAGACAGATCCTCGCGCACGGAATAGTTGCCGAGATGCGGGTCTCCATGGATAACGCCGTACTGATAAAGCGGGATGTACCATGCCCGAAACATGTTCTCGGCGATGGTGTTGCGATCCTCAAGACTTAAGTCCTGGAGATCAGCAATGTTTGCCCCCTCCTCCCAACTCATTGTCAACAGCCGCTCTGTTGAAAGGTCATCGTGGACTGAGGGCACGCGCACGCCATCGGTCTCGGCCAACATAAGGCGATAAAGATTCAGGTTGCGTGCTTCGTTCTCATAATCGAGTTCCTCACGCAGCCGAGCTGCAAGCTCTGCGTGGATTTCTGATGGATCAATGGCTTCGTCATAGCGGCGATAGAGAGAAAAAATCAGCTTCAACTGTTTCAAATCAGCTTCGACCACCGAAGACATGTCTGGGTATTGCAGCTTGCACGCCAACAAATCACCGTCGATCGATTTCGCCTTATGCACCTGTCCCAAAGAAGCTGCAGCGGACGCTTCTCGGTTAAATTCGCCAAAGCGACCTTGCCAATCGGAACCCAGCTCTGCTGTCATGCGGCGTTTTACAAAAGGCCAGCCCATGTGCGGAGCGTTCGCTTGAAGCTGCGCTAGTTCCCGTGCGTATTCCTTCGGCAGCGCATCCGGAATAGTTGACAAAATTTGCGCCACCTTCATTAGCGGCCCCTTAAGGCCGCCAAGAGCCGCTCGCAAATCTTCTGCACCTTTCGCGGGATCTGCCTTAAGTCCAAGGTAACGCTGACCAGCCAAGCGGGCCGCAAACCCACCGACAGCACCACCGACTTTTGCATAACGCTTTACGCGGCCAGGCAGGCTGTTGTCTTCAGATGCGGGCTTTTTAGGAGATGCCATAAAAGCTTAAGCGACTGTCTCAAGCTCATCGATAAGCCCGGTCAGCGTTTCCATGCCCCGCGCCCAAAACGCCGGGTCGGATGCATCCAAACCAAATGGTTCCAACAGCTCTTTATGACGGAGCGTACCGCCAGCCTTGAGCATGTCGAGATACTTACCTTCGAAATTTGGCACCGACCCTTCCGTGTAAACTTTATAGAGCGAGTTCACGAGACAATCCCCAAAGGCATACGCATAGACATAAAAAGGTACGTGGACAAAATGGCTGACGTAGGTCCAATAGTATTTGTATTCCTCGTCGAACCGAAAGGCTGGCCCGAGACTCTCGGATTGAACAGCCATCCATATTTCGCAAATACGCTCGAGCGAAAGTTCACCTTTTTTTCTTTCGTCATGCACGTGCCGCTCAAATTCATGGAAGGCGATCTGACGGATCACAGTATTGAGCATATCCTCGACTTTACCAGCCAAGAGCGCACGGCGCTGTTCAGGCCGTTCCTCTTTTTCCAGCAAGGATCGAAAGGTCAACATCTCGCCGAATACGGACGCTGTCTCTGCCAGTGTGAGTGGCGTATCACACAACAACGTACCTTGATCAGCAGCTAAAACCTGATGAACACCATGCCCAAGTTCGTGAGCCAGCGTCATAACATCGCGAGAGCTACCAAGGTAATTAACCAGGATGTACGGATGCGCTGAAGGTACGGTGGGGTGCGAAAATGCACCTGATGCTTTACCTGGCGAAGCCGGGGCATCAATCCAACCACGTTCAAAAAACGGCGCCGCCGCCTCTGCCATTTCTGGTGTAAAACTGGCATATGCATCGAGCACTGTCGTCTTCGCTTCGTCCCATTGAATGATGCGATCTTCTGCGGATGGCAATGGCGCATTTCGGTCCCAGTATTCCAACTTATTTTTACCGAACCATTTCGCTTTCAGCGCATAATAACGATGCGACGTATCCGCATACGCACCTTTAGCTGCGGCAACTAAAGCATCGACGACTTCGTCTTCTACCAAGTTAGCCATATTGCGCGATGACACAGGGCGCGGATACTTGCGCCACTCATCTTCAATCGATTTATCCTTAGCCATCACATTGGTGATGTAGGCGAACAGGCTCCCCTTTTCGCCGAGCGCCTTTCCAATAGACTTCGCTGCCGACTTACGGCGCTCAGGTTTTATGTCAGACAAACGGTTTAGGGCTTCCGTAAGCGTCAGCACTTCTTCACCAACTGTGCAACGAACACCCGCCTCTGTTTCATCAAACAAACGCGTCCACGCGGCACGTCCCGTGACATATTTTTCGTGCAGAAGCCGTTCCAGGTCATCACTCAGTTCATGGTCTTTGTAGACTCTCAAATCTCTGAGCCAAGGCCGGTATCTAGCCGCCACAGAGTCAGACAACTTAGACTCGAGGTTTTCGTCATCAAGTCTGTTGATGGACAATGTAAAGAACAGCGTCCGGCTCGAGAGAGTGGTCATTCGGTCAACAGTATTTTGGTAAAACCGGCCGCGATCCGAATCTCCGACGTTCTGGCTTTGATAGAGTTGAGCGAAGGACCCTATCCTTCCGAGCAAATCACTAATCGATTCGTACGCGACAATAGCCTGACCGAAGGACTCCCCACCTAACTCTGCGACCTTACCCTCATAAGATGCCGCGAAGGCGTCGACCTGAAGGGCGACCTCTTCAAAGGCCGCCTCTAAATCATCCCCGTCTGGCCCTGAAAAGAGGTCAGATAACTCCCAAACCGGTAGTTCGCCAAACTCCTTACTCTGAGTCGGGGCAAGGGTCATATCGTTCATAGCATCTCCATTACCGATCAAAGCGGCTCCAATTTCTAGAGATATAAGCGGACTGGAGCGGTTCGCCAACCTTCGTGCTTTTCTCATACTGGTTTCATCGGCAGTCCCGTCGTAGACTTACCCTAATTGCTGGGGGATTACAGGCTCGACAGAGGGGGGAACGTTGACCGAGCGGGCGATAGATGCACGAGAAGTGCGCAATCTAGTATCACTGTTTTTCGACCAAGCCGCGCGCTTTGCCGATGAACCTTTCGTATGGGCAAAACGCGATGGCGTCCATGTTTCTCTAACTTGGAGAGAAACCGCTGACGAGGTTAGAGCAGCAGCGAACGGTTTAATGTCCTCTATGGGTATTGGGACGGGGGACCGCGTCATAATCGTCGGTGAAAATCGACCTGAGTGGCTCATCGCCGATATCGCGATCAAAGCAATTGGCGCGATTTCAGTACCAACGTATACGACCAACACAGCCGTCAATCATCTACACGTAATCAACGATTCAGGAGCCCAAGTCGCGATCGTTTCCAATCCCACGCTCGCGGCCCCGCTGATCGCCGCTGCGGTAGAGGCAGACCATAAACTCCGCGTCATAGTCTTTGATGACGCCGAGTCTGTTATTCACTCGGATATTGAAACAAAAGCTTGGTCCGACGTTCTTGATGCTGGCCGAGACGGCGCTATACCGGAGCACGTTGCTACGGCAAAACGCGGCGACATGTGCAGTATCATATACACCTCCGGCACGGGCGGTTTGCCAAAAGGCGTTATGCTGACCCACGGCGGCATCTTATGTAACTGCGATGGTGCCACGGAGATCGTAAAAGAGCTTGGGTTAGGTGAAGAAGTTTTCCTCTCCTTTCTGCCATTGTCCCATGCCTACGAACATGTCGGGGGCATTTACTTTCCAATCTGCCTCGGCGCACAGATATTTTACGTCGAGCGCGTAGATACTTTAATCAACACAATGGCGGAAGTCCGCCCAACAATCATGACGGCTGTCCCCCGCCTCTATGAAACGATGCGCAGCCGCATACACCAAGGCCTTAAGACACAAAGTAACTTTCGCATTCGGTTGTTCGAAAAAACCGTCGAGCTTGGAACCAAACGATACGAGAACCCGAAAAGTCTCTCGCTATGGGATGAATTAGTCGACGCGATTTGCGAACGTTTGGTCCGCAAGAAAATACGTGAACGCTTCGGTGGGAGACTCAAAGCGCTCGTTTCAGGCGGCGCGCCACTAAACTATGAAGTTGGCCTGTTTTTCACATCCTTAGGCGTGCGGATTTTGCAAGGGTATGGCCAAACTGAAACCTCACCAGTTATTAGCGCTAATGTACCAAGCAATGTGAAGCTGCATGCCGTCGGTCCGCCTGCGCGTGGGGTCAGCGTCAAAATTGCTGAAGACGGAGAGATCCTCTGCAACGGTGAAATGGTTATGCTCGGCTATTGGAATGACCCGGACGCAACCATTGCGGCCATCAATGACGATGGATGGTTGCACACCGGGGACATAGGTCATTTAGACGAAGACGGTCACATTATCATTACTGACCGTAAGAAAGATTTGATTGTAAATTCGGGTGGTGACAACATTTCTCCCCAACGCGTTGAGGGGATCCTCTGCCTTGCAGAGGAAATCGAACAGGCAATGGTATTTGGCGACAAACGCCCCTACTTAACGGCAGTAGTCGTCCCCGATGCGGACTGGCTAAAGAAATGGGCAAAATCCAACGGCAAAGAGCATTCGCTAGAAAACTTGGCCAGGGACAAACAACTGATCTCGGTAATAAGCGAGGCAGTAACACGATCTAACAAGACTGTCCCGGTGATAGAGAAAGTTAGAAAATTCGTTGTTGCCCCTCACCCTTTCACTGTAGAGAACGGGCAGATGACTCCCACCTTGAAAGTTAGGCGTCACGCGGTACTACGCGAATTTAGAGAAGGTCTTGAAGCGTTATATTAGACTTCCTTGCCTAATCATGTGGAAGGCTCAGAACCCTTTCTAAGCTCTCCCACCTCTATTCGCAGAGTTCTTAGCTCACTTAGAATTTCGGCCAATTCATCTGTATTAGAACGCGCCACTCTTTCCTGTTCAGGCGCCTGCGCGCTGGCTTCCGCTTTTTCGCCAGCGTGCATAACATTCATTGCATCCACAATAATCCCGATGAATAAATTCAGGACCGCAAAACTTGTAATAACGATGAAGGGAATAAAGAAAACCCACGCATAGGGATAAATTTCCATTACCGGTCGGACAATCCCCATAGACCAGCTTTCTAGCGTCATGATCTGAAATAGCGAGTACATTGAGAGCCCAATCGTCCCGAACCACGGCTCAAAGGCATCGCCAAAAAGCTTGGTTGCGAGGACCGCCCCAACATAGAAAAACAGCAAAATAATTGCCATGACAGACAAGAGTCCTGGGACGGCATGCAGTAATGCATCGACAACCCTACGGAGAGCGGGCACGACAGACATCAGTCTCAGAATTCTGAGTATCCTCAACGCTCGGAGCACAGCAAGCGGACCCGATGCGGGTAACAACGCAATTGCTACAATACAAAAATCAAAAACATTCCAGCCATTACGGAAAAACCCTGCGCCCCGGAATGCCAGCTTCGCCGCAATCTCAAAAACGAAAACGGCAAGCACGACTACGTCGAATGCCAGCAACGCAGTTCCCGCGACTCTCATCACCGCCTCCGACGTCTCTAGCCCAAGGGTAACGCCATTAATGACTATGAGAGCTGTGATGAAGTTTTGAAAACGTGCCCCTTCAACCCACTGACCGATACGAATACGGTAAGACACGACATACTCCTGATGCTGGAAACACGACTTAACAAAAGACTTAAATCTTGAGCGGGTGTTTTCCAGCGCGCCGAGACAATCTCTATTTTTTTATTAGATTTCTATAAGTTGGTTAAGCTTCGCCGAGGGCTCTAAGGTAGGTATCCAAAAGAGCCTCTTGTTCCTGGCGTTCACCCTGATCCAGTTTCCTAAGTGCCACGACCTTGCGCATTATCTTGGTGTCGAAGCCAGAAGATTTAGCTTCAGAATAAACCTCACGTGTATCTGCCGTCAGGTTCTTCTTCTCTTCCTCAAGGCGTTCGATGCGCTCAATAAATGACTTAAGCCGGTCTGCCGCCAATCCGCCGGTGTCTGACATAATTTTCTCCTGCAATTGTAGCGGACGCGTATCGCCCAGGGCCGGTGGATATAGCAGGTCGGGTAGTCGAAAAGAAAGGGGAACAAATTTGTAATTTTGCAGCTTATTTCTATTACCCTAGGCGCAAAAACGCGTAGTTTGATAAATTGCATTGGCGCCCCTAGATTGCGGGTCCGCATCTAGGTATTGAGCCATCGGGGGATGAAAAAGGCATGGTTGAGGTACCTCGGCTTGGACAGGACCAGATTAAGATCCTGCTTGTCGACGACAATACGTTTATTAGGAATCTCATTTCCAATTGCCTCGGGCACATGGGCTTTCGTGGTTTGCGCGGATTCTCAAGTGGAATAAAGGCGATCGAGTACATAAAGCCTGTGACAGATGACGACAGCCAGATTGCGGCTGAGATCGGCCAAGTCGATATGGTCGTATCTGACCTAGTTATGCCGCAGCTCAATGGATTGCAGTTGCTGCAGTGGCTTAGGACCAATAAGGACAGCCCGAATAGATTTATGCCCTTCATCATGATTTCCGGCGCTGCCGATCAAGAAAACGTCCATACGGCTCGAGATGCAGGTGCCAATGAATTCGTTGCTAAGCCATTTACAATTGGCTCTGTCTTCAGTCGTATCCAGGCCGTAATTGATCGGCCTCGACAGTTTGTGGCTACGCGCAGCTATTTTGGGCCCGACCGTCGGCGCGTAAAAGTAGAAATCCCCAAGGATGGACCGAAAGACCGACGCAGACCTGGCGAAGATCACGCCACAATCGTCTATTCTGCCGGGGAAATTAAACGCAGACCGGAGGGTTCAGACACTTATCTATTTAAGATTCCGAACGTCCTCAAACAGAAAATGGGTCTAGAAAACGCTCGAACGCCATTTGAAATGCCAACTGAAATCTTGGCAGAAGCGGAGGAAAAGCTCGAACGTGAAGCCGAAGGCTTCCTCGATTGGGCAAAGACATTTCTTGATGATCTGTCAGAGAAGGTAAATCTTGCTCGGAACGATCCGTCAAAGCGCGCCGAACATCTCGCTGAGGTAAATCGCATAGCGCACGAACTTCGCGGACAGGGTGGGACCTTCGGTTACCCCCTGATAACCCTATTTGCAAAAAGCCTTTTTGAAACAACGGACTATCCATGCCGCGAGGATGACGCGAACATCGAAATATGCCGCGCCCACATAGACACCTTAAGGGCTGTGATTTGCGAGAAAATAGAAGGTGACGGAGGCGCAATAGGTCGTCAGCTCCTCACATCTCTTAACCAGGCAATCGCAAAACACAGCCGTTAATTGGCTGAACCCATCAAGCTCAGACTACCAGCCAAATTCCAAAAGCGCCTTATTTGCATTTAATAACAAGCACTTACGTGAGCCTGCTTGGCGACAATAAGTAAGCCGCAAGCCAGTCTCGCGAAAATTCAAAATCCCATGGAGGAAAGGCGCTTTCAGGTGCTGACGAGCTAACGTAAAACCCACACCTATAAACGACCTTAGAAGTCTAGAATCAGTCGATTTATTATGGCTTTGACTGATCCTAATGGCCCGCAAAGATCGTAAGAGTTAACAGAGAGATTTATCGCTCTTTCAATCCGGCACCGCAGCATTACATCTAGCTGTATCGCCCGCCCAATTTTAGATCGTGGGCATGAAAGACTAACCAGGAGGCAAATTGATGGCTACAAGCAAACTTAAGACCGATCGCCCAACTTATGCATCTGACTTCATCGCGTCAGACGTAGAACGCGCCGTATTCCTTGGCAATCCAGTCCTCGACAACATGATGACTAGCCTAATCGCCCTCGGCGCCGAAGTGTGGTCCAACCGTCGGCGGATGAAAGTGGTCGAAGCCCTTCTGGCCGAAAAAGGCGTAACCGCTGAAATGATCGAAACTTACATGCCGACGACAGAACAGGATGCCGAATGGCAAAAGGATCGTGATCGCTTCATCGATCTAACCTACTCGCCACTTCTGCGTGAAGGTGACCTGCCCGTTTCTGCCGCGTTCACCCGCGAAAACCGGTAAGAGCCACACTTAAGAATTAAGGAGAAATACCTAATATGTTAGATCGTCGTTCCCTTTTTGCAGCAACTGCTGCCGTCGGCTCTTTTGTTGGCGCGACCTTTGGGTCCCGCAAAGCAAAAGCCGCAACCAACACTTCTGTTAACATGACACCAAAAGGCGATGTCGAGCCCCGTGGCTCAAAAGGCCGCTTGGAGCGCCTGCCAACACTAGATTCTGAGAGTATCCATGACTTCGTCACGGGCTTTCGCAGTTGGCACAGCAAAGGTAGCCGTGTTGTCAGCCAGCGCGTTGATAAAATTATGGAAGAAAATGGCCTTGACCCCAAGGGTCGTTACACACGTGAAGAAGTTCTTCCACTCATCGAAAACGATCATATTGTCGGCACAAGCGGTCGCACGTGGATCAGCAACCAGCAAATCACATGGAAAAACCTACAAGACCATTTCCACGATAACGCTGACGCCTACATCGCTGAGATGGAAGCCGCAGACAAAGCTGGTCCCGGAACTCTTGAACTGAACCCCGGTTTAGAACTGCCGAAATACACCAAGCATGAGATTCACATTCAACCTGGTGGTTACGTTGGTGATGAGTTTGCTGGTCATATCTATCACTATGGAACCAACAGCTTTTATGTCGGTGCCATTGGCGACAACGAGCAAGATCAAATCCACATTGGAACAGCCAACCGCCTGCCAACGCCTAAAGATGGCAAAGTTATGCGCATCCTCGACATGGGCTGTGGCACAGGTCAGTTAACTGTTGCTCTTAAAGAGCGCTTCCCGGACGCAGAAGTCTGGGGCATTGATGCCGGCGGCCCAATGGTGCGTTATGCGCATATGCGCGCCAACGACCTTGGTGTTGATGTCAACTTCGCTCAGCGCCTAGTTGAAGACACAAAGTTCGAAGACGGTTACTTCGATATAGTCGTGTCCTACATCATCAACCACGAACTGCCACAAGACATCAGCCGTAAGATGATTGCTGAAGCGCATCGCCTGACCCGTAAGGGCGGTTACTTCTACCCAATCGACTTCCGCTCAGGCGGTGACACGGGTCGAGCCTATGGCCAGTACCGCCGCTGGTGGGATCATCGCTGGAATACAGAAGTCTGGAGCCACGAGTATCATACACTCGACTTCGACGGTGAAATTGAGAAAGCCGGATTCATCATCAACAAAGAAACCAAACCAGCACTTCCGGGCTTCGGTGCTCGCCATGCTGAAAAACTAGCCTAAGTTACCTAACTTAGACTTCGGTTATAGGAACCCCGCTTCAGGATACTGGAGCGGGGTTTTTCTGTAGGAACTCTAGCTAGGTCACGTCATATAAGCCGGTCATTACCTCGGCCCGGCCAAAATGGCGAGATAAGCATACGAATTTAGCAACCAAAGGGCGGTCCAGCCCATACTAGGTTCTATGATTTATCCATTTACAATGGCAGACTTGTACCCAAGCTAGACTTTCAATAGACGCCCAAGAATGCAGGAGTTTCAGAGATGCTAGATCGCCGTTCACTATTTGCAGCCACCGCCGCAGTAGGGTCTTTTGTCGGTGCAGCGCTTGGTGGCCGCAAGGCCGAGGCTGCTACCACCTACACGTCAAAGAACCTGTCTCCTAAAGGGGATGTCAACAAACGCGGCACTAGGGGACGTTTTGAACGCGTTCCTGAATTAGACCTCGAGAGTAAATGGGATTTCGTAACTGGCTTTAGACATTTCCAGCAAAGATTTAACCCAGTGGCCCGTGCACGCGTGAATAAAATCATGGAAGCCAACGGGCTCGATCCAAAAGCCAAACTTTCCTACGAAGATGCTCTAAAACTTGTTGAAGATGATCTTCTTGTTCAAACAAGCGGTCGGACCTGGGTTAGCAATCAACAAATCACGTGGAAGATTTTCCAAGACTACTACCACGAGCATGCTGACGAGTATTTGGACGAAATGGAAGCCGCTGACAATGCAGGCCCGGGTACATTAGAACTCAATCCAGATATGGAAATTCCGACTTACATCCGCCATGAGATTCATATTCAACCAGGCGGTTATGTCGGCGACGCCTTCGCAGGCCACATCTATCATCACGGGACCAACAGTTTTTCTGCCGCCATTTCTTTCCTCGGCGATAATGAGCAGGACCAAATTCCCATAAGAACAGTAGAGCGTCTTCCTCTGCCAGAGGATGGCAAGGTCATGCGTATTCTCGACATGGGCTGTGGTATTGGTCGTATGACTGTTGCGCTTAAGGAGCGCTTCCCTGAGGCTGAGGTCTGGGGCATTGATGCCGGGGGCCCGCTCGTCCGCTACGCTCACATGCGCGCCAACGACCTTGGTGTCGATGTTAATTTCGCTCAACGGTTAGCCGAAGATACAAAATTTGAAGATGGATATTTCGACATGGTGGTCTCATCCATCATCAATCACGAAATTCCCTCAGAAGATAACAAAAAGGTCATTTCTGAGGCATATCGATTGACCCGCAAGGGCGGCTACTACTACCCGATCGATTTCCGAACAGGCAGTGATAAGGACGTTGTCCTTAATCAGTACCGCCGGTGGTGGGACCACCGCTGGAATTGCGAGCCATGGTCTCCTGAATTCGTTGCCTTTGACTTCGAAGGTGAGATTGAAAAAGCCGGCTTTGTTATCAATCGTGAAACCAAGCCAGCTCAGCCAGGCTTTGGCGCTCGACACTCGGTGAAGACGACTTAACAAGAGCCAGAGCAGTAAGTTATATATTTTGAGAGCCCCGTCTTCGGTTGATGCCAGAGACGGGGCTTTTTTAATTAAGTGTCGCTCGATCGTAGCGGCAAACGGTTTGCAAAAAAAAACGACCTATTCGACGACGCCAATTTTTGCATGCATGGGTTTGCTCTCTTCGAATTTCTGTTTTTGAGCATCTGAGGCTTCAGCCTGATGCTGATCCTTCCAATCATTGTAAGGCATTCCATAGACCACCTCACGGGCCTCATCATAGTCCAAAGGAGCCCCATAGTGTTCTGATCCAGCTTTTAGCCATTTTGCCAGGCAATTCCGACAGAAACCTGAAAGTCCCATTAGATCGATGTTCTGGACATCGGTACGGCTCTGCAAGTGCTTCACCAAGCCTCGAAATGCCGCAGCCTCAATTCTTGTTCGGGTTTCTTCGTCCATGTTTTCCTCGTTTCTTAGTGTTTTTAAGAGCTAGTGAAATTCGATTTCCAGAATCGACTGGTCGTCAAGCAACGGCGATAGAACCTGATCAAGCACATCTACCCAGTCGAGTACCGCAGCATCTCCTATCAACAAATCTTGCCGTATTTCAATCTGTACGTTCGCAAGACCTTGGGACCCAGCTTGAACCTTCAATGTGTAACCATACTCCACTCCAGAATACGGTTCGTTGTCACCAATCAAAAGGTCAGTCGTTTCGCGCAACCTTGCAATGAGGCCATTACCCAGCCGTCGATCCGTCGCGGACATGATGCCAATGTGCCACGGTCGATCCTCGCCATTAAAATCTGGTGTAAAAGAATGTAGTGATACAAGTAGCGGACCAGCCCCTATCCGGCGCAATCGGGCGATCTGTTCGCTTATCGCTCGATGATACGGCCAATAAAACAATGCCGCCCGGCGCTGCCTCTCTTCGTCCGTGATAGCTTGATTAGCTGGCACAACTGTATGGTCACTTACCATTGGCATAGAAGAGGCGTCACCCAATGGCCGATTGGGATCGACAATCAGCCGTGAGTATCGACTCAGAACCGCCGCTGCCGTCCATCGCCTAGAGAGTTCCGTAGCAACCCTCGCAGCGCCAGGGTCCCATGCAATGTGACGCGCCAAGTCATCGTTCTCCAACCCCAGACCGGCCATAGCTGCTGGCACTGCATTGCCTGCGTGATCCGCAATCAACAGAACACCACGCGTGCTCTCCGGGTTAAGAATTGAAACTGGCTCTGGGTCATCGCCCATGAGAACATCTGGGCACAGGTAACAACTCATCGTGTCCATTCATTTTCCTGCCATACAAATGCTATAAACGGATCATCCTGCGGGTTTCCACTCGCAAAACAAGGCGTCTTTTTTATGGCCCGTTTCGCCCTACCAGCCGTTCTGCTTGGTGCGCTCATACTATCGACTTCAGCAATTTTCGTCCGCCTTAGTGAAGTCGGTCCGTTGGCGACTGGCATGTACCGCATGCTGCTCGCTCTTCCAGTGTTTTGGCTGTGGATGATTACCGATGGTCAAAATGATAAAGCTGTAGATGCATCACCAAAAGGCCTGCCCAACAACATAAGAGACGTATTCCTTGTGGTTATGGCTGGTCTATTTTATGCCGCGGACTTAGCGGCTTGGCATATCTCGGTCGGCCTAACAACGGTCGCAAATTCGACAGCGTTAGGGAATACAGCTCCGGTGTTTGTCGCCATCGCATCCTACTTACTATTTAACGAGCGCATTACGCGCCTCTTCTTTGGAGGTCTCGTACTCGCTCTAGCAGGATCAGCAATACTGATGGCACGTAGCTTTGCAATATCCGTTGACAGCATCATGGGAGATGCTCTCGGGCTTCTTACTGGTGTGTTTTATGCGGGCTACATCCTAACGGTCGCGCGCGTGAGGCGTCGCGTTTCCACGGCCGCAGTATTAGCCATCAGTGGTCTCACTTGCGGCCTGGTTCTTGGCCTCTCAGCATGGGTTGTCGGCGAGCGATTCGTTCCAATTAGCGCAGTTGGTTGGCTGTGGCTATTCGGACTTGCTTACCTTTGCCAATTTGGTGGCCAGTCGCTCGTTATTGCAGCCCTAGCATATTTGCCTGCCAGTTTCGGCTCCGTCGCACTACTCGTGCAGCCAGTCGGTACAGCTATACTTGGCTGGTTCGTTCTAGCAGAGGCGATCACTATCGATAAAGCCATAGGAATAGCCGCTATTATTGGCGGCATCTGGTTAGCACGTAAGGGCACACGGGTGGCAGGCAATGACTAAGAGATTATGAAAACCATCTTGCCCCACTGGCGGGAACGCTATCAGGCGCGTACCATATCTGAATGACCAGAAAACGCCGTGGAAAAATACTCGCAACACTTGGCCCTGCCTCTAGCACGGCCGAGACCATTGCAGATCTCTATGATGCAGGAGCTGACGTTTTTCGACTCAACTTCAGCCACGGCAGTCACGAAGACCATGCCGCCCGGGTTGCCGATATACGCACCTTGGAAAAACAGGTCGGTCACCCCATCGGCATCCTCATGGACCTTCAAGGACCTAAACTACGCGTTGGTGTTTTTGCCAGTGAAGATGGTGTTATTCTAACAGGCGGAGCCACATTCCGGCTGGATATGGATGAAACACCAGGCGATGAAAATCGGGTTGGTCTCCCCCACAAAGAAATTTTCCAAGCCTTGAAGCCAGGTGCTTCTCTGCTCGTCAATGATGGTCACTTGCGGTTCGAAGTCTTGAATTGCGGAGAAGATTGGGCTGAAACTAAAGTCATTGTTCCCGGCGTGTTAACCAACCGCAAGGGCGTGAACGTTCCAGATGTAACCCTGCCCCTGCCCGCCATGACAGAGAAGGACAAAATTGATCTCGAATTTGGGCTTAGCTTAGGGGTCGATTGGGTCGCGCTCTCATTCGTTCAAAGCCCACAGGACGTGATCGAGCTCAAGGAACGGGTAAACGGACGGGCGACAGTTATTGCAAAGCTGGAGAAACCAGCTGCACTCAATCATCTAGATGAAATCGTGGCGGAAGCCGATGGGGTTATGATTGCGCGTGGAGATCTCGGCGTCGAGGTACCCCTGGAACAAGTCCCTGTTCTTCAAAAACGTATTATCAGAGCCTGCCGCAAAGCCGGAAAACCGTCGATTGTTGCCACCCAAATGCTTGAGACAATGATCAAGTCACCAGTGCCAACCCGGGCCGAAGCGTCAGACGTTGCAACAGCGGTTTATGATGGCGCTGACGCTGTCATGCTGTCCGCAGAGACCGCAGCGGGAGACTTCCCGGTCCGCGCTGTTGCTACCATGGACAGGATTATCTCTGAGGTCGAAGGTGATGAGCACTACCTGAGCCTAATGGCAGCAGGACAAGACATTCCAGGAGATTCAGCGCCTGAAGCAATCACAGCTGCTGCCAGACAAATCGCATCCGCCTTAAAGGCCAAAGCCATTGTTACATATACAACTTCTGGCTCAACGACTCTCAGAGCCGCCCGGGAAAGACCCCCGGCACGCATTCTCTGTTTGACACCAAGTGAGACTGTTGCTCGACGCTTTACGCTCGTTTGGGGCGTTCACAGCGTCGTAAACACAACACACACTCCGGATCAGAGCATCGGTGCCATGGCCGTCGAAACAGCTGCGAGTGAAAAGTTGGCTGAGGAAGGCGACGTACTGGTCGTTACGGCGGGAGTCCCATTTGGTACAGTTGGGTCGACCAACATGATCCGGGTCATTCGGATTGGTGAGGATACCTAAACTGCCATGTTTAGGCATGCACAGGGCACAAAAAAACCGCAGTAAACTGCGGCTTTTGCATATTCCCAGCTCCAAGAGCTAGAACACCAAGATTAACCCTGACGAGCCTTAAACCGTGGGTTTTTCTTGTTAATTACGTATACGCGACCTTTGCGGCGTACAACGACACAGTTCTTATCCCGCTTCTTGGCGGATTTCAGTGAGCAGCGCACTTTCATGGTGCAATTCCTTGCTTCGCTGGCGGCTTAGCGACTTGCCAAACCGAAAGAAGGACGGCTTATACCCAACCCAATGCCACAGTGCAAGGGGCAGAATACCAGGCTAGCCAAGGAAAGACGCTGCCGAGGCCAATGGCATCCTACCCAAGCCAATATCGCAGCACCGCCGTAACACCAACTGGCTGCTCAAGGGGTGCTAAGTGCCCGGAATTTTCAACAATAACTAGCCTCGCACCAGGAATAGAGTCGACCATTTCCTGGTGGAGTGCGGGTGGTGTTAAGATATCCTGGCGGCCGCAAAGGACAACAGTCGGCACTCGAATCGCATGTAGGTCGCCGCGACCGTCTTTACGCCCTAGGATTGCCGACTGCTGGCGCACAAAAGCGGCCTGCCCCACTCTTTCGGCCATACCTAGTACGACATCTCTAACTGAAGGATCATCAAGTCGATCTTCGTGAACGAGATTAGGCAGCAATCTTGGTGTAACACCCTTAAATTTGCCCATTGAGGCTATTCGTATCAGATCTTTTCGTGTCTTCACCTGTTCAGCGGTATCCGCCCTTGCCTGAGTATCAATCAGGGCAAGGCGCTCTACACGCTCAGGTTCCTGCCGCATGATTTCCTGTGCCACATAGCCACCCATCGAAAGCCCTGCTAGAGCAAAGGTATCTGGAGCTTCTTCAAGAATACGCTCGGCCATATCCGAAACGCTCTCGTCCCTGGTTAAATCTCCAACCATGACCTCTGCAGTATCGCTAAGGTGGGCCGTTTGATGCGCCCAAAGCGCCTCGTCACATAGTAATCCCGGCAAAAACACGATATGGCGCTCTGACACAGCTACTTTCCTTCAAAAAGTCGACGATTTAGGCTGGTTTGGTTGACTTTATACGCTCCCTGCATCATATAGTGCACCGCGAATGAGGGTGGCGGCGCAACAATTCCGCACTTTTTGACCCCCGCAAGGACTTTTCAATTTCCATGACTTTTGAAGACCTGGGCCTAGAGCCGAGCACACTAAAAGCAGTTGCAGAATCCGGTTACACGGAGCCAACGCCGATTCAAGAAAAGGCGATTCCGATCGCTCTCATGGGCAGAGATGTCATGGGTATCGCGCAGACTGGAACCGGTAAGACTGCTAGTTTCACGCTCCCTATGATCGATATACTCAGTTCGGGACGCTCTAAAGCGCGCATGCCGCGCGCCCTCATACTGTGCCCTACCCGTGAGCTGGCTGCACAGGCTGCCGATAACTTCACCAAATATTCGAAGTACGCAGACTTATCGATGGCGCTGATTATTGGCGGCACATCCTTTACCGACCAAGAAAGGGCCCTCAATAAGACTTGTGACGTCTTAATTGCTACACCAGGGCGCCTACTCGACCTTTTCGAGCGAGGCAAAATCCTACTGAATGATGTTAAGTATTTCGTGATCGACGAAGCAGATCGCATGCTCGACATGGGATTCATCCCAGATGTTGAACGCATCGCAAAACTGGTGCCTCAACTTCGCCAAACATTGTTCTTCTCAGCAACAATGGACAAGCAAATTAAGCGCTTGTCAGAAGCATTCCTGATGAATCCAAAAGAAGTCGCCGTTGATGCACCGTCAACAACAGCAACTACGATCACCCAAGCGCTCATTCGAACAACTGATTCTGACAAGCGAGATGATCTCCGCAAGCTTATTCGCGAAGAGGGCATTGAGAATGGCTTCGTTTTTTGCAATCGCAAAAAAGACGTAGACATTTTATTCAAATCCCTAACGAAGCACGGCATCAATGCGATCGCGCTTCATGGCGATATGCCACAGTCTAAGCGAACGGAAATGCTTGCAACGTTTAAGACCGGCATCGCTGGATTACTCGTCTGTTCCGACGTCGCAGCACGCGGATTAGATATTGCCGCTGTCCCGTACGTTATCAATTTTGATGTACCCAACAACGCCGAAGATTATGTTCATCGCATCGGACGAACCGGTCGCGCTGGCATGCAAGGCAAAGCCTTTACATTAGCTGTGCCAGCAGACAATAAAATGTTGCTCGCAATAGAGAAACTTATTGGCGGCCCTATTCCTCCGGTCAGTTCAGCAGGCTCTAAAAAGAGCTCTACTAGCCCACCAGAAGGCAAGAGCGTCGAACAAAACAAACCTACGGCAGACAAAGTAGTTGAAAAGAACCTAGAGAAAGATTCTCCAGAGCCGCCCAAGGTAGAGAGCCAGACAGCCTCCATCTCTAGCGTAGAGAATGGACCTGATCGCCCTCAAGCTGCAACTGGTGAGACAACTCCAAAACCTCAGAAGCAAGCGTCAGAGCCTGAGAAAAAAGAACAGCGTCCTAGGCGGCAGAAACGAGACAGAAGCAGACATGATCCTGACGTTGGCGTGATGGATCACGGTGAAGATGTTGTTGCTTTTGGAGCGCACACTCCAAGTTTCTTGATGGTTGAGCCATATGTAGCGGAAGCCGCTGAACCTACGGAAGTAATAGAACAGTCAGTGAGTTAAATAGATCGTATTCGGCTTTTAGTTAAAAGCGACGTCCGGTTCTTCTGGTAATTCATCGAGATCAACATTAACGGGCCCTGCCTGATGATGAATCATGCTCCATTCATTCCCATATTTAGTGAATACGTTCGTGGCGCACAGATAAGTCGATTCTAATTTTTCAAAACAAATCAATATTGCAACATCCCCGTGGAGCGTCACACGGGGCATTCGGCATTTTACATCTGGCGCACCCCCCTCACCCAGAATCGCTTCCCAACTCGCCATAACTTCTTCACGTCCATAAAGCGCCTGCCAACCAGGATGAATGCACGTCACACCTTTCTCACCCCACAATCGATCCATTGCTTCAAAGTCATTGCCCGCGAAGGCCGCATAGAATCGGTCGTTGGCAAACAGAACTGCCTCTTCATCGCCCATAGAAGTATCTCTCATTCCTCAAGACCAGGTAGTGCATGGTAATTATACATATCCTATCATGAGCTAGTTTTAACCTGGAGCATCTATTCTACCATGATCGACGAAATACGCCTCGATGGTCCTCGCAGAGACCCTGCTTCTGGTATGCCGGCAGAACAAGCCGTTGTTTTTCTTCATGGCTATGGCTCCGACGGTAATGAGCTCATAAGTTTGGCGCCCTACTTTGCTGATAGTCTTCCTAACGCTGCGTTTTTCAGTCCTAACGCTCCCGAGCCAGGTGAGACAGGCCTTGGCCGCCAATGGTTTACGCTCCAAGGCTATGATCCAGATTTAATGAGACGAGACCCGGCTCGAATGGCCGATGCTTTTTCAATAATGTATGAAGGCGCAAAGATAGCGGCTGATTCTCTGAATGTTTACTTAGACGACATACTTACCGACTTAGACCTACCCTCTAGCAAACTCGCGTTAATTGGGTTTTCGCAGGGCACTATGATGGCAATCCATATTGCACTTCGACGAAAAAAAGCTCTTGGGGCGGTCGTAGGCTACTCTGGGGCGCTTCTAGGTGGAGAGCATATTGCGCGAGAAGCGATCGCGCCGCCGCCACTACTGCTCGTCCACGGATCATCAGATGAAGTCGTTCCTGTGAACGCGCTAGCGCACATGCGGGAAACGTTAGATGCAGCAAACATCGAATACGCGGCTCACGTTATCCCTAACCACGGTCACGGCATTGAGCAAATCGGTGCCACCCTTGGCCGATCCTTTCTTGAGGAGAAACTGACCAAGGAAAATCAATGACTGCAGACGATATTATTGCCCTTCTTAGGTTAGAACCGCATCCCAAAGAGGGAGGCTTCTTTCGCGAAATATATCGCGCTTCCGAAAGCATAGCGCCTGACAATTTAGCAGATCGGTACGGCAACCAGGCCCGCAGTCAGGCCACTGCAATATTTTACCTTCTGACGCCTGACACCTTTTCCCATATCCACACCGTCGCCAGCGACGAAACCTTTCACTTCTATTTGGGCGATCCTGTCGAGATGTTACAGCTTCATCCCGGCGATCACGGAGAGAAAGTCGTACTAGGGTCCAATATACTCGACGGCGAAAAAGTAACTACGACGGTGCCCCATGGCGTTTGGCAAGGTTGTAAATTGCGTGATGGAGGGGCATTCGCACTGATGGGATGCACAGTGACACCTGGCTTTGAATACCAGGATTATGCACATGGGGAACGATCATATTTGATCGAGCACTACCCTAATTTTACCGATGACATTATTGCCTTAACTGACGAATAGACTCAGACTGTAAAACCTAACTCAATATTGCGACTCAAATCACCTTCAAGGACATACATATGCTGGGACCAATTCTTGCAGTAACACTAGCCGTTCCGGATCTTGCGGCAGTTGAGCGCGCATACGGAGAAACTCTAGGGTATCAGGTTGTAGAACGCGGTGAAATTAGCGCTGAAGTATCCGGCGTATGGAACGCTCCTGTCACGGCCGGTCGGCCCTACCTAATCATGCAGCCAGCCAGTGGGGCTGACATGGTTTTCCGTTTTGTGGAATCCCCGCCAGTCCCTGGCTATGAGCCACTCAAGACGTTCGGTTGGAATGCCAATGAGCTGCTCGTCGAAGACGTCGACTCCATGCCAGCTCGTTTAGAAAACTCTGACTTTCAAATCATTGCGATGCCTCGCAATCTTTCGACAACCGACGATATAAAAGCGATGCAGGCCTTCGGGCCGGCTAAGGAACTCACCTATTTCACGACTGTGAAGAGCCCCTCCTTCGGGCTTGGCAAAGCTGAGTCATTTGTTGACCGCGTTTTCATCGTGATCAACGGCGGCAGAAGTATGAATAGCCATATCGATTTCTACGGCAAAACATTGGGCATAGAAGTCTCTAAACCTCAGCCAGTTCGAATGTCAGCGCTGAATGCGATTCTTGGCTTTGATTCAGAGCGCGAGCACCCACTATCTACCGCGAATATTGGTGGGCCCTTCATGATCGAACTAGATCAATATCCCGAAGGCACTATTGATAGACCAGTTTTACCGGGAGATATTCCGCCAGGCATCTCAATTGTATCCTTCTTTGTAGAAGATCTAGATGCCATTCCTGTCGACTTTAGATCTAAATTCCTGGCTCCTGCGAGCAGCCCCTATAACGGCAGCCGCTCTGGGCTGACGGTCGGCCCAAACGGTGAATGGATCGAGCTTATCGAACGCAAATAGAGCGAGTATCGCTCAACGGCGGCCGAACCCAGCTGGCCGCTCTAGCGTACTCCGCCCCGGCTGACCGTCGTCAAAATCGTCATCATCATCGTCGCGTTGCCGCGTCTGCTCTTTGCGTTTACGAGCAGCTTGACGGCTTTTGGCAAGCATCTCTTGGTCTTTCTTTTTCTTTTCATTGTTTGCGCGAACCACGAGCAGGCCAATTAACGCCAAGACTCCGATTATCATAGCGCTTTGCCACATCTGGAGAACGTCTCGTTCCTCCATTTGCCTACGGATCTGTGGCAAACATGTAGGTAAATTAAGCTCACATGCCCGTTGACGGTCAAAGTCTCTCATCCGGGCGTCAGGAAACCCTCGGCCCGCCTGAGCATTGGCATCCGGCGAAAAAAAAAGTGGCGACACACCCGATAACGAATGCTGCTAAGGTTTTTCTTGTTGTAACCATAACCCCAACCTTCTTTTAGTTCGGTTCTATTTTGCCAGAATTCATAGATAATCGCTACTTACCGTAATCTGCCAGTATTGCACCAAGTACTAGCGTCTCTTATCCGATGCCTTATTTAGCCGTTTGCTTCGCAAAAATAATAATCCGGCGCAAACTACAACTGCCACTCCGAGGGCACTGAGCCCAATTCGCAGCGTCTGCCGCTCTTCTCTCAATTGGGCCATTATTTCTGGCCTGCACTGCAGCAAATTCTGCTCACAATCAGCCCTTTCACGCAACTGCCTTCGCCTCTGGCTAACCTGAGAGCCAGCAACAGTAGGCAAAAAGAGACAACCAGCGAGTGTGGAAAGCGCACTACGACGTCGCATTTTTAACCTCTCATCTGTCGCCCATCAGGCACGAACCGATGTATAGTAAGCCTTATGACGAACTCGACAAACCCGTCCCCGGTATTTGCCATACTCGGTCTTGATCACGTCGTTCTGCGTGTTTCCGATATGAAACGAAGCATAATTTTTTACTGCGATATACTTGGATGCACGCTTGAAAGATCAGTCGATAATTTAGGCTTAGTTCAGTTACGCGCGGGGGCATCATTAATCGATTTAATCGACGTGGCAGGAACCCTAGGACAAGGGGGAGGTCCCGCGCCTAGTAATACTGCTCATAACGTGGATCATTTTTGTATCAGAATTGAGCCGTTTGACATTATATCTCTTCGGACATTGTTTGACTCCAATGGCCTCTCGTTCGAAGAGCCTGGACGACGTTACGGTGCAGACGGCTTTGGTCCATCCATCTACCTCCGTGATCCATCAGGAAATAGCTTAGAGCTAAAGGGCCCGCCAGAGGCCACTCGTGACTAGATTAACAATCTTATTGTTATCCCTTATTTGGATGCCAATCGCCTTATCACAGGAGGCACCACACACTGGTCGTGCGTACTGGCGTGCCTATGACGCCCGAGAGACAGGTGCGATGCAGCGCACATACGAGATGGCCTTTGATGACCGCGGAATTCTGTACGCCGCAAATGATGCAGGCCTTCTGTCTTTTGACGGCATGACTTGGAATATTTATGAAGCTGGATTGGAACAGATACAGATTCATTCAATCCTACCACTAGCAGATGGCGCATGGTTAGCAGGCGGAACACAATCACTTGGCATATTTCGGCCAACACAGAATGGCAATTTAAGTTGGCAGATAATCCTAGGACAGACTGAAGATGTCAGCCCCACAACCAACGAAGTGCTTAGCCTATTACCGACAGAGTCCGGTCCGCTTGTGATTACAGATCAGTCCGTTTCTCTCTGGAAGAATGAAAGCTTAACACAAGTTTACAACGGGCTTCCGACCGGACTCAGTTTCCATACCGAACAGGGATTAGTCTTTTCCATCGAAGGCGGCTTGGCTCTGATTTCGAACGGAGAATCTAAAGAGTTACTCCCCCCCAGGCTGGGCCGACTTGGAGCCTGTATCATTTTTCATGTCGGATATTGGTGAACCAATCCTCTTGACCAAGCGATCAGGACTATTCGTTGTCTCGCTCGAAGACCAGAGATTTGACATCAAACCGATATGGGACATTTTGCCACCAGTCATTGAGACATCGAATATTACTGCTGGTGCTAAGTATGGTCGCACTACATTTCTTTTAGGCACGGATGCTGGGGCACTAATTCATCTAAACTCAGACGGAACAGTCATACGATCATTAGATAAACGCAACGGCCTGCACTCAAACGCTATAGGTGGAATTAGTGTCAGGCCCGATGGGAACGCGTTTGCTTTCTTTGACGGTGGATTTATCTGGTTGGACTTAAACGACTTTCGCCGGACTTGGGACCGGAGGAATGGCTTACCTTTAGCAGTCAACACGATATCTAGAGATGGTGTTCATGTGTATGCTGGCACTAATGCAGGTCTATATCGCTCTGTATCGGGTAGCCGCATGCGCCCTGTCGATGGCATTGGAACATCGCCAGTCAGAGCAGTGAAAGTCTTTAAACGCAGTTCAATGAAGAATCATAGCTCAATATTATTGGCACGAAATGACGGCGTTTTCGATCTATTTGACGGCGAACTCACGGAGATAACCGATGCGGAACCTACGGCCCTGTTTATGTCCAACACCCAACCATCTCGTATTGCCGTGGGCACCAAAGATTCGATCAGGCTGTTCGAATTTCGCCGAAGTGAATGGCGTGATATAAGCCGTCTTGGAGGAACTAAGGGCGCTCCGGTATCTGACTTTACGGAAACTGGTGATGGAACCCTTCTCGCCGCCTATAAAAACGGCGCTATCGAAATGTACCCGGCTGATACATGGCTTGGCGACGGTAACCTTAGCGACGTCGATCCAATCTCATATCAAACATTTTCACGTAGAGGCACTGAGAACTCTAATCCGCATTTCGTAACAACCGACAGTCAAATTCGTCTATTCAGTACCGGCCCCCCTCTTAAATGGGGTGACCGAGATCAGAAATTCACAATTGACGTCAACTTAACCACCCAAATTGCGCATGCTTTTGGCGAGAGCTATCCGGCTTGGTATAGCAGCGCGCAAAATCGCAACACTCTTTGGCTTCAAACTGACAGGGGGACACTTTCCATTTCTCCCTCAGACAACAGTTTAGAGACATTACCCCGCTCAGTTGATGGCACAGCAGATTACAACACCGTCTTCATCGACAACGTTACAGAAAGTGTATTATTCGGCACACCGGACGGAATCACTTCGATACCAGCTAAAGTTATGGCGAGACGTCCCCTAGCTCAACTCAACCTTCGTAGCGTATCTATTGATGACTTCAGGGTTTATCAGGGTGAAGGACTGCTTGAGCCAATTCCTGTAATCCGCTCAGACGAGACAGTGACGCTTACTTTCTCTGTCCTGGACTGGCATAGGCAATGCGCGAACTCAGGAATAACAATAGAAATAATTGGACTTAACGATAGCAGAATTAGGGCACTTTCAGTCGACAACACATGCGCCATAAATATAAACGCCAAATTATTGAATCTGGGACAATCTCAACTAACTGCACAAATGTTTCATATGGGAAATCCGTTAACCAGGCAGCTCACATTCGATTTTCGAGTTTCAAAGCCATGGCTCAACGGTAGCTGGATTCCCTTCCTACTTAGCCTAACTGTGTCCATTACAATCATGCTTGGCCAGTCAAAGTCTCGTGGCATGTGGCCCGAGCCAATAAGGCACACCCTATCTTTAGCATCAGGACTATACTTAGCCTTATCAATTGCCCTGATAGCCGGAATTATCCCACCACCAGCATCAGCGATAACATGGCTCTTCTGGTTTTCTGGGCTTGCAGGCACTAGTCTTTTTCTTCCGCTTTTTTCAGAGGCCTTAAAACGCCTTAACAATAGCCCATTAATTTCGAGGCATTAACAGCCTAGTTGTAGAGGCTATGTCTACGGCTACGTCTCTTCTAAAATGATTACACTGCAAATAGTGCGAGGTGATAAATTATGTCAGATGTCGAACTGTTTAGTTTTGAGGCATGCCCCTACGCCCAACGCACTAGGATGATGCTTATAGAAAAAGATGTCGAATACGCGTTGACCGAGGTTGACCTCTACAACAAGCCAGATTGGTGGAAAGAACTCTCGCCACATGGCAAGGTCCCTTTACTCCGCCATGACGGAGGAATTGTCTATGAATCACGCGTAATAAACGAATATTTGGAAGAAGTGTTTCCTGAACCAGCCCTCATGCCGGCAGACCCAATCCATCGCGCAAGGGCCCGCATCTGGATTGACTACTGCGACACCTACTTTCTTCCCGCGTTACATAATCTCATCGTCGATCGACACGACGAAGAAAAGCAGATTGGCAATCACAAAAGCATTCAAGACAAGCTTCTCTTTATCGAAAAAGAAGGGCTAAGAAAGCTAAGCGATGGCCCTTTCTTTATGGGGTCAAAACTTACGTTGGTTGACCTACAATTTATGCCTTTTATAGAGCGTTTTCCTTGCTACGAAGAATTGTGGGGAGCCTCTATACCGGACGAATGCATTCGTTTTAAGGAGTGGGTGAAGGCCATGCAGAGTCGAGATAGCCACAAACAGACTGCTAACCCATTCGAGTTTCATATGGAGCGGTATTCCAAATACGATAAAGCCGCATAAATACATGTAAGGGTAAACCCGACTAGCCATGCCTCAACCTACATGTAACAGCCCAGGTTTTTCTGAAGGTCTAATCAGCGTATCCGAAATCGATCAGTGGATCGATTTCTTAACTAACGTATTTGAATGGCGTGTACTTTACGACGGCCCTTGCGGATCAGAAATACGGGGCATGTGGCAACTGTCCAGGGATGTTAAAGCGCGCCAAGTTCTGCTTGGAGAGCCAAACGCGGAGACAACCCAAGGGCGAATTCGGCTAATCAAGTTTGAGAATGTCACCCAGAAAAGAGCCCGTCCAATCGCGTACGCCTGGGACACAGGAGGGTTCTTTGACCTGCACGTTCAAGTGCGCGACTTACGCGGCCTCTACGAAAAAATGCAGGGCTGTGGTTGGCATGGATTCACAGAGCCAAAAAGATTAGACGTTAGCGGTGTTACCATTGATGAAGTCTTGGTTCATGGCCCTGATGGTATGGCATTTGCGCTAATCGAGCGCATATCGCCTCCTTTCCAGGTTGTCGACGGATATGCAGCCGTCAGCCCCGCCTGGAACGCACCTCAAATGGTGTCCGACCTCACGTCTGCACATCAATTCTATTCTGAAGGTCTTGGATTCAAGACAACGATAGAGTTTGAGATGCCACCGCCAGAGGATGGAGATACATTATTCGGCCTGCCCTTGAGCCTTGGAAAAACAACATCAACCGAGCTTGCATTCTTTCATCCGGGTGGGCGGCGTGGTGCAATAGGGTCCGTTGACTTACTTCACATGGTCGGCGTTCAGGGGCGAGACCTCCGCGCCTCCACGCGACCACCCAATCTCGGACTAATGCTAATAAGATTTCCTGTGAAGAAGCTCAATGATTATATGAGTGCGATACAGAACGCAGGCGTAAAGCTATTTTCAGGACCTATGCAGGTGAATATTGAACCGTACGGCGTAACGACAGCTATCGGAGTCATCTCACCGGAAGGTGCATTAATCGAATTTTATGAGGACTTGACCCCATGATCAGGGTCCTACGTCTCATTATTCTAATCACTGCCTATTCAGGATCTGTGTATGGAGAAGACGTCCGCATGGCGACAATGTCGCCGGTC
>CALSLN010000028.1 GCA_943787205.1 uncultured Rhodospirillaceae bacterium
CTTGAACTCCTTGTCACTGGAGAGAACTTTTCGGAATGACCACATAAAGGCCCAAATAAACGGCTGTAACAAAACTTTGTGCCACGGCTTGGCTTGCACCCGTTCGTTCATAAGTTCCGTAACGTCGGCGTGGGCCAACCAGAATGACCGAACGGGATCAATTTCCAAATCATGTGCTAGGGCTCGGCCCAAAATGATCCCATTGATCCCGCCAGCGGAGGCCCCCGCGATAATGTCGACGACAACTCTCAAATCCAAATCTGGTTCTAAAGCGGCCAGCAGTTCAGCGTAGACATCTTCGCTGTCCCGGATGTCGTCGCGGCGCGTTGGGGTCTCACTATTGCGGTCGCGTGACGCGCGCACCAGTTTGAGAATTTCCTTGGTGACACCGTGCATGTAGACGGCGAGAGAAACGCCACCGTAGCAAACTAAGGCGAGCCTGAGCTCTTTCTCTTTCAACGTTCCAGCAACCCCGTTGGCTTAGACTGACGCACCTTGAGTGCGTTTTTTTTAGCTTACACGGAAATGCTTCAGGTCTTGAGTCGGAAGATGAAGGAACTATTCGGCCGGTGTACCATCACGAACCACTTCATCTTGCTGCTGGCCACGCCCAGGATGTTGCCGCTCAAGTTCGACAAGGTCTGCCGCTACCGCACCGGGGGATCGCGTACCATGGGTCATCAACTGATAGAAAACAGGAACCACCAGCAACGTAATTAAGCTTGAAAAGGCCACCCCGGTGAGAATGACAACACCGATAGCTTCCCGACCCTCAGCACCAGCACCAGATGCCAGCACCAATGGCACGGCACCCATGCACGTGGCGAGCGCCGTCATAACAATGGGGCGCAGGCGAATGGTCGAGGCCTCAATCAATGCGTCACGGAATTCATATCCAGCGTCACGTAGTTGGTTGGCAAACTCGACAATCAAAATGCCGTTCTTTGCCGCCAGACCGATTAGCACGATAATCCCGATTTGCGAGTAGATGTTAAAGCTGATGCCAAATATCCAAAGCCCCGCCAATGCGCCAGTGACCGCGAGCGGAACCGTCATCATGATAACGAACGGGTGGATAAAGCTCTCGAATTGGGCAGCTAAGACTAAAAATACGACGAGCAAGGCAAGGCCAAAAAACGCGTATACGGCCATTCCAGATTCTTTGTACTCGCGCGCTTGTCCGTTCCAGCTAATTCGAGCTGCTTCGGGCAGACGCTCTTCTGCGACTTGCTCGAGCCAGGCGATTGCGTCACCTAAGGCATAGCCAGGTTCGGGCGTGCCCAGAACAGTGATAGACCGCAAGCGGTCGTAGCGGTTGCGTGTGCCAGCGTCTGAAATTTCTTTTACTTCGATCAAACTGGAGAGCGGTACCAGTTCACCGGTTGAACCAGATCGTACATATATATTTGTCACATCCGCCGGTGTGCGCCGATCTTCATCACGTCCCTGCAGAATGACGTCGTACTCTTCACCCTTATCAACAAACGTCGTGGCCCGACGGGAGCCCAGCATTACAGCCAGTGTTTGTCCGACTGTACCGATGGCCACACCGAGGTCAGCAGCTCGATTCTGATCGATTTGTATCCGCATCTGCGGCCGTGTCTCGTTGTAGTTAGATCGCACACCGAAGAGCCGAGGATTTTCTGACATCGCTTCAAGCATGATGTCCCGCCAAACCACGAGTTCCTCATAGGTGCTGCCACCGAGAACCATGCTCAAGCCGCCACCCCACCTGCCCTGCCCAAAACCGGGGGCCGGGCTTGGAATAATTTGTGCGCCTGGAATATCACTGAGCAATGGGCGCAACTCACGAAGAACCTCGTGGACACTTTTGTCACGGTCTTCCCAGGGCTCCATGCGGACAATAACGTTACCCATATTTGTCGCTTGTCCGCTTACCCCCATGCCCATCGGCATAATTTGAAGTACGCGTGCGGCTACGCCGGTTTCGACGTATTCCTTCATAATGCGCCGTGTAACCTCTTGTCCCTGGCGATCAGTGTATTCCAATGATGCGCCTTCTGGTGCGCGAACCATAATATTGACTCTGCCGCGATCTTCACGCGGTGTAAATTCTTGAGGAAGAACAAGGAAAAACCCGACAGCGCTGGCCATAACCCCAAAAAACACGGCGAGGACAGCGTAAGGGTGATCTAAGCCAACACTCAAAGTGCGGGCATAAAAAGCTTTCATCCATTCAAAAGCGCGCAAGGATCCGCGAGCGAGCATGGTGTCGTCCAGCTCGTCCTTCAAAATTTTCGAACACATCATTGGCGTTAACGTCAACGCGACGAACATGGAACAGGTCACTGCCGCTGCCATAGTAACGGCGAACTCGGTGAACAGGCGTCCAACGACACCCTCGGTCAGTGTGATGGGCACAAACACGGCGGTCAAAACAAGTGTCGTGGCCACAATCGCAACACCAACTTGTCGGGCGCCTCTGAATGCCGCTAGCAAGCGTGGCTCGCCCCGTTTGATGCGGCGGTGAATGTTCTCAAGCATGATAATGGCGTCGTCGACGACTAGGCCGATGGCCAAGACGAGAGCCAGTAAGGTGAGGATATTGAGTGAGTACCCCAGAGGCCAGAGCACAATAAATGTTGCTGTCAGAGATATCGGCACGGTAACTGCAGGAATTATGACGGCGCGGATAGTACCGAGAAACACATAGATAACGGCAATGACCAGGAGCGCCGCAATCCCCATCGCCAAACCAACTTCGCGGAGAGCAGCCGTTATGAAAACGGACGAGTCCTGGTTGACGACGAGACTCATATTGTCTGGAAGGTTCGGTTGAATGCGCCGGATTTCTTCGCGAAGAGCCTGCGCGACGGCCAAGGTGCTCGCCCCGGGGCGTTTAACGACGCCGATCCCGACTGAGTTCTTACCGTCGGTTCGGAAGCTAGTTGCTGTGTTGGCGGGCCCAATTTCTACTTTTGCAATTTCGCCTAGGCGCACCAGATAGTTGTTGTCACCGCGTGCAATAACCAGTCTTGAAAAGTCTCCCGGTGTATTGAACGACCGCGCAGTACGGAGATTGAAATCTCGGTTTTCTGATTCCAATAGACCAGCACCGAGTTCG
Source organism: uncultured Rhodospirillaceae bacterium (assembly GCA_943787205.1). GTDB lineage: Bacteria > Pseudomonadota > Alphaproteobacteria > Rhodospirillales > Rhodospirillaceae > WLXB01. Next base: position 3,086 of record CALSLN010000028.1, read on the forward strand.
ACGTTCTCTCGACGCAATGCATTCTCAACGTCGACAACCGTCAGGCCACGCGCGGCCATGGCGCGCCTGTCAAGCCATACGCGCAACGACTTCTTACGTTCGCCACCAATCCAGGCATTCGCAACACCCTCAATGGACGTAAAACGGTCAATGAGATATCGGCTCACATAGTCTGACAATTCAAGGCGGTTCATTTGCGGGCTAGCGATGTTTAGCCACATGATCGGTTGGGCGTCTTGATCTGCCTTACGGATCGTCGGCAGATCCGCATCATTGGGCAAGGACCGGGTCGCGCGGCTTAGAACGTCGCGAAGGTCATTTGCCGCAGCGTCAATATCTCGGCCCAACTCAAACTCTACGCTAATCCAGCCCATGGCATCGCGAGCGGACGAGTTAATAGATTTAATACCTTCTACACCGCTAATCTGGTCCTCGAGCACTTGGACGACTTTGGTTTCGACGATTGCCGCTGAGGCCCCCGGGTAGGTGACATTGATGGATACGATTGGAGATTCGATGTCCGGTGCTTCACGGATTGGTAGTTGCACCATCGCGACAGCACCAAAGACGACGAGCAGCATACTTACTACTGTCGCGAAGACCGGGCGTTTGATCGAAAAATCAGAAAGCACCATGGTCTAAAATTCCTTATTTCAATCTGTTCAGTCTTAGTGTTATCGAGCTGTTAGCTCTGCGAAGGTTAAGTGGCAGAAGAAACTGGCGCGCCGCGGACGTCGCTTTCGTTTAGAATGCGAACGGAATTGCCTGACGTAAGAGACGTATTGCCCTCAGTGACGACCAAATCCCCCAGCTCTAATCCCTCAAGGACCTCCACACTGCCTGGACGGCGACGGCCAATTGTTACGGGTACACGTTCAACACGGTTGTCATTGCTTACGACAAAGACGAACTGTTGATTCTCTGAGGGGACGAGGGACTCTTCTGCGATCATTAAGCTCTCGCGGCGATCTTTTATGAGGTCGACAACCATCAACATGCCCGGACGTAATCGCCGATCATCATTTAGTATTTCAGCGCGAATATCGACAGATCGAGTCGTGGGGTTTACGCGCGTGTCGATAGAGATCACTTGCCCCTTAAATACTTCGTCAGAGTAAGCGGCCGTGGTTGCCTCAATATCTAGGCCAACGCTAAGCGTTGAGAGAAATGTCTCTGGGACCGAAAAATCCAATTTCACAATCGATAAATCATCAAGGGTCGTAATCACTGTTCCGGGCGTTACAAGCGCGCCAACGCTAATGCGCCGTGTGCCGAGCCTACCAGCAAAGGGCGCGCGAATTGTGTAATCTGAAAGGCGAGCCCGGGCGGCAGCAACATTAGCTTCGGCTTTCTTAACCGCTGCTTGTTGCTCATCAAAGCGTGCCTCAGATGTGGCATTGGCCCGCGCGAGTCCCGCAATTCTCTCGAACTGCTTGCGCTGTTCTTCCAGGTTCGCCAATTCAACTTGCAGGCGGGCGCGTTCTTCATCTTCATCAAAATGAACCAGCGCTGTGCCTTCTTCGACAGCTCCACCGTCGCTGAAGTTTATTTTCTCAACGATGCCCTGAGTACGCGCCGTGACGAAGATTGATTCATTTGCTTGAAGAGTGCCAATAGCTTCAAGCCGGTCGACGAAAATTTCTTGGCGCACGGGCATGGCAATAACGGCTTGAACTTTGTCGCCAAATCCACGGCCATCTGGACGGCCCGCTGATCCCGCGCCATCAGTGGAGACAAACGTAGAATATCCAAAATAGAGACCGACCGCTAACGCGACGGCAAAAAGCAGCCCATAAAGGGTGCGATACACGGTCATTTTTTGGGTCCCAGGCAGTGGCAAGGACGCAAAAGCAGCATAACGTCCTTATAAATCAATGGTTTGTAGAGTTTATACAGGGAAACCTACAGGGATGCCAAGAAAACGACGTTACAATAGTTAACAACGGCCCGTTGTTTTGACCGGGTAAACCCTAATTTTTGGGATCTATAGAAAGTCTGTGGGGTCACATGTCTGTGAAGGCTACCGCTTCACAGGGCCTATACCCGCCCGCTATGATCAAGCCTATGACGCATCAGATAACCAATGCTGGCGAGGGGCTGACCGCACTATTCGCTCTATCTGGCTTTATTATTTTTGCTCTGATTCATTTATGTTTCGGGGTCGCACCGCTCATGGCACAGCCGAGCCAAGAGGGGTCAAATCCGTTTGGTGTTGGTCGAACCGCGTCCGAGCCGGGTCCATCAGAACCGCGCGTCAATCCTTTTGGCGGATCGACGGCGCCAGCTGAATCTCAATCAAAACCCTTGATTGTCATGCCGGCCCCAGTGAGAGCTGTGTTTCGACAGGTCGCAGACTGGCAGCGTCAGATTAATCGATATCTCGCAAGTCAATTGCAGGCCACCAATGATCAAGTCGGATTTACCGCGGCATTCACGGTGATTTTGGCGAGCTTCATTTATGGCGTGTTGCATGCCGCCGGTCCTGGTCACGGCAAAATGGTAGTGGCGTCATATTTTACGGCCAGGGACGCGCCGCTCCGGCGCGGAATTTTAATGGGTAGCGTTATTGCAACAACCCAAGCCGTGGTCGCCATCGTCATGGTGGCCGTGTTGGCTCTTGTTCTCCAGGGTAGTCAGCTCGAGATCATTGATCGAACGGTCCTGCTCGAGGTGGTCAGCTATGGCTTAATCTTGGCCATCGGTCTGTACATGACGTACGGCGCTGCGACAGGCAAAGCGACATGTGGACACGACCACAGCCATGATCACCATGGCCATAGTCATGGTCCCGATCCGACGGCGAAGGAAACTTGGTTGGTCCAAAAGGCCGGGCGATGGCTTGGACCGCGAGGAGAGGTCATCGTCGTTGGTATGATTTCTGGTGTCCGGCCTTGCACGGGGTCAATACTAGTGTTGCTGTTTGCCGCTGCAAACGGTGTTTTTATCCTTGGAATTGTAGCGTCGTTCATGATGGCGGCCGGTGTCGCGATCACGATTTCTGCCCTAGGTGTTGGTGCGATCGTATTGCGCCGCTCGGTCGCTGGCCAAGCTGACGAAGAGACCAGCCCTGCGAGAGCAATGCTGAGTAAATCTTTATCCGTTGCCGGATCGTTAGCAGTCGCCCTTTTGGGCGGATTACTTTTCGGCGGCGCTCTAGAGCGTACGGGTTTTCTTGTCTAAGACCTGTGCAGCCTGTTTAGCCGTTTCCAGAACAATTCAGCCAGGCTTCTTGTGGCACAAAAAAATAAGACTGGTTTGCAACTTCATTGCCCTGGCGATATTCAATTGTGCATTCAAAGCTATCTGCGCCCGCAATTGAGATGGGCTTCTCTCCATCTAGAATGAGATCGACATAAACCGTCGGGTCATAAAGGCTAAGCCCAATAGATTGCGCTAATGGATCAATTGGCTCCGCCAAGACCAGATCAAATGAAAACAATAATTCACCGGCTTCAACGCTGACGGAAAAATCTTCAACGCTTTTGAACTGATGTTCCGTTTCTGAAACGTCCGTGCGCAAGTGGGTAAAGTATCCATAATCTTTCAAGCTGGTGAACACCTGGTCCTTCATAGCTTGTGTTTCACCAGCATCAAACGTTCCGTCACCGTTGGTGTCGAAATCGGCTCCCAGAACCTGGCTAAAAAAGGCATCGAATAGCCATGTCATGCCAACCCGTGTGAGTTTGGTCTCTTCAAATTGAAAGGACGCCTCGCCGGTGACCCAGACATGAGGATGCGCTTTGACCGGCGCCGAGCTCAGCACTATAAGGGCGCCAACTGACAGAAAGAATTTGTGCATAAGGGCAACGTAATAGTGTCGAGGGCTTTGCTCAAGGTATTCAAGGTGAGGCCTTGAGTCGAAATATTATTGTGTCAGGTTATCATTCATCTTATTTCTATGACAAATAAAACGCTGTCACATTTGTTAACATGAGCGCAGCAGAGGGATTGAGCATATGGCCAACGATACGAACCTTGAAATCAACCTGCACCCAACTCAGGACGAGCTCTCGCGTCAGGCCTTTATAGTTAAATTCAAACAGAAGGTGAATCTGGATCTACAGAGAGATATCCGCACCTGCGTCGCAAAGAATATCGCACCTCAACTTGAATCCGATCTCGGTGAACCGCTGGACGATTTAAATCGCGATCACCGCAAGGCTCTAAAGCAGCGCATGTCTGATGAACATTTGTTTAAAACCTGGGAGTCGTTGACGTGGATTGGCCAGGATATGATGTGGAACGTTGTGGATGAAACTCTGGACCACGACATGCCGCGTCTTGATGCTGCCGCCGCTGAAGTTCTAAAGAGAGAACAAAAGCTTGGGTCACTCACGCTCGACCCCAATCTTGATCTCCCGCCCAACATCGCCAAGGTTGAAATTCACCGTCAACCAGGTGGTTTTTGCCTAGATCGTGACGGGGTCGACTACGATCTCTTGTCTGGCGCGCGGATGACTGGTGGAGGCATGGTTTATGGTGCTGGCAAGGGTCGCACAGCAAAACCCGGCTATTCGGCCGCGCATTTTCTTATCAGCGAGGCTGAGAAACAGTTTGGAAAACTGAAGCCGAAACGTATCCTCGACATGGGATGTGGCACAGGTTCCAATACAGCAACGTTTGCACGCATATTCCCCGATGCCGAAGTGTGCGGGATTGACGTCGCAGCCGGTCTGTTGCGGTGGGGTCATGCCCGTTGTGAAAGTGAAGGCGTACCCATTCACTTCAAGCAAATGAGTACGGCTAAGATGGACTTCGAAGACGAGAGTTTTGATCTTGTGGCATCCACGATTTGGGGGCACGAAACAACGCCTCAGATTCTTCGTGATTCAATCGCCGAGATTTGGCGGGTTCTGGCACCGGGCGGAATCTCATTCCATATGGATGTCACCAATCAACCTGGATATCAGGACTTAGTTGATCAGGTTCTCAATGACTGGCAGATCCGTCACAACGGTGAGCCCTTCTGGATGGGTTGGGCCGATGCCGACTTACCAGCACTAATGACTGCGGCAGGGTATCCCGAAGACTGCCAATTCACCGGCTACCGTAAACGCACACAGGGCGCCGGGGATTGGTTCGTTCACGGCGCTAAGAAACCGGTTTAACTTGTCTCATTCGCAGCAAAAACCCCGCCTCAATGGGCGGGGTTTGAAGTGAGGTTGCTGGAACTTGTCAGCAGCTCTCTCACCTAAATCAGATGCGACACACAATAAGGTTAGTGTCACGCGACCTCGAATCCCATACTTGTGCATTCTGACAGCTTCGGCCCAAATGACCCTGTCAGGTCCGACAGGTTTTGCGTTAAAAAACCGAGCAAACGTCCTAACCACCTTAGTTCTGGGCAGAAACCTAGCTTAAGTCAGGCCCCGAAATTCGTCGGATGCGGTAATCAAAGCAGACCGAATTCTCGGTTCCATAGAAGAGTGACCGGCGTCAGGAATGATCCGATACGCAGCCCCATCCCAGACCTGAGCCAATCGGTCAGCCGCTCGTATGGGGCAGACCATGTCGTATCGGCCTTGGACAATGACGGCCGGGTGATTTTCCAGAACAGATATTCCGTCTAGCAATTGGTTTGGACCGAGAAACCCATTGTTTGTCATGTAATGCGCTTCGATACGGGCCATCGCCAATGCTCCAGCATAGTAGGGGTCATTGCGGCTAGTTTTCTTCGTCGATGGCAACAGGCGTGAGCATGAATTTTCGTAGGTACACCAAGCTGCCGCTGCTGGCCGATGAATCTCTGGATTGGGATCCATTAAACGTTCGGTATAGGCCGTAAGTAAATCATGACGTTCATCTACGGGGATATAATTTGCGAAGGCTCGCCACGCTTCGGGAAAGAAGCGCCCCATTCCGTGTAAGAACCAATCGATCTCTTCCGTAGAGAAGAGGAACACGCCACGGAGAATGAATCCGATACACCGCTCTGGATGAGCCTGCCCATAGGCCAGTGCTAGGGTTGATCCCCATGATCCGCCAAAGACAACCCAACGTTCAATTTTGAGATGCTCTCTGACCAGTTCCAGGTCGGATACCAAATGCTGCGTTGTGTTGTCCTGGATCTCAGCCTCGGGCGTCGAGCGGCCCGACCCCCTCTGATCAATCAAGATGATTCGGTAATGGCTTGGGTCAAAAAAGCGACGATATGTTGGGGCCGTTCCCGCACCTGGTCCACCGTGAAGAAAAACAACGGGAACACCTTTCTTGTTTCCGCTCTCTTCCCAATACAAACAATGCACTTTGTCAGCCCGCAAGAACCCCGACTTGCGGCACTCTATCGCCGGATAGAGCGATACGGCGTCTTCTTGATTTACACCGCTCCACGGTCCGATGGTTTCAAGAGCAGGGATTAGATTTACTCCGTCAATACTAGGCAGTGCCTGTGATAAGGCTAGGTCCTAACCATATTGGATGATAGGACATTTGGGATAAAAGGTGATTACCCAAGGTCCGCATCGTCCAGATAGCCTTCGATAAGCTGGAACAGAGATTCTGAATGGTCTTCCGGTGTGATCGCCAAATTACAGTGATCACCATAAATATTCAGAACATACCCACGGGCATCGCACACGTTGACTAGAGATTGGATGAAGGGTGTTATGACCTGACTGTTGAGCGTTTCAGCGTTAGGACAGGCTTCCATTTGTTTTTGGAGATCGCCAATCAACACGTCGGCGACTTTTCGACTAGTTTGCTTTTTTTCTTTATGAGCCGCATTGTTGTTCGGGCGCGGTTTCTTTGGCGTGCTCATGCCACTTTCCTAGCTGATGAATTAATTTATACGACATATAACATAAAGAGACCTATCACCATGAAACACTGGGCTCACCATGGAACACTGGGCTCACCATGGGACACTGGGCCTTTGATTTCCGTTTGTTTTCGCCGTATGAACGCACCGTTCTTTTCTGATTGTGAAAGCCTTTGGTTATGAACCGTCTACAGCAGCAACTCTTGGACCTCTGGTCTGTCGTGCAGGATGTCTGGGTGACCGGCGTTGCGGGAGTCGATTTCAGCCGGCTCTTGGTCGCCTTCGGCATCCTCTTGTTCTTTATGGTCGTGAGGGGATTGTTTACGCGGTTCGTTCTAGGCGCTATCCGGCGCATAACTAATAAAACAGATACAGACTTCGATAACAGGTTGTTTGAGGCGCTTCACGGCCCCATTCGTCTTGTGCCGGTCATTATCGGAGCTTTTATTGCCCTCGATTACTTGGCACTTCCTGACAAATACGCGGAAATGGGGGCGTTACTTATCCGTACCCTCGTCGTATTTGATTTGTTTTGGGCGCTCTATCAAGTCACCGGTCCTTTAAGCTCCTCAATTGAGAGGCTAGAGGACTTGCTGACCCGAGAAATGGCCGACTGGCTGGTAAGCTTTCTCCATCTTGCAGTCGTATTTATAGGCGTGGCGACGATCCTCGAGATCTGGGGAATCAGAGTTGGGCCAATCTTGGCGGGGCTTGGTCTTTTTGGAGTAGCAGTTGCTCTGGGTGCGCAGGACCTCTTTAAAAATCTCATCGCTGGAATTTTGGTTATCGCCGAGAAGCGTATGCGCGTTGGTGATTGGATTCTCGTGGATGGAATCGTCGAAGGAACGGTTGAACATATTGGTTTTCGATCAACTCATGTTCGACGGTTTGATAAGGCGCCTGTCTACGTCCCCAATGCCAAATTATCGGACAATGCCGTCATCAACTTTAGCGGCATGACGCACCGGCGCATCAAATGGATGATCGGTATTGAGTACGGCGCGACAATCGATCAGCTTCGAGCGATTCGAGATGGCATAGAAACTTACATCATCACTGATGACGCTTTTGCGTCTCCTGCCGAAGTGTCAACCTTCGTGCGTATCGATAGATTCAGCGATTCTTCGATCGATATCTTGCTCTATTGTTTTACGAAAACAACAGATTGGGGCAAGTGGCTCGAAATCAAAGAGACGCTCGCCTACAAAATAAAAGAAATTGTAGAAGCCGAAGGCACAGGGTTCGCCTTTCCTAGTCAGTCGATCTATATCGAGACTATGCCTGGGGATGCCACTGAAGTGTTTGTCCCTCCGGCAAAAGACTAACTTCTCCGCCTTGAGCCGCAGGAAGAGATAGCCGGGAGTCAGGTAAGATATGATTTGGTAATTGCTATGACTCCAATGAGAATTTTATTTCTGATTGTCTTTGTTGACCTTGTCGGCTTTGGCATCTTGGTTCCCTTGCTGCCGTTTTATGTTGATCGTGTTGGTGCCGGGCCAGAAATAATTACCATCACGCTTGGTCTTTATTCTCTCTTTCAGTTTATCGCCGCACCTATCTGGGGAAGGTTGAGTGATCGGTATGGGCGTAAGCCTATCTTGGCCTGGTCACTTTCTGGATTTGCGATTTCTTATTTGATCCTGGGTTTCGCCGATAGTTTGTGGATGGTTGTCGCCAGCCGTGTTTTTGGCGGCCTTATGGCTGGAAACATATCTGCGGCTTTTGCCTATGTGACCGACATCACGACACCGGAGACGCGAGCCAAGGGTATGGGAATGGTGGGTGCGGCCTTTGGGCTTGGCTTCATTTTCGGACCGGTCATTGGTGGGGTGCTCGCTGGCTCAGATATTGAAACTGCTAATTTTCTTTTCCCCGCTCTGGTGGCGACCGGCATGACAACCGTTGCACTGTTGGGGGTGATTTTTGTTCTGCCGGAATCTCTCAGCCAGGAGTTGCGCGATCAGATTCGCAATCGTCCTAAGACATCTTTGAAGATGAGAATAGAAGCCGCATTCAAACGCCAGGCCCTAACCCTGATCGTGCTCATTGGTTTCGGCGTTACCATGGCCTGGGCTTTATTGGAAACAACACTGGCACTTTGGGCCAACAGCGTTCTCAGTCTCGGACCGCGAGACATTGGCCTGTTGTTGACGTACGTCGGCGTTATCGGCGTTATCATCCAGGGCGGGATGATCGGACCGCTGACCAGGCGTTTTGGTGAGCGCAGTTTGGTTGCTGCGGCGACCTGTTTTCTATTTTGCGGCTACGGTTTTCTTGCCGCATCGCAAGGTTGGACGTTGCTCGTTACGGCGATGACATTTCTGGCGGTCGGCAATGCGCTTTCCAACCCATCATTATCAAGTCTTGTGTCTAAGGAAGCAGATGAGACGGAGCGGGGCGCTGTTTTGGGTGTTTTCCAAGGGGCTGGCAGTCTCGCGCGAGTCGCTGGGCCAATGTATGCTGGACTTGTATTTGTTCAGTTCGGTCCGGCTGTACCCTTTATGATTGCGGCCGCTTGTATGGTGCCCACTTTGGTTATGGTGTTTTTGCTGCCCCCCAAGAGGTCGGAGTTGGGATAGGGCCACTTATTCGAGTTGATTCCCGTTTCGAACCAGATCAAGCTTATCCATAATCCGACCAAGGACACACATTCGAAGAGGGGCTGCACATGCTCGAGGCGATAGATTTAAAGAAGACGTACGGGGATCACAACGCGCTCAAGGGTCTCAATTTGTCCATCAATGCTGGGGACATATATTGCCTTTTGGGTGCCAATGGCGCTGGTAAGACGACCACGATCAACCTGTTTTTAAATTTCATTGATCCTTCGGGCGGTCGCGCCAAGGTTAACGGCATTGATGTCACTGAGAACCCACTCGAGACAAAAAGATACCTCGCCTACATCCCCGAACAGGTCATGCTTTACCCCAACCTCACAGGTCTCGAGAACATAGAGTACTTCGCTCGTCTTGGCGGGCATGACGAGTACAACGATGACGATCTAAGAGGTTTCCTGGTGCGCTGTGGATTGCAAGCCGAAGCTGCGGACCGTCGGATCTCGACGTACTCCAAAGGCATGCGTCAAAAGGTCGGCGTTGCTATTGCGCTTGCTAAACAGGCCAAAGCTTTGTTGTTGGATGAGCCGACGTCTGGCCTCGACCCAAAAGCGTCGAATGAATTTTCAGAACTTCTCAAGCATTTACAGTCTGAGGGGGCCGCTATTTTGATGGCCACCCATGATTTGTTCCGCGCCAAAGAGACGGGTACCCGCATCGGTATCATGCGTGAAGGCAACTTGATGCAAGAATTGAATACGGGTGAGGTTTCCCACGCTGATATCGAGCGCATTTATCTAGAACACATGCACTAACCCAATCGAATACCCTTTCTAGGACGGAGAGCGGACAATGCTTAAATGGATTAAACGCATCGCTGTTACGTTGGTTGTTTTAATCGTTGTTGTTGGTGGCGGAGGGTACGGCACCTTTACTTACATGAACCGCACACCACCGCAGTTGGTGGAGCCAAATTACTTCCGAATATATAAAGAGCAGCTAGCAAGCGAAGAGGCGATGACCCCTGAGGGCAATGTCGCAATCTTTATGTCGGGTCTAATCATGCCCGAAGATTTTCGCGTCCCTGATTTTCACAATCTTGCTCTTAAATCGAGTCAGTACATTCCTTGGCCGATCCGCAATCGTGCCATGGCTGATCCTGGTGTTATTCTGCTGGACACTGAACGGTTCTATGAATTTGAAGAGTTCGTGCCGACCAATCTTGTTGATGCCTATGGGTCATCCATGGACGTTGATGGAACGCCGTGGGTCGAGAAGTACCACAATGGTGATCTGATCTGGGTTGATCCCAGCCCCACACAACATTTTGACCACGGGTATTTTTTATATACGGCCCGCAAGGGCGGCATGCCTGGTCCGTCCCAAAAGTTGGTCAACAAGGCCCGTGTTTACTACTACGGAAAAGGTAAGGGTTTCATGAATGGCAAGGTGCCCCACGAAGCGGGTAACTGGGCTATTGTCGAGGCAACCATGGAGAAGATAACAGCGAAGTATGGTGATGTACCGTATCGCTGGGTTACAGCGGAAGACTTTCACCTCGCGCGAAAAGCAATGTTCGAGTTGCTTGATTGCGGTGCAGATACGATCATTTTTGCGTCACCCCCGCCCTGTCTATTCTCATCATGAAGAGTTCAACGGCTCTATAAAACACGCCATGCATTACATCCACGAATGGGAAGAGGCCAACGACAAGCACATCAAAACCATCATGACCCAGAATTTGGCGAACTTCCCTATCGTTCATGAGACCTACGCCATTATGTTGCGTGATCGGCTCGACCAGTTGCCCAGGGGGTCCGGTGTAAAGGTCGTGGCGTCCGTGCACGGCATGGCGTGGGACTTAGTGCCAAACGAAGCGTGGATTGAATTGTCGCCCGACTATATCGATCCCATCATGGAAAAACTAAACAGCGTTGTGGCTGAGTATGATTTCGGACGCACACAAGTTGTTCAGTCGCAGGACCACTTTGCAGATCCGCATAACAATCCAAACGGAACATATCTATCGACCAACAAAGCGTTTTGGAATGGGATCGAGGATGGTTATGACTACGTCATAAACCTACCCATAGAATTCTTTGCGGAGAACACAGACACAATGTTTTCCCATGCGATGTACAACTACGAAGGTTTCCCAGGCTTTAATATTTATGATCCAGTCGACTACAGTGATTGGACAATGCCGTACACCAAGACCTTCGATATTGAGGGAACAAAAGTCATCTACAATGGGTTGCCTGTCGGCAAATACAACAAGCCCATTGTTGAGGCATATTTTCAGGCGATGGACGCTATTCTCGCGCGATCCCTAACGCCGCTTGGCGCAAAGGGTGATGTTGCCCTGGCTAACTAAACCTTTTCTCAGACTCAACTGTAAAACGCCCGGCTTTGTGGTCGGGCGTTTTGCTTGTTGCGCGCGCGCCTCGGCTATAGAACCATCATTTATGTGAAAGTGGAGGGGGCGATGAAGCGCCAATTTGTTTCAGTGGGACAGACGCAACTTCATGTTCGTCGAGCCGGAGAGGGGCCGCCGGTCATTCTGCTGCATCCATCGCCTCAGTCGGGCGCTTTCTCAATTCCCATGGCCACCCGGTTGGCTAAGAATTTTACCGCCATTGCTGTCGACACACCGGGTTATGGGTTATCTGATCCTCTTCCGGGGGGCTACAAGGGCCCCGCCCTTGATGACTATCTTTCACCACTTGTTGCACTTTTAGATTCGCTTGGCATTGAGAAGGCCGCTTTCTACGGTAATGCGACCGGCGCTGAGATTGCGCATATATTTGCCGCTGCTCATCCAGAGCGGGTTGCCGTTTGTATGCTTGATACAGCAGGCGACGTTTCAGACGAATTTGTTGATACCCTGACAGAAGGGTATTTCCCGGACACGACACCCCCGCCGCGATGGCGGTCATCTCCTCACCCACTGGGACATGGTGCGGTCGCTGAACCTCTTTGCGCCCTGGCAGTTCACAAAAAAGGAATCACGCTTGCCGGTCGACATGCCGTCGCCAGAAAAAATACAGGCCAAGCTGCTTGATTACCTGCGTGCAGGAGCCAGCTACGCCGACGCCTATAGACCGGCATTTTATACTGCCAAACACCATCTGATTAGCAGAGTCACGGTCCCGGCCACATTAACCAGGTGGGAGGCCAAGCCTGATCTAACGGAAGTCGACGATTTAATCGCCGCCGGGTTGCCTGACAATTTTACGGTCCTTCACGCCGGACCAACTATGGACGAGCGTCTCGCCGCCAGTGAGCAGTATTTGATTGATCACTACCTTCCTACAGCAACACCAGCGCCTCCGCACCCCGATCAAATTGAGGATGGCGCCCCGCGTTTGCAGAAAATGTTTATTGATGTCGATGGTGGTCAAGTCATGGTGCGTGTCTGTACCGCGGGAACGGGCCGTCCAATTTTAGGCCTTCATGATCCGGCAGGATCGTCCAATAGACTTGTTGGTTTGTTAGCTCCTTATCTCGGCAAACGGCCAATCATCACACTTGATAATCCGGGCAGCGGGGAATCCGACCCCTTGATTTCCGCGCAGGACATTACGACAGAAGAGTATGCGCGGTACGCCATCGCGGCTCTGGATGCGTTGGGTGTAGATGAGGTCGATGTCATTGGTCGCTATTCCGGTGGGCAAGTTGCCATGGAAATGGCAGCCGCCAAACCAGAGTTGGTGAAACATATTGTTCAAGCGGGCGTGCAAATCTTCACCGACGAAGAGCGTGGTGATCTGCTGAGTCACTACACGCCGTCTATTGCTCCGACATGGGATGGTGGCCATCTTGTGACGGCGTGGGCAATCGTACGCGACATGGGTCTGTACTGGCCCTGGTACAATCAGACTAAGGATGGTGTGATTCACCGGGACGCCAACCTCGACCCAGAATTTTTAGATAGCCGTGTGCAAGACCTCTTGAAAATCGGGAATGGGTATCAAAACGCCTATGCGGCGTCATTTACCTATCCGATGGCCGATAAGCTTGCGGCACTTGATGTGCCCTGTCTTCTCATCGATTGGCCGGGCGCTGCGTCTTACGATCGTTTGGAGATGGCCAAACAAGCGGCGCCAAAGTGTGACATCGCAGATATGCCAGAGGACTTGGGCGATATTCCAACTCTCCTCGATCCGTTCTTTGAATCGTGACGACTTCAGACATGTTCATTCAGCGTCGATTTCTCTCTCTTCCTGACGGCAAGCAGATTCACTTTCGCATGGCTGGCCGCGGCCCCGCGATGATTTTGATGCACCCGTCACCAATCTCGTCGGAAGCATTGGTCCCGGCCATAAGAGTTTTCTCGGAAAAGTTCACGTGTATCGCCCTTGATACTCCAGGTTATGGACTCTCAGATGACAGCGTTACTAAGAAAGAAGACCTATGGGGTTATGCCGATACTGTTTGTCATGTCCTCGATACCTTTCATCTAGAGTCCGCAGTTATCTATGGTGCGGCAACCGGTGCACAGATTGGGACTCAGTTCGCGCGGCGTTTTCCCAACCGAACTCAGCTCCTGATGCTCGATGGTGCGGGTCATTTCACTAACGAAGAAAGAGACTCTTTTTCAGACGGATATTTTTTTAATCTCACTCCACGCCGAGATGGAACACACCTTCTTGCCGCGTGGGATGCTAGCCGGCACCTGTCGGTGTTTTTTCCCTGGATGTCGAATCTTCTTGAAGATCGGATCCCTTATGGCCCAGCCCCTATCCAGTCTGTTCAGGATCACGTCAACGATATGCTGCGTGCCGGTCCCGACTATCGCATTGCTTATTGGGAAGCGATGAAATTTGAGAAGCATGCCAACACGGTTCAGGTTGAGGTCCCGGCTCTCTTATCTCTAAACGCTGACAGTGTGATGCGTCCTCATACAGAGTCACTCATCGCTCAAGGCTTGCCCGATAATTTTACGGTTGTTCCTAGTACATCTCAGACTCGCTATCAGGCCTTGCTTGACGCAGCGGTTTCATACGCCAGTAAGTCAGAATGTCCGTCAGCACCTCAGCAATTTAATGCGCAGCCGTCGATTCAAAACGCCATGGTCAATGTTCCGGGCGGACAATTGCGCGCACGGTTGTGTTTGGAGGGTGAGGGGCTTCCGCTAGTCGCCATTCATGACCCCGCCGGATCGAGCCAACTAGTCGAGCCTATTTTTAAACCCTACGTAGGCCGTCGCCCGGTGATCGCATTCGACAATCCCGGAAATGGCGAGTCTGACGCTGTTATCGACACGTTTAATTCAGAAACCTACGCCGATGTCTTGAACGCTGCACTTGATGAACTGGGGTTTGATGAGGTCGATGTGCTTGGTCGTTACTCTGGTGGACCGGTTGCGATGGAAATGAGTTTCCAACGACCGAAGCGCGTTAAACACATCGTACAAGCTGGCGTGTCTTTCTATGAGGGTGCGGAACAGGCGTCTCTAGTCGAAAATTATACGCCGTCGATCATGCCACGGTGGGATGGCAGCCACCTCATGACAGCGTGGTCTGTTATGCGCGATCAAAGTCTGTACTGGCCTTGGTTTAACCAAACCAAAGACGGAATCTTATGGAACGACGGTGCCATTGATGTTGCGCTGACAGATTTGCGAACGCGGGAACTCCTCAAATGTGGTGACCGGTATCAAGAGGCCTACAATGCGATGTGGCGATACCCCATGCGTGAAAAATTGCCCCGGCTCTCCATCCCGTGCTTGCTGTGTCACCCGAGCTGGGAGCCTGTGGCTTACACCACGGCCTTGGCCCAAGCCGTGGATCCGCGCTGTCAATCTGTCGAATTACCGCCCGGAATGGCGGAGTGGCACAGGGATCTAGACGCTTTTTTCAGCGCCCCTTGACCTTTTGCACGGTAAACACAAAATAGACTATGTATCACGCCGATATCGGGTGATAACGCACCGGCGCCCAAAGGGGCCCACAACCCGTCTCGCTCCTAGAGGAGACAACGAGGTATTTGGTTATGACACGAATGTCCGTGTTTTCGAGCCCATTGCTGCTCGGTTTTGATCACATTGAGCGCGTTCTTGACCGGGTCAACAAGTCATCCGGCGAGGGATATCCGCCGTACAACATAGAACAGACCAGTGAACATGCTCTGCGCATTACTCTTGCGGTTGCGGGCTTTGCCGAGGAGGATTTGTCTGTAACGGTGGAAGACAATCAGTTGGTGATCCGTGGCAGAAATGCCGAAGACACCGCAGAACGGGTGTTTTTGCATCGGGGCATTGCAGCGCGGCAGTTCAGCCGCAGCTTTGTTTTGGCCGAAGGGATTGCGGTCAAAACTGCTGGTCTGGACAAAGGCCTGTTGCATATTGATCTTGAACGCCCAGTGCCAGAACCGAAGGTGACAGAAATAAAAATTTTGTCGGCCCAGTCAAATAAGCCGAAACCAAAAACGATTGATGTTGATCCAACAACAATCGACTAGACCAGAGCAAAGAAGGAAAACAACTATGATTAATTCAGTGGTGGATAAACCAAACGCTTTGGCTTTGTCGCAAATCAATCTGGCTGATGTTGGGTTAGATCAAATCGCTTACATCCGCCCCATGGTTGTCGATGAGCAGCCCGCTTGGTCGATTTTTAATGCTGCTGGAGAGGCGGTCGGCGCGGCCCCAACTCGTGAGCAGGCTATGATGGCGATCCTGCAGAATGATCTAACCCCGCATTTCGTTAACTAGCGGCTTTACAATAGCTGAGCTTTGCGGCCAATCATCCCACTTAAAATCTCGTCACACGCTTGATAAAGTGCCCCCGTGTCCCCGTAGCTCAGCAGGATAGAGCACCAGATTCCTAATCTGGGGGCCGTGAGTTCGAATCTCGCCGGGGACGCCACCTTCATAGCCAAAAACCTTGGTAAACAGCCATTTATTGAGCTATTCTCTACTTCTGTCCCACCGTTCATCCCACCATGTGCTAATTATTGCTGCGAGAAGGGGGGTGTCTTTTTGACGTCAAGGAGGAGGATAGGGGGGGACTAACAACACCTGTTACTGAAGGTGCTTAATTGCAACCGCGGAGCATTGGTAGAATGGGAATAAAAATGACCCAAACAATTTTAAGCTCGCATCGTTCACACACTTGATATGTAAGGTATTTAGGCGGAAGAAGGGGGTAAACAAATGAATGCGTTCGCAGGTATAGGCCCCCGTGTTTTTGTAGCAGCGCTGATTTGTCTGGGCTTAGCGGTCACTCCCAGCCGTGCGGAAACATTGCGTGTGGCCGCGGGCGGCGTGCCGCCTAGCCTTGGGAATCCATATACGGCGACCGCCTTACCCGCCACAGAACTCTGGCTGGCTATTTTTGACGGGCTAACCCGACTTGATTGGCGTGGTGGACCGCGCCCTGGTCTGGCCTTGTCTTGGGCTAACCCCACTCCGCTAACCTGGCGCTTTACGCTTCGTGATAACTTAACTTTCCACAACGGAAAAGCCATGACGGCGGAATCTGTTGCGAAGGTCTTCTCCTTTCTCCTAAGTGAGGATGCAGCCTCATTCTTAGTTGCCAGAGAGCTGACAAATATCATTCGTGTCGTCGCTATAGACCCTCAGACTATTCAATTTAGCTTGCGTACCCCCGACGCGATTTTGCCAAAGCGTCTCTCGCTCGTAATGGTTGTCGATCTGGATTCTTGGAAAGAACGCGGCATTGATGAATTTACAATCTCACCCCTAGGCAGCGGACCATATCGTCTCGTTGATTGGGGCGCTGGCAATACAGCGGCGCGACTAGTGGCATTCGCCGATAGTTGGCGTGCTCCAAAGGGCTACGACGAGCTAGAGTATCGCGTTGTCGGTAACAAGACTTCGCGTCTTCAGGCTCTTTATGGCGGCCAAGTGGATATTGCTACTGGGCTTAGTGAAGATGATGTTAGGGACGTTGAGGCCAATGGCTATGCCCCCTATGTCACGGCCACTACACAGATTAAATCAATTGCGCTCCCTAATGTGCGGGATGGTGATCACCCCCTGAAAGACTATCGAGTTCGACAAGCACTCAACTATGCAGTCGATAAACAAGCGATCGCAGACGTGATTTTAGGGGGCTGGGTTGATATTGCGAGTCAAGGTGCTGTATCGGGGATTTCTGGATTCAACCCTGATCTCAAGCCCTACCCTTATGATCCTGATAAGGCACGCAGGCTGTTGGAAGAGGCAGGTTATTCGGATGACATTGATCTCGAAATCGAGTTTGTTGCCACATTGACACCGCTCGACCCTGTTCTCTTCCAAAAAGTTGCTCAAGATTTGAACAGCGTTGGTGTGCGAACCTCTGTGCGGCAGATTCCTTTCTCTGATTACCTAAGAAAATACGTTCCTAACCAGTGGGGTAATGTGGATGCCTTCGGATTATTTTGGAATTCAGCAACCTTTCAAGATGCCATTCGGCCATTTGAGTACTTCTCCTGTTTTCGTGTGAACCCATTCTTCTGTGACGAAGACGTTACAGCCGACATAAGAGCCGTGCAGACTATGGCGGACCCGGCTGAGCGCGAGACCAGAATGCAAGCGATCATGGCGAAATTCCACGCCCTCGCTCCGGCCATCTGGATCACCAATTCGGCTTATGTGAATGCCACGCGCCGGGGAATTAGTAATTTTAGAATGGGGCCTTCTGGGATAGTTTTCGAAGAGCTCAAACCAGCGCCTAAGGGCTAATCTTGCGGCCTCGAGGGGGTGGGGGTCGGGGTGTTGTGCACGCCAGCACCCCCAAGTTGGTTAAGATGGGGCCGAAATTGAAGGCTCATATGTAGAATAAATTTCCTCTTTTAGATTTATATAAAGGATATGTACCCAATTATTGGCCTTATAATACCAATTAAGAGAATTTATACCCCTTTTAAAGGGTTGGCCTCTTAAACCACGCGCAACGAATCAATTACGGGTGCGTGCCATGAATGCCATACGGCAGCTTACAGCTGATGATTCCACCGCAAGCAGTACTAAGGGTTCTGTGACCCTTGTCGGAGCCGGTCCTGGCGCAGCCGACCTTCTCACTGTCCGGGCCGTGCGTACGTTGGAAAACGCTGATGTGGTTTATTACGACAGCCTAGTCGATGAAGCAGTGCTGTCGCTGATTCCCAATTCAACCAAGCGGGTTCATGTGGGTAAGCGTAAGGGCTATCGAGTCATGCCGCAGCAATCCATACAAGACGGTATGCGCGATGATGCCCTCGCGGGAAATCATGTCGTGCGATTGAAAGGCGGCGATCCGTTTGTTTTTGGACGAGGTGGCGAAGAACTCTTGGATCTGCGAGAACAAGGCATCGATGTTACTGTTGTGCCTGGCGTCACAGCCGCCATCGGCGCGGCGGCGGAGCACGGCATTCCGCTTACTCACCGCAATGTGTCCACGTCAGTTACGTTTGTCACCGGCCACACTCTCGACGAGTCCGTGCCTGATCTTGAAGGCCTGGTATCATCAAAACGCACGCTGGTTGTATACATGGGCGTGTCCAACGCCGATAAAATCGCAATGCGGATTATCGAGAGCGGCCTGCCTGCCACCACAGCTGTAGCCGTATTGGAGCGAGCGACCCTCCCGGACCAGCGCGTCATTTGCACCAACCTCGAGGCGTTAGCCCAAAGCAAAACGCTGGAGGACATTAGAACCCCAGCTCTATTGGTGATTGGTGACGTGGCGGCATTCGCTCAAACCGGTACGGACACGGATACTGATGATAGCGCTGACGAACCATCACCCACTGTTCCGGTTCGACCGATACCCGCGACTCAACCTGTTACAACACCTAATCAAGAGCCCTTCGAATGGGTTCATCATCCTCTGGGATAAAGTTATGCCATTTATTCTCTCTGCAAACCGGCTGCGTGACGGGGCAGTTGTTTATTTTGCGCAAGACGATTTTTGGTCAGAGCGTATTGAAGACGCAGCTGCTGTACCCGAAGACCAGGTTCTTGAACTGGAAAAAGTGGGTCTGGATGCTGAGGAGCGTAACTATGTTGTCGGCAGCTACGCGATAGAGGTTGCGGCGGTCTCACCTCCTTATTCTACGCGCTTGCGCGAACGTATTCGCAGTCACGGCCCCACCGTAGGTGACCTGCAGAAGCGGGCCGCTGTCGAAGACCACCAATCACGTCCTATGGGCGGTCCTGAGGGTTAAGTTATGTATGTTTATGATTCCCTAGACAAAACGTTGCTAAATCAGCGCGTCGCAGAGTTTCGCGACCAGGTTAAGCGACGTCTCGACGGCGATTTGACCGAAGATCAGTTCAAGCCGCTAAGGCTGATGAACGGTTTGTATTTGCAGTTGCACGCCTACATGCTGCGTGTAGCTATACCTTACGGCACGTTGTCGTCTGACCAGATGCGAAAACTCGCTTACATAGCCAAAACTTACGACCGCGGTTATGGCCATTTCACAACGCGCCAAAACATCCAATTTAATTGGATTGAGCTGAGCACAGCACCTGACCTTCTTTACGATCTGTCCGAGGTCGATTTACACGCGATTCAAACCAGTGGCAATTGCATTCGCAACGTCACGGCGGATCCATATGCAGGAGCGGCCGCTGATGAGCTAGACGACCCTCGTATCTGGTCGGAAGTCATCCGGCAGTGGTCGACGTTACACCCTGAGTTCTCATTCTTACCGCGTAAATTTAAAATCGCCGTTACTGGGTCTAAGGCGGATCGGGCTGCCATTAAGTTTCATGACATCGGATTAAAAATTGTCCGCAACAATGAAGGCGTGCTCGGTTTCGCCGTTTATGTCGGTGGCGGGCAGGGTCGCACCCCGATTGTGGCGCCTCTCATTAAATCATTCCTTCCGGCACAGGACCTATTGAGATACCTGGATGCGGTATTGCGCGTATACAACCGGCACGGTCGTCGCGACAACATTTATAAAGCGCGCATCAAAATCCTGGTCGATAGCATGGGGGCTGACTCTTTTGCTGCCGAGGTCGCCGCCGAATTCGACCGTCTCGACCCAGAGCTTCTCAGTGTGCGGGACGAAGACGTTAGCCGCCTGCGTGACATGTTCGCTCAGCCCTTTTTGCGGCCAGATCCCGACGCCTCATCTAGCCTTGAGGACCTTGTAAAAAAATCACCTCGGCTCGGTCTATGGTTCAAATCTAATACCCATCCGCATAAGACACATGGCTATTCGATCGTTACCATTTCACTTAAGCCAATCGGCGGCATTCCCGGTGATGCCACGGCAGAGCAAATGTTCGCCGTCGCTGACTTGGCCGACCGCTTTAGCCTCGGTGAGATTCGGGTCACCTATACCCAAAATCTAATTTTGCCTCACGTGCGTCAGGCTGATTTGTTTGTGCTATGGCAAGAGTTGGAACGTCTCAATCTGGCCACTCCGAATGTGGGCTTGGCAAGTGACATCATCGCTTGTCCAGGGCTGGACTACTGCTCTCTCGCTAATGCGCGGTCGATTCCTATTTCTCAACGCATTAGTGACCGCTTTGCGGATCTGAACGCGCAGCATGACGTCGGTCCACTGGACATCCGCATTTCTGGGTGCATCAACGCTTGTGGCCATCATCATGCTGGTCATATCGGTATTCTGGGCGTCGATAAGAAAGGCGAAGAGCGATACCAGTTGACGCTCGGTGGTCAGGGTAACGGCGAGTCTGAAGTCGGCAAGATTGTCGGTCCCGGCTTCGATGAAGATGGGATTGTGGATGCTGTCGAGACTGTTGTCTCAACTTACTTAACCTTGCGCACTAAAGGTGAAGAATTTTCCCAGACTCTGGCCCGTACCGGACAAGGCCCTTTTAAGGAGCGCCTGTATGACAATCGTTAATACCTCAGGCGATGCGGTCGAACAGGGTTGGCGTACTGTCGAAAGTGTCGAGAGCTCTGGCCCGCATCACGGCATAATCGTATCACCTGCTATATTACAGGACAGTTTCGACGAGTCTGATAGCGCTGCTTTGTCTCAGGTTGGTGTGCGACTAACTGTCGATGACGATGTGAGTGAGATTGCTGCTTATGTTCCACACCTTGGTCTCATCGAGTTGGTTTTTGCCCATTTCAAGGACGGCCGACCATACTCTGCGGCAACGACTATAAGGCGGGATTACAAATTCACACACGAGCTACGAGCCTCTGGCGATGTGCTTCCTGATCAGGCGATCTTTCTAATTCGCAGCGGCTTTAGTTCCGTCGACGTCCCTGATCAATTTACGGCACAAGAATTTAAGAAGTCCCTTATGGCCTATTCCGTTGCCTATCAATCGGCGTATGACAGCCACCTGTCTTTGATCGATGAACTGCGACGGTCCACACCCGACGTGGCTACAGAATGACTTCGTTGTCCTCAGACACTATCGAAGACCGTCTCGCAGGCTTGTCGGGCGCGGCTATGATCGAGAGGGCGGTGGGGGTTTGTGAAAATCGCCTTGCGGTGGTTTCGTCGTTCGGTACGGAGTCGGCTGTGCTGTTGCACATGGTAGCAGAGGTCGATGCGGATATCCCCATCATCTTCCTCGATACAGGTAAGCTGTTCGCACCTACATATGGGTATCAGCGACGGCTGTCAGAACATCTTGGCTTGAGAAATGTCCACACCATTCGCCCAGAGGCTGAAGCGGTTGAAGATGAAGACCCTATGAGCAAACTTTGGCGTGATGACCCCGATCGCTGCTGCGCTGTGCGCAAGGTTTGGCCGTTGGCCCGAGCGTTGCAGGGGTTTGGCGCATGGATCACCGGTCGAAAAAAGTTCCAGACCACCGACCGAGGCCGCGCAAAGCAAACTGAAATTCAGGATGGTCGCGTCGTTCTCAGCCCATTGCTGCAATGGGAAAAGTCCGATCTCGACGCCTATTTTATAACTCACTGTCTACCCCCGCATCCGCTGGAGGACATGGGGTACCCGTCCGTAGGTTGCTTCACGTGTACTGCAGACGTTCGCAGAGGTGATGGGCAAAGATCCGGTCGTTGGCAGGGCCAAGCAAAAACTGAATGCGGCATCCATCGTCCGTCGCTGCGCCCTGCGGCGTGAGGTTAGCGATATGACCAGTCAATTCTCAAGCAATCCACAACCCTATCTAGAGACGTCGTCGTTGCAGACGGATGGTGTCTTTAATTATGACGCTGCTTTTGACTCTGGCCTCAACGATCTCAAAGCCGCGGGTTTTTATCGTTCATTTGCTCGCCTCGAGCGGCTACCAGGTGCTTTTCCAAAAGCGCTGCTCCACGAACGCGATGAAACGCGGTCTGTTACAGTCTGGTGTTCCAATGACTATCTCGGCATGGGGCAGCACCCTGTTGTTGAGGCAGCGTTGCATGACGCGGCGACACGCTTTGGCGCTGGCGCTGGCGGCACCCGTAATATTGCCGGAACTCATAACGTTCATGCCGTATTGGAAGACGAAATTGCATCCTTACACGGCAAAGAAGCGGCGCTTCTGTTTACCTCCGGCTATGTCGCCAATGAAGCGGCGCTCAGCACCTTAGCGGCCCATCTGCCCAATGCAGTGTTGTTATCCGACGAAATGAACCACGCCTCGATGATTTCGGGTATCCGGCATAGTAAGGCTGAAAAACATATTTTCCGTCATAACGACACAGATCATCTAGAGACGATTCTCAAATCACTGGACCGCACGCGCCCTAAAATCATCGCGTGTGAATCCGTTTATTCTATGGACGGCACTATTGCACCGCTTGCCGAGATCGCTGACCTTGCCCAGCGTTACAACGCATTGACCTATGTAGATGAAGTCCATGCGGTAGGGCTTTACGGGACAGAAGGCGCGGGAATTTCAGCGGAGCAGGGCGTAGCTCAGCATATAGATTTTATTCAAGGCACGCTGGCCAAGGGCTTTGGTGTTATGGGTGGGTATGTCGCTGGGTCACGCCGATCGATTGACTATATTCGCAGTTTTGCGCCTGGATTTATTTTCACCACCTCCTTATCGCCGGTGTTGGTTAACGCTGCGCTGGAGTCTATCCGTCACGTCCGAAACGCAGTCGAGTTGAGAGTTAAACATAAGCAACAAGTTGCGAATCTAAAAAAAGCTCTACGTGAGCGCGGCATCGCCTTCAGAGAGGAGCCGTCGCACATCTTGCCTGTCATTATTGGTGATCCATTTGTGACTCGAGAAGCGGCACGGCTGCTGCTTGGTCACCATGGTCTCTACGTACAGCCCATTTTTGCGCCAACCGTAGCGCCGGGCACAGAACGCCTGCGGCTTACGCCTACGCCACATCACACAGACGCCATGATCGATAATTTGGCTGATGCGCTAGCCGTAGTGTTGGTCCGCGCGTGGCAAATAAA
The DNA here is from genome assembly GCA_943787205.1 of uncultured Rhodospirillaceae bacterium. Classification (GTDB taxonomy): domain Bacteria; phylum Pseudomonadota; class Alphaproteobacteria; order Rhodospirillales; family Rhodospirillaceae; genus WLXB01. Next base: position 26,693 of record CALSLN010000028.1, read on the forward strand.
AGAGGTCAATCATGGCGTGGCCTAGGTTGCGCATCGGTACACGACCGAGCCGTCTCGCCCGTATCCAAGTTGAATTGGTGCGCGAGGCGTTGTGCCGCCATGTTCCCGATCTTCAAGACAGTATCGATATCGTGATTTACGACACGCCGGGTGACCGTGATCGAACGGCTCATTTAGAGGACCTTGGAGGGCGCGGTGTCTTCACCGACGACCTTGATGCCCGCGTGGCTGCTGGTGAGATCGATTGTGTCGTTCATGCCATGAAGGACATGGCTCCTGATTTACCGACCAATCTCGTCATCGGGGCTACGCTCGAACGAGAAGATCCGCGTGAGGTTTTGGTCGCGCCACGCTACACAAATATGGATGCTATGCCTCAAGGAGCCGTATTCGGGTCATCATCTATTCGCCGTCGCGCTTTGCTCAGACGTCTACGTCCCGACCTGCGGTTTACCCTCTTGCGCGGTAATGTAGAGGAACGTATTGCCCAGGTGGAGGCGGGGTCTTGCGATGGCACTATCCTGGCTTATGCCGGTCTCGCGCGCCTCAATTTGTTGTCTCATGCCCGACAGACTTTTGTATTGAATGTGCTCCCCCCTGATCCCGCGCAAGGGGCTATAGGCGTTGTCAGCCATAAAGACAACTTCATGGCCCGTCGCATGCTACAAATGGTCAATCATGCACCCACTTTTGCAGAAGTCTCGGCTGAGCGCGCCTTGCTGCGAGCGTTGCCCACGCCAGATGCCCTCGCGATTGGCGCAGTTGCCCGTGCTAGCGGTTCGCACTTAAGTTTTACTGCCTTGTTGGTGTCTGGGGACGGGACGCAGGAATGGGCGGAACGTATAGAAGGCGCTGTTGATGATTCCGCAGCTCTTGGTCATCGGCTCGGCATGACGCTGCAGGAGCCAGCGCAGCGCTTGCTATCCGCATGATTATCAACACCCGTCCATTGCTTTTTGAGCCAGCCATGCAACTTAAATTGTTTGGCCATGACGTAGTAACAGCGCCAACGCTAACCCCACGGCCGGTACCCTGGCCTGTGTCGGCATTAGATGGCATCGATGCACTCGTCGTGACAAGCCAGGTCGCCGTTAAATGTCTCGAGCAATTTCCTGTGTCGCGAGACCTGCCCGTTTTTGCTGTTGGTGCTTCTACTGCAGCTGCGTCGCTAGAAGCTGGATTTAACGAGGTAACGAATGGCGGCGGCACGGCCGAAAAACTACTGCACACGATTGATACGGCCGCTTTCAAAAGGGGTCTCTACCTCTCCGCACGCCAGGTCTCTCGCGATCTTGCCCATGATCGGCCTTCCCGTATCAAGCGGCAGATCATCTATGACATGACGCCAGCACAATCTTTGCCCGACCTTGTCATAAACATGATCACATCGGGTCAACGGGTGGTGGTGCCGTTCTATTCGCCGCGGGCGTTTCAGGTGTTCGAATCTTTGATTGCGCACCACGGCCTTGGCGCACATATTTCGCAGGCGACGGCAATCGCTATTCATCATAGGATATTCGAAGCACAGACGTTGTCATGGGGGCAGATTCATGTTGCTGCCGCTCCAGACGGTGAGGGAATGATTGAAGCTCTCAAGACGGCGGCATAACAACATGTCTCGTTCTGGTGATTCTCACGCGGCTTATCCTGCTACACGTCTTCGCCGGACGCGCCAAGCACCTTGGATTAGACGTCTCGTTCGCGAAGCAACGCTCCAGCCGACGGACTTGGTGTTGCCATTATTTCTTATCGAAGGGAATGCACACCGAGAACCAGTGGGCACCTTGCCTGGCATTGATCGATTAAGCATCGACCTTGCGGTTAAAACTGCCGCCCAAGCCGCCGAATTAGGTATTCCCGCAATCGCTCTTTTTACTGCCGTTGAGTCCGTATTAAAGACCGCTG
>CALSLN010000029.1 GCA_943787205.1 uncultured Rhodospirillaceae bacterium
GCACCCTATCGACGCGCAATTCAGGACGTAGTGGATGCGGTTGTCTTGCCAGATCGGGCGCAGGATGCGGTGTTCAATGTCATCTAAGCTGAGGTCGACGCCTTCGATTCTTAAGAGCTTCTTCCCCCAAGGACCTGACGAGAAAAAGCCGGGGGATATGTCGATCTCACGGATAGACCTAACAGGATATTGCTCAAGCACTGTTCTGACTGTCAGTGCGTTGTACAAATTGATCCAATAGGCTTTTTGTTCGCCACGATTGTAGTTACTGATGCTGAGAGCTTCGAGAGTGGCGATATACTCATTTAAGGTCTGCTTGTCCGCTTCGCTGACGGCGCGATACCGAAAGAGATTAGCCACGACCTCAGTCTCGGTCACCATATCAACAATGGATTGATCCTCTGCGAGATAGATGTCGAGAAAGCCTTGCCAGCGATTGTGACTAATGAACTCCGTTGATCGTTCGTCGAAGCTTTCAAATTCATCCATCAAATCGGGTTTGGCCGCCAGCTTGGATTCAAGAGACCCGGTAAAAGCAGAGGCCGGACCTGCTCCTATACTCGTTCCAATCAAGGCCAAAGCCATCACGAAAGTGACAAACAGGGCTTGGCTGGGGCGGGCCATGATTTTCTCCTAGCTTTATGATGGCAGTGGCCAAGCTTATGATCTGGGAGAAGTTGCGCCAAGCCTCATCTGAGTGCTTATGCATTGGTCGATGCATAGGAGGTCCATGTTGAAACAGGTATTCCACAAAAGAACCTTATCGCTGCAGCGGTCTTGAGTGCAGGATTTACTTTTCCAAGCCTATCCGGCGCCCTTCAAGTCCGTTCCATTCTATGAGGTCAACTCGACCGTTCTCCAGATCAGCGGCACCAGGCACGCACTTTGGTCTCAATTTCAGTTGAGAGATTGCCGGGAAACCCAAAATCACTGTCCTTTGGCTTCGTGTTGCGAGTGTCGTTGTCGACAAAACTCATAAATCCTTGGACTTCGTCACTGCAGTGAAATAAAGCCTCTTCACCTGATATAGCCTCGTTGAGGCTCTACTGCTGAGTATGCTCTAATCAGACGGACCTTGATGCTAAAGTGTCCAGCCGCAAGCTTGATCCACCAACATGCACCATTGGTCCAGGTCGCGGACGAGAGTAAAAGCATATTTCCAACCACCACCGGCATCCAATGCGCCATTCATTACAATATCCTCTGTTCTTGTTGCTCAGGGTGAGAGTGTGCCCTGTGTGATGATGGGTATCGATCTTTTTTCATTACTCAACTCTCTGTAGGCTGGGAAAAACCCAGCAAGGTTTATTAATTTGACCACCAATCTGATTCCCAGCGCTCCGTCTGACAACGATCAATTACCGTTAACCCGCAAAGGTGTTGCGCCGATTGTAATGTCATTGGGTATGGGTGCGCTCGGTGGGGTCGTTTTTGCGGCTATAGGCGTTCCGTTGGCGTGGATGCTCGGGCCCATGTTGGTGAACATTATTCGGTCCGCGGCGCTCCCGTGCTGGTTCCCCATGGTGTGCGGGTTGTAACGTTGTGTGTCATTGGTGTGTTTTCTGGGTGGCTCGTTCTCTCCAGACCTGCTGAGCCGTGCGGGTGAGTGGGTACTTAGTTTGTCTCTGATGATTGTATTCATCCCTCTGGTCACGGTTATTGCCAGCTATTACTTTAGGCGTTTTGCCAAGTTTGACCCGCCAACGGCGATGTTTTCCGGCGCACCGGGAAGCTTGACGGCGATGGTGATCATTGGCGGGGAGTCCGGTGCGGACGAACGCATGATCGCCCTGACCCAGGGATTGCGCGTGATCATCGTGGTTTTACTTATGCCGCTGATCGTGGCATTCGCAACTACAGCCGGTCCATCCAGCGCTTCTTTCCTGCCGGAAGGCGGCCCCTTCGTATGGTCGGAAGGGATACTTTTGTTTTTTGCAGCCACGATAGGATTTGGTCTCGCACGCCTCTTTAACTTATCGGCATCTGCAATGACGGGCGCGATGCTTGCTTCAGCCACCCTTTACCTGTCAGGGCTTGTTTCTTGGCGACCACCTGATCTGGCACTTTGGGTGTGTTTGTGGGTGTTGGGGTCGGCTATCGGCTCTCGTTTCTCAACCGTAACTGCACAGACGTTTCTTCAGGTCAGCCGGCACGCGGTTGCGGCGACATCGGTTGTTATTGGTGTATCAGCTGTATTTGCATGGCTTGTCAGCGGGCTCACCGGTGCAGCTTTCTTGATCACACTGCTCGCGTTTACACCAGGCGGTATTGCCGAGATGTGTTTGATCGCGATCGCCTTTAATATCGACCCAGCTTTTGTTGCGGTCCACCACCTTGTGCGGATCGCTATTCTCATCACAGCCGCGCCGTTGGCGGCTAAGTGGCTAGCACGGCACGCATAGTACGTTTTAAGTCTTGCGGGCGTCCCAAGCCGCGCGCGCGGCGCGATCTTCAATGCGATGAGTTAAAGAGTCATCCGGGTTGTAGGCTTTGCGTTCTTGAAAGCCGAAAACGTTACCTTCTGGGTCAGCATAATAATTGAGAGACCCAGCTCCCAATGTCAGGGTGTTCACGAGCGGTACATTGGCGGCCGTCATCTTTTCAACAAACGACTCAAAATTGTAACCGCGGAGAATCCAGACGTCAGGAACGTCTTTACGATCATTTGGAACCGGTCGGATTTTGCCGCCTGGTTTTAGTTCGAGGGATGTGGTGCCGCCAAGATGCATGGTGACGCCATCTGTCCCATTATTCTCCAGCAAGTCGAGACCGACGGTTCTGCAATAGAATGGGACGAGACCTTGAGGGTCTGCCACATGTAGACGCAGCCACCCGATATCTTGGATATCGTTGGGCATAGGTGCGGTATCGGGCAGTTCGACAACACCGTCTTGCCATACCTGCTCAGCTTCCATGTCTGGCGCAAGATCAGATCCAGCCGTCGGCGCACGAATGCCAAATATGAAACCGTCTGGATCGGAAAAATAGGCGGTCTCATTGTCGGGCGCTTTGGTCGGAACAGATGGTGCGCCTGATTTAAAGATACGGGCGCGAACGGAGGTCAAAATCGCGCACGCGGAAAATTGGCACGACCGGCGCGTCTTCAATCGTTTCAACGGGTGGGTGGGGTTTGCCCTGCCACATGGTTTCGATAATGGAATACATACCAGACCAAACCATGATATTGCGGGCACGGTCGGTGTCGCGTCGCCTGAGCTCGGGAAGCCCTATAACATCGCGGTAAAATTCGCCGGGCGGCATTGGGTCTTCGGTGCGGCGTACGATCCAGCCGAGACATTGGATATGATTGTTCATGAATGGGCCCTGTTTCTTTTGTAGTGGATTAGTTTAAGAACACGGAGCCGGATGCCAAGGGGTTTAGGGGTTTGTCGCGCTAGTAGACCGCTCTATGATCTTTGTTCTACTTAACGAAAGACTATTTTAATGCCGATTCTGTCTCCACCACCTGAACCTTTTTCGGTCACAGTCCCTGTGCTGATTGTCGGTGGAGGTGCTTGCGGGTTGACAGCGGCGTTAGCGGCCCGGGGTGCGGGTGCAGAAGTGCTCATCCTCGAGAAGGACGAGATTCCAAGTGGCACAACATCGATGTCCCAAGGTACCATGTGTGCGGCTGGGACTCTGGCTCAGATGGAAGCTGGGATTGAAGATTCGCCAGAGCAATTCTTTGAAGATGTGATGGCAAAAGTTCAGGGTAAGGTCGACCCTGAATTCGTTCGTGTCATTACTCGAGAAGCCGCCCCTACCATTGACTGGTTGAGCGCTTATCACGGTATCCCGTTTGCCGTAGATAAAGCGTGGAGTGGATTGGGGCATTCTGTGCAACGCCTACATGCGCCGCCGGAAAAAACCGGAGAAGATTTGATGGGACGGTTGTTGCAAGCAGTTGAGCGAGCGGGTGCTGATCTTTTGACAGATGCCACAGTTGTCGATCTTTATGCCGATGAATCTGGCCGCGTGTTCGGTGTGCGGGTTGAACGACCAGACGGTAGCCAAGAAGATGTCGGCTGTGACGCGCTTATTCTTGCAACATGTGGCTTCGCCAATAATCCAGACATGATTGCAGAATTTATTCCCGACATGGCTGGGGCGCACGTGTTCACATGGGAGAATAGCCAGGGCAATGGCATCCAGTGGGGCATGGAGCTTGGGGCTGCTGTGGCCGACATGACGTCGTTTCAGGGCTACGGTGCGCTCGCGTATCCGCAAGAGATGTTGTTCAACTATAATTACGTTATCGACGGTGGGGTGTTGATCAACAAGCGCGGCGAACGGTTTTCAGACGAAATGGCTGATGTCTCGGGGCAGGGCGTCAAGGTGATGCGTCAGGCCGACCAAATTGCCTATATGATCTACGATGAAACTTTACATAATCGGCACAAGCATCTTAAAGAAACCCGTCAGGCCCTAGAAGTTGGCGCAGTCAAGACGGGTGCGTCTGCCTCTGAGTTGGCATCATCTCTCGGTCTTCCGAAAGACGCGCTACAACAAACTCTTACTGACCTGTCATATGCGAAGGCTGGTAAACGCGACGATGCTTGGGGCCGCGATTTCTCTGGCACGCATGATTTGACGCCGCCCTATTACGGTATTCGCGTCACCGGCGCGATCTACCACACCCAAGGGGGTTTGGATGTGGACGAGAATGCGCGAGTGAAACGATCGAGCGGCGGACTGTTGCCTAACTTATTTGCAGGTGGTGGTGCTGCACGAGGTATGAGCGGACCGACCTGTTCAGGTTATATCCCCGCAGCTGGCATCTGTATGGCCATGACCTTGGGCCGATTGGCAGGTCAAGCTGCCGCAGACTTACCGCGCCCCAAATACCACGCTTAGTTGGCGATGTTGATTTGTATTTCTGGGGGTTCTGAACTGCCAAGCCTGCATCGCCATCGCGGTTGAAATATCAAACACGTTCTTTGGACTTGCTGCGAGGACGAACACATCGCGCACACTGCCATCAGGCCAGAGGCGATAATCAAGTAAGATCCAACTCCCGACAGACGCTACGCGTTTATCTATTCGGTAGAGATTGATAACTAAGTTGTTATGCCAACCTGCTGGACAATGATATCAGCGACAGCATCAACAACCGCATCCGAATCTATACCGTATTCAGTATACAGTTGGGCAATATTGCCGGCTTGACCGAAGCGATCGACACCCAGGGCTTCACATCTGTGTCCCATAACCGAACCCATCCATCCCAGGGCGAGGGGGTGACCATCTTGCAACGTGACGAGGGTTGCGTCTGGCGAGAGGCCCGACAAAAGACTCTCTATTGGACTGCGAGCCCCCCGTCGCCCAGCTTTTCGAGCTTGGGCGGCGGCCGTCCAACTGGAATAGAGTCGGTCTGGTGAAGTTATGGCAAGTAGCCCAGTGCCGGGCATATCTTCCCTAATAATATCGAACGCAGCCTTAGCTTCCGGTGCAACTACGCGCTATATGCAATCGCTAATTCTGTACCCGGCTCAGGTTCTACCGCCCAATAGGCGCCTGTAAGAATACCGGATTTGAGATCTTTGGTCATGTCGCGGTCTGGTTGTTCGAGAGGTCGTGTCGATAAGCGCAAATAGACCGAACTACCGTCCGGCTTCTGCATGTAATCAAACCCCCATTCCATGATCGTTGCCAATTCGTCAGCATATGCAGGTTCAAATGACGCAAGATTGGCATGGCCGATCCCGATCAGTGGTGTGAAGATCGATTGATGCGCACCACCTTCCGGTCCAAGAGAGATACCGCTTGGCGTAGCGACGAGCATAAAACGAGCATCCTGATAGCAGGCGTATGTCATGGCATCTAAGCCGCGAGCAATGAAGGGGTCGTACAAAGTGCCAACCGGCAACAAGCGCTGTTCAAAAAGGTCATGGGAAAGGCCGAGGGCGCCTAGCAATAGAAACAGATTGTTCTCGGCAATTCCTAATTCAATGTGTTGTCCCTTGGGTTGCTGACTCCATTTCTGCGGCGACGGCACGTGCATCTGACGGAAAATATCTTCCCGTTTCTTGGTGTGGAATGGACTGCGTTGATTGACCCAACCACCTAGATTGGTCGATACGGTCACATCGGGTGATGTGGTCACCACACGCTTTGCCATTTCAGACGTGCCTCGCCCTAGCACGTTCATAATTTTACCAAATGCTTCTTGGGTGGATTGGGAGGCGCCTTCGGGTGCAGGCAAATCAGGTACCGGCAGCGTTGGGACAGCCTTAGTTTTTTGTTCCCGCGTCACTCTTTGGGCAAAAGGGACATCGGCAAGAAACGCTTCTAGTTCATTGGCAGGGATATCCATTCCAGAAAATTTGTCCCACTCCTCACCGTCTTTGACGCCCAGCTCGGCTTGATACTGTTTGATTTGCACTTCATTCAGGATGCCTGCGTGGTTGTCTTTGTGGCCCGCTAAAGGCAAGCCGTACCCTTTAATGGTGTAGGCAATGAAGCAGTGCGGTTGATCTTTTCCCTCTGCTTCTCCAAATGCTTGCAGGATTGCCTCCATGTCATGACCACCAAGATTGGTCATGAGGGAGTGCAAGCTTTCATTATCATGTTGGTTGAGAAAGGGTTTGAGACCTTTGGCTCCTTTGAGATTTTTTTGAAGTGCTTCACGCCATGCTTTGCCGCCTTGAAAGGTGAGGGCGGAGTAAATCTGGTTAGGGCAGTCGTCGATCCATTTTTTTAGGGCTGGCCCGATTGGTGTTTTAAAGGCAGCCTGAAGTTTGACGCCATACTTGATGGCAACAACGTTCCAATTCACCGTACGGAAGAAGCCGGTGATTCGATTAAATAGGCGGTCGTTTACTACGCCGTCCAAACTCTGCCGGTTATAGTCAACAATCCACCAGCAGTTGCGGACTTCGTGCTTCCAGCCCTCAAGCAAAGCTTCAAAGATATTGCCTTCGTCTAACTCAGCATCGCCAAGTAGCCCGATCATGCGTCCCTTGGGTGTGTCAGCATCGACCAAATCATGGGAATAGATATAATCCTGAACGAGTGACGCAAACAGCGTTTCGGCAACGCCCAGTCCCACCGAGCCGGTAGAAAAGTCGACGTCTGCTTTGTCTTTTGTTCTCGACGGATAGGGTTGCACGCCCCCGAAGCCACGGAAGTTCTTCAGACGCCCCAACGATTGATTACCAAGAAGATATTGGATGGCGTGGAATACCGGACCAGCATGAGGCTTCACCGCAACACGATCCTCCGCCCGCAGGGTGTGTAAAAACAGTGCCGTCATCACAGACACAAGAGAAGCGCAAGATGACTGATGCCCGCCGACTTTTACGCCATCTGCTTTGGACCTCGTCGTGTTGGCCTGGTGAATCATCCATGTGGCCAGCCATAGAATTTTCTTTTCGAGGCTTTGCAGGGTCGTGATATCAGCGGATTTGGTCATCTCACGCTCCAAATTTGAACCGGAACTGTACAGCAGGCCCCCCGGCAGGTCCTTGCGAACCCTTGCTATAAAACGGAGTTTCGAGCAACTATTCACCTATTTAATACTAAAAAGAGGTGAAATATGTTAAGTTTAGGTCTAGATGAGATTGACCTGCGGCTTCTAAATCACATGCAGGCAGACGCCCGTTTAACCAATGTCGAGTTGGCGGAGCGGATTGGGTTGTCTCCCTCGCCCTGTCTTCGGCGTTTGCGCAAGCTTGAAAACGATGGCGTCATCCAGGGTTACATGACCTTTGTAGATCAAACCAAGGTCGGGCTGCCGGTAAGTGTATTTGTAAGTGTAGCCTTAAAGGAGCAATCAGAAACGGCGCTTGAAGAATTTGAAGCCGCTGTTACGGCGCTACCTGAAGTTATGGAGTGCTACCTCATGACGGGCACCAGCGATTATCATATGCGTGTGGTAACTCGGGACCTTGCTGACTATGAGCGATTCCTCAAAAATCACCTCACAAGAATTCCGGCTATTGCCAGCATCCAGTCCAGCTTTGCTCTGAAGCAGGTGACTTATCGGACAGCCCTGCCGTTGGATAAAGAAAGTGCGATTTCGTAAGTCCATGGTGGATGCTGGAGGCGCTAGCTTCTAACATGCAGGCAGACACGCCTAATCTGTTGCGAGGGATGCGATGCAAGGCCTGATGATGAACACGCCTTTACTGATCACGTCGCTGATTCAGTTCGCGGCGCAGTATCATGGCGATACGTCAATTGTAACGCGCAGCACCGAAGGGCCAGTTCGCCATAGTTCCTACGGAGAGGTGTTTGCCAGGGCGCAACGCCTCGCCAACGCACTGATCGATTTTGGGATCAAGCCCGGAGATCGTATTGCAACTGTCGCTTGGAATACTGATCGGCATATCGAATTGTACTATGCCATTTCTGGCATTGGCGCGATTTGTCATACGGTCAACCTTAGGCTTGCAGATGCGGAACTGGTCTATATTCTCAATCATGCGGAAGACCGTATGGTCTTTTTTGATACGGATATGTCAGAGACCCTGGCAAGGATTCAAACGCAAACCAAAACTGTCGACCGCTTTGTCGCGATGACCGATGCGGCTCACTTGCTTGATAATGGCCCTGAAGGCACCATCGATTACGAGAGCTTCATCGCGTCGGCGTCTCCACATCATGACTGGGCAATATTCGACGAAAACACGGCAGCATCCATGTGTTACACGTCGGGCACGACGGGTGATCCCAAAGGCGTGCTCTACAGTCACCGGGCGACAGTGCTGCATGCGATGGCCAGCTGCTACGCAAGCACGCTCAATTTACGAACGGAAGATGTCGTTCTGCCGGTTGTGCCAATGTTTCATGTAAATGCATGGGGCGTTCCGTACTCCGCGCCGATCGCCGGTACGCCACTGGTGATGCCTGGGCCAAAGCTCGATGGCCAAAGTTTATTCGAATTTATGGATGCGGAATGTGTGACCAAAGCGCTCGGCGTGCCGACGGTTTGGATGAGCTTGCTTGATCATATGGACAAGGTCGGACGTAAACCGGCCGGGCTAAATAGTGTCGTTATTGGTGGTGCTGCGGCATCGGAAGCGATCATCAATCGTTTTGAATTGGATCATGGAGTTGCCGTCAATCATGCTTGGGGCATGACCGAGATGAGTCCTCTCGGCGTGGTCAACACTCTTAAGACAAAGTACCAAAGCCTGCCGCGCGATCAGCAGATGCCGACCAAACTCAAACAGGGCCGGGCGATCTACGGCGTTGATTTGTGTATCGTCGACGACGATGGCCAGGAGTTGCCGCGGGATGGAGACACTTCTGGACGCCTACTCGTCAAAGGACCTTGGATTGTCAGTGAATATTTCAAGGCTGGCGAAAGCGCCTTGAACCCCGAAGGTTGGTTTGACACCGGCGACATAGCCACCCTTGATCCAGACGGATACATGATGATCACTGATCGGGCTAAAGACATCATTAAATCAGGTGGTGAGTGGATTAGTTCAGTCGGTCTTGAAAATGCTGCCGTCGGCCACCCTGTAATTAAACAAGCGGCGGTTATTGGGGTTGCCCATCCTAAGTGGCTGGAACGGCCCTTGCTGGTCTGCGTTCCAGAAGGGGAGAATCAACCCGACTTGGCAGAGATCAGAGAGTATTTGGCCGAAAAGGTACCTAAGCTCTGGTTGCCAGATGCCATTGAATGGGTTGAGTCATTGCCCATTGGCGCAACGGGGAAGGTGCTCAAGGCCGAATTGCGTAACCGTTTTGCGGGCTATACCGTTGGATAAATCGGCACTTTTAAGGGCGTTTGCGATAAACGAACGCGCCGTATTTGAATGTTGCGCGCCTCTGGCCCGTAATTTAAGCAATTCCTTACGAAATTAAGGCAAAAAAAACAACGGGGAGCCTTGTTGAGTGTCAAAAAGGCACCTGTAAGGCCATCAGGGAACGCCGGAGCAATCGCGACACCATGTTTGGACGCGCCACATTCGAAATGCAGCTATTCAAGGATGGCCGGTGGGCCATCAGTGAGGTTGTGAAAAGCGAGGCCGTAGCTCGTAAGAAGGCTGGTGATTCTGGAAGTCAGTGATTGAGAGTCGGTCATGGCAAAAAGTCCTTTATCCGCGTGTCGTATCTTTAAAGGTAGAATTCAGTAAACGTGCCGTCTGCCAGGTGCTGACGAAGCGTGTTTTGCAAATCGAACGTGTTCTCATGGGTTAGGGCTAGCTCTGTTGCTGTGCCCAGGGTTTCACCGGATGTAAGGGCGCGGAGCCATATCAATGTTTCCAATGGTACAACGCGCTGCATCACTGTGTGAGCCGGGCGCAATACAAACCCGCTTTCGGGATGCGAGAAGTCGACCTCAGGTACACGATCCTGATCTGGCTGATTGACGTGCCATATGGTGAAAATAGGGACGTCGGATTCAAGCAATCGAAGGGTCGGGGATACTGAAAACTTTATGTCAGCTATCTGTTCCGCCGGAACCTCAGCTAATCTTTCAGGGTTCAGGGCGGCGCTGTCGGCGGCAAAATAAGCTTCGACCCGGGTCCATTCCAGGCGTGCAACGTCGGGCAGATATGGCAAATCATTGGCGGGTGCAAAAGAACTAATAAAATCTGGCAACGCGTCGCCATACCGAAACAGGGTCGGCTGTTGTGGCGGATGGGTTGTGATGAAGTCCTTCGCTAAGGCCTGAAAGAATCGATCTCCGACTATGCGCTGAATTACTGGATAGGCAGCAGATAAAACATCGATCAAGCTGTTCAGAGTATTGGCATGGTAAACACCTAATCGGCGTTCTATTGCACCGCGCGGTGTGGCAACATGTGGCAGCAAGGCCTCCACCGAATTGGTCAAGGCAACGTCTGCGAAGCTTTTCTGAAGGTCATGCAACACGGGATGAGCCTTCAGATGAAGAGACCGAATCGATGTGACGCTGCGCGGTCTCAGCTTCGCCTAAGAGGACCTCAAGGTCAGGGATGTCTGTGTCCCACTCGATCAAAGTTGGTCGTGGTCCGAGTTTTTCCAACGCCAGCTGATATAGAGACCAAACTGGATCTGCGACGTTGTCTCCATGGGTATCAATTAAAAGACGATCTTCTCCATCCCCTTCTAAGGAGTGGCCGGCGAGGTGAATTTCACCCACGGCGTCTCCTGGGATTCCGTCGAGATAGGCGGTCGTATCAAACCCGTTGTTTTCCGCGCTGACATAAATGTTGTTGACGTCGAGCAGCAGTCCGCAGCCGGTTCTTTGGGATAGCGCGGTTAAAAAGTCCCACTCGGTCAAAACTGAGTCCACGAACGTCAGATAGGAGGATGGATTTTCAACCAGTATTTGCTGTCCTAAGCGCTCCTGAGTCTGGTCCACGTTTTGGGCAACAGTGACTAGAGCCTCTTCGGTGTAGGGTACTGGCAGTAAGTCGTTCACGTATATGTCGTCGACAACGCTAAAAGATAGGTGTTCGGATACCAGCCCAGGCTCGAAGCGATCGACCAGGGTGCGCAACGTAGAGAGATGGTCCGCGTCAACGCCCTGCGCAGACCCTATAGATAAACCAACACCGTGGCAGCTGATCGCATAATGCTCACGCACTTGCTCTAGTTGCGCTATGCGTGGTCCACCAGCGGCAAAAAAATTCTCGCTATGGATTTCTACCCATGCCGCTGACGGCGTTCCAGACGCGAAATCAGACATGTGAGGATGACGAAGCCCGACTCCTGCTCGCGCAGAAATCGGGCCTGGCCGTACAGAACGTGTCGAAGGCTGGTCCTGGGGAGGGGGAGAGGTCACCTTCGACGCTCGGTCAAAACGAAGGGTCGGCTTAGCCGGCCTTCATCTTGGCTTCTTCGTTTACGCCTTCGCCGGGCTCAAGATTGCCGCCCATTTCAACGCAGGTGCCTTCAGCAACAAGTTTCCATTCGCCTTTGTCGAATGCCACCGTGGATTGCCCCGCGCAGGAATGTGTTCCCGCCGCATTGGCGCATCCGTTCTCACCAACTTTGGCGACGCCGTAGCATTTTTCTTTTCCGGCGGCTGACGCTGTCGAAGGAACAGTCATGGCGGCCATTGAAACCGCACCGGCAACGGCGGCGGCAAGTGAAAGCGTAGAGAGCTTGCTGTCTGACATAGTGTACTCCATCTATGGTGCCGCAAAGGCGCGGCCTGAAAAGGGGTCTCCTGATCGACGGGTGCTTAGTGACCCTCTCGACGTGACCATAATAGAAACGCCGTCGAGATTCGCCAATCACACGCGCGTGAAACGGTCTCACAGACGTGTGAGGAGGTTGGGTAGCGACGGATAACGTGTTGGGGATCAATCGGTTTCGAGATTCAACCCAAAGTTCTTACCCATACTATCCAGGTAAAAGGCCATATAACCTTTGATGCCCAACATAGCTGGGATCGGCCACTCGTAAGCCCACACAGCATTTTCTGCCGACGTGCCATCGATGCTGAGCGACCAGTAAGATGCGTCGCCTTTGTAGGGGCAATGTGTGGCGTTGTCTGTCCGCGTTAGTAAATCGGTTTTGACGTCGTCCGTCGGAAAGTAAAACACGGGCTCGTGTTTGCGCTCATGTAGTTCAACTGCAGCCGCGCTCTCAGCGATGATGGTGTCATTCCAAAGTACACGAGCGGTCCCTTCATGAGTATGCAACTTTATTGTATGGGCCGGATCCAATGTGTAATCAGCGAAACGGGCACGCTGCTCTGCCGTATTTTCTTTCCAGCGATGCATAATGTCTGAGTCTGTAGGCTGGTCATTCACAGTGAAGTCTCCTTGATCGAAGGTGAATTCAACTTTAACACCATTTGAAGCAGTTTGCGCCGCTTTGCGCCAATAGCTGAAAGAATGGAACAAAGGCAAAGAGTATGCCGAAGCGATTGAGATTTATTGTTTACAGTGTGTTGCTCGGCCTCTCGGTCTATATGTACACCCTATCAGGACAACGTCCGGTAGAGACCCAGCCACAATCTTCTAGTACGGAGTCTCAACAGACCATTCGTGTTGATCCCTTACGCCATACGGCGAGCCTCGGAATCGATCGGGCTGATCTGACTCGGTTTTTTGAGAGATCACCGTTCGAGTTGAGATTCGACTTTGTTCCTCTTGCTGACGGTCGTTCACGAGTTATTGGCCGGTCGGAAGACGGCCGAACAACTCTCGAACTTATCGGTCCTCCTGAGGGCGTTACGTCTGCCCATTTGATGACCGCGTTGCCTGAGGATAGCCCACTGGTGCGCTTGCGGAATCTCAACGCAGTTTCGCTCCTGGTCGAAATTGCATTAGCGGATTGGGCGGACGCTCCCGACTGGGTTGGCACAAATATTGACCGCGCTTTCGGTGGTAATAGTGTGAGCACCCAGACAGGCGGCAAAACAGTGACTATGTCGCGAACGCCGCAGACTGAAACGCTAGTTGTTACGATTGCAGGTCCGCCACTGTAGCTGTCTAAGGACTATCCAGAAATTCGACGATAGCTGCAGCCTTGGCCGCCACCTCTTCGGCAGTTCGCTCCCCAGGTAGAATGGCCTTAACCGAATCTGGGACGAGAGCGGCAGCCTCATCGACGCCGTCTTTAAGTGGATCGGTTTCAGACGCCGCGCATAAGGTGCGGTGTTGGATAAGCGGCAAACGGTCTCTGTCTGGGTGGCGGAAAGCTGCGCGATATCCCTTGTGGTAGGTGGTCAAACCTTTGAGCACCTCGACAACGATTTTTTGGATGGCTTCAGGGGGAGGCATGGATGCCGTCGGCTGGCGGAATTCTGGTGACCGCCTGAAATACGGAAAATGCAGAACTTGATCACGTACAAAGTTCCAAGCCCAGATTAAATGTTGACCAAATTCATCCGGCTGAACGTCCGGAGCATAGTTTTCTAAGAAATCTTTCTTGTCTTCTGGAGAGAACATGCCGATGCCGTCGAAGACGAGACGGCGTACGCGATCTGGATAGTGAATGGCCAACTCGCACGCAATGTGTGCGCCGGTGTGGCTGCCGTACAGGTCGCATGACTCTATACGCAAAGCATCCATCACTCTGATCACGCTCTCGGCGTAGTCATCGGCGTTCGGTATGTCCTGACTCGGAGGTGGTGAGTCGCCAAAGCCCAGTGTGTCTGGTGCAATGACGTGTCGTGTTTTGCCTAGTTCTTCCATCAAAGGCACTAAATTGACCGACGACGAAGGTGATGCGTGGATCATGTACAATGTGTTGGTTGAGGCATTCGATGTGGTGCCACATTTGCGGTAATGTACTTGCCCTTCGGCAATGCGAACGAATGCGCGATCGACGGGTGCGGTCATGACTGGCCTTTTTTGTTGGTTTATCTTTGTATCCTACAGACCCTAGGGTAATCCGAAAGTGAAGGTTTTTACGATGCTCATGGGGTCCTTGTGTAAATTTTGCATAAGAATGGTAAACGCACGGATATGAACCGGATGTCTGATGGCTGGTTTAGACAACTTCGCAAATACCGCAGCGATATCTGCTAGTTCGTTCTCATCCTCAATGCGATCTTTTAGCGGAATAAAAAAACCGCAACTCTTCCATCACGTAGGCGCACCCCCAATGTTTCAGACTGCGATTCTGATACACCGTTAACTTCTAGGAGTGAAACCTCTTATCCGCATTCACTGATATTTCCCCGTAAAAGTCGTGTTGTGCGATGTGATCGCCCGTACTAGTTTAGATTGCATAAAAAGGGCCTAGACGGTGGGTCTGGGCCCATAGCTATATCCGGCTGAGACGGGGCCTTTTTCAGACGTGTCGAGATCAGGTCGGTTAATGCGTTGACGAATTTGACCGTTTAACGATTCTCACTGTTCCATCTTCAACCCGCGCCTTTAAATCACGACCACGAGAAAGGTGGGGCGCTCCGCCAGATGAGCAATAGCGTGATGTTATGAAAGACTTGTTGCAAAGCTTG
The DNA here is from genome assembly GCA_943787205.1 of uncultured Rhodospirillaceae bacterium. Classification (GTDB taxonomy): domain Bacteria; phylum Pseudomonadota; class Alphaproteobacteria; order Rhodospirillales; family Rhodospirillaceae; genus WLXB01. The sequence continues at coordinate 14,858 of CALSLN010000029.1, forward strand.
ATTTGACCACATTGTGATCGCGTGTAGACAGGTACCAGTTCAGTTTTCACGGTTCCCGTCGGACCTGCTATGTCCTCACCAACCCCTACCAAAAATACCAGCTTGCCAAAAAGATTGGCAGATTTTCCAACTCTTCCAGACGCTCTTGATTATGCGGCGCAGGGAGAAACCGGGTTTAATTTTTACTCTTCGCGGGGTCATTTAAACGAGGTTTTGCCGTTCGCTGATTTGAGGACAAAAGCCCGGGACGTGGCCAGAAACCTATGTGGCGCAGGCGTTGTGTCCGGTGACCGTGTTGCACTTCTTGCAGAAACGGCACCTGCGTTTCTCATCGCTTTTTTTGCTTGCCAATATGCTGGTGCTATTCCGGTGCCAATGCCCACGCCTGTCGCGTTTGGCCGGCGAGATGCATATGTTGGCCAAATTCGCAACCAAATCACTTCATCTGGCGCGGTCATGGTGATTACGCCGTTGGAATTTATGCCCTTTGTTAAAGAGGCTGCTGACGGACTAGATTTGTTATTGGTCGGGACTTTAGATGATCTCAGGGCGCAGCCGCAGGCTGATGACCTTAATACTGGCGGGCCCGATGATCTCTGCTATCTGCAATACAGTTCTGGAAGTACGCGGTTTCCAAAAGGTGTTGCGGTAACTCACGACAACCTTATGGCCAATTGTACTGCTATGAACGTGGCGGTCAACGTATCAACTGAGGATCGGGGTGTATCTTGGTTGCCGTTTTACCATGACATGGGTTTGGTGGGTTTCATGCTCGGTTGCCTCACCTCTCAAACAACTGTCGACTTTATTCCAACGGAAGAATTCGCTCGTCGCCCGCTCGCATGGCTCCGGGTCATCAGCGAGAACCGAGGTACGATGTCCTACGGCCCTAGTTTTGGGTACGAGCTATGTTGTCGAAGATTCTCATCATCAAATGCTGCTGCGCCTAACCTAGATTTATCCAGCTGGCGAGTTGCTGGGATAGGCGGTGAGATGATTAAGCCGCAGGTCATGCGCGCGTTTGCAAAAGTATTTAAGTCGTGTGGGTTTGCAGATAAGGCCTTTAACGCATCATATGGCTTAGCCGAATGCGTGCTTGGTGTCAGTTTTAGTACGCCAGGACATGGCATGTTGCTTGACCATATTTCCAAGCAGGAGTTAGGGGGTGACCATCGGGCAGTTCCGATTGATGACGATGGATCGGGAACCGGTCGTACCTTTGTGGCCTGTGGTGTCGTGATTGACGGTCATACGGTCGAGATTCGAGACGACGATGGTGCGGTTATGGCAGAACGGGATATTGGCCGCGTCTTTTTCTCTGGCCCAAGCGTCATGCAGGGATACTTCGGTGATCAAGAAGCAACGGATGCTTGCCTTCAAGATGGGTGGCTGGATACGGGCGATCTCGGGTATTTCTGGGGAGACCAGTTAGTTATTGTTGGGCGATCAAAAGATATGATGATCGTTAATGGCCGTAATTATTGGCCGCAGGATATTGAATGGACCGTTGAACATATGGACGGCATGCGGTCTGGCGATGCCGCGGCATTCACTCTTGAGCAAGACGACGGTAGTGAAAAACCAACCATACTGGTGCAATGTAGACCATCTGCTGCTGACATTCGCGAGGCATTGGTAGATAACGTGCGCTCACGTGTCCAGAATCAAGTTGGATTGGCGTGTGACGTAATTTTGGTTCCGCCGCGAACCTTGCCGAAAACGTCATCTGGGAAATTAGCGCGTGGCAAGACCAAGGCGAACTTTCTCAGCGGCGAAATCCAGCCCTTAGCCGCGGGCGCGTAGCGCACTGGCCGTGACCGACCCACTGACCATCGCAATCACAGGTGCTACCGGATTTCTCGGTGGTCACCTAGTGGCGCAAGCACGGAGTGCTGGCCACCGTGTTCGTGCCTTGTCACGCAAGCCGGTGAACACTGACTCTAACCAAGATATCGTATGGATCACTGGCGCATTGAACGAACAAGCCGCGCTTGAGGCTTTAGTTACCGGTGCGGATATTGTGGTGCATGCGGCGGGAGCGATCAAAGCGCTGTCTCGATTTGAATTTTTTCAAATCAATAAGGGGGGAACAGAGGCCGTTGTTCGTGCTGCGTGTGCCCAAGGGGTGAAAAGCTTTGTGTTGATCTCGTCTCTGGCCGCGCGCGAACCAACCTTGTCACCCTATGCGGCAAGTAAACGAGCTGCGGAGTTGGTGGTTGATGACCACGCCGGTCAGTTGAACTCGATCATACTTCGCCCGCCTGCCATATATGGACCAGGCGATGAGGAGACTATGGGCCTGTTCCAGATGGCTGTGAATGGATTCATGCTCGCCCCTGGGCATTCCTCGGCACGATTATCATTGGTTCACGTTAGCGATGTCGCCTCAGCTATTTTGGCGTGTTGTGAACAGCCCCAATCCGAGGTCCTTTTTGAAATCGATGATGGCAAAGCTGACGGATACCAATGGCGCGAACTGGCAGATGCCGCAGGTCTGTGTGTCGGTCGCCCAATTAAATTTGCTCACTTAGCGAGCACTGTTGTCTGGATTATGGGGTTTCTGGGCACGTCAAAGGGTTTGCTGACCCGATCGCCCGCTATGTTGACATTGGCGAAAGTGCCAGAGCTTCGCCATCGTGACTGGGTGGCGAACGCCAAGTGTCCATCTGGCTGGACCCCAAAGTGGTCTCTAAAAGACGGCTTTAAAGACGCAATCGATTGGTATTCCTCACAAAATGTTTTGAAACGTTACTTTTAAAGTTACTTGTCACTCTTCTGTCACACATCTTAAGACTAAGACGGAAGAGGAGCGGGATGTGAGACTCAGGACGTCAATTGTCCCCATATTGAAGGGCAAAATAAATGTCGGCTGAGCCTAGCGAAGGCGCGTCGCAAGACGTACGAGCTGCGGTTCTGGAGGTTTTGCAAACTTTCAATAAGACCAGCGTGAACCTTGAGGATGGGACTCGGTTTACGGAAGACCTGAATTTCGACTCACTTTTGGTTATGGAGTTCATCGCAGCTCTTGAGGACCGTCTGGATATATCGGTGCCGCTAAACGTGCTCCCAGATATCGAAACCGTGGGACAATTGGTGGTCGCGACCGAACAAATTGTTAGGGAAGAATATGGCTGACTTATTTGATCGATTTGAGTCACTGTTGGCACGCCGAGACTCTTTAGTCGGCGATGGGGGTCGCGATCCGTTTCAAGTTGAGATGGATGAAGTGCTGTCACAGACCGAAGCCATGATCGGCAATCGTCGCATCATCTTGGCCGGCACCAACAATTATCTTGGACTGACGTTTGCGCCAGAGTCATTGCAAGCCGCACATGATGCTCTTGATGCGGCAGGTACGGGCACCACTGGCAGTCGTGTCGCCAACGGCACTTATAGTGGTCACAAGGCATTGGAGCAGGCGTTGTGTTCCTTTCTTGGTAAGGACCACGCCATCGTTTTCTCAACCGGTTATTTGGCCAACCTCAGTGTCTTGTCGACGTTGGTCGGTCCTGAAGATTACATCCTTATGGATGCAGATTGTCACGCAAGCATTTATGATGGCGTGAGAATGGGTGACGCTCAGATCATTCGATTTAAGCACAACGATGCGGCGGATTTAGATAAACGCTTGGCGCGCCTCGCGAAGAAGCCGGGCAACAAGCTGATAGTCATCGAAGGTATTTATTCCATGCTTGGGGATAAGGCTCCCTTGGACGAGATCGTTGCTGTTAAGAAAAAATACGAAAACGTATATCTTCTTAGTGATGAAGCGCATTCGCTCGGGGTTCTCGGTCGTTATGGTCGGGGATTGCCAGAGGAAGCCGACCTAGAAGACGATGTTGATTTTATTGTTGGCACTTTCTCCAAGAGTGTCGGTACCGTTGGCGGTTTTTGTGTTTCCAGCCATCCACAGTTTGATTTGCTGCGTTTAGCTTGTCGTCCATACATCTTCACAGCCTCTTTGCCGCCATCTGTTGTGGCGTCCGCCAAAGCGTCTCTAGAGTTAGTTGAAAAAGGTGGCGCGCTGCGCAAACGATTGATTCGTAATGCGGAGCGACTTCATTCAGGGCTCTCTGCTCTCGGCTTTACGCTTGGAGGAGAAGTAAGCCCGGTGGTTGCTGTAGTGGCTCCGGAGGTGGAAATCGGTGTGGCGTTTTGGCGCGGACTGATTGACGGTGGCGTTTACGTCAACCTTGCCCTTCCTCCCGCCACGCCACAGAACTTTACGTTGTTGCGGTGTAGTCTCTGTGCGGCTCACACGACTGAGCAGGTTGACCACATCATCGAAGTCTTTGCAGAGGTGGCCGACTCTTTGGGCATACTGCCGGAGCAACCTAAGAAGAAAGTCGCGCTCGGCTAACATCGTTCGTGGACTGTAAGTTTAGTTCAGCCCCCCCCGCTGTTTCACTCGGAATAACAAGCGTAGACCAGTGAGAACCGGGTGCGCGCGATCCCGTTCTGTCAGTTCGACCGTCACGCCGGTATGGCGTTCAATCTTCCAAGCCGCATAGTCCAGGCCACCGCGGAATGTGAAAGCGGCTTTGATTAGACGTAAAACGTTGAGAAACCGCCCCCAACAGCGTCGTGCACGCCAAGCCCAAACCGCGCCTGTATCTGGTTTCGCTTCTGCCGTTTGATCTAGGCCAAGCATTTCAATGGCGGCTGCGCCAATGCGAATGAATCTATCACGTTGGTTGTTCACCAACGCTTTCGCTTTGGACGGCAGCTCAGGCCGGAGTTCCGCACGGTAGGTTTCTTGAAAGGCGGTGGTCCATAAGTCTTCAATCGCATAGGGACCGGCCATCAGCGGTGCCGTTTTGCTAAGGAGTGTTGTCACAGCGCGCGCCAGAGCGTATTCAACAGTCGCGCAGGCGACGTCATCATTGGCGTAAACAATGGTGGCTGGCTGTGCAAAGCGGGCCCATAGGGCTGATGCAAAGCAGGTCTCCGCTGTGCCGTGGGCAAAACCACCGAGAGTCATTACTGCGACTTTGGCGCGGACTACCCGCCCGTCGAAGTCGCACTCGTGATAATAGACATTGGGTGGCAACAGCGCACCAAAGGTGGCGCTGATCGGATTTTTAATTGCGTCTCTCAGGTTGTCAACTAACACGTAGAAGTCGAGTATCAAGTTTTCGTCCGTGCCGAGGCGAAGGCAGGACCCATAAAACACAACAGCGCGCACGCCGCTTCCATAGGTATTTTTTAGATGATCGACCATTGTCGTTGCGGCGGGAAAGGCTGCGACCTGGCTTTCAGATTGAATAAGTGAGATGAGAGCCATGGCTACCACCGCACAAAGCGAAGTGTTTGATGGCCATTAATGGTGAGTGGATTATCCTCGCTGGCATTGTAAAGTTCGCCATCAAGCGTGTAGCTGCCGTCGAAGGTTAGGGTGACGGAGGTGGTGCGCCGAACCGTCCGCTTGTTGCTTTGTTTTAGTCGGCGTCTCAGCATATTAGGGACGGTCGAGAGGACTGCGCCTGCGCCTGGTCGAAGACTGATGTAATGGACCGGGCCATCACCAACTTTCGGATCGGGGCGCGTGCCTAGAAGCATTTTGTCCATGGTGGTTGCCATCACGACATAGAAGCGCCCGTCTTGTTGCCACCTACCCTGTTCGCCGGTCACTTTGATGGTTCCGCCTTGTTTGCCACCCGTCATTGCACGCCAGAACAAGATGGCCACTGCAGCTACATGAGATACTGTATTTGGCCAACCGCGGGGGTAAATGTTTTTACGGCAGTAAAGAATGCCTTCAACCACATCGGCCCCACCGAAGAATGCGCCGTGGCGCGTCGGCACCCCCTCTTGGTGCAGCGTAAGTACGGACTGAGTGTGAATGGCATTGGCCAGGTTGCCGTTGGCATTCTTTCTGAGTAGAGCTGTGAGGGCTTTGCGCCGATCTCCAGACAGGCTCCAGGCGGTTGCTGTCATATTCGTTTTCCCTGACGGCAGCAACGCCAAGACCGGTGGGGAGGTGTATGGGGCATGGTTGAGGAGGCCAGAGAACACCAACCCGGCGGTGCCGTCTCCGCCATCGACCACGAGGGTTTCAATCTCACTGGCAGCACATTTGGCAAGAATCGCAGGCACATCGGTGATTTTATCGATGATGAAATGTTGAACACAGTCATGAGAGGCCACAATATCGTTCAGCCACCCGCGGTCTTGTTGATTGCGGGTGCTCATGTGATTACTGAGAATGGCGACCGTTGGTGGGGGCAAATCGCAGGACCTGAGACAGATGAAGAGACGCTCTACTATGCTTACATAATGTTTCAAAAGCTTTGATTTGACGATCTTGTACTTGGTCGCCATGCTGGGCTCGCTTGGAGAAATCCCTCAAAAGTGTCTTGAAAACGGGCCTAGAGGGCGACTGAGCGCTGACTCAGGGACCCAAAGGATGGCCGCTGCAAATGTGGTGGCTTCGAGATGGATGTTCAAAGCTCTCGACCTCTACCTCTTGCGGCAGATCATGCCGACACTGCTCGTCACCCTACTGGTTGCAGCTATAATTTTGCTGCTCGAGCGGATGTTGCGGCTGCTCGATATAGCCGTGGGCAATGGTGTCTCGACCTTGGTAGTGTTTCAGATGCTCTTTAATCTGATTCCCCACTACATCGGTTTGGCGCTGCCCGCCGCTTTGTTTCTCGGGGTTCTGCTGGCGTTCCGCAAGCTTTCGTCTCAATCTGAACTAGATGCGATTCAATCGTCAGGAATTGGTTTAAGCCGACTCATCCGGTGGGCCGTAATCTTGGGGCTCTTGATGATGATCTTTAATCTGATTCTTGTCGGCTACCTGCAACCGATCAGCCGCTACGCCTATCGTGCTCTTTTGTTCAATGTGACCAGCGGTGTTTTAGAGTCTGGTATTGGCGAGGGCGTGTTTATGGACCTTCCCAATGGTTACACCCTGCGGGTTGAAGAATCTCGGGGCGCCGGTCGTGAGCTGTATGGAGTCTTTGCCCATCAACAAAAAGAAGATGGCACCATCATCACGTTAACTGCAGAGCGAGGGCGTCTTGTCACAGGTGGCGCGGAGCGTGCAACCAGGCTCCGTTTATTTCAAGGCAATCGATCAGAGTGGTCGCCGGGCGCAACCTCGGCCGACACAGTAAGCTTCGATGTGTTTGACTGGCCTCTAAATCTACAAGATCTGATTCGGTTCCGCGTGAGGGGCGGTGATGAACGCGAGTTGACCTTGGATGAACTGTTGCAGGGTTATGTCGCCAATATAAAGGCAGAAAGCACTGGCATCAGACCTGTGGTTGTGAACAACCCACAATACAGTCCTGAGCGACTGGTGCCAGCGGCTGCGGTTGCGGCGGAGCTCCATGGGCGTATTGTTTTTTCGCTATCAATTTTGTTCTTGCCGATGCTGGCGGCCCCACTCGGCGTTATGACCCACAGGGCGAGCAAATCTTTTGGACTGGTTCTCGGCCTATTAACTTTGGTCGTCTATCACAAGATTCTGGAGTTTAGTGAAGCCTACGCAACGGTCGGGGGCATATCGGCCGGGCCAGCCTTATGGGTGCCCTTTGCTCTCTTTATTGGCGGGACATCATATCTTTTTCTCAGGACCGAAGCTGTCGCTGGGGCAACCCCAATGCAACGGCTCGAAGGCCGATGGACCAATATGACCGGCGTTCTCATTCGACTATTCCGCGGCAGCCACGATTAGTAGTCTGTACTCATGATTTTATCTTGGTATCTCACGAAGGCCTACCTGTCGCGATTCTTCGGATTGCTGCTGGGCCTGGTCGTATTTCTGCAAATGCTCGACCTGCTGGCCAATGCGGATTCTGTGTTGGAAGGTGGCGGTGACCCGCTCGACTCATTAACGCGCTACATCGTGTTGCGGGTGCCGTCGATCATTGAAACCGTTGCACCATTGGCTGCGTTGCTCGGCGGGCTAACGGCGCTGGTTGTTCTGGCCCGCAACAGCGAGATCATTGCTATGCGTGCGGCAGGCCGGTCTGTGCTTAGTCTAGTCGGTGGCCTAGTGGTCGTTGGTATTGCGTTGGCACTAATGCTGTTTGTCTTCTCCGACGGTATAGTCGTACGTTTTAACGCACAGCTCGAGGATTGGAAAAGCACAGGCTACAAGCCTGGCGGTGAAATCATTGATGGCAGTGAAGCGTGGGTGATTGAAGGTGACACCATCATCCGGGTTGGGCACGTCCTGCAGAACGGCGCCGTGCTCAATGACATTCGCTTGTTTCACCAAGGCGACAAAGCGACCGTCTCAGACATTATTAATATTCGTCTCGCGATTTGGGAAGATGCTGGTTGGAACTTATTTGAGGTGGCGCGTGTCGGTGGTAACGCTGTCGCAACCCATTTAGGTCAACCGACGTGGGAAACAAATCTTACACCTGAAGATTTTAACAAGCTTGCCAATCCACCCAGTGAATTGACCTTCGACGAACTAGAGCATTACGTGCGCGAGCTCGCTCTTGGGACCCGTCCCGAATACTATTACGACACCTGGCTACAACGAAAACTGGCTGGACCGGCGGTTTTGGCTCTGATGCCCTTGCTAGCCGCTATCGCGGCTTTTGCCCACCACCGTCAAGGCAGCGCGATCATGGTTGTGGTCTATGGGATCTCGCTCGGTTTCGTTTTCATCATCACAGACAATATTTTACTGGCGATGGGGCAGTTCGGCGCTCTGCCACCGGTTGTGGCGGCCTGGCTGCCTTTGGCGCTGTTCGGCACCATAGGTCTGTGGATTGTGGTAAACTTAGAAAACAGAGGCGCTTGATCATCTACCTGATTTAGTCAGGGGCTTGCGTTTATGCCAAACCGCGTTAGATAAAATTGTATAAAGCGCTACAAATAAGGAAAGAACATGGCATTAAAGATCGGCTTTTGGTCCGACCGGGAATACCACTTAGACCGAATGAATCTAGGTGATCTCGCTGCTGCGTACTTTCAGTATTACGCCATTGCCGCGTATTTCGCGTTGGCTGCGGTGACAGGCGCCTATGCGACTTGGGCTTGGATGAACGGTCTCGCGACCCTGACTGGAATTGCGGGCGCCGTTGTCGCGACAATTCTGATTTATCCATTGGTTTGGTATGTGTTGCACCGGTGGATTCTGCATTCCAAGTGGATGTGGAGATCCAAGCTTACCGCACCGGTCTGGAAGCGCATTCACTACGATCATCATTCCGACCCCAATAACCTCAAGGTTTTGTTCGGTGCTCTCTATACGACCTTGCCAACCGTCGCTTTGGCTACGGTCCCTGTCGGATTTGCTCTGGCTGGTTGGCCTGGTGCTGCTGCGGCTTTAAGCGCAGGTGTACTGCAAACGTGTTTCTACGAGTTTATCCATTGCATTCAGCACTTGGGGTATGTCCCCGAATGGGGCTGGGTCAAGAGTATGAAGAGGCTGCATATGGCCCACCACTTTCATAACGAGACGGGTAATTTCGGGATTACTAATTATTTGTGGGATCGCGTGCTCGGAACGAAGTACGAGCAAATTAAATTGCGACCCCGGTCAGAAACGGTGTTTAACCTTGGGTACGATGAAGAGGTGGCAAAGCATTATCCCTATGTGGCCGAGTTAACGCCTAACTGGCCGCATACTGCTAATCCGGTTCATCGTCAGCGTGAATATGCGCAAAAGTCTGACGATGGCGAACTCGCCCCCTCATCCTAACCGGGCCTAACTAGTCGCAGCGTTTTTTATGACAGCATCAGACATTACTGTTCGGCCGGTCGCCACGCGTGCGGATCAGGAAGCTTTCTTGGCGTTGCCAGACGCCTTGTTCAGCGATGATCCAGTGTGGGTGCCGCCGTTGAGAATGATGGTGCGGGACCAATTGAACCCAAAGAAGAATCCCTGGTTCAGTCACGGCGAAGCACAGTTATTTCTGGCCGAACGTAATGGCGCAGTGCTGGGACGAATCTCAGCCCAGGTCGACCGCAGTCATCTCGAGCAACACAATGATGCGACCGGCTTCTTTGGCTTTTTTGACAGTGTGGATGAGCAACCTGTTGCAGACGCGTTGTTTGCGGCAGCTGGGAGTTGGCTGAAGGAGCGGAGCATGTCCCGCGTTCGTGGGCCATTCAGCCTTAACATCAATGAAGAATCCGGATTATTGGTCGAAGGTTTCAAAAGTCCACCGCGTGTCGCCATGGGCCATGGTCACCCATTTTACCAGAAACTGGTGGAAAAAGCTGGGTTTGAGAAAGTACGCGACCTATTCGCGTTCCTAACGCCCATGGATAACGCGCTGCCCTATAAACATATGAAGTTGTTGCAACGCTTCATTGACCGTAACCCGGGGCTCACGTTCCGCCATCTCGATCTCAATCACTACGACGACGACATTCGCATTCTCGTTGACCTGTTCAATGAAGCCTGGGCTGAAAATTGGGGGTTTATTCCCCTAACAGAAGCGGATGCCCAGCATATGGCTAATCAGTTCAAAATGATCCTAATTCCAGAGTTGGTCTGGTTTGCGTTCTACGAAGGAAAACCGGCCGCAATGGCGGTGGCGTTGCCTGACCTCAACGAAATGATCCGCGATCTCGGCGGTAACTTGTGGCCTAAGGGATGGATGAAGCTGGCGTGGCGGGTTCTCACCCGCCGCGCCTGGTCATCTGGGACGCGGGTTCCACTCATGGGCGTTGCCGCGCGTTTTAAAAACAAACCCCTTGGATCGGTGTTGGCCTTTATGGTGATGGGCGCGATCCGTCGTGAATCTCTTAAACTTAATATGCCGATCTGTGAAATGAGTTGGGTGCTGGAAAACAACACCCAAACCCGCCGGTCTCTCGAAACCATCGGCGGCCTAGTCTACAAAACCTACCGGATATACGAAAAAGTGCTGTAAATCGACAGCCAGACTAGACTATCAGCTGAATTGTCCGTACAAATTATCTGAAGTAAGACATGCCATTTGGGAGGGCGCCATGGCCTTCGAAGTCCGGAAACTCAATCCCACGTTTGGGGTGGAAGTGCTGGGGATTGACCTCACCAAAGAGATCACCGCTGATATTTTGGACGAGGTCAAAAGCCTCTGGGCTGAACATCAGTTGCTGCTGTTTCGCGGTCAACCCTTGGAAGAAAAAGATGCGGTGGCGTTCAGCGGGCTGCTAGGGGAGTTGGAAATCCATGTGCGCCGCGAGTATCTCTCACCTGAGAACCCGGAGATCCTTTATGTCTCCAATATGAAGGTTGATGGCAAAGCCATTGGCATTTTGTCCGATACGGAAGTGGGCTGGCACTACGATCAAATTTACCTCCCGCGTCCAGCCTTGGGCTCGTTGCTCTATGCGGTGACACTGCCGACCAATGGCGGACAAACCTCCTTTGCCGATATGTCTGCGGCTTATGAGTCTTTGTCCGACGACATCAAAGCTACGTTGAAGGGTCGGAAGGCCATTCAATCCTACGAAGCGTTCAACAACCAATACAGTGTGCCAACCGACTCGGATCAGAAAAAGCGCACCCCTGATATTAAACAGCCAGTCATTCGAACTCACCCGATCAGTGGCCGCAAGGCTTTGTATATTTGTCCAGGCATGACCACGCAGATTGTTGGTTTACCAAAGGACGAGAGCCGCGATTTGCTTGATTACTTGTTTGACTGGAGTGTTAAAACCGAGTTCGTCTACACCCATAATTGGGTACATGACGATGCTGTGCTCTGGGATAATGCAGCAACCATGCACCGCCGCGAGCCCTTCGACGGCAAAGAGGAGCGTTTGATGAAACGCACCACCATTTTGCCGCCCGCTGACCTAGCAGTTCCGGTTTAGCCGATGAGACCGCACGCCAATCGCACCTATTTGTTCACCCCCGGCAATCATGCCCGCCGGGTCGAGAAGGCACTTCAATTGAACGCTGATGTAGTGATTCTCGACCTTGAAGACGCCGTGGCGGTCGCGGAAAAAGTCGCCACCCGTACCATCATCAAAGAGGGGGGACCCTAGCCCTTCCGAAGCGGTGTGCGGTTTATGTGCGCGTTAATTCGTACGACACAGAATTTTGCTATGGCGATCTAAGTGGCGTGTTCGGTAAAAATCTCGACGGCATCGTGTTGCCAAAATTGGAAAGTGTTACCGACTTAAAATCAGTCGACAGTATTATAACTGATCTTGAGCATGAGCATGGCCTCGAGCCAGGATCGGTTTGATCTCATGCCCATTATCGAAACCGCCAAAGGCGCAGCGGCGGTGCGTGACATCGCCCAGGCGGATTCGCGCGTTTAAACGCTTGTCGCTCGGGGGTGGGGATTACACCCGTGATCTTGGTATCGAGTGGACCCACGACGAACTGGCGTTGTTGCCAGTGCGGTCTGAAATGGTTTTGGCATCTCGATTGGGGGAGCTTGAGCCGCCTATCGATACCGTGTTTCTTCACATCAAAGAGCATGACGCGTATCGAGAATCGTGTATTCGCGCGCATGGGCTCGGTTTTCAGGGTAAGCTCTGCATACACCCGGATCAGGTCGATCCGACCAATGATGTGTTTACACCGACAGACGAAGTCGTGACCTGGTCTCGGAAAATTGTCGCTGAATTTGAGAAGGCCGAGAGAAAGACGGAGTCGCATCCATTCAAGTAGACGGCTACTTTGTCGATTATCCTATAGTTGAGAAGGCCCAGCGCGCGTTGAACATAATTGATGTGCTGAAATCTCTCGGTAAGGCATGAGTATCTTCGTTTATCCTGTGTTTAATCCAGTTCCGGCAGGGCTCCAGCTATGATCATTGAGTCGACCGCTGCCTACAGGGAGAGCTTGCGGGCTTTTAAGCCTCGTGTGTTCGTCAACGGTGCTTTGGTGTCGTCGGTAGCCGATGAGCCTTCATTGCAGCCGGGCATCAATGCCATTGGTGTGACGTACGATCTTGCTCAAGACCCCAGTCACGTCCCGCTTATGTCGGCGGTTGAGCAAGAAACTGGCAAGCGCGTAAATCGCAATTTGCACATCGACCGCACCAGTGACGACCTTCTGGCGAAATTAGAGGCCGTGCGCATCATGTGTCGCGAGGCGGGCTGTGCGCAACGCTACCTGGTTCATGACGCATTCAATGGGTTGTATCAGGCGACCCAGCGCTGTGATGCCGAACATGGCACTGAATATTTTTCTCGCTTTCTAAACTTCATGACCGAAGTCCAGGATGGCGACCAGACCTATGGTGTTGCCATGACCGACGCCAAAGGCGACCGGGTCGCAAAAACCACACAATCAAAAAAATCACGGACAGTTACATCCACGTCGTTGAGAGCCGTGCCGACGGTATTGTCATATCCGGGGCCAAGGCCATCGTCACCGGCGCACCCTATGTGCATGGCTTTATCGTTTATTGCCGTGTCGGGCGATGACGCCGGACGACGATGCATTTGCAGTTTGTTGCGCCGTGCCGATTGATGCTGAGGGCATCACGGTTGTCGCACGAGCGGCGGGGCGTCCCGGCGAAGAGGCGGCGGTTTTTTCAAAACACTATGGCCAGACCACAGGCGTTGTGCTGTTCGAAAATGTGTTTCGTGCCTCATGATCGGGTATTTCTAAATGGCGAAACAGAGTCCGCTGGAGATATCGCGCAAACCTATGCCACCCATCACCGGCATTCATGTATCGGCGCGCGAGCGCGGTTTGGTGATTTGTTGATTGGCGCCGGCGCGTTGATGATTGAATCCAACGGTCTTGATCCAGAACGCCATACACACCTTCAAGATGACATGTCGAGCTGATTAAAATTGTCGAAGGGTTTTATGCCACTGGTGTTGCGGCGTCGGCCTATGGCGAAAAAAGATGGCACTGGCAATATTATGCCTGAACCGGTCTTTTCTAATATCGGCAAGTTGTTGCTGGCGACCCAGATTTATGACATGCACCGATTGGCACATACGGTTTCAGGCGGGTTGATCGTTGCCCTACCGGGCCCTGATGAAGATCACAATCCAGACACTGCGGGTTCGTTGGATGCAGTTTGGCAAAGCAATCCGAGTGTACCAGCAAAGCAACGACGACAAACCGCCCGCCTGATTGAAGATCTCACAGCCTCC
>CALSLN010000030.1 GCA_943787205.1 uncultured Rhodospirillaceae bacterium
TGAGCCGGGGCGTGTCTACCGCCTCACCTATACTGCTCGTAACCCCGCAATTGTCGGGTTAGGGCTTGCAGCCCTTCGCGATGCGCTTTCTTTCTTCCGATACAACAAAACGGACTCCTTCGGGGCCAGCAACCCGCTCATGAATCAGGGCGGTACGTTACCAATTGCAGCACTGGCTTACGGGCATTCTCAGTCTGCTCGTGCGCTCAACACAATGATCTGGAACGGCCTGCACGTAGATGAGGGCGGTCGCATGATTTTTGATGGCGTCATGATTGACGGCGCTGGGGCCGGTAAGGGAAGCTTCAATTACAGGTTCGCGCAAACGTCGCGGCACTTCAGTCCTGACATCGAACTCGACTTCGCGACTGACTTTTTTCCATTCTCAACAGTCGAACAGTTTGACACGATTACGGGGGAACGGAGCAGCCTGCTTGAGCAAGCACGCCGCCTCAATGCCGTGCCTCGAATTTTTGTCGTCAACACGTCAACCGAGTATTGGGCTAGATCAGCTTCTCTTGTGCATACCGACACATTAGGAAGCACAGACATTCCACCTGACCCATCCGTGCGGCTATACACGATAGCGGGTGGACAACATGGAATCGGTGCACGCGAGAACCGAGGTTCACTTGTGCATTGCCGGAGCCCATTAGATCACCGCCCCGTACTGCGCGCGTTGCTTTCCCACCTTGATGCGTGGGTCTCATTAGACAGGGCGCCGCCGCCGAGCAGATACCCCCGCTTATCTGACGGGAGCCTTGTTACAGCCGCCACATACAAAACCGCCTTTCCAGACGCTGCATTTATGAGAACACCGGTTGGACCACTCGCGCCACCTAGCCTAGACCACGGTGCTAATTTCCTGACAAATGGTGTCGCGGACAACGTACCGCCTGTTCGCGGCCCATCATATGGAACGCTCGTCCCAGCAAGTGATGAGGATGGACTGGAAATAGCCGGTGTTAGGCTTCCAGGTGTTTCTGTCCCACTGGGTACACACACAGGCTGGAACCCACAAAACGCAGAAACAGGCGCCCCAAATCGGCTTTCACGCTGGTCCGGAAGCTTTATTCCCTTCACCCGAACCGTTACCGAACGAACGGCAACCAGTGACCCGCGCCCCGCGATCACAGAACGTTACATATCCAAGGATGATTACATCACGGCCTACGCAGAAGCGACACTCGACCTTGCCAATGAGGAAATGATTTTAGGGTTAGACATCAACCCGATGATTGATCGTGCAGGGCTCCTGTACGATCAAGTCCTGTCCCACAGCCCGTCCGACGAAAGTTGTGCGTTCGTAACCTTGGAGCGCGATTAACGCTTAGAGCGTTTCCGTGAAACGAGCAGGTACACCGATAGGTTGGCCCAAGACCTCGTCGTCTTTCATGATCACTTGGCCACGAATAATCGTAGCAATAGGCCATCCCGTAACGGCCATTTCATCGTAGGCCGTCCAACCAGATTTTGACGCAATCCATGAGTTCTTAATCTTCTTCTTGGCATTAAGGTCGACGACTGTGAAGTCAGCGTCATACCCCAAGGCAATGCGTCCCTTACCAGCAATCCCATAAATGCGGGCGGGTCCAGCGCTCGTTAGATCAACGAACCTTTGCAGCGTAAGGCGACCAGCATTGACGTGATCGAGCATAATCGGAACGAGTGTCTGAACGCCCGTCATACCCGACGGACTCTGTGGATAAGGACGCGCTTTCTCTTCGAGTGTGTGTGGCGCATGATCAGACCCAATACAATCGACCACTCCATTGCGCAGAGCTTGCCATATTGCATCACGGTGTCGAACAGATCGAATTGGTGGGTTTTGCTGGGCCAACGTACCAAGACGTTCGTAAGCGTCCGGTGCCGATAACGTTAAGTGCTGTGGCAAAACCTCAACCGTCGCAATATCGCGATTATCCTCAAGAAACTCCATTTCCTCAGCAGTTGAGATATGAAGAGTATGGACCCTTCGGCCCGCTTCCCGTGCCAATCGAACGAGACGTTGCGTCGCTCTCAATGCCGTTTCAGCGTCGCGCCATTCCGCATGCATCGCGACTGGTGCTCCACCTTTCACAAGGTGCAAGCGTTCTTGCAGGCGTTCTTCATCTTCGCAATGGACGGCAACACGTCGAGAGCCACTCTTCAAAACACGTAGAACATTCTTGTCATCGGACACCAATAACGTACCCGTTGATGATCCCATGAACATTTTAACACCAGAGACACCAGGCAAGCGCTCAAGCGTTTTTAGCTCCGCCACGTTGTCTGGGCTCGCGCCAACGAAGAATGCGAAGTCCACCCAGGCACGCCCAAGGGCCCTTGATATCTTCTCGTCGATTGCGTCAGCTGACGTCGTTGGCGGATCTGTATTTGGCATCTCAAAGACGGTAACAACACCACCGAGTGCGGCCCCTCTCGTACCCGCTTCTAGATCTTCTTTGTGTTCGAGACCCGGTTCACGGAAGTGAACCTGACTGTCAATAACTCCAGGGAGAACCGTTAGCCCGCTTGCGTCCAACACCTCTTCCGTTTTCGCGTTACGCAAATGACCAAATCCGGCAATCCGCCCACTTCTGATCCCAACGTCAGTCTCAACTGGACCATTCGGTGTCCATACGGTTCCACCAATGATGACGCGATCAAAAGTATCGGACACTAAAAAATTCCTTTTCAGACGACGCACCAGAATGAGCGATTAGCGCTGAGACAATACCTCAAACACAGACCCGTTGCGAGGCAAACCGGACACATGGACTTGATGCCACAGGGCATAGAACAACAGCTGCCAAGCAGGAAATGCGGTCTCAGCAGTGATGTTTGAAAACAGTGAACTTACAGCCTCGGGATCGCAGGCGGCCGCGACCCCCGCCTGCTTTGACACTAGGGGAGCGAGCGCCTTGCCCCTCTGTCCGATCCAATGGCCGACGGGAACAGAGAACCCACGTTTTTTTGAATAGGGCTGCGCTTCCGGCATCTCATTTGCAAGCCAATGCCGAACCACCTGCTTCCCAAGACGACCTTTGATTTTGTCATCATCAGTGCAGTTAAATCCGAAGGCTGCCAAGTCGCGGTCCAAAAAGGGTACACGGCCCTCCAATCCATGGGCCATCAAACATCGGTCAACTTTCGTCAGCAGGTTGTATGGCAGCCAGTAGGCGATATCTAGCGCTTGAAGGGCTTGAAGATTGGACCAGTTATTTCCTTTAAATTCTCGCTCTGACTGATCGATGTTTTCACGCCACGTCTCAGATTCACGTCTCAATACGTTTGTCTTGCCCAACGAATTGCGTGACCATGGCTTTTTTCGAAACGGCCAAGGCCTACGACCGGCCCGGTATCGACCGTAGCCCGCAAATATTTCGTCGCCGCCCTCACCGGTTAGAACCACCTTAACGTCCTCTTTAGCCACCTTAGCCAAAGCGTAGGTCGGCACGATGGCGTAATCAGCAACGGGATCATCCATGCACGCCACCATCGCGGGCAAGTCTGACCAGAAATCGGACGCTGTGATTTCGATCGCCCGATGGTCGGCACCGGCCGCCTTAGCGACAACACGTGCGTGGTCGCGCTCATCGTGAAAATCACCACCTGCAAAGCCAGCCGTATAGGCAACGACTGGCCGATCCTCGAGTTTTACCATCGCGGCGAGAACGGCAGCCGAATCAACACCTCCTGATAAAAATAATCCGTAAGGGGTGTCAGACCGGCGATGACGGTCGACCGCATTCATCCACAGCCCATCAAAGGTCGATAGAGAATTCCCGTCGACGCGTTCGGGCTTCTGCAACGGGTTGATCCGCAGTCGGTTTACGATGCGCCCATCGCGTACGATAAGTGTCTCACCCGGCCTAACGCGTTTAATATTGCGAAAGGCCGTCTCCGATCCACAGGTATACTGAAGTGCCAGAAGCTGATCTCTGGCCAGTTCATTTTCCTCAGCGACAACGACCCCAGCAGCGATTAACGCTTGTGGCTCCGAGGCGAACCAAAATCCGTCATCTGTTTCGGCAATATAGAGTGGTTTTATGCCGAAAGGGTCCCGTGCCAACACCAAGCTTTTGCTGCGCGGATCATAAAGGGCGGCCGCATACATGCCGCTCAGCTTTTCCGCAAATTCAAATCCATGCTTCAGGTACAGGTGCAGGATTGATTCATTGTCGCTTCCCGTTTGGAAAGCGCTGTCTGCTAAATCGTGTCTCAGTTCGAGGTCGTTATATATTTCACCGTTCGCAACAAGCGTCACACCCTCCGAAGACACAAATGGCTGATTACCGCGCTCAAGATCAATGATCGCGAGACGTGTGTGAACCAAGCCGACATGATCAGCAACGTGTTGACCATCGCCATCTGGGCCACGGTGCTGCAGCGCATCAGTAAATTTTCCTAATATGTCAGGATTGGGTGGGCGCCCGCCTTTACCCATCCCGCCAGCAATTCCGCACATAATCTAAACTGTGCCGCCTATTGAACTGGCGCTGTTTCGTCGTTGCCGACCAATACGCTCTCGAAGAATTTCAAGTATTCTGGAATCGCAATATCTTCGTGATGAGACTTTAAAAACGTCGCCGCGCCCGCGGTCGCGATACGCTGGGAGAAATCTGTATCTTGGTTAAGCCACTTAATGGCTTCCGCTAGACTACGTGAATCATCAACAGGCACTAGAACGCCATTGTCCCGATGATTGATAAGGAGCCCTGGCCCTAACGAATCTGACGCAATAACAGGCTTAGAACACGCCCAGGCCTGCATGACCTGTTCGCCTAAGTCATCTTGCCGCGCCGGGCAAACCACAAGATCAGCAGCAGCCATTAATGGCAATATTTCGCTATGAGCTCCTACAAACCGAGTTCTAGGTTTGATGCCGATCTCCAAGGCGTGATCTTCATACTTCTTTTTGTCCGGTCCGTCGCCAACGACCCATAAATAGTGGCCCGAGATTCTAGCGGTTGCTTCCAGCAAGACATCTAGACCCTTCTCATCTCTCAGACCTCCAACGAACACCACAAGCTTCGCTGTATCCGGCGTAAAAAATGTCTTTCGGTCGAGAGGCGTAAAACCGTCAGATCGAATAACGGGTGGCAGCTTCGTAATCTTCGATTTCGACCAACCGGCCGCCAATGCTCGGTCGAAACGCTGCTGAGTCACTGTGAATAAATGATCACATGTTTGAAATTTCGAAAACGGGAAATCATTCGTCACATAACCAATATGTTTGGCTTGCGGCTGCAAAACCTGACTTGAAACGTCTGGCGTCCACGAGACAACTATCTCTGCGCCGAACGAACTGATCTCGTTATTCAGACGACGTTTACTGGTAAAATCGAAGCGCTTTCGAAAGGGTAGTTCCATCGGCTCTAGGCCTGCGGATTTCAAGCGCCCTGCGCTCGCGGAATTACTTTGGACAATGACGCGTTGAGCTACATCGTGCCGCGACAAAGTCACAACAGTCTGCTCGAAAGCGCGTTCCATAGCGCCGTCAACGGCGGTGGACATGGCATGTAATATTCTCATGGGCCGTGCACCCAGTTCCCCTCTACCGACAACATCGAAGCCTGCCGCCCCCCCCCGGGTATCAAGCCTGACTCGCGAATCGGCAAGAAGCCTTATAACAGGGTATGGCGCTTCAATCCAAAACCGAGTGGACCGCCGCGACCACTTCATCCACAGAAATGTCGGTAATGACCGCATCTCCTTGATTCTGAGGGGCGTTTACAACGGATACGCGCATTCCCCATGGCCGGTACAAATCAGCACGTGTTGGGCCAAAAAGTGCCACTGTAGGACACCCGCTTGCGGCAGCTAAATGTGCCAGTCCGGAATCGTTCGCCACGGTCGCGGCGCACAAAGACAACGCTGCTGCGACACGCTGCAAATTAGGACACCCTGCCATTACCATGGAACGACCATCCGGAAGGGTATCTGCAAGGTGCGTTAAGAGGGCTCTGTCTTCTTCAGCACCAACCAGAAGAAGCTTAAGATTAGGAAGTCGAGACACATCTTTTAGCAGTGTCTGAGCAAGCTCAAGAAACCGATCAGATGGCCACGTTTTTTCTGGGCGAGCCGCCGTCGGACATATGGCGATGACAGGGTCACCAACACCGACCAGCCCTACGGCCGCGGCTTTCTCTTTCTCAGAAATCCATACAGTCGGCGAACGAGGAGGCTCCAGATTAAAAAGTCGGCTCAGCAATTCAACACGGTGAGAGCGGTGATCATCTGGCGCCAACCGGAACCGCTTATTCGTGCGGACCAAATAGGGAATTAAGGATCGACGTAAATCCACGACGATATCCCAGCGCTGAGACCGAACATCTGCCCAAAGCTTGAACCAATGACGACTAAACGATTTTTTAGATAGAACGATGACTCTATCTAAACCCGGAACGCTGGTGAAAAGAGATTCAGCGAGCGGCCCGCACGCTACGGTAATTTTAGCCCCAGGGTTTTCATCAACGAGGTGAGCTAACAATCCCGTCGAGATCACCGCGTCGCCAATTCGGGTCGCCGTGATGAATAATATTCGCATAATGAGAACGAACCAGTTCTACAGCCACAACTGCGTAACGATATCTGCCGTAGTCGCCCATGTTCGGCGTCGTTCAACGGCGGCTGCCGCAGCTTGAAACGACGTGTACACACCATCGTCTGTAAGCAACTGAAGAGCGACGTTCGCAAACGCGTCATCGTCCGGAACGATAAACCCGGTTTGACCGTTGTCGACCACGTCCTCAACGCCACCCAGACCACGGGCAACCGCGGGCAGACCAGCCGCCTGGCTATCCCGCAATGTCCAGCACGCAAAGTCTTTTGCGTGACCCGGATACAAGTGGACGCGCGACCGGCGATACGCTTCAGCCATAACGCGATCGCCTTTGGGAGCCGACACTTCAACGTTCGCAGATGCGCACGATTTGACTAATTCCAGGACTGGCTTGATAGCGTCGGGCACGTCTTCTCCGTCGACACCCTTGGCAAGCACTGCAGAGTAAACTGTAAGTTTAGCGTCTTCCTTAGCCGGATGAATCTTATCGCGCCAAAGCTCCAGGATTTTACTCAACCCGTGTAGAGGATGCGTTGTTACAATGGCATGGGGTGGAGGTAGCTCTTCTTCTTGTTCTTCAGCCTTGTCGCCCTCGTCCATCGGGATAGCTGGGTGATTGGCGTCGGGATAGGGCTCCGCCCCCTTCTTTTCAGGAAAAAATGCTTTCGTGACACCGGGAGGCGCAATGACCACCGATAACCGACCGCCGTACTCCTGCGCCTGGCGTTCTGTTAAGAACACAAGACGCGGTGCGTAAGACGCAAGTAAATCTGCATTGTGGGCGTTGCCCAGAAATTTTGGATCACCCGGTACCAGCAAAACACGCGAATCAACACGTCGCACGCCTCCAAGAAGCTCAGGGTTCTTGAGGGCAATAAGAACATCCGCTTCCTGCGGACGCGTGCTATCCCACGGGCGCCAACGCGCGCCCTCAGCCATGAGCGCATGCTTGCACCGGTTGGTCACCGTTACAGTATGTCCTGCTTTAGCCAACGCCCCAGCCAGCGCCGCAAAGGCCTTTTCAGCCCCACCAAGCGGTTTCGTCGCCGCCGTAAAGCCGTCAAAGGGCACGGAGTCATCAAACATCACAATATTCATGGAGCGGTTTATACCTGGACCTGCCTAAAAGTTCCAACCAAACAGGCACCAGCCTCGCTTATCCTTGCCCTGTGGCATAGAGCGACTACATTCCCTCTTTAAGACTGCTGAACCTTCTCTTCGGGACTTAGCTATCAATGGCCGCTCCAAACTACTGCATATTGAATAACCGGGCGGTTCTCGCGGTATCCGGTGACGACCGCGTCAGTTTTTTACAGGGCCTTGTGTCCAACGATGTTGAGCGGGCTTCACCAGCACAGGCGATCTGGGCAGCATTCCTAACGCCTCAGGGGAAGTTTCTGCATGAATTTATGATTGTAGATCACGGTGAGCGCCTATTGCTGGACTGCGAAGCAGAGCGCCGTGAAGACCTCCTAACACGCCTTAAGCGCTTCAGATTACGCTCGAAGGTGGACATCACTGTGGACGACTCCCTGGCCGTTGCAGTTGGCTGGGGAAGTACAGGGCCCTCAATGCTTGGTTTGCCAGACCAGCTGGGCGGCGCAAATCAAATAAAAACCGGCACCCTATTTCGCGACCCCCGGCTCATGAGCGCTGGCGCAAGGTGTATTGCAACGACGGACACCATAAAATCCGTATTTGAAGATGCCGGGTTCACCGAAGCAGACGCATCCGCCTATGACGCCCATCGCATTCAGCATGGGCTTCCTGACGGCAGCCGGGATTTACAGGTCGATAAAGCGCTTCTTCTTGAAAATGGCTTCGAAGAATTGGGCGGCGTAGATTTCCAAAAGGGCTGCTACATAGGGCAAGAATTGACAGCGCGAACGCACTACAGGGCGTTGATCAAGAAACGCCTCATTCCAGTTGCGATAGATGGCGACGCACCGAATCCCGGAACATCCTTGTCAGTCGATGGAAAAGAGGCCGGTGAAATGAAAACATCTGCCGGCGGATATGGATTGGCCCTCGTGAGGCTCGCACAGTGGCGGGCATCTGAAAACGGCACGCTCTCTGCTGGAGACACGAGACTTAAACCAGAACCACCACCCTGGATGGTGCTTCCACTAGACCCCGAGGCATAAATGAAACTCACAGCACTCGTAATTTCAGCCGTCACTATTTTTTTCGCATTCAATGATGAGAGTGTTGCGGCAGAAAACCCGCCAATCGTCGTCATCGGCGCAACGGCCCGATCTGCGCCTGAAATCATACAACAGGCGCTCGATCAGGATCGCAGAGTCACCGGACTTGCTCGATCCCCCGACCGTATTGAAATCGCGCACGACAACTTCAAGGCCGTTGCGGGAGACGTTTATGACGTGGATAGCATCGCCAATGCACTCAATGGCGATGAAGTCGTCATATATCTCGTTGGCCCGTCTTATGCTCCTGGCAAAGAAGTCACCTCAGTTGACCTATACTCCGTCGGTACGGCATCGGTTATTACGGCCATGCGGAGACAGGGAAATACACGGCTTATCGTTACCAGTTCCGGCGGCGTTGAGATGATTCCAGCGGAGAAACCTAAAACTGACGGGTTTTTAGAAAACTTTTTATGGCTCAAGCGCGGCTTGTATCAAGACATGCAGCGGATGGAGCGTATCGTCGAGAACAGCGATCTCGAGTACGTCATATTACGACCACGCGGTTTCCAGGATGCCCCAAAGAAAAACAATTTACTGATCTCGGATGGAATCCCAACGCCAAATCCAACCAGCGTACTCAGTTATGCAGACTTCGCGACATTGGTGCTCTCTCTGACCAAGGGGGATCGCTACCTAAATCGCGCGATTGGTGTCTACACCGATGAGTTCGGCATACCTGACTAGCCTAGTTCTTCGCGTCTAAAGCAGCCTGTGCCGCCGCCAGGCGGGCGACAGGCACGCGATACGGAGAACAAGACACGTAGTCGAGGCCTATTTCCTGGAAAAATGCGATTGAATCGGGATCACCGCCGTGCTCACCGCAAATACCAAGCTTGATCGTGCTTCGTGTTTTACGACCGCGTTCGACTGCGATTTTAATCAACTCACCCACGCCTTCCTGATCCAGCGTAGCAAACGGATCGCGCTCGTAAATTCCTTTGGCTGTGTAAACTTCAAGGACAGGGGCGCAGTCATCGCGAGACATCCCAAGCGTAGTCTGCGTCAAATCGTTGGTTCCAAAGCTAAAGAATTCTGCTGTCTCAGCAATATCGCCGGCGCGCAATGCAGCACGCGGTAACTCAATCATCGTTCCAACCGTATAGTCGATGGCCTTACCCGTTTTGGCGAAAACGTCTTGAGCCGTCCCATCGACAACCGTCTTCATCAGATCCAGTTCCATCTTGGTGCCGACCAAGGGAATCATAATCTCGGGAAAAACATCGACGCCGTCATTCGCGACTTCCACCGCGGCCTCAAAGATGGCTCGAGCCTGCATCGCATATATTTCTGGGTACGTGACGCCAAGGCGGCAACCACGATGACCAAGCATCGGGTTTAATTCTGCCAGGCGGTTGAGAGCATTCTGAACCGTTTCAGTAGATACTCCTGATGATTCTGCCACCTCTGCAATTTCAGATTCACTATGGGGCAAGAACTCATGTAGCGGCGGATCAAGCAACCGAACCGTAACCGGCAGGCCAGCCATGATCTTGAAAAGGTTGACGAAGTCACCACGTTGGTGAGGCAGAAGCCGATTTAGGGCGGATTTTCGCCCCCCCTCATCAGCAGCCAAAATCATCTGCCGAATACTAATGATTCGGTCTTGGTCAAAGAACATATGTTCGGTGCGACAAAGGCCAATTCCTTCGGCACCAAATTTACGGGCCGTTTCCGCGTCAACACGTGTTTCCGCATTTGCGCGCACTTTTAACGTTCGAATGTCATCGACCCATTCCATGAGCGTGCCAAAGTCTCCCGTCATTTCCGGCTCAATTGTCGCCACCCGACCGACAAAGACTTCACCGGTGGAACCATCGAGTGTGAGGAGATCACCCTCGTGCAGGATTTCATCCCGGACCCGCAAGAACTTTGCTTTGGCATCAACCTGAATCTCACCAGCACCTGAAACACAGGGTGTTCCCATACCACGTGCCACTACGGCCGCGTGACTGGTCATGCCACCACGGGTGGTCAGAATTCCTTCAGCAACGTGCATGCCACCAATGTCGTCGGGGCTCGTTTCACGACGAACAAGGATAACTTTCTCGCCCTTCTTGACCCAGTCTTCAGCTTCTTCCGCCGTGAAAACAACTTTCCCGGCAGCCGCACCTGGCGACGCTGGAAGACCGCGAGACAGAGTCGTTCTTGGAGCGTCCGGGTCTAGCATCGGGTGAAGGAGTTGATCCAATTGACCTGGGTCTATGCGGGCGACGGCCTCCTCACGGGTGATCAGACCTTCGTTCGCCATATCAACTGCAATCCTAAGCGATGCTTTCGACGTGCGCTTACCGCCACGCGTTTGCAGCATCCAGAGTTTGCCGGTCTGGATGGTGAACTCCATGTCCTGCATATCGCGATAGTGACGCTCGAGCTTATCCCTTACAGCGACAAGTTCACGGTACATCTCAGGCATAGCCTCTTCCATCGCTGGAAGTTTTGAGTCTTGCGCGTTCTTGCCGGCAATCGTGATTTGTTGTGGCGTTCGAATACCGGCGACAACATCCTCACCCTGCGCGTTGACTAAGTACTCACCGTAGAATTCGTTGTCCCCAACCGATGGGTCACGAGAAAAACAAACACCCGTCGCACAATCGTCGCCCATATTGCCAAAAACCATGGACTGGATATTGACGGCTGTCCCCCAAGCGTCGGGGATATCGTGCAAACGTCGGTACGTAATAGCCCGCTGATTCATCCAACTTCCAAACACGGCACCAACGGCGCCCCAAAGCTGGTCTTGCGGGTTCTGCGGGAAGGGTTCTCCAGAGTCTTTTTCGACTGTCGCCTTATAAACGGCCACCAGCTCTTTAAGGTCGTCCGCCGTCAAATCCGTATCCTGGTCGACGCCCTTATCTTCTTTAGCTAGATCGAGCAGCTCTTCAAATGTGTAGTGATCGACACCGAGAACGACATCGGAATACATCTGGATAAATCTGCGATAACTGTCATACGCAAACCGGGCATCACCAGAATTCTTCGCTAATCCCTCTACTGTTTCGTCGTTAAGGCCGAGATTTAAGACCGTATCCATCATCCCCGGCATAGACGCCCTCGCGCCTGATCGAACAGAAACAAGAAGAGGGTTTGTGGGATCACCGAACTTGGCGCCAATCGTCGCCTCGATCCTGGCCAAACCAGTATTAACTTGGTCGGTTAGATCGCTCGGATAGACGCGCCCATGGTCATAAAAATACGTGCAAACACCGGTCGTTACAGTAAATCCAGGTGGCACCGGAACACCTATCGCACTCATTTCGGCAAGGTTCGCGCCCTTCCCGCCAAGCAGGTCCCGCATTTCGGCGCGGCCATCGGCTTCCCCATCGCCAAAATAGTAAACCCACTTGCCATCAATTTCAGCCGGAGCCACTGCAGCGCCTTTCACTGGATATAAATCAGGCCTGAGGTCGCTGCGCGTGACATCTCCGTTCGTTGCATTTTCAACTGCGATAACCCGCTCTGCCGGGACACGATCCCACTGGCTGATCGCCTGAGGCGTCACGTTAATTGTCCGCGCCAAGGCCGCCGTTCCGCCGGCTGCGTTAATCGCTCTTTCAAGGGCTGTATCGCGCATAAGTGTTCCGCCTTAATCTCAGATGTAAGCTAAGCAAATGATGTAAGTTAAGCCGCGCTTACGTGGGTAAGACGCAAGCCTTACTTACAAATAGGCGGCGTGAAAAGCCAGAAAATGGCTTTAAACCTAGAATCTCAGGGATTCAGCGGGAGTGGTAAGCAGAGAGCGAGCTTACAGATGCTAGATTCTAGCCTTCGATATTAGAAAACACCGCAATCTGATCCATAACCGACCCGATTCGGGACAAAAGATTCAAGTTTGCGAGCCGTATAGTCTGATCATCAGCGTTAACGGTGACGTTCTCGAAAAAGACATCGAGGGGTTTCCGTAAGGTGGAAAGCGCCGTCATGGCGGAGGCAAAGTCTTCATTTTTCAGGGCATCAGTGACAGAAGCTTCAACGATGCCAAGACTCTTGGCTAGTGCCTGAGCATCACCCGGTTCAAGCCCCTCAACGACATACTCACCGGAGAATGGCTCACCATTCTTCTTCTCTTCAATGCGCACAATATTGGCTGCGCGCTTATAGGCCGTAAGCAGGTTCGCCCCATCATCACTGCCAAGGAAAGCTGACAAGGCATCGACACGGGCCATAAGGCGTACAAGGTCGTCTTCGTTACCGACCGCGAACACAGCCGCAATAAGGTCGTGGCGGACGCCACGCTCTTTGAGAAATACTTTTAGGCGATCCGCGAAAAAGTCCAAGAGATCGGAGCTCGATTGTGTTTGCTCTGACTTGAGAACAGCACCGTACCCAGCGTGAGCCTTGGCGAAGACATCTTCCAAAGGAAATCTGAGCTTGTTTTCAAGGATGAGTCGGATTGCGCCTAAGGCCGCACGGCGAAGCGCGTATGGGTCTTTAGACCCTGTGGGCTTCTGGTCGATACCAAAGAACCCAACCAGGGTGTCAATTTTGTCCGCTAGAGCCACACAAACACTTATGGAAGAGGAAGGGCAGACATCAGACGGACCGAGAGGAGAGTAGTGCTCGGCAATCGCCTCGCAAACTGCAGGGGCTTCGCCATCCTGCTGCGCGTAATACCGCCCCATAACACCTTGAAGGTCAGGGAACTCAGCAACCATGCCTGTCGATAAATCGGCTTTGCAGAGTTGTGCCGCACGGCGCACAGCCACCAACTCAACACCACCAATTTGCTCAGCAATCAATGCAGCCAACGTTCCGAGACGGTCTACTTTATCAAGCACCGTGCCGAGGTCGGCCTGGAATACGCGCTCTTGAAGTTTATCGACACGCGTTTCTAATTTCTTCTGCCGGTCTAAGTCCCAGAAGAACTTAGCGTCGGACAACCGAGCCCGGAGAACTCTCTCGTTACCCGCGATGATCGCCTGGCCATTGTCTGGTGTTTCAATATTAGCGACCAACGCATAACGGTTGGAGAACGCACCATCTGACGTTTCTAGAGCAAAGTACTTCTGATGCTTACGCATGGCAGAGGTGAGAACTTCTGGCGGTACGTCCATGAATTCATCATCAATGGTACCGAGCAAAGGCACGGGCCATTCGACCAAACCTGTCACTTCATCAAGAAGGCCTGGGTCATCCGGCAACGTCAAACCTTCAGACTGGGCGAGCCCCTTAATTCCGTCACCGATAAGCGTGCGACGGCGGTCTTGGTCGACGATGACCTTCGCAATTTCGAGTTTTTCTATGTACTCATCAAAACCGACGGCTTGTATTGAATCAGGCGCTAAGAAGCGATGACCAACTGTCGTATCGGTCGCAGAAATGTCGGCGTACGTAACGGTCACGACCTTACCATCGAACACACAAAGAATGCCGTGTAACGGCCGAACCCAGCGGGTTTCACCGGATGCCCACCGCATGGATTTTGGCCACGGCAAAGCTGATAATGCGGCTTCAATCACATCCGTAAGGACGTCAGACGTCGCGCGGCCCTTTCGCTCGACGACTGCAAAATAAAACTTACCCTTCGGGAGTTCTCTAACTTCAGCGTCATCGACAGATGACAATCCGTTGGCTTTTAGAAACCCTTCAATGGCTTTCTCAGGCGCAGCAACACCCGGACCTTTACGCTCATCCGTCACATCTGGCTGGGACGTAGGAAGACCATCGACCACAAGAGCCAACCGGCGGGGACCGGAATAGGCATCCAAACGAGAATATGCGAGGCCCGCATCTTTGAGGCCATCTGCAATCAAACGCTTCAGATCATTGGCGGCGCGCCCCTGCATGCGTGCGGGAATTTCTTCAGAGAGAATCTCTAAGAGAAGCTCAGCCATAACTCAGCCCCCTCCATTTGAACCCTGGCTTTCCAGCCAAGCTTCACAACACGCTTTTGCAAGCGTACGCACGCGACCGATATAGGCCGCCCGCTCCGTCACACTAATCACGCCACGCGCATCCAACAAATTGAATGCATGGCTCGCCTTGATGCAATGATCGTAGGCTGGCAGCGCAACGTTGTTATTCAGCAAGGACTGACATTCAGCTTCTGAGTCTGCGAAATGACGCAACAACATGTCCGTATTCGCATGTTCAAAATTGTGCGCTGAATACTCACGCTCTGCCTGAAGAAAGATATCGCCGTAGCTTACGCCTTCGTCATTGAACGCAAGGTCGTAAACGCGTTCCACACCTTGGACATACATGGCGAGACGCTCGAGGCCGTAAGTCAATTCTACGGCAACCGGGGAGCAATCAATACCACCCACTTGTTGGAAGTACGTAAACTGGGTGACTTCCATACCGTCACACCAAACTTCCCATCCCAGGCCCCAAGCACCGAGTGTGGGGCTTTCCCAGTCGTCTTCGACAAAACGTATGTCGTGCGCAAGGGAATCAATGCCTATGGTTTTTAGGCTCTGAAGATAGAGGTCTTGGGCATCTTCAGGCGATGGCTTGAGAATGACTTGAAACTGATAATAGTGTTGCAACCGATTTGGGTTCTCACCATAGCGGCCATCCGTTGGCCGGCGTGATGGCTGAACATAAGCGGCTTTCCATGGCTTCGGCCCCAAAGCACGCAACGTCGTCGCTGGGTGAAACGTGCCCGCCCCCATTTCCATGTCATAGGGCTGCAAAATGATGCACCCCTGCTCCGCCCAGAAAGACTGCAGCTTGAGGATAAGGCCCTGAAAACTGGGCGCCTTGCTTTGGTCGGCAGCCATGGATGAAATCCATTTCGGATTAGAGTGTACGGTGTGAGGGACATCGCCCTCGGATGGGCGCAAGCTACCCGCCGAACTGGCAGGAATCAAGGCTTCCGACGCGCCTTAGGAGAGTTCCAGTTGGGAGGGTCTATTTTTGCATCGGGCAGTCTTTGGCCGCCCTGCCACAACCCGGGTTTGCACCAGCCGCAGCGTAAGCCCCACAGGCTGGACATGCGGCCAAATCCTCCACCTCTTGCGGACCTGTTTCAGGAGCCTTCTTAGCACCAGACCGCTTTCGTTTGACCTTTGGCTTCGGCTGCTGGTCGCCGCCGGTCAGCAGATTAATTTTGCGGTAGACCCACCACACAGCCATGATCATCACAGCCGTAAAAAGAATCTTAGAGAAACTAAACCCCAACATAGCTACGTCAACCTATAATCCGAAGCGGGCCCAAAGGGCGCGCTCCTCGGCCGCTGACATAAGATCACGCGCAAAGTTGCCACCAAAGGCATCTGCTCCGCCTAAGCGGCGTTGTAACCAACCCGCCTGGCGCTGCACGGGCATAAACCGAACTTTGTCCCCGAGCTTTTCTCTCAAGACCGAACGCATTTCGCCCAAGCCATCGATGAGGCCTTTCTTGAGGGCACGCTCACCGGTCCAAACATCACCATTGAACAGGGTTTTATCGGCCCCCTTCAGTTTTTCACCACGCCGAGATTTCACGTAGGCTTTAAATTGGCCGTGAATATCCTTTTGCAGTTCCAAAACGCGTGCAACGTCATCGGGGTTCTCAGGCTTAAACGGGTCAAGCATGCTCTTGTTATCGCCTTGCGCATACACGCGGCGTTCAACGCCAATCTTTTCGAGCAAATCAGGAAATCCAAACGTCGCCGCAATGACGCCTATCGAACCCACAATGGACATGGGGCTCGCGTAAATTTCGTCGGCGCAGCAGGCAAGCCAATATCCACCGGACGCTGCAACATCTTCAGCAAAGGCGTACACAGGAATATCTTTTTCTTCGGAGAGCTGCCGAATACGACCAGCAATCAATTCAGATTGTACAGGCGAACCACCGGGAGAATTGATCACCAAAGCGACAGCCGTAACGCCACGCTTACCAAAGGCCCGCCTCAGCGGAGCCTCCAGTGTTGTCATGTTCAAGCCCTTACGACCAAGACCTGCCGCGCCAATAGCGCCGCTCAGCCGGACGACACTGACCAATGGCGAACTGCCACGGACCATGCCGCCGCCAAACCGGGCCGCGAATTCATTAAAGTGATCAATCATTGCCATTCGCACACCATAGACGCGCAATCCCGTTTGGTTAAGGGCTGAACTCAAAAGTGCCGCCATCACGCAAAATCGCATCTGCTTCCGGCGTGTACGCATCGTTCTCAGCGTGCAGGACCAATCCCGGATGCAGTGTCGTTGGAGATTTACGTCCCTTGCGCGCTGTTACAATCACCCGCCCTGCTGACCGACCGGTCTTAGGCCAAAGCGGAATGACGATGATCGCGCCGCAGCTTGATAGGGATTGAATAATGTCAGAGAGCCGTTCAGCCCGATGGATGATTGCAAATAACCCATCTTTCTCGAGGAGCGAAAGACACTTTTTAATCCAGGTTGATAAGGGGAATTGCATGACGGCATGGATCGAGTTTTGCCCTGGGCGGTCAGGAACCGTTCCGGCGTCATAGAACGGTGGATTGGTCATCACCGCATCAAACGGCCCTCGCGTCCCAGACTGAAAATCAGAAATATCCCCCACTACAGATTTCACCACGATCTGCGAAATCATTAGCTTCAACACCCAGCCGGGCGAGTTCAGCCATGCTTTGTTGTTTTTCTAGACCCACACCTTGAACCGTAGGCAATCGCGCAAGAAGACAAAATAGAGCCGCGCCAGTTCCGCAGCCGACATCTAAAACACGACAACGAGGCGAGACGTCCATTGCCGCAGCCAACAACATAGGGTCAATCGCTATTCTGTATCCCGTCTCAGGCTGTATGACTTTCACACGCCCGCCCAGCACTGTATCCGTGGTCGTCTTAAGACCCTGCCTAGAGTGGGTCATACGACATGATCAGGACACACGGCGCGGGCGACCTCGGCGGCCGAATCATAGTCTTCGGCCCGCACCATGAGACGCCTGGGAAACGAGTCGATCCCGGCATACGTGCTCGCAATATCACCATCGAATTCAAACACTTCGATCTCCTCAGCCGACAAAGCGGCTTTGAGAGCGGAAATAACAACAATATCCGTCGTGCGTAGAAGTTCTTTCATAGGCCATACGGTGAGGCTATAAGCCAAAAATGGCAAGGCAAAGATGGAGCCTTACCTTGCGACGCTTCTGTGACGCCCTTATGCTTGGGCTAACACCAACTCAGAGCTTGTATCAATACAGAGGGACGATCCAACGTGGCTACAGTCGTTCAATTGGATAACAGAAGACCAGGACCGGTAGAGCCGCTCGACGCGCTTATCGAACTTGTTGAAGACGATCTCAAAGCTGTTAACCAAACCATTGTCGATCGCATGCATAGTCCGGTCGCGCTTATCCCCCAACTCGCAGGGCATATTGTTGCGGCAGGCGGTAAGCGTCTGCGCCCTCTGCTCACGCTCGCAGCGGCGAAGCTGTGTGGCTACACTGAGAAGCGTCACATCAAGCTAGCGACTTGCGTCGAGTTTATTCACACCGCCACATTGCTACACGATGATGTAGTCGACGACAGCGACTTACGTCGTGGCCAGTCGAGTGCCAACGCGCTATGGGGAAATCAACCCAGCGTCCTCGTCGGCGATTTCTTGTTCAGCCGCGCCTTTGAATTGATGGTCGAGGACGGCTCGCTCAAAATCTTAGGTATCCTATCTCGTGCGTCCTCCATTATTGCTGAGGGTGAAGTCCATCAGTTAATGACGACGAATGATACGGAAACCAGCGAGGCCCAGTATTTAGAAGTCGTCCAAGCAAAAACCGCTGAGCTTTTCGCCGCAGCCTCTCGGATCGGCGCCGTGGTCGCAGATAGGCCCGACGTTGAGGAGGAAGCCTTACAGGTGTACGGCCTCAATCTTGGCATAGCGTTTCAGTTGATCGACGACGTCTTGGATTATTCTGCAAAGCAAGCTGAGCTTGGCAAAACAATTGGTGATGATTTCCGCGAAGGCAAAATTACACTGCCAGTCATTCTCGCATTTCGACGCGGTGATGATGAGGAGCGCGCTTTTTGGCATCGCTGCCTTCATGATTTAGAGCAAGGCGATGAGGAACTGGCACACGCGTTAACCCTTATGGAAAAACACGGCAGCCTCACCGACAGCATTCAGCGGGCGCAACACTACGGTGATGTAGCACGCGACGCCTTAGGGATTTTCCCTGATAGCCCCGTAAAAACAGTTCTCATCGACATTATCGATTTCTGTATTAAACGGGCCTATTGAACTAACGAAGCCTCATGGGGACGGAGTGTAGCCCAGCCTGGTAGAGCACTGCCTTCGGGAGGCAGGGGCCGGAAGTTCGAATCTTCTCACTCCGACCAAGCACATAATAGATGCAATATGTTAAATTATCAGGCCGCATGAGAGTATTCCTCTAGGGTATCTGTTAGTGCGGCCACGGTCGGGTAAAGAATCAACTTCTCGGTTTTCGTTGACGTGAGACTTCCGTCCTGACACTCAATGCACTCAACCAAGAACCCATTCGCTGTCTTGATTGTAACTGCGAGATGCTTGCCAAAATACGGTGTCTCAATTTCCACAGGGTCGCGCGCTTGTTCAGAAGACAGCATTCTCAACAGCGTTGTCTCGGGCAGGGTCCGTCTGTCGAAAACAACCTCAGTCCAGTCAAAGTCGCTGGGCAGACCTCAAAGCTCTCGCTGTTCTTCATGTCTTGTAGAGGGCGTGGATAGCGCATTACCAACCTCCATCTCCATGATGTTTGTTTAGAACCGCGTCGCCTCAGTTTCAAATTTCGCAATCACCGTGATGCAGGCGTTAACCCGGCAAAGGCATCTGCCGTATTGCCCGATGGGGCTAAGGGGTCGTTGGATTTAGTGATATTTGCCATACGGCGATCTGAACATTCGCTACCAATTACTCGGTGTCTCAGTCAAACAAGTCAGCTGTTTATTCCTTCGCAAACTTTTCCATGAATAGTCGCGCTACTATATCTATTACATCGACATTGATATGCCTAGAACCGGGTCCCTCCCCGCCCCCGAAAACTGGTCCAGCATGAGCCGTAAGCCACCTTACGATCTCAAAAGAAGGCCAGTAAAAAAGGTTAGGGATTGATAGAGACATCACCTGGCTCGCAGCAAGCCGCATAATACCTCTTTGATATGCAGTCTTCTTCAAAGGCCGAACTATCTGTCCTAAAACGATCGGATCAACGGGATCGGTGAAACCGTAAGAATAATATTCGCGCTGGAATTAAACTCTCGAATTCTATTGACCATGGATACAATATTTCTAACATTTTGCTCAGGTGACGTCATAATCGATTGAGCTTCTTTTCGTTCAGAAAAAGACTGACTCTTATATGGCGCGTACTTCCCTTGCTCATTCACAAGCAATTGTGCCACACCAATTGTTATGATTGCGCATTCGCACGACTTCATCCGCGCCTGTAACGTCTCCAACTTGACGGGTTCCTTGTGTGTCAAGCTAGACAGCGTATCTTGATCTTCAGTATTGAGAAGTAAGTTTGTTGCGAACGTTGAGTTTTCGGCTTCAGACATATTCACATAGTAAGAATTAAACCCCTTATCAGATAATATTATCGCAATATTTCTAGCGAAACAGGATGCCAACAGATAATAGAGGTGTGTCTTTTCGCAATAAGCCCAATGGTTCGGGGGTAGCGCACGTCCACAAAGACTCCGGGCAAGATCGTAAAGGTCACAACCTGGTTCCAAATCTAACGGGTATCGTATGCAGTGACAACGAACTAATTGCTTTTGCCATTGTTAAACTCTCTCACCATATCAACCGGAAACAAAAATCCCGACACCGAGTCTCTATTGGTCGAAAGCAACACTCGCAGCAGAGACATTCAACCCAGCTTCATGACACCAAGATAGAGGCTATCGTTCTCGACCTTAAGGTCTGTTGCGTAGGTTCCAGACGCCGCACTCACGGTTAACTCGTATGCGCCACTTTGCGGTGCTAGCTTGTCGATCTTGAATTCGCCGAACACGTCTGTTTCCGCGCGGCCAACTTCACTGCCATTCTGCTTTCAAGACAACAACAGCCGCTTCGGTGCATTCTTCAATGCCATCCACATCACCGATGACCGACCCTGATACAAAACACGTGGTCATCAGATGCAGGTTTTTATAATAGACGCGCGGTTTTGACTCGAGTTCTGGCTGAAGAACAACGAGCCCCTCGCCTTCTTTAATCCGCTGCATTTCGCTGTCGTCGATTTTCAACGACCTAAACACGTCTGTCGGGCAGCTTTGCTCGACCCGCGGCTTCGTCCAGCCTGTGTCTAAGAGGTGGGCGTCGAATATCCAGGCCTGAGGGATTTGCTTTTCCTCGTTCCAATACACAGCGCCGTAAGGACAAGCATCAACGATCTCTTTTTGTCCTTTGGACTTTTCCGGATCAATGATGACGATGCCGTCGTCACGCTTGGTAATAGCGCCGTCTTTGGCAACCTTCATACACGGTGCATCATCACAGTGATTGCACATCACCGGCATGAAGTTGGCCTCGACGATAGGGTAGTGGCCGCGTTCCGTCTGCTTGATGTCGACCCAGCTATGTTCTTTCTCAGGCTGCGGTGCCGCATAGCCCGGGAAGTCATTGCCGATATGTTCATCCTTGGTCGCCAGAAAACAGTTGCGACAGTTATCGCACCGCTCAACGTCGACGATCAAATTCCATTTCTTACTCATCACACCGCCTCCGCACGTTGCCAAGTATCGACGCCGGTCCATTTCTCCATCTGGATCAATGTCGTGTTCGGCTTAATGCTGTGGGTCTGTTCCGTCATATTGTCGCTGGAATTGAGCATATTCACGCACCCTCCCAGGTCCGTTGAGTTGCCCGGCTCGCCAGCAGGCCTGTATTCGGCAGAGGCCGTTGGTGCGCTGACGACGCCCGGTTGTACGCGGTCCGTCACGAAGGCCGCGCAGACAACCGAGCCACGGTGATTCCACAAGCGGATCAGATCATCACTCTTGATGTCTCTTTCCCGAGCATCTAGCCCGCTGATGGTCGCAACCAAATACTCGTGCCCCTCGACCCTTACGCGGTGGTCTTTGATGTCTCTAATCGTGCAGCCCTTCTCGTCTCCCATAATATGGAATGGATAGCGCGTATGCGGCGTAAGAAGCTGTAGGGGGTATCCCGCCAGATGAGGGTCCCTCTCAGGGTCCTCATAGGTCGGCATGTATTTATTCAACGGTGGGCGCCCAGAATCGTCGATGTTCTGGAGCGACGTGGCGACAAACTCAAATTTCCCGGACTGGGTTTGCAAACCCTCGCCAAAGTTACCTGTGTAGTCCGCCGGTAGTGGGTAAGGCTCTGGCGTGTCTTTCTTGCGGCCTTCATAAAACCATCGGTTTCCTGTCGGCGCCCGCGTGCCTTCGGACACTGGAGGGACGACGTAATACCCCTTTTTGAGGAATTTCTTCCATGTGGTGTGCTTAGACATGTCGGAGGAATCAAACGCCCGCTTACACCAATCAATTTCTACATTGCCGCCTTCAGAGTACAGCGCCCCCATATCAAGACGCTTCATGATTTCAAGCAATATATCGTGATCAGATTTGGAATCGCCCACTGGCTCAATGCATTTGTGCTGCATTGATATAACCCGGTGATTATTCATCGAGTACATATGGTGCACATATCCGGCACCTACGTTGTACCACTCGCCAATGTCATCGTGCTCAAACACTGTGCAGGCCGGTAAAACGATATCTGCAAATTTTGTCTCGCCTTCCCACCAGATGGATTGATTGACCACGAACGGGAGTTTTTCGGACTGATACATCTCCACATAGCGATTGGAATCCATCTGCGTGCCCATGGATGAACTGCCATACTTGTACATCATTTCAATTTTGGCATGCCCTGGCGCTGGATAGCCGACCTTCATAAACTGGCCCTGCACCGTAGAGACGTCAGTCAGGTGACCGAATGCTTTTCCCTCAAGAATCGCTTCGGGAATAAACTTCCGCGGAATAGCTTGCCTCACCGTACTCATGGTCACGATGTGTGGCATGCGCTGATAGTTGTTCGCTGCGTTCGCGCTCTGAGTCAGTTCGCCAGACATGCCACCTTCGGCATAGCCCGGGAAATAGAAGGAGAAGTCGAGCGGCGCACCGAATTGTAGGTTTCCGAAATTAACGCCCGGGCGGCCATACCCTTGCATCGCACCAAGAATGGCCATCATCCGTGCCCATTGCGCACCCATGGGACCGCGCCCAGCACCGCCGAGACCACAGCCCCAGCTTCCTGCGCCAAGATAGGTTTTCTTACGGCTCCACTCTCTCGCCAACGCTCTTACATCACGGGCGGGAATTCCGGTTTCGGCCTCTTGCCACTCTGGTGATTTGGGCGTGCTATCTGAGACACCGAGAATGTAATCTTTCCATTCCGCAAATCCCTCAGTTCTCTTTTCAACGAACTCTTTGTCGTAGGTCTCTTCGGTAATCCAAACATGGCACAGCGCCTGCGCGAATGCCGCATCGGTTCCAGGTTTGGGCGCAAACCACTTGCCACCCATGAGAGCCGCTGTGTGGTTCAGGTAGGGATCGATGTGCACCATCTTGATGCCCAGTTCCTTGGCCCAGGCGCGCCGGATGGTTCCCTCATACCCATAAGTCTTGTCCGGATCGCTAGACCAGAACACCATCATCTCTGTTTCTTTTAGGCAATCCTCAACTGTGCCGTAAAATTCTGGCGTGCCCAGGCGCATACTGTTGCCCCAGTGGTGCATGGCTCCCCAGAACCACCCTTCCCAACTATCAGGACTGCCCATCATCTTTGTGCAACCGAGCAAGTTGGTGAAGCGGCCAAAGGCGCTGAGATAGTGCCCAAAATTTCCCCACTGGTGGTGGGAGCCCGTGTTCGCGAAAATCGCACCCCGCCCCTTGGCTTTAGAACGTTTTATTTCTTTAACAACGATATCGAGTGCTTCGTCCCAACTGATGGGCACAAATTCTGACTTGCCGCGATTTTGAATATTGCGTTCGCCGTCGACATCAAAGTCGACCCGCTTCATGGGCGACATAATGCGGTCTTCTGAATAGACCATCGACTTAAGAGCCAAACCGTGAGCCGCTAGTGTTGTTTTACGCGGAGGCGTGAACTTCTTGCCACGGGCTTCAATGGTCCACGATTCAGCATCGTCATCATCAAATTCCATTGGCGTTATTCTGATGATCTTGCCGTCTTTAACGTAGACAAAAATCGGCCCACCATTGGTACCGTTGGTGTAGCGCGTAACACCGTTGCCCATGTCCGTGCCGCTTTTCCACCCGACTGTGGTCATGTAGGTCAGCGTCGATGCGAACCAAACGACCAATGCATCTGGCCCCTCCATTCCGACCTTGAAGTTCTTCGCCGCATCAATCCGCGTTAATTGATCAAACGGTGGAGTCAGGAACTCTACAGCAATGGCTTTGTTCTGAAAGAACAGCGAGAGATCGGGGTTCTTATGAAGACCATTCCCTGACTTAATTTTGCCGTCCTTAAACTGGATCCAGCGACCGGCGGAATTATCCTTCAGCTTGAACTGCGCAATGAGGTTTTTCTCCTTCACGCGTTTAGCAAATTCAGGATAGACGCGTGTGGCCAACCGGAGAGCTTGGACGAGCCCCCAAAGAATGATCGCAAATTTCATTTAACCCTCCAAGAACAGCTCCAGAATAGCCCGAAGCCGCCGCTTTTCGACGCAATAATTAGACAGAATTTATACAGTACTGGCCTGGATGCGCCATTGAAACTTTAGCGGTGTCTTTGAAGCACAAGGGCTTGATATGCATCAATGCGTCACCATGGCCCATTTTGTTAGGCAAAGAATCGCGCGCAATCGCTGGGGTTATGGAACTGGCCTGCCTGCAGCTAATGACGGACTCAGGCCTGCTCTTTATTGATCTGATCAAACAAGGCAATAAGAGCATGGGGGTCGTACGGTTTTGCCAGCACCTGAACAGACTCCGGAACAGATGGGTCGTTCAGAATTTCATCATCTGCATATCCGGACGTTAAAATCACCGGAAGAGCGGGAAACAATCTGTACGCATGGCTAGCCAGAACCGTCCCCGTCATTCCACCTGGCATCACAACATCCGAGAATAGAATGTCAATATGAACGCCACTCTCTAGAACACGAAGCGCTGCTGGCCCGTTGGCAGCTTCCACAACAGAAAATCCACGCGCCTCAAGAAGGAGCTTCGTAGTCGTTCGCACATCCTCCTCATCTTCTACCAAGAGCACCGTTACGTTACGCTCCACGACGTCCGCAGCGATGGAGATTTCTTTCTTATGGCTAACCGGCTCACCCTCTTTAATAGGGAGGTAAAGCGTGATCGCCACCCCTTCACCAAGCGTGGATTCAATTTTCATGTCACCATCGGACTGCCGCAGAAAACCATAGGCCATACTGAGCCCTAACCCGGACCCCTGCCCAACTTTCTTGGTGGTGAAAAACGGATCAATGGCACGCTGAAGAACCTCAGGCGACATCCCTAGGCCATCATCAACGACGCGTATTATCGCACAGGGGCCAGGCGCAACTTCGAGGTCACCGATGATATCTTCAGGTTCAAGCACAGTGCTATCGAGAGATACGGAAATACTGCCACCATCCGGCATAGCGTCGCGTGCGTTGATCAGAAGATTAACCAGCACTTGCTCAAGCTGACGGGCATCAACGAAACACGTGATAGGCTGTTTTGGCACATCAACTGCTAAGACAACGGTTTCATTCAATGCAGACCCCATAAGCGCCTGCACGCTCTCAACCACGCTTCTTATGTCTTCCAGTTGAGGCGTTAGCGGTTGTTTGCGCGAGAATGCGAGCAAGCGCTTTGTAAGAGAGGCCGCGCGATCACATGCAGTCAAAGCGCGCTCAATCGCTTTCTCCACGACCGACTTGTCATCCTTAGCTATGGTCAGAAGCTGTAAGCAGCCGATGATAATAGTCAGCAGGTTATTGAAGTCATGGGCAACACCACCGGTCAACTTTCCGACTGCCTCCATTTTTTGCGCCTGAGCAAGTTGACCTTCCAGCTCCTTCTTTTCAGTCTCTGCTGAAACATCGTCCGTCACGTCCCACATCAGCCCAAAGCCACGCGTGATCTTACCCTCATCGCTCCTATGCAGACGCCCGCGGGAGCGTACCCATCGCATATCTCCGCCATTCGCCGGGTGAATTCGGTAGGTGATGTCAAAAGACGCAGAGTTGTAAGCCCAGCTTTCATAAACACGGTCAACGATAGCTCGGTCTTCGGGGTCAATGAGATCCCGCCATGCTTCGACCTGATTTGGGAACGCTGCGCCGTACCCTGACAGCATTTTCAGGTAGTCATTGAAAACGACACGACCAGTTTCCGCGTCCAGATCCCAAAGACCTGCATCAGACGCGGTTATGATTTGCTGAAGACGCTCTTCGCTTTCTCTTAGCCGTTCCTCGGACCTATGACGCTCAGTTGTATCTGATGTAACCGTAACAAAGGATGTAACCTTTCCAGGCGCATCTCGAACGGCGGCAGGAGCCATATTACCCCAGATGACCGTTCCATCCTTCCTGAAATAGCTGCGCTCTACACTTGTCTTGGCCGAATCACCTTCGACGATCGCAATGCGACGTTTATCGAGTTGATCTCCTTCATCAGGCGGCGAGAAATCTCTGTAGCTCCGCCCCAGTATCTCCTCTTCCGTACGGCCCAGGAAGTTGCAGAAACTGGGGTTAACCCGTTGATAGACTCCTTCCGGAGATGCAACAACAATGCCCACTTGTGCATTATCGATAATGGACCGCAAGGTTTCTTCGCTTTGCCGAAGGGACTCTTCTAGATTTTTCCGCTCTGTCATATCGATCGTGATGGACGCACCACCAGCACGGCTTCCATCAGGGTTTTGAAGCATTACAACCCGTTGCTCGGCATAGCGCTGGGATCCATCGGGATGGCGGAACGAGAAATCGCCCGTCCAACTGCCCTGCTCACGGAGACTTGCAATCATCTCTTGGCTTTTATCTTCACTATCCATTAAGTCGACCAATCGCGATGCTGGTCGACCAATTATCTGTTTGCGCGTTAGGCTGAACATTTTTTTCTGACGCCGGTGTGCAGTCGATCATCTCTCCCTGGTTGTCAGTTAGACCGACTGATACGTCGGCACTCTGCCAGACCTGTCGATAGAGATTAATCAAGCGATTCTGCTCGACTTCATTGGTGATGTCTCGATAGAACACCCAACTTCCCGTATGGAGCCCGCCGTCATCGTGGGTCGGAAAAATTGTCGCCTCGACATCGATGACGGATCCGTCTTTGCGCCTACGTTTCGTCGTTAAGCGATGGGTCTGATGGCCCCCGGCCATTTGAGACAAGGTCCTCCTTCGCCTCTTTCTCTGCCCCCTTCACATAGATAATATCTGTCACTCGACGCCCTGTGGCTTCTACGGCGCTGTACCCAAACAGTTCGACCGCGGATTGATTGATACGCAGGATGCGCCCATCAACTGCGACAGCCATGCCCGCATCTTCCAGCGTCGCCAAAGGGAAAGGCGCGGTTGGGTCGTGAGAGATGCCTATTTTAAGATTTGCATAGAGAGACTTTGAAGCGGAGAGCTCGTGCCTGATCTCTCGGGTTCTACGAACCGCGAACCAAAGAAGGAGCGGAAACGCACTAAAGGAGGCGAAAATCAGCTCATCCAGTTCGTATTCTTCAAACCCCTCGGCAAAGGACAGCAGGTGCTCAAGCAGATCGTTGGCCTGCCTCCCAAAAAGTGATCCATGCAAATTGAGAGAGTCCGGTTAATCTAAGCCTTGATAGGAGGACGACGATGAGCCGGAAACGTTACACAGCAGAACAGATACTAGGTATGGTCCGGGAGGCCGAGGTGCGGCTTTCCCAGGGCGAGAAGATCGGATTGATCTGCAAGTCCCTTGGTATATCGGAACAGAGCTATTACCGCTGGCGCAAGGAGTATGGCGGTCTGAAGTCTGATCAGGCTAAACGCCTGAAGGACCTGGAGAAGGAGAATGCTCGGCTTCGCAAGGCCGTCTCTGATCTCACTCTGGATAAGATGATCCTAAACGAGGCGCTCTCGGGAAACTACTAAGCCCCGCACGCCGCCGTATTGCCGTTGAACATGTTCAAGGGGCTTGCGGGGTCTCAGAACGGCGTGCCTGCCGGGTTCTTGGCCAACATCGCTCCACGCAGAGGCGTCAGCCCATAGTCCTGGATGACGAAGATGCCCTAACACAGGCGATCATCCGCCTGGCCTCTGAGTATGGCCGCTATGGCTATCGCCGTATCGGCGCATTGCTTCGTGCTGAAGGCTGGCATGTGAACCTGAAGCGTGTGTGGCGCATCTGGCGGCGTGAGGGGCTGAGAGTTCCCAGCAAACAACCAAAGAGAGGCCGGCTATGGCTGAACGACGGTTCGTGTATCCGTCTCAGAGCATGTTGGCCGAACCATGTCTGGTCCTATGACTTTGTTCAGGACCGCACCCACGATGGGAGAGCAATCAAGATGCTGACAGTCATAGACGAGTACACGCGGGAGAGCCTGGCGATCCAGGTGGAGCGGCGGCTCAGATCAGATGATGTGCTGCATTGTCTATCCGAGTTGTTTGCTGAGAGAGGGCCACCGGACCATATCCGCTCTGACAACGGTTCTGAGTTTACGGCCATTGCTGTCAGGGAGTGGCTTGAACGTATGGGTGTAAAGACCCTCTACATTGAGCCAGGTTCACCCTGGGAAAATGGCTACAACGAGAGCTTCAACGGCAAGCTCAGGGATGAGTGCCTGAACAGCGAGATCTTCTTCACTCTGAAGGAAGCCAAGGTTCTGATCGAGAGTTGGCGGCACCACTACAACACCTTCAGACCGCATAGTTCTCTGGGCTACAGACCACCCGCGCCACAGACGGTCTTGCCTCAAACCGTCAAACCGCAATACCTTGAAAACGTCCGGGCTCTCTCAGATCAACTGGACCACTCATAGGGGGCAGGTCACTCAAACCGCACCAACTCTTGATCGAGCAGCGAGAGACTTTCGTTGGTCTCTGCGATGAACTCGGAAATGAGATCGTCCATTTCCATTCCTTTCCTCATTACTGAATGCGGGCACACAATCGTTCCGCGACTTGCCAACAGACTACGGATGTTGACGCATTAAGAAATCCGAGGAGAGGTATAGGTTCGGGTGCAGAGGTTTAGGCTTTCCCGGGTCAACGCTACGATAGTATTAAGACGTTATGCGAAAGGCGTAGAAGCGGCGGCCGGCTATACGAATGCCCTCATCGACCCAAAAGGCCGGAAGAGATAAAACTGCATCATTAAGTGCCAGCAACACAGTTGCATGACTTTGCAGCGCTACAGTTAAGGATGCCCTTCACAATGAATGCGATTCCCACACTTCCCCTTCTTGAGAGATTCAATGGAACAATCAAAGAGATGGACCGGATCGTAACGCGCCTAATCGGTCGGACGCAGAACGAAGAAGATATTCAACTATTGGCCGATATGGCTGAGCGCGTTTCGCTCATGAAATACTTTCTTAGCCTTCCTCTGGAGTGCACCCCCCGGCAAGCGGCGCGGCTGCACGAAGGAATCGTCTCTTCTTGTCATG
The DNA here is from genome assembly GCA_943787205.1 of uncultured Rhodospirillaceae bacterium. Classification (GTDB taxonomy): domain Bacteria; phylum Pseudomonadota; class Alphaproteobacteria; order Rhodospirillales; family Rhodospirillaceae; genus WLXB01. Next base: position 29,279 of record CALSLN010000030.1, read on the forward strand.
TCGCGGGGCAAAATGTCGAATGCGCCATCATCGATATTTCCATCGGTGGTGCCCTTATCGTGACCGAAGACCCCATTACGGGCCCTGGCGAGATTATACTGCACCACCCAGTTGCTGGTGACTTGGCGGCAACTGTCGTTGGCTCAACACCTGGCGGAACTCATGTCGCGTTCAGGAATCTGACAAACGAGAGCAGGACTGCGCTTTTAGATTTGCTAACAGAATCATTTACGTCATAACGCAAGCCTACGAGGCTATGTAGAAAGATACCGCTAGCTTTCGTCAGATAACTTGCGAATCTTAAATCCTGTCGCAGCATAGAGCAGCGAAATAGCAGGGCTTGCTAGGTTAAAGATACAAAATGGGAGGTAAGCCAGCGTTGGAACGCCCAGCGTGCCAGCCATAAAGGCCCCACAGGTATTCCAAGGCACCAACGGTGACGTCACGGTTCCTGAGTCTTCCACAGCCCGGGACAGATTAACCGAGTCGAGCCCCCTAGCCTTAAATTCGCCAGCGTACATGCGGCTTGTCAGCACAATCGACAGATATTGATCTGAAGCAATAGCGTTGGTTGCCAACGCGGTCATCCCAGCCCCAGCAACCAAAGACCCATCCTTCTTAAATAGAGTCAGCAGAGAAACCAAAATACGTTGCAACATTCCCGTCCGTTCGATCATGCCGCTAAAAAACATTGCACTGACAATCAGCCAGATCGTTGTCAGCATGCTGCTCATTCCACCACCCGATAGCAGTTCATCCAACACCGCGTTACCGCTTGATGCTTCGTACCCAGTCGCGGCCGCCAGCCAATAGGTCCTGAATTGTTCCAGAACTCCCTCGAGGCCATTAGCTCCGCTCGTTGTTTCTTGCAAAGCACCTCCAAGAACGGCGCCAATCAAGGTTGAAATAAAAATTGCGACAAAAGCAGGGACACGGTTTATCCCCAAACCAAACATGACGAACAAAGGCAAGAACAGAACCACGTTCAGGGAAAAAGTATCGGCGATCGTCCGTTGCAAAGCCTCAATCTGAGACTCAGGCATAACGTCCCCCATCATCAATGTCATCGCCGCAAAGAATATGATGGCGACAACAAACGCCGGGACGGTCGTCCAAAGAAGGAACGTGATGTGTTTAAATAGGTCAGTGCCCGACAAACCAGAAGCCAGGTTCGTCGTATCAGACAAAGGCGATAATTTATCGCCAAAATATGCACCCGAAATAATCGCGCCGGCCGTTATCTCTACGGATAAGCCCATGGCGCCAGCAATACTAATTAGCGCAATACCGATCGTTCCAGCCGTTGTCCAAGAACTCCCAATAACGACGGAAACAATGGCGCATACGAGAAGGCTTGCGACATAAAATATGGAAGGCGCAAGAACCATAGACCCGTAATAGATAATCGTCGGAATCACCCCCGCAGCCATCCAAACGCCAATTAGAGCGCCAACGGACAGCAGGATAAGAATCGCTACAGTAGATCGACTGATCGACTGGATTACTGCCTTCTCAAGGTCTTCCCAGGTCAAGCCTTTGCTTATGCCAATGGCTGCCGCGACCATGCCGCTAACAATCAAAGCGATTTGAGCTGGACCACCGGTGGTGTCGTCACCAAAGGATGCAACAGCAAGCGCAAGCAAAAGGAAAAGAAGGGCTATGGGGATTAGAGCGTGGTGCAACCCCACGTCCGGTACGCTATGCAGGCCATCATCTTCGTCCATAGAATCCCCCTCGGAGTACACAGCATTATTATACTACATAGGTGACGACGACACGAAACGTGCCCTACAGCGTTACGGGCGCTTACCTATAAATACGTTAAATGAGGAGCTTGCCGCCAATCGTATCCGCTAAGTCAGATAACGGCGATACGTATCGATTTTTGAGTTCTGCATAACTGACGGCAGATGGGATATAGCGCATTGTTAACGCGCCTTGAAACGCGTCGTTTCGGATAATGGGCACGGCCAGAGCTTTTTCGAGCGCACCGGCACGATGGTGAATGCAATACCCATCAATACGCGTTTCCTCAATACGACGCTTCACCCGACTAACGTCAAGTGTCCCCTGCTCTGTCTCCAGCAAACGAAGGTAAGTTTCTCGCTCTTGATCTGAGCAATAGGCTAGGAAGACCATGCCGCTCGCAGTGTCAAAAACCGGAATACGAAAGCCAAGATTATACCGCTGCAAAGCAAGAGGGCTGGTGTGATCAGTATTGTACCGAACGACCATGTCCAGGCCAGACGGCGTGGTTAGCACTAACGGCCAGGTTAAATCTTTAGAGGCGTCTGTGATTGCAGAGATCGCGGTATCGGTCAGCGCGCTCCAGCGGTCATAGCCGTGGGATAGGCGGGTAACTTGTTCAGTAACTTCGTAGGTTTTTGAGCCTTCGTGGCGGCGTATCATCCCCGCCTCGATTAGGGTTTCTATCAGACGAACGACCGTCGCGCGTGGCAGGTCCACGCGACGAGCAACTTCAGATGCTCGCATTGGACCTTGAGCGCTAATCTCCGTCAGCACCTTAAGCCCACGAACAAGTGAGCGATTGGTCCGAATACCCGACTCAGACTTACCCATACCTAAAACTACTCGCTTACAACGTAAAATTTATACCAGGACCTACCGGTCGGTTCCGACTGCATTATTTTGTGAGGCATCATAGTCGAACCGAACCTTGGCGTCTTCGATAACCGTATATAGGGCTTGCGCTTGCGTTCCCAATCGATCCAGTAAGGTTTTATGTGTTGGGCGCGTCACTTTAACCCAACGATCTCTCTGGGCGCGCGACAGCTCAACGACCTTAGTACCCGTAGTTTGCGGCAATTTTTTGAGCACCTCGGCGGTATAAGCGCGACTTTTCGCGCGAAACACCGTCGTATCGCCGTAAGCAGTCAGAAAGAGCGATTTGTTCGTCTCGCTAAGGCCACCATACCAAGCGGCGTTCGCAAGCATCATTCCGGTATCGTAGGAATGACGAGTAAGCGTAAAGACTTCGATTTCAGCAGCCATTCCACCCGTGACAAAGCCGTAGTCGCTCGTCATCCCACCGTCGATGAGTCCTGTTTGTAACGCTGGAATAATTTCTGGGTAGGGAACATAAATAACATCGGCTTTGAGCAACTCAGCCGTAAGGCGCGCGGCATCGGTCGGAGCTGTTCGCAATCGGATACCCGCCACGTCGGCCGGATTGGCAAAGGACTTCGGACCATAAAAGCCAAGCCACCCGCTATCAATCCAATGAAGGAAGACAAGCCCTCTATCCGCAAACAGTGCCTTAAATTCTTTTGGTAGAACCTCTTCGTAGATCCAATCCATTTGCTCAGGTGAGTCGAACAAAAACGGTAACTGCAGGACCGCCAATTCCGGCACCATGGAGGTAGCACCTGCCAGGGATGGAGCAGCCAACTGCAAACGACCACGCCGAAGAGCCTGAATCATGGATTCTTCGGAGCCCGCTTCGCCGCGAATCATCATCTTTAAAGCTATAGCAGGGTCAGCATGAGCGGCAACGCTCCCTGTGAAGACGCCCCATTGTTCATCTGTAATTGTGCCAGGAAAGGTTATCCCTGCGACGGATACGCTCTCCCTTGTCTCAGGTTGTGCGTAAACCGGAAAATTGAGCGACAGCCCCAACGCCATAAAAATCGTGATCGCTTTGTACATCAACCGACCGTAGCATGGGTATTCCAATCGGAAAAATGCTGTTTCTGCTAAGGACATCAACATCAAAATGCATACCGCAGTTATTCAAACCTATCGGACAGAACATCAACCGCCATGGGTTGCGAAATGCCTGGACAGTGCAAAAGCATGGGCTGAGGCAAACGGCTGGGAATACTTGTTCCGTGGCGACGACATATTTGACTTGGTGCCGTCTGCTTTACAAAAAAAATATGCTGAGCAACTGCCTCTTCAAATCGATATCGCGCGCTTGATTTGGGCTCGCGATTTGTTGCGCGATAAAGAAACTTTAGAGCGCGTGGTGTGGTTAGATGCAGACGTCTTTATCTTTGATCCAGATTCCGTTTGCCTCGATGATACAACCAACTTTGCCGTTGGCAGACAGATTTGGGTGCAACCCACAAAAGGCGGAGCGCTCAAAACCTACAAGCAGGTTCACAACGCAATTCTGACATTTCAGAAATCAACGCCCGTCTTAGATTTTCTCCTTCAGACCGTTCTTGATTTAGCCGAACGCCACAATGGACCTGCGACACCGCAGCTCCTAGGACCTAAGCTATTAACGGCCCTTCACAACGTCGTCGGTTTTTCAGTGATCGACTCTGTCGGCATGGCGAGCCCGCTGGTTTTGGCCGACTTAGCAACAGGGAAAGGACCAGCCCTCACGCGCTTAAAGTCAGCGTCTCAACAATCGATTGGTGCGGTTAACCTTTGCACGTCTTACAGAGGGCAAACGATCGATGGCGTAGTGTGTGACGATGCATTGTTCGAGGCCGCAATTAAAAGACTTGCGGCGAACGGTTTGACCTAAGGGCCATGTATAACCAAGCAAAGCCCATCGAAGTCCGTAGAATCAGCGACTGAAACGACGTCATCAAAGTGCATATCCCCTCCTCCGTCATCGGTGTGTGGGCCAACTGTAACCGATACAAAATCAGGATCCGTGCAGGCAGCGCCATTTGGGCAATTATCGGCCTCTACCGCAGTGCCAGGAACACTGATTTGAGTGCCACCATTCAAATAACCACCCCTTCGGTTTTCCCCGTGCGAGACAAGGGCATAGAGCGCATTCAGTTGAGCGCCGCCGGATACCGTTAAGTTGCCAGAACGACCTGCAGTGCCTTCGCATACGTCGAGCGATAAGTCGTCGACGATAAGCGTGATCGCAGCACCATATGCATCGGTCACACTGGTTTCAGACAACCCTAACGTTCGAAAGGGAACGATCCCCGCATTGATCAAGCAAGCCCCTCCAACAGCAGTCAGGGAAAAACCGCGCGCACCACCAGAAATTGTTCCGTCTGCCGGGCACGGCAGATACTGATTCACGTCTTGAGTGACGTAGACCGATATCGCGTCTCTAACCTGCCCTATATCCGCTGCCGTTGAACGCGCACTGGACAGTTGTCGCTCCGGACCAGATCCCGATAAGAGCAGAGTTGCCGCAACCGCGACTATCGCAAACGCGATTGCAATGATGAATGCGGCAGCGCCGCTATCATTGCACCAAATCTCTATAAAAAGACCTTTTCGCATATCCATATCTCTTCTCTAGTCGATGTGGCGGCGGCCCCGTGGCGCCCAACATTAACCCACGCGCGCTACATGTCGATTACGGAATGGGGTATCCATCAAACGTGGACAGGATAGACTACGCCACATTAAAACTGTGATGAACTAAAACTCGAAAACGCTACTGGCTGACGGTGACAGCAGCGCGAGCCGAATAACAGAAGAGCAAAACGACATGAAATATTTGCACACTATGGTCAGGGTCACTGACATTGATGAGTCTTTGGATTTTTACTGCAACAAGTTGGGACTTAAAGAGCTCAGGCGCTGGGATCATGAGCAAGGTCGTTTTACGCTGGTGTTCTTAGCTGCGCCCGGCGATGAAGAGGCTGCGGTCGAACTCACCTACAATTGGGACCCGGAAGAATATCCTACTGGGCGAAACTTCGGGCACCTAGCCTACGAGGTCGATGACATCTACGAGACTTGCCAGAAACTCATGGATGCCGGCGTCACGATTAACCGCCCACCTCGCGAAGGCCGTATGGCATTTGTGCGGTCGCCCGACAACATTTCTATCGAACTCTTACAAGGCGGCGACGCCCTGCCGATTCAGGAACCGTGGGCATCAATGGAAAATATTGGTGAGTGGTAACTGTCGATAACTAGTGAACGTGTTGCCCTGGCGCCGGCAACTGACCAAGTTTGGTCAAAAGGTATTCCAGATCATCGTTATCAAACTCAACATCGAGGGACTCGTACTGCGTTAAGACGCGCTCGATAACACGGCGACTATAGCGTTCCGCTTCACCATCGCGACCATCAAATTCTGTTTCAGCAATTACCGAAACAGCAGATTTAATTGCTGGGCGAATAGCGACTGGGAAATCAGCCCTAGTACACAACGTATCTAAACCTGAACCACCTTGGTCGTGAATGAGCAAGCGCGTATTCTCTATCGGCACACCCGCCATACGGGCCAGAGCGTGCTCGAAGAATTTCAAATTACCCATGCAAATTGAGCGCAACACTAAAGACGAGGTTAGACGGTCATTAATAGCGAGTTGACCAACCAGCGCTTCGACTTCGTCATCGGTCGCGCCCATCGCCAAGCCCACAGTCGCGCGCTCACGACTTTGCAGAACCAAGTCTGCCGCCAGATCAGGAGAAATTTTATGTCGTGACAACAACTCACCGCGAAGGTGATTCGCAACCTTAGTGACCAGTCGCTCAGCAACAGTAACCGGCAATATGGGCCGTTTCACCAACCGCTCTTGTATGGCCTCCACGTCGCCGAAGCGATCAACAACTTTATGAATGCAAGGCTCAGTTAGATGCGCACCAGGGTTAGAAACCAGCCTCGCAACAACAGATTGTTCTCCCTGCCCCACTAACGCGTCTGCAACGTCTGCATGGATCGTCGGTCGGCTCGCGATAGCGTGCTGCTTTTCGGGATCTTGGCTCTGAACGATTTCGATTAGGTCTTCGGTCGTCAGAACATCAGACGCGCGGATCATCGGAACAGAAACACAATCAACATCGCGCGCCAACGTCATCGCGATATCGCGGGGCAGCAACGGGGTGCTTTTTAGATTGATCGACAAGGCTTCACGCACACGCATTTCCGCGTCGTTGACCATGAGCCGGAAAATATCCTGCGCAAGATCAAGTTCGGATTTGGTGAATGTCATGCTGCTATAGGCACTGGCCACTTTAGCCGCGGTCTCAGCACGCGCCTCAGAAGAACAACCTGAAGCTAAACGCTCGACATCACTCTGCGTGAGGCGGTCTGCCGTCACACTCAAACTCCTCGTCATCTCTGCGAGCAATTTAGCGATCAAAATCGCTTTACCCGCTTATCTAAACCAAGGGCACTCATGCCAATACTGGCCTGGCTTTAAGTAATCTTGTTGTGGTTGCATAGATGAACCACGAATACTCGTATTTTACAGTAAATCTACCGCCGTACAATCGATTTGCTATTTGTAGGGACAACGCAGCTCATCCTCGAAAAACGCCTCAAAAGGTGGCCTCTTGGCCTGCACACTCCATAAATACAACGCACACGACCACCATTAGGTTGCAATTGTACGATTTTTCTATGCTCTAGAGGGAAACGCCCCCGTCAGGCCCCCAAGAACTATGCGATCGATGATCCCGTGCTGACCACTACCTTCGATTTCACTGGAGCGAATTCGAAGGTGTTCGTCTAAAGCTGTAGTGCGAGCGATAAAGCCCCAGTAATGTGAACCTTAATAGAAATAGAGTACGCAGAGAGTGTTATGAATTTTAAAGACCATATCCGGCAGGTTCCAGATTTTCCCAAACCTGGAATCAACTTCTTTGATATTTCAACTTTGATTGGCCACCCAAAAGCATGGCGAGCCGCGATTGATGAACTGGCCAACACCATCCGGCCTCACAACCCTAATTACATTGCTGGAATTGATGCCCGTGGATTTCTTGTTGCGGCACCACTTGCGATTGCCCTTGAATGTGGCGTCTTAATGTTGCGCAAACCTGGTAAACTTCCAGGAGAAACGATGGCTCACAAATATGAGCTTGAGTACGGAACGGATGCTATCGAAATTCAACACGATGCTGTCAAAGACGGTGACACCGTTGTTGTTGTCGATGATTTACTTGCCACGGGCGGAACCATGGCAGCGGCAATTTCACTTTTATCTGGGTCAAACGCAGATGTCGTTGCCGCGGCGTGCCTTATCGAACTAACGTTCTTAAATGGCCGCGACCGGTTCGACATCCCGTGTCACACGCTCGTCGCCTACGACAGCGAGTAAGTCGAGACAGTTAGCTTCGAAGAGCTGCAATGTTGCCTGCGTAGTCCGCGCTGCTGAATACAGCACTCCCTGCGACCAAGACATTCGCGCCAGCATCAATGCACAATTTTGCAGTTTCTGCATTAACACCGCCATCGACCTCGATCTCGATATCCCGTGACCCGATCATGTCTTTTAAGCGACTGATCTTGGCAATTTGCGATTGGATAAAGGACTGGCCGCCGAAACCCGGATTGACGGACATGACGAGCACAAGGTCAATTTTGTCCAGGACGTACGCGACGGCGTCCGGGGGAGTCGCAGGATTAAGCGATACGCCTGCAGAAACCCCAAGACTCTTAATATACTGAAGCGTTCGGTCCAGATGCTTTCCGGCTTCTGCATGAACCGTAATGATATCAGATCCAGCGTCTGCAAAGGCCGCAATGTACGGATCGACCGGGTCTATCATCAAATGAACATCGAATGGTTTGGTGGTGTGTGGCTTCAGCGCCTTAACGACAGCCGGACCAATCGTGATGTTTGGAACGAAATGACCATCCATGACATCGACGTGAATGTAATCTGCGCCAGCTTTATCAATAGCCTGAATTTCCTCGCCAAGCTTCGCGAAGTCAGCAGAAAGAATAGATGGAGCGATCTTAACCGTCATATCGATATGCTCCTCAACAGGGCTTAGAGACGCACTTTTATCGCGTCCACAACAGCCTCAGATGTAATACCAAAGTGCTCGTACAGTTCAGGGGCTGGCGCCGAGGCACCGAATGATGACATACCAACGATATGGCCGCTATCACCGACATACCGCTCCCAACCATACGTGATACCGGCTTCAACTGCGACCCTTGGCCCAGTGCCAAGAACGGACGCCCGATAAGAGTCATCCTGCTCATCAAACAATTCACAACACGGCATGGAAACCACAGCCACAGCAACGCCCTGCTGCTTCAGCTCTTTCTGCGCGTCAATCGCCAACGATACTTCGGACCCAGTCGCAATAATTGTCCCTTGTCGAGGGCCGTCAGATTCCGACAGAACGTATCCGCCTTTGGCGCACAAATTGTCCGCCGTATCTGTTAACCGGAGAGCTGGCAGGCCTTGCCTACTCAGAGCCAAAACCGACGGACGGTCAGATTGCGCAATTGCAACCCCCCAACATTCGGCTGTCTCTACAAGGTCAGCTGGACGCATAACAAGAACGTTCGGCATCGCCCTAAGGCTCGCTAAATGCTCCACCGGCTGGTGAGTTGGCCCATCTTCACCCAGACCAATTGAGTCGTGAGTCATGACGTAAATGACGCGCTTCTGCATCAATGCAGATAGACGAATGGCCGGCCTGCAGTAGTCCGTAAACACAAGGAACGTGCCGCCAAATGGAATGAAGCCACCATGTAGCGCCATGCCATTCATGGCTGACGCCATTCCGTGTTCCCGCACGCCCCAATAAATATAGCCACCTGAAAAATCTTCAGACGTCACGGGGCTAAGGGCATCAACCTTAGTAAGGTTAGAGCCAGTTAAGTCAGCAGACCCACCGACCATTTCTGGCATCACTTTCGTAAGCTCTTTGAGAACCACTTCAGAGGCTTTTCGCGTCGCCATCTTCGGAGCATCTTTAACAGCCGTCGCCTTAACCGTCGCGATGGCAGACTCCCATCCTGTCGGCAACGCGCCTGACATTGTGCGGTCGAATTCAGATTGGCGATCAGCCGCCAATGACGCGTGATCTTTGAGCCATGTTGCCCGCGCCTGTCCGCCACGCGCACCAGCCTCACGCCACGCCGCTAAAACGTCACCAGGAATTTCAAATGGTGCCGCGTCCCAGCCTAGCGCTTCACGGGCACCAGCAATTTCTTCATCACCCAATGGAGCCCCATGAGTCTTGGAGGTCCCCGCCAAGTTGGGTGCACCAAAGCCAATGGTCGTCCGACACGCGATAAGCGACGGCTTGTCTGATAACCGAGCCTGCTCAATTGCTGCTTCCACGGATTCAGCATCGTGACCATCAACACTTGATGTGTCCCATCCGGATGCCGCGAATCTTGCGACCTGATCATCAGAAACCGTGAGATCGGTCGGCCCGTCGATACTTATTTTATTGTCGTCAAACAGAACGATGAGTCGCCCGAGTTTCAGGTGACCAGCAAGCGAAATGGCTTCGTGACTTATACCTTCCATGAGACAACCGTCTCCGGCGATCACATAAGTGTAGTGATCGACAACATCAGACCCAAACCGCGCGGCAAGCATGCGCTCTGACAGCGCCATACCGACAGAGTTTGCTAACCCCTGCCCGAGTGGACCGGTCGTTGTTTCAGCGGCAGATGCATGGCCGAACTCTGGATGACCCGCCGTAATACTGCCGAGCTGACGGAAGTTTTTGATCTGCTCGATCGTCATGTCCTGGGAGCCAGTCAGGTACATCAAGCTGTACAACAGCATCGAGCCATGACCGGCAGACAAAATGAAGCGGTCTCGGTCGGGCCACCTAGGGTCAGCCACGTCAAATTTCATGAATTTTGTGAACAACACCGTTGCCACATCAGCCATGCCCATGGGCATTCCAGGATGGCCGGAATTCGCCTTCTGAACGGCATCGACAGATAAGAAGCGGATGGCGTTTGCCATCTGATCATGAGTCACTTGGGAGCTTGAATCAGTCATGAGGGGCCTGGATCGAGAATGAATGGGTTAAATTATAATGGGGTTTTGGCGGACCGGGCATCGGATTGCAAGGGGCCTGGAGCGTATTACTAAGCCTCACGCTCAGGCACGCCCTCAATTTCCAATCCATCGCGGTAAAACTGGTAGTTCGCCTTACCTTGTGACTTGGCGTGGAACATCGCGACGTCCGCTTTGTGAAGCAGTTGTTTGTCGTCATCAGCCTGCTCGGGATATATGGAGATCCCGATCGACGCAGAGATTCGGCCCTCTTGACCATCCAAATCAAATGGATCCGTCAGCGACTGAAGAATACGTTCGGCAACCACAACGGTACTTTCGATACTATCAATCAGGGGCATAATCACAGTGAACTCATCGCCGCCCAATCGAGCGACGGTATCGGATTCACGAACACAGAAATTTAAGCGATCCGCTGTTTGCTTCAGCAGGAGGTCTCCAGCATCGTGACCCAAGGAGTCGTTGACCGCTTTAAACCCATCGAGATCGATGAACATCAAGCCAATGTTCGTCTTCGTACGGCGACTCTCGATAACCAGCCGCGCCAGGCGATCCATAAACAACGCGCGATTAGGAATACCCGTTAACTGATCATAGTTAGCCTGATACCGAATTTGTTCTTCATCAAGCTTCCGCTCGGTGATGTCATTTAAAATCGCAGCGAATTGCTGCACCTCGCCATCAGCGTCCCGCACAAGAGACAAAGCCTGCCGAGCCGCGTATCGGTCTCCAGCCTTATTCTTGCAACATTGCTCCCACTCGACCTGTCCGTTTTTTTGCAGATCAGTCATTGTGTCTCGATAAACTTTGTCATCGAAAAAAAGAATTGAGCGAATGGGCTGGCCAACCACCTCTTTCTCGGACAGCCCTGTAATCGCGGTAAAAGCCCTATTAACCTTAGTCACCCGCTCCCCTGAATCCGCAACCAGCAGCCCCTCGCTGGTGTGATCAAAGACAGTGGCCGCCAATCGTAGTTCAGACTCTGCCTGCTTACGCTCTGTAACGTCTCGCAGTGTCAGAACGTAGCCGGTTGTCTCTTTGTTTTCGCGCATCGGGGCGATCGCATACTCTGCTTCAAAAGACATCCCATCCCCGCGCGCAAGGCGTGCTTCTTGAACAACGTAATATTTGCCTCGTTGCATATCTGCTAAAACGGGCAGCGGCTGGCCTGCTTGATCACTGCCTGTTCCGACAATGAGTGCCCCATCGATAGACATGCATAGCAACGCACTTAGGTCTCGATCCAAAATTTCAGCAGCCGTCGGATTGGCGATGCAAATATGACCATCGAGATCAACACCAATAATGCCTTCATTCGCTGCCTCAAGGATTTGGCGCATTTGACCAGACACTGGATTGATCGGACGAAAAATTACGAGAACGCGATCTTCATCCGTCAGCTTCTCAAGTGTTGTCGCTTGAACATCTGCGGCCCAAATACGTCCATCAGCCCCCGCAATATCCAAACGCTTCGTCGCCGCGCTTTGCGCCAAGGACGACACGCCTTCAGATAGTGTCTTGCGCCCGCCAGAGGCAATCAGGTTCGTGAAGGGCTTGCCAATAGGCGTGTCTTTTCCCGTGAAGCCAAGCAGTTCCAGGCCAGCACGGTTGATGTCTAACAAAGTCGTTGAGTCGCAAAGGCATACCCCATCTGACACCATTTCAGCTAGCGGGCTGAATGACGAAAGAACGTCTGTTTTAAGTTCTTTTGCGACTTTTTTTTGTCCTGCCATCGATATTATTTTGCGGCGTAGAATTTAACCTACCCTGTGCGCAACAACCCCAACTCTTAATCACGCACATTTGTGTAGGAGGAGTTTAGCCGCGCGTCTGCGAAAAGCCTAGGGCTTGCGCCACAGTTCACTTGATTCATATGAGCCGTTTACCGCGCCAGAATTACTTTGACCTAACCACTAGCGTCTCGTACCATTAGTTTCGATTAAAAACCATAATTCCCCACCCTCTTTCCGAGGAAGGTCGTGCCATGGCTAACGTTGTCCCCAACCTCATAAAACCCAGCAAGCGTTTGACGGTGCAGTGCCGCGGTTTGTCCTTGGAGCTTTCCAACCAAGTCGGCCTTAGAATTGCTGTCCGGAGATATGAATATATACAGCGCGAGGGCCAATCACAGAAAAACGACAAGCCACGAATCTTGCCTCTAGCCCCAAATTCAGGCCCATTTTTTGTATATACGGACCCCGAACAAACCGGCCAGAATAACCGCATAGATCGTCGGCTCAGTGTAGTCGGCCTTAAGCATCATAAAAAAATGGATCACGCCTAGAATTGCTGCTGGGTATGCCATCCGGTGAAGACGACGCCAGCGCTTACCTCCCAGACGCTTGATCATTTTGTCTGTCGACGTAATCGCCATAGGGGTAAGCATCAAGATCGCTGCCATTCCTAAGGTGATATAGACCCGCTTGACGATATCCTGCCAGATACCCGACCAAAAAAAGAACTGGTCGAGCCCGACATAACTGGACAGATGCAACACAACATAGAAAAACGCGAATAGCCCCAGCATGCGGCGGAACCGCCCAATCACACTCCACCCCGTCAATAGACGCACGGGAGTAACGGCCAGCGCTATGAGGAGAAACCTCAGCGCCCAGTCGCCCAAATCACGGGTTATGGCTTCAATTGGATTGGCCCCGAGGTCGCCAGTTAATGCACGGACCACAAGCAGAGCAAACGGACCCATACATAATATAAAGACGACAGGCTTGAGCCAGCGGTTCCTATTTGTTTTCGGATGCATCTTAACGGACACGGTTTTTTCTACGGTATCAGTCATAGTATCTGCCATGTACTCTACCTGACCGGACAGGAAAAGCACTTAGCCTCACACATCGGCGTGAGGCACAGTTACTTGAGGGAGTTTGGCGATGTCGGTCGACACAAACTGTAACAAATTTGGACCGGTGTGGCTGTCGCCAGGCGTAAGTAAGGGCAACACATGGACCCTCATGTATGCCGCTTTCTTTACCATAGGCCTCCTCACTTTTATCGGTATTGGCACACCATACGTTCTCATTGAAATCCTAAAGGTTCCAGCCGGGGACCAGGGAACAGTTACCGGCAATCTCGTTTTCTGGACAGAGATCGTCACACTCATACTTTTTGGCCCAGTTGGCATTGCAGCTGATCGCATTGGTCGCAAGTCAGTCTACCTCTTCGGCTTTCTTACGATGGGGTTGGGCTACGCACTCTATCCGACGGCGGATACTGTGTTGGAACTGACCCTGTACAGAATCATATATGCAATCGGCATCGCCACCTCGACCGGCATGCTGGCAACCATTGTTACAGATTACCCGCAAGAAGCATCCCGCGGAAAACTTGTGGGCATCGTTGGCGCGATGAACGGCCTCGGCGTGGTCTTTATCAATAGAGTGTTTGGGTCGCTGCCGGACCGCTTTGTATCTGGTGGGATGGATGGAGCCGACGCAGGAGAACTGGTGCATTGGCTCATCGCAGGACTCTGCGTCTTATCGACTATAGTTCTATGGATTGGTCTTAAAGAAGGCACACCTGTTCACGACGAGGCAAAACCGCCCATCAAAGATCTCGCCATAAGTGCGGTCAAACAGGGCTTTGGCAACCCGAGAATTGCATTGTCTTATGGTGCAGCGTTTATTGCGCGCGGTGATCTAGTCATACTCGGAACATTTCTAACGCTTTGGGGTACAAGCGTCGGCGTTGAGCAGGGGTTAACCACAGCGGATGCGACGAGAAAATCCACCCTTGCGTTTGTCGCTGCACAATCTGCAGCTCTCCTGTGGACCATAATTATAGTGTTCTTTATTGACCGCTTTAATCGCACCGGGTTCCTCGCGTTCTGCATGTTACTTGCGGCTCTGGGGTATCTGGGAATGGGTTTCGTTACAGACCCAACGAGCGAGAGCGCCCTGCCCTTCGTCATTTTGCTTGGCATCGGACAAATTTCGGCCTTCTTTGGCTCACAGGCTCTTGTCGGTCAGGAAGCGCCAGTGGCTGAACGCGGAGCCGTAATCGGTGGATTCAACATCTCTGGAGCCATCGGTATTCTTTTTTGCTCAGTGATAGGCGGGTGGCTATTTGATGAAGTTTCACCAAGCTCAGTCTTCGTCATGGTTGGCAGCATTAACTCCCTGATCTTTTTGTTCGCGCTCATCGTTCGCTGGAAATCTCCTGGTAGAATGCCTGGGGACCCTGATACAGCCGATGGCCCAGCTCTGGCTTAATAGTCCTTAGCAAGGTTAGGACCTCAATATTCGGCCAAATTCTGCCACATTTCGCCAATAAAGACCTTAGACAACTGCACGGATGGATTGACTTGACCGCCTCAAGGCGTGTCTACATTGGCTCAAGCTTTCAACAGGGGATTTGCCTGCGGCCCTAACAGCCGTGGGGAGACAATAAAAAGAGTGATGGTTCGCATGCGTTTCACCAAACACAAGCTGTCTAGCCAACTGCAAATCGCGGCATTAAGTGCCATTGGCTTTGTAACCACCAACGTTGCCTTAGCAGATGATCTCACCATCACAGACAGCCAAACTTCTGGCGTTACAACCGCGACCGGGGACGGAAACGGTGCCGGCGACATCCTTATCGATTCGGGTGGCATCTTAGAACTAGATAGCGGTATTGCGGTCACCATCAACAGTGATAACAGCCTAACGAATAATGGGCAGATTCAGATGGCGTCGGAGTCTGACGCGATCGCCATTTTAGTTGATGGATCTGTCGGCAACATTACTGGCGGGATCACAAATAATAATCTCATATCGATTCCGGGCCCAGCGACGGACAGCAGCCTGATTGATACATCTGTCAACAATTTTGGCATCCGCATTAATGGCCCTGGTGGACTGATTGGATCCATCAACAACAGTGCGAGCGGCTCCATTGAAGTTGGCGGTAATGCATCTTCGGGAATTCTTCTCGATACAACGTTGACCGGGTCTGTCGTCAATGATGGTCGTATCATTACGATTGGAGACAACTCCACAGGCCTCAATTTAAACAGAGCGATAACTGGCGACATTTCCAATGGTGGGACGCTCAATGCGGCCGGAATCAATAGTATTGGCATGTACGTTGGCGGCGCTGTTTCAGGTGGAATCACAAACGATGGGGCAATTAACGCAGGAGCAGCAGAAAGCCGCGACGTCGATTTCAATATCGTCCCAGAGAAATCCGGCGAAGCCGGTCTATGGATCGCAAACTCGGTCGGCTCTGGTTTTCTTAACTCCGGCAATCAGGTCACAGAAGCTCTTGAGCCTAGCTTAACGGCTGATGACCCAGCGGCGAGCATCACGGACGCCGGTGTGAGCGCTACGGGGTCAGGGCCGGCCCTACGCGTTCGACCTGGCGGCCCCAGTGGCACGCTCAACAGCATTACACTTGGTGCGATCGGAACCGGTGACAGCGCCTTTGCCATCTTAAACCAAGGCATCATTTCGACCGGCAGCTCAACAGAGGGAATTGCCTCTGAAGGTATCGTTATTGAAGGCCTTGTTTCAGGTGGAACAATCTACTCCACGACCCTAGCTGGCGGCTTACGCAACGATGGCGGCGACCTTCGCGCAGGCGCGACTGATGCATCTGCGATAACACTTAGAATTGGGGCCAATGCCACAGTTCCAACGATCAGCAATAGCGGCGACATTCTCGCAATCACAAGTGATTCCGAAGAGGATATTAACGAAGGAACCATTAGCGCTCTTGGTGGAAACGCGACGGCCATTATTGTCGAGCAAAGCGGTTCACTTACCAGCCTGGTCAACACGGGCATCATTTCAGCCAACGCTGCGGGTTCAGGCTCTAGCGCGTTCGCGATTGTCGATAATGCGGGCACACTAACGAGCTTCTCAAATACCGGCGACGTCCTTGCTCTCATTCGCGATGGATCAACAGGAACAACCACAGCACTTGACGTTAGAACGTCGACTAGTGATTTCACGTTTTTCAATTCTGGCACCATGGCTGGTGATATCTATCTCGGAGATGGCAACGACACATTCACAGTTACGGGCGGCTCCATAGACGGGTCGCTCATCTACCTTGGCGGCGGCAACGATACGATTTCACTCTCTGACACCTCTGTCGCCGGAACATTCTCATTCACGACGGGCACAAAGATTGCGACTATCAGTAATACGACATTGTCCGCCGGTTTCGCAGAAACTGGTTCAATCATTGACCTCACAGTTTCGAACAGTGACTGGACGGTTTTGTCCGATGCCGGCGCATCGTTCCGTACGCTCGACATTCAGGGTGGAACAACACTGCGTATTGAAGTTGATGGCGTCAACAATCGTGCTGGGACCCTAAGTGCAAGTGGCGTTGCCACCTTAGCCGCCGACACCACGATCGTTCCCATTTTAAAGAACTTTGTCAGTGATCAGCAGGTCTTCACATTGGTTGAGGCCGGACAACTGAACACCTCACTGGTTGCAACAGCTGCCGTCCCTGCCGACACCTCTTACATGCACAACATTCGCGTCTTGCCGGACTCGACAAATGCCAATGCCATTCTTCTTGAAGTCACGCGCAGAACAGCAGCTGACCTTGGCCTCGCCGGCAATATGGGCGCTCTGTATGAGGGGGCTGCGGGTGGCTTAAGCGCAGATACAGAGTTCTTCTCTGGTCTTGCTGCGATCACGGCGCAGACTGACTTCGAAAGTGCCCTGCGGCAGATCCTGCCGGACACCAGCAACGCCATCATGCAAGCTGCCCTAGACCAGCAAAACATGGCTCTAGGCGCAATCAATCGCCGCCTCGACCGCGTTCCAGCAGTCGGTTTTTATAGAGACAAGCCGTCCGTATGGATTCAGCCAATGGGGCACTACGCCAAGCAATCTGCTGATGTCGATCAACTCGGATATACAACTTGGTCAGGCGGCATTGCCATCGGCACAGACCGCCAAGTAGGCCGGCTTGCTCGCGCGGGCATAGCCTACACGCAGCTTTGGAGCTTTCCCGACGAGCTGACGTCTGTAGACAAGCCGTCAGAATTTAGTAGCTCGCAGCTTAACGGATACATTCGTATGGGCGATGAGATCCGCAACCTGCAGGGCAGTGTGACCTTGGGTTACGACTCCTTTAACAGCGAACGCAACATTAGGTTTGACGACATTGATAGAACATCAACCGGCGACTGGAACGGCTACCAATTTAGCACGGCGTGGCAACTGGCCCTTGGCGTTCGTCGCGACACACTGAGCTTCATTCCAACCGCGCGTGTTCAGTATCTATACCTTCACCAAGGTTCCTATATAGAGGAAGGTGGCGGCAACGGGCTGAACCTAAATGTTGCATCGAGCAATACCGATTCTTTACGCGGCAGCCTCGGGCTAGCCAGCCGCAAATCATTTAACAGTGAAGATAACACGAGCTTCGAGTTTGAATTGCGCACCAACTACACACGCGAATTCATGACTGGCACACAGGATTTGGAACTTACGTTCGCCGCTGGTGGCACGCCATTTGTTCTCCAACGCAGCGCAAACACACAGGGCTTATTCTCTGTCGGGCTCGGCGTATTCTATAAGAATGAACACGCAACAGTGTCCTTCGACTATGACGGTGAAAAAGGTGGCGGGTACACAGGCCACACAGGTGCCGTAACCGTGCGGTTCCGTTTTTAAAACATAAAACGTTAGTTTAGGGTTCTCGCAATGCGGAATCCAAAGATGTAGTAGGCTAAATTTGCAGGGTCACGGCCTCGAAATGTCGGTCTATGCCGTGACATCCTCGATCTCCAACTCCCGCTTCGAACGGCCCGTTTTTCACACGCGGACACCGAGTGATACGCTGAGCCATCAAGTGGGCCATCCGTATACAGCATGAGTGAGCAGTCTTCCGTCCACTCCCAAACATTACCAATTGTATCGAATAGGCCAAAAGCATTTGGTTTGAATTGGCCAACTGGAGCGACCAGCATAAATCCGTCGTCACAACTCGCCGCCCGCGCAGCAGCATTTGAGTTCGATGTAGAGCGAGGCTCTTTTAAGCCAGACTGATCAAAGACATTACCGTATTCACAAACTACATTCTCGTCGTCGCCCCATGGCCAAACCGTTTTCGATCCAGCTTTTGCGGCGTACTCCCACTCCGCTTCTGTGAGCATGCGGTAGCGTTTTCCAGTATGACCAGCGAGCCAAAGTGTATAGGCCTTGGCATCGTTCCAATCGACACAAACAACCGGGTCATTTGGCTCTGGCGTTGGCCCGATACGCGGCTCTCGCCAACTGACTCCATCGACAGCATCACGGCCACCCCAAGTGACGCAGGCATTCGTGGGCACGTATCCCGTAGCATCGATAAAAGTTGCATATTCAGCATTCGTTACTTCATAACGACCCGCAGCGAACGGCTTGGTTATTCTTACCGACCGAACAGGCCCCTCAGGACGCAACTCGTCATCACGCATTTGCTCCATGTGCTCAGAGCCCATCTGAAAAGACCCCGTCGAAATCACCACCATCTCCGGGCAGTCAGAGCAATCACGTAGGATCGCTCCAGGCTCCATAGAGATTTTCTCTGCCCATGCGGGCTGGGCACCTAGCAGACACCCAACACCCGCCAATATCGCCGCGGAAACGCTCATGATCTGCATTTGTACTGCTCTCCCTTAGAGTTAGATCTTTAACAGTACGAACCCAACGCCCGTAAAAGCAAAAAAAATACCTGTGCGCTTATCTGGCGACGAGCCTGCGCCCGCCAGTCGGACAGAGTTCCTAGGAGGCCCCTAGACCAGGCTCAATGCTTGTTAAGATTCTCTGGAAGGTTTTTCACGCCCCATGAGGATGTAGATATGACGGACACATACGACGAACGCCCCCCTTTGATGTCAGACACGTTCCACATGAATGCAGACCCGGTCAGTCGGCGGGGTCTCATCGGTGGTCTAAGCGCCGGAGCAGCTGGAGCAGCCGCAGCGTCTATGATGCCGTCATCAGCATCAGCCGCGGTACCCGACGGCTTCGACACAATGGATCCGGAAACAAATCTGAGAACACTTCTAAAGATTCAGGGCGATTTGTCTGGTGACGACATCATCAGTGGCTTTGCGGGTAAGGCGTGGCTGTGGGTTCCCGGAGAGGCAAACCATCTCGCCTTCCAAACCTATGGTGTTGGCGCCACGCGACTAGATTATCAAGGTGATGGCGTTTGGAACTTCCACCACCGAGAAATACTCTACTACATGGATCCCAAGACCGGCGAGATTTTGGATACTTGGACCAATCCAGTAACGGGCCGAACGGTCGAAGTTCTTCATATCCTCAATGATCCCGTTAATCGAATTTCGAGAGTAGAGGGTGGTTTTCGGTCGCCGCCGTTTGACCACGAAATCGTTGGCGATCGGATTGTCTTCCAGATCGATGTCTTCCGAACCAAAGAAAATCCGATCAGCCGCCAGGACTACCCGCTGCACTCACAACAAGACGTTTATCAATCGTGCGAACTTTGGGCGATCTCAAGCAGCCTCTCCGAGGTCGCCAACCCAGATGTGACATCAGCGTCGAACCACACAGCATGGGCGCGTTGCGGTATGTGGTTGCCGTTCATGGAAATGGGCAACCGCGCAGGTCATATGGTGTACCACGCTCAATCGTTTAAATTCATGAATGGAATAGACGGCCTGCCAAAGTACATTCGCGACTATACGGCAAAAAATTACCCGAAATACTTAGAGGCACCACGAGAATGGAAAGGCCTCTCAGAAAACGAAAACACCTGGTCGTACGCGAAAAAAATCATCGACGATAAACGCGCACAAGGTCGCGGTGGTCCAGGTGGTAAAGGATCGGTCTTTGGTGTACCTGACGCTGGAATGTAATCTCCAGCGACAGGTGGGGCGCAAGTCTAGGCCGGATAGGTAGCGTTGATGCGCTGAGCCTGAGCCTCATTCATGGCACAGCATCCGGTAAAGCCAAGCTCCACCGATTGTGTAAGATGGGCTTCAAAACCGTCGCTGTCCGCCGTGTCATTCCAGGGCATATCAAACGCTGCTATTCCGCTGGCCACGGCGGTGGCCGCGATTTGGCGGCGCGCGCCAATAAGTTCAGGTATCGGCCGGCCTAGCTCGACACCTAGCGTCTTTGCTAAACCGAACGCCCCAAATATCAAAGAGTCGACGTCAGCGTCCGCAATGGCTGCAACGTTCTCTAGTCCAATCGCGGTTTCTATAATCACGTGTAGTGCCGATGCGCCAAGGTCTGAATCCGTAAGGTCTAAACGCGCCGCAGCGACGTCCTCGGGAGTCTCCACCTTTGGCAACACAACGGCTGGAAGATACAGGCCAGACAAAGCCATACGGTCCACTTGACCAGCTTTCGACCCCCACGCGTTGACACGTACTGCACAGCGCTCGTCATCCGCCCAGTCGGCGGACAAGCCCGTACGCAGCATGATACGCGCACGTGGTTTTAGCGCATCCTCTACCGTATCCTCAAGATCAAGGACCACAAGGTCTGCCGGCCCCGCAAGTGCAGTTCGAGATGCAGCAGCATCAGAGGCCGGAACAAGAATGTACGAGCGATATTTCAGCGACAACTGAAAGCGTCCTAGTAGTTCTTACGAAGGTCCATGCCCGCGTAAAGTTCGCCGACCTCTTCTTCGTATCCGTTAAACATAAGAGTTTCGCGACGAAGAAAATCACCAATCCGACGTTCAC